>NZ_JANTYV010000002.1:444541-1069355 GCF_024806475.1 Xanthomonas sp. 4461 | reverse complement strand
TTCTTCAAGGGCTACCGTCCGCAGTTCTACTTCCGCACCACCGACATCACTGGCGCCTGCCAGCTGCCGGAAGGTGTGGAAATGGTGATGCCGGGTGACAACGTGAAGATGGTCGTGACCCTGATCAACCCGGTCGCGATGGACGAAGGTTTGCGCTTCGCGATTCGCGAAGGCGGCCGTACCGTCGGCGCCGGCGTGGTTGCCAAGGTCATCAAGTAAGCAATACCTGCAGTTCGGCGGCTTCGGTCGCCGACGCAATCTAAGGGGTCGGCGCAAGCCGGCCCTTTTTTTGCGTTGGAGTGCGGGCGGGGTGTCGGATTCTTTTTGGTTAAGCGCTTGCGTACCTAAATCCGCATCGCTATAATGCGCGGCTCGGTGTCCCTGGGTAGGGCGCTGGGTTAACAAGCGAAAAGAACGGCAGGATGCCGCTCGTGTTCGCCAGACCGGGAAGGTCGCGTTGCATGGAGCACTCAACAACTCACCTGTTGTTGACCGTGCTCTATCTGCGCACTATACTTTTCCGTCTGGGCAGGCCGGTTTACCGGGCTGCCTCAGTTTTTGGGCGGAGGAAAGCCCTCGTCGGCAGGAGGTCTGGCGATTTCACCAACGCAGGAATATCGGGGCAGGTATCCCAGAGGCCTTGCCCGTCGCTCTTTTAACGAAGGAAGCTTCCGTCATGTCGGAACAAAAGATCCGGATTCGGTTGAAGGCGTTCGATCATCGTTTGATCGACCGTTCGGCCAGCGAGATCGTCGAAACGGCTAAGCGGACCGGTGCGCAAGTGCGTGGCCCGATCCCGTTGCCGACCAAGATCGAACGTTACACCATCCTCGTATCCCCGCATGCCGACAAGGATGCGCGTGACCAATACGAAACCCGCACGCACAAGCGTGTGCTCGATATCGTCGACCCCAACGACAAGACCGTGGACGCGCTGATGAAGCTCGAGCTCGCGGCTGGCGTCGACGTACAGATCAAGTTGACCTGAGGACTACGACCATGACGAAGAAATATTCGTTGGGCTTCGTGGGCCGCAAGGCTGGCATGAGCCGCGTCTTCACTGAAGACGGCCGCTCGGTGCCGGTTACGCTGATCGAAGCAACTCCGAACCGCATCGCGCAGATCAAGACCGTTGAAACCGACGGTTACAGCGCAGTGCAGATTACCGTTGGCGCGCGTCGCGCCGCACTGGTCAACAAGCCGGCCGCCGGTCACTTCGCCAAGGCGAAGGTCGAAGCGGGTCGTGGCTTGTGGGAATTCCGCGTTGAAGATGCGCAGCTCGGCGATTTCGCCGTCGGCGGCGAAATCAAGGCGGACATCTTCGAAGTCGGCCAGAAGGTCGACGTCCAGGGCGTCACCAAGGGTAAGGGTTTCCAGGGCACCATCAAGCGCTACAACTTCCGTATGGGCGATGCAACTCACGGTAACTCGCTGTCGCATCGCGCGCCGGGTTCGTTGGGTCAGCGCCAGACCCCGGGTCGCGTTTTCCCGGGCAAGAAGATGTCGGGCCACATGGGCGCCGTGCAGCAAAGCACGCAGAACCTGGAAGTGGTCAAGGTCGACGTCGAGCGTGGTCTGATTGCTATCCGCGGCGCCGTGCCTGGCGCAGCTGGTGGCGACGTGATCGTCCGTCCGGCGAGCAAGGCATAAGGAGAGATGACGATGGAACTCGTTATCACGGGTAGCAACAACAAGGTCTCGGTCTCCGATGCCGTGTTCGGTCGCGAATTCAGCGAAGATCTGGTTCACCAGGTCGTCGTCGCTTATCGCAATGCCGGTCGCGCTGGTACCAAGGCACAGAAGACGCGTTCGGAAGTTGCGGGCACGACCAAGAAGTCGAAGAAGCAGAAGGGCGGCGGTGCGCGTCATGGCGCGTTGACGGCTCCGATCTTCGTCGGCGGCGGCGTGACCTTCGCGGCCAAGCCGCGCAGCTTTGAGCAGAAAGTCAACCGCAAGATGTACCGTGCGGCCATCTGCGCGATCTTCTCTGAGCTTAACCGCCAGGGTCGCCTGATGATCGTCGATGCGTTCGACGTCGAAACCACCAAGACCCAGGGTCTGATCGAAAAGCTGAAGGGACTGGACGTGGGCAAGCGCCCGCTGATCGTCACCGAGGAAGCTTCCGAGCACCTGTATCTGTCCGCCCGCAATCTGCCGTATGTGCAGGTGCGTGATGTGCAGGGTCTGGATCCGGTCGCTCTGGTCGGGGCCGATACGGTCGTGATCACCGCCGATGCGGTCAAGAAGGTCGAGGAGTGGCTGGCATGAGCAGCAACGAAAAAATCTTCAGCGTGCTGCGTGCTCCGCGAGTCTCTGAAAAGACCGCGCGCCTGCAGGAAATCTCCAACCAGTATGTCTTCGAAGTTTCGAACGAAGCCACCAAGGCCGATGTAAAGGCCGCGGTTGAGCAGCTGTTCGACGTCAAGGTCAAGGCAGTCAACGTGGTCAACGTCAAGGGCAAGAGCAAGTCCTTCCGTAACCGTGCTGGCAGCCGTGGCAATTGGCGCAAGGCGTACGTCCGCCTGGTTGATGGTCAGTCCATCGACGTAACGGCCAAGGCCTGAGGTCCATCCCATGCCATTGATGAAGTTCAAACCCACCTCTCCCGGCCGTCGTTCCGCCGTGCGCGTGGTTACTCCCGATCTGCACAAGGGCGCACCGCACGCGGCGCTGCTCGACTCGCAGAGCAAGTCCGGTGGTCGTAACCACCATGGCCGCATCACCGTGCGTCACGTCGGTGGTGGCCACAAGCAGCACTACCGCATCATCGACTTCAAGCGCAACAAGGAAGGCATTCCGGCGCGTGTGGAGCGGATCGAATACGATCCGAACCGTACCGCTCATATCGCCCTGCTGTGCTATGTCGACGGCGAGCGTCGCTACATCATCGCCCCCAAGGGCCTGAAGGCTGGCGACCAGGTCATTGCCGGTGCCAATGCACCGATCAAGACCGGCAACACGCTGCCGCTGCGCAACATCCCGGTCGGTACGACGGTCCACGGTATCGAGCTGAAGCCGGGTAAGGGCGCTCAGATCGCACGTGCTGCCGGTGCAGCCGTCCAGCTGGTCGCTCGCGAAGGCATCTATGCCACGCTGCGTCTGCGCTCGGGCGAAATGCGCAAGGTGCCGGTCGAGTGCCGCGCCACCATCGGCGAAGTCGGCAACGACGAGCACAACCTCGAGAAGCTGGGCAAGGCCGGCGCCAAGCGTTGGCGCGGTGTTCGCCCGACCGTTCGCGGTGCGGCCATGAACCCGGTCGATCACCCGCATGGTGGTGGTGAAGCGAAGGCTGGTCAGGGTAATCCGCATCCGGTCACCCCGTGGGGTGTTCCGACCAAGGGTTACAAGACGCGCAAGAACAAGCGCACCCAGCAATTCATCGTCCGCGATCGTAGGGGCTAATCGACCATGGCACGTTCACTCAAGAAGGGCCCGTTCGTCGATCACCACCTTGCAAAGAAGGTGGAGTCCGCCGCGGGTAGCAAGAAGCCGATCAAGACCTGGTCGCGCCGTTCGATGATCCTGCCGGAAATGGTAGGCATCACCATCGCCGTGCATAACGGCAAGAACCACATTCCGGTGCTCGTCAACGAGAATATGGTCGGCCACAAGCTCGGCGAATTTGCCGTCACCCGGACCTTCAAGGGTCACGGTGGCGACAAGAAGTCGAGCAGGTAAGGAGAGATGACGATGGAAGCGAAAGCAATCCTGCGCACCGCGCGCATCTCCCCGCAGAAGGCCCGCCTGGTCGCTGACCAGGTGCGTGGTTTGTCCGCCGAGCGTGCGGTCAATCTGCTGAAGTTCTCGGACAAGAAGGCTGCACACCTGATCAAAAAGGTTGTGGAGTCGGCTATTGCCAATGCCGAGAACAATCAGGGCGCGGATGTCGACGAGCTGAAGGTCAAGACCATCATGGTTGATGAAGGTCCGTCCCTGAAGCGTTTCATGGCGCGGGCGAAAGGCCGCGGTACCCGCATCCTCAAGCGCACCAGTCACATCACTGTGATTGTCGGCGCCGCCAAGTAAGCGGAAAGGAAAAGACCATGGGTCATAAAGTTCATCCGACTGGAATCCGTCTTGGTATCTCCAAAGACTGGAACTCCAAGTGGTACGCAAACAAGGGCGATTTCGCTGCCTATCTGGCAGCCGACCTGAAAGTGCGTGAAATGCTGCGCAAGAAGCTCGCGCAGGCAGGTGTCAGCAAGATCTTGATCGAGCGCCCTGCCAAAACCGCCCGCGTGACCATCCACACTGCCCGTCCGGGCGTGGTGATCGGCAAGCGTGGCGAGGATATCGAAAAGCTGCGTAAGGAAGTGAGCGAGCTGATGGGCGTTCCGGCGCACATCAACGTCACCGAAGTGCGCAAGCCGGAGCTGGATGCGCAGCTGGTCGCCGAGTCGATCGCGCAGCAGCTTGAGCGTCGCATCATGTTCCGCCGCGCAATGAAGCGCTCGGTCGGCAACGCGATGCGCTTGGGTGCCCTGGGCATCAAGGTCAATGTGGCTGGCCGCCTCAACGGTGCAGAAATCGCCCGTTCGGAGTGGTACCGCGAAGGCCGCGTGCCGCTGCACACGCTACGTGCCGACATTGATTACGGTTTTGCCGAGGCGTCCACGACGTACGGCATCATCGGCATCAAGGTCTGGATCTATAAGGGCGAAGTCTTCGACTTCTCTCAGGTTGGCCAGGAAAAGCAGGACGACAGCCCGCGCAACGATCGTAACGATCGTGGCGACCGTGGTGACCGCCCGTCGCGCCCGGCTCGTGAAGCGAGGTAACGGCAATGTTGCAACCCAAGCGAACCAAATATCGCAAGATGCACAAGGGCCGCAATGACGGCCTGGCATGGAGCGGAAACGCCGTCAGCTTCGGCGAATACGGCCTCAAGGCCACGGCGCACGGTCAGCTGACCGCACGCCAGATTGAAGCAGCACGCCGCACGATCAGCCGCCACGTCAAAAAGGGCGGCAAGATGTGGATCCGTGTGTTCCCCGACAAGCCGATCACCAAGAAGCCGATCGAAGTCCGCATGGGCTCCGGTAAGGGCAACGTGGAGTACTGGGTCGCGCAGATTCAGCCGGGCCGCATGATCTATGAAATCGAGGGTATTCCCGAAGAGACCGCACGTGAGGCGTTCCGCCTTGCCGCTGCCAAGCTCTCGGTGACGACCACTTTCGTGACCCGGACGGTGCGCTGATGGATATCAAACAACTCCGCGAGAAGTCGGCTGACGAACTGAAGGCCCACCTGACCGATCTGCGTAAGGAGCAGTTCTCGCTCCGCATGCAGCAGGTCACCGGCCAGCTGCCGAAGACCCACGAAACCCGCCGGGTGCGCCGCGAGATTGCTCGCGTCAAGCACCTGCTCGGCAGCACCAAGTAAGGACGGCCGCGATGAGCGACAACAACGAAAAGCAAACGCTGCGCACGGTCGAAGGCCGTGTCGTCAGCAACAAGATGGACAAGACGGTCACCGTGTTGGTGGAGCGCCAGGTCAAGCACCCGTTGTACGGTAAGTACATCAAGCGCTCGTCCAAGCTCCACGCACACGATGCCGACAATGCCTGCAATGAAGGCGATGTCGTGCGCGTGACCGAGATTGCTCCAATGTCCAAGACCAAGAACTGGCGGGTGGTCGAAATCGTCACCCGTTCGGCCGGCTAAGGGAGATCTGAATCATGATCCAGATGCAGAGCTACCTCGATGTGGCCGACAATTCGGGTGCCAAGGAAGTGATGTGCATCAAGGTGCTGGGCGGCTCCAAGCGCCGCTACGCACACATTGGCGACATCATCAAGGTGACCGTCAAGGACGCCATTCCGCGTGGCAAGGTCAAGAAGGGCGAAGTCTACGACGCCGTCGTGGTGCGTACCCGCAAGGGTGTGCGCCGTCCCGACGGTTCGCTGATCCGCTTCGATGGCAATGCCGCTGTGCTGTTGAACAACAAGCAGGAGCCGATCGGGACCCGCATCTTCGGGCCGGTGACGCGCGAGCTGCGTTCCGAGAAGTTCATGAAGATCGTCTCGCTCGCTCCCGAAGTGCTGTGAGCGGAGGACATACACATGGCTAACCGTATCAAGAAGGGCGACCAGGTCGTCATCAACACCGGCAAGGACAAGGGTAAGCAGGGTGAAGTTGTGCGTGTGGACGGCGATCGCGTGATCGTTTCCAACGCCAACGTCATCAAGCGCCACACCAAGCCGAACCCGCAGGCGGGTGTCGCCGGCGGCGTGGTCGAGCGTGAAGCGTCGATCCATATCTCCAACGTCAATATCGTCAACCCGGCAACGGGCAAGGGCGAGCGCGTTGGCTTCAAGGTGCTGGAGGATGGACGCAAATTGCGTGTGTTCCGCTCCAGCGGTGAGGCGCTCGACGCCTGAGGAATGAGATCATGAATACGCGTCTCGAAAAGTTTTACAAGGAAAACGTGGTGCCGGCCCTGATGAAGGAATTCGGCTACACCAATCCGATGGAAGTGCCGAAGCTGGTCAAGGTCACGCTTAACATGGGCGTGGGCGAGGCGGCTACCAACAAGAAGATTCTTGAGAATGCGGTCGCCGACATGTCCAAGATCTCCGGTCAAAAGCCGGTGGTCACCAAGTCGCGCGTCTCGGTCGCATCGTTCAAGATTCGCGATGGTTGGCCGATCGGCTGCAAGACCACCTTGCGTCGCGCCAAGATGTATGAGTTCCTGGATCGCCTGATCAACATCTCGTTGCCGCGCGTGCGCGACTTCCGTGGTGTCTCCGGTCGTTCCTTCGACGGTCGTGGCAACTTCAACATGGGTGTGAAGGAACAGATCATCTTCCCGGAAATCGATTTCGACGCCGTCGATGCGATTCGCGGTATGGATATCGCCATCACCACCACCGCCAAGACGGATGCGGAAGCGAAGGCGCTGCTGGCAGCGTTCAAGTTCCCGTTCCGTAACTGACCGTCGAGGACATCCGAAATGGCAAAGACCTCCATGATCCACCGCGACATCAAGCGTGCAAAGCTGGCGAAGAAATTTGCCGGCAAGCGTGATGCGCTGAAGAAGATCCTCTCCAGTCAGGATGCGTCCTACGAAGAGAAGATCGATGCGTCGACCAAGTTGCAGAAGCTGCCGCGCGATTCATCACCGAGCCGCCACCGCAACCGTTGCGAGCTGTCCGGTCGTCCGCGCGGTGTCTACCGCAAGTTCGGTCTGGGTCGCAACATGCTGCGCAAGGCCACGATGAACGGCGACGTTCCGGGCCTGCGTAAGGCAAGCTGGTAACAGCATCCCGGCCGCTCGCGGCCGGTTTGAACAGGATGGTTCTGTTCAACAAGGGAGTCCGACGCAAGTCGGGCTCTTTTGTCGTATACTTCCGCTTCTGTCTTGCCCGTAGCGGCTTGGCATGGCGTCAAGGGTCCTGGCCCGTCCCCAGGAAAACACAAGATTTTCGCGAAAGCGGATATCGGTGCACTCAAAGGTACTCATATGAGCATGACTGATCCCATCGCCGACCTGCTGGTTCGCATCAAGAATGCGGCCGCGGTTGGTAAGCAGACGGTGAAATTGCCGTCGTCCAAAATCAAGGTTGCGATCGCCCAGGTCCTGAAGGACGAGGGTTACATCACCGACCTGCGCGTTACGGCCACCGAAAACAACAAGTCGGAGCTGGAAATCGTGCTTAAGTATTTCGAAGGCCGTCCGGTCATCGAGACCCTGAAGCGTTTCTCGCGCTCGGGTCTGCGTCAGTACCGCGGCAAGACCGAGCTGCCCAAGGTCCTCGGTGGCCTGGGTATCGCCATCATCTCCACGTCGAAGGGCATCATGACCGATGCGCAGGCTCGCGAAGCCGGCGTTGGTGGTGAAGTCCTGTGCTTCGTGGCCTAAGGGAAGGAATCGAACATGTCCCGTGTAGCCAAGAAGCCTGTTTCCCTTCCGAAGGGTGTTGAGCTCAACGTCCAGCCTGAGCTGGTCAGCGTCAAGGGCCCGAAGGGTACGTTGACCCTGCCCAAGCCGGTGGGCGTGGAAATCGCCATCGACGGCGATGTCGCAACCCTGTCGGCAAACGATCCGTCGCAGCTGGCCATCACCGGCACCGTGCGCGCCATCCTGGCCAATATGGTCAAGGGCGTGTCCGAAGGCTTCGAGCGCAAGCTCGAGCTGGTCGGCGTCGGTTACCGCGCTGCCATGCAGGGCAAGGATCTGAGCCTGGCGCTCGGTTTCTCGCACCCGCTGGTGTTCGTGGCGCCGGAAGGCATCACGCTGTCGACCCCGACCCAGACCGAAATCGTGGTCCAGGGCGCCGACAAGCAGCGCGTCGGCGAAGTCGCCGCCAAGATTCGCGGTTTCCGTCCGCCGGAGCCCTACAAGGGCAAGGGTGTGAAGTACGCCGGTGAAGTCATCATTCGCAAGGAAGCCAAGAAGGCGTAAGGCAGGTCCCTCTGCGAGGAGTCCGGCCATCCATGGCTGGACTTCTTATTGCAAAAGCCTGTTTTCCTTCAGCTTTCGTAGGATAAATATCATGAGCATCAACAAGAACATCGCCCGCCTGCGTCGTGCCAAGTCGACCCGTGCACACATCCGCGAGCTGGGCGTCGCGCGTCTGTCGGTGCTGCGCACCGGTCAGCACCTGTATGCCCAGGTCTTCACTGCCGACGGTTCCAAGGTGATTGCTGCGGCGAACACCCTGCAGGCCGACGTCAAGGATGGCTTGAAGAACGGCAAGAACAGCGATGCCGCCGTCAAGGTCGGCAAGCTGATCGCCGAGCGCGCCAAGGCTGCTGGTATTGAGAAGGTCGCATTCGACCGCTCGGGCTACCGCTACCATGGTCGCATCAAGGCGCTGGCCGATGCGGCTCGCGAAGGCGGCCTGCAGTTCTAAGCACTGCTGCGGATGTGGCCATCGGCCGCATCCGCGTTTCCGCCGGCGGGGAGATGCCGGACCGTCCCGTTCTTTTGCAGCGGCCGCGGGAACACCGTTCCACTCCACAACCATAAGCGGCTTCGAGCCGTACATACTCAATCAATCAAGGAATCAAGATGGCAGAAGAACGTGCACCGCGGGGTCGTGATCGCGACCGTAACCGCGAAGAGAAAGTCGACGACGGCATGATCGAGAAGCTGGTCGCGGTCAACCGCGTCAGCAAGACGGTCAAGGGCGGTCGCCAGTTCACCTTCACTGCGCTGACCGTGGTCGGCGATGGTCTGGGCAAGGTCGGTTTCGGTTATGGCAAGGCGCGCGAAGTGCCGGTCGCCATTCAGAAGTCGATGGAACAGGCGCGCAAGAACCTGGCTACTGTTGATCTGAACAACGGAACCTTGTGGCACGCGGTCAAGTCCGGCCATGGCGCCGCACGCGTGTACATGCAGCCGGCTTCCGAAGGTACCGGCGTCATTGCCGGCGGTGCGATGCGCGCCGTGCTCGAAGCTGTAGGCGTGAAGAACGTGCTGGCCAAGGCGGTCGGTTCGCGTAATCCGATCAACCTGGTCCGCGCAACCCTGAAGGGTCTGTCGGAAGTGCAGTCGCCGGCCCGTGTTGCGGCCAAGCGCGGCAAGAAGGTGGAGGAGCTCAACCATGGTTAAGGACACCAACAAGACCGTCAAGGTGCGCCTGGTGCGTGGCCTGCGTGGAACCCAGTCGCGTCACCGCCTGTCGGTGCGTGCGTTGGGCCTGAATAAGCTCAACGATGTGCGTGAACTGAAGGACAGCCCGCAGGTGCGTGGCCTGATCAATACGGTTCACTACCTCGTCAAGGTTGAGGAGTAATCCAATGACTCTGCGTCTTAATGACCTCAAGCCGGCCGACGGCGCCCGTACCGAACGCACCCGCGTCGGTCGTGGTATCGGTTCGGGCCTCGGCAAGACCGCTGGTCGCGGTCACAAGGGTTCGTTCGCTCGCAAGGGCGGCGGCAAGATCAAGGCCGGCTTCGAAGGCGGCCAGACCCCGATGCAGCGCCGTCTGCCCAAGATCGGTTTCCGCTCCAAGATGGCGCGCGATACCGCTGAAGTGTTGTCCTACCAGCTGGACAAGCTGGATGCCGGTGATGTCGACTTTGCAGCGCTGCGTGCGGCCAATCTGGTCCCGAGCCGCGCCAAGAAGGCGAAGATCGTGCTGAAGGGCGAGCTGAGCAAGAAGTTCGTGCTGAAGGGCGTTGCGGCTACCGCAGGCGCCAAGGCAGCAATCGAAGCTGCCGGCGGCAGCGTAGAGGAGTAATCGGCAGATGGCGCAGGCTGGCATTGGTAACCTCGGTGGCGGGCTCGGCAAGTTCACGGAACTTCGCCAGCGGCTACTGTTCGTCCTCGGGGCATTGATCGTCTATCGCATCGGTTGCTATGTGCCGGTGCCGGGCGTTAATCCCGATGCCATGCTTTCGTTGATGCAGGCGCAGGGCGGCGGCATCGTGGACATGTTCAACATGTTCTCGGGCGGCGCCCTGCACCGTTTCAGTATTTTTGCGTTGAACGTGATGCCGTACATCTCGGCATCGATCGTGATCCAGTTGGCCACGCATATCTTTCCCGCCCTCAAGGCGATGCAGAAGGAAGGCGAGTCGGGCCGACGCAAGATCACCCAGTATTCCCGCATTGGCGCGGTGCTTCTGGCGGTGGTGCAGGGCGGCAGTATCGCGCTTGCGCTGCAGAACCAGACCGCACCGGGCGGCGCTCCGGTGGTGTACGCGCCGGGCATGGGTTTTGTGCTCACAGCAGTGATCGCGCTGACGGCAGGTACAATCTTCCTGATGTGGGTTGGCGAGCAGGTCACCGAGCGCGGCATCGGCAACGGTGTGTCGCTGATCATCTTTGCCGGCATCGTGGCCGGACTGCCGTCGGCGGCCATCCAGACTGTCGAGGCGTTCCGCGAAGGCAATCTGAGCTTCATTTCGCTGTTGCTGATCGTCATCACCATCCTGGCGTTTACGCTGTTTGTGGTGTTCGTCGAGCGTGGGCAACGGCGGATTACGGTCAATTACGCGCGCCGCCAGGGCGGTCGCAATGCGTATATGAACCAGACCTCGTTCCTGCCGCTGAAGCTCAACATGGCGGGCGTGATTCCGCCGATCTTCGCCTCCAGCATCCTGGCCTTCCCGGCGACGCTGTCGATGTGGTCGGGTCAGGCGGCATCAGGTAGTGGCGTGGGTTCGTGGTTGCAGAAGATCGCCAACGCGCTTGGACCGGGCGAGCCGGTGCATATGCTGGTATTTGCCGCGCTGATCATCGGTTTCGCGTTTTTCTACACCGCACTGGTGTTCAACTCGCAAGAGACTGCCGACAATCTCAAGAAGTCGGGCGCATTGATTCCGGGCATCCGCCCCGGCAAGGCCACGGCGGATTACGTCGACGGCGTGCTGACGCGGCTGACCGCGGCTGGTTCGCTGTACCTGGTCATCGTCTGCCTGCTGCCGGAAATCATGCGCACTCAGCTCGGGACCTCGTTCCATTTCGGTGGTACGTCGTTGCTGATCGCGGTGGTGGTGGTGATGGACTTCATTGCGCAGATCCAGGCGCATCTGATGTCGCACCAGTATGAGAGCTTGCTGAAGAAGGCCAACCTGAAGGGCGGCTCGCGCGGCGGCTTGGCGCGCGGTTAAGTGGTACACTAGATCTTCATTACGTGAAGACGGCCTGGTTCCCGGGCCACGATCTTCCGATCAGAAGGGCGGCTCGCGCGACGTCTCGCGCGCGGGTGTGACGGGGTGGTCCTGTGCGGGAGTAGCACAGGCGGTTCGGAGAAGTTTTCTGGATCAACACCGTCCGGCGCCGGAGCGAGGGCACACTCCCCACGCCGGGTCCATGGAACCTCTGGTTCCACGGGCTTCAAAGCAATCCGAGGCCTTGCTATAATTCCGAGTTCACTTTTGATCCATCCTGCCGGATGGCGCCTGGGCGCTGTCGGGCCATCACTCAGTTGGAGAATCGCGTCATGGCGCGTATTGCAGGCGTCAACCTGCCAGCCCAGAAGCACGTCTGGGTCGGGTTGCAAAGCATCTACGGCATCGGCCGTACCCGTTCTAAGAAGCTCTGCGAATCCGCAGGCGTTACCTCGACCACGAAGATTCGTGATCTGTCCGAACCCGAAATCGAGCGCCTGCGCGCCGAAGTCGGCAAGTATGTCGTCGAAGGCGACCTGCGCCGTGAAATCGGTATCGCGATCAAGCGACTGATGGACCTGGGCTGCTATCGCGGTCTGCGTCATCGCCGTGGTCTCCCGCTGCGTGGTCAGCGCACCCGTACCAACGCCCGCACCCGCAAGGGTCCGCGCAAGGCGATCAGGAAGTAAGGGATAGATCATGGCAAAGCCAGCAGAAAAGAAAACGAAGAAGAAGATCAAGCGCGTCATCACTGACGGCGTCGCTCACGTCCACGCTTCGTTCAACAACACCATCGTCACCATCACCGATCGCCAGGGCAACGCCTTGTCGTGGGCTACGTCCGGCGGCGCCGGTTTCCGTGGTTCGCGTAAGTCGACCCCGTTCGCTGCTCAGGTTGCCGCCGAAAAGGCTGGCCGCGCTGCGCTCGACTACGGCGTGAAGTCGCTGGAAGTACGTATCAAGGGTCCGGGTCCGGGCCGTGAGTCGGCCGTGCGTTCGTTGAACAACGTGGGCTACAAGATCACCAACATCATCGACGTGACGCCAATCCCGCACAACGGGTGCCGTCCGCCGAAGAAGCGTCGCGTCTAAAGGGAGCGATAAGAAATGGCTCGTTATATCGGTCCTACCTGTAAGCTCGCCCGCCGCGAAGGCGCCGATCTTTCCCTCAAGAGCCCGGCGCGTGCGCTGGACTCCAAGTGCAAGCTTGAGCAGAAGCCCGGCCAACACGGCGCGGCTCGCAAAGGCAAGCTCTCCGACTACGCTACCCAGCTGCGTGAAAAGCAGAAGGTCAAGCGTATCTACGGTCTGCTGGAACGTCAGTTCCGCAACTACTACAAGAAGGCCTCGACCAAGAAGGGCAACACCGGCGAGAACCTGCTGCAGTTGCTGGAAACCCGTCTGGACAACGTCTGCTACCGCATGGGCTTTGCGGTCACCCGTCCGGCCGCGCGCCAGCTGGTGTCGCACCGTGGCGTGCTGGTCAATGGCAAGTCGGTGAATCTGGCTTCGTACCAGATCAAGGCCGGCGATGCGATCACGCTGTCGGAAAAAGCACAGAAGCAGCTCCGCGTGCAGGAAGCCCTGACCGTGGCTGAGCAGCACGACATGACGCCGTCGTGGGTCGAAGTCGATTCGAAGAAGTTCAGCGGCGTATTCAAGGCCGTGCCGGATCGCGCTGACCTGCCTTCGGATATCAACGAAGCGCTGATCGTCGAGTTGTATTCGAAGTAATTCACATTGGAGAACCTCCGGCACTGCCGGAGGTTCGCAGGAGACCCCGCAACATGACGGTTACCGCCAACCAGGTTCTGCGCCCCCGTGGTCCGCAGATCGAACGTCTTACCGACAACCGTGCCAAGGTCGTGATCGAGCCCTTGGAGCGCGGTTACGGGCACACGCTGGGCAATGCCCTGCGTCGTGTGCTGTTGTCGTCGATCCCCGGTTTTGCGATCACCGAGGTCGAGATCGACGGCGTGCTGCACGAGTACACCACGGTCGAGGGTTTGCAGGAAGACGTGCTTGACGTCCTGCTCAACCTGAAAGACGTGGCGATTCGCATGCACAGTGGCGACAGCGCCACGCTGTCGTTGTCCAAGCAGGGTCCGGGCACGGTCACTGCGGCCGACATCAGGACCGATCACAACGTTGAGATCATCAACGGCGACCACGTGATCTGCCACCTGACCAAAGACACCGCACTGAACATGCGTCTGAAGATCGAGCGTGGGTTCGGCTACCAGCCGGCTGCTGCGCGTCGTCGTCCGGATGAAGAGACCCGTACCATCGGTCGTCTGATGCTGGACGCGTCGTTCTCGCCGGTGCGTCGCGTTGCCTATGCCGTGGAAGCTGCGCGCGTCGAACAGCGCACCGACCTCGACAAGCTGGTGATCGATATCGAAACCAACGGCACGATCGATGCCGAGGAAGCCGTGCGCACCGCCGCCGACATCCTCAGCGATCAGCTGTCGGTGTTCGGCGATTTCACCCACCGCGATCGCGGTGCGGCCAAGCCGGCTGCCAGCGGCGTGGATCCGGTGCTGCTGCGCCCGATCGACGACCTCGAGCTGACCGTGCGTTCGGCCAACTGCCTGAAGGCCGAGAGCATCTACTACATCGGCGATCTGATCCAGAAGACCGAAGTGGAACTGCTCAAGACCCCGAATCTTGGCAAGAAGTCGCTGACCGAAATCAAGGAAGTGCTGGCACAGCGCGGCCTTGCGCTGGGCATGAAGCTGGAGAACTGGCCGCCGGCCGGTGTCGCCCAGCACGGCATGCTTGGTTAATGCATCACCCGCATGGGCGTCTTCGGGCGCCCATGTTTGTTTTTTACATCGACGGGCCAAAGCCCGCGGTGACATCCGGTCAAGGGACGGCCGGTTCGGACCAACCGCAGTCCATTCAACAGCGCCAGGATGGCGACAACGTCTCTCAAGCAGTCTCAACATTCCTTAGGAAATCACACTCATGCGTCACCAGAAATCCGGTCGTAAGTTCAACCGCACCAGCGCGCACCGCGAAGCCATGTTCCGCAATATGGCCGCTTCGCTGTTCAAGCACGAGCTGATCAAGACCACCTTGCCGAAGGCCAAGGAACTGCGTCGCGTCGCCGAGCCGCTGATCACCATCGGCAAGGTCGATGGCGTTGCCAATCGTCGTCTGGCCTTCGCTCGCCTGCGCGACAAGGAAGCCGTGGGCAAGCTGTTCGTCGAGCTGGGCCCGCGTTACGCGACCCGTCCCGGCGGCTACCTGCGCATCCTGAAGGCCGGCTTCCGTGCCGGTGACAATGCGCCGATGGCGTATGTCGAGCTGGTCGACCGCCCGGTCGTGGCGGAAGAAGTGGCCGAGTAATCGGAGCGCTTCGTAAAGATGCTTAGAAAAGCCCGGCTCGCGCCGGGCTTTTTTATTGGGGCGTTGGGGGTGTCGTGGAGGGACGCAGCAAGGTGCAAATCGCCGGCGCGGCGCGATCACCGGATGCTGCGGTACGGCCAACGTGGATCGAAGAATCCGCGAATGTTCTGGCGCGCTGGCTTGGGAGTGAAGAGGATCCGGAGTGCGTGAAGTCGGTCGTGAATTGGAGTGAGGGCGAGGTTGGCGTTTGAGCGACGCGTCGCATCTCAACTAAGCAGCCATGATGGCGTGGGACGGCGCTTGGCTCGGTGGCCGGTTCCCCGGAAGCCTGGGGGCTGCCAGAGGTGCTGTGGAGACAGGGGGCGGGAGCGCGGTGGATTGGGCATGGCAATGCTTTCATCTTGTCCGCGGCACGCATGTGGTTGCGACGCGATCACGGCGCATCGGCCGTTCGTGCCCGAGCCGGATCCATCCGCACCAGGAGCTTTGGATGCCTCCGCCCTCCTCGAGGGGCGCTTGAGTGCTCTGCAGGTCACCGATAGCGCCGACAGCACCGCGCAGATGCTGTAGCGCTTCGTAGCAGGCGCTTCGGCAGACGCATGCATGCGTGGTCATGTCGGCGGTCATGGCTGATAATCGAGGCCTTGGTCCTAGGCAAGCGGTCACGATGAATCCATTCCGTTGGGGTTTCCGGGCACAGTTTCTGTTGGGGTTTGTTGCTTGCGCAGGACTGCTGGCCTACGCGATCTATGTGCAACTGCACTTGGGACTCGAGCCATGCCCGTTGTGTATTTTTCAGCGGATCGCATTCGCGGCGCTGGCGGTAGTGTTCCTGCTGGGGGCGCTGCATGGGCCGCGTGCTGCCGGTGGGCGCAAGGTCTATGGCGTGTTGGGTTTCATCGCGGCGGGCGTGGGCATGGGGATTGCGGCGCGGCATGTCTGGGTGCAGATCCGGCCCAAGGACATGATGTCGTCGTGCGGGCCGCCACTGAGCTTTCTGAGCGAGACGATGGGGCCGTTCGAAGTGTTTCGCACGGTGCTGACCGGTACCGGGGATTGCGGCAACATCGATTGGCGCTTCCTGGGCCTGAGCATGCCGATGTGGAGCATGGTGTGGTTCGTGGCGCTTGCATTGTGGGCGCTATATGCCGGCTTCAAGGCGCGGCGTAGTTCGGTGCATCACCACTGATGGGCCGATGGCAGGTCTCTGTCGTTTGCACAAAAAAACATCGAAATTGCACAGTGAATCCCGCGCCGTTCAGCCGTGTCCGTTGCTTTGGTCGCTGCCCTCAGTGGAGATAGGTGACTGGCAGCGGTGTGCTCTGCAGCCTGGGTGCTTTGCGTAGCGATCAGGCTCTGCCACCATCGCAGGCTGTCCAGGAGCTTTTCCATGAATCTTTCCTCCCCAACTCCCGTTTCCGATTCCGCCGCCTCGTCGTGGGCGCCGGGTAGCTGGCGTGGCAAACCCGCCCTGCAGCTGCCGGTGTATCCGGACCAGGATGAGCTGCAGGCCGCCATGAGCGAGTTGGGGCAGTTGCCGCCTCTGGTGACCTCGTGGGAGATCTTCGCGCTCAAGCGCCAGCTGGCAGAGGCGCAGGAAGGCAAGCGCTTCCTGCTGCAGGGCGGCGATTGTGCGGAGAATTTCAGCGATTGCGAATCGGGCACGATCTCCAATCGGCTGAAAGTGCTGCTGCAAATGAGCCTGGTGCTGGTGCATGGCCTGCGCCTGCCGGTGGTGCGGGTAGGGCGCTTTGCCGGGCAGTACGCCAAGCCGCGATCCGCCGATACCGAAACGCGCGATGGCGTGACCTTGCCCAGTTACCGCGGCGATGTGATCAATGCGCCGGCCTTCACCGAGGCCGCGCGCGTGCCCGACCCGCGCCGCATGATCACCGCACACTCGCGGTCGGCGATGACGATGAACTTCGTGCGTGCGTTGATCGATGGCGGTTTCGCCGACCTGCACCACCCCGAGTACTGGAATCTGGACTGGGTGGGTTATTCGCCGCTGGCGGCGGACTACCAGAAGATGGTGGCGTCGATCGGCGACGCGGTGCGCTTCATGGAAACCCTGTCCGGGTCGGAGGTGTACAACCTCAATCGCATCGACTTCTACACCTCGCACGAAGCGCTGTTGCTGCCCTACGAAGAGGGCCTGACCCGTCAGGTGCCGCGTCAGTGGGGCTGGTTCAACCTCAGCACGCATTACCCGTGGATCGGCATGCGCACCGCAGCGCTGGATGGCGCGCATGTGGAATATCTGCGTGGGGTGCGCAATCCGATTGCGATCAAGGTGGGGCCATCGGTGCAGCCGGATCAGCTGCTGCGCCTGATCGATGTGCTCAACCCCGAGGACGAACCCGGGCGCTTGAGCTTCATCCATCGCATGGGTGCGACCCAGATTGCCGAAAAATTGCCGCCGCTGCTGGATGCGGTCAAGCGCGATGGCCGACGCGTGTTGTGGGTCTGCGATGCGATGCACGGCAATACCGAAAGCACCGGAAACGGCTATAAAACCCGGCGTTTCGACAATATCCGCAGCGAAGTGGAGTTGTCGTTCGACCTGCATGCGGCGGCCGGCACACGGCTGGGCGGCGTGCATCTGGAACTGACCGGCGAAGACGTCACCGAATGCACCGGCGGTGCGCGCGAGCTCACCGAGCGCGATCTGGAGCGTGCCTATCGCTCCAGCGTGGACCCGCGCTTGAACTATGAGCAGTCGCTGGAAATTGCGATGGCGATCGTGCGCAAGCAACAACAGGTGAGCTCGCAGCCGCTGGGCGCGTGACCGCACTGTACGCATGACGTGATGCTCATGCCGCGTGCGGCATGATGCTGCAGCCATCCCTCTTTCCCCCCACAGGAGGAACGGTTTGACTGCCGATTGGAACGTCATCCGCGAATACGCAATCCCGCTAGGCGCCGCGCTGCTGGCGGGCATCGTCACCTGGTCGCTGATGCTGTGGCTGTTCCGCCGCATGCAGGGCCGCGACTACCGCCGCGCACGCATCCTTCGCGTGGTCACGCTGCCGGCGGCCTTCATCCTGCCGCTGCTGTTTCTGGGGGTCGCCACCGAAGCGACGCCGCTGTCCGGCAAGGCGCTGGCGGCGGTGCAGCACCTGTTGCATGTCGGCATCGTCGGCTGCGTCACCTGGCTGCTGGTACGCGCAGTAGCAGCCGGCGAGGCGGCAATCCTGCGCAGCAATCCGATCGAGGTATCGGACAATCTCACCGCGCGGCGTATCCAGACCCAGACACGGGTGCTGAGCCGGGTGGTGATGGGCGCGGTGATCCTGCTCGGCATCTCGGTGGTGTTGCTTGGCTTCGAGCAGGTGCGCCAGATCGGCAAGACATTGCTGGCATCGGCCGGCATCATCGGGCTGGTGGCCGGTATCGCGGCCAAGCCGGTCTTCGGTAACCTGATTGCCGGGCTGCAGATCGCCTTGACCCAGCCGATCCGTCTGGACGATGTGGTGATCGTGGAAGGCGAGTGGGGCCGCATCGAAGAGATCGGCAGCTCGTATGTGGTGGTGCGCATCTGGGACGAGCGACGCATGGTGGTGCCGCTGACCTGGTTTATCGAGAACCCGTTCCAGAACTGGACGCGGGCCAGTGCGGATCTGCTCGGTACCGCGTTCTTGTGGCTGGATTACCGCACGCCGATCGCGGCAGTGCGCGCGGAACTTGAGCGCATCTGCCAGAGCGAGCCGCTCTGGGATGGGCGCGTGTGCGTTACCCAGATCACCGACACCAGCGACAACACCATCCAGGTCCGCTTGTTGGTGAGCGCGCGCAATTCTGGCGATGCGTTCGATCTGCGCTGCCTGGTGCGCGAGCGCATGATCGACTTTCTGACCCGCGAGCACGCGTACGCGCTGCCCAGGATCCGCGCCGAAATTGCAGCGCAGGAACAGCCGGTGTCGCGTGCTGCAGCACCGATCTCGCCGGAAGGCGTCCGCTCGCCGGGTGCGGAAGACGGCGAGCCGGCGGCATCGATCTAGCGGTGCCTGCTGACGCGTCCGGCCCGCGACGGTGTGCGCATGCTGTCGATGTCTGCACCGCCTGCGTGCTGCGTTGCGCATTCGGTCAGTCCGGCGTGGCCGTTTGCGATGCGGTGGCTGGTGTCGCCGGCGGTACGCTCGGCGCGTAGCCGGGCGCAAACCGCGCGTGACTGCGCTGCTCATAGGCATAGGCCAGGGCGATCAGGCGCGGCTCGCTCCACGCGGTGCCCATGAACAGCAGTCCGAGCGGCAGGCCCCGGGTCTGCCCCATCGGCACGCTCAGGCTTGGATATCCGGCCACTGCGGCGGCGCCGTACCCGGCGCCGGGAAAGCTGTCGCCCTTGCCGAGCGTGGTGACCCAGGCAGGGCCGGTGGTCGGCACGATCAGCGCGTCCAGGCGGTCGGCCTTCAGTGCTGCGTCGATGCCTTGTTCGCCGGCGAGCCGCCGGGCGCTAGCGCGTGCGCTCAGATAGCCAGGATCCTCCAGGCCCGGCGCAGCTTGCGCCTGCTCGAACAATTCCTGGCCGAAGTAGGGCATTTCGCGCTGCGCATTGGTGCGATTGAAGGCAATCAGCGCATCGAGGTCTTTGACCGGTGCGGCGTGGCTGCGCAGATAGGCATTCAAGCCGGCCTTGAATTCGACCAGTAAGACCATCTGCTCAGCAGCATCCCACTTGCCATCCGTGACCAGGGCAGTCTCAACCACCGTGGCACCGGCCGCGCGCAAGATCTGCACGGCGCGATCCAATGCTGCGGCAATCGCCGGATCTTCGCGTAGTGGATTGCGCAGCAGGCCCAGGCGCGCGCCGCGCAGGCCATCGGGGTTGAGCTGGGCGAGATAGTTCGGTGTGGACGACGGCGCACTGCGTGCCGCCGGGTCCTGTGGATCGGGCGCGGCGATGGCCTGCAGCAGCGCGGCCGCGTCGGCGACGCTGCGCGTCATCGGGCCGGCGGTGTCCTGGCTGGCCGAGATCGGAATGATGCCGTCGCGGCTGACCAGCCCGACGGTGGGCTTGAGCCCGACCAGACCATTGACCGCAGCCGGGCAGGTGATGCTGCCATCGGTTTCGGTGCCGATGCCCACCGTGGCCAGGCTGGCGGCAATCGCCGCGCCGGTGCCGGCGCTGGAGCCGCAGGGGTTGCGATCCAGCGCGTACGGATTGCGGGTCAACCCGCCGCGGCCGCTCCAGCCGGAGCTGGACTGGGTGGAGCGGAAGTTGGCCCATTCGCTCAGGTTGGTCTTGCCCAGGATCACTGCGCCGGCCGCGCGCAGCCGCTGCACCAGGAAGGCGTCGCGGGCTGGGCGAAACCCGGCCAGCGCCAATGAGCCGGCACTGTTGACCATGGGCACGGCGTCGATGTTGTCCTTGAGCAGCACCGGGATGCCGTGCAGCGGTCCGCGGATGCGGCCGGCGGCGCGTTCCGTGTCCAGGGTGCGCGCATCGGCTTCGGCTTGCGCATTGCGCTCGATCACGGCATTGAGCGTGGGGCCGGCGCGGTCGATGGTGTCGATCCGCTGCAGATAGGCGCGCGTCAGGTCCAGGCTGGTGGTGTCGCCGCGGGCCATGCGGGCTTGCAGGCCGGCGATATCGGCATCGATCAGGTCGAGCGGTTTGGTTGCCGGCGCGGTGCCGGTTGCCGGGCGCTGCGGGTGGTCCGCATGCGCGCAGCCGCATAGCGCCAGCAGCAGCGCAAAGCACAAGGAGGTGGAGCGCATTGGCGGTTTTCCGCAGGGGACTTGCCGCAGGCTAACGTCGCTGCGTCGGAGTAACAACGTGCCGGGGTGCCCGTGGACGGGCGGCAGGGTCAGCGACGTCGGCGCTTGACCAGATCGCGTGCCAGCACGCCGACCACGATCAGGTTGATCGCCAGCACGGCCCAGGCGGTCCAGCCAGGATGGCGGACGATGGCGTAGATATCGAAGGGTAGATAGATGGCCGCCGACAGGCAGCCCAGTAGCGAGGCCCAGGCCTTGGCACGCCACAACCCCCAGGCTTCCACCACATGCAGCAGGCCATAGGCCAGCATGGCAGCGGCCGCCAGATGCACCGCATCGGGGCTGATGGTCTTGAGCAACGACGGCAGTGCGCCGTGGTCCGGATCCAGATTGAAGCGGCGGATCAGCGTGCTGACCGCGTTCTGCAGCGGGAGCGGGCCCAGAATTTCCAGGCCCGTCGCCGCCAACAGCGCAAGCCCGCCCTTGACCGCCTCCAACAAGGCGATCGCGTGGAGACCCGGATGCGCACGCGGATCCGGGCTATAGGGCGTCTTGCTCACGACTGGACGTCAGTGCTTAGCCGGAACGGCCAGCGCGCTTGCGGTCGCTTTCGGTCAGGAACTTCTTGCGCAGGCGGATTTCCTTCGGGGTGACTTCCACCAGCTCGTCGTCCTCGATGAAGTCCAGGGCCTGTTCCAGCGTGTACTTGATCGCCGGGGTCAGCTTGATCGCGTCGTCCTTGCCCGAAGCACGCATGTTGGTCAGCGGCTTGGTCTTGATCGCGTTGACGGTCAGGTCGTTATCCTTGGAGTGGATGCCGATCAGCTGGCCTTCGTACACGTTGTCGCCTTCGGCAGCGAACAGGCGGCCACGCTCTTCCAGCGGCCCCAGCGCATAGGCCGGAGTTGCGCCCGGTGCGTTGGCGATCATCACGCCGTTCTGGCGCTTGGCGATGGCGCCCTGTTCCTTCGGGCCGTAATGGTCGAACACGTGGAACAGCAGGCCCGAGCCCTGGGTCAGGGTGCGGAACTCGTTCTGGAAGCCGATCAGGCCACGCGCCGGGATCATGTAATCCAGGCGCACGCGGCCCTTGCCGTCCGGCTCCATGTTCTTCAGCTGGCCCTTGCGGGTGCCCAGCTTTTCCATCACGCCGCCCTGGTGCTGTTCTTCGATATCCACCACCAGCTGTTCGATCGGCTCCATCTGCTTGCCGTCGATTTCCTTGATGATGACTTCCGGACGCGACACGGCCAGCTCGTAGCCTTCGCGACGCATGTTCTCGATCAGCACCGACAAGTGCAGTTCGCCACGGCCGGAGACCAGGAACTTGTCGGCGTCCGAGCCTTCTTCGACCTTCAGTGCCACGTTGTGCACCTTCTCGCGGTCCAGACGGTCGCGCAGCTGGCGGCTGGTCAGGAACTTGCCGCCGGACAGGTCCTTGTTGCCGGCGAACGGCGAATTGTTGACCTGGAAGGTCATCGAGATGGTGGGCTCGTCCACGGTCAGCGCCGGCAGCGCTTCCGGGTGCTCAAGCGCACACACGGTGTCGGAAATGGTCAGCTCGGCCACGCCGGAGATGGCGACGATGTCGCCGGCCTCGGCGGTGTCCTGCTCGATGCGTTCCAGGCCCAGGAAGCCCAGCACCTGCAGCACCTTGCCCTGACGCTTCTTGCCTTCGCGGTCGATCACGCTGACCGGCATGTTCTTCTTCAGCACGCCGCGCTGGATGCGGCCGATGCCGATCACGCCGACGAAGTTGTTGTAGTCCAGCTGGCTGATGCGCATCTGGAACGGGCCGTCCGGATCCACGTCCGGTGCCGACACATGCTGCATGATCGCTTCGTACAGCGGGGTCATGTCGCCGTCGCGCACGTCCGAATCCAGGCTGGCGTAGCCGTTCAGTGCGGAGGTGTAGACGATCGGGAAGTCCAGCTGCTCGTCGGTAGCGCCGAGCTTGTCGAACAGGTCGAACACCTGGTCGATCACCCAGTCCGGGCGTGCGCCGGGACGGTCGATCTTGTTGACCACCACGATCGGCTTGAAGCCCATCGCGAACGCCTTCTGGGTCACGAAGCGGGTCTGCGGCATCGGGCCGTCCATCGCGTCGACCAGGATCAGCACCGAGTCCACCATCGACAGCACGCGCTCGACTTCGCCACCGAAGTCGGCGTGTCCCGGGGTGTCGACGATGTTGATGCGGTTGCCGTTCCAGGTAATGGCCGTGTTCTTGGCCAGGATCGTGATGCCACGTTCCTTTTCCTGATCGTTGCTGTCCATCACACGCTCAGCCAAGACGGTGCGTTCGGACAGGGTGCCGGACTGCTTCAGCAGGCAGTCGACGAGGGTGGTCTTGCCATGGTCGACGTGCGCGACGATGGCGATATTGCGGAGTTTTTCAATGGACATGCGGAAAGGGCCCCTGTCTGGCGCCAGTCTTGAGATGAGGTAAGCCCGACATTATAGCGGTTTCGTTGCGTTGCCGTTGCGGATTGACCGACGTCGGTTCAGATCGCCCATTCAGCCAGCGTGACGGCGCTCAGGATCCGGGCCCGGCCACGTCGTTGGACCATGGTCGTAACTGCGCGGTCGTCCACGCGCCCGGGTGTATCCTAATGGGCTGTTGATCACCCCAGAACCTGCAAGGATTTCCATGTCCCTGATCGCCACTTTCGACACCTCCCGCGGCCCGATCGTTGTTGAGCTGTATCCGGAGAAGGCGCCGCTGACCGTCGCCAACTTCGTGAATCTGGCCAAGCGCGGCTTCTACAACGGCCTGAGCTTCCACCGCGTCATCGCCGACTTCATGATCCAGGGCGGTTGCCCGGAAGGTTCCGGCCGCGGCGGCCCGGGCTACCGTTTCGAAGACGAGACCAATAACGGCGTCGGCCACGAGCGCGGCGTGCTGTCCATGGCCAATGCTGGCCCGAACACCAATGGCAGCCAGTTCTTCATCACCCACACCGCCACCCCGTGGCTGGACGGCAAGCACACCGTGTTCGGCAAGGTCACCCAGGGTCTGGACGTGGTGGACAGCGTTGCCCAGGGCGACACCATCAACACGCTCACCATCGAAGGCGACACCGACGCCGTGCTGGCCGCCAAGGCCGACCGCGTTGCGGAGTGGAACAAGATCCTCGCCGCCTGATCGCAGCCCCCCGTCGAACGGCCGCCTTGCGCGGCCGTTTGCTTGTCAATGCGCGCCGCCAGGCCTTGCGGCCCCCGCCAGCGCGCGACCCCCACCAACGCTTTTTAGCAGAGGAAACACCCCATGAAAGCACCTGTTCGTGTTGCTGTGACCGGCGCTGCCGGCCAGATCGGCTATGCCCTGCTGTTCCGCATCGCCTCCGGAGAAATGCTGGGCAAGGACCAGCCGGTCATTCTGCAGTTGCTTGAACTGCCGATCGAGAAAGCCCAGGCCGCCCTCAAGGGCGTGATGATGGAACTGGAAGACTGCGCATTCCCGCTGCTGGCGGGCATGGTCGGTACCGACGACGCCGAAGTGGCCTTCAAGGACGTCGACGTCGCCCTGCTGGTCGGTTCGCGTCCGCGCGGCCCGGGCATGGAGCGCAAGGATCTGCTGCTGGCCAATGCGGAGATCTTCACCGCGCAGGGCGCGGCCCTGAACAAGGTCGCCAAGCGCGACGTGAAGGTGCTGGTGGTCGGCAACCCGGCCAACACCAATGCCTATATCGCCATGAAGTCGGCGCCGGACCTGGACCCCAAGAATTTCACCGCGATGCTGCGCCTGGACCACAACCGTGCGCTGAGCCAGCTCTCGGTCAAGCTCGGCAAGCCGGTGGCCGGCATCGAGAAGCTGGCGGTGTGGGGCAACCACAGCCCGACCATGTACCCGGATTACCGTTTCGCCACCTCCGATGGCGCTTCGGTAGGCGATGCGATCAACGACCAGGAATGGAACGCGTCTACCTTCATCCCGACCGTGGGCAAGCGCGGCGCGGCGATCATCGAGGCGCGTGGTCTGTCCTCGGCCGCATCGGCTGCCAATGCCGCCATCGATCACGTGCGTGACTGGGTGCTGGGCAGCAACGGCAAGTGGGTCACCATGGGCGTGCCGTCGGACGGTTCCTACGGCATTCCGGAAGGGGTGATGTTCGGCTTCCCGGTTACCACCGAAAACGGCAAGTACACCATCGTCAAGGATCTGCCGATCGACGACTTCAGCCAGAAGTACATCGACAAGACCCTGGCCGAGCTGGAAGAAGAGCGCAGCGGCGTGTCGCATCTGCTGGGTTGATTCGCAGTGCATTGCTACAAGAACGCCGGGCACTGCCCGGCGTTTTTTTTGTGTCCACGTGCGGGCGCTGGACCTGCATGCGGAGCTCGATATGTTGCGATCGTTTGCGGGCAATGCGTGGCGACGACCCGCAGGCGCTGCGAGGGGCGGCTTGCCGTGTGACGTTACGCCAGCTGTCAGGCCGCAGTGCCGATTACGACAGGCCTTCGGCCGTCAGGGCGGCCTGCACATCGGCATCGGCATGCATGCGCTTGAAGAACGCATCCAGCGCGGTCAGGCCGGTGAGGTCGACGCCGGCTTTGTTGGCCCACCGCAAGGTCACGAACAGATAGGCATCGGCGCCGGTATGGCTGTCGCCGGCCAACCACTGCCGGCCCTGCAGATGCGTATCGACGCGTGTGTAGAGAGCGCGCAACTTGCTGCGTGCATCGTCGTGACTGCGCGCGATCAATGCCTGATCCTGCAGATACGCCGTGCTGCCGAAGATCGGCTTGAAGGTCGGATGTACATCGGCATTGGAAAAGGCGATCCAGCGATTGATTTCGGCGCGGCTGCGCGCGCTGCCATCACCGCCAAGGCTGGTGAGCGGCGCAACATCGGCGATGTAATTCAGGATGGCCGCGTTCTGGGTCAGGGCCCAATCATCGACCATCAGTAACGGCACTGCGCCAGCGGGATTGAGCTGCAGATACTCGGGCGACTTCATGGTTGCTGCATCGACCACGACCAGGTCGAACGGAAGCCCGGACCAGCGCAACACAATGTGGTCTGCAAGCGAACAGGCGCCGGGCTTGGTGTAGAGCTTCATGTGCATCCAATGGTGAAGAGGGGATGCAAGCTTAGCCGGGTTGTGCGGCAAGCTGTGCCGCCTGCCCATCGGCGGTGGCCTGGGCGCTGCCGCCCATCGGCATCGTCACGCGTAGCGATCTGCGGGCTGCACGCACCGGGCGCTCGGCTGCATCGGGGGGCATGCTGCGCAGTCGCGCATCGACTGGCGTGTGCGACAACCTGTCGCTGTTGGCCGGCCGCGTCATCGCAACGGTTCGGACACGTTGCAACGCGCTATCGGCGCACGCTGTCGCTACGACGCAGTCCGCGGGCGCAGCTTCTGCACGCGGTAGAAAGTGTGATCGCCGATGGTGGCAACCTGATACGCATTCCGCCAACTCGGGCTGGCAATCGCGCTGGCAGCAAAGTGGCTCGCGCCAGGCACGATCTCCTTGCGCTGGCCCACCGGCAACGCCCAGTTGCGTTCGGCGGCGAGGGCAACACCCAATGCCTTGTTCCAGGCGTCGTCGTTCTTCAACTGCGTGCCTGGCGCGACGATCGTCGGTGCAAACTGCTTGCGTGCAGTGACCACCTCACACATCGAGTCGCCCCACAAGCCGCTGTCCAGTCGACGCAACGCAACTTCAGCGACAGCCTGTTGGCCGCGCAAGGTCTGGTCGCGCGCTTCCAGATAAACGGTCGTACTCAAGCACAGTGAATCTGCAGCTGGCTGCGGCATCAATTGCGCCAGCCAGAATATCCAAATCATCTTCATACAACTCCTTGCTCCGTATGGGCCGGTCCGCAGAGCATCCAAGGTGGATGCACCAATACGAAAGGCTTGGCGTCATGGGGAGGCGACCTGTCACGGGCCGCCCGGTCTTCGGTGAAAGAGGGATCTACCGAAGGTGCCCACCAAGTGAGGTGGGTCAAAAAGTTGGCGCAAGGTAGGCGGCGATCACATAATCTTGGCTGAATGGGCGGGGTTGACGCGGCGCGACTTCGGCGGTGTCTGCGTTATGCCCAAGGCACAGCACGCAAGGCAGCTGTAACGCGCGTCGCATTCGCCCAGGCGACACGGGCGCGTGCAGTGCCTGGTTCCGATATCGCGTGCACTGTGCAGCAAGACGTTTGGCTGATTCTGCGTTCACGCCGGCTGCACGTTTCTTCTGGGCTACGAAAAGACACGCGGCGAACCTGCGCGTCATCGAGTCGACGATGATGGTCCGTCGCACGCGATTGCATGCGTGGGCACTGCGCATCTGTCGGTATCGTCGAGCAAGCCGTTGACGATGCGCAGCATGAACTCGCATGCGATGTCGGACGTTGCGTTATTGCATCGCTATCGCACGATTCTGATGGCCGGGTTGTCGCACTCATGGCTGCTCAACCGCGTTGCGCGATGCGCTCACGCTTCGCTCGCGAGGCGTATATTCGAGATCGCCAAGCTAGGTGGCTGTCATGATGCTCATCGCGACGGTCGTGCGCATCGCGAGTGGATGCCGGAGCCCAATCTATGATCATACGCACGCCGGCAACCGCAGCTTCAAAGCAAGCAAGTCGTCGGGTGACGATGCATATCGAATATGCGCGTGGCTTCGGCAGCGAAAACGGAAGGATCTTTTTCGAGCGTCGACTATGTTGGTCACTACAAGTGACGCCTGAGGGCGACTAAAAAACTGCCCAGCCACCAGGCTTGCGCGGCCATTGCCCGCAGTCGGCGTTTTCCGTTCGTAGACTCCTGTTCCCATGCGCCGTCCACGCTCATCTGGCCACTGTTCGCTACGTTTTATCAGCCGCTAAATGGCTCGGTGCAGATTCAACAAACTATCTTCGCGCCGGTGTGGTCAAGGATCGGCTTTGGGTGCATCCGGATACAGGCAGTCAAGTTTGTAATGGTCTCGATTGTGGTGTCGCTTCTGCGGGCAGTCGTCGCTCAAGTCGCGATACACGGTTGTTCCAGGCCAGCAGCAGACAGGCCGCGCCGCAGGCGACAGGCCCGATTGCCATCGACCATGCCAGTTGCGCTTGAGCTGCGCCGTGGTCGTTGTGCTGTTGCAACAGCAGGCCGACCACCGTGCTGCCTAGCGCAAGCGCAACCTGTGCCACCGCTGTCAGCACGGCAGAGCGGCGAGCTTGTTGGGTGGGGCCGTACTGCATGCAAAGTTCGGCATGGCGCGCCCAGACCCATTGTCCGGCGCTGCCCGCGGCCATGCCCACGCAAAGTGCCAGCGCTGCATCCAGGCAGGTGCTGCGGGTTGTCTGCAGCGCAAACAGCAGCCCACAGCCTGCCAGCGCGGCGCCGCTGTATCCCAGGCGCTGGAACGCGCCGGTATGCAGACGCGCTGCCAGCGGTTGTACGACCACCGAGCCAATGGCGTAGCTGATCAGCAGCGCGCTGCCCCAACGTTGCGAGATAATCAGTGTCTGCGCCAGATACGGCGCCAGTTTGGTAAACGTAGGCAAGGTCAGCGACAGCAGCGCGATCACCATCAGCGGCAACAGTGGATGGTGGCGCAAGGATGTGAACGATCGATCGGTTGGTACGCTGTTGACGTGCTGCGTCTGCGGTTGCAGCGTCAGACGCAGCCACCACGACGCGGTCACTGCAATGCAGCTCGCAATGCAAACCACCGTCATCGCGGTGGCAGCACCCGCATGCGGCCTGGAGAGCAGCAGCCCGATCGCTGCACTCATCGATAATGCAGCCAGACCGCTGCCGATCAAGCGCAGTGCGCTTACGCCTTGCGCTCCGCGCCAAGGCCAACGGCAGAGCCCAAGTAACGTGTTCTGCGCGACATCGCCGATGGCGTAGGCCGCGCGAAACGGCAGGCTGAGCAACAGCACGCAGGGCAGGCGTGCAGGCGGCGGCAATAGCGGCACCAGAAACAGCAGTGACATCGCCGCCGCCGCCAGCGCCATGCCTCGCCATTGCGCGCGCCCTGCCCATGCCAGGCTGATGCCCGCTTGCCAGCGGCGCGCAGCCAGTAGCCCCATTGCGGCACTGACCAGCAGCCCGGCAGCGACCGACACGCCGGCAGCTGTTGCACTCAGTCCCACGTATTCGGTCAGGGCGAAGATCAGCAGCAGCTCGCCGGTGTACCAGAGCAGACTCTTGCCGAAATGCGCAGCCGTGTACGCCAGCAACGTTTCCATTGACAGGGTAGGGATCAGGCGCGTTTTCGAAGCAGGCGGCATCCGCCGCTTATAGCGCAGCGCCAAGACACTACGAAGAACCGCGCACGCGTCGAACGCGGGATGGCGCTAGTACGGACGAGAGCGGCGGCCATGATGGCGCAGCTTCCAAGCCCCTCCCAAGCGGAGAAGGGCTTGCACCTGGGTGGACATCTGTCCCGGACGGCGCGGCACCGCCTCAGCGGGTGCGCGCACCGATCACAGCAGCGCAGCGAGTCGGCTGGCCTGGTTGATCGCGCGTTTGGCGTCCAGCTCGGCGGCCACGTCCGCGCCGCCGATCAGGTGCGGTTGCTGGCCGTTGGCCTGCAGCGCGGCCAGCAGCTCGCGTCGCGGTTCCTGACCGGCGCAGATCACCACGGTGCCGACGTCGAGCAATTGCTCGTTGCCCTCCACGCGAATGCGCAGTCCGGCGTCGTCCACGCCCAGATATTCCACGCCGCCGAGCATCTTGACGCCCTTGGCCTTGAGCGTTGCGCGGTGTATCCAGCCGGTGGTCTTGCCCAGGCGGGCACCTGGCCGCCCGGGGCTGCGCTGCAGCAGCCAGACTTGACGGGCAGGGCGCTCGGGTTGCGGCTTGGCCAGCGCGCCGCGCGCTTCGAAGGTCGGGTCCACGCCCCATTCGGCCATCCATCGCTGCGGATCCAGCGCCGGCGACTCCCCGGCGTGCACCAGAAATTCGCCGACATCGAAACCGATGCCACCTGCGCCGATGATCGCCACCTTGGGAGCAGCCACATGCCGGCCCAGCACCACGTCCAGGTAGCTCACCACCATCGGGTGATCGGCACCGGGAAAGTCGACCTTGCGCGGTTCGATGCCGGTCGCCAGCACGACCTCGTCGAAGTCCTTCAGGTCTGCTGCCTGCACAGGCGCGTTCAGACGCAGCTGGACGCCAGTGGCTTCGATCCGGTGGCGGAAATAGCGCAGCGTTTCGTTGAATTCTTCCTTGCCCGGGATGCGCCGGGCCACATTGAACTGCCCGCCGATCTCGCTGCCCGCATCGAACAAGGTGACGTGATGCCCGCGCTCGGCCGCCACCGTCGCGCAGGCCAGGCCCGCAGGTCCGGCGCCGACCACGGCAATGCGCTTGGGCGTTGCGGTAGGTGTATAGATCAGCTCGGTTTCGTGTACGGCGCGCGGGTTGACCAGGCAGGTGGCGAGCTTGTTTTCGAACACGTGATCCAGGCAGGCCTGGTTGCAGGCGATACACGTATTGATGGTGTGCGACTGCCCGGCGCGGGCCTTGTTGGTCCACTGCGGGTCGGCCAGCAGCGGGCGCGCCAGCGACACCATGTCTGCTGCGCCGTCGGACAGGATGCGTTCTGCCACTTCCGGCATGTTGATGCGGTTGCTCGCCACCACCGGAATGCGCAGATGCGGTTTGAGCTTGGCGGTGACGCCGGCGAATGCGGCGCGTGGCACCGAGGTGGCGATGGTCGGCACGCGCGCTTCATGCCAGCCAATGCCGGAGTTGATGATGGTCGCGCCGGCGGCTTCGATGGCCTGCGCCTGCGCCAGGATCTCCTGCCACTGGTTGCCGTCTTCGACCAGGTCCACCAGCGACAGCCGGTAGATGATGATGAAGTCCGGTCCGCAGGCTTCACGGATGCGGCGCACGATTTCCACCGCAAACCGCATGCGCTTGGTCGCGTCGCCACCCCAGGCATCGTTGCGCTTGTTGGTACGCGCGGCGGTGAACTCGTTGATCAGGTAGCCTTCCGAGCCCATCACCTCGACACCGTCGTAGCCGGCCTCGCGCGCCAGCCGCGCGGCGCGCGCGTACGCGGCGATCTGCCGGTCCACCGCCGCTGCCGACAATGCGCGCGGAGTGAACGGATTGATCGGCGCCTGCAGCCTGGACGGCGCCACCGACAACGGGTGGTAGGCATAGCGCCCGGCGTGCAGCAGCTGCATGCAGATCTTGGCGCCGTGCTCGTGCACCGCGCGGGTGACCTGGCGGTGCGGGCGGACTTCCCAGGGCCAGGACAGTTTGCCGCCGAACGGCTTGAGCCAACCCACCACGTTCGGCGAAAAGCCGCCGGTGACGATCAGGCCGACACCGCCTGCGGCCCGTTCGGCGAAATAGGCGGCCAACCTGGGGAAATCGCGCGCCCGATCTTCCAGCCCGGTGTGCATCGAGCCCATCAGGACGCGGTTGCGCAATTGGGTGAAACCTAGATCGAGTGGCGTGAACAGGTGCGGGAAGGACGAGGCGGACGGGCCGGTGGCGGGCGACATGATATGGATACGCTGGCGTACGGAGTGCGCACGATGCAGGCAAACGGGCGTGGCGGCAAGTCCCAAGCTGCCGCTTTGGCGCTGCCGGCCGCGATGCAGACCTTGCCTGGCTGACTTCACCGCATCGGTTATGCGCGGGCCCGCCATGGGCGGCGCCTGACCATGTAGCGGGCATGCCTGGCCATCGCCGCGCAGCCCGATGGCGGGCGTAGTCCAGGTCTGTCTGCAGTGTTGCCGCGCAAACAGGCGGCGCTACCCGCTGTGGCTACCACCCGGCCAACACCAGCTTGCCGATGGTGCTGCCGCTCTCCAGCCGCCGATGTGCTTCACGCAGGTTGTCGGCGTTGATCGGCGACAGCGTTTCGGTGTGTGTCGTGCGCAGCTCGCCGGCGTCGATCAGGCTCGCGGCACGGTTGAGGATGCGATGCTGTTCCACCATGTCGTCGGTGGCGTAGCGCGACCGCGCGAACATCAGCTCCCAATGGATGCCGATGCACTTTGACTTGTACGGGTCGCCAATCATCAGGGGGCTGCGTGGCTCGACGATCAGGCCGACATGCCCCTGCGGCGCCAGGATCTCGCCCAACTGCTGCCAGTAGCGGTCGGTATCGGCCAGATTCAGCGCCGCATCCACCTGTTGCAGGCCCAGTGCCCGCAACTGCGCGTGCAGCGGTTGGTGGTGGTCGACGACGTGCTGCGCACCCATCTGCCGCACCCATTCGACGCTCTCCGGGCGGGAGGCGGTGGCGATCACGGTGAAGCCGGCATGTCGCGCCAGCTGGATCGCAATCGATCCCACCCCGCCGGCACCGCCAATGATCAATAGATGGCGGCCGCGGTTACGTGCGCCATCGAATGCGAACGGCATGCGCTGAAACAGCAGCTCCCACGCGGTGAGCGTGGTCAATGGCAAGGCAGCCGCCTGCGCAAAGCTCAGCGAAGTGGGCTTGCAGCCGGCGATGCGCGCATCCACCAGCTGATACTGCGCGTTGCTCCCCGGCCGGCCGATATCCCCGGCGTAGTACACCTCGTCGCCCACGGCAAACGCAGTGACGTCCGGGCCCACCGCCTCGATCACGCCCGCAGCGTCATATCCCAGGATTTTGGGCTCGGTCAGTGGCTGCGGCTTGGGCGCACGCACTTTGGTATCGACCGGATTGACCGAGATCGCTTCCACACGTACCAATAAGTCATACCCCAAAGGCGCGGCGGGGGCGGGGACGTCGATGTCAAGCAGCGATGCTGGATCATCGATCGGCAGATAACGGGTAAGGGCGACGGCTTTCATCGGGACGCTCCTGGTGGGGAGTTCAGGGTGCGTTGTGGAGCGAGGCGGCTGCAATAACCGACTCCGCAATTCAGCTCGGCCGGGGCCTTGCGTTCACCAATGTGGTTTTTTGCGCTAGTGAAGCCCCTGCAGAACGCCCTCTCTGGAACCGTATTCAACAGGCTCAAGTGGGCTGCCGTTCAGATGCGTTGACTGGCGAAAGTGGGTGCCCGGTCCTTTCCTTCATGAAACTGTATACGTAGTATTGGATGGGCTCCGCCGCCATGGTGATTGCTTTCACATGTTATATGACCGTTAACGCGATCTTCACTGAGGCCGGCTTAATCTGCGCCCCGATGGCTCTGGATGTGACGAGCATCTTTACCAAGAACAACGCCTCTATCGGTTTATCTCCCAAAGAAGGAGCTGTATAAATGAACAAGAAAATTCTCACTGCCGCGTTGCTCGGCGGTCTGGCAGTTGCCCAGGCTGCGTCCGCGCAGGAGTTCGATGACCGTTGGTACCTGACCGGTAGCGCTGGCTTCAACTTCCAGGACAGCGATCGTCTGACCAATGATGCTCCGTTCGTCACCCTGGGCCTGGGCAAGTTTGTCAGCCCGAACTGGTCGATCGACGGTGAACTGAACTATCAGAACCCGAACTTCGATGCCAACCAGGATCAGAACTGGAGCCAGTACGGCATCTCGTTCGACCTACGTCGCCACTTCATCCAGGAAGGCCGCGGCTGGAACCCCTACCTGCTGTTCGGTCTGGGCTACCAGCGTTCGGAAGAAGAGTTCGACGCAACTCCGAACCCGGTTTCGCCGGGCCAGCAGAAGGACGGCAACTTTGCCGCCAAGGCTGGTGTCGGTCTGCAGACCACCTTCGACAAGCGCGTCGCCGTGCGTGCTGAACTGGCCTATCGCGCCGACTTCAACGACCAGAGCGTTGCTGCTCCGCAGGAAGACTGGTTCGGCGACGTGCTGGCTTCGGTCGGCGTCGTGATCCCGCTGGGACCGGCTCCGTCGACCGCTCCGCCGCCGGCTCCGGCTCCGGTTGCCCCGAGCTGCGCAGACCTGGATGACGACGGTGACGGCGTCAACAACTGCGACGACAAGTGCCCGGCTTCGCAGCCCGGCCAGACCATCGGTCCGGACGGTTGCCCGGTTCCTGTGTCGATCGACCTGAAGGGCGTGAACTTCGACTTCAACAAGTCGACCCTGCGTCCGGACGCACAGTCGATCCTGAGCGAAGCGACCGAGATCCTGAAGCGTTACCCCGACCTGAAGGTCGAGGTTGCCGGTCACACCGACTCGAAGGGTACCGACGCGTACAACCAGAAGCTGTCCGAGCGTCGTGCGACCACCGTGTACGACTACCTGACCAAGAACGGCGTCGATGCGTCGCGTCTGGTTGGTCCGATCGGCTACGGCGAGAGCCGTCCGATTGCTCCGAACACCAACCCGGATGGTTCGGACAATCCGGAAGGCCGTGCGAAGAACCGTCGTACCGAGCTGAACGTCCAGAACTAATCGGACCGCTAGCTTGTTCCATACAAAACCCGGCCTTGTGCCGGGTTTTGTCTTTGTAGGACCACCAAAAGCGTGTCGAGGCACCGTCTAACCTGTCTGTGTTGCCCTCCAGGCACGGTTCCGGTTGAAACAGCGTTCATCGCTGCCTACACTCGCCGCGTCAACACCACACTCATAATTGGAAGAATCCGATGCTGCGTACCGCCACGGCAGGTTTGCTCTGTCTCGCCTTGATTCCCGCCGCCTACGCCGCTCCGAACTGCGCCGGCAGCACGGTGTCCCAGCCGCTGCCGTTGCCCGCCACCGTCATCGCACCGGCGGCCGCCGAGTTCTATACCCGTAGCGTCCAGCTGGGCATGCCCACCGGCGTGTTGGCACAGCCCTATACCAGCGAGCAGTCGGTGGACCGCGTGCTGCTGCGTCTGCGCGTGGAAGGCTGCCAGGACGTGGCCAAGGTGATTCCGCCGGGCGGCACGGTCAACCCGAACGACCCGGCTGCCTACAAGGCCACCACCGCATTCGACAACACGCCGTGGCGCTTCGACATGAGCCAGAACGGCAAGCGCATGACCGCCGAAGAATTCGATGCCTGGATGAAGTCGCGCGGCGTGCGTGTGGTCAAGGCGCGCCCGGTTGCCGGCGCAGCGCCGGCGGCAGCGGCACCTGCACCGGCGGCCGACGCCAAGCCGGTCGAAAACAAGTAAGCCGCGCGGTCGGGACGGCATGACCCGGCGGCCCCCGCCGGCGACGTCCCGGCATCGCAGCCGTGGTTCGTCGGTGCCGATGCGCCCGACGCGTGCCTCGGCGGCAGGACCAGGCATCACCGCGCCACGTCATGGGCTGGCGCGGGTGTTGTCCAAGCTGGGTGTGTGTTCGCGCACCGAGGCGGCACGCTGGATCGCCGATGGGCGCGTCAGCGTGGATACGCGGGTGGTTCGCGACCCCGAATTTCCGATCCGTGCCGACCAGCATCAGGCGATCGCGGTGGACGGCCAGCCGCTGGCCGGGCCTGCGCGGGTCTATCTGATGCTCAACAAGCCGCGTGGCGTGGTCACCACGGTGCGCGACGAGCAGGGCAGGGACACGGTGTATCGCTGTTTCGACGGCGCCGGCCTGCCGTGGATTGCACCGGTGGGGCGGCTGGACAAGGCCAGCGAGGGCCTGCTGCTTTTCAGCAACGATCCGCAATGGGCAGCGGCGGTGACCGATCCGGCCACTGGCCCGGACAAGACCTATCATGTGCAGATCGACTGCCGCCCCGACGCCGGGCAGCTGGCGCAGTTGCAGACCGGTGTGATCGATCCAGACCCCGAGGGTGATGGCGCGCTGCTGCGTGCCAAGCGGGTGCGCTTGCTGCGCGAGGGCGAGCGCAATGCATGGCTGGAAATCGTGCTGGACGAAGGCCGCAATCGGCAGATCCGTCGACTGCTCGCGGCCGTGGATATCGGGGTGTTGCGGCTGGTGCGCGTGGCGATCGGGCCGCTGGCGATGGGCGAGCTGGGTAAAGGCGCGTGGCGAGCGCTCAGCGCGAAGGAAGTCCAGGCGCTGACGTCGGCTCCCGCCAGCGCGCCAGACGCGCGCTGAGCAGCGCAGCGACGACTTCGCCGGCGCGTGCATCGCTGGCGCCATTGGCATCGTGGCGCCGACCTTTGGCGTGATTGCAGCCGGCACAGGCCAGCGCCAGATTGCGTGCATCGTTGGGGTCGTCGCCGACCTGCGCGCATAGCGCTGCTGCTGCGCGGCGCCCGAACCAGGCCTGCGGGACCACGTGTTCGAGCGTGGTGTGCCCCAGCGGTTCGCCGTCGATGCCGATGTGCAGGCGGCGACGGCAATGCAGGCAGCGGGTCTGCCAGCTGCCGGCGAGCAACTGCGCCTGGGCATCGGTGTGCGCCGCGAGCAGGAGCCGTTGGCGCAGCACCGTCCGCACGCTCAGGCCTTGATGACGTCCAGTTCGCGGCCGATCTTGATGAAGGCGTCGATGGCCTGGTCCAGATGCTCGCGGGTATGCGCGGCGCTGATCTGGGTGCGGATGCGCGCCTGTCCCTTGGGCACCACCGGGAAGAAGAAGCCGATGGCGTAGATGCCTTCTTCCAGCAGGCGCTCGGCGAACTTTTGCGCCAGCGGGGCGTCGTAGAGCATCACCGGGCTGATCGGATGCACGCCGGGCTTGAGCTCGAAGCCGGCGGCGGTCATGCGCTCGCGGAAATAGCGGGTGTTGTCGATAAGTTGCGTGCGCAGCTCGCCGGCCGCTTCCAGCATGTCGAATGCCTTGATGCCTGCAGCCACCACGTGCGGCGGCAGCGAATTGGAGAACAGATAGGGGCGCGAGCGCTGGCGCAGCAATTCGATCACCTCGCGCCTGGCGGTGGTGAAGCCGCCCAGCGCGCCGCCCATGGCCTTGCCTAGCGTGCCGGTAAAGATGTCGATCTGGTCCAGCACGCCCTTGACCTCGGCCGAGCCGCGTCCGGTGGCGCCCAGAAAGCCTGTGGCATGACATTCGTCGATATGCACCAGCGCGTTGTATTTGCGGGCGAGGGCGGTGATTTCGTCCAGCGGGGCGATGAAGCCATCCATCGAGAACACGCCATCGCTGGTGATCAGCTTGGTCTTGCAGCCAGCCGCATCGGCGGCCTGCAGCTGCGCTTCCAGATCGGCCATGTCGCAATTGGCGTAGCGGAAGCGCTTGGCCTTGCACAGGCGCACGCCGTCGATGATGGAGGCGTGGTTGAGCGCGTCGGAAATGATGGCGTCGTGCTCGCCAAGCAGCGGTTCGAACAGGCCGCCGTTGGCGTCGAAACAGGCCGCGTAGAGGATGGTGTCCTCGGTGCCGAAGAAATCGGCGATGGTGCGTTCGAGCTGCTTGTGCAGGTCCTGGGTGCCACAGATGAAACGTACCGAGGCCATGCCGAAGCCGTGCGTGTCCAGCGCGTCCTTGGCAGCCTGGATGATGTCCGGGTGGTCGGCCAGGCCCAGATAGTTGTTGGCGCAGAAGTTGAGCACGCTACGGCCATCGGCCAGGGTGATCTGCGCCGACTGCGGGCCAGTGATGATGCGCTCGGACTTGAACAGGCCCTGGGACTGGATGGTGTCCAGTTCGGCGGCGTAGTGGGCGGTGAGCGCGGCAGGCGGACGGGTCATGGCGGTCGCTGTGGCAAAGAAAGAAGCGCAATGTTAACGATCACAATGGCATACCACTACGTCATGCAAAATCGGCATAAGCGGCGGCGCTGATGTCATTTCACCGCCCGCGTGCCGCTGCGCAGCATGGCATGCTTGCTGTTCAGCTGCGCCCACCGGCCAGGAGATCGTTGTGACATACCCCCATATCCGTCTTGCTTCCCTGCTTTGCACCCTGCTGGCCCTGGCCGGCCCGGCAGGTGCGCGCGACATCGGGCTGCTCAACGTGAGCTACGACCCCACCCGCGAGTTCTACCGCGATTACAACACCGCCTTTGCGGCGCAGTGGAAGCAGCAGCACCCGCAAGACACGGTCAGCGTGGAGACGTCGCATGGCGGCTCCGGCAAGCAGGCGCGCGCGGTGATCGACGGGATCGAAGCGGACGTGGTGACGCTGGCGCTGGCCTACGACGTGGATGCCATCGCGCAGAAGGCCAAGCTGATCGATACCGATTGGGAGAAGCGCCTGCCTGACAACAGCGCGCCGTATACCTCCACGATCGTGTTCCTGGTGCGCAAGGGCAACCCGAAGAACATCCACGATTGGCCGGACCTGCTGCGCTCGGGGGTGTCGGTGGTGACCCCCAATCCCAAGACGTCCGGTGGCGCGCGCTGGAACTATCTGGCCGCCTGGGCCTACGCCGACCACATCTTCAAAGGTGATCGTGAGCGCATCGTGCGCTACATGCAGGCGTTGTTCCGCAATGTGCCGGTGCTGGATACCGGTGCGCGCGGCGCCACCACGACCTTCGTGCAGCGCGGGATCGGCGATGTGCTGCTGGCCTGGGAAAACGAGGCGCTGCTGGCGCGCGAGGAGCTGGGCAAGGACAAGTTCGAGATCGTGGTGCCCAAGCTGTCGATCCTGGCCGAGCCGTCTGTGGCGCTGGTCGACAAGAATGTTGACAAGCACGGCACGCGCGATGTGGCCGAGGCCTATCTGCGCTATCTGTACGCGCCGGAAGGGCAGAAGCTGGCGGCCAAGCATTTCTATCGTCCGCGGCACCCGGAATTCGCCGACCCGGCGGACCTGGCCCGCTTCCCGGACATCAAGCTGGTGACCATCCAGCAGGCGTTCGGCTCCTGGGACAAGGCGCAGCAGGAACATTTTGCCGACGGCGGCCTGTTCGACCAGATCCAGGCCAAGAAGTAGGCATGCAGACGTCGGTTGCACGCCCAGCGTCGCCATCGCGCCGACGCGTGATGCCGGGGTTGGGCCTGAGTCTGGGTATCACCCTGACCTGGCTGGGATTGATCGTGCTGATCCCGCTGCTGGGGATTTTCATCAAGACCAGCGGCCTGGGCTGGGAGGGCTTGTGGAAGGTCTGGAGCGAGCCGCGCGTGCTGTCGGCGCTGCGGGTGAGCTTCGGCACCGCGTTTGCGGCCGGCGCCTTCAATGCAGTGATGGGCACCTGGGTGGCGTGGGTGTTTGTGCGTTACAGCTTTCCGGGCAAGCGCCTGTTCGATGCGGTGATCGACCTGCCGTTCGCGCTGCCGACCGCAGTGGCCGGCATCGCGCTGACCGCGCTGTACGGCGGCAACGGCTGGGTCGGGCGCTGGCTGGAGGCGATCGGCATCAAGGTGGCCTACACCCAGCTGGGCATCGTGCTGGCGCTGGTGTTCGTCGGCCTGCCGTTCGTGGTGCGGGTGGTGCAGCCGGTGCTGGCCGAGAGCGAGCGTGAGCTGGAAGCCGCTGCCGCCACGCTGGGCGCCTCGCGCTGGCAGACGGTATGGCGGGTGGTGCTGCCGGGGCTGTGGCCGGCGGTGCTGACCGGCTTTGCGCTGGCCTTCGCGCGTGGCGTGGGCGAGTACGGCTCGGTGATCTTCATCGCCGGCAACCTGCCCAATTCCACCGAGATCGCACCGCTGCTGATCACCATCCGGCTGGAAGAGTTCGACTACGCCGGTGCCACCGCCATTGCAGCGGCAATGCTGTTGCTGTCGTTCGTGATCCTGTTGCTGGTCAATACGCTGCAGGCACGCCTGTTGCGCTATCAACGGAGGCCCGCATGAGCGATGCTGTTTCATCGCTGCCTTCCATGTTGCAGACCCGCACGATGACCGAGCAGGCGCGCCGCATCACCGATTCGGCCACCAACGAGCCGCGCTGGGTGCAGTGGCTGATGATTCTGGGGGCGCTGGTCTTTCTGCTGGCGTTCCTGCTGCTGCCGCTGGTGCTGGTGTTTGCCGAAGCGCTGCGCGGCGGTTGGGAGACGTTTCTGCGTGCAGTGGTCGACCCGGATGCCTTGTCGGCGATCAAGCTGACGTTGCTGGTGACGGCGATCGTGTTGCCGTTGAATCTGATCTTCGGCGTTGCCGCTGCGTGGGCCATCAGCAAACACCGGTTCTGGGGCAAACGCCTGCTGGTCAGCCTGATCGACCTGCCATTCTCGGTCTCGCCGGTGGTGGCAGGCTTGATCTTCGTGCTGATCTTCGGCCGCAGTGGCTGGGCCTGGCCGTTGATCGACGAGGGGTGGCGGGTGCAGTTGCCGGCGCTGGGCGAGATGGTGATCCAGCTGCCGCGGATCGTGTTCGCGCTGCCGGGCATCGTGCTGGCGACGACCTTCGTCACCTTCCCGTTCATTGCGCGCGAGTTGATGCCACTGATGGAGCAGCAGGGCAGCGACGAAGAGCTGGCCGCGCTGAGCCTGGGTGCGAACGGCTGGCAGATGTTCTGGCGCGTGACCTTGCCCAATATCCGCTGGGGCCTGCTGTATGGCGTGCTGCTGTGCGCGGCGCGCGCGATGGGCGAGTTCGGCGCGGTGTCGGTGGTGTCCGGGCATATCCGCGGGCGCACCAATACGTTGCCGCTGCATGTGGAAATTCTCTACAACGAATACGCCTACAGCGCCGCGTTCGCGTGCGCCTCGCTGCTGGCATTGACCGCGCTGCTGACGCTGGCGCTGAAGACGTATCTGGAATGGCGGCACGGCGATTCGCTGGCTGCCAACCACCGCCATTGAGGTGACCATGGGCATCCGCATCCACCGCCTGCGCAAGCAGTTCGACACGTTCACCGCGCTGGACGACATCACCCTGGATGTGCGTCAGGGCGAGTTGCTGGCCTTGCTGGGGCCGTCCGGTTCGGGCAAGACCACGCTGCTGCGGATCATGGCCGGGTTGGAGCATGCCGATGGCGGGCAGGTGCTGTTCGGCGACGAAGATGCCACGCGCATGAGCGTGCAGTCGCGCCGGGTCGGCTTCGTGTTCCAGCACTACGCGTTGTTCAAGCATATGGACGTGTTCGAGAACATCGCCTTCGGGTTGCGGGTGCGGCGCGGTAACGAGCGTTGGGCTGAAGCGCGCATCCGCGCGCGGGTGGAAGAGCTGCTGGCGTTGGTGCAATTGCAGGGCCTGGAGCAACGCTATCCCACCCAGCTATCGGGTGGGCAGCGGCAGCGTGTGGCGCTGGCGCGTGCGTTGGCGATCGAGCCGCGCGTGCTGCTGCTGGACGAGCCGTTCGGCGCACTGGATGCGCAGGTGCGCCGCGATCTGCGCCGCTGGTTGCGCGCGCTGCACGAGCAGACCGGGTTGACCACGGTGTTCGTGACCCATGACCAGGAAGAAGCGCTGGAATTGGCCGACCGCGTCGCCATCCTCAACCGCGGCCGCATCGAGCAACTCGATACCCCGGCAATGATCTACGACAAACCGGCCTCGCCGTTCGTGTATTCGTTCGTGGGGGCGGTGAACCGCATCCCGGGCGTGCTGGCGCAGGGGCAGATCCAGGTGGCAGGCCACGCGTTGCCGGCAGCCAACGCCGCACTGGCTGCCGGCCCGGTCGAGGTCTACGTGCGTCCGGAAGATCTGGTACCCGACGACACCGGCTGGCCGGCCACGGTGGCCTGGTCGCAACGCAGCGGGGCGCGCCTGCGCCTGCGCGCCACGCTGCAGCCGGCCGGCAACGAGGTGGAGGTGGAACTGCCGGCCTCGGCAGGAAGCTTCGAGACCGGCCAGCAGCTGCGCCTGGCAGCACGCCACTACGGCGTCTTCCCGGCCTGATGCAGCCGGATGGGCGGGCACGCCCTGCATCTGGAGAGGCGATCGGTAGTGAAGATTCGCCAGTGGTGGCGTCCTGCTGTGGCTGTTGCGGATCCCCAATCCCCGATCCCCGCCATCAAGATTCGGCCCAGGCGGTCGATGAGACGAAGATCTGACCAGCGCATCGGCCTTGCGGATGTGCGCTCGATCAAGCGAGCGCGGCATTTATGTTGCGCTGCAATGACAGTTGGACTAAGAAGTCTGTGCAGTCCTCGCTCGCCAACCGACCGCCCATCGTTTCAGGAGATGCCCATGAAGCTTTCCCCGCTCGCTAGTTGTCTGTCGTTGCTGCTGTTGGGTGTGGTGCCGCTTGCACAGGCGCAGGACGAACAGCCCGCCTCGGCACTCAGCGGTACCTTTGCGGTGACCAGCGATTACCTGTTCCGCGGTATCTCGCAGACCAACGAAGAACCCGCGTTCCAGGCCGGGCTGACCTACAAGTTGCCGTATGGCTTCTACGTCGGTACCTGGACCTCCAATGTGGATTACGGCGCCGGCGATCCGGATTGGGAAGTGGACGGCTTTGTCGGCTACAACACCGACCTGAGCGCCAACTTCAATCTCGATGTGATGGTGAACCGCTACCAGTACCTGGGCGCCGGTGCCTCCAACTACGCCGAGCTGATCACCAAGACCACGTTCCTGAAGACCTACAGCCTGACCCTTGCCTACACCAACGATCTGTACGGCACCGAGACCGACGGGTACTACTACGCGCTGGACGCCAACTGGGCGTTGCCGCATGACTTCACCGTTGGCGCGCATGCCGGGCACAGCATCTACACCTCGGCGCTAAGCCAGGTGGACCACGACTACAACGACTTCGGCGTGAATGTGGGCAAGACCTTCGGCCCGTTGGGTCTGACCGTGGGCTACTACGACACCAGCGAAGCGGCCGAGTTCGGCTTCGGGCGGCAGAATTCGCAGAACCATCTGGTGGCCACCGCAACCGTCACCTGGCCGTGAGTGCGATGCGCTAGGCGTTTGGCTGGCGCATGCGTGGCGGGCGACGGCTGCCATGCATGACGCAGCTGCATGACATCGAACACGCGACATGCAAAAGGCGCCCTGGGGCGCCTTTTGCGTTTCTCACCGCGGGCCGATCAATTCCAGCTCAACACGACCTTGCCGGCCTTGCCTTCTTCCATCAGGTCGAAGCCTTTCTGGAAGTCGTCGATCGGCAGTTGATGCGTCAGCACTTTTTGCAGCGGGAAACCGGACAGCACCAGCTGGGTCATCTTGTACCAGGTCTCGTACATCTTGCGGCCGTAGATGCCTTGCACGGTGAGGCCCTTGAAGATGATCTTGTCCCAGTCGCAGCCGGCGCCACGCGGCATGATGCCGAGCATGGCGATCTTGCCGCCGTGGTACATGCAGTCGAGCATGTCGTTGAACGCGCGCGGGTTGCCGCTCATCTCCAGGCCCACGTCGAAGCCTTCCATGTGCAGGTCCTTCATCACGTCCTTCAACGAAGTATTGGATACGTTGACCACGCGCGTGGCGCCCATGTCGGCGGCCAGCTTGAGGCGGAAGTCGTTGACGTCGGTGACCACCACGTTGCGCGCACCGATGTGCTTGCAGATGCCGGCGGCAATGATGCCGATCGGGCCGGCGCCGGTGATCAGCACGTCTTCGCCGATGACATCGAACTCCAGCGCGCAGTGCGCGGCGTTGCCGTAGGGGTCGAAGAATGCCGCCAGCTCCGAAGGAATCTGGTCCGGGATCGGCCACAGGTTGGAGGCCGGCATCACCATGTATTCGGCAAAGGCGCCGTTGACGTTGACGCCGATGCCGACCGTATTGGGGCACAGGTGCGGGCGGCCGCCACGGCAGTTGCGGCAATGGCCGCAGACGATATGGCCCTCGGCCGAGACGCGTTGGCCGACCTGGTAGCCGGTCACCGCGGAACCGAGCTCGGCCACGCGGCCGACGAACTCATGACCGATGGTCAGGCCAGGGGTGATGGTGCGCTGGCTCCACTCGTCCCACAGGTAGATGTGCAGGTCGGTGCCGCAGATGGCGGTCTTTTCCAGCTTGATCAGCACCTCGTTGGGGCCGGGCGTGGGCACGGGAACCTGCTCCAGCCAGATGCCTTTGTTTGCTTCGCGCTTGACCAGCGCCTTCATCGTCTGCGCCATCTGGCGGGGCCTGCTGAGTGAAAGATAAGCCGGCGATTATATGCGGGGTGAGGCCGGTGCCATGTGGCGGTGCAAGAACAACGATCTGCGTTGGTGCGTGCAGTCCGGGTGGGGAGCGACGGTAGCGCTGGGTTGGTTGGCGGACAGCATGCGTCTGATGCCAGGCGGGTGCCCCATCCGCCCTTCGGGCAGTCCCGCGCAGGCGGGGAAGGGCAGGGACTTCGAGAAACAGGCAGGCCAGCAAGCAGGGAAGCCGCCACGCAGGGAAGGCAGAAGAAACGGCAGGGCGGACAGAAAGCGGATGAAACCTGAAGGCGGCTACGCCGAACGAGCCGAACGAGCCGAACAAGCCGAGCAAGCCGAACAAGCCGAACAAGCCGAACAAGCCGAACAAGCCGAACAAGCCGGACAAGCCGAGCAAGCCGAGCAAGCCGAGCAAGCCGAGCAAGCCGAACAAGCCGAACAAGCCGAACAAGCCGAACAAGCTGAGCAAGCCGAGCAAGCCGAGCAAGCCGAGCAAGCCGAGCAAGCCGAGCAAGCCGAGCAAGCCGAGCAAGCCGAGCAAGCCGAGCAAGCCGAACCGAGTTGAACCGAGCCTAGCCGAGCCGAGCGAACGTACAGTCTCGGGAAAGGGTGCCACAGGCCGGCTCACGGCGCCGGGGCACCGTCGGCATGCCTTCTCCCGCGCGCGGGAGAAGGTGGCGCGTAGCGCCGGATGAGGGCGCCTTGCGCTGGTGCAGAGCGCTTAAAAATTCACGTCCAGACTCATGAAGTACTGGCGTGGCGCACCCACCACCATGGTCTGGTTGTAGCCGTCCGGATCGGAGGCGACGTAACCGTTGGTGCCGGTGCTGGCAAAGTAGCGCTTGTCGGTGAGGTTGGTGATGTTCAGGGCCAGGGCGATATCCGCCACGCCGCCCACGCGACCGAAGTCGTAGCGCGCCCCGGCGTTGAACAGCCAGTACGAAGGCACCTGCGAATCGTTGAGGAAGGTGATGTAGCGCTTGTCCACGTACTTGCCGTCCAGGTCCAGGCGCAGGTTGCCCAACTGGTAGCTGGCGCTGGAAGAGAACATCAACGCGGGAATGCCCACCACGTCCTTGCCCGAGGTCGCGACCACGCCGTTGTTGAGGTAATCGTCCTGATAACGCGAGCGGTTCCACGACAGCGAGTTCAACCAGCTCAGGCCTTCGGTCGGGCGCCACATCAGCGCCAGATCCGCGCCGGCGCTATGCACTGCGCCGACATTGCTCAGGATCGAGGCGCAGGTCTGCACCGCGGTGCACGGCGAGGTGGTCAGCAGGCGGTTGGAGAACTTGGTGAAGTAGGCATCGGCCGAGAGCTGGAATTGCTCGTCCTGCATGCGGTACCCCATTTGCACGGTTTGCGACTCTTCCGGCTCCAGCGTGGAGCGGCTGCGATCGAACGCGGCCTGCGAGGTGGCGAACGGGGTGAACCCGAAGGCGGCGATGTTCTTGCTGTAGGACGCATAGACGTCCTGGCGTTCGTCGAGTTTGTAGTTCACGCCCACTTGCGGCAGGAAGCCGTCTTCGGCGCGGATGCGGCCTTGCGCCAGCGACGTGGTGGGCACCAGCGACTGCGCGCGCGTGGTGGTGTTGAGCGCCTTTGCGCCGTAGTTCAACGTCAGCCGGTCATCGAGCAGGCGCACGGTGTCCTGCACGTAGAGCATGCGGGTCTGGGTGGTGTAACGCTGCAGGAAATCGCGGCGAAACGGCGTCTGCGCTTCGTACACGTTGTACAGCGAGGTGTAGCCCTCATTGCCCAGCGCGAAGTAATTGCGCCCTTGCGTGGTGCGTGCATTCTCGGCCCACACGCCGGCTTCCAGATCGTGATTGCCCCACGACCACTTCAGTGCGCTGGTGCCGCCGAAACGGTCCAGGCCATAGTCGGTGGTGCGCATCGACAGCGGGATCTGCGCCGAGGTGACGACATACGGCGTCACCCATTGCCCTTCGCCGCGATTGGCGTGGTAATAGCCTGCGGCATCCAGGGTTGCACCGCCGAACACGAACGTGCCCGACAGGCCTGCAAGATTGTCGCGGCGCAGGCCGCCGCCGGCGTAATAACTGGCATCGAGCCAGCTGTAATCGCTGGGCAGCCCGGCCAGCGATTGCGGGTAGCCGTTGGCCACACCGCTGGTCGCGCCGGTGGTCTGGTAGGCGCGCGCCATCTGTACGGCGGTGGCCCAATCCGGTTGCAGGTAGTCGTAGTCCCAACCCAGTGCGCGCTGGCTGGTCAACGACAGGTCCATATAGTCGTATTCCTTGCGCCGCGAGGTATCCAGGAACAGGCTCAGGCGATTGCCCTCGCCCCATTGGTAGACGGTCTTGAGGTTGGCCTGTTCGGATTGCTGATCGCCGAAGCCTTTCCACTTGTCGGTGGTGGCATTGGCGTAGGACAGATAGGCCGACAAGCCATTGCGATCGCCGGTATCGGCGCGCACGAAGGTGCGTCGCGTGGCATCGCTGCCCACCGTCTGCACCAGCCGCGCGCCGGGCGTGGTCTGCGGATCGGCGGAGTAGAACTGCATGGTGCCGCCGAGGTTGGTGTTGGATGCGGTGCCGAGCGCGCCGGCGCCTTGTGCGATCTCCACCGAGCCGAGGTTTTCGGAAATGATGGCGCGGGTGATGTGCAGGCCGTTGGTGACGCCGTAGCTCATGTTGCCCAAGGGAATGCCATCGAGTGTGTAGCCCAGGCGGCTCTGGTCGAAGCCATGCAAGGTGACCTGCGTGGACCACTCGTAGGTGCCGAACGGATCGGCGGACTGGAATTGCACGCCGGGCAGTTTTTCCACCGCCTTGAAGGCACTGCTGCCCGGCGTCAGCTGTTCGATGTCCTGCCGGCTGATCCGCTGCACCTGCCGTGTGCTGCCTTGCGAGACGACATTGATCGCATCCAGCTGGGTCGCGTTGCCCGCGGCATCGGCAGGCGTCACCGGTGCATCGGCTGCGCTGGCGACGGGTTCTGCGGCGTGCGCGATGACGGGGAGCAGCGCGGCGAGGGCGAGGGCCAGTGGCGTGACATGGAAACGACGGGCGGAAGTCATGGGGGAGTCCTATTCGAGCACGGCTGAGGGCGGACGCACGGTGCAAGACCGGCGTTTCGCGACGCAGGGTGTCAAGGGCTCATGAAACATTGATGACGGTGGCTGTCGCAAAACTGTCGCGCAGGCCCGCTATACGTAACGTGTGCGGCCGCCGTGCGCGCTGCACGTCACCGACCTTTGCAGGATCTTTCGTCATGACGTCATCTTCTTCGCGCCGCGACTTCCTCAAGCGCGTCGCTGCGCTCACCGCTGCCGGGGCATTGCCGTCGTCGATCGGTCGCGCGCTGGTATTGCCGGCCAATGCGCGTACCGGCACGCTGCGCGATATGGAACACGTGGTGATCCTGATGCAGGAAAACCGTTCGTTCGACCATTACTTCGGCGCGTTGCGTGGTGTGCGCGGGTTCGGCGATCCGCATGCGCTGCAGTTGCGCGACGGCCAGCCGGTGTGGAGTCAGCCGGCGGCCGATGGACGACGGCTGCTGCCGTTTGCGTTCGATACGCAAACCACGAGCGCACCATTGATCAAAAGCCTGGATCATTCGTGGAAAGCCGGCCACGGGCAGGATCCGACGCGCTGGGCCGAATACGACGCGTGGGTGCCGTACAAGGGCGAGCTGACGATGGGGTACTTCCAACGTCAGGACATTCCGTACTACCACGCGCTCGCCGATGCGTTCACCATCTGCGACGGCTACTTCTGCTCGATGCACGGGCCGACCAATCCCAATCGCATGTATCTGTTCACCGGCACCAGCGGTCTGAGCGTGGGCGACACCCGTGCGCAGGTGGCCAGCAACGCCGATGACGGCAACTGGACCGCCGACATGGCGCGCGACAAACCCGGCTATGCGGCGATGGGCTGGACCACCTACGCACAGCGTCTGCAGACGGCCGGCATCGATTGGCGGGTGTATCAGGAATACGACAACTTCGGCTGCAACTCGTTGGCGTATTTTGCGCACTACCGCGGGCTGGACACAGCTGACGAACGTTATCGCCGCGCGCGTGCCTGTGTCCCCGGATCCACCGCGGACAACGCCGCCAGCACGCAGGCCGATCACCTGATCGCCGCAATCGCTGCCGACGTGCAGGGCAATCGCCTGCCGCAGGTGTCGTGGGTCATTCCGCCGACTGCCTATTGCGAACACCCCGAAGCGCCGCCGGCCTACGGCGAGTCGCTGGTGTCGCGGTTGATCGATGCGCTGACCTCCAATCCGGACGTCTGGGCGAAGACGGCCTTGATCATCAACTACGACGAGAATGACGGCTTTTTCGATCATGTGCCGGCGCCGCTGCCGGCGTTGGACCCGCGCATGGGCCGCAGCAATGTCGATGTGCGCGGCGAGGCCTACAACGGCGTGCCGGTGGGCCTGGGCATCCGCGTGCCGATGCTGGTGATTTCGCCATGGACGCGCGGCGGCTGGGTCAATTCGCAGGTGTTCGATCACACCTCGGTGCTGCGCTTGCTGGAACGTCGCTTCGGTGTGGCCGAGCCGAATATCAGCCCGTGGCGTCGTGCGGTCAGTGGCGATCTCACTAGCGTGTTCGATTTCCGCAAGCCCGACGATTCGGCGCTGAGCGCACTGCCGTCCATCGACGACTACCGCACACGCACGGCGGCGGCACGCGACAAACCATTGCCTGTGCCGCCGACCAAGGCCGTCATGCCGCGACAGGAGCCCGGCCAACGTCCGGCGCGTGCGTTGCCGTATGCCTTGCAGGTGCACGCGCGCGCGCAAGGTGATGGCGCGCTGCAGTTGCAGTTCGTCAACACCGGCACGGCTGCGGCTGCATTCAACGTCTACACCAGTGCTCCCACTGGCGGGCCGTGGTACTACACGGTATTACCTGGTACCCGGCTCGATGACGTTCCGGTGGGTGCCGCGCACGACGGCGCGTATGGGTTGCGCGTGCACGGGCCGAACGGATTCCTGCGCGAATTTGCCGGCGAGCTGGCGACCACGCCGCAAGCAGCGGTAGCGCCGTGGGTCGAAGCGCGTCAGGATGGCGGCACGCTGGTGCTGGAGATCGGTAACGCGGGGCGACGGCCCTGCACCTTGCACCTGCGTGCGCTGGACCACGCAGATCCTGCCCCGCGCGCGCTGCAGCTTTCCGCAGGTCAGCGCCAGGTGCTGCATCTGCCGCTGGCCGCCAGCGACCACTGGTACGACGTGGTGGTGGAGCAACCGGGCGGCGCGTTCCGGCGGCGTCTGGCCGGTCACCTGGAGACCGGCAGCCCCAGCCGCAGCGACCCGGCGCTCGGTCGCGCCTGAGCACGCCGGATTCATTGGGCGACGGCTGGATCGGCGCGGTGTTGCGACCGTATCGCGTCGCGCACAGCGCACAAGAATTGCGCGGTGTGCGCGGCAGTGCGGTTCTCTGCGCGCGGCGGTCACCCAGGGTGCCGAGCTCCATGTTGCCGGCAGCATGCCGGCCTCGACACGTCGCCAAGTTCCTGCGATCGGCAGTGCGGTGCTTCAGCGCCGGAGGCCAGCCGGGGGCGCTGAAGCAGGGCATCGCAGGCACGCAGCGCGGTCGGAAGAGCAGGGCGTGCGCGCAAGCGCAGAGGGAACGGGTGGGAGCGGTTATGATGCGGTCCGGTTTCGCCGCGGCGTGCCGGCCCCTCCCCCAAGGAACTCTCAGCGCATGCGCATCCTGCTTGCTCGTCACGGCGAGACGCCGTGGAACGCCGAAGGCCGTTACCAGGGCCAGATCGATATTCCGCTGTCGCCGGTGGGCGAAGGCCAGGCACGCGCGTTGGGCGAGCGGCTGCAGGCGTTGCAGATCACCCGTGCGGTCGCCTCGCCGCTGTCGCGCGCGCAGGCCACAGCCAAGGCTGCGTTGGGCGCATCGCGCGAAAGCTTGCTGCAGACCGATCCGGACCTGCAGGAAATCGCCCATGGCGAGTGGGAAGGCCTGCTGGCCAGCGAGATCAACGACAAGGACCCCGCGCGCCTGCGCGCCTGGCGCGAAGAGCCCGATACCGTGCTGATGCCGGGCGGCGAATCGCTGCGGCAGGTGCTGGACCGCAGCTGGCGCGGCCTGGCGCGCGCCGCCGACGGCCTGGGCGCCGACGACACCTTGCTGGTGGTCGCGCACGACGCGGTCAACCGCGTGATCCTGTGCAAGATCCTCGGCCTGCCGCTGTCCAAGCTGTGGAGCTTCCGCCAGGCCCCGACCACGCTCAACCTGCTCGAAGGCGACGATGTCGATCACCTGGAAGTGGTGCGCCTCAACGACTGCGCGCATCACACCCCGTTTTTTGGCGAAGCCAAGCATCGGGCACTGTAGCCTTGGTGGTGGCGTGTTGCGCTCAGGAATAACTCTTATAGCTTTCACGCTGCCAACATTCAGGTGCTCGAGATGGGTTTCCATGCATTGCTGCTTGCAATCCAGGCGTCCTCTTTAAATTTGCACGTTTGAAGAGGGGTGTCTGGTCTCGGTCTTCAGCGTTTGTTGGCCGCTGCGCAGCATGCGCATACGTCTGAGGGATCAGTTCGGTGAAAACAAAGCTGTTCGCTTTGATGAAGGTTGCCTCTATCTTCGTGATGCTTGGGCTTATTCCGCCGAGCTTGTTCGCCACATTTATCCCCGTCGAGTTCCTTCAGGGGCGCTATTGGAAGTGGCCGGCCTTGGTGATGGGTATCGCGCTAACGGTGCTGCTGCGTAGGCGTAACCGTCGCTTAGGTCGACCAACAGACATGGATGGTGGCGGGCACGTCCTTAAAGTCTTTATGTTCCTCGGGATGCCGGTAATGATGGGCTTTCTCTCCTGGTTGTTTCTGGCAAAAGCCATCCCTTGGGGGGTGACATTGCTGGTGGGGACGACGTTCGAGGAGGCATATCTCATGCAGACCTACCATCAGTCGAAAAGCGATTTTTGCGAATATCAATTGCGCGGTGGTCCGATTGATCATGCGTTTCCAGATCATCTTTGCATCAAGGAGGAGCTGTACATCCGCTACCCAGAGCAGCAGATCGCGGTAACCTTGAAAGGGCAACGCTCGGTCTTGGGTGCGCGGGTCACTGAGATCTACGGGCCGCAATGAGTGGTCGAATGCCTGGCTTTTCTGGCAAGTGGTGTCTCCAACATGGACCGTCGCCGGTAAGTTTAAATAGCCGTCAAAGGTCACGCGACGCATATCGCCTGTGCGAATTGATGACGCGCCCTGCCGTGCATCGGTCTGACCAAGCATTCGCGAGGCATCAAGCGCCAACGTGGCGTGCGATGCGCACGCGCAAATGGCGATAATGTGCCCCTACTCTGCGCAGCCCTCCCCATGAACGCAACGAACTCTCTCTCCGACTGGCTCGCCTATATCGAGCAGCAGCATCCGCAGAACATCGCCATGGGCCTGGAGCGCGTGCGCGAGGTCGCTGCGCGGTTGCAGATTGAAGCGCCGGCCAAACATGTCGTCGTCGTAGGCGGGACCAACGGCAAAGGCTCCACCGTGGCCTTTATCGAGGCGATCGGGCGGGCGGCCGGCTGGAAGGTGGGCACCTACACCTCGCCGCATCTGCTGCGCTACAACGAGCGCGTGCGTATCGATGGCAGCGAGGCCAGCGACGTGCAACTGGTGGATGCATTCGCAGCCGTCGAAGTGGCGCGCGGCCAGACCGCACTGACCTATTTCGAGTACGGCACACTGGCCGCGTTGTGGCTGTTGCAGTGCTCCGGTCTGGATCTGGCGGTGCTGGAGATCGGCCTGGGCGGTCGCCTGGATGCGGTGAACATCATCGATTCGGATGTGGCGGTGATCACCACCGTGGATATCGATCACACCGATTGGCTGGGCGAAGACCGCGAGGCGATCGGCACAGAGAAGGCCGGCATCATTCGTGCCTGGAAACCGGTGGTGCTGGGCGAGATCGACCCGCCGTCGAGCGTGTTGCGGCGTGCTTATCAATTGGGCGCCAACGCGATCCGCGCCGGTAGCGATTATTTCTTCGAGCCGATCGACACACCGCACCCCAACGCGCAGCACTGGCGCTGGCGCGATGTCGCGGTGACCCTGGAGCTTCCGATGCCGGCTCTGCACGCGCCGGTGCAGCTGGCCAATGCGGCCGCGGCGATCGCCGCGCTGCAGGCATTGCCGGTGCAACTGCCCGCTGCTGCCTGGGCGCAGGGCATCACCAACGCCCAGGTGGCCGGGCGCCTGCAGCGCATCGACGTCGATGGCGTGCAGGTGTTGCTGGATGTCGGCCACAACCCGCAGGCCGCGCGCGCGCTGGCCGATGCACTCGGCGCGCAGGCGCATGCCGGCAGCACGCATGCGATCTACGCCGCATTGGGAGACAAGGACGTGCTGGGCGTAGTGGAGGCGGTGGCCGCGCAGATCGACCACTGGACGCTGGCCGGGCTGGAAGGCGTACGTGGGCAGTCGGCCGAGGCCTTGCAGCAGCGCCTGCAGGGCAGCGCTGCGGCGCAGGCGCCGCGCCAGCGCGACGTCGCAAGCGCACTGCGCACGGTACTGGCAGCAGCAAAGCCCGGGGACCGCGTGCTGGTGTTCGGCTCGTTTCATACCGTTGCCGACGCGCTGAACGCACTTCGTTCAGCCCACTAGGGTCGGCGAGGTGGCGCCGGCCTTATAATCGCCGCGGCACCCCGCCACGCCTGTAGCGCTCTTTACTGTGGACACTGCTCTGAAACAGCGACTGATTGGCGCCATCGTTCTGGTGGCGCTTGCCGTGATCTTCCTGCCGATGCTGGTCAAGGGCCCCGCGCCGTCTAGCGGTGTGGCCGATGTGCCGCTGGAGGCGCCTGCCGCGCCCGGCAATGGCGAGTTCGAAACCCGCGAATTGCCGCTGGTCACCCCGGGCAATGCGCCTGCGGGTGGCGCGCTGGGCATGGCCGGTGCCCCCAGCGCGCCGGCCGCGGTGCAGGACAACCCGGACGCCGCCGATCTGGCCAACCCCTCCAGCGCCCCGTCCGCGCCGGAAGTGGCGGCCGGCAACTACGCGGTGAATTTTGGCGCGTATGCCACCAGTACCGATGCCGATGCGGTGATCGCGCGGCTTAAGCAGGCGCAGCTGCCCGGCTTCAGCGAGAAGACCCAGATCAATGGTCGCCCCGCCTGGCGCGTGCGCGTGGGGCCGTATGCCGACCAGGCCCAGGCCGAATCGGCGCGGCTGCAGGCAGTGAAGGTGCGCAGCGACGTCAACGCGCAGGTGGTGACGCTGGACGCCAACGCTTCCGCACCGGCGCCGGTTGCCACGCCGACGCTGACGCCTGCGCCGGCCGCAAAGCCTGGCAGCAGCGTGGCCGCCGCCAGCGCGCCTGCCGCGCCCAAGACCGAGAGCCTGCCACCGGAACCGGCCAAGCCGGTCGCCGCTCCCAAGCCGGCCGAAGCGCCCAAACCGGCCGAAGCGCCCAAACCGGCGCCGGCCAAGCCTGACGTTGCCAAGCTGGAACCGGCCAAGCCAGAGCCGGCAAAACCGGTTGCGGCCGCACCCACCGTGCCGGCGGCTCCTGCCGCAAGCGGTGTCGGGTTTGCGGTGCAGCTGGGCGCGTTCGGCCGCGCCGAAGATGCCAATGCCCTGCGCGACCGCGTGCGCGCTGCCGGCTTCAGCGCCTTCGTCGAACAGGTCCGCACCGACAAGGGCGCACTCAACCGCGTGCGCGTCGGCCCGGTCGCCAATCGTGGCGATGCCGAGCAGTTGCGCGCACAGGTGGCGGCCAAGGTCGGTATTTCCGGCATGGTGCGTCCGCATCCTTAGAGATGTTCTCGACCTGCCGCGCCGCCTGGCGTCTGCGGTAGCGGTGCGAATCGGCGTGAGCCACGCGTCCGGTCCACGTGTTGCAGGCGCCGAAGAGGCGGATGATCAGCGCTGGCGTCTTTCGGACACACCCGCAGTTTCGACAGCTTCACGCCCACGGAGGGGAAGGCAATGATCAGCAAGCCACGTTGGACCGGCGTACGCGCCGCGCGGAGACCTCGCCAATGATCGACATGGTGTTGGGCGTCATCATTCTGGTGTCGGCGCTGTTGGGCCTGCTGCGCGGCTTCGTCGCGATCGTGGTCGGCACCTTGTCGTGGTTGCTGGCGGGCTGGGCTACGTTCCTGTTTGGCGGCTCGGCCGCGCGCTGGCTGGCCGATGGCAAGCATCCGTCGGCCACCGAGTCGTTCGGCGGCTACGCCATGGTGTTTGTCGGCGTGCTGATCAGTGTGGCGGTGATCGGCATGGTCATTCGCGCCGGCGTGGATGCGGTCAAGCTCGGCGGGACCGACCGCATGCTCGGGTTCGGTCTGGGCGTGGTGCGCGGCGGGTTTCTGGCCAGCGTGCTGGTGCTGCTGATGGGCTTCACGCCATTGCCGCGCGAGGCGGCGTGGCGACAATCGGTGCTGCTGCCGATCCTGCAGCCCGGTGCCGGCTGGATGCGAGCGCAACTGCCGGCCTGGCGCATGCCGTCGATGGACATGCCATCCATGGAACTGGGCAACCTGCCCACGGAGTTGGGGAAGTTGCCTTCGACAGGCGATAATGCGGACCTGGGCAAAATGCTGTCCGGGTCCGGACTGAGCGACACCGTGTCGCGGGCGCTCGGCAAACCCGGCAACGCCGCCAGCGACGGACGCAATCCGGCGCAGGCGATGCCGGCCAATATCGATCCGGCGCAGGTTCGCGGCGGAGAAAGCGACCCGGCTCGGGTCGAATCCCAAGGCCAGGCACGGCCACCTTCACAGTAACGGCGCAAGCCGCAGCGGAGAACGCGCACCATGTGTGGCATCGTCGGTATTGTCGGCAACCAAAACGTCGCCGGGCAACTTTATGACGGCCTGACCGTCCTGCAGCATCGTGGGCAGGACGCCGCAGGCATCGCCACCGCAGACGGCACGCGGTTGCGCGTGCAAAAAGCCAATGGCCTGGTACGCGATGTCTTCGACGAGAAAAAGATGGCGGTGCTGGAAGGCCGCGTCGGCATCGCGCATTGCCGCTACCCGACCGCAGGCTCGGAAGGCATGGACGAGGCGCAGCCGTTCTACGTCAATTCGCCCTACGGCATCGCGCTGGCGCACAACGGCAACCTGATCAACACCGAGGCCTTGCGCCAGCAGGTGTTCGAAGCCGACCGCCGCAACATCAACACCGATTCGGACAGCGAAGTGCTGCTGAACGTGTTCGCCTACGAGCTGGATGCGCAGCGCATGCTCACCCCCGAGGCGGCGATCCGCGCGGTGGCCGGCGTGCACCGCCGTTGCAAGGGGGGCTATGCGGTGGTGAGCGTGGTGCTGGGCCTGGGTCTGGTGGCCTTCCGCGACCCGCACGGCATCCGTCCGCTGGTGCTGGGCAAGCGCGAGCACGCCGAAGGCACCGAATACATCGTCTCCTCCGAATCGGCCGCGCTGGACATCCTCGGCTACCAGCGCGTGCGCGACGTGCGTCCCGGCGAGGCGATGGTGATCACCGCGCGCGGCGAGCTGTTTTCAGAAGTCTGCGCGGCGCCGACCGTCAACGCGCCGTGCATCTTCGAGTACGTGTACTTCGCGCGCCCCGATTCGATGATCGACAATATTTCGGTGCACAAGGCGCGTATGCGCATGGGCCTGAAGCTGGGCGAGAAGATCCTGCGCCTGCGCCCGGATCACGATATCGACACCATCATTCCGATCCCGGACACCTCGCGCGACGTGGCGCTGGAAATGTCCAACGTGCTCGGGGTGAAATACCGCGAGGGTTTCGTCAAGAACCGTTACGTGGGCCGCACCTTCATCATGCCGGGGCAGGGCGAGCGGCAGAAGTCGGTGCGCCGCAAGCTCAACCCGATCCACCTGGAATTCCGCAACCGTGTGGTGCTTCTGGTGGACGATTCCATCGTACGCGGCACCACCAGCCGGCAGATCGTGCAGATGGCGCGCGATGCCGGTGCGCGCAAGGTGTACTTGGCCTCGGCCGCGCCGCCGGTGCGTTACCCCAATATCTACGGCATCGACATGCCGGCCGCCGAAGAGCTGATCGCGCATGGCCGCAGCGAGCTGGAAATCCAGGAATTCCTGGGCTGCGACTGGCTGATCTACCAGGACCTGGAAGATCTGGAAGTGGCGGTGCGCGAAGGCAACCCGGACATCCAGCAGTTCGATTCTTCCTGCTTCAACGGCGAGTACATCACCGGCATCGAACCGGGCTATTTCGAACGCATCCAGCAACTGCGCTCGGACGATGCCAAGAAGCGTCGCCGCGCCTGAATTGTCACGGCGCTGCGGCCAGCTGGCCGTGGTAGCCCTGCTGCTGTCGGGCTGCGTCGCCGATGACGCTGCACCAGTCCGCACCGTGGACGATGCGCGCTTGCGCAACGGCCAGGTGCCTGTTGCGCTGAGCACCACCTTGGACATGCAATTGGACTGGCAGCAACAGGCTGCACTGGACCCCGCATTCGCCACGCCCGCAGGCGCGCAGCGGCTGGATCTTGCCGGCGCCACGCGCGTGGGCGAGGCGATTGTGGTGGTGCGGCTGCGCGAGGCGGCAGCTGCAGGCGCACCGCCAGCAGGCCTGGCTGAATGGACGTACGCGGTGGATTGCCGCAGCGACCAGGCGCGCTTGCTCGGCGCCGGAGTCGGCATTGGTGCGGGTGAACCTGGCGCATTGCCATCAGCGGTGCCCGCGCCTGCACAGGCCGATCGTACGCGGCTGTTCGCGCTGGCGTGTGCCAGACGCACCGCTTGCCAGTTGCGGATCAAGGCAAACCCGTGCGAGCGGGTGCGTGCAGCATCGCTGGCAGCACTGGGCCGGCAACCGCTGCGGCAGGCCCGGTGAGCATGGATCTGTTCGATGCCGCACGCGCGTGCCTGGACGCTGCCGACCCGCTGCAAAAGGTCGCGTTGACGCAACAGTGCGCAGCCGCGTTTCGCGAGGGCCGGCTGCTGTTGAACGCGGCCGCTCCTGCACCTGGGCCGATCCGCATGCCCGGTCGGCCAGCCACGCCGGTGCTGGTGCACCCGCGCGAGCTGCCGCGGCGCGGGCTGGGCACGCCGGAAGGGCGCGCTGCCTTCATCCATGCGATTGCGCATATCGAACTCAATGCGATCGATCTGGCCTGGGACGCGGTGTATCGCTTTCGCGGCCTGCCTGATGGCTTCTACGCCGATTGGGTGGCGGTGGCCGACGACGAATCGCGTCACTTCATGCTGCTGCGCGCACGCCTGCAGGCACACGATCGCGACTACGGCGACTTTGCCGCGCACAACGGCTTGTGGGAAATGTGCGAGAAAACCGCGCATGACGGTCTGGCGCGCATGGCGTTGGTGCCGCGGGTGCTGGAAGCGCGCGGCCTGGATGTGACACCGGCGATGATCGTCAAACTGCGTTCGCTCGGCGATGCCGCCACGGCCGAGGTGCTGGAGACGATCCTGCGCGAGGAAGTGGCGCACGTGGCCGCCGGCTCGCGCTGGTACCGCTGGTATTGCGCACAGGCCGGTATCGAACCAAGGGCGCGCTTCAAGGCGTTGTTGCGCGAGTACGCCGGCGGTTATCTGCATGGCCCGTTCAATCTGCAGGCGCGGCTGCTTGCCGGTTTCGACGAAGACGAACTCGCCGATCTGGTGGAGCAGGCCGGCTGAGGGCGTGGTTCGTTGCCGCTGTCATGCAACGGTATACGCATGCGCTGTCGGGCACGGGGCGCAGAGTGATTTAGGTGCGCTTGACGCGATCCGCGCTTCGCAAGCGGCGCTGGTCGAGGCTGCAGTGCCCTCACCAATCGGAAGCTACGCAGCGCATCCATCCCTGCGGTCACCGCGTCCTGCAATCGGTGGGATGCCACACCACGGACTTGGTCGATTGCTCGATTGAAAACCAGGCACACCCACCATCACGACCGGTCCTTGCCCGCCCACCGTCGCGGGCCCTGATGCGGCGTGGACGCATAAGAGTCTGCATGGACGGATTCACCGCGCGTCCCGCGATGGAGGGCAGGTAAGGGCCCTGCAGCTAAAGCACGGATCAAGCGCTTTGCAAGCGCTGAATGCAGCGCAGCTAAGCCTCCCAAGACAGCCAAGAACCTTCTCGTCAGAGCGACTGACAGAACGCCGGGAACAACACGCGGGTTGCTGCCGGCCGCGCGCCCGGAACTGGCATCCGACCTGTCCATGCAATACAGGCCCAGCCAATGACAGCGATGCCCGCCTGATCGACGCGCGTTGGTTGGCGCGCGGTTTTCGGTCTGTCGGTAGACCTGCGGACTTGGTCTGACTTGCGCCGCTGCAACATCGGCGATGCAGCGCGACGCGCGCGTCTCGCCGCCACCCCTTTCGACCGGAACTGTGCGCTACGTCGTCGCGCATGCGGCCGGAATCGCATCCAGTCTTCGGCAAGCATCACAAAAACGTAATTTTCTTTTGTAACAACTTGCATTCGGTACATTCCGGCGCGCCCTAATGGCGTCCCGGGGACAGGGGCCCGGTGTTTCGCACCCATTGCTTCCATGTCTTAGGAGAGAGAGACGATGAAGTCGAAGTCGATGTGCACCACGGTCGGTCTGATCGCCATGTGCCTGGCCGGGTCGGCCGCTGCTGCCGGCAAGCCCCTGTACCAAACCGGCCCGGCGCTCAGCCGCAGCGCCGCGGCAACCGCCACCGCAGAACCCTCGCTGCAACGCCTGTTGAGCGCCCCGTCCACCACCAACGCACAGGTGGTGCAGCTCGATGCCGGCGCGGTGACCGCTGGCGAAAAACTGCTGGAATTGCAGCTGGATGGCCAGACCATCACCGCCACGCAGGCCAAGGTGGATGCGTTGGAGGGCGGCGACAGCGTGTGGTACGGCAACCTCGGCCCGCGCGCGGGCACCCGCGCGCGCACCTTGTCCGGCGTGGACCCGTTGAACTCGGCCATCCTGGTGCGCAGCGGCGAGACCGTCACCGGCACCATCCGCTACGCCGGCAAGCTGTATCGCCTGCGTCCGTTGGCCGATGGCCGCCATGTGCTGGTGCAGGTCGACGAGCAGCGTATGCCGCAGGAACATCCGGCCGAATACAGCCTGCTGCCCAGGTTCGACATGCCCGGCGACGGGCGCGTGACCGCAGCGGCCGCCTCATCCGGCAGCCCGGCCACCATCCGCGTGCTGGTCGTGGCCACCAACAAGGCGGTAACCGCGTACGGCGGCAACATGCAGTCGCTGGTGCAGCTGGCGGTGGCCGAAGCCAACCAGGGCTACATCAACAGCAATGTCGGCATCACCCTGCAGCTGGCGCGCTACGAGACCACCAGCTACACCGAAACCGGCAACTTCACCACCGACCTGCAGCGCTTCCGCGTAACCAACGACGGTTACATGGACAGCATCCACACCAGCCGCAACACCTACACCGCAGACGTGGGCGTGATCGTGCTGGACAACAGCAGCTACTGCGGGCTGGCCTCGGGCATCGGCTCCACGGCCGCGAGCGCCTTCGCGTCGGTGTACTGGGACTGCGCGACCGGCTACTACAGCTTTGCGCATGAAATCGGCCATCTGCAAAGCGCCCGCCACGATGCCACCAACGACCCGAGCACCTCGCCGTACGCTTATGGTCACGGCTATCGCTACGGCAACAGCTGGCGCACCATCATGGCCTACGATTGCACCAGCGGCTGCCCGCGGCTGAACTACTGGTCCAACCCCAACATCAGCTACAACGGCGTGCCCATGGGCAATGCCAGCACCGCCGACAATCAGCGCGTGCTCGTCAACACCAAGGCCACCATCGCCGGCTTCCGCTGATCGGTGTGCGATTGCGATGGCCCGGCACCGAGCGGTGTCGGGCCATTGCGCGAGTGCGCTACACCCAGGCGCGATGATCGCGCAGACTAGACGCACCGCCGGCGCCTGCCGGCCACGTCCTGTCGAGCGGAGCACTCATGTCCACGTCCCCGCGTTATGCGCTGCTGTGCCTGGTCGCGCTGGCAGTTGCCGGATGCAAACAGCAACCTGCCGAGCCCACCGCCACCCCACCCAAGCCCGCGGTTGCCGTGCCGGCGCCCGCCACCGAAAACGCTGCCCAGGCGCGCGCGCTGCAGTTGCTCGAAACACGGCTGCAAACCGACAAGGTCTACCCGGACAACTGCATCAGCATCATGGCCGAACAGGACGATCCGCCAACCCCGGACGCGTTTGAGTTTGCCGTGCGCGAACGCCATGGCGACGGCTGCCCAGGCGACCCGCAGACCAGCCCGGTGCGCGATCGCTTCCGCGTCCAGGCAGATGGCACGCTGTTCTGGTACGACGTGGTCAATGCGGATTTTGTCGACTACGCCGAGCGTGCGCGCAGCGTTCAATGACACGCTGTAGCGACTTGGCCAGCCGGGACTGCGCGCAGGCGTCTGGTTGCCGGCGAGCGCTGCCACTGCGTATTTGCGCATCCGGACGCGATGTTGGTAGCGGCATCCGTTGCCGATGAAGGTTGCACTTTAGGGACTTTCAGCAGCGCGACTGATCGATGTATCCGATGCCGGACGGATTGGGTGCGGCACCCGAATCGAGGGTGCAACGCGCGCGCTGCGCCGTGTTGAGCGCGCGTTTCATCGGCTGGACTGGACGAGGTGCTCGCTGTCTTCAGCGGCACGCCGTCGTGCGTGCGAAGCAGTGGCCGCACCTGGCCTGCGATGCGAAGCGCAGCCGCCACATTCGCGCAACCGGCGGCAACGGACTCACCGCAGCGCAATCCCCGCATGCGGGGGCGGCTGCGGCTGCCGGATCTAGAGTGGCAACTGCTCCAACGCAACGCCATCGGCATCCACCCGCAGCACCGAGCCTTGCTCGTACCAGTCGCCCAGCACGATGCGCGTGCAGGTGTTGCCACCGGCTTGCAGGGTATGGATTGCGGGGCGATGGGTATGGCCGTGGATCATGCGATCCAGGCCGTAACGCACGAAGGTCGCTTCCACTTCGGCCTGCGACACGTCGGTGACGGTTTCGAGCTGCGCCTGGTCGCCCTGCTTGAGTTCGGCGTAGCGGGCCTGACTTGCCGCACGCGCCTGCTGCGCGAAGGCCACGCGGGCGGCCAGCGGCTGCGACAGAAACTGCGCCTGAAACACCGGGTCGCGGGTCTGCGCACGGAATGCCTGATAGGCGGTGTCGTCGGTGCACAGCAGGTCGCCGTGCAGCAGCAGCGTCGTATGGCCGTAGAGATCGATCACGGTGGGGTCGGGCAGAATGCGCAAGCCGGCGCGCTGCGCGTAGGCATCGCCCACCAGGAAGTCGCGGTTGCCCGGCATGAAGAAGACTGGGGCGCCGGCATCGGCCACCGCATGCAATGCCACCGCGACCTCATCCGCAGCGGTGGACGGGGTGTCATCGCCGATCCAGGCTTCGAACAGGTCCCCAAGGATGTACAGCGCATCGCTCCCGGGCACCTGCGTGCGCAGGAAATCCAGAAACAGCGCGGTGATCGCCGGCCGGGCCGGATCCAGATGCAGGTCGGAAATGAACAGTGTCGTCATCGCGCCATTGTACGTCCGGACCGCCGGATGGCGAGGCGTGGTAGCTGCGATTGCGTGAGCGGGCAAGCAACGCATCGCAGCGGTATGCACCTGCGCAGGCACCCGGCCCGAGTCCCGGTCTGTTGCGCAATAACGATGAGGAAACCGGGCCAGGCCTACGCGAGCTCGCGCGGCGCGGTGCTGCCGCAAACCTCTACCCGATCAGTGCCGGCAGCCCCCACAACGACAGACTCGCCAGCGCGACGCCGATCGCCGTGGCGGCCAGCACGTCGCTGGGGTAATGCAATCCAAGCACGACGCGCGATAGCGCCACGCATGCCGAAAATGGCACCAGCAGCGGGGCGAGCCACGGGTAGTAGGCCAGCGCCACGATGCTGAAGGACACCGCATGCAAGGTGTGGCCGGAGGGAAAACTGAACTCGTCCAGCGGCGCCACCCAGGCGCGGATGCGCACGTCGGCGGCGTAGGGACGCGGGCGGCGGGTCCAGCGCTTGAGTGCCTTGTACAGCGTCAAGGCGAGCACGCCGGTGGCGGCCATGTGCGCCGAGGCGCGAACGCCACCCATGCCGTCGAGCAGCACCAGCAGGCCCATCAGGCTGTACCAGAACACACCATCGCCCAGGCGGCTGATGGTGGCGAATGTGCGGCGCACCGTGTGTCGGCGGCACCAATGGTTGGCGCGTCGGCACCAGCGCGCTTCATGACCGCGCAAGACCTCAAGCCGCGTTGACGACATAACGCCCCCGTGCCGCAGTGATGCCCAGCAACAAGGCATCGAAGTCGGATACCACATTGTCCGGATGCAGTTTTTTCATCGCCTGCGCCGCCGCCGCACCCAAGCGCTGGCGTAGCGCGTCGTCCTGGGTGAGTGCGACGGCTGCCTGGATGAAAGCCGCGTCGTTGTCCACCGCCGCGCCGGTCTGGCCATTGCGCAGGTATTCGCGCGCGGCACCGTAGTCGAAGGCGACCGTCGCCACACCGCTGGCCATCGCTTCCAGGGTCACGTTGCCGAAGGTTTCGCTGCGGCTGGGGAACAGGAACAGGTCGCCGCTGGCGAAGTGGCGCGCCAGGGCCTCGCCGCGCTGGACGCCGCAGAAGATGAAGTCGGGATTGTCGTGTGCGATCTTTTCGCGCGCCGGGCCATCGCCGACCCACACAAAGCGCGCCTTCGGGCGGACCTGCTGCAGCCTGCGAAATGCCTGCACTGCCAAGGGCAGATTTTTTTCGTTGGCGATCCGTCCGACATAGATCGCTGCGAAGCCTTCGCCTTCGATACCCCACCCGGCGCGCAAGGCATGATCGCGGCGGCCAGGATCGAACTGCTGGCTGTCCACAGCGCGCGCCAGCAATTGCACACGCTCGAACCCGTCCTGGCGCAGCAACTGTTGCAGTTCGCGCGTCGGCACCAGGGTGGCGTCGGCCTGATTATGAAAACGCCGCATCCAGCGCAGCGCGGTGCCCTGCAGCCAGGCGGCGCCGTAGTCCGGCAGGTATTCGTCGAAACGCGTGTGGAAGCCGGAGGCGACCGGAATGCCCAGCCGGCGTGCCGCACGCATCGCCGACCAGCCCAACGGGCCTTCCGTGGCCACGTAGATCGCATCCGGTAGCGTCGTTCGCCAATGACGGATCAGCCGCTGGGTCGCTGGCAACCCGAATTTCAGCCCCGGGTAGCGCGGCAGCGACGCGCCACGCACCAGCAATGCATCGGATGGGGCGGTGTCGCAGCCCTGGCGTGGACGCACCACATCCACCTGATGCCCACGCGCGCGCAGGCCGGTTTCCAGGCCGTGGACCGTCAGCGCAACACCGTTGACCTCGGGGGGATAGGTTTCGGTAACGATCGCGTAGCGCATGCCCGTTCTCCGGTTTTCGCTAGCTTCCGGCAGGGCGATGGCATCGATGTTGCGCCCATAAGTCGCGGCGGTGACAGTGGAGCCGGGAATGGGGAATGGGGAATGGGGAATGGGGAATGGGGAATGGGGAATGGGGAATCGCAAAGGCAGCGTGCTGCACTCGTTCAGCGCAATCGCCACCAGTCAGAACTTCTCAAAGCCCCGTGGTCGACTATTCCCGATTCCTGATTCCCGATTCCCGCCTGAGGCCGCAGGCCTCAGGCCACAAACGGTTTGAACGCGATGCCCAGGCCGGCCATGCTTTCGACTTCGCCGATCAGGTCGGCGCGCAGCAGCGGGCGCGAATCGATCCAGCTTTGCGACAGGATCAACGACAGCCGCGTGTCGTCGGCGGTGAGTTCCAGTGTCGGGATCGGGTCCGATTCGTGCGCACGGTGCAGCAGCACTGCCAGCCGCAGCAGCGCGGCCTTGCGGCGGGTGGGCAGCAGCAACCGGTCCGGCAGCGCATCGAAGGCGGTCTTGGGGACGTTGCGCCGGTGCGTGCGTACCAGCGCTGCCAGGACCTGCTGTTCCTGGCGCGAAAAACCGGCGATATCCGAATGTTCCAGGATGTAGCTGCCATGCACGTGATACTGGCTGTGCGCGATGATCAGCCCCAACTCGTGCAGGCGTGCGGCACGCCGCAGTACCTGCGCATCGTCGCCATCCAGATGCCAGGATTCGCAGACCTGATCGAACAGGCGGCAGGCCGTGGCTTCCACGCGCTGCGCCTGCACCTCATCGATGCCGTAGCGCTGCACCAGCGAGGCCACCGAGCTGTCGCGCGGGTCGTTTTGGCCGCCGCGGCCGAGCATGTCGTACAGGATGCCTTCGCGCATCGCGGCCTTGCTGACCATCAGCTTCTCCAGCCCCAGCGCCTGGAAGGCCGCTTCGAGCACCAGGATTCCACCGGCGATGATCGGCCGCCGCTCGGCCGCCAGGCCGGGCAGCTGGATGTCTTCGATGCGCTTGGCCTTGAGCAGCTCATCGCGCAGCGCCGGCAGCGCCTGCGCGGTGATCGCCCCCTTGGTGAGCTTCATCGCCGCGCAGATTTCGCCGATCGCCTTATGCGTGCCGGACGAACCGATCGCTTCATGCCAGCCCAGCGCCTTGTATTGGCCGGCGAACTGCTGGAATTCGGCACCGATCTCGGTCAGCGCATCCTTCCATTTTTTCTTCGACAACTTGCCGCCCGGGAAAAATCGCCGCGTGCTGGCAATGCAACCGGCCTGCAGGCTTTCGCGTTCCAGGGTCTGGAAGCCCTGGCCGATGATGAATTCGGTCGAGCCACCGCCGATGTCGATCACCAGCCGGCGTTGATCGGGCTTGGGCGGTTGCGCATGGGTCACGCCCAGATAGATCAGCCGCGCTTCCTCGCGCCCGCTGACCACTTCGATCGCATGCCCCAGTGCAGTTTCCGCCGGCATCAAAAAAGCTTGCGGCGAGCGCAGCTGACGCACCGTATTGGTCGCCAGAGCGCGCACGCGCAGCGAGGGAACTTCACGGATGCGTTGGCCGAAGCGTGCCAGGCATTCGAGCGCACGCTGGCGCGCTTCGTTGGACAGACCGCCCTTGCCATCCAGGCCGTCGGCCATGCGCACGGTTTCGCGCAGGCGATCGACGACGCGCAGCTGACCCATCAGGTAGCGCGCAATGACCATGTGGAAACTGTTGGACCCTAAGTCGATGGCGGCAAGAAAATCGCCATCGCGCAGGGGCGGAATCGTGGGGGAGGGCATTGGCATGGCCGCATGGTAGCCGATGGGCGGTTGGCCACGTGAGAGCCCACGGCCCTCGCGTTCTCAGATCCGATCGAGCAAGGTCATCTGCGCCGAATGGGCCGGCTCGCCAGGGCCGGGGGTGCGCTTGTGGTACACGCCTTCGGCATCCAGTTCCCAGGCACTGACGTTGTCGTCCAGGTAGTTCTGCAGCACTTCGCGATAGACGCGCCTGGCCAGATCCGGTTCCAGGATCGGGAAGCAGGTTTCCACGCGGCGCAACAGATTGCGTTCCAGCCAATCGGCGCTGGCGCAGTACAACTCGGCCGCGCCGTCGTTGCCGAACCAGTACACGCGGCTATGTTCCAGGAATCGCCCCACGATCGAGCGTACGCGGATATTGTCGGACACGCCGGGCACCCCGGGCCGCAGCGTACAGGCGCCGCGCACGATCAGGTCGATCTGCACACCGGCTTGCGAAGCGGTGTACAGCGCACGCACGACTTGCGGCTCGTTGAGGGCATTCATCTTGGCGATGATGCGGCCCGGGCGGCCGTTGCGGGCCAGCCGCGTTTCGCGCTCGATCCGCTTCAACACGCCGGCGTGCAGGGTGAAGGGCGATTGCAGCAACTGCTCCAGCTTCATGCGCGGGGCCAGCCCGGACAATTGCTGGAACAGCATGTGCACATCGTTGCCGATTTCCACATCCGCCGTGATCAGGCTGATGTCGGTATACAGCCGCGCGGTGCCGCTGTGGTAGTTGCCGGTGCCCAGGTGCACATAGCGTTTGAGCTTGCGTCCCTCGCGCCGCACGATCAGCAGCATCTTGGCGTGCGTCTTGAAGCCGACCACGCCATAGACCACCTGCACGCCGGCTTCCTGCAGCTTGTCGGCCAGGCCCAGGTTGGCCTCTTCGTCGAAGCGCGCGCGCAGCTCCACCACCACGGTGACGTCCTTGCCGTTGCGCGCGGCAAGGATCAGCGCATCGACGATCAGCGAATCCTTGCCGGTGCGGTACAGCGTCTGCTTGATCGCCAGCACGTTCGGGTCGACGGCCGCCTGGCGGATGACGTCCAGCACCGCGGTGAACGCATCGAAGGGGTGGTGCAGCAGCACATCGCCCTTGCTGACGATCTGGAAGATGCCCTCGCTGTCGCGCAGGGTGCGCGGGTTGAACGAGGGGTACTTGAGTTCCGGGCGCTGCACCAGGTCGTAGACCTGGGTGACGCGGCTCAGATTGACCGGCCCGACGATGCGATACACCGCGTTCTCGTTCAAGCCGAAGTTCTGCAGCAGGGTGCGCATGATCGGCGCCGGGCAATCGTGCGCGATCTCCAGCCGCACCGCCGGCCGGTAGCCGCGCGTGACCAGTTCGTCGCGCAATGCCAGTGCCAGGTTTTCGACTTCCTCTTCGTCCACCACCAGCTCGGAATTGCGGGTGACGCGGAACTGGTAGGAGCCTTTGACCTGCATGCCCGGGAACAATTCGTCCACGAACTCCGACAGCACCGAGGACAGGAACACGAAGCTTTGCGCGCCCTCCGGCGACAGGCTGGCCGGCAACTGGATGATGCGCGGCAACGAGCGCGGCGCACGCACGATGGCCAGATGGCCGGCGCGCCCGAACGCGTCCTGACCTTCCAGCACCACCACGATGTTCAGTGTCTTGTTGAGAATCTTCGGAAACGGGTGCGCCGGGTCCAGGCCCAGCGGCGACAGCACCGGCATGATCTCGTTGCGGAAGTAGGCGCGCAGCCAGCGCTTCTGGCGCGAGGTCCAGGTCGCGCGGCCAAGCACGGCGACGCCGGCCTCTTCCATCGCCGGGCGCAGCACGTCATTCCACGCGTGGTACTGCTGCTCGACCAGCTTGGCCGCGCGGTCGTGCACGGCGTTGAGGATGGCCGTGGGGCTCAGGCCGTCCGGTGCCGGCGGCAGGCCGAACTCCTGCGCGTGCCGCACGGTGGCGGCGCGAATTTCGAAGAACTCGTCCAGGTTGGTGCACGAGATGCACAGGAACCGCAGCCGTTCCAGCAGCGGCACCTGTTCGTCCAGCGCCTGCGCCAGCACCCGGAAATTGAAGTCCAGTTGCGACAGTTCCCGGTTGATGTACAGCGCCGGATCCCGCAAGGGATCGGTGGCGATGTCCTCGGAAGGTGTGACGTCGTGCAGTTGTTTGGCGTGGCCCATGGAGTCGGTCATCAAGACGGATTGGTGTGCGGTGTTGCCGCGTGCGCGCTGCGGTGCAGCGCGTGCAACGGACGTTGCGCGGGTACAGGCGCTACACGCGTCGACGCGCACTGCCTACATATCACGCCAAGCGTGACAGTGGCAGGGACTGTTCGCGCTGCACGACGCGTGCGGCCACAAAATGACACGAGAATTCGCTGCCGCGTCCCACTTCGCTTTCGATCTCCAGCCGTGCCTGGTGCAGGCCCAGGATATGCTTGACGATCGACAGCCCCAGCCCGGTGCCGCCGCTCTCGCGCGAGCGGCTGCTGGACACGCGGTAGAAGCGCTCGGTAATGCGCGGCAGATGCGAGGCGGGAATGCCGTAGCCGGTGTCGCGTACCGCCAGCGCCGCGCCGTCGCCCTCGCGCAGGAAGCGGATCGTCACCGTGCCGCCCCCGGGCGTATAGCGCACCGCATTGGTCACCAGGTTGGAAAACGCGCTGTGCAATTCCTTGTTGGAACCGAGCAGATCCACGCCGGCTTCATCGATCACTTCCACCGTGTGGCGGCCCTGGCTGTGCGCCTCGGCCTCGCGGCGCAAGGTCGAAAGCATCGGCGCCATCGCCACGTTTTCTTCGCCGAGCTCTTCCTGCGATTCCAGCCGCGACAGGGTCAGCAGGTCCTCGACCAGCTGCGCCATGCGCTGCGACTGCTTGCGCATCTCCGCCAGCATCGGGCCAGAGTCGGGAAAGTCCTCCGGGTCGAGCATGTCCAGGTAGCCATGCACCACCGTCAACGGCGTGCGCAGCTCGTGCGACACGTTGGCCACGAAATCGCGACGCACCTGTTCCAGGCGCAACAGCTTGCTGACATCGCGCGCCACCAGCAGCCAGTAGTCGTCGGAGTAGGGGATCAGGCGCAGATTCAGGCGCAGGTCCGGGTCCACCGGCGAGGCCGCATCCAGCATCGGCTCGGCATTGCGACCGGCCGCCAGCCAGTGGGCAAGCGGCAATGGCTGCAGGCGTTCCACCACCGACACGCCCATATCGCCAGGATGATGCAGCCCGAGCAGGCCGCCGGCCGCCTTGTTGAACCACTGCACGCGCTGGCTGTTGCGGTCCACCACCACCACCGCATCCGGTAGCGCCTGCGCCGCGGCGCGATAGGTGCGCAACATGTCGATCAAGCGCCGCTTGCGTCCGCGCATTTCGGCCTGGCTGCGATACAGCAGCCGATCCAGTTCGTTCCAGGCGCCGACACCGGCGGCAGGCTCGGCACGCTGGCGCGCGGTGAGCCGGCGCAGCACTTGCCGCAGCCGCCAGTAATGCCAGCTCAGCACCCCCAGCGCGGTGAGCGTCAGCGCCATCCACACATGCCCGATCAGCACGCCCACCACGACGGCAGCGCCCAACAACAGCGCAAGGGTGCCGAGCGTCTTGAGCCAGGCGGAACGGATATGTTGAGGCATGGAAGGCGTTACCACGAAGCGTCAGGTAGGCAGGCGACCCGGCCGATCGGCGGCCGGGTCGCGGTGCGGCATGTACTAGGTTGCCGACGAAAAACGATAGCCCGAGCCGCGCACGGTCTGCACCATGTTTTCCAGGCCGAACGGTTCCAGCGTCTTGCGCAGGCGGCGGATGTGCACGTCGATGGTGCGCTCTTCCACATACACGCTGCCGCCCCAGACATGGTCCAGCAGTTGGGTGCGCGTGTACACGCGCTCGGGATGGGTCATGAAGAAGTGCAGCAGCCGGTATTCGGTCGGGCCGATCGGCACCGGCGCATCGCCGGCAAACACCCGGTGCGCGGCGCCATCGATGCGCAGGCGGCCCACGGCCACGCTGCCGTCCTCGTCGTCCTCGCGGGTGCGGCGCATCACCGCCCGGATACGCGCCAGCAGCTCGCGTGCCGAGAAGGGCTTGACCACGTAGTCGTCCACGCCCGCTTCCAGCCCGCCGACACGGTCGTTCTCTTCGCCACGCGCGGTCAGCATGATGATCGGGATCTCCCGGGTCAGCTGTTCCTTGCGCCAGCGCCGCGCCAGATCCAGCCCGCTGGTGCCCGGCAGCATCCAGTCCAGCAGGATCAGGTCGGGCACGCGGTCGGCGATGGCGGTCTGCGCCTCGCGCGCGTCGCCAGCATGGATGGGCTCGAACTCGCCTTTGCGCAGCGCGAACGCCACCATGTCGCGGATCGCGGGTTCGTCATCGACGATCAGAATGCGTTTCTGCACGCGGGGCTTACCGTCTGGCTTTGGTGATCGCCAGTAGACTACGGTTTTGTGACTTTAATGTGACATGGCGGGCGTTGCCTCCTGCCAGGCGGTCATTCTGTGAAGCGGACTGAACCGCTTCAGGCGCGGTGAAGCCAGGCGCAGCATGCCGCGCGATGCGTATTCGCGGACCCGATGTCACTGCGTGGACAGATCCGGGTCGCGGATACCTTGACGACGCAGTTCCAGCACGGTCGGCGTGATTGCGGCAATCCGCGCATCCACACGCGCCCGTGTCACATAGTCCAGGTCCTTCTTTTTCAGCGCCTCCAACTGGATCAGGGCCTGCTCCGGGCGCCCGTTCAGGGACGCCGATTCGGCATAGGCCTCGCTGGCCCGCAGATGATCGCCGGCGAGCTCACAGGCGCGGGCGTAGGTCTGTTGCAGCAACGGATCCTCGCCGCTGCGGTAGAGCAGGGGCTCCAGCACCTGACGCGCGCGCTGACCGGATTCCTTGCTGGCTTGTTCGTTGAGCGCGCCGGCATAGGTCAGCGCCACCGCACGGTTGTTCGGCAGCCGCTTGAGCAGCGCATCGAAGCGGGCGTTGGCTGCCTCGCGCTGGCCCACGCGCGCCTGCGCCTCGCTCAGGCCCAGCGCCAGCCACAGGTTGTCCGGATGCGCTTCCAGCAGGCCGGCCAGCTCGGCCACCGGTTCGCTCGGCCGGCTCCCGCTGTTGCGCAGTTGCGCCAGCGCCAGCCCGTAACGCTGCGCATCGGTCAGGCCCTGCTTGGCGCTACGGCGCAGGTTTTCGTATTCGCGAATGGCCGCATCGGGCGTGCTCGCACTGAGCACGCGCAGGCGCTCCTTGGCCCAGTCGAAACCCTGTTGGTCGCCGCCACGGCTCAGCGCATCCACCGGCAATCGCAGTGCATACGGCAGCAGCGCGTTACCGTTGCGGCTCAACGGCTCCGACAACGATGGATCGGCCGGGTCCACGCGCTCCTGGCGCGTTCCGCCCGGCACCGAGGTGGTCAGCACCACGGTGTTCTTCTTCATCTGCTCGGCGCGCGCCTTGGCCTCGCTGATGCGGGTGGTGGTCACCGGGTGGGTCTGCAGGAAGTCCGGTGCGCTGTAGCCGCCCTCGTTGGCGCGCATCGCAACCGACATGCGCTCGAAGAAGCCGGCCATCGCGTCCACGTCGTAGCCGCTGCGGACCAGCGTGCGGATGCCCAGCCGGTCGGCCTCCGATTCGTTGGAGCGGGTGTAGTCGATCTGGCGTTGCTGCATCAGCCCCATCGCACTGGTGATGGTGGCCATGGTGGCATCGCCCTTGGAATTGCCGCCGGCCTGCTGCGCCGCCACCACTGCCGCCAGCATGCCGAGCAGGATCGGGATCTGGTCGCGCTGGGCGCGTTCCACCCCGCGCAGCACATGCTGCTGGGTGACGTGGGCGATTTCGTGCGACAGCACCGCGGCCACTTCGTCCTCGCGCTCGGCGGTCAGCACCAGCCCGGCATTGACCGCGATATAGCCGCCCAGCGTGGCGAACGCATTGATCTGGCGGTCGCGCAGCATGAAGAAGGTAAAGGGCTGCTGCGGTTGGTCGCTGTTGGCGCCGAGCCGGGTACCCATGGTCTGCAGCCAGTCGCCGATCAGCGGGTCGTCCAGCACGTAGTCGTAGTTGCGCAACTCGGCCAGCATCATCTTGCCGTACTCGGCCTGACGGGCCGGAGTCAGCAGCTCGCCAGCCGACGAGCCGATATCGGGCAGGCGACTTTCCTGCGCAGGTGCCACGCCCATGGCGAGGGCCAGGGTGAGGGCGGTAGCGAGCGGAAGCAGGCGCAAGTGGAACTCCCAGGTGGTGCGCGGAGCATGCGGGCAGCGCAGCGCAGCGGCGTGAATCGGCAATTAATCCACAGTGTTGCGGTGACGACATGGAAATTCCAGTCGCCCGCTACCATGTGTCAGACCTCAAACCCACCACGGAGTTTCCCGTGAGCCAAGACACCAACGTGCAGGATGCGGCCACCGGCCCGCAGATCACCCTGTATTCCACCGCCATCTGCCCGTATTGCGTGGCGGCCAAGAATTTCCTCAAGAGCAAGGGCCAGACCTGGACCGAGGTGCGGATCGACCTCGACCCGGCCGAGCGCGACAAGATGGTCGCCCTGGCCCGGCGCACCAGCGTGCCGCAGATCTTCGTCGGCGACGTCCATGTGGGCGGCTACGACGACATGATGGCCATGCATCGCGCCGGCAAACTCGAACCGCTGTTCGCCGCCGCAGGCGGTCAGGCATGAGTGCTTCCGACGACGGTAGCGCCGATCGCCTGCGCGAGTTCACGCAATTCCGCCAGCGCATGAACCAGCGCATCCTGGCCGAGCCCAATCAGGTCGTACGGCGTTTTTTCGCGCTGGACACCCAGACCTACCAGGCCGGCGCACTGGACGTGAAGACCAAGGAGTTGCTCGGCCTGGTCGCCTCGATGGTACTGCGCTGCGACGACTGCATCAGCTACCACGTGGCGCAGTGCAAGGAAGCAGGCGTCACCCGTGAAGAGTTCTTCGAAACCTTCTCGGTCGGTCTGGTGGTCGGCGGCTCCATCGTGATCCCGCACCTGCGCCGCGCGGTGGATTTCCTCGATCAGCTCGAAGGCGGCGCACAGCCTCCCGAGCAGCATGCGCATGCCTGATGGACACCCGTAGGCGGCTGATTGGCCAGTGCCGGTCAGGATTCGGGATGGGGAGTGGGGATTCGTAAAAGCAGGTCACGCGCCGCCGTTGAGGCGGCGCGTCCCGTTTTGGCAATGCGCTCGGGTTGCCAGCCGAGAGGGGCTGGGTTGTCTCCTGGCCGCTTGCGGACCTGGCGGCCTGTCGATGAGGGCGCCTGACTGCCGTTGCGATGGCGATAGCCGTCCGATAGGTGCGATCGCATCCGGATGGGCGTTGGCGGATCTGGCCGCCTAGGTCCCTCGCTCCGCGGCGTCTTGCCGGCAGCGTTTGGCCGGGCGGCCTGGAGCGCACGACCGCCGTCGCGCTGCTGAATCGCCTGCTGCAGCAGCAACGCGCTCGCCCTTGCCGGCGAGCCGCGATGCCTTAGACCAAGGTCGGTTTGGGCGCCGTCACCGGCATCGGGCATAATTGCCGGTGAAACCTCCTTGCGCCGCTTTGCCGGGTTAACGGCTGGCGCTCCCCCCTTTCAAGTTCGGAAACCCAACGTTATGACGCAGACAATCACGGTCATCCGCGGCGACGGTATCGGCCCGGAGATCATGGATGCCACGCTGTTCGTGCTCGACGCGCTGCAGGCTGGCCTGACCTACGAGTACGCCGACGCTGGCCTGGTCGCGCTGGAAAAGCACGGCGATCTGCTGCCCGAGTCCACTCTGGCGTCGATCACCAAGAACAAGGTGGCGCTGAAAAGCCCGCTGACCACGCCGGTCGGCGAGGGCTTCAGCTCGATCAACGTGGCCATGCGTCGCAAGTTCGACCTGTACGCCAATGTGCGTCCGGCCAAGTCGTTCCCCAACACCAAGTCGCGTTTCGCCGATGGCGTTGACCTGATCACGGTGCGCGAGAACACCGAAGGCGCTTACCTGAGCGAAGGCCAGGAAGTCTCGGCCGACGGCGAAGTGGCCGTTTCCGGCGCCCGCGTCACCCGCAAGGGCTCCGAGCGCATCGTGCGCTACGCCTTCGACCTGGCGCGCGCCACCGGCCGCAAGAAGGTCACCGCGGTGCACAAGGCCAACATCATCAAGTCGACCTCGGGCCTGTTCCTGAAAGTCGCTCGCGATGTCGCCACGCAGTACCCGGAAATCGAGTTCCAGGAAATGATCGTCGACAACACCTGCATGCAGCTGGTGATGCGTCCGGAGCAGTTCGACATCATCGTGACCACCAACCTGTTCGGCGACATCATCTCCGACCTGTGTGCGGGTCTGGTTGGTGGCCTGGGCCTGGCCCCGGGCGCCAACATCGGTGTCGATGCGGCGATCTTCGAAGCCGTGCACGGCTCGGCGCCGGACATCGCAGGGCAGGGCAAGGCCAACCCGTGCGCGCTGCTGCTGGGCGCCGCGCAGATGCTGGACCACATCGGCCAGCCGCAGAACGCCGAGCGCCTGCGCGAAGCGATCGTCGCCACCCTGGAAGCCAAGGACGCGCTGACCCCCGACCTGGGCGGCACCGGCAACACCATGGGCTTCGCCAAGGCCATCGCCAGCCGCCTCTGAGCGACATCGCTACAGCAAAAAGACAAAAAGAAAGGGCGCCCAGGCGCCCTTTCTTTTTGCTCGAAACCCGGATGCTCGAGGAACCGCTGTTGCGAATCCCGAATCCCGAATCCCGGCTCAGTTGCGCGACTGCAGCTTCGACAGCAAGCGCAGGAACTCGATGTACAGCCACACCAGCGTCACCATCAGGCCGAACGCGCCGTACCACTCCATGTGCTTGGGCGCGCCGTGCTCGACGCCGCTTTCGATGAAGTCGAAGTCCAGCACCAGGTTCAGCGCGGCCACCACGACCACGAACAGGCTGAAGCCGATCCCGATCAGACCCGAGTCGTGGATGAAGGGAATGCGCACGCCAAAAAAGCCCAGCACGATGGTCGCCAGATACACCAGCGCAATGCCGCCGGTGGCGGCCACCACGCCCAGTTTGAAGTTCTCCGTGGCCTTGATCATGCCGCTGCGGTAGGCGAACAGCAGCGCGAACATGGTGCCGAAGGTCAGCAGCACCGCCTGGAACACGATGCCGTTGAAACGCGCCTCGTAGACCGCCGAGATCGAGCCCAGGAAGAAGCCTTCCACCAGCGCGTACAGCGGTGCGGTGACCGGTGCCCAGGTCGGCTTGAAGCTGGTCGCCAGTGCGAACACCAGCCCGCCGATCGCACCGGCGATCATGTACAGGCGTGCTGCCGGTAGCGGCATGCCGTCGGCACCGATCGATTGCGACCAGGCGAAGGCGGCAGTGAGTACCGCCATCAGCAACAGCAGGCCGGTCTTGTTGACGGTGCCGTTGAGGGTCATCGCCTGACCATCGCGGGTGACCACCGAGCCGGAGCCGAGGTCGAGGAACGTGGATTCCCGAAGGGCCGGGTTACCGCTACGCATAGGTGTTCTCCATGAAGGTGGTGCTCGCCGTATGGGTGAGCGTTGCAGCGAGGATACCGGATCGCCCGATTTACACGGAAATGATTGACAGCGAGGCCAATCGTTCCCAAAATAGCCGACCTTTCCAGCCTTCGGGATGGAAGGGTCCCGCCGGGGTATAGCGCAGTCTGGTAGCGCGCCTGCTTTGGGAGCAGGATGTCGGGGGTTCGAATCCCTCTACCCCGACCATTCCGAGCTCTTGACGGCGTGGGAATGCGAAGTTCGGTCCGGGCGCCCGTAGCTCAACCGGATAGAGCACCGGCCTTCTAAGCCGGCGGTTACAGGTTCGAGTCCTGTCGGGCGCGCCATCGGCGGTACGGTAGGAAGCAGGTTTTCAGTGGTGGCTGTAGCTCAGCTGGTTAGAGTACTGGATTGTGATTCCAGATGTCGGGGGTTCGAGTCCCCTCAGCCACCCCACTGATAGCAAGAAAGTTTGACCCGATGCGTCGCGGGTGTTGCAACGAAGCAAAAAAGCGCATATCATGCGCGACTCAGTTTCAGGGCCGTTAGCTCAGTTGGTAGAGCAGTTGACTCTTAATCAATAGGTCCAAGGTTCGAATCCTTGACGGCCCACCAGACAGGCAGCCACTCAGCGAAAGTTGAGTGGCTGTTTTTCTTTGTGGCAAGCGCTGGTGCAAGTGGCGCTGCAACCGTGGTGTCGGCATGGACGCGCGCCCTTGTCTCTGCATCGATCGCATGACATGCGCCACGCTGTCGCGCGCGGTCGATAGGTCCCAGGCAGTAGCTGCCCGGATGTTGCAACGGACCGACCGACGAGTGGCGGCAGTGTCCTGCGCGCCGTCCGCCGTGGTCTCATCCTGCGTCCGTGGCGCCGTGCGCCTGCCGCTAGCGCTGCTTGTCGAGCAGTTGCTGGCGCACCGCGATGATGCAGCTCTCCTTGGTCAACAAGTGCTCGAGCGCGCTGTTGTCTGCGCGATTGCCGCTGCCCAGATCCACCACCGACACCTGCGTGCTGCCGCGTTGCTTGAATGCAGCGATGGCAGTGGTGGCGTTCTTCAACGGCACCGTGGCGTCATTGGAAGAGCCGCAGAGCAGCGTGCGGGTGCGCGGTGTCCAGTCCAGCAGATCGTTGCGGGCAAGATCCTTGCGGAAGGCGTTGTTCGGGTTGCGCGCAAAGTCGTTGTAGAAACTCGGCTGGAAGTAGCTGCGCACCTTGTCGATGGTTGGCAGCGAATCGCCGAGCGCCAGGTCGGTCAGGTCATGCGTGCCGGGGAAGAGCGCTTCGACCTTTCCGGCCCACGGGTCCTGGAAGACCTGCGACGGCGCCAGATAGAGGTTCTGGTAGGCGTGCTGCATACCGACCAGTGCGTAGGTTGCCAGCACCAGTCCGAAGCTGCTTTCGCCTACCGCGTTATGCCCGCTCCAGCTGTCCAGGAAGCTCTGGCTGAGCGCGTAAGGCCCGGAAATCGGTGCGCTGGCAACCAGGTTGAACTCCTTGGAGAAATGCGCCTCGATTTCGCGCTGGGTTGCCATCGCGGCGTGTCCGCCTTGCGAGTACCCCGCGAGCATGACCTTGCCCGACAGCGGCGTGTTCAAGCGTGTCAGCACCTGCCGTGCGGCACGCATCGCGTCGATACTTGCACTGGCTTCGCTGGCGGCATGTAGATACGGATGGAAGGCATAGTTGGATTTGCCCAGTCCCAGGTAATCGGTGCTCACCACCACATAGCCCTGGCCGGCGAGCCGGGTGACCAACGGGTCATCGCCCTTCGCGTCGCGAATTTCCTTCGCCTGTTCTGCAGTGCGTAGTGGTTCGGTGCCCTGGTCCCAGCCAAGCAGGGGATAGGGTCCGTTGCAGGTTGCGCCGCCCGGCACCAGCAACACGGCCGACGCGGTGGCTGGCTCTCCGTGCACGCCGATCGTTGCATAGGTGATTTCGGCAACGCGGACATCGCATCTGGGCTGCTCGGCGGCCTTCTCGTCGGGCAGCAACGCGGCAAGCGCACTGCGCGTATAGCTGGTGAGGAAATTGCTGTTGAGCAAGGTACCTCGTGCGGGCGATGCCAACGCCATCACGGGTAACAGCGCCAGGGCGGTTGCAATGGCGGTAAACAGGCCGGACGACTTGCGAAGGTGTGTCTGAACCATGATGCATTTCCTCAGCGAGGTTGCCCCGTGACCGGGGTGTTGGGGATTGGCAAGGCGCTTGACGGTGATGTCGGTCGATAGCAAGACACGATGTTTCTTGACTGCCATACGTGTGCACTGTTCGCGACCGCAGTCGGCGACGAGCCATTGCCACGCGCTGGTCGTGAATGTTCGATGGCGGTGTGGCCGATATGGTGGTAGCCAGAAATGCCGGGACGTTCGGGTCGCCAGACTATGGGCTTGTGGATCGGGCAAGGATTCCGCATCCGCGAAGCGCGCACTCCCGGCGCGAACGCGAGATGCTCGGGTCACCCCATCGCCGGGATGTGTTTATCGAGTAGTGGCTACGCCAGGAAATGTGGGGTCGATAGCCGACCAATGCAGATGCGCTGCATGTAAGTGCATATGGGCATGCGAGCGACGCCAGCGACGACGTTGCATCGGCGCGTATCAGCAATTCGATCTGGATCGGCGCTTTGCCGGCAGTTTTCCGAAGCGAGCGCTGCATGCAGAGGCCGCATCGCGTACCGATGCAGCAGCGACGGTCATCAGGCAGAGCTGTCGGAATAGTCGGTCATCAGGCACGCGCAGATCGATAAGACAGTGCTCTGACCGATGGATTGCACGCATCGGCACCATCAAGTCTCGCATGGCGATTTGCAGGCAGGCGCACTCGTCCTCGATCCATCGCTCATCGCCGACGCCACCCGTGTCCGCCTGTTGCCGTTGTCGAAACAGGAAGAACTCACCGCAGCCAAGCTGCCGGCCATCATGCAGTCAGCACGGTCCGCGCGTTGCTCGTGCGCGCATCCGCAAGCGCCAATCAGGCGTCGGCAGGTTGCAGTCGTGGGAAGGCAAGCGTAAAGCGCGCGCCCAGACCCGGTGCCGACGTCACGTCGACAAATCCGCCGGCCTGCCGGACTGCGCTGTACACCTGCGCCAGGCCCAGACCCGCGCCCTTGTCCGCGCTTTTGGTGGTGAAATAGGCCTCGAATAACCGCGATTGCACATCGCTATCCATGCCATGTCCATCGTCGGCGACTGCGATGGTGACGTACTCCCCAGCGGGTTTTGTCAGGCTGGCTTCGGCGTCTGTCACGCTTGCATGGCCGGTCTCCACGCGGATGGTATCGCCGCTGTCGCATGCATCGCGCGCATTGATGACCAGGTTGAGTACTGCGCGCTCGAGGGTGTGCTGGTCAACCATGGCGCAACATGCGCCTGCGTCGTTGCGGACCTGCAGGCGCAAGTCCGCGCCGATGACCTGCTCCAGCAGCGGGGTGAGCTGTGCTGCCAATGCGCCCAGGTCGACCACGTCGGGGCTGTAGGGATACTGGCGCGAGAAGCCCACCAGGCGTTGCGCCATCACCGAGCCGTGCTGCAATGCTGCGTCGGCAACCCCGAGCAACTTGGTGTCCTGCGCATCGATCTTCCCGCGCTGGACCACCAGGTCGATCGCCGAGGTAGCGGCCTGCAGCACATTGTTCAGATCGTGCACGACGCCGGCCAGCAGTTGCCCGACCGCCTCGCCCTTTTGTGCCTGCTCGGAGATCTTTTCGGCAGCGCCTTGCGCGGCGCGCGCAATGTCCAGATCGTCTTCGATGCGTTCGCGCAGATCGCGCAGGTTATGCAGCTCGGTCGACAGGGTGTCCGCGCGCGTGCGCGCCAGCATCAGCGCGTCCATGGAGAATTCGCGCTCTGCCTTCAGGGTGCGATCCAGCGTGTGGAAAGCCGCTTCCAGCGCACGGCGGTCGGAGATGTTCTTGCTGACCGCCAGGATTGCCTCGACGTTGCCGGCCTCGTCGAACAGTGGGCTGGTGACCACCTGCCAGGTCTGGCGTACGCCTGCGAAGTTGACGCAGCTGGCCTCGAATTCATGGATCGAGCCCGCCAGCGATGCCGCCAGCGCCGTATCGACCAACGCGACGGCCTCGGCCGGCCAGAACTCCCGCCAGGGGCGAGAAAGCATCTGCTCCGGACCACTGGCGCCCAGGGCGGTCAATCCATTGACATTGACCGCTGTGATCCGCCCGTCGAGGTCGATCTCTTTGATGCAGTCTCGCGACAGTGCCACGATCTGACGGTATCGGTCTCTCATTGCGACAGCGCGCTCTCTGGGCTTGGGTTTAACGGAATTTTCGCAAATATTGACGCAGTCATGCGCACGCGACATCACCGGGTTTGGGCTGGAATCAGGCTGGCAGCGTAAACCGTTCAGTCGAGTCCGGTTCGCACTGGTCTCCAGAAAGCGAGGGCAGGCGGTCGCGTGCCGGCCTGCCACAGACCAGTCGCACCGCCTTGCCGGCCCGTTCGCAGCGCTTTTTCTTTGCCGGCATCCCTGCAACAATGCGCAGGCACCTGCGACATCGCGAAAGTGGCGGAATTGGTAGACGCACCAGATTTAGGTTCTGACGCCGCAAGGCGTGGGGGTTCGAGTCCCCCCTTTCGCACCAATGCAGTGCGGCCGTGAGTGCTCCGGCCGCTGCAGCTCCCGCAAACCGGCTTCAGGCTGCAGGCGCCATTGCGCGCGTCCCGCTGGTAGCCGCCGCCGTTATCGGCGAAACTACAAGGCTCGGCGGCTTTCTCGCCATCCGTCAACCCCCATCTTCCATCTCGTGCCGACGCTTGTGCAGTCGGTGGCAGGAGTCAACATGCAAGCATCGATCGAATCCACCGGCAATCTGGAACGCCGCCTGACCTTCACCCTGCCGCAGGAGCGTCTGGAGACCCACGTCGGCGGTCGCCTGCGCGAGCTGGCGCGGACCACGCGCATCAAGGGCTTCCGTCCCGGCAAGGTGCCGACCAAGGTCATCGAGCAGCGCTTCGGTCAGCAGGTGCGTGCCGAGGCGATGGAAGGTCTGTTGCGCGAAACCTTCGACTCGGCCGTGCGCGAGCACTCGCTGCGTCTGGCCGGCAACCCGCGCATCGACCAGGGCGAAAGCGACTTCGACTTCGTCGCCACCTTCGAAGTGGTGCCCGACTTCGGCGATATCGATGTCGCCACGCTGTCGGTGGTGCGTCACACCGCCGAAGTAACCGATGCCGACATCGACCAGATGATCGAAAACCTGCGCCTGCAGCGCCGGACCTGGAACCCGGTCGAGCGCGGCGCGCAGGTCGGCGACCTGGTGGCGCTGGAGACCTGGTCGCAGGCCGGCGACGAGCGTCTGCCCGCCGAAGGCGTGGAGACCGGTAGCAGCGTGCTGGGCTCGGGCGTGATGTTCGACCAGATCGAAAAGGGCCTGGAAGGTCTGGCCAAGGGCGAAGACAAGACCCTGACTGTCGATTTTCCGGCCGAATGGCGCGTGCCGCAGCTGGCTGGCAAGACCGTGCAGGTGCACGTCAAGGCGGTCGAAGTGTCCGAGCCGGTGCTGCCGGTGGTGGACAAGGAGTTCATCAAGAGCTTCGGCGTCAAGAGTGGCGATGCCGAGCAGTTCCGCGCCGATATCCGCACCAACCTGGAGCGCGAGCTCAAGGGCGCGCTGATGAACCGCCTGCGTCGCGAAGTGGGCGAGCAGCTGATCGCCGCCTACGCGCACGTCGAAATGCCGCCGCGTCTGGTCGAGAACGAGGCCCGTTCCATGCTGGCCCAGCAGGTCGAGCAGGTGCGTCGCAGCGGGCGCGATCCGGGCCAGGTGCCGGACGATGCCTACCAGGGCTTCATGGATGCCGCCGGCAAGCGCGTGCTGGTCGGCCTGCTGGTCGGCGAAGTGGCCCGTCGCAACGAGCTGCGCCTGGAATCCAAGCGCGTCAGCGAAACGCTGCGTCTGATCGCTTCCACCTACGAAGAGCCGGAACAGGTCATTGAGATGTACCGTAACGACCCCCAACTGATGGGTGGGCTGCAGAGCCGTGTGATGGAAGAGCAGGTGATCGACTGGATCGCCGAGCGCGCCCAGCACACCGAGCAGCCGCTGTCGTTCCAGGACGCCATTCGCGTCTGATGCGGTAGCAAGAGAAGGACTGCGCCCTGCAGGATCGGGGGCGCGGATGTCGAACACGGGCAGCGGCACAGGCCGCTGCCACAACGGGAAGACTGATGAGCATTGTGACCAAAGCCCTGAACCTGGTGCCCATGGTGGTCGAACAGACCAGCCGTGGCGAGCGTGCGTACGACATCTACTCGCGTCTGCTGAAGGAGCGTCTGATCTTCCTGGTCGGTCCCATCGACGACCATATGGCCAACGTCATCGTGGCCCAGCTGCTGTTCCTGGAAGCGGATAACCCGGAAAAGGACATCAGCATCTACATCAACTCGCCCGGCGGCGTGGTCACGGCCGGCATGGCGATCTACGACACCATGCAGTACATCAAGCCGGACGTAAGCACGATCTGCGTCGGCCAGGCTGCCTCGATGGGCGCATTGCTGCTGGCCTCCGGTGCCGCCGGCAAGCGCTATGCGCTGCCGAATTCGCGCGTGATGATCCATCAGCCGCTCGGTGGCTTCCAGGGCCAGGCGACCGATATCGACATCCATGCGCGCGAGATCCTGACCCTGCGTTCGCGCCTGAACGAGATCCTGGCCAAGCACACCGGCCAGTCGCTGGAAACCATCGCGCGCGACACCGAGCGCGACAACTTCAAGAGCGCGGTCGACGCACAGGCCTATGGCCTGGTGGATCAGGTGCTGGAACGTCGTCCGGAAGAGTCGATTCAGCCGTCTTGATCGCCAGATTGCTGAAATTGCAGGAAAAACCGGCAGGGTCGGGCTGGGCGAATGTCCTCCCGACCCTGTGCTATTCTCGAAATCGAACCCCCGTGCATCGGGTGGGGTAACTGGGTAACAGAAGCATGAGCGAAGACCGCCAAGGTCGTTCCGGCGACAGCAACAAGATTCTCTACTGCTCGTTCTGCGGTAAGAGTCAGCATGAAGTCCGCAAGCTGATTGCCGGTCCCAGCGTATTCATCTGCGATGAGTGCGTTGAGCTGTGCAACGACATCATTCGCGAAGAGCTCGAAGAGAAGGCGCAGTCGGCCCGTTCCAGCCTGCCCAAGCCGCGCGAGATCCTCGAAGTGCTGGATCAGTACGTGATCGGGCAGTTGCGTGCCAAGCGCACGCTTGCAGTGGCGGTGTACAACCACTACAAGCGGATCGAGAGCCGCAGCAAGAACGACGACGTCGAACTCGCCAAATCCAACATCCTGCTGGTCGGTCCGACCGGCTCGGGCAAGACGCTGCTGGCCGAAACGCTGGCGCGCCTGCTCAATGTGCCGTTCACGATCGCCGATGCGACCACGCTGACCGAAGCCGGCTATGTCGGCGAGGACGTGGAAAACATCATCCAGAAGCTGCTGCAGAAGTGCGACTACGACGTCGAGAAGGCGCAGCAGGGCATCGTCTATATCGATGAAATCGACAAGATCTCGCGCAAGAGCGAGAACCCGTCGATCACCCGCGACGTGTCCGGCGAAGGCGTGCAGCAGGCGCTGCTGAAGCTGATCGAAGGCACGGTCGCCTCGGTGCCGCCGCAGGGCGGGCGCAAGCATCCGCAGCAGGAGTTCCTGCAGGTGGACACCAAGAACATCCTGTTCATCTGCGGCGGCGCCTTCGCTGGCCTGGACAAGGTGATCCAGGCGCGTTCCAACGATGCCGGCGGCATCGGCTTCGGTGCCAAGGTCAAGAGCAGCGAGCGCAAGCAGGAAGTCGGCAAGATCCTGGCCGAGGTCGAGCCGGAAGACCTGATCAAGTTCGGCCTGATCCCCGAGTTCGTCGGCCGCCTGCCGGTGGTCGCAACGCTGGAGGAACTGGACGAGCCAGCCCTGATCAAGATCCTGACCGAGCCGAAGAACGCCATCACCAAGCAGTTCAAGAAGCTGTTCGACATGGAAGGCGTGGAACTGGAGTTCCGCCCGGATGCCCTGTCTGCGATCGCCAAGAAGGCGCTCAAGCGCAAGACCGGCGCGCGTGGCCTGCGCACCATCGTCGAATCGGTGCTGCTGGACACGATGTACGAGCTGCCATCGCAGGAAAACGTGAGCAAGGTGGTGGTGGACGAGTCGGTCATCGAGCACAAATCCGAGCCGTATCTGATCTACCAGGCGCAACCGGCTCCGGCCAAGGCCGCGTCGGGCGACTGAGTCCTGTGACCGTGGAGCCAGGCCCAGCCCCGGCTCGCGGTTAAAGGGGATCCAAGCGCTACTTGCAACACCTGGCCGATGGCCCCATAACGGGGCCATCGGCTTTTTTTACGCCTCAAATCCCCATTCCTGCGGAGCGCCCCATGGCCCAGTCCCAACCAGAAGTTCTCGATCTGCCGGTGTTGCCGCTGCGCGACGTGGTGGTGTTTCCGCACATGGTGATTCCGCTGTTTGTCGGCCGTGACAAGTCGATGCGCGCGCTGGAAAAGGCCATGGAGGCGGACAAGCGCATCCTGCTGGTGGCGCAGAAGTCGGCCGAGACCGACGACCCGGCTGCCGGCGATCTGTATACCGTCGGCACCCTGGCCCAGGTGCTGCAACTGCTCAAGCTGCCAGACGGCACAATCAAAGTGCTGGTCGAAGGCCTGTCGCGGGTCACCGTCGACAAGGTCGTCGAGCTGGACGGCGCATTGCAGGGGCAGGGCATCGAAGTCGAGGCCAGCGATGGCCGTGAGGCGCGGGAAGTGGAAGCGATCGCGCGCTCGTTGATGTCGCTGTTCGAGCAGTACGTCAAGACCAATCGCAAGTTGCCGCCGGAGCTGTTGCAGACCCTGGCCGGCATCGACGAGCCGGGCCGCCTGGCCGACACCATCGCCGCGCACATCGGCGTGCGCCTGGCCGACAAGCAGCGCTTGCTGGAGATCACCGAGATCGGCGAGCGGCTGGAGCTGCTGGTCGGGCTGGTAGATGGCGAAATCGACGTGCAGCAGCTGGAAAAGCGCATCCGCGGCCGCGTGAAGTCGCAGATGGAAAAGAGCCAGCGCGAGTACTACCTCAACGAACAGATGAAGGCGATCCAGAAGGAGCTGGGCGATCTGGACGACGCGCCGGGCGAGCTGGAAGAGCTTGCGCGCAAGATCGCCGAGTCCGGCATGCCCAAGCCGGTCGAGACCAAGGCCAAGGCCGAGCTCAACAAGCTCAAGCAGATGTCGCCGATGTCTGCGGAAGCCGCCGTGGTGCGCAACTATCTGGATTGGTTGCTGGGCGTGCCGTGGAAGAAGCGCACCAAGGTCCGCAAGGACCTCAAGGTTGCCGAAGACACGCTGGACGCCGATCACTACGGCCTGGACAAGGTCAAGGAGCGCATCCTCGAGTACCTCGCCGTGCAGTCGCGGGTGAAGCAGATGAAAGGCCCGATCCTGTGCCTGGTCGGCCCGCCGGGCGTGGGCAAGACCTCGCTCGGGCAGTCGATCGCCAAGGCGACCAACCGCAAGTTCGTGCGCATGAGCCTTGGCGGTATCCGCGACGAGGCCGAGATTCGTGGCCATCGCCGGACCTATGTCGGCTCGATGCCGGGCCGCCTGGTGCAGAACCTCAACAAGGTCGGCAGCAAGAATCCGCTGTTCCTGCTGGACGAGATCGACAAGATGTCGATGGACTTCCGCGGCGACCCGTCGTCGGCGTTGCTGGAGGTGCTCGATCCGGAGCAGAACAATTCCTTCAACGACCATTACCTGGAAGTGGATCTGGACCTGTCGGAGGTGATGTTCGTCGCCACCTCCAACTCGCTCAATATTCCCGGTCCGTTGCTGGACCGCATGGAAGTGATCCGCATCCCCGGCTACACCGAGGATGAGAAACTCAACATCGCCATGCGTTACCTGGTGCCCAAGCAGATCAAGGCCAATGGCCTGAAGCCGGAAGAGATCGAGATCGGCAGCGATGCGATCCAGGACATCGTGCGTTACTACACGCGCGAATCGGGCGTGCGTAATCTCGAGCGCGAAGTGGCCAAGATCTGCCGCAAGGTGGTCAAGGAAATCGCGCTTGCCGGTCCGCAACCGGTTGCCAAGAAGGCGGTCGCCAAGAAGGGCAAGCCAAAGGCACTGGTGACGGTCAACGCGAAGAATCTCGACAAGTACCTGGGCGTGCGTCGCTTCGACTTCGGTCGCGCCGAAGAAGAAAACGAAATCGGTCTGGTCACCGGCCTGGCCTGGACCGAAGTCGGCGGCGAGCTGTTGCAGGTCGAATCCACACTGGTGCCGGGCAAGGGCAACCTGATCCTCACCGGTCAGCTCGGCAACGTCATGAAGGAGTCGGCATCGGCGGCCTTGTCGGTGGTGCGTTCGCGCGCCGAGCGTCTTGGCATCGATGTGGATTTCCTGCAGAAGCAGGACGTGCACGTGCACGTGCCCGATGGCGCGACGCCGAAGGATGGCCCGAGTGCAGGTATTGCGATGGTGACCTCGCTGGTGTCGGTGTTGACCCGGGTGCCGATCCGCGCCGATGTGGCAATGACCGGCGAGATCACGTTGCGCGGTCGCGTGTCGGCGATCGGTGGCTTGAAGGAGAAATTGCTGGCGGCACTACGTGGTGGCATCCGCACCGTGTTGATCCCCGACGAGAACCGCAAGGACCTGGCGGACATCCCGGCCAACGTCACGCGCGACTTGAAGATCGTGCCGGTCAAGTGGATCGACGAAGTGCTGGATCTCGCCCTGGAGCGTCCGCTGGCACCCAAGAAGGTGGGCAAGGAAAAAGCCCGCAAGACTGCGTCGCGCGTTGCTGTGCGTGGCAAGTCGCGCACTACCCCGGGTACCCGCGTCAAGCACTAACGTGCGCTGTCTAAGACGTCCCGAAACAAGCCAAAACCCGCGTCGTTATTGGGTTTTGGCTTGCGTGCTGTTGGGGGCGCTGGTATAAATGCACGACTCGTGGGCGCGGCAAAATGTGATGCGTCACGCGATACCACTTGTGTCGGGTTCTTCGCTAACGGCAAGAGCGCCGATTGTCGATTCCGCGGCATCTGCCGCAAAGGGAGTTTCAAGAATGAATAAAACCGAATTGATCGATGGCGTTGCCGCTGCCGCTGACATCTCCAAGGCTGAAGCTGGCCGTGCTGTCGACGCGGTTGTGAGCGAAATCACCAAGGCGCTGAAGAAGGGCGACGCTGTCACCCTCGTTGGCTTCGGCACCTTCCAGGTCCGCGAGCGCGCTGAGCGTACCGGCCGCAATCCGAAGACCGGCGACAGCATCAAGATCGCTGCTTCGAAGAATCCTGCATTCAAGGCTGGCAAAGCCCTGAAGGATGCAGTAAACTAATCGACTCGCTAGGGTGCTTAGCTCAGCGGTAGAGCGTCTCCCTTACACGGAGAGGGTCGGGGGTTCGAAACCCTCAGCACCCACCACTAAGCACCAAGCAAAGTTTTAAGCGCGGAGCGGTAGTTCAGCTGGTTAGAATGCTGGCCTGTCACGCCGGAGGTCGCGGGTTCGAGTCCCGTCCGCTCCGCCAGTTACACCGAAGCCCCTGAGCAATTGGGGGCTTCGTTTTCTCCACGACATTCGCGATGCGACTGCAGTGGGGTAGATGTCCAAGTTTAAAGCGGAGCGGTAGTTCAGCTGGTTAGAATGCTGGCCTGTCACGCCGGAGGTCGCGGGTTCGAGTCCCGTCCGCTCCGCCAGTTACACCCAAGCCCTCGGCCTTGTGCCGGGGGCTTTTTTGTTGGCTGTTTGAAGTTGTCCGGCGAGTGGATGGCGCATTGGCCTTTGGTGGTGGGAGCTCGGGTCGGGCGCGGCGGTAACCCGATCCCATGGCGACCTCATCGCGGCGCTTGCCGTCTGTGCCGATGCAGTGCCTCACCTTTGCTGCATCTTGACCCGGGGCTGGCGGGCGTTGGGCTGGGTGCTTGGCGTCAGGCGGGTTACACTGCGCGGCTCGCCCACAGGCCGTGATTTGCCAATGCTGCAGAAACTTCGCGACAAGACGTCAGGCTGGATCGCTACCGCCATCCTGGGGTTGCTGATGATTCCGTTCCTGTTCGTCATCGACTCCAGCTACCTGGGCGGCATTGGCGCCAATAATGTCGCCAAGGTGCAGGCGCCACCGACCTGGTGGAAATCGGCACCCACGTGGTGGCCGGTCTCGCTGCTGTGGCAGCACCATGAGATCAGCACGCAGGATTTCCGTGCGCGCTTCGAACAGGCGCGCATGCAGGAGCGTCAGCGGCAGGGTGAGAACTTCGACCCGCGCACCTTCGAATCCCGCGAAAACAAGCTGCAGGTGCTCGACCAGTTGGTGGACGAGCAAGTCGTACGGCTTGGCGCCGAAGACGCCGGTATCGTGATCGGCGATGCCACGGTACGCGATTACATCGCCAATATTCAGGCGTTCCAGGTCGATGGAAAGTTCAGCCCGGACCAGTACCGTGCCGCATTGGCGCAGGGCACGCCACCGCGCACGCCGGCGCAGTTCGATGCGCTGGTGCGCGACAGCTTGCAGCAGTCGGTGATCCCGCAGGCCGTTGCCGAATCGGGGTTTGCGACCAAGACCGAATTCGAGCGCCTGCTCAAGCTGATGGGTGAAACGCGCGATGTGGAGTTGGCGATGTTGCCGGCTCCGGCTGCCGATACCGCACCGGTCAGCGATGCGCAGATCAAGCAGTGGTACGACACCCATGCACAGGATTTCCGCCAGCCGGAGACCGTGAGCATCGAGTACGTCGAGCTCAATGCCGCCACGATGCCGCCGGCGACTGCTGCCGACGAGGCGACGTTGCGCAAGCGTTATGAAGAGGAAAAGGCGCGATTTGTCGAGCCGGACCAGCGTCTGGCGTCGCACATCCTGATCAGTGCAGGTGGCGATGCCGCTGCGCAGAAGGCGGCCGAAGCCAAGGCGGCCAAGCTCGCTGCGGAAGCCAAGCAGCCGGGTGCCGATTTCGCCGCGCTGGCCAAGGCCAATTCGCAGGACCCGGGCTCCAAGGATGCCGGTGGCGACCTGGGTTGGGTCGAGAAGGGCACCATGGTCAAGCCGTTCGAAGACGCGCTGTTTTCGATGAAGGCCGGCGACGTGGTCGGGCCGATCAAGACCGAGTTCGGCTATCACGTGATCCAGTTGCGCGAGGTCAAGGGCGGGCAGGGCAAGTCGTTCGAGCAGGTGCGCGACCAGCTTGCTGCCGAGCAGCTCAAGGCCGACGCCGACAAGGCGTACGCCGATGTCAGCGGCAAGTTGGTGGATCAGGTCTACAAGAATCCGACTGCCCTGGAGCCGGCGGCCAAGCAGGTCGGTTTGCCGGTGCAGACCCTGGGCCCGTTCTCGCGTACCAACGCCAGCGGCATTGCGGCCAACCCGGCGGTGCTGCGTTCGGCGTTCTCCGAAACGTTGGTGCAGGACGGCACGGTGAGCGACCCGATCACCATCGCCCCTAACCACAGCGTGATGCTGCGCGTGACCAATCACACTGCCGAGCAGGCATTGCCGTTGGACAAGGTGCGCGACAAGGTGATTGCCGCGGTGCATGCCGACCGTACCGAGAAAGCCGCCGCCGCCGCCGCCGATGCACTACTGGCACGCGTGCAGAAGGGTGAAACACTGCAGGCGCTGGCGGCAACCGAGAAGCTGCAGGTGCAGCCGATCCCGGGGCTGCCGCGCACGGCGCCGATTCCGACGCCGGCGGCAAATCGCGCAATCTTCAGTGCGCCCCGTCCGACCGAGGGTAAGCCCTCGGTGGGCAAGGTGGAACTGGATGGCGGCCGCTTTGCGGTGTTCGTGATCAGCAAGGCGACGCCGGGCGACCTGAAGCAGATGCCGGCCGAGCAGCAGACGATGCTGCGCGAGCAGCTGAGCCAGATCGATGGCAACAATGCCGCGCAGGCCTACGTCAAGGAAATGCGCAAGCGCTACAAGATCCAGATCGAAGAGGCGCAGCTGTAACGGCTGGGTGTCAATGGATACAAGGAAAGGGCTCGGGCGACCGGGCTTTTTCTTTGTGCGCTGGTGGCGTTGGGTGTCGGTACGGTGCGCATGTGTTGCAGCCGCTGATACGAACTGGGACGAAGTCCACGCTTAAGCGATTGGCGAGTGCACGTGGGCTGCGCGGTAGGTGCCGCCGATGAGCAATCGTGTGGCTGCGGGCGGGTGCAGCCGGTGCTCGGAATCGGGATGTGCCGCTCGTGCACTCGGATGCGGAGCGCGCCGTCCATACCCGGCTGAGGACGCGCTCGCTACGTCCAGTCGCTTCTAGCGGTGCGGCGACGCATTGTTCTCGTCATGGGCGTGCGGCTTGGATGTTGGCAGCGCGGATGCCTGGCCAGCGCTGCGCCAACCGTTATTGGAGCGCGCCGCACATCTTCCTCTGATTCGGACAGCTGAAATCCGGGCGGGGGAAGCGCGCAGGGCCGATGACTGGAACGCCGGTGGCGCGTTGCCGCGTCGACCGATGCCGGCAAGCGATCAAGACATGCGTGATGTCACTCGATACATGCGCAGCAGTCAGTCAGGGCGCTTGGAGGCCTGGGGTCTTCTTGAGCGACAGCGACAGGAGAGTCAGGCGCGCGGCAGCCAGTCGCGCGCGGCCGATCAGGCGGCCTGCTCAGGGCGTGTCGTTGAACGACAACACCATGCCCGGCTTCAAGACGGCACGCTTGTCCAGGCCATTGCTGGCGAGCAGGGTGGCGACGGTAATGCCGTAGCGACGGGCGATGGCCCACGCGGATTCGCCGTTGCGCACGGTATGGGTGCGGGCGGGTGAAGGGCGGGACATCCTGGTCGTCGTGGTGCTGGCGACCGCTGTCGCAGGGCCTGCAGTGTCAGCATTCATGCCCGCAGGGGTAGATGCGACCACCGCACCGCTGGAGCCGGGCTGCGCTGCCGCTGCGGGGGCGAGTACGTGGACGCCTTTGGGTGCCGCACGGGCGTTTGCCACTGCAGGGTTCAGGCGCGCCAGCAGCTGCGGCTCGATCGCGCGCTGCCCGGCCCAGGTATTGAGGCTGGTGCCGGCCGGCAGTGCGTGCTCGGTCAGTACCGGCACCTGGCGATCCAGTGAGGTCAGCAAGGTGCCCTGCTGCTGCGCATGATCGAGCACGCAGGCCAGTGCATGCAGCTTTTCGACATAGTCGTAGGTGACCTTGGACATGCCGGGCAGCTCGGACGGGCGCGCGTTCTGCGCATTCATGCCGGCACTGCGCATGGCCTGCAGGACGCGGTACTCGCCAGCGTTGTAGGCCATCAGTGCCAGGCGCCAGTCGCCGCCGAACATACCGTACAGGGTCTTGAGGTAGCGCACCGCGGCGGTGGTGGAATCCACGGCCGACAGGCGGCCGTCGTACTGCGCGCCGACCGGCACATGGTGATTGCGCGCGGTGGTGGCGATGAACTGCCACAGCCCTGCCGGGCCGCTGCCGTTGCGTGCGCCGGGGCGGTATCCGCTCTCGACGAACGGAATCAGCGCAAATTCGGTCGGCATGTCCGCGGCTCGCAGTTCGTCGACCACGTAACCAAACAACGGCAGGACGTCCTGACCGTCGTCGGCCAGGCGAGCGGGGGCCCGCGAGAAATGCTGTTCCCAGCGGGTATCGCTATGCTCGCTGTCGCAACCCGGATCGGCACGGCCTTCCAGGAATGACGAGAAGATCTCGCGGCCATTGCGCGTATCGGGCGCAGCGGACCCGGCAGCAGCGGTGGCGACGGAGCGACTTGCGTCGTTGGACCAGGCCGCTGCCGGCGCGATGGCCGCAACCGCGGCCAACGCTGCCAAGATTACCCGCCTCATGCGCGAAATTCGTCTTTCCAGCGCCTAAGTTCGGCGAAAACGTCTACTTCGGAGAAAAGTGCGCCGGCTGCGCGTGGTGCCACGGCGGCGCGGATTTCAGGACGGCTGGTACGTAAGAACGGATTGGTGGCCAGTTCACTCTTGAGCGAAATCGGCAGGGTAGGACGGGCTGCTTGACGCATGGCCTGGGCTTCCTGTTGACGGCGCTGCAAGGCAGCGTTGGTTGGATCGACGTGCAGCGCGAAGGCTGCGTTGGCCAGGGTATATTCATGGCCGCAACACACAAGCGTTTCGCCGGGCAGAGATGCCAGGCGCTGCAACGAGTCGAACATCTGAGGAGCGGTACCTTCGAACATCCGCCCACAGCCTAGGCTGAACAGGGTATCACCACTGAACAGATGGCGATCTGTCACAAAGGCGATGTGGCTGCGGGTGTGGCCGGGGACCTCGATCACCTCGAAGCTGGTTTCCAGCAGCTGCAAGCGCTCGCCCTGGGCAACGCGCCGGGCATCTGCAGGGATGCGTTGGTCATCGGGACCGAACAGTTCGAGTTCCGGCCAGCGCTGCTGCAGCGCGGCTACGCCGCCGATGTGGTCGTCATGGTGATGGGTGAGCAATACCGCGCTGGGGGCCCAGCCATCGCGCTCCGCGGCGGCGATGACCGGCTCGGCCTGGCCGGGGTCGACAACGACGGCGCGGCCATCTGCGGCGACCAGCGCCCAGATGTAGTTGTCGTCGAATGCGGGCAGGGCGGTCAGTCGCATAGAATTGGGACCATGCCTGCCGTCCCATTCTCCCGTCAAGCTGGCGTCTCATCCTGGTTTGATACGGAGGCGGGGCGAAGCCTGCTCCAATCCGAGCGTCGCCTGGCGCTGGAGTCCCTGCAGCGGCGGCCATCCCAGCCCTGGTTGTGGGTGGCCCCAACCAAGGAATTGCCGCCGCGCGAGATGCTCGATGGCCGCGGCCTGCGCCTGTTTCGTAGCGCCGGACGCTTCGCGGGCGATGCGCGCTGCGCGATGCCGTTTCCGTTGCCCACCGAAAGCCTGCAGGCCATCGTGGTGCAGCATGCGGTCGTTGGCGGCGCGGCGGAATTTCTGGCCGAATGCGAGCGGCTGCTGATGCCGGGAGGCCGGCTGTGGCTGTTCACGCTCAATCCGCTGAGCCCGTACCGCTTTCATTGGGCGCGTCGAGGCCCGGTGGCATTGCGCCCGGATCGCTGGCGATCGCTGGCACAGCAGGCCGGCCTGCAGTGCGTGGAAACGGAGCGCTTCCTCGGGCCCATCTGGCGGACCGGGCGCGGTTCGTCCGATCCTGGCCGCGCTCCATGGCGCGCGGTGTATTTACTCGAAGTGGAAAAACGCGCCTCCGCACCGATCGCGCCGACGCCGATCGCGCGGCCCACGCGCTGGCCGCAACCGGTGGCCACGATCTGACCTTAGTACGCGACAACTCTGGAAGCTGATGAAATCAATTGAAGTGCATACCGACGGCTCCTGCCTCGGCAATCCGGGGCCGGGCGGTTGGGCGGCCCTGCTGCGTTACAACGGCCGCGAGAAGGAACTGGCCGGCGGTGAAGCGGTATCCACCAACAACCGCATGGAATTGATGGCCGCGATCATGGCGCTGGAGACGCTGACCGAGCCGTGCCAGATCGTGCTGCATACCGACTCGCAGTACGTGCGCCAGGGCATCACCGAGTGGATGTCCGGTTGGGTGCGGCGTGGCTGGAAAACCGCCGGCGGCGATCCGGTCAAGAACCGCGAACTGTGGGAGCGGCTGCATGCGGCCACCCAGCGCCACAGCATCGATTGGCGCTGGGTGAAGGGTCACAATGGCGACCCGGACAACGAGCGCGTCGACGTGCTTGCCCGCAATCAGGCCATCGCCCAGCGCGGCGGCGCTGCAACTGCGTAAGAGGATTCATGCGTCAGATCATTCTCGATACAGAAACCACCGGCCTGGAATGGCGCAAGGGCAACCGCGTCGTCGAAATCGGTGCAGTGGAGCTGCTGGAGCGGCGCCCGAGCGGCAACAATTTTCATCGCTATCTGAAGCCCGATTGCGACTTCGAGCCGGGCGCGCAGGAAGTCACCGGATTGACCCTGGAATTCCTGGCCGACAAACCCTTGTTCGGCGATGTGGTGGAGGAATTCCTCGCCTATATCGACGGCGCGGAACTGATCATCCACAACGCTGCGTTCGATCTGGGCTTTCTGGATAACGAGTTGTCGCTGCTGGGCAATGGTTACGGCCGCATCGTCGACCGCGCCACCGTGGTCGACACCTTGATGATGGCGCGCGAGCGTTACCCGGGGCAGCGCAATTCGCTCGATGCCTTGTGCAAACGCCTGGGCGTGGACAACGCGCATCGCCAGCTGCACGGCGCCTTGCTCGATGCGCAGATCCTGGCCGATGTGTACATCGCGCTGACCTCGGGCCAGGAGGAGATCGGCTTTGCCAGCGCCGATGCCGGCCAGAACAGCAATGAGAACAACGGCATGATCGCGTTCGACCCTGCGTTGCTGCTGCCGCGCCCGCGCGTGATGGTGACTGCGTCGGAATCGCAGGCGCACGAGGCGCGGTTGGCGCAGCTGCGCAAGAAGGCCGGACGCGCGCTGTGGGACGCGCCTGTCGAAGAGAGCGCTGTCGCCGGCTGAAGTGGCGCTGCACCCTTGCCGCGCCGGCAACGGGTGCAGCGCATGATCAGGACGTCGTGAGCTTCTGTCGCGCGTTCGAGGGCCGGCCTCGACGCTGTCTTGCCGTGCTCAGTAGCTACGCACCAAGATCGCGGTGATGTTGTCCGAACCGCCGCCATCCAGTGCCGCGGCGACCAGGCATTCCACGCACTCCTGTGCGCTGCAGTCCGCTTGCGACAGAGTTGCCGCAATCGCCGCATCGTCCACTTCTTCGGTCAGCCCATCGCTGCAGAGCAACAGTTGCATGCCGGATTTGAGCTCGCCCTGCATGGTGGCAACGTTGAGATGGACCGGATCGGTGACGCCCAGTGCCTGGGTCACCACGTTGCGATGCGGATGCGCACGCGCCTGCTCGCTGGTGAGCGTGCCTTGGGCGATGAGTTCCTGCACGTAACTATGGTCCTGACTCAGCTGTGCCAGGCGCCCCTCGCGCCACAGGTACGCACGGCTGTCGCCGACCCAGGCCACCTCGAAACGCTGGCCCAACACGCGTGCGGCAACCACGGTGGTGCCCATCGGCAAGGTGTCGTTGCAGCGGCGCGAGGTCTTGATGATCTCTTCGTCGGCGATGCGCACGGCCTGCGCGAGCGGGGTGCCGGCGCGGACTTCGCGCACGATGGTTTCGCGTGCCAGCGCGCTGGCGACTTCGCCGCAGGCATGTCCGCCCATGCCATCGGCCACCAGCCACAGCCCCAGTTCGCTGTCGCCGTAATAGGTGTCCTCGTTGAGGTCACGGCGCAGGCCGACGTGGGTGAGGTGTCCGAATTCGAGCATGGGGCCGGGTCGCCAGGGAGAAGATGCGTGCCCATCATCGCGGCCCGGCCGGCCAGCGGCAACAGAGCGCTCGCGCCGGTCGCAGTGCCGGTTCACGCCGCGCCGACACCCGGGCGGTGGAGCGCTGGCCCGGGCCGCTTGTGGCCTGGCGCGTGTGCCCGTATGATGCACGGCCCCAGGACACTGGGGACCATCTGGAGAGGTGGCAGAGCGGTTGAATGTACCTGACTCGAAATCAGGCAGGCGTTTATAGCGCCTCGGGGGTTCGAATCCCCCCCTCTCCGCCAGATTGAGGCAAGCAGTTGCGCCAGTGGCGCGTGAGTGTTGCCGGCGTCATTGGGAGGGTGAGAAGCCCCAGGTTCGACAGGCAGCATCGCTGTCTGCACGGCGAAGCCGCCCGCAGGGCAAAGGCACGCAGTGCCGGGCGAATCCCCTTCTGACGCCAGATCCCGCATCAGCCCCCGCAAGGGGGCTTTTGTTTATGTGCCGCCACCGCCCGTTGCTGCGATGGCTACAATCCGCTCGATATCCGTTGGAGGCCTGTCATGTCCGAGATCCTGGTACCCGTGTCCTTTGGCGAGCTGCTCGACAAGATCGCGATCTTGCAGATCAAGTCCGAGCGCATGAGCGACCCCGCCAAGCTGGCCAATGTGCGCAGCGAGCTGTCGGCGCTGGAGCTCAGCTGGATGGCGCATCCGGCCGCCGGTCACGACATCGTGCGTCTGCGCGCCGCGCTCAAGGCGGTCAACGAGCGGCTGTGGGTGATCGAAGACGATATCCGTCTGAAAGAACAGGCGCAGGCCTTCGACGACACCTTCGTGCAGCTGGCGCGCAGCGTCTATATCGAAAACGACGAGCGCGCGCGCATCAAGAAAGAGATCAACCTGGCGCTTGGGTCGTCGTATGTGGAAGAGAAGTCGTATCAGGACTATCGCGCGACGGGTGTCTAAACGCCGCTGACGGCACGGCTGTGTGGTTACGAGGTTGGGGCAGGTGGTTTGAGCACATCCTGGTGCATTGCCAAGCTGTCTTTCAGCTCGGCGTCGCATTGCATTCCTGCTGCGCGCATGACCCGCCACCCAGTCGCGGATGTTTTGCGTTGTCCTGATGCAGTCGAGCAGCGGCGTATTGCCCGCCGCTTGCGCTGGCGATCGAACGCCTGGTCGAGCGACGATCGATCGCCGCTGCTTAGCGTGGATGATCCGCGCGATACCGCTCGAAAGCGGCGATCGCATCGTCCACGGTGATCAGCGACATCACCTCGTCGAATTCGATCTTGCTGCCCCATTTCAACTGGTCGGCCGGCTTGCCCAGATGTTTGCGCGCGGCCGCGTCGTAACGGTCCACGCAGTAGCGCACATCCGAATACGGGCCGCTGCGCAGCGGATTGCTGGCCGCATGCAGGCCGAGCACCTTGGTGCCCATCGCGTTGGCGATATGCATGGGGCCCGAATCCGGTGTGACCACCAGGCTGGCGCGGGCGAGCAGGGCGGGCAACTGCTTGAGGGTGTCCTTGCCGACCAGGTCCAGCACCGGCGTGCGTGTGGCCGCGATGATGGCGTCGGCAGTGCTGCGTTCCAGCTCACTGCGGCCACCGCACAGTACGACCCGCCAACCCTGCGCGGCGGCATGGTCGGCCAGGGCGGCATGACGGTCGGGATACCAGTTGCGGCGCGCGTGGCTGGAACAGGGCGAGATCATCAGTACCGGGCGGCCGTCGTCCTCCCACTGCGCGCGCGCCCAGCTGTGCGCATCGTCCGGCACTGGCAGGTCCCAGCGCACCTGGGTCTGAGTCAGGCCCAGCGGCTGCGCGAAGCTGCCGATGGCGTCGAGCACGTGGATGCCGGGGCGGTCGGCAATGCGCTCTTTGACGAACAGGCCATGCAGGTCCTTGGAGCGGCTGCGGTCGTAGCCGATGCGGCGGCGCGCCGGCACGAAGGCCGACAGCACATTCGCGCGCAATGCCACCTGCATCTGCAGCAGGGCATCGAAGCGACGCAGGGGCGCCAGCGACTGGCGTAGTGCGCGCATGCCGGCCACGCCGGTGCGCTTGTCGTACGCATGGAACTGCACGCCCGGCAGACCGTCGAGCAATTTCAGCCCGGCCTTGTCGATGATCCAATGCAGCTGGCTTGCCGGAAATCCCGCCTGCAAGGTGCGCACCAGCGGCACCACGTGGGTGACGTCACCCAGGGCGGACAGGCGCAGCAGGCATACCGAAGCGGGCGTAGAAGCCATGGTGTTGTTAGACTCGATAGATGGTTTCTTTCGACGCCACCGAAGCGCTGACGCCGTACCGCGAAGCTCGCGGCTATGGCGCCATTCTGTTCGACCGCGAACGGCTGCGGCAAGCCGATGCCGGGCTGTTTTCGCCGCAACGCTGGGGCGACAGGGCGCGGCCGGTCGACGAAGGCGGGCGGGGCGGTGCGTGGTTCGTGGATGCGCCGTTCGGCCGCAGCGTGTTGCGGCAGTACCTGCGCGGCGGCATGGCCGCACGCGTCAGCCGCGACCGGTATCTGTGGAAAGGTGCCGGTCGCACGCGCAGTTTTGCCGAATTCCGTTTGATGCGCGAACTGATCAAGCGCAAATTGCCGGTGCCGCGTCCGTTGGCGGCCTGCTATCTGCGCGAAGGCCTGGGCTATCGCGCGGCGTTGTTGATGGAACGGTTGGAAGGCGTGCGCTCGCTGGCCGACCACGCGCAGGTGGCCGGCCGCGGTGCGCCATGGGAAGCCGCCGGGCAGTTGATCGCACGTTTCCATCGCGCCGGCCTGGATCACGCCGATCTCAATGCGCACAACATCCTGTTCGATGCCGGCGGGCATGGCTGGCTGATCGATTTCGACCGGGGTGTGCTGCGCATTCCGGCCACGCGCTGGCGCGAGCGCAATCTCAAGCGGCTGCATCGGTCGCTGTTGAAGCTGCGCGGCAATCGCAGCCGCGAAGAGGTCGACAAGGATTACGAGCGGCTGCACCGCGCCTACGAGCTGGCCTGGGGCCGGGGCTACTGATGCAGTGGGCGTTGCGTGTGCAGGGGGTCGGCAATGCGTCGGCAGTGGCGCTTGGTTCGCCGATGGCCACGCTCGAGCGCGCTGGCGCACCGTGGCTGACCATCGACTGCGGCAGCGAAGGGCTCACCGCCTATCAGGCGCACTACGGCCAGCTGCCGCAGGCCATCTTCATCACCCATGTGCATCTGGATCATGTCGGCGGGCTGGAGCGGGTGTTCGTCGACAGCTATTTCTCCGAGCGGCGCGGGCGTACGCGCCTGTACGTGCCGGCGCCGGTGGTGCCGCTGCTGCAGCGGCGTATTGCCGACTACCCGAATGTGCTGGCCGAGGGCGGGGCGAACTTCTGGGATGCGTTCCAGCTGGTGCCGGTCGGCGATGCGTTCTGGCACGACGGGATGCGGCTGGAGGTGTTCCCGGTGCGCCACCACTGGCCGGAGACCGCCTACGGGCTGCGTCTGAAAGGCGCGCTGGTGTGGACCGGCGACACCCGGCCGATTCCGGAAATGCTGAAGCGTTACGCCGACGACAACGAGCTGATCGCGCATGACTGCGGCGTTCACGGCAACCCGTCGCATACTGGCGTGGATGATCTGGAGCGGGAATATCCGCAGGACCTGTTGAGCCGCATGCTGCTGTACCACTACGCCAGCGACGCCGACGGCGACGTGCTGCGCGCACGCGGCCATCGCGTCGCCGTGCCCGGGCAACACCTGGCGCTGGCGGACCCGACCGCCGACACGGTGCGCTGATGGGCGCCTTGTCGCTGCCGACCCTGACCGGCGCCCCGATGCAGGACCGTTACGGCCGCCCGCTGCGCGATCTGCGCCTTTCGGTGATCGAAGCCTGCAATTTCCGTTGTGGCTATTGCATGCCGGCCGACCGCGTGCCCGACGATTACGGCTTCGATGCGCAACAGCGCCTGAGCTTCGATCAGTTGGAAACGCTGGTGCGGGCGTTCGTGTCGGTGGGCGTCACCAAGGTGCGCCTGACCGGTGGCGAGCCGCTGCTGCGTCGCGATCTGCCGACCTTGATTGCGCGGCTCACCGCCATCGAAGGGATCGAGGACCTGGCGCTTACCACCAATGGCGCCTTGCTCGCGCGCCAGGCCGAGGCGCTGCGCCAGGCCGGGCTGCGGCGCATCACGGTGAGCATGGATGCATTGGAGCCGGCGTTGTTCAAGCGCATGAGCGGCGATCGCGGCGACATCGCGCAGGTCCTGGCAGGCATCGCTGCCGCCGAGCAGTCCGGCTTCACGCGGCTGAAGATCAATTGCGTGGTGCAGCGTGGCGTCAATGAGGATCAGGTGTTGCCGCTGGTGGAGCACTTCCGTGGCACCGGGCATGTGTTGCGCTTCATCGAATTCATGGACGTGGGCAGCTGCAACGGCTGGACCCCGGATGCGGTCGTGAGCTCGGCGCAGTTGCACGCGCGCATCCACGCGCGCTGGCCGCTGATGGCGCTGGATGCCAATTACACCGGCGAAGTTGCGCAACGCCATGCGTTTGTCGACGGCGCGGGCGAGGTGGGTTTCGTCAGTTCGGTCAGCGTGCCGTTCTGCGGTGATTGCCAGCGCGCCCGCGTGTCGGCCGACGGGCATCTGTACACCTGCCTGTTCGCCAGCCAGGGCCACGATCTCAAGCCGGCCTTGGCCAGCGGTGAGCAAGGCCTGGCCACGCACTTGCGTCAACGCTGGAGCATGCGCGGCGATCGCTACAGCGAGGTGCGCGCATCCGCCGCACCGCGGCGTGGCAAGCCGGTCGAGATGTTCCTGATCGGCGGGTGAGCGCCTGTGCGCTGCTGACGCAGTTGCGTGGCTTGGAGCTGCGTCAGCTCGATCCGCAGCTGCGTCGCTCGGTGCCGGAGCTGGAGGCACTGCTGGATCCGGCGTTCATCGAGTTTGGTGCCTCGGGCCGGCGCTATGCACGTGAAGAGGTCATCGCTGCATTGACCACCAGTGCGGCGGCTGCCGATTACGTGGCCGACGGCTTCGTCTGCGTGCTGCTGGCCCCGCAGCTGGCGCAGCTGCGCTATCGCACCCGTGCGCACGCCGACGGCGTCGTGCGGTGTGCCTTGCGCAGTTCGTTATGGCGCCTGGACGGTGCGTGCTGGCGGATGCTGTTCCATCAAGCCACCCCGTTCACCGACAATCCCGCATCCTGACATCCTGTTTTCGTGCCGCCTCCCATGCCAGCAAAGACCACTTCCGCACGCCTCACCCACCTGGATGATGCCGGGCTGCCCACCATGGTGGACGTCTCGGGCAAGCAGGTCACCGCACGTAGCGCCACGGCAAGCAGCCGGGTGCGGTTTCCTGCAGCGGTGGCGGCGCAACTGCGCACCAATGGCTTGCGCAGCGCCAAGGGTGGCATCGTCGAGACGGCGGTGATCGCCGGCACCATGGCCGTCAAGCGCACGCATGAGCTGATTCCGTTCTGCCATCCATTGCCGATCGATGCCTGCCGTTTCGAGATCGACTGGGCAGGCGAGCAGGTGCTGGAGATTCACTGCACCGTGCGCTGCGTGCATCGCACCGGCGTGGAGATGGAAGCGCTGACCGGTGCCAGCGTGGCAGCGCTGACGATCTACGACATGTGCAAGGCGTTATCGCATGCCATGACGATCGGGCCGACAAAATTGCTGTCCAAGCGGGGCGGCAAGCGCGATATCGGAGCGGCGCAATGACGGCAACGGTAACGGTGTTGTATTTCGCCAGTCTGCGCGAAGCAGCCGGGATCGCCGACGAGCGCGTGCAATCCGGCGCGCCGGACCTGCGTGGCCTGTATGCAGAACTCGATGCGCGGCACGGTTTGCGCTGGACGCCTGCGCAGTTGCGTGTTGCCGTCGATGGCGCATTCGCGCGCTGGGACGATGCACTGCGCGATGGCAGCGAAGTGGTGTTTATTCCGCCAGTGTCGGGAGGTTGAGCGTGAGCGATGATGTCGTAGCCCTCTTTGCGCTTTCCGATGTGCCATTGCCGGTGGAGCAGTTGCGCTCCGGCGCAGCGCATCCGCAGGCCGGTGCGTTCGCCAGTTTCGAAGGCTGGGTGCGCAATCACAACGAAGGCCGTGGCGTGGCCGGGTTGCGCTATGAAGCCTACGCCGCGCTGGCGCAGGCCGAAGGCCAGCGCGTGCTCGACGAAGCGACGCGCCGGTTCGCCATCGTGCATGCGCACTGCGTGCATCGGGTGGGCGAGCTGCAGATCGGCGACATGGCGGTCTGGGTGGGCGTCAGTGCGGCGCATCGCGGCGCTGCGTTCGACGCATGCCGCTATATCATCGACGAGGTCAAGGCGCGCGTGCCGATCTGGAAGCACGAGCACTACCTGGAAGGCGACGCGGGTTGGCTGCATCCCGAGGCGCAGTGAGGTTCTCGGTCGCAATGACCTGTGCAACAACGTGTCTGCACTGGTGCGCTGCGCTGCAGGTTTGACCGGCGTCATCGCGTTCGATCGCGCCGCGTCTTCGACCACGCCGCGTCAAAGCCGGTCTGCGTGATCCATGAAGTTTCCGCAGCTACATTGAAACGCGTATGGCAGATGGTCTGCGAGCCGAGACCTGCCTGAAGGGTGGGAGTACCCCATCGGTTGACCTCGGCGCTGCATCGATCGACACCCGCCGGGCGAACCATCGTCCATCGTGGAAATGGCTGATCCATTTAAGACTGTCAGCCATAACGGACGAAGATCTTGGGCATGGCGCAGGCGCATCCGTGATGCTGCCGCTGCAGGCAACGACACGTGGCTGGAGCATCGACCGGGTCGATCCAGCGCGTGCACAGCCAAGTAGGGTGGTGTCCCCGCCGGTTGACCTCGGCGCCCGCATCAATCGATACCGTTGCTGCCTTCCGGCCCTGGCGGGATTTTCGATCTAGCGTCGCGAGGGACCGACGGGGCCACCATAAGACGTGGGCCACTGGCATGGCCCTGCGATTTGCGGCATTGGTGTCATTGCGCAAATCATGAAACTGGCGGAGAGAGGGGGATTCGAACCCCCGAAGCGCGGTTTAGACGCTTACACACTTTCCAGGCGTGCTCCTTCAACCACTCGGACACCTCTCCGTACCTGCACGACCGGGGTCTAACAGGGCCGCAGATTCTAGCGGTCGCCGGCCCGTACCACAAGCTGAATCTTCCCGGCGCGGCCGGTGAGACGCGCCGTGGCACAATATCGGCTCAGAACAAGCTGGTTGCCCGATGTCTTATCTCGTTCTCGCCCGCAAGTGGCGCCCGAAGCGTTTTGCCGAACTCGTGGGCCAGGAACACGTGGTCCGCGCGCTCACCAACGCGCTCGACAGCGGGCGCGTGCACCACGCGTTCTTGTTCACCGGCACCCGCGGCGTGGGCAAGACCACCATCGCGCGCATTTTCGCCAAGTCGCTGAACTGCGAGACCGGTACCAGCGCCGACCCGTGCGGCATCTGTCCGGCCTGCCTGGACATCGATGCCGGCCGCTACATCGATCTGCTGGAAATCGACGCCGCGTCCAACACCGGCGTGGACGATGTGCGCGAGGTGATCGAGAACGCGCAATACATGCCCTCGCGCGGCAAGTTCAAGGTCTACCTGATCGACGAAGTGCACATGCTCTCCAAGGCGGCGTTCAACGCGCTGCTCAAAACCCTGGAAGAGCCGCCGGAACACGTGAAGTTCCTGCTCGCCACCACCGACCCGCAAAAGCTGCCGGTGACGGTGTTGTCGCGCTGCCTGCAGTTCAACCTCAAGCGCCTGGACGAGGACCAGATCCAGGGCCAGATGACCCGCATCCTGACCGCCGAGGAAATCGAGTCGGACCCGTCGGCGATCGTGCAGCTGTCCAAGGCGGCCGATGGCTCCCTGCGCGACGGCTTGTCGCTGCTGGATCAGGCGATCGCCTATGCCGGCGGTGCGCTGCGCGAGGATGTCGTGCGCACGATGCTGGGTACGGTGGACCGCACCCAGGTCGGGGCGATGCTGCAGTCGCTGGCCGACGGCGATGGCGCGCGCCTGCTGCAAGTGGTTGCAGCACTAGCGGAATTTTCGCCCGACTGGAGCGGGGTGCTGGAAGCCCTGGCCGAGGCCCTGCACCGCGTGCAGGTGCAGCAATTGGTGCCGTCGGTGGCGTTCGTCGGCGACGGTATCGACCCGACGCCGTTCGCGGCACAGCTGAGACCGGAAGTGGTGCAGCTGTGGTACCAGATGGCACTCAACGGGCGCCGCGATCTGTATCTGGCGCCGAGCCCGCGCGCCGGTTTCGAGATGGCAGTGCTGCGCATGCTGGCATTCCGCCCCGCTGCGGCAGTGCCGGCGGGAAGCAGCGACGATGGACGCGGCGCCAGCACCGGCGGCGGCGGCGCACGCACGGCCGCTGCGGGCGTGCAGGCGGCGGCACCGGCGACGGCTGCGGCGGCAGTGCCTGCCAAGCCGGTCGAAGTGGTTGAAGCATTACCGGGTGCAGCGGCTGCTGCGGCACCGGTGGCTACGGCAACGTCCGCTTCGACATCGGCACCAATCCCAACATCCGCACCAACACCAACGGCAGCAGCAGTCGCCGCGGCTTCGGCACCGGTTGTGGTGCTTCCCGCGCCGGATGCGTTGGCTGATAGTCGCTCGTCCGCCGCTGCGCGCACCGACGATACGCCGCCTTGGGCGGTGGACGATGCGCCGGTGCGTACGCATGCTGCGCCGGTGGCCGACACGGCAGTCGTGCTTGCGCCCGAGTCTGCAATGGCGCCGCCGCCGGAAGCCGCTGCCGCGGCGCCGATCACGGCGATACCCGAACTCGTGCCTACGATCGCAGGCGCCGCTGCTCCCGTATCGGCAGAGATGGCTGCAGATGCGCCCTCTGTGGCTGCGCCCGCCGAGGCGTCGCCAGCTTCAGCACCGTCATCCGTGTCTGCACCCGGCAACGAGTCTGGCACGCTGATCGACGACGGCCGCATTGCCGACGCCGAACAATGGCTAGAGCTGGTCACCCGTAGCGGATTGAACGGCCCGTCGCGCCAGCTCGCGGCCAATGCCGCCTTCATCGGCCATCGCGATGGCGTGCTGCGGCTGGCGTTGGCGCCAGGCTTCGAATATCTCAACTCCGAGCGCTCCATCGCCAACCTTGCGCAGGCACTTGCGCCGGTTCTAGGAAACACGCCGCGCATCGTGATCGAAACCGGCAGCGCCGATGTCGAGACCTTGCACGAGCGTGCCAACCGGCAGAAAGGCGAGCGCCAGAGCGCAGCCGAAACCGCCTTCATGAACGACCCGAATGTGCAGCAGCTGATCCAGCAGCAGGGCGCGCGGGTGGTTCCCGATTCCATCCGCCCTTACGACGAGTAACGACCCATGCGTGGAAACATTGCCCAATTGATGCAGCAGGCACAGAAGATGCAGGAAAACCTGCAGCGCGCCCAGGAAGAACTGGCCAAGCTGGAAGTCACCGGCACCGCCGGCGGCGGCATGGTCAGCGTGACGCTGACCGGGGCCAAGGAGTGCCGCAAGGTGCGCATCGATCCCTGCATCCTCTCCGACCAGGAAATGGCCGAGGACCTGATCGCCGCCGCCTTCAACGACGCCTCCAACAAGATCGACGCCGAGTCCAAGGACCGCATGGGCTCGGCTACTGCCGGCATGCAGCTGCCGCCGGGCATGAAGTTGCCGTTCTGAGCGAGGGGATTCGGGAGTCGGGATTAGGGATTCGCCAGAAGCGGGGTTTGCTTCTGCATTTGCGAATCCCGAATCTCCAATGCCCAATCCCGGCCACTCAATGTCCTCTCTTCTCGAACAACTGATCGAGGCCTTCCGGGTATTGCCGGGTGTGGGCCAGAAATCGGCGCAGCGCATGGCCTACCACGTGCTCGAGCGCGAGCGCGAGGGTGGGCGTCGTTTGGCCGCAGCGCTGGGCAATGCGGTGGAAAAGGTGGGGCATTGCGTGCAGTGCCGCGACTTCACCGAGTCCGAGATCTGCGCGATCTGTGCCAACAGCAGTCGCGACCGTCAGCAATTGTGCGTGGTGGAATCGCCGGCCGATCGCCTGGCGATCGAGCACGCCACCGGCTACCGCGGCGTGTACTTCATCCTGCAGGGGCGCCTGTCGCCGCTGGATGGCATCGGCCCGCGCGAGCTGGGGCTGGATCAACTCGGCGAACGCCTGGCTGCCGGCGAAATCACCGAAATGATCATCGCCACCAACGCCACCGTGGAGGGCGAGGCCACCGCGCATTACCTGGCGCAGCTGGCGCGCCAGCATGGCGTGCGCCCCAGCCGGCTCGCGCAAGGCATGCCGCTGGGCGGCGAGCTGGAATACGTGGACCGCGGCACCCTGTCGCACGCCTTCGGCACCCGCGGTGAGGTGCTTTGAGGGCTGGGAATCGGGAGTCGGGAATGGTGAATCGGAGAAGCAACGTCAGAAGCAAGGGCTGTAAGCTCTTGCGATTCCCCAATCCCGATTCCCGATTTCCGCCATGACCGACACCATCTTCAGCAAGATCATCCGTCGCGAAATCCCGGCCACCATCGTCTATGAAGACGACGAGGTTCTGGGCTTTGAAGACATCGCGCCGCAGGCGCCGGTGCACGTGCTCTTCATTCCCAAGCAGCACGCCATTCCCACCCTGGACGATGTGCCGCCGGAGCAGGCGTTGCTGGTCGGCAAGTTGGCGCTCGCCGCTGCTGCATACGCGCGTGAGCAGGGCCTGGCGCAGGACGGCTACCGCATCGTGATGAATTGCCGCGAGCATGCCGGGCAGACGGTGTTCCATATTCATCTGCATCTGCTGGCCGGTGCCCCGCTGGGCCGCTTCGGCACGCCCTGACGGCATCGCTGGGCATTGCCATCGATGTGAGCGGACCGGTCGTTGAGTGGCAAGGATAGGCCGGGGTCGAGCATGCTCGATCGCCCATCCGCTGCGGCCACACGACGATGCGCATCAGCATGCACTCTCGCCAGCGCAGCCGCGGTCACAGCAGAGCGTGTTGCGCGCAGCGCGGGACCGGCGGGTACAGATTCAGCACGAGCGCGTTGATGTCGACGACCTAGCCACAGAAACAAAAACGCCGCTCCTTCAAGAGCGGCGTTTTGCATCACAACTGACTCAGCGATTGCTTACCACCAGCCGCGGCCCCAGCCCCAGCCACCGCCCCAGCGCGGACCCCACGGGTCGCCCCACGGGCCGTACGGGTAGGCCGGAATCACGTCCACGTCGCGCACTTCCGGCCACAGATAGACCACGTCTGCCGCCACCTTGGGCAGCTTGTAGTCGTACTCGCCGATCTTGGTGGTCTCGTAGCCCTCGATCTTGCCGATGAAAGTGACTTCGCGGCCGGGTTCGAACACGGCCGGATCGTAGAAGCCTGCACGGCACGCCAGGAAGCGGCCATCGCTGGCATCCACGGCATTGCGATCCGGACGGCCGCTGGCATTGAGCGGACGCGAGATCAGCTCGAAGCAGGTCTGACCCTGCCCGGGCTTGGTCTGGATGATCTTGCCGCCCCAGCGCACAGAGGTGCCAAGCTGCGCGCTGGCAGTGGAGTCGCTCGGGCTGACCGTGGGGAACTGGCCCTGCAGCGGCTTGGGCGCGGTGGCGCAGGCTGCGAGCCCGAGCACAGCGACAATGGGAAAAAGAAAGCGGGTGCTCATGAGGAAACTCCGGTTCGCGGGCGATGCTGCTGCAGATCTTTAAGGAGTGAGGCGCTGTCCGAATCGGCGCCAGCGTAGCGCGCGGCAGCGAAACGTTGGCTGAGTGCCAACAGTGTGGTGTCGGGGTGGGTGCGGGCGACGCGTTGCGCCCAGGCAATGGCCGGTTCGTGCGGTTCGCGGGCAAGGCCCAGCTTGCCGTAACGCCGGCCCAGACGATGCCAGGCACGCAGCAGCGGATCACGCTCGCGTTCGCCGCGCGCCAGCAACCAGCTCATCCACGCCAGTGCACCGACTGCGAACACCCCGAAGATGGCGGCCAGCTGGGTGGGCTCCAGGCGCTCGATGCCCAGCGGCTGCAGCAGCCGTTGTTGGCGGTCGGCATTGAAGGACAGCACCAGATCGTTCCAGCCGCGGCGCAGCCAGTCGCCGACCTGGCTCAGGCCGGCCCAGGTGCCGAGCTGGGCGAAGTTGTTGCCATTGGTCTGCAGGCGATCTTCCAGCGTGTCGTAGATGCGTTCGGGCGCCACGGCGGCAGTCGGGTCCACCCGTACCCAGCCGCGACCGGCCAGCCACACCTCGGTCCATGCATGCGCATCCATGCGGCGCACCACCCAGTAGTTGCCCAGCCCGTTGTAGGTGCCGCCGGCATAGCCGGTGACCACGCGTGCGGGGATGCCGGCGGCGCGCATCAGCACCACGAACGAGGAGCTGAAGTGCTCGCAAAACCCGGCCTTCTGCTGGAACAGGAACTCATCCACGCTGTTGCGGCCAAGCAGTGGCGTATCCAGGGTGTAGGCGAATTCGCGGGTGATCCACCCCAGTGCGCGCTGCACGACGGCATCGTCGTTGTTGCCGGCGTCGGCCCGCCATTGCCTGGCGAGCGCGACGGTACGCGGATTGAAGCCCGGTGGCAGGGCGAGTGCGCGCTTGCGCAACTGCTCGGGCAGGTCGGTATCGAAACGTGCCGGTGGCGCCGATTGCAGCTCCCAGCGGGTCAGTGCGCTCAATGGCCGCTGCGCGAACAGTTCGTAATCGGGCGACAGCTCGGCGCTGGCGACACCCTGGGTCGGCAGGTCCAGCGACACCAGCTGGCGACGGTCGGTGGGCTCGTAATCCAGTCGGTACCGATAGGTCTGCGGGCCGGGTGTGACCGATGCGGGTTGTCCGCGACCGGTCCAGCGTGCGCGCTGCCAGGTGCGGCCGTCGAAATCCCACATCACCGGCCCACGCCAGTAGCGCTGCTGTGGTGGTGGTGCCTTGCCGGTGAATTGCACGCGCAGCGCCGGGCTTTCGTCGGCCATCAGGTCGATCCATTCGCCGGGCGACATGTTGTCCGACAGGCCGGGCCGCGACAGCGCGCGCTCGGGCACGCCCCACAACGGCGAACTCAGGCGCGGCAGCAACCAGAACGTGGCCATGGCCAGCGGCACGCCGATGGCCACCAGCTTGCCGATCCCGCGCAACTGCAGGCGCAGCCCAGGCGTGCTGGTGCGATGTTCTTCGTCGGCCAGCCGCTGCATGCTGAGCAGGGCGCTGACCACCGCCAGCAACGCCAGCCCCATCGTTGCCGGCCCCTGGTCGAGCAGGAATGCTGCAAACGGGGCGAACAACGCAAAGCCGAGCAGGCTGCGCGCATCGCGCAGACTGCGCAGTTCGGAGGCCTTGATCGCCAGCATCGCAGCAAGCACCGCGCAGCCGGTATCGCGGCCGAAGCGCATGCCGATCTGCCAGTACACCGCCGCCAGCATCGCGATCACCAGCAACACCCGCAGCGGCGCCATCACGGTGCCGCGCCAGCTCAGCACGCCGACCAGGACCGCGGCCACCGCGATGGTGGTGGCAAGCAGGCCAGGCAACTGCAACAGCAGCGGCGCCAGGGCCAGCCAGCTGGTGGTCAGCGCCCAGCGGCGGCTGGCCTGATTGATCGGAAGGGGCGGCTCAGTCATGGGGAAGCAGCGCCAGGGCGCGCAGGCACAGGTGGTGGTGGGACGGACCTTGTGCAGGCCCCAGTGGCGGCTGGCCCGGCAGCAGCAGGCGGTAACGCCGCCCGTCGCGTTCGGCCAGATTCACCCAGCGGGCAAGCCGCGCGATGCGGCGTTCGTACGGCAGTGCGTGCAGCGCACGCCAGTCCAGCGTGACTTCGATGCCCAGCGGCTGTTCGTATTCGCGCACCAGCAGGCTGTCGCGGCGCGCCGAGTGCTTCCAGGAAATCGTGCGTGGCGCATCGCCGGCGCGGTACGGACGCAGCTGATGCAGTTCTTCGCCTTGCGCATGCAGGCGGGTCTGGTTGGGCGAACCGGCGCCCTCAGGCAATGCCGGGCCCTGTTCTTCGGGCTTGGGATAGGCCAGCAGTGGCGTTTCCGGCCACACCCACGACCAGGCCCGTACCAGGCCCAGCGGCTGGGTGCTCGACAACCGGATGCGTTCGATGTCCTGCCAGCCGCGCCGCTCGGTGGGTACCAGCAGGTCGATCTCGGCCATATCGTGCTCGACCAGCGAGCAGAAACCGCTGCTTTGCAGATGGTCCAGTCGCAGCCCGCGTCGCACGCGGGTATCGCGACGTGCCAACGACACCCGCATCCGCAGCGGCTCGCCGGCCACCACAGGTTCGGCCGAGACCGCTTCTATGCGCAGCGCCGACAACTGCAGGTGCGCCATGATGCTGCTGGCGATTCCCGCGGTGGCCAGCAGCAGGGCCAGCAGCAATGCCGGGTTGTTGTTGTAGTTCAACGCGCCCAGCAGCATCGCCAGCAGCAGGGCGGTGACGAACAACCCGAAGCGGGTCGGCAACACATAGATGCGCCGCCGATCCAGCACGATCGGCAACGCTTCCGCTCCCCGCGGACGGGCCAGCAGGCTGAGCCGGCGGCCGATGCCGCGCAAGGGTGCACGCACCTGTGTCAGTCCACCGGCACGCTGTGCAGGAGCGCCTTTGCCAGCGCCGGCCCGGAGGACGATTCTGCCTCCGGCACCAGCCGATGACCGGCCACGGCCACGAACAGCGCCTGCACGTCTTCCGGCAGCACGTGCTCGCGCCCGAGCAGCAGCGCATACGCCTTGGCGGCACGCAGCAGCGCGATGCCGGCACGCGGTGACAGGCCCACGCGCACCCCGGCATGCTGGCGGCTGCGCAACAGCAGCGCCTGTACATAGCCGATCAAGGCGTCGCTGGTATGGATCTGGTTGACCACCGCACGCAGCGCGACCACGTCGGTATCGCTGAGCTGCGGTGCGGCCTGGGCGATCAGCTCGCGGCGGTCCACCCCGGAGAGCAACGCGCGCTCGGCATCGGCGCTGGGGTAGCCCAGGCTCAGCCGCAGCAGGAAGCGATCCAGTTGCGAGTCCGGCAACGGAAACGTGCCCGACAGGTCGACCGGATTCTGCGTGGCAATCACGAAGAACGGTTCCGGCAAGGCGTGGGTCACACCATCCAGGGTGACCTGCTGTTCGGCCATCGCCTCCAGCAGCGAACTCTGCGTGCGCGGCGGGGCGCGATTGATTTCGTCGGCCAGCAGCACGTTGGTGAACACCGGGCCGGGATGGAACTGGAACTGGCGCGAGGCGGCATCGTAGACCGACACGCCCAGCACATCGGCCGGCAACAGGTCCGAGGTGAACTGTACGCGCTGGAAGCCCAAGCCCAGGCTGGAGGCCATCGCGTGGGCGAGGGTGGTCTTGCCCAGGCCGGGCAGGTCTTCGATCAGCAGATGTCCGCCGGACAGCAGCGCCACGAACGCCAGCCGCACCTCCTGCGCCTTGCCTAGCAGCAGCGAATTGACCTGGTCTTGCGCGCGCCGCAGCGATTGACGCAGCGCATCGGTTAGCATTTCCGTGGAACGCAGCGGTGTCGACATCACAATTCCGTAGGTGAAAGAAGAGTGCACAGGGCAATGCAGGGGGACCAACGCGCACATCGCACCTTCGTGATCCTGTGGACACTGGCGACGGCCGTCAAGCTGTTGATCGCCGCGCGGTTGCCGCTGTTCGTCGACGAGGCGTTTTACTGGCAGGAAGGCCAGCACCTGGCTGCGGCGTATTCGGATCTGCCGGGTATGACCGCCTGGCTGGCGCGGCTGGGTGTGGAGGCCGGCGGCCACCACCTGTTGGCAATGCGCCTGCCGTTTCTGGCCATCGCCGCGCTGCTGCCGTGGCTGGTTGCGCACATCGCCACGCGCTGGTTCGGCTCCACCCTGGGCTGGCAGGCCGGCAGCCTGACGCTGCTGATGCCGCTGTCGGCCACGCTGGGCATCCTGGCCGTGCCCGACGTGCCGATGGCCCTGGCAGCGGTGCTGTGCATGGACGCTGGCGCACGCCTGCTGCGCGAGGTCGATGCCACCAGCGCGCTGGAGCTGGCGATCGGTCTGGTGATCGGCGCGCTCAGCCATTACCGCTTCGTCGGCGTGATCGGCGTGGGCTGCATCGCGCTGCTGTGCATCCCGCAAGGGCGTGCGGTGCTGCGCGACCCGCGCATCTGGCTGGCGCTGACGGTCGGTGCGGTGAGCTGGCTGCCGCTGCTGTTCTGGAATACTGACCACGACGAGGCCGGGCTGCGCTTTCAACTGGTCGACCGGCATCCGTGGCGGTTCCAGATCGGCGGACTGTGGTTCCTGCTGATCCAGACGGTGGCGGTGACGCCGTTGTTGGCCTGGGCCATGCTCAAGGTGGCCCTGGCCGGCACGCGTTCCGGCGGCGGGTCGCGTGCGCAGTGGCGGTATTTCGGATTGCTGGGCGGCATCTCGACCGTGGCGATTTTCGTGCTCGGCTTCTTCAGCGATGCCGAGCGGATCAGTTTCCACTGGCCGCTGCCTGGCTATCTGGCGTTGCTGGTGGCGGTGCCGGTGATCCTGTTGCGTTGGCCGCTTCCGGTGCGCCGTGCCGCATGGCTGCTTGCGCTGCTCGGCACGCTGGGGGCTTACGGCTACTACCTGGCGGTGTCGGTGCCGTCGATCCGCGCGCATGCGGCCGGCGAAAAATACTACCCGCGCAACTTTGCCGGCTGGAACGATCTGGCGCGCGCGGTCAAACGTCAGCTGGCGCAGATGCCGCCGGGCACGCGGGTGCTGGCAGAGAACTTCAAGGTGGGCGCCGAGCTTGGTTTTCAGTTGCACGATGCGCAGATTGAGGTATTGCGTGCCGACTTGAACGACAAGCACGGGCGCAGCGCGCAGTTGCAGCAATGGGGCCTGCTCAGCGACGGACGCCGCAATGGCCCACGTCTGCTGGTGCTGTCGCCCAGCGATCAGCGTTACCGCGACCTGCTCAAGCGCTATCACGCCATCTGCGACATGGTCGGCCCGTTGCCGCCGCCCACGGTAGTGTCCACCGATCACGGATATCAACGTTTTCTGCTGTTCGCACTGCCGGCGCAACGCGCTCCCGGGCCGTGCATCGCCCCGGCGATGGCCTGGATCGACACGCCGCTGCCGGATGTGCGCGTGTCCGGCCAGATCCAGGTGCGTGGTTGGGCGTTCAAGGACGGTATCGGCCTGGCCGATGTGGAGCTGCTCCTCGATGGCCGTGCGGTCGCGCGAGCCGACTATGGCAGCCCGATGGATGTCCGTCCGTACTGGAAGATCTCCACCGACCCGCAGCATCCCCGCGTCGGCTTCTCCGCCACGCTCGATACGCGCGCGCTGCCATCCGGCACGCATTGGTTGGGCCTGCGCCTGCACGGCCGCGACGGCAGCGTCGAGGACTGGTGGGAGCAGCCTGTCACCGTTTCCGCACCTTAGATCACGCAATGACCGACGCCTTGCCCGTTGCCCATCCCGCACATCTGTCCGGGTTTCGAATCGCCGTGCTGGTGCCATGCCATAACGAGGCGGCGACAGTCGCCGCCGTGGTCGGCGATTTCGCTGCGGCATTGCCCGGTGCGGTGATCCATGTGCTGGACAACAACTCCAGCGACGCCACCGCGTCCAACGCCGTGGCGGCTGGCGCGCAGGTGCGCCGCGTTGCGCTGCAGGGCAAGGGCAATGTGGTGCGGCGTGGATTTGCCGATGTCGAAGCCGACATCTACGTGCTGGTGGATGGCGATGCGACGTACGACGCAGCCGCCGCACCGGCGTTGGTGCGCAAGCTCATCGACGAACGGCTGGATATGGTGGTCGGCGCACGTCGCGATCAACAACAGGCCGCCTACCGGCCAGGGCACCGCCTCGGCAATGTCCTGCTGACGCGCTGCGCGGGGCTGCTGTTCGGGCGCAGTTTCGACGACATGTTGTCCGGGTACCGGGTGTTTTCGCGGCGCTACGTCAAATCCTTCGCGGCGCATGCGCATGGATTCGAGACCGAAACCGAGCTGGCCGTGCATGCCTTGCAGCTGCGCATGCCGGTAGCCGAGGTCGAGACCGCATATGGCGTGCGTCCGGAAGGTTCGCAAAGCAAGTTGAACACCTGGCGCGACGGCTGGCGCATCCTCACCACGATTGCAAAACTGTTCAAGGCCGAGCGGCCGCTGTTGTTCTTCTCGATCGGTTTTGCGCTCAGCGCCGCGTTGTCGATCGTGCTGGCGATCCCGTTGTTCGAGACTTACCTGCAAACCGGCCTGGTACCGCGCTTTCCGACCGCGATCCTGTGCGTTGCGCTGATGCTGCTCGGTTTTCTGTTGCTTGCCTGCGGACTGATTCTGGACACGGTCACGCGTGGACGCGTCGAGGCCAAGCATCTGGCGTATCTGGCCGAGCCGGGCGTAGGCAACCGTGTGGCCGCCTCGCACGACAAGGGAGCGCAGTGATGGCATCGGTGACCAAGGCGACATCGGCGACGCGCCTGCAGCGTTTGTCGCGCTGGGCGGATGGCCGTTTCGGCTTTCATTCGTCGCGCCAGGTCATCGCTGCGGCGATGGCCGTGCTGCTGCTCGGCGCGCTGCTCTCGCTCGGTCTGGGGCAGGACGCCAATTGGGATTTACGCAATTACCATCTCTACATCGGTGGCGCGTGGGCCGACGATCGTCTGGGCGTGGACCTGGCGCCGGCGCAGATGCAGAGTTACTTCAGTCCCCTGCTCGATGTCCTGCATGCCTGGTTGATGCTGCATCTGCCCGGGCCATTGGTCGGGGCGTTATTGGGTGCGCTGCATGCAGTGGTGTTCATGCCGGTGGCCGTCGTGGCGTGGCGTGTCCTGTCCAACGAATCGCGACGTGCGCAGTGGACCCCGCTGTTCGCGGTGGCCGGTATGTGCAGTGCGGTGTTCCTGTCCGAACTGGGCAACACCATGGGCGATACCGCCAGCGCGATCCCGGTACTGGCGTCGCTGGCGATCGTGCTGCTGGCGCAGGCCAACGCGCGGCAAGGACGAGGCGTTGCGTGGGGGTGGGCCATCGCCGGCGCACTGATCGGTCTGGCGATCGCGCTCAAGCTGACCAATGCGCTGTACGCGCTGGCGCTGGCGCCGGCGGTGTTGTGCGACGGTGGGCGCATGCGGTCGCGGATTCTGGGGTTGAGCGTTCTTGCCGGTGTCGCGGTGCTGGTGTTGCTGTTGCTGGCAGGGCACTGGTATTGGCAGGTCTGGCAACACTTTGGCAACCCGCTGTTTCCGCAATTCAACGGCGTGTTCAAGTCGCCGCTGGCTCAGCCGGTGTCGATTGCCGATATCCGCTGGTTGCCGCGCAACATCGGCGAACACCTGATCTGGCCGCTGCTGTTTACGTTCAAGCCGCAACGCGTCGGCGATCTTGGTCTGGTGCAGGCGGGATGGGCGGTGTTGTATGCGGTCGCGCTGATGGCAGCGGGACGCATCGTGCTGCGCCGTCGCGTGCCTTCGACAAGTCGCGATCGCGCAGCGGTGGTCCTGCTGGTGTTCTTCGGCATTGCCTACGCGCTGTGGCAAGCGGTCTTCAGTATCCACCGCTATCTGCTGGTACTGGAGCTGCTTGCGCCATTGGTGCTGTGGGTCGTGTGCCGGCATGCCTTTGCGGTCAATGCGGATCGCAAGGCTGCGTGGTTGATCGGTGTGTGCGCGCTGGTTGCGTTGGTTGGATGGAAGGACTGGGGGCATGAGGCATGGGCGCGCGACAGTTTCCAGGTCGAGCAACCGGCGCTTGCCGATCCTGCTGCATCCACGGTGCTGCTGGTCGGCGACGAGCCGCAGTCCTGGCGAGTGCCGCTGTTGCCGCAGCAGGCGCGTTACATCGGCGTGGCGACCAATCTTTCCGAGACCGATCGGTACCGCGAGCGGGTCAGGGCCTTGATCGCCGAGCGGGCGCAGCTGTACGCGATGTTGGGCGCCACGCGCGACAAGCAGCAATTGCGGATCGATCGCATGAATGGCTGGGCGCAGCAGTTTGGCTGGGACACGCAGCCTCGGTGCACGCGGTTGCGCTGGCTGATCGCCCGCGGCCTGCGTGCGGAGCTTGAAGCAGTGACCCCAGGGCGCTGTGTGCTGCAGGTGCCCAAGGGCAAGGCGCTGGATATCGCCGCTGCAGATCGTGCGGTGCGCGAGTCTGCGCAGCAGCGTCTGGCTGCGTATGGGCTGACCCTGGATCCGTCACGTTGCCGCACCTTGTCCTCGCATGTCGGACAAGCCCAGTACCCATATCAATTCTGCGAACTCGCTCGGCCGGAGTAGCGCAACCGGCCAGTGCTCGTGCAACGGTGAGCGGTGGCGCCATGCCTCACTGGCTGTAAGCCGCGCCGTCGTGACGGTGGGCCTGCAACGTCATGGCGACTGGCGACAAGATTCGCTTGAGCGGCTCTGTGGCCGTCGAGTTGGTCTTACGGAATCGCAAACCCGGCCTGCCGCAACAGCCGCGCCAGCGCGATCAGCGGCAGGCCGACCAGGGCGGTCGGATCTTCCGAGCGGATCGCATCGAACAAGCCGATGCCCAGACCCTCGCACTTGAAGCTGCCGGCGCAATCCAGCGCGGGTTCGGCGGCCAGGTAGCGTTCGATTTCTAGCCGTGTCAGCGGGCGCAGCTGCACCTCGGTCACATCCAGCGCATGCAGGTGGCGGTCGGGGCCGACCAGGCTGACGGCGGTGTGGAAGCGCACCGCGCGCCCGGACATGGCGCTCAGCTGCGCGCGCGCCTGGTCCAGGGTTCCCGGTTTGCCCAGGGCCCGGCCGTCCAGGTCGGCAACCTGGTCCGAGCCGATGACCCAGGCCTCGGGCGCCTGCGCGGCCACTGCGGCGGCCTTTTCGGCAGCCAGGCGGCTGGCCAGCGCGCCCGGCGCTTCGCCCGGCAGCGCCTGCTCGTCGACCTCCGGGCGGGCGGTGGTGAAGTCCAGCCGCAGGCGGCCGAGCAGCTCGCGCCGATAGACGGAGGTGGAGGCAAGGATCAGGCGTGGCATCATGAACGTCGAAAGAGGCGGGCAGGGGAGTCTGCCAGCCCGCGCGTCGTGCGGCACATGTGAATGGGTGCATTTGACATGGCTACTGCGGGTCTTTAACATTCTGCGGCTTATGTCCGCGAACGTACCCGAAATGCTGGATGCTTGGCGGATGGTCGCAGCGCGCAGGCGCTTCGATGGCCGCATCCCGCTCTCTGCGATGACCCGTTTGCAGGGAAGTCTGGTCGATACCGAGGGCGAATGCGTCTATTCGCTCCAGTTCGATCAGGACGTCCTGCTCAAGGTCGCCTATGTCGAACTCAGCATCGATGTCGAGCTGCCGCTGGCCTGCCAGCGCACCTTGCAGCGTTTTCTGTATCCGGTGCAGATCAGGCAGCGTCTTGGTCTGATCCGCGACGAGGACGAAGAGGCGGCGTTGCCGCCCGATTACGAAGCCTTGCTGGTGCCCGACGACGGCATGCTGCGGGCGACGGATCTGGTGGAGGACGAACTGGTGCTGTCGGTGCCGGTGGTGCCGATGGCGCCCGGCAGCGAAGCCATCGAGGCCGAGTGGGTGCCGAGCCAGGAAGAGCAAGACAAGGCCAGTCCGTTCGCGGCGCTGGCAGCGTTGAAGAAACAGTAACCGCCGCTGTTAAGGGCGGAAAGACAGGTCGACGCGGGCGTAGAGCGTGCTGTTCGACTCAACAGACAAGTTATCGAACTAAAGTTGGAGCAATCCCATGGCTGTGCAGAAATCCCGTGTCACCCCGTCCCGTCGCGGCCAGCGTCGTTCGCACGATGCCCTCACCGCCAAGCAGCTGTCGACCGATCCGACCAGTGGCGAGATCCATCTGCGCCACCACATCACCGCTGACGGTTACTACCGTGGCAAGAAGGTGATCGCGACCAAGTCGTCGGCCGTCCAAGAAGATTGATCCGTGGCACCCGCCGCAGTTTTGCCGGCGGGTGACCCTCGATACTTCCGGAGCCGCCCATCACCGCGGCTCTTGCACCAGGAAACAGCATGAGCAAGCGGATCTATTCCAGAATCGCGGGCACGGGTAGCTATTTGCCCGAAAAGGTGTTGACCAACGACGACATGTCCAAGATCGTCGACACCAGCGATGAATGGATCTTCTCGCGCACTGGTATCCGTGAACGTCACATCGTCGCCGACGACCAGACCACCAGCGATCTGGCGTATTTCGCTTCGCTGAAGGCGATGGAAGCGGCTGGCGTCACCGCCGACGAGATCGACCTGATCGTCATCGGCACCACCACGCCTGATCTGATCTTCCCGTCCACCGCCTGCCTGCTGCAAGCGCGGCTGGGCAACGTCGGGTGCGGTGCGATGGACGTCAATGCCGCCTGCTCGGGCTTTGTCTACGCGCTCAGCGTGGCCGACAAGTTCGTGCGCAGCGGCGATGCCAAGACCGTGCTGGTGGTGGGTGCGGAAACGCTGACCCGCATCGTCGACTGGACCGACCGCACCACCTGCGTGCTGTTCGGCGACGGTGCCGGCGCGGTGATCCTCAAGGCCGACGAAGAGACCGGCATCCTCAGCACCCATCTGCATGCCGACGGCAGCAAGAAAGAGCTGCTGTGGGATCCGGTGGGCGTGTCGGTGGGCTTCGGCGAAGGCAAGAACGGTGGCGGCGCGTTGCTGATGAAGGGCAACGACGTGTTCAAGTACGCCGTCAAGGCGCTGGATTCGGTGGTCGACGAGACCCTGGCCGCCAATGGCTACGACAAGCACGACCTGGACTGGCTGATCCCTCACCAGGCCAACCTGCGCATCATCGAAGCCACCGCCAAGCGGCTGGATCTGCCGATGGAACAGGTGGTGGTCACCGTGGACCGCCACGGCAATACCTCCTCGGCCTCGGTGCCGCTGGCGCTGGACGAAGCGGTTCGCTCCGGCCGCGTGCAGCGCGGTCAATTGCTGCTGCTGGAAGCATTCGGCGGCGGATTTACCTGGGGCTCGGCGCTGCTGCGCTATTGAGTCCCACAGGCGCCGCCGCGTCCGCCGGCGGCGCCTGACAGCGTCAGGGACGGACCCGTCATGGCAGAACCCATCGTCATCGCCGGACAGCGCGTCTGGCTGAAGCAGTACCGCCGCGACAGCCGGGCGGTCTCGCTCGGAGCACTCAACTTCGTCGCCCGCCGCTGGGGCCTGCACGCCTTGCGTCCACCGCCGCACCGTGGCGGCGATGCTGCGCGCGATCTGGAAGCGCGCCGGCTCGGCGAACTGCAGGCGCAAGCGGTCAATGTGCCGCGCGTGGTCGGTTGCGGGCAGGCGGCCTTGGTCCTCAGCGACAACGGCCGCTCCTTTGCCAGCTGCCTGCGCGAGGCCGACGCGCCCGAGCGCGACCGGCTGATCGCGCTGGCGGTGGCGGCCATTGCCGATGCCCATCGCGATGGCGCGTATTTCGGCCAGCCGCTTCCGCGCAACATGACCTTCGACGGGCAGGCGGTCGGCTTCATCGATTTCGAAGAAGACCCGCTGGAAGTGATGGACCTGGCGCAGGCGCAGGCGCGCGACTGGCTGGTGTTCGGCTACTGCGTGGCCAAGTACTATCGCGGCCGCCGCGAGGTGCTGCAGCGGTTGATGACGGGCGCCTTCGATGCGGCCGGCCCGGCGGTGGCGGCGCATGCGCACGTGGTGACCGGGCGACTGCAGCGGTTTGCGCAGCTCACCGGTCGCCTGGGCCGCTCTGCGGGGGCGCTGGCGCGCGCCATCCTGGCCATCCACGCGGCGACCTCGCTCGGCGTCTTGCTGGTACTGGTGATGTGCGTGGACTGGCTGGCCGATGGCGAAATGGATCTGCTCAACGCCTTGCTGTAAGTGTGCCGGCGGTCGCGCCGGACGGGCCTTGCATACGCGGCAGTACAGACGCCGGGGCGATTTCGCACGTATCATCCCGGCTCGATTTTTGCAGGCAGCAACGCGTGACCGAAACCACTCTCGCCTTCGTCTTTCCCGGTCAGGGCTCGCAGTCCTTAGGCATGCTGGCCGAGCTGTCCGAGCTGCATCCGCAGATCCGCGAAACCTTCGCCGAAGCCTCCGAGGGCGCCGGTGTCGACCTCTGGGCGCTGTCCCAGGGTGGCCCGGAAGAGATGCTCAACCGCACCGAATACACCCAGCCGGCCCTGCTGGCCGCGGGCGTGGCGGTGTGGCGGCTGTGGAATGCGCAGCGCGGTGCGCGTCCGGCCTTGCTGGCCGGGCACAGCCTGGGCGAATACACCGCGCTGGTGGCCTCCGGTGCCTTGTCGCTGCACGACGGCGCGCACCTGGTGCGCCTGCGCGGGCAGTTCATGCAGGCCGCCGCGCCGGCCGGTGTCGGTGCGATGGCCGCGGTGCTGGGCGCCGAAGATGCCTTGGTGCTGGAGGTCTGCGCCGAGGCGGCAGGCAGCCAGGTGGTGGTGCCGGCCAATTTCAATTCGCCCGGCCAGATCGTGATCGGCGGCGATGCGGCGGCGGTGGACCGTGCGCTGGCCTTGCTGGCCGAGCGCGGCGTGCGCAAGGCGGTCAAGCTGGCGGTGAGCGTGCCTTCGCACACGCCGTTGATGCGCGATGCCGCCAATCAGCTCGCCGAAGCGATGGCCGGGTTGAGCTGGCAGACGCCGCAGATTCCGGTGGTGCAGAACGTCGATGCACGCGTGCATACCGGCAGCGAGGCGATTCGCCAGGCGCTGGCCGAGCAGCTGTACCTGCCGGTGCAATGGACCGGTTGCGTGCAGGCGCTGGCAGCCCAGGGCATCACCCGGATCGCCGAATGCGGCCCGGGCAAGGTGCTGAGCGGGCTGATCAAGCGCATCGACAAAAGCCTGGACGCCCGCCCGCTGGCCACGCCTGCCGATTACGCCGGCGCGCTCGAGGCGTGGACGCACTGATTCGACGCACCTGCCGGTCCTGCCGGCATCCCTCACCGTTCGCGGCTGCGGTCGCGCGCTTTCCACTCGAGGAACAGCATTCATGAGCAAGCCTCTGCAGGGCGAGATCGCCCTCGTCACCGGTGCCAGTCGCGGCATCGGCGCGGCCATCGCCGCTACGCTGGCCGCCCAGGGCGCCACCGTGATCGGCACCGCGACCTCGGCCTCCGGCGCCGCGGCGATCGGCGAGCGCCTGGCTGCCGACGGCGGCCACGGCCGTGAGCTCAATGTCACCGACGCTGCGGCGGTCGATGGGCTGATCGATGCGATCGGCAAGCAGTTCGGCGCGATCTCGATCCTGGTCAACAACGCCGGCATCACTCGCGACAACCTGTTGATGCGGATGAAGGACGACGACTGGCAGGCGATCATCGACACCAATCTGACCAGCGTGTTCCGCACCTCCAAGGCGGTGATGCGCGGCATGATGAAGGCGCGCAAGGGCCGTATCGTCAACATCGCTTCGGTGGTGGGCGTGACCGGCAACCCCGGCCAGACCAACTATGCCGCGGCCAAGGCCGGCATCATCGCGTTCTCCAAGTCGCTGGCCAAGGAAATCGGCTCGCGCGGGGTTACGGTGAATGTGGTGGCGCCCGGTTTCATCGACACCGACATGACCAAGGCACTGCCGGAGGAGGCCAGAGCCGCCTTGCTGCAGCAGATCGCGCTCGGTCATCTGGGCGCGCCGGAGGACATCGCCAACGCGGTGGCCTTCCTGGCCGGCCCGACTGCCCGCTACATCACTGGCGAGACCCTGCACGTCAACGGTGGCATGTACATGCCGTGAGCGTGCGCCGCCGGGAGGCGCTAAGTGGCTGATCGGCCGGGACTTGTGATGCAATGCAAGGCTCGGGCGCTTCCACTACACTATCCAACGCGGCCATCGCAGCGGCGATGGCGTTTTGTGAGTCCCTCACAGGAGCACCGCACATCCATGTGCGGGGATCCTAAAACTCGAACCACCACTACTCCATCTGGAGCGATATCCCCAATGAGCACCATCGAAGAACGCGTCAAGAAAATCGTCGTCGAACAACTCGGCGTCAAGGAAGAGGAAGTCACCACCAGCGCATCGTTCGTCGATGACCTGGGTGCCGACTCGCTGGACACCGTCGAGCTGGTGATGGCGCTGGAAGAAGAGTTCGAGTGCGAGATCCCGGACGAAGAGGCCGAGAAGATCACCTCGGTCCAGCAGGCGATCGACTACGTCAAGGCTCACGTCAAGAGCTGATGCGTTGTTCCTGATGGCGGCGGCGTGCGTCATGCCGCTGCTGCGTCAGACATTCCATGGGGCCGCTGATGCGGCCCTGTGTTTTTCAAGCGTCACCCGCAAACCGCAAGCACCGTCCGTTCCGTGGTGAGGAGATCTGCAATGAGTCGTCGTGTTGTCGTTACCGGCATGGGCATGGTGTCGCCGCTGGGCAATGATCTGGCCAGCAGCTGGGATGGGATCATCCACGGGCGCTCAGGCATTGGCCCGATCACGCAGATCGATGCCTCGCAGTTCACCACCAAGATCGCCGGCGAAATCAAGAATTTCGACCCCACGCTTTTTGTGTCCGCCAAGGACGTCAAGAAGATGGATTCGTTCATCCACTACGGTGTCGGTGCCTCGTTCATGGCGCTGGATGACTCCGGCCTGGAGATCGACGAAAGCAATGCCGAACGCATTGGTGCCATCCTCGGCTCCGGCATCGGCGGGCTGCTCGGCATTGAAGAGCAGACCATCAAATTCCATGAGGGCGGCGCGCGCAAGATTTCGCCGTTCTACGTGCCCAGCACCATCATCAACATGCTGCCGGGCCAGGTGAGCCTGATCAAAGGCCTGAAGGGACCGACGTTCTCGGCAGTGTCCGCCTGCGCCACCTCCAATCACTCGATCGGCACGGCGATGCGCATGATCCAGTACGGCGATGCCGACGTGATGCTGGCCGGCGGCGCCGAGCGCGGTTCCTCGCCGAGCTCGGTCGGCGGTTTCTGTGCAATGAAGGCGATGTCCACCCGTAACGACGACCCCACCGCTGCATCGCGTCCCTGGGACAAGCAGCGCGACGGCTTCGTGCTGGGCGACGGCGCCGGCGTGCTGGTGCTGGAAGAGTACGAACACGCCAAGGCGCGTGGCGCGCGCATCTATGCCGAGCTGGTCGGCTTCGGCGCCAGCTCCGATGCGTTCCACATGACTGCGCCGAGCGAAGACGGCGAAGGCGCGGCGCGCAGCATGGTCGCGGCCATGCGCGATGCCAAGCTCAACCCCGAACAGATCGGTTACCTCAACGCGCACGGCACTTCCACGCCGCTGGGCGATCTGGCCGAAACGCTGGCGATGAAGCGCGCGCTGGGCGAGCATGCCTACAAGACCATGGTCAGCTCGACCAAGTCGATGACCGGCCACCTGCTCGGCGCTGCCGGCGGTGTGGAAGCGATCTTCTCGGTGATGGCGCTGCACACCGGCATCATCCCGCCGACGATCAACCTGGAAGAAGCCAGTGAAGGCTGCGACCTGGATTACGTGCCCAACGTGGCGCGCGAGGTCCAGGTGGATGCGGTGATGTCCAATGGCTTCGGCTTCGGCGGCACCAACGGCACGCTGGTGTTCAAGCGCGTCTGAGCCGGCGCGTCTGCGCTGTCGCATGGCGCATCATGCAACAGTCCCTGGCCGCCGCATGCGCTGCGTGCGTGCGGCCAGTGGACGGTGTCGGTTCGACATATCCCTGATCCAGTCATTGCGCGCGCTGCCTTTCTCAGGGGCGGCGCGCTTTCGTATCCCACGCCACCCCGGACCGATGACGCTCACCCGATCACTGCACGCGGACATCGACTTGCTGGCGCTGCACCGGCTGGCGCCGCAGCGCTATCCGGCGCTGCTGGAATCCACCGCCTCCGGCACCGAGCATGGGCGCTGGGACGTGCTGTTGCTGGCAGACGGCGCCAGCCTGCGGCTGGATCCGGACGGGCGCACGCGCGATGGCGATGGGCGGGTGATCGACAGCAATTTCCTGGACGCGCTGGACGCCGCCTGGCAGGCCGAACGGGTGCCGCGCGATGCGAGCAGCGTATGGCCGTTTCGTGGCGGTTGGGCGGTGTTGCTGGATTACGAACTGGCCGCGCAGGTCGAACCAATCCTGCAGCTGCCTGTGCGCACCGACCGCCTGCCGAGCGCGCTGGCCCTGCGTGCGCCGGCGGCGGTGTTGCGTGACCGCGTGGAAGGGCGCTGCATCGCGCTGGCCGAACCGGGTCGCGACGATCTGCTGGCCCGTATCGTCGACGACATCGGCGCTTGCGCCGCGCTGCCGCCGTTGCCGGCCTGGGCGGGGCCGGAGGCAGTGGAGGAAGACGCACCCGGGCGCTTTACCGATGCGGTGCAGCGGGTGCTCGATTACCTGCATGCCGGCGATGTGTTCCAGGCCAATATCTCGCGGGCCTGGAATGCACGGTTTGCCGCTGCGGTGGATCCGGCGGCGCTGCATGCCCGGTTGCGCTCGGCCAACCCGGCGCCGTTCGCCGGTGTGTTCGTGGCGGCCGGTCGCGCGGTGGTGAGTTCATCGCCCGAGCGGCTGGTGTCGGTGCAGGGCGATGTGGTGCAGACGCGTCCGATCGCCGGCACCCGTGCGCGCTTTGCCGGCGACGACGACGCGGCACGCATCCGCGAATTGGTCGGCCACCCGAAAGAACGCGCCGAGCACGTCATGCTGATCGACCTGGAACGCAACGACCTGGGCCGGATCTGCGCGCCGGGCACGGTGGAGGTGGATGAGCTGATGGCGGTGGAAAGCTATGCGCACGTGCACCACATCGTCAGCAACGTACGCGGTCGCCTGCGTGCCGGCGTCACCCCGGGCGAGGTGATTGCGGCGGTGTTCCCGGGCGGCACCATCACCGGTTGCCCGAAGGTGCGCTGCATGCAGATCATCGCCGAGCTGGAGCAGACCGCGCGGGGCGCCTACACCGGCGCGTTCGGTTGGCTCAATCGCGATGGCGACATGGACCTGAACATCCTGATCCGCACCGCCGAGGTGGCCGGCAACCAGGTCTGCTTCCGCACCGGGGCCGGCATCGTGGTGGACTCGGACCCGCAACGCGAGCTGGACGAAACCCGCGCCAAGGCGCGTGGCGTGCTGCGCGCGATCGAGCGGACATGAGCGCTTCAACGGGACATCACCGGTGCGCGGTATCCTGCGCGGCGATGGAGCAATGACGAGGTGGGTGTGGCGGTGACTGGCAAACGCGGATGTCTGGCCGTGCTGGGCACGGCATTGCTGCTTGCAGCGCTACTGGCGATTGCCGCTCTGGTGGCATGGCGGCATTACCTGCACTTCGCGCAGACGCCGGTGAGCGCCACCGCGCCCAGCGTGGTGATTGCGCCCGGCGATTCGCTCAAGGCCACCTTGCGCAAATTGCGCGAGGCCGGCATTGCGCAGGGCACCGATCTGGAATGGCAGCTGCTGGCGCGTCAGGTCGATGCGGCCGGCAAACTCAAGGTGGGCGAATACGCACTGGCGCCGGCCCTGTCGCCGCGCGAATTGCTCGGCCGCATGCGCCAGGGGCGGGTGATCCAGTACCGCTTCACCATCGTGGAAGGTTGGAATTTCCGTCAGCTGCGTGCCGCACTGGCGACCGCCACGCCGTTGCAGCAGACCCTGGGCACACTGGATGACGCCGCGCTGATGGCGCGGCTGGGGGTTGCCAACCAGCATCCGGAAGGCCGCTTCCTGCCGGAGACTTATCTGTATCAACGCGGCGACAGCGATCTGGATGTGCTCAAGCGCGCCCACGCGGCAATGGACAAGGCACTGGCGCAGGCCTGGGAGCAGCGCGCGCCCAACGTGCCGCTGACCTCGCCGGAGCAGGCGCTGATCCTGGCCTCCATCATCGAAAAGGAAACCGCGCTGGGCAGCGAGCGGCCGTTGATCGCCGGGGTGTTCCTGCGTCGTCTGCAGCTGGGCATGAAGCTGCAAACCGACCCCACCGTGATCTACGGCATCGGCAGCAGTTACGACGGCAACATCCGCCGCCGCGACCTGACCACCGATACGCCCTACAACACCTATACCCGCACCGGCCTGACACCGACGCCGATCGCCATGCCCGGCCGCGAGGCGCTGCTGGCAGCGGTGCGCCCGGCCCCCGGCGATGCGCTGTACTTCGTGGCGGTGGGCGACGGCACCGGCGCCCACGCCTTCTCGGCCACCTTGGCCGAACACAACGCTGCGGTGGCGCGTTATCTGCAGCGTCGCCGCGAGCCGACCCTGCCGCAGAAGGAGCCCACGCCATGACCGCCGCGTTTTCGCCCTGGCAGCAGCGCGCCTTCGACCAGACCGTGGCGGCGCTGGATGCCGGCCGGCTCGGACACGGGCTGCTGATCTGCGGCCCGGAAGGGCTGGGCAAGCGCGAAGTCGCGCTGGCCCTGGCCGAGCACGTGCTGGCCAGCTCGCCGGACCCGGCGCTGGCGCAGCGCACCCGGCAATTGATCGCCGCCGGTACCCATCCGGACCTGCAGCTGATTTCGTTCATTCCCAATCGCACCGGCGACAAGCTGCGGACGGAGATCGTCATCGAACAGGTGCGCGAGATTTCGCAGAAGCTGTCGCTGACGCCGCAGTACGGCATCGCCCAGGTGGTGATCGTCGACCCGGCCGATGCGATCAATCGCGCGGCCTGCAATGCCTTGCTCAAGACCCTGGAAGAACCCTCGCCGGGGCGCTACCTGTGGTTGATCAGTGCGCAGCCGGCGCGGTTGCCTGCCACCATCCGCAGCCGCTGCCAGCGTCTGGAATTCAAGCTGCCGCCTGCGCACGAAGCGCTGGCCTGGCTGCTGGCGCAAGGCGTCAGCGAGCGCGCCGCGCAGGACGCACTGGAGGCTGCGCGCGGCCATCCCGGTCTTGCCGCGCAGTGGTTGCGCGAGGATGGCCTGGCGGTACGTCGCGCAGTGGCGCAGGACCTGGAGCAGATCGCCAGCGGCCGCGTTGGTGCGGTGGAGATTGCGCAGCGCTGGACCAACGACGGTCAGGCCGATCAGCGTTTGCGGCATGCGGCCGACCTGGCGTTGGCACAGGCCTCGGCCGGCTTGACCGATCCGTCGCGGTTGCACAAGCTGGCGACCTGGTTCGACGCCGCCAATCGCACGCGCGATCTGCTGCGCACCACCGTCCGCGCCGACCTGGCAGTGACGGAATTGCTGCTGGCCTGGCGCGAAGGAGAGCGCCAGCCACGTTCTAGGGGAACTCGATGAGTGCAATGAATGCACGCCAAGGCATTTTGTCGCTGGCGTTGAAAGACAAGCCGGCGCTCTACAGCGCCTACATGCCGTTCGTCAAAGGTGGCGGCATCTTCGTGCCCACCCCCAAGCGCTACATGCTGGGCGACGAAGTCTTCCTGCTGCTGACCCTGCCCGATTCCAGCGAACGCCTGCCGGTGGCAGGCAAGGTGATCTGGACCACGCCTGCGGGCGCGCAGGGCAACCGCGCCGCCGGCATCGGCGTGCAGTTTCCGGATGGCCCCGAAGGCGAGGCGGTGCGCAACAAGATCGAAACCCTGCTGGCCGGCCTGACCACTTCGGACAAGCCCACCCATACGATGTGACCCGGGGCCGTGGGCGCGGCCAATCCGGCATGCTGTGGATGCGCTGCAGTGCGGGCGAACCCATTGCAGACGCGCGCGCAGCAAGGACGATATGGCTGCGGCGCGGGCACGCGACCTGCCCAGATAGACACCTGTTGACGATTGCCGCAGCTACCCTATAATGTGCGGCTCGCGTCACCGGGCGGTTAGCTCAGCGGTAGAGCATTGCCTTCACACGGCAAGGGTCACAGGTTCGAACCCTGTACCGCCCACCATGCATTCAGTGTCAGATAAAGAACCGGCGACAGCCGGTTTTTTTATGGTCGCAAGATAGCTGCTGCCGTGGGGACTGTGGATACGGCAGCGCGCCAGCCTTCTTTGAATCGACTGCTCGGCAGTCACTGCCGCGAACCCAGCGGCCCTGCGGTGCGGTCGATCGCCTTGGCGAAGGGCACGGCGATGTTCGTCTTTGTGCGTTCGATCAGGGCCTGCGATCTGCGTGGCTTGGCGCTGGGCTTTATCGATCGCACCGGTCATGAATGCCTGGCCGGTGTCGCTGTGAAGCGTACGCCTGCGTTGCGTTTCGATAGACGCCGTAGGTAAGCACTTTTCGCTAGGGTCGATGCCTTGCGGGCTCGACAGGGACTTGCCATCCTGCAAGGCCCGGGTCGAGATGGAGTGGCGATGAAGACGCTGCTTGGAAGTGCGCTGGTTGCGATGTTGCTGTTGGCCGGGTGCGCGCGCGATGTTGGCGAGCAGTATGTGGGCAAGTGGGTCAATGTGAAGTCGCAGAAGAATGTGCTGAGCATCGAGCACAATGGCGAGAGCTTCATCATTCGCGACACCACGCCGGAGTTGTTCGGCAGCGGGGTCCGGACCCGAAATTATCCGGCGCTGCTGACCAAGGGGGTGCTGCAGGTGTCCAGTGGTAGCGGCACGCTCAACTACGCGATCGATGAGGCGACGGGTCGTCTGAGCACGGGCGATACTGAGTACACGCGGATCAAGTAACCGCTGCATCGCCGCCTGCGCGCTGATCGTCGCGCGCTCAGCTGCGTGCAGTAGTGAATCAATCGCTGGAGATCAGCACTCATGGCTTCCCCGGGCGGAAGCCGAGCTAACGTGCAATGTTCAGTACGGTGGCGCCACTGCCTGTGCCTGCATCCAGCGCCACAAGGTGGTGCGTGAAACGCCGAGCGTCTGGGCGGCGAGGGCGCGGTTACCGTTGGCGCGTTCCAGGGCCGTACGCACCGCTGTGGCGGTAAGCTGCAGGCGGGATGCTGCGAGCTCGGTGTGGACCTGCGGTGCAGGGACGGTGTGTGCGTCAAACAGTTCCGGCGCCCAGCGTTGGAGTTGTTCCAGGCTTAGGTGGCCCTGCGCTTGCGCCTTCCAGTGAATGCATAAGCGTTCGACCAGGTTGCGGAGCTCGCGCACATTGCCCGGCCATGCATGTTGCTGCAGCCGCTGCAGCGCTGCGGGCGACAAGGGCGATGCAATGCTGCCCAGTTGCTGAAAATAGTGCGTCAGCAGCAGCGCGATGTCGTTGGAGCGATTGCGCAACGGCGGCAGGGCGATGCGCAGTGCGGTCAAACGGTAGAACAGGTCGCGACGAAAACGCCCTTGCTCGACCAGCGTATGCAGATCCTGCAGGCTGGCTGCGATCACGCGCACATCCACGGCAATTGGCACGGTAGCGCCGACACGCAGGATTTCGCGTTCTTCCAGGACACGCAGCAGGCGCGTCTGCAGCGGCATCGGCAAGTCGCCGATTTCGTCCAGGAGCAGCGTGCCGTCCTGTGCGGCTTCGATCAGGCCGGTGTGGCCGCCGCGGCGTGCGCCGGTGAAGGCGCCATCGCTGTAGCCGAACAGCTCCGCTTCCAGCAAGGATTCGCTGATGGCGCCGCAATTGATCGCGACAAAGCGGCCGCGCCGGCGACTGCCTGCATGCAGCTGTTGCGCCACCAACTCCTTGCCGGTACCGGTCTGGCCGCTGATCAGCACGGTGCCGGTGTGCGGCGCATACAACTGCACCAGCTCGCGGACATGCACCATTGCCGCGTCGTCGCCGAGCAGGGTTTCGCTGCGGCGCAGCCGTCGTGCGTTGCTGCGGGCGGTCGGGCGTTCCTGACTGGAGGCGTTGCCCAGGGCGATGGCGTTTTCCAGCGCGTGACGGACCGAATCGGCCGAATACAGCAGCACGCCCGGCAGGCCGGCCTGCTCGGCGAAATCGATCGCCATGCCGGTGCCCACGATGACCTGAATGCCGCCGGCGCGCAGGTCGGCGATGCGGTCGCGCGCGTCTTCGGCGGTGACGAAGCGGCGGTGCTCGATGTCCAGATCGAAACTGTCCTGGAACGCGCGAAACGAGGGCACGTCGGAGGCATGGGTGACCACGCCGATACGTGGGGCGATACGGCGCGCACGCGCCAACGCTTCCATCAGGTCGAAGCCGGTGGCCTGGATCGGCGCCAGCGGCAGCGCGAGCCGGCTGCGCAGGTAGGCGGCGTTGGAGCCGCCGGCGACCAGGGCATCGCAGCGCTCGCGGCGCAGGCGCTGGCCGATGACGTCCACTGCATCGGCAAAGCCGAGGTTGATCTGCTCGATGCGTGCGCGCTGGTCGAATTCGGGGATGACATCGGCCAGCAGACCGGTCAGCCGCGACACGCTGACGGTCCAGATCACCGGAGGCGATGTATCGGCCAGCGCTGCAGGTGCGGGGCTACGCATGGGAGTTGGCGTGTTGTATGGGTGTTTCATGTTGCGTCAATCGTTTCATATCTGCAACGATGGACGTGCATGCTTTATTGCAATCAAGCACTTACGATTGGCATGGTGTTTGCGCTTTATCCCAACATCCCATCCCTGGAATCGCCATGACGTCCTCGCCCATTTCTTCCGCCGGTACCCGCTTCCGCACGGCGCTGGCTGCCGAGTCGCCGCTACAGGTCATCGGCGCCATCAATGCCAACCATGCGCTGCTGGCCCAACGTGCCGGATATAAGGCCATCTATCTATCCGGCGGCGGCGTGGCGGCGGGTTCGCTGGGGCTGCCGGATCTGGGCATCAATACGTTGGAAGACGTGCTGATCGATGTGCGCCGCATTACCGATGTCTGCGCGTTGCCGCTGCTGGTGGACGTGGACACCGGCTTCGGGCCGAGCGCGTTCAACATCGAGCGCACCATCAAATCGCTGATCAAGGCGGGCGCGGCCGGCTGCCACATCGAAGACCAGGTCGGCGCCAAGCGCTGCGGGCATCGGCCTGGCAAGGAGATCGTCAGTCAGGGCGAGATGGTGGACCGGGTCAAGGCGGCGGCCGATGCCAAGATCGATCCGGCATTCTTTTTGATCGCGCGGACCGATGCCATCCAGATGGAAGGCGTGGACGCGGCGATCGAGCGCGCCATCGCGTGCGTGGAAGCGGGCGCCGACGGCATCTTTGCCGAGGCCGCCTACGACCTGGAGACCTACAAGCGTTTTGTCGATGCGGTGGGCGTGCCGGTGCTGGCCAACATCACCGAGTTCGGCAAGACGCCTCTGTTTACCCGCGATCAACTGGCCGCTGCCGGTGTGGCGATCCAGTTGTTTCCGCTGTCGGCATTTCGCGCGGCGAACAAGGCTGCCGAGGACGTCTACACCGCCATCCGGCGCGACGGCCATCAACAAGCGGTGCTGGAAACGATGCAGACGCGCGAAGAGCTGTATGAGCGCATCGGCTACCACGATTACGAACAACGCCTGGATGCACTGTTTGCGCGCAAAGGCGCATGATCGCCGCTTGCTGCGTCCACCTGGTCAATCCTCAGTGACATCGCAACACGCCACCGCTTGGGAGCTCATCGCATGAACGACACCGCCATTCCCGGTTTCAAGCCAAAAAAATCCGTTGCCCTGTCCGGCACTGCCGCCGGCAACACCGCGCTGTGCACCGTGGGGCGCAGCGGCAACGATCTGCACTATCGCGGTTACGACATCCTGGATCTGGCAACCACCAGCGAGTTCGAGGAGATCGCGTACCTGCTGGTGCACGGCAAACTGCCCAATAGCGGCGAATTGCGCGGTTACAAGGCCAAGTTGCGTTCCTTGCGTGGCGTGCCCGCCGCGGTGAAGGCCGCGCTGGAGCAACTGCCACCGTCGGCGCATCCGATGGACGTGATGCGCACCGGCGTTTCGGTGCTGGGCTGCCTGCAGCCGGAAAAGGACGATCACAACCATCCGGGCGCGCGCGACATCGCCGACAAGTTGATGGCCTCGCTGGGGTCGATGCTGCTGTACTGGTACCACTACAGCCATAACGGCAAGCGCATTGATGTGGAGACCGACGACGATTCGATCGGTGGGCATTTCCTGCATCTGCTGCACGGGTTTGCGCCGAAGGACTCGTGGGTGCGTGCAATGCACACCAGCCTGATCCTGTATGCCGAGCACGAGTTCAACGCCTCCACGTTTGCATGTCGCGTGATTGCCGGCACCGGCAGCGATATGTACAGCGCCATCGCCGGTGGTATCGGCGCATTGCGCGGCCCCAAGCATGGCGGCGCCAACGAAGTGGCCTTCGAAGTGCAGAAGCGCTACGACACGCCGGACGAGGCCGAGGCCGACATCAAGGCGCGTGTGGAACGCAAGGAAGTGGTGATCGGCTTTGGTCATCCGGTGTATACGGTGTCCGACCCGCGCAACAAGGTGATCAAGGACGTGGCGCGCGAGCTGTCCGATGAGCAGGGCAGCCGCAAGATGTACGACATCGCCGAACGCCTGGAAACGGTGATGTGGGACATCAAGAAGATGTTCCCGAACCTGGATTGGTTCAGTGCGGTCAGCTACCACATGATGGGCGTGCCGACGGCGATGTTCACGCCGCTGTTCGTGCTGGCGCGCACTGCAGGTTGGAGCGCGCATATCATCGAGCAGCGCGTGGACGGCAAGATCATTCGGCCTTCGGCCAATTACACCGGTCCGGAAGATCAGGTGTTTGTGCCGCTGGATCAGCGCTCTTGAAAGCCGCTGCGTGCGACTCGCCCTCATCCGCCCTTCGGGCACCTTCTCCCGCGTTGCGGGAGAAAGGAGCGTGGCGAGCAGTACGTGGTGAACAGCAGTGCCAGCAACAACAGCAGCAGCAACAACAACAGCAACAACAGCAACAACAGCAGCAGCAACAACAACAGCAACGGACCCCGCCCGCTTTGTGATATCGCCAGCCATGAATAGCCAGTACCGCAAGCCCCTGCCGGGCACGTCGTTGGAGTACTTCGATGCACGTGCCGCCATCGATGCGTTGCAGCCCGGCGCGTATGCGGCATTGCCGTACACCGCGCGCGTACACGCCGAAAATCTGGTGCGACGCGCGCAGCCGCAGATGCTGGAGGCCTATCTGCGCCAGTTGATCGAGCGCAAGCGCGACCTAGATTTTCCATGGTTTCCGGCGCGTGTGGTCTGCCACGACATCCTGGGGCAGACCGCGCTGGTGGACCTGGCCGGCCTGCGCGATGCCATCGCCGAACAAGGCGGCGACCCGGCGCAGGTCAACCCAGTAGTGCCGGTGCAGCTGATCGTGGACCATTCGTTGGCGGTGGAATACGCAGGATTCGACAAGCAGGCGTTCGCCAAGAACCGCGATGTGGAAGATCGCCGCAACGCCGACCGCTTCCACTTCATCGAGTGGACCAAGCGCGCGTTCGAGAACATGGAAGTGATTCCGCCGGGCAACGGGATCATGCATCAGATCAATCTGGAGAAGATGTCGCCGGTGATCTACACACTGGACGGCGTGGCGTTTCCGGATACCTGCGTGGGCACCGACAGCCACACCCCGCATGTGGATGCGCTGGGCGTGATCGCTGTGGGTGTGGGCGGGCTGGAAGCGGAGAATGTGATGCTGGGGCGCGCCTCGTGGATGCGGCTGCCGGACATCATCGGCGTGGAACTGACCGGCCGGCCTGCGCCGGGCATCACCGCTACCGACATCGTGCTGGCATTGACCGAGTTCCTGCGCCAGCAGCGCGTGGTAGGGGCGTACCTGGAGTTCTTCGGCGCCGGCGCCAGTGCGCTGACCATTGGCGACCGCGCCACCATTTCCAACATGACGCCGGAATTCGGTGCCACCGCGGCGATGTTCTACATCGACCGGCAGACCATCGACTACCTGCGACTGACTGGTCGCGACGATGCGCAGGTGGCGCTGGTGGAAACCTACGCGCGCCACACCGGCCTGTGGTCAGACGACCTGGCGACGGCGCACTACGAGCGCGTGCTGCAGTTCGATCTATCCAGCGTTGTGCGCAACATGGCCGGGCCCTCCAACCCCCACAAGCGCGTGGCGACCAGTGAGTTGGCGCAGCGCGGTATCGCGGGGCAATGGGACGAGGTGCCGGGACAGATGCCCGATGGCGCGGTGATCATCGCTGCGATCACCTCCTGCACCAATACCTCCAACCCGCGCAATGTCATCGCCGCCGGCCTGCTGGCGCGCAATGCCAATGCGCGCGGCCTGACCCGCAAGCCGTGGGTCAAGAGTTCGCTGGCGCCGGGGTCAAAAGCGGTGCAGCTGTATCTGGAAGAAGCCGGCCTGTTGAGCGAGCTGGAGCAGCTGGGCTTCGGCATCGTGGCGTTCGCCTGCACCACCTGCAACGGCATGAGCGGGGCGTTGGATCCGGCGATCCAGCAGGAGATCATCGACCGCGATCTGTATGCGACAGCGGTGTTGTCGGGCAACCGCAACTTCGATGGCCGCATCCATCCGTATGCCAAACAAGCGTTCCTGGCATCGCCACCGCTGGTGATTGCCTACGCCATCGCCGGCACGGTGCGCTTCGATATCGAAAAGGATGTGCTAGGCATCGACGCCGATGGCGTGGCGGTGACGCTCAAGGATCTGTGGCCAAGCGATGCGGAGATCGATGCGGTGGTAGCGCGCAGCGTCAAGCCGGAGCATTTCCGCAGCGTCTACGACCCGATGTTCAAGCGCAGCGTGGGGCAGGGACTCCGCGTGAGCCCGCTGTACGACTGGCGCCCGCAAAGCACCTATATCCGCCGCCCGCCGTATTGGGAAGGCGCGCTGGCCGGTGCGCGCAGCCTGCGCGGGATGCGGGCGCTGGCGGTACTGGGCGACAACATCACCACCGACCACCTGTCGCCATCGAATGCGATCCTGGCCAGCAGTGCGGCCGGCGAATACCTTGCGCAGATGGGCGTGCCGGAAGAAGACTTCAATTCCTACGCCACCCATCGCGGCGATCACCTCACCGCGCAGCGCGCTACCTTCGCCAATCCCAAGCTGGTCAACGAAATGGCCGTGGTCGATGGACAGGTGAAGGCAGGATCGCTGGCGCGGCTGGAACCGGAAGGCCAGGTGCTGCGCATGTGGGAGGCGATCGAAACCTACATGACGCGCAAACAGCCGCTGATCATCGTTGCCGGCGCCGATTACGGCCAGGGCTCCTCGCGCGACTGGGCCGCCAAGGGCGTGCGGCTGGCGGGCGTGGAAGCGATCGTGGCCGAGGGCTTCGAGCGCATTCACCGCACCAACCTGATCGGCATGGGCGTGCTGCCGCTGGAATTCAAACCTGGAACCGACCGCAAGAGTCTGGGTATCGATGGCAGCGAGACCTTCGATGTCTCCGGTGAGCGCACCCCAGGCGCCACGCTGACACTCTCGATCCATCGGCGTAATGGCGAGCAGCTGCAGGTGCCGGTGATCTGCCGGCTGGATACCGCGGAGGAAGTCTCTATTTACGAAGCCGGTGGTGTGCTGCAGCGGTTTGCGCAGGATTTTCTTGAGGCAAGCAAGGCCGCATAGGTCAGCATCATGGCCGACTCTTCGCGATTGATCTTCACGCTCAAGCCGCCACCGCAGGTGCTTGACGCCATGGTCGGTGCCGTGGCTGCACACCGTCTCGATGCGATGCTTGGCGATGCCTATTTCGATCCTGGCAACTGGCATCAGTCGGTCTCGGATCGGTTCGAAGGGCCTGCTGCGCGTGCGGCCATGCTACGTGCGGGTGATCGCCTCGATGCCCAGGCAGTCACGTTTTGCTTGAACCGGATTACAAGTCGCGGAACAGACCCAGTGCATTGGGCATTTCGGGCAGAGGGCAATCCATCTGCTTTCGTTGCGTTACAGGCTGCTATCGCAGCAGCGCTACGTGCCGAAGGCTTTCACGTTGCGAGCGGACATACGCCGCACGTAACGATTAGCTATGCGGCGCCGAGCAAGTTGACGCAGCCCATTGTGCCCATCACGTGGCACGCTACCGAAGTGTTACTGGTCGAGGGCGGTGGGCGGCCGTATCACTATGCCCCCATTGCATGTTGGCAGTTGCGACCCGACGGCCTCCTGCCTGACCAGGCGCACTTGCCGTTCTGATCTGCGCAGGATTGCATGCTTGAGATTTTCACGGTGACGCATTGCCATATCGTATCGATGCGCTACGCAGAATTTCCGGTACGTCCGCACGTCGTTTTCAAGGAACCTTCATGGCATTTGCTCCCCAACTCCGCATCCCCGCCACCTACCTGCGCGGCGGCACCAGCAAGGGTGTGTTCTTCCGTCTGCAGGACCTGCCCGCAGCGGCGCAGAAGCCCGGTGCTGCACGCGATGCGCTGTTGCTGCGGGTGATCGGCAGCCCCGATCCCTATGGCAAGCAGATCGACGGCATGGGCGGGGCGACCTCAAGCACCAGCAAGAGCGTGATCGTCTCCACCAGCGCGCGGCCGGGTCATGATGTGGACTACCTGTTCGGGCAGGTGTCCATCGACAGCGCGTTCGTGGACTGGAGCGGCAACTGCGGCAACCTGTCGGCGGCGGTGGGGCCGTTTGCGATTGCCAACGACCTGGTCGATGCCGCAACGCTGCCGCGCGATGGCGTGGCAACGGTGCGGATCTGGCAGGCCAACATCGGCAAGACCATCGTGGCGCACGTGCCGATGACCGCTGGTCAGGTACAGGAAACCGGCGACTTCGAGTTGGATGGGGTGACCTTTCCGGCGGCCGAGGTGCAGCTGGAGTTCCTTGACCCGGCCGACGATGCCGAAGGCGAGGGCGGAGCGATGTTTCCCACTGGCAATCTTATCGACCAGCTGGACATTCCCGGCCTTGGCCGGCTCGATGCAACGCTGATCAACGCCGGCATTCCGACCATCTTCGTCAATGCGCGCGATCTGGGGTACACCGGCACCGAACTGCAGGACGCCATCAATGGCGATCCGCGTGCGCTGAGCATGTTCGAGACCTTGCGTGCACACGGTGCGGTACGCATGGGTTTGATCGCGCGGCTGGAAGATGCGGCCACGCGCCAGCACACGCCCAAGGTGGCGTTCGTTGCACCGCCTGCGGACTACATCGCCTCCAGTGGTAAACCGGTGCATGCGGCCGAGATCGATCTGCTGGTACGGGCGATGTCGATGGGCAAGCTGCATCACGCGATGATGGGCACCGCGGCGGTGGCTATCGGCACTGCTGCGGCCGTGCCGGGGACGCTGGTCAATCTGGCGGCCGGCGGCGCGGCGCGCTCGGCGGTGCGGTTCGGGCATCCGTCAGGCACCTTGCGGGTGGGGGCCGAGGCAACACAGGTCAATGGGCAGTGGCAGGTCACCAAGGCGCTGATGAGCCGCAGTGCGCGGGTGCTGATGGAAGGCTGGGTGCGGGTGCCCGCGCCGGAGTGAATGAGCGGCGGCCGCGCGTTGCCGATCCGGGCGCTCGCTTGCCGCATGTGCTGGTATCCGCACGTCGTTGCCTGGGTAGCGGTTGGCATCGCCAAGACGGGCGGCAATGTGTTGCCGGGAGGTGTGAGCGGCCCCCTGACTGACAGAACCGATGGCTCACCGGTTGCGCAGCGATCAACGCCGCCCGCAATGCGCCTGCGCTGCGGGCCGGCTTCAGATCAGCGTTGCCGGGCGATGGCACCCGGATCTCACCCTCCGAAGTCTGCGGTTCGTCCGTTCACCCGGGCTCCCTGCGGAGCGGTCCACTGCCCGCCGTGCAGGCCCCTGGCGACCGCACGCCTGACCAAGATTGCCGGCGCCAGGAGCAACACGCAGAAGACGTCGCTTGAACCCATATCGGGAGACTGGCTCAGCCCTGGCGCACAAATTGCACGGGTGTGTTGCATTAATTCGAACGCTCTTTCGAATTATGGAAACTTTTTCGCACGCGCCCTGCCATATTTGTGTAAATCGTGTTAATTCTGTTGCACCGCGGCATGCAGGCCAGGCAGCCGCCCCGCCACCAGAATTCGGAGTCTTCCCATGTCAGCCAGCCGGTCGCTCAAGATCAGCGCGCTTGCCGTTGCCGTCGTTTCGCTTCTCCCGTTCCACGCTGCTGCACAGCAGGCTTCTGGCGACGACGGTGTCGTGCGTCTGGATGCGGTCAAGGTCACGGTCGAACGTCGTTCGGAAGATTCCAAGGATGTGCCGGTGTCGGCCAGCGTGCTGCGCCCGGAATTTCTGGACGCCATCTCCACCAGCGGCTCGGACATCCGCGTGCTGGCGGGCAAGGCGCCCAGCCTCAACATCGAATCGTCCAACGGCCGTGTGTTCCCGCGCGTGTACATCCGCGGCTACGGCAACACCGACTTCAATACCTACGCCTCGCAGCCGGTGTCGCTGATCTATGACGACGTGGTGCAGGAAAACGCGTTCCTGAAGGGCTTCCCGATCTTCGATCTGGAAGGCCTGGAAGTGCTGCGCGGCCCGCAGGGCACGCTGTTCGGCCGCAATACGCCGGCCGGCGTGGTCAAGTTCAACTCGGTCAAGCCGACCATCGGCGCCAATGACGGCTACGCCAGCCTGTCCTACGGCACCTACGGCACCATGACCCTGGAAAGCGGCCTGAGCATCGCGATGGGCGATCACTGGGCGGCGCGTCTGTCCACGCTGGGCCAGCGTCGCGATGACTGGGTGGAAAACCGCGACGGCCGCGATCTGGAAGGCTATACCGACTCGGCCGTGCGCCTGCAGCTGCTGTACCAGGCCAGCGACGATTTCAGTGCCCTGTTCAACGCGCATGCGCGTCACCTGGATGGCACCGCGCGCCTGTTCCGCGCCAACATCATCCAGCCCGGCACCAACCAGCTGGTGGACGGCTTCGACGAAGAGAAGTCCTTCATCGACGGCGCCAACACCCAGGAACTGCAGACCTATGGCGGCAGCGCCAATCTGACCTGGGACCTGGGCGACATCGCGCTGCACTCGATCACCGCGTATGAGGGCATCGGCAAGTACTACAGCCGTGGCGACATCGACGGTGGCTTCGGCGCGGTGTTCGCACCGCCGTCCGGTCCGGGCGCGATTCCGTTCCCGGTGGAAACCGCCGGCGGCATCAAGAGCCTGGACCAGTACAGCCAGGAACTGCGCGCCGAATCGCAGTACGAAGGCCCGCTCAACTGGCAGGCCGGCCTGTACTACTTCCACGACGATGTGGAAGGCGAGAACTACACCTACAACACCTTCAGCGGCGGCGATCTGGCCAGCTACCAGCTGACCCGCCAGCGCAACACCTCGTGGGCGGCATTCGGCTCGTTGAACTATGCGGCCACCGATCGCCTGAACCTGCGCGCCGGCATCCGCTACACCTACGACAAGAAGACCTTCGACGTGCTGGCGCTGGACCGCGTCACGCTGGTGGAGCCGTCCAGCGGCGAGACCGACAACTCCAAGGTCACCGGCGATCTGGCGGCCACCTTCGCCATCAACGACGACGTCAACGTGTACGCCCGTGCGGCACGTGGCTTCCGCGGCGCCAGCTTCGGCGTGCCCTCGGGCACCGCGCCGCTGACCGTGGCCGAGCCGGAGACGGTGGATTCGTTCGAGATCGGCATCAAGTCGGACCTGTTCGACAACCGCGCGCGCCTGAGCTTCGACATCTACGATTTCCGCGTCAAGAACCAGCAGCTCACCGCAGTGGGCGGCGTCTCCAACGACGTGCGCCTGCTCAACGCCGACAAGACCAAGGCGCGCGGCGCCGAGTTCGACTTCGAAGCGCTGCTCACCCAGAACCTGCGCGTGACCGCCGGCGGCGCCTACAACTGGACCCGCATCGACGACCCGAGCCTGTCGGTGGGCGTGTGCCGCACCTGCACCGTGACCGACCCGCTCAATGCGGCCGGCAACGCCATCATCGACGGCAACGACCTGCCGCAGGCCGCCAAGTGGATGGCCAACGCCACCCTGCGTTACGGCATCCCGATGGGCAACGACGGCGAGCTGTTCTTCTACACCGACTGGTCCTACCGCAGCGAAGTGAACTTCTTCCTGTACGACTCCAAGGAGTTCACCGGCCAGCCGCTGGTCGAAGGCGGCGCGAAGATCGGTTACAACTGGGGCGCGGGCGCGTACGAGTTGTCGGTGTTCTGCCGCAACTGCACCAACCAGATCCGCGTGACCGGTGCGATCGACTTCAACAACCTCACCGGCTTCATCAACGACCCGCGCATCGTCGGTGCGCAGTTCCGCGCCAACTTCTGATCGGCGTGTTGGTGTAGCACGATTGAACCGCCGGCTATGATGCCGGCGGTTTTTTTATGGCGGCAGGAGTAGGTGCATGCAGCGCAGATGGCGAAACATGTGGTGGATGCTGGGGCTGTGGTGTGCGTCGGCAGTGGCATGGGCGCAGACGCCTGCCGTGACCGCAGCGCAGGCGACGCCAACGCCCGCATCCACCGAGTTGCTGGTGGTCTCCACCGATATCGGCGACGACATCGACGATGCGTTTGCGCTCGGGCTGTTGCTGCGTAGCCCGCAACTGCGGGTATTGGGCATCGCATCGGCCTGGGGCGATACCAGTTTGCGTGCGCAGCTGCTGCAGCGCCTGTTGCAGCAGGCCGGGCGCAGCGAGATTCCGTTGGCGGTGGGCGCGCGCACCACCAGTACGATTCCCTTCAGCCAGGCGCGCTGGGCGTCCAAGGGGCGGTTGCCGGGCAAGTTGCCGGATGCGGCGGCGATGATCCTGCAGCAGGCGCGCCTGCATCCTGGCAAGGTGACCTTGCTGGTGTTGGGGCCGATGACCGACGCCGCACTGGCGCAGCGGCGCGACCCGGCCGGCTTTGCCAAGCTCAAGCGCATCGTGGCGATGGGCGGGTCGGTACGCGTTGGCTATGGCAAGTCGGCGTATCGGCCGGCCAGTGCGCCGGCGCCGGAGTACAACATCCTCTCCGATGTGTCGGCGGCGCAGCAGGTGTTCGCGGCCGGCGTGCCGATCGTGTTGCTGCCGCTGGATGCCACCCAGATCACGCTGGAAGAACCCGAACGCGTCGCGCTGTTTGCGCACGGCGATGATCTGACCGATGCGCTCACCCAGCTGTATTACCAGTGGCGCAATACCGACCAGCCCTGGGCCAGCGCCACGCCGACCCTGTTCGACGCAGTGCCGGTGGCCTGGCTGCTGCGCCCCGACCTGTGCCCGACCACGCCATTGCATCTGGAGGTCGATGCGCAGGGGTACACCCGCGAGGGCAAAGGCACCGCGAACGTGCAGGCGTGCCTGCGTGCGGACAAGCCAGCGTTGATCGAGATGTACATGCGCACGTTGTTGCAGTTGCACTAAGAGCGGCGAACGAAACGGCTTTACGGCGATAGTGCTGCAACTTGGCTGCAGGGCCCTTGCCCGCCCAGCGTCGCGGGACACGCCGTGAATCCGTCCATGGAGGCTCTTACGCGGCATCCATGCCGCGTAAGGTCCCGCGACGCTGGGCGGGCAAGGACCCGTCGAGATGGTCGGTGTGCTTGGTTTTTATAAAGCAGCCGACCAGCCGTCTGGTGCGGTGTCCTCGCCGGTTGCGGGACCGTGTGGCGGCATGGATGCCGCCACCGAGCCCCCAAGGATGGGTTCACGGCGTGTCCCGCGAGCGGTGAGGGCGCCGCGCCCTGGACCCACCGAGCTTTTGACTTAAGCATCGGATCGCGCCTAAACGCCGCCACGGTTCTAAATCTCGATGGCTTTAGGTGTTTTGTCTCAATGGACAGGGACAGTGCGGCTGGTCGGGCCGCCGGTGCCATCGCGACGCTCGCACAGCGGCACACGATCACCGCCCATCGGTAATTCCATGCGTCGCCTCATAGCGGCCATCGGCGACACGATTGGCGTCGCTATACTTGCGTCCTCAGTCATGGGGTAGCGCGAATGGACAGCCGGGAATCAGGGATGAGGTGGTCGGGTACACGGCGCATGTTGCTGTGGGTGGTGTTGCTGAGCGTGGCGATCGGCGCGGTGGCGTGCAAGCGCAACGAAAGTGGCCAATTGCCCGCCGCCAGCGGCGAGGCGATCAAGGCCGACAAGCAGGCCATCACCGGATTCGCGTTGGCGCGTGCCTATCCCGACCAGGCCGGCGACGGTCTGTCGCTGGCGCTGGAATTCTCGCGTCCGCTGGTGGGGACGCAGGATTTCGATGCGCTGGTGCGCTTCGAGGAAAAGGTCGGCACCGGCGACAGCAGCTGGACGCTGTCCGATGACGGCAAGACGCTGCGTTACCCGTATGTGGAAGCGGCCAAGGACTACACGGTACTGATCGACGCCAACCTGCTGGCCGCCGACGGCAGCCGCCTGGGCAAGCCGCTCAAGCAGAAGGTCTACACCGGCGCGCTCAAGCCGGTGGTCGGGTTCGCTTCGCAAGGCAGCGTGCTGCCGGCGCGCGAAAGCCGCGGACTGCCGGTGGTGTCGGTCAACGTGCCGGAAGTGGACGTGGAGTTCCTGCGCGTGCGCGAGAAGTCGCTGCCGGCGTTCTTCCAGCAGTTTCAGCGCGGCGGTCGTCGCGGCAGTTGGGAGCTTGAGAGCCAATACAGCGGCAAACAACCGCTGTCCAAGCTGGCCGACCCGGTGTACGTCAACCGTTTCATCCTGGGCGGCAAGCAGAACGAGCGCGTGCTGACCTACCTGCCGACGCAGGACATCAAGGAACTGCAGGAGCCTGGCCTGTATTTTGCGGTGATGAAGCGCGCCGGTAGTTTCGAGAGCGAGCAAGAGACCGCGTTCTTTACCGTCAGCGACATCGGCCTGCACACGCGCGCCTATAAGGACAAGCTGTTCGTGCACACCGCTTCGCTGCAGAGCGGCGAGCCGATCAAGAACGTGGAAGTGCGCATCCTCGATGCCAAGGGCGAGCTGTTCCTCAAGGGCGCCACCGACGGCAACGGCAATGCGCTGCTCAACTACACGCTCGATGCCGGCCACGTGCTGGTGGCGCGCAGCAAGACCGACGTTTCGTTGCTGCCGTTCAACCAGCCGGCGCTGGACCTGAGCGAGTTCGCGGTGGCCGGTCGCCAGAGTGCGTGGTTCGACGTGTTCGCCTGGGCCGGCCGCGATCTGTATCGCCCCGGCGAGACCATGCGCGTGTCGGCGATCCTGCGCGACAACGACGGCAAACCCACCAAGCCGCAGCCGGTGTTCCTGCGCCTGAAGCAGCCGGACGGCAAGACCTTCCGCGAAACCAAGCTGCAACCCGGCCAACAGGGTTACTTCGAATTCACCCAGCAGATTCCGGCCGACGCGCCCACCGGCCGCTGGCAGGTGGAGTTCCGTACCGACCCGGCCAGCAAGGATGCCGTGCAGGGCATGACGGTGCGGGTGGAAGAGTTCCTGCCCGAGCGCATGAAGCTGGACCTGGATGCCGCGCAAAAGACCTTGAGCGCCGGCCAGCCGTTCAAGCTGGTCGCCAATGCCGCGTATCTGTATGGCGCGCCGGCCGATGGCAACCGCTTCACCGCCAAGCTGGCGGTCAGCGTCGAGCAGCATCCGCTCGAGTCCTTGCCGGGCTGGTTCTTCGGCGACCCCACGCTGGAGCTGCCGCGCGAAGCCAAGGACGTGATCGATACCACGTTCGGCAGCGACGGCATCCTGCGCGAAGACATCGCGCTGCCGGCCGAAGCCAAGCCGGTCAGCACGATCGCCGCGGTGGTGTCCGGCAGCGTCTACGAGACCGGCGGGCGCACCGTCACCCGCACCGTCAAGCGGGTGCTGTGGCCGGCCAAGGCGCTGGTCGGCGTGCGCCCCCTGTTCGACGACAAGGACGGCGCCGATGCCAACGGCAGCGCGCGGTTCGAGCTCACCCGCGTGGATGCCGACGGCAAGCCGCAGCCGGCCAAGGGCCTGAAGGCCACGCTGGTGCGCGAGCTGCGCGACTATCACTGGAACTACACCGACGACCATTGGGACTACGACTTCACCCGCCGCTTCGAGAACAAGGACACCCGCACGCTCGATGTGGGCAGCGGCAATGCCAAGCTCGATTTCCCGGTGGAATGGGGCGAGTACCGCCTGGACGTGTTCGACCCGGCCACCGGGCTGACCACGCGTTACCCGTTCCGTGCCGGCTGGAGCTGGAACGACGAAAACCGCGGCCTGGATGCGCGCCCGGACAAGGTCAAGCTGGCGCTGGACAAGACCGGCTACCGTGCCGGCGACACGCTCACGGTCACGCTGACCCCGCCGCATGCCGGCAAGGGCGTGCTGCTGGTGGAAAGCGACAAGCTGCTGTACGTGCAGGACATCGACGTCAAGCCGGGTAGCACGTTCGACATTCCGGTGACCGATGCCTGGGAGCGCCACGACGTCTACGTCACCGCGCTGGTGTTCCGCGGCGGCACCGCGCCGAGCAAGATCACTCCCGCGCGTGCGGTGGGTGTGGCGTATGTGCCGATGGATCGCAAGGCGCGCCGCGTGGCGGTGGGCCTGTCGGCGCCCAAGCAGATGCGCCCGGAGCAATCGCTGCCGGTGACGGTGAGCGTGCCGGAACTGGCGGGCAAGGCGGCGCACGTCACCATCTCGGCGGTGGATGTCGGGATTCTCAACATCACCCGCTTCCCGGTGCCCGATGCCAACGCGCAGTTCTTTGCGCAGCGGCGCCTGGGTACCGATGCCTACGACATTTATGGCCGCGTGATCGAAAGTTTCGAAGGCGCCAGCGGCAAGCTCAAGTTCGGCGGCGACATGGCGCTGGAAGCCTTGCCGCAGGCCAAGCGCCCGACTGCGCGCGTGCAGACCGTGGACCTGTTTTCCGGGTCGGTGACGCTCGATGCCCGTGGCAATGCGCGCGTGCAACTGCCGGTGCCGGATTTCAACGGCACCTTGCGGGTGTCGGCACTGGTGTATTCGGACACGCGCTACGGCAACCGCGACATGGAAACCATCGTGCGTGCGCCGATCCTGGCCGAAGCCAGCATGCCGCGCGTGATGGCGCCGGGCGACCGCAGTACGGTGACGCTGGACGTGCAGAATTTCACCGGCAAGCCGGGCGAGTTCAATGTGCGTGTGGATGGCATCGGCCCGCTGTCGATTGCCGAGGCGGCGCGCAGCATCAAGCTGGGCGTGGATGCCAAGCAGACGCTGAGCTTCCCGCTGACGGCCACCGAAGGCTATAGCGTGGCCAAGGTGCGCGTGCGTGTGGACGGCAATGGGTTCAAGGCCGACCGCAACTACGAGCTGCCGGTACGTGCCGGGTGGCCGCAGGTGCTGCGCACGCAGACGCGCGTGCTCGACCCGCTGGCACCGGTCGCCCTGGACAGCGCCAATGCCGATGGCCTGATGGCCGGTTCGGTCACCGCGCGCATGCTGGTCAGCCCGCTACCGCCGATTCCGTTCGCCAGCGCCATGCAGGGCGCGCTGGAGTATCCGTATGGCTGCGCCGAACAGACCACCAGCAAGGGGTATGCCGCGCTGTTGCTCGACGAGGCCACTGCCAAGGCGCTGGGCACCAAGGGGCTGGATGCGGCCACGCGCCGCGAGCGCATGGAAGGCGCGTTCGGCCGCCTGGCGTCGATGCAGATCGCCAGCGGGCATTTTTCGATGTGGGGCGACGATGGCTACGTCAATCCGGGCCTGACCCCGTACATCGCCGAGTTCCTGCTCGATGCCAAGGACGCCGGCTTTGCGGTGCCCGACAACGTGCTGCAGAAGGCGCTCAACCGCCTCAGCGAAGACCTGCTGTCCGGCGGCAACGAGTTCTATGGGCAGGACCGCCGCGACAATCTGAAGTTCGCCAACCAGGCGTGGTCCGGCTACGTGCTGGCACGCGTCAACCGCGCTCCGCTGGGCACGCTGCGCGCGCTGTACGACAACCAGCGCAGCAAGGCGCTGACTGGCCTGTCGCTGGTGCATCTGGGTGCGGCGCTGTCGCTGCAGGGCGACACCAAGCGGGGCGAGGCGGCGATCAAGGCCGGCTTCGCCAAGGACAGTTCCGAGCGGCCGCCGTATTTCGGCGACTACGGCAGTGCGATTCGCGACGATGCCTTGATGATGGCCTTGCTGCACGAACGTGGCCTGTCCAAGCCCGAGTACGACACCCGCGTGGTGGCCCTGGGGCAGGCACTGGATGCACGCCGTGCTGGCGGTGTGTTGTGGCTGAGCACGCAGGAGCAGATCGCGCTGGCGCGGCTGGGCAAGGCGTTGATGGTGGGGCAGGGCAAGCAGGTCTCGGGCAGCTTGACGGTGGGCGACGAGGTGCAGCAGATCGCACCGGCCCGTGTGTTCGCACGCAGCTTCGACAGTGCGGCGCTGGCCCGCGGCGTGCAGTTCGCGCCGCAGGGCGAGGCGCCGATGTATGCCAGCATTGAAGTGGCCGGCATCCCGCGTACCGCACCGGAGGCGGACACGCGTCACCTCAGCGTGGAGCGCAGCTGGTACACCACCGACGGCAAGCCGTGGACGCCGCGCGCGTTGAAGGAAGGCGAGGCGCTGATCGTGCGCGTCACCATCACCGCCAACGAATCGATGCCCGATGCCCTGCTCACCGATCTGTTGCCGGCCGGCCTGGAAATCGAGAATTTCAATCTCGGCGATGCCAAGCAATGGGCCGATGTGGTGGTGGACGGCATCGGCATCAGCGAGCGCTCCAGCGCCGCCGACGTCAAGCACGAAGAGTTCCGCGACGACCGTTATGTGGCCGCGCTGTCGCTGTCGTCGGGCAGCAAGGCGCAGGTGTATTACCTGGTGCGTGCGGTGACGCCGGGCACCTACATTGTGTCGCCGTCGCTGGTGGAAGACATGTACCGGCCGGAGTTGCGTGGCGTAGGCCGCACCACCCCGGCAACGATCACGGTGGTGCAGCCGTAAGGCAACAAGGTAGGAGCGCGCTTGCGCGCGATGGGGCTTTCCCGGTAAACGCCCCATCGCGCGCCAGCGCGCTCCTACGTTCGGGGTTTTCTCACCGAAGCCAGCGTCCGACTCCGATGCAAGGGTTTGCGCGGGCGGGTCAGCCTGCATCGATGACCAGATCCATTTCCGCAGGACATCGGGCGCTACGTCGTGGCCGGCGCTCGCTTGCAAGGGGCTGCTATCTCCTCACCGCCACAACCTGGCAGCGGCGAATGGTGGTGCAGCCGTAAAACAACAAGGTAGGAGCGCGCTTGCGCGCGATGGGGCTTTCCCGGTAACGCCCCATCGCGCGCGAGCGCGCTCCTACGCTCGGGGTTTTCTCACCGAAGCGAGCGTCCGACTCCGATGCAAGGGTTTGCGCGGGCGGGTCAGCATGCATCGATGACCAGATCCATTTCCGCAGGACATCGGGCGCTACGTTGCGGCCGGCGCTCGCTTGCAAGGTGCTGCTATCTCCTCACCGCCACAACCTGGCAGCGGCGACGGGTGTTCGACGATTTTCCGCTGGCCGCGTCGGCGTGCCGCGCCTTTATCGCCGCAGTGCCGGAAGATGCCTCGTTGCTTGCCTGGGTGCTGATGCCGGACCACGTCCACTGGCTGGTGCAGCTGGGGGATGTGACGCCATTGGCGCGGACGGTGTCACGCATGAAGGCGGCAAGCACGCGTGCAGTCAATGAGCAACGCGGGGTGCGCGGTGCGGTTTGGACGCGCGCCTACCACGACCGTGCCTTGCGCAAAGAAGACGATCTGCGCATCGCGGCTCGCTACCTGATCGCCAATCCGCTGCGCGCCGGACTGGTTGAACGGGTTGGCGCTTATCCGTTCTGGGATGCCATCTGGCTTCCGTAGGAGCGCGCTTGCGCGCGATGCGGCGTCACCGGGAGAGCCACATCGCGCGCAAGCGCGCTCCTACGTGCGATTGGCGTCAGCGGGAAAGCCACATCGCGCGCAAGCGCGCTCAAAGCCGCGGGGAATATCGCCGCGCGCTGTCTTTTTGATGCGATGCGGGTGGCACACATACGTCATTGCGACTGGCCGCGCTGGTGCGCCTTCCTAACGGCGGGGCGTCTTTACCTGATCGCCAATCCGCTGCGCGCCGGACTGGTTGAACGGGTTGGCGCTTATCCGTTCTGGGATGCCATCTGGCTTCCGTAGGAGCGCGCTTGCGCGCGATGCGGCGTCACCGGGAAAGCTCATCGCGCGCAAGCGCGCTCCTACGTCGACGATACCGCTGCTTCGCATGTGGGGACATCGCCGCGCGCTGTCTTTTTGATGCGATGCGGGTGGCACACATAGGTCATTGCGACTGGCCGCGCTGGTGCGCCTTCCTAACGGTGGGGCGTCTTTACCTGATCGCCAATCCGCTGCGCCCGGATGTCCGCACGGGTTGGCGACTATCCATTCGGGGATGCCATCCGGCTTCCGTAGGAGCGCGCTTGCGCGCGACGCGGCGTCCCCGGGAAAGCTCATCGCGCGCAAGCGCGCTCCTACGTGCGATTGCGGCATTGGGAAAGCCACATCGCGCGCAAGCGCGCTCCTACGTGCGATTGCGGCATTGGGAAAGCCACATCGCGCGCAAGCGCGCTCCTACGTCGACGATACCGCTGCTTCGCATGCGGGGACATCGCTGCGCACTGTCTTTTCGATGCGATGCGGGTGACACGCAAAGGTCATTGTTACTGGCTACGGTGGCCTGCTTTCTCACCGGCGCGGCGTCCTTGCTGCGCGATCCCGGGATTCCATGCAGCGCTCCGATTCGTACCGTTTACACCTGTCCGTTCTCACCGTGGCCATTGCGGCCTGCTCGCCTGCTTCGCAGGCATTGGCCAGCGCGCGTGCGGGGATTCCAGTCGAGGCCTCAGCTGAGGCGGCTTCTGTGGCTATGGCCACGACCGCGAGCGCGTTGACGAGCGCAGGTACGGCGACAGCCAACGCCACAGCTTCAGCCACAGTCAGTAACGACGAGGAAACCACGCCCGATGCCGAAGTTGCGACTGCAAATCGACGTTCTGCAGTGTCAGCAGATGCATCTGCTGATTCCATGGACGCCGCAGCGATAGATCCTGCCTCGGCTGTCTCACCTGTATCGTCGCAAGCCGATGCAGCCAATAGCGGCGCACCGGCCACCACCAGCAGAACCGGGGTGCAGACCCTCGACGCCATGCAGGTCACCGGCGTGCGGCGCGCCAATGCGGCGGCGGTGGAGAGCAAGCGAGCGGCGACCAACATCACCGACGTGATCAGCGCCACCGATGTGCGCGCACTGCCGGACAGCACGATTGTTGAAGCGTTGCGTCGCGTTCCCGGGTTGTCGGTACTGCCGGCCACCGATAACGAGCATCCGCGCGACGAAGCGGCCACACCGGTGTTGCGCGGCCTGGGTCCGTCCTACAACAACGTCACCATTGATGGGCTGACCATTGCCTCGCCCGGCACGCCGAACGGCACGCTCGGTTCGATCACCCGCGGCGTGCGTCTGGATCTGTTGCCGGCCTCGATGGTCAGCGAGTTGCAGGTGGTCAAGACGTTTACGCCGGATCTGGACCCCAATGCCACCGGCGGCGCGATCAATCTCAAGACGCGTAGCGCGTTCGAGAACGGCGGCAAGCCGTTCTTCAGTGCCGAAGCTGCGCTGGGCCACGCCAACGATGTCGGCAAGCCGCGCGATCAGGACGACCCGGGGTATCGCTTGAATGCCACCGGCAGCCGTACCTTCGGCAGCGAGCAGCAATACGGCTTTACGCTGTCGGCCAACTACCAGACGTTGAGCAGCTACACCGAAACCCATATGACCACCGATACGGTGCATTACGGGTTCTACGACAACAACGGCGTGCTGCAGACTGGCGCCAATCTCGGTAATGGCTGGGCGGTGCCGCAGCAGGACAAGTACTGGTACGTGCAGAACCAGCGCGACCGCTATGGCGTCACCGGCAAGTTCGAAATGCGCCCCAGCGCTGCGCTCGAAGCCTATGCCATGGCCGGCTACTACTACTTCAAGGACAACATGGAGCGCAACGAGGTCATCATCGACCCGCGCAACCGCAACCGGGTGTTCAATCAGACCGCCACCTCCGGCAGTTATCCGGGCGGCGATATCGAGGTGGGATATTCCAATCAGATCGTCACCACGCGCACCAAGGTTGCGCAGTTGGGAACGATCTGGCGGCCGACCGATCGGCAGCAGTTTTCTGCGCGCGGCGCGTGGTCCGACGCCACCTACGACGAGCCGATCCGGATGATCAAGTACGCCACCGGCATCAGCCGCGCCGCGCCGGTGCCGGTGGGCCAGACCGGCAGTGGTGTGACCGTCAATGCCACGCCCAATTACGCATTCAACTACGACACCTCCGGTTTCGATCAGCGCTTCGGGGTGTCGCCGCAGGCCTACAACACCCTGGACAACTACAGCCTGTCGTACTGGCGGCCGGACTACAAGCGCACCGCTGCCGATCGCATCCTCACCGGACGGCTCGATTACGGCTTCAATCAGGGCGAAAGCGACCAGGGCATCGGCTTTGCGGCAGGCGTGTCGTACACCACCGACAAGCCGTCCTACGACATCTATCGCGTCGAATATCAGCCCAATACCAGCGCGCCGGCGTTCGGCTTGGCCGACGTGGCCGGCACCGGCCGGGCGCCGATGCGTTACGCCGGATTGAACCTGATCACCATCGATCCGGACAAGGCCAGCCGCGTGCTGGCGGCAGCGCCGTTGAGCGCATTCAACAGCACCGACCAGCAGGCCTTCAGCAACCAGGACAACTTCACCCATACCGAAAAGACCTTCGGCAGTTACGGGCTGGTGAGCTATCGCAGCGATCGGCTCAACGTGCAGGCCGGTGTGCATTTCGACAGCACCAAGCTCGACACGGTGGGCCGCCAGCGCCAACTCGATGCTGCCAGCAACCGCTATGTCTATGTCGATAACCCGACCAGTGCCGATTACGACTATCTGCTGCCGTCGGCCATCATGACCTACCACCTGACCGACACGCTGGACCTGCGCGCCGGTGCCAGCCGCACGCTGGGCCGCCCGCCGTACGACGCGTACGCAGCCCGCACCTCGATCGGCTTCGTCAACACGACCGACGCCGGCAACCCGAATGCGCAAGGCGTCACCGTCACCATCGGCAACCCGGACATCAAGCCGCGTGTGTCCAATAACCTGGACCTGTCGCTGGAATGGCGCCTGCCCGGCGACTTCGATGCCTTCGCGTCCACTGCGGTGTTCGACAAGCGCATCCAGGACGAGATCTTTACGCTCTCGCGCACCGACAGTTTTACCTTCGACGGCACCACCTACGCCAATGCCTTGATCAGCACACCGGCAAATGCCGCCAAGGCGCGCATCCGCGGGGTCGAGTTCAACGGCATCGTCAACACCTTGGCGCCCATCGCGCCGTGGCTCAGCGGTGTGGGCTTCAGTGCCAATGTTGCCGTGCTCGATGGCAGCCTGGACGTGCCTTACAGCGTCGGCAGCGGTACGGCTGTCACCCAGCGCGAACGCAAGCTCGACAACCTGGTCGGCCAGCCGGACTACACCGCCAACGCAACGGTGTTCTACAACACCGGCGGGCTGGAGCTGCGTGCGGCCTACAATCGCCAGGGCAAGGCCTTGCGTGCCATCGTCAGCAATATCGATTGGCAGGACCTGTATTGGTCGCCGCGCTCGCAGCTGGACTTCACCGCCACCTATGCCATCAGCAAGCAACTCAGCCTGATCGGCCAGGTCAGCAACATCACCCACAGCCGCATCACCAGCGTGACTGGCCCAGGGCAGAACCTGCTCAAGGACAGTTACTCGGTGCCCACCACCTACTGGTTCGGTCTGCGCTTCACGCCGACGTTCTGAGCGTAGCGCTTGAAAGGGATGCCATGGGCCGGATGCCGATGGCGCGTTGAATCGCAAGTGCGAGCGTTGCTTGCCGCATCCGGCTTGCATGCACATTGCCTGGTGCAGATGCCGTCAGGCGATCAGTCACCCACTCGAGAGTTGTTCAATGACACTACGTTCTGTTGCCACTGTCGCCGCCATGCTGTGCGCGGCGCTCGCCAGCCCTGTGAATGCAGCCCCCACCGGGGTGGCGGCGATCCAGGCCCGCTTGACCAACCCGCAGGGCGGCATCGTGGTGGTCGCCCATCGCGGTTGCCACGCGGCCGCACCGCAGCATGGCTTCACCGACACCGCACCGGAGAACTCCCTGGCAGCGCTGCGGCGTTGCATCGCCATCGGCGCCGATGTGATGGAAACCGACGTGCGCCGCGCGGCCGACGGCACCCTGGTGATGCTGCACGACGCCACCGTGGACCGCACCACCGATGGCACCGGCAAGCTGTCAGAGCTCACGCTGGCCGATCTGCAGAAGCTGCGCTTGCGCAGCGACGAAGGCGGCGCGCAAGCGCCGTTGACCGATCAGCGCGTGGTCACGCTGGATCAGATGCTGGCCGCCGCCAAGGGCCACATCCTGCTCAATCTGGACGTCAAGGATGCGATCTACGTACAGGTGGTCGATGCGGTCACGCGCGCCGGCATGCAGCACCAGGTGATCGTCAAGGCCGAAGCGGGCATCGCGACCCCGCCGCTGGCGGCGATGCAGCCGTTCGACCGCGTGTACTTCTTCCCGATCCTGATCAACGCGCACGGCACTGCCGATCTGGCCGCGATCGCCACTGCACAAACCCGCAATGCGCGCCCGATGGCCTTCGAGCTGCCCAAGATGGCCGCAGCGCAATTGCCGGCATTGGCGGCAGTGAGCAAGGCGCACAACGTGCGGCTGATGGTCAACTCTTTGTGGGAAGGGTTCATTGCCGGCTACGGCGGCGACGCAGATGCCGAACGCGATCCGGACAAGGTCTGGGGCCGCCTGCACCGCGACGGTATTTCCATCATCCAGACCGACGCACCGGAAGCGCTGTTGCGGTATCGGCAGACGCTTGAGTCGCGGTAACGGAGAGCGTCGTGCCACCGGCCTGGCTGCAGATGAGCGCAGCGGGTGCGGTTGGTACTGCGACACGAGGGCCGCAGGCTGAGCGCAGCTAACCGCTGGGTCTTATCGGGCACGCAGGCGCCAGATCGTACTGCGATGACATCGAGACGTTGAGAAAACCGCCGACACACTTGGCCAGCAGTCGTCAGGTGGGCGCGGACAGCAGGCTCAGAACCGGAGTGGACAAGCGGTCCATGCCGCACCGAGCATCGTCCGCGTCCGCCTGGCGGTGAGCGCATCCGTTGGTCAGCCGCGCTAAACCGATCACGCTGCGGCCGATGTCTGGTAGATGAGCTACATCACCGGCGCCACGCGTCTCGATGAGGCGGGGCGGTCGTGCTCGATAAAGCGAGATGCAGCACGCCGTTGCCGACATGACATGCGCAGCTTGCACTGGCGTGCGCCAGCAGCATCTGCGGATCCCGGTCTGCACCACGCTGCCGCGCGCATGCATGGACAGGCCGCGCCACTGTCCGGTATCGGAGGTGCATGTACGGAATCGTACAGCGCAGTACGCGCTTGGAATCGGCGATCGCGTTGCAAATCAAGGCGTTGCGGTCGGCGACTACATGGCACGCGTCCTGCTGTCACCTTGGCATGGATATCGCCAAGTCTCCCCGTCGTTTTCGTCTGCGCCGCCTGCACGTGAGTGTGCTGGTTGGTGGCGCCGTGCTGCTGGCTGCCGGGATCGCCGCCGTGGGCCTTGGCCGCGCCAGCCCCCGCGTGGAGCGTGCCAGCGTGTGGATCGGTACCGCCGAACGCGGCGATATGTTGCGCGAGATCCGCGCCACCGGTGTGCTGGTCCCGCGCGACACGCGCTGGATCACCGCTGGCGCGCCGGCCACCTTGGAGCAGGTGCTGGTGCAGGCCGGCAGCCGGGTCGAAGCAGACACGCTGATCCTGCGGTTGCAGAATCCCGAGCTGGTGGCCAACCAGGAAAAGGCCACCGCCGCGTTGGCCGGCGCCGAGGCGGAGGTGGCCGCCGCACGCACTGCACTGGCTTCGCAACTGCTCGATCAACAGGCGCTGCAGGCGCGGGCCAGTTCCGATTGGCGCATTGCCGAAGTCAAGACGCAGGCCTATGAGCGCGCGCATGCGGCCGGTGTCATTTCGGCGATCGAATTGCGCGAGAGCCAGATCACCGAGGCGCAGCAGCGCGGCCGCGCGCAGATCGAACAGCAGCGCGTTGCGGCATTCCGGCAGAACATGGCCGCCCAGTTGCGTGCGGCGCAGGCACGTCGCGACGAGGTGGCCAGCAGCCTGGCGATCGCGCGTCAGCAACTGGCCGCGCTGCAGGTGCGTGCCGGCATCGCGGGCATCCTGCAACAGGTCGACGTAGAGCCTGGGCAGCAGGTGGCTGCAGGGGCCAAGCTGGCCCGGGTGGCGCGGCCGGATCAGTTGCTGGCGCGGCTGCAGGTGCCGGAAGTGCTGGCCAAGGATCTGTTGCTGGATCTGCCGGTCAGTGTCGATACCCGCAACGGTCTGGTCGCCGGCAGCGTGATCCGTATCGACCCTGCGGTGCGCAACGGCAGCGTCAGCGTGGATGTGCGCTTCGTGCAGCCCTTGCCGGCCGGCGCCCGGCCGGACCTGTCGGTCGATGGCCGCATCCGGCTCGGCATGCTGCGCGATGTCATCAGCGTCGCGCGCCCCGCGCTGGCCGCGCCGAATTCATCGGCCGCACTGTTTGTCGTGCAGCCCGGTGGCGATGCCGCCGTCCGCGTGCCGGTGCGGTTTGGCGCCGTCTCCAGCGACCGTATCGAAATACGTGCCGGGCTCCGGCCCGGCGACCAACTCATCCTGTCCGATACCAGCCAGTGGGCAAGGTTTCCACGGTTACGTCTACGCTAGACCTTCAAGGAGAGCTCCATGCAGCCCACTGTTACCCCCGCCGCTCCGCTGATCCGCCTGCACGGATTGAGCAAGGTATTTCACACCGATGAGGTGGAAACCCACGCGCTTGCCGAGATTGCGCTGGAGATCGCGCCGGGCGATTTTGTCGCGATCACCGGGCCTTCGGGCTGCGGTAAATCCACGCTGCTGTCGATCCTGGGCCTGCTGGATGCGCCCAGCCACGGCGACTACCTGCTGCAGGGCCGCAATGTCGCCGATCTCACTGCCCGCGCACGTGCCCGCGTGCGCAACGACCATATCGGCTTCATCTTCCAGGCCTTCAACCTCATCGCAGACCTTACCGTCGAAGAAAACGTGGCCTTGCCGCTGACCTACCGCGATGGCATCGGGACTGCCGCGCTGCGCCAGCGGGTGCGCGAGGTGCTGGAACTGGTCGGCATGCACCACCGGCAGCGGCACTATCCCGGCCAGTTGTCCGGCGGCCAGCAGCAACGCGTGGCGGTGGCGCGCGCGCTGGTGGGGGAGCCGGCGATCCTGCTCGCCGACGAGCCCACCGGCAACCTCGACACCCGCAACGGCGAGTCGGTGATGCAGTTGCTGGAGCAGCTCAATCTCACCGGCACCACCTTGTGCATGGTCACCCACGATCCTGCGTTTGCGCGCCGGGCCTCGCGGATCGTGCACATGCTCGACGGCCGCATCGTCGACGAAGACACCTTCGAGCGCATTCGCCACGAACACGACAGCGTCTTGCCGACGCGGGTCACGGAGCCATCGCCGTGATGGCGCACGCGCTGCTGTGGCGCGAAGCCAGGCAATCGTGGCGGGGCCTGTTGCGCCGGCCGGGCTATCTGCTGCTGGCCAGCCTGACGCTGGCCCTGGGCGTGGCGACCACCACGGCCGTATTCGCGCTGCTGGACCAGGCGCTGCTGGCACCGTTGCCGTTTCCGCAGGCCGAACAATTGGTCACCCTGGGGCGCCCTTCCGAGCAGGGACGCAACGTGGCAGGGCCCGGCTATTACGCGCCGCTACGCCGCCTGCCGGGCCTGTCGGCCACCGGGATGCTGCGTGCCTGGCCGTTGCCGATCAATATCGCCCGCGGCGACAGCGCCGACGTGGTGCAATCGATCAGTGCGGACCGCGGCTTTTTGCAGACGCTGAGTGTCCGCATGGCGGCCGGGCGCAACTTCGACGATGCAGAAAATCAGCCAGGTGGTCCGTCTGCGGTGATCCTGAGTTACCCATTCTGGCAGCGCTATTTCGGCGGCGACCCGGCGGCAGTGGGGCACCTGTTGCAGGTGGAAGGCCGTGCGGTTCCGGTGGTCGGGGTGTTGCCGGCGCAGTTTCCGTGGGCCGAGCCGTTCGATCTGATCCAGACCATGCAGCCGGACCTGGCCACCACCAATCTCTCCACCAACGAAATCATCGTCGGGAGGCTGAAGCCGGGCGTGCGCCCGGAGCAGGCCTCTGCGCAGGTGGCAACGGCCCTGGAGGCCGCACTGCGGACCAACCCCGGCATGACCGATACCTGGTTTCAGGAGCTGCAGCGGCATCCCGCCAACGCGTTGCCGCTGAAGAACGCGCTGTATGGCGCCAATAGCGGCAACATGCTGTGGCTGTTCTTTGCCGCCGCAGGGTGCGTGCTGGTGATTGCGGCGGTGAACCTGCTCAGCCTGATGGCGTTGCGTGCACTTGGCCGCAGTCACGACAGCGCGGTGCGAGCGGCGCTCGGTGCATCGCTGGGTCGGTTGAGCCTGCCGGCGCTGGCCGAAGGCGTCTTGATCGGCCTGATCGGCAGCCTGGGTGGCGTGCTGCTGGCGTGGATCGGCCTGCGCCTGTTGGCCAGCTGGGTGCCGGTGATGTGGTTGCGCGGCGACAGTGCGCATCTCACCGGTGGCAGCGCGCTGTTTGCGCTGTTGGCAGGGATCGGCACCGCCGTGCTCGCCGCCGCGCTCGGAGTCGCGCGCAATCGCAACCGCAACCTGGTGCTGGAACTGGTCGGCGGGGGGCGTGGCGGATGGAGTCTGCAGGCCGGGCGATTGGCGCGTGCGTTGGTGGTGGTGCAGGTGGCCATTGCCGTGGTGTTGCTGGTGGGGGCGGCCTTGTTTGCACGCTCGTTGCAGCAACTCTCGCAGGTGCCGATGGGGTTCGAGAGCAGGGCCGCAGCCATCTTTACCCTGGCACCGGTCAAGCAGCGCTACGCCACGGCGGCGGACGCGATGGAGCAGGCGCGCCGCATCGTCGAACGCTTGCAGCGCGAGCCCGGAATCGCGCTGGCAGGCGTGTCCACCAATCCACCCACCACCACCCAGCTGAGCTGGAGCGTGTCGACCGCGCAGGCGCCGTCGTTCAATACGCAATACCGCCTGGTCACGCCGGGATTTATGGAAGTCTTTCGGATCCCGCTGCTTGCCGGCCGCGCGATCGGCAGCAAAGACAGCGCAGGCGCCGAAAAGGTCTGCCTGGTCAGCGCGTCGTTTGCGCAGCGCTATCTGGGCGATGAGGCCATCGGCAAGCAGGTCGTGCTGGAAGATGACGGCAACAATCAGCGCGTGCCCATGCGTGTGGTGGGCGTTGTCGGCGATGTCCGCCAGGCCGGGCCGGCCGAGCCTGCGCCCCCCATCGTCTATCAACCGTTGGCGCAGATGAGCGATGCGATGTACCAGATCCTGCGCAGCTTCGGCGGCCTGACCTACGCGGTGCAACTGCGTGCGCAGGCGCAGCGTGTGGACGAGCGCGCGTTACGCGCCGCCCTTGCCGAGGTCGCTCCGCAACAACCCATCGCCGACCTGCAATCCATGCAAACCGTGGTGGCCACCACCACCAGCGACCAAAAGCTCAACCTGTTGCTGGTGGGCCTGTTTGCCGGGCTGGCCTTGCTGCTCGCCGTGGTCGGCCTGTACGCAGTGATGGCGGTGGCGGTGACCGCGCGGCGGCACGAGTTCGGCGTGCGTGCCGCGATGGGTGCCTCGTCCGCGCGCTTGCTGGGCCAGGTGTTGCGCGAAGCGGCGCTGCAGCTGGGCCTGGGACTGGCGATCGGTCTGGGCATCGCCATGGCGCTATCACGCGTGTTGCAGCGGTTCTTGTTCGACGTGCGGGTGGCCGATCCCCTGGCCATTGGTGGCGTGCTGCTGGCACTGGGTCTGGCGGGCCTGCTCGCCGCGTTGGTCCCGGCCTGGCGCGCGGCCTGCGTCTCGCCGATGCAGGCGTTGCGGCTGGAATGAAGACAGGCACAGCTCCACCGACACGCGGGCAGGCCGCATGCACGATGCGGTCGGGCACGCATGCGGCCGCCTGCGCGCTGGTGTCCGCTGCCCGCGCATTGCGGGCGTGCGCATCGCGCCGCGTCGCGATCCTGCGCATGGCCGCTAGACTCTGCGCATGACGGTTCCTTCAACTCCCTTATCCCGCATCCTGGTGGTCGACGACCAGCCCGACGTCCGCGAGGCGATGCGGCTGCTGCTCAAGAGCGCCGGCTACGGCATGGTGGGCGCGGAGTCGCCGGAGATCGCGTTGGGTTGCCTGCGCGGCGATACCTTCGCCGCAGTGCTGGTGGACATGAACTACCGTCGCGACACCACCTCTGGCGAAGAAGGGCTGGGCTTGATCGCGCAGATCGCCGCGCAGTGGCCGGGCTTGCCGGTGGTCGCAATGACGGCCTGGGCGAGCGTCGGCCTGGCGGTCAACGCCATGCAGCATGGTGCGGTGGATTTTGTCGAAAAGCCCTGGCAGAACGCGCGCGTGTTGAGTGTGCTGGAGAGCCGCATCGCGCTGGACCGTAGCCGCCGCAGCGAGCGCCGCCTCAGCCAGGCGCAGGCGTTGCGGCTGCAGGAGGCGGCCGGCGGTTTTATCGCAGAATCGCCGGTAATGCAGCGTCTGCTCGACGATCTGTCGCGCATCGCCAAGAGCGACGTCGGCGTGCTGTTGCTCGGCGAAAACGGCACCGGCAAGAGCGTGGTGGCCGACCTGCTGCATCAGTGGTCCGAACGGCATGCGCAGCCCCTGATCAAGGTCAACGTCGGTGGGCTGGCCGCCAGCGTGTTCGAGTCGGAGATGTTCGGCCATGTGCGCGGCGCCTTCACCGACGCGCGCCAGGACCGCAGCGGGCGTTTCGAGCTGGCCGATGGCGGCACGTTGTTTCTCGACGAAATCGGCAATCTGCCGCTGGAACAACAGGCCAAGCTGTTGCGCGCCATCGAAGACGGCGAGTTCGAACGGGTGGGCGCCTCGCGCACCCAGCGCGTGGACGTGCGCATCGTGGCGGCAACCAACGCCGATCTGGAGGCGGATGTGGCTGCCGGACGCTTCCGCCAGGATCTGCTGTATCGCCTCAACACGTTTCAGGTACGCGTGCCGCCGCTACGCGAACGCCATGAGGACATCCTGCCGCTCGCCAGGCACTACCTCGCTGCGGCGTGCACGCGTTATCGGCGCGCCCTGCCCACGCTGGCCCGCGATGCCGAGCAGGCCTTGCTCGGCTATGCATGGCCGGGCAACGTGCGCGAACTGGCGCATGCGATGGAGCGCGTTGCGCTGCTGGTCGATGGCAGCGTGATCGGTGCCCAGGACCTGCGCATGCGTACCGCGGCCCAGGACACAACGACAGTCGCGGCACGCATGACCCTGGATCAGGCCGAGGCGCTGCTGTTGCGCACCGCGCTGGCCGACCAGCAGGGCAACCTGCAGCGCGCCGCAGAGCAACTGGGCATCACCCGCCAAAGCCTGTACCGGCGCATCGGCAAACACGGGCTACGTGGCGACGATGTCGGGTAAGCCACTGCGCTGGCAAGCGTGGTGGGTGGCGGTGCCCGCGCTGCTTGCACTGGCGGTGGTGCTGTGCGTGGGAGCGCCGGCACCCACCGAGGCCGCGCTGTTGCTCGCCTGCGTGCTCCTGCTCACCGCGGCGGTGATACGCCTGCGTCGGCGCCGTGATGGTCACCGCCAGCGCACGCTGGCCGGATTGCTGGACGCATTGCGCGAGGGCGACTACAGCGTGCGGGCCGTCTCGGTCGCCGGCAGCGATACCATGCTGTTCGCACGTTTCAATTTGCTGGCGCAGCGCTTGCAGGACGAGCAGCGCGACGTGCACGAAAGCCTGCAGTTGTTGAGCAAGACCTTGGCAGCGCTGGACGGTGCGGTGTTCGCCTTCGAGCAGGACTGGCGCCTGCGCCTGATCAACCCGGCCGGCGAACGTTTGCTGGCAGCCGCTGCCGACACACTGCTCGGTTGCTCTGCCGAGTCGCTTGGCCTGTCGGAGTTGTTCGCGGTGCCCTCCGGAAGCATCCACGTGCAGACATTTGCCGGCCAGCAAGGGCGCTGGCAAGTGGGGCACGCGGCCTTGCGCAGCCGCAGCCAGGCCGGTCATCTGTTGGTGCTGCAGCCGATGGAGCGCGCATTGCGCGATGAAGAGGCGCAGGCATTCCGGCGCTTGCTGCGTGTGCTCAGCCATGAGATCAACAATTCGTTGGCGCCGATCGGCTCGATCGCCGACACCCTGGCGCGCATGGTGCCGCCGCCGGCAGCGGTGGTGGACGCGGAGCTGCACAACGATCTGCGCGGCGGGCTGGCGGTGATCGAACAGCGCAGCGTCGCGCTGCAACGCTTCCTTGGCGGCTATGTACGCCTGGCACGCCTGCCCCCACCGAGCGTGATGCCGATTGCATTGCAGCCCCTGTGCGCGCGCGTCCAACAGCTGCTCGACGACCCACGGCTGTGCATCGACATAGCGCCTGCGCTGCAGGTGCAGGCCGATGCGGATCAGCTGGAACAGGTGCTGATCAATCTGGTGCGCAATGCGCTGGAAGCTGGTGGACAGGCACAGGTCTGGCTACGCGCGTGGCCCGGCGACACGGACGCCCGGATCGAGATCGTCGACGGTGGTGCCGGGCTACCGCCCAGCGACAACCTGTTTGTGCCGTTCTTCACCACTAAGCCCGGTGGCTCCGGCATCGGGCTGGTGCTGTCGCGGCAGATCATCGAGGCGCAAGGCGGCAGTCTGAGTCTGCATGCACGTATCGATGCGCCTGGCACAGTGGCCGAAATTCGTGTGCCGCTGCATGCTTTGCGCGATGGATGATCGACGCACCGACACGATGAGCACCACGACACAGGACAGTGTGGCCGGGCACAAGGCAGTGACGCCCAAACGCAGCCGCCGCTGGCGACAGTGGCTACGCTGGAGCGCGGCGGCCGTGCTGGCCACGTTGCTGGTGCTCGACCTGGCCTTCCCGCTGCCGCTGCCCAAATCGCCCGATACCTCGACGCTGGTGGTGGCGCGCGACGGCACGCCGTTGCGCGCGTTCGCCGACCGCAATGGTGTCTGGCGCTATCCGGCCAGCCCGGAGACGGTGTCGCCGCTGTATCTGCAGGCGTTGCTGAACTACGAAGACCGCTGGTTCTGGCGCCATCCCGGGGTCAACCCATGGGGTTTGTTGCGTGCCGGCGGGCAGTGGATGGGGCAGGGACGCATCGTCTCCGGCGGTTCGACTTTGACCATGCAGGTGGCCCGCATCCTGGACCCGCACACGCGCACGCCGTGGGGCAAGGTCAAGCAGCTACTGCGTGCGCTGCAGCTGGAAGCGCATCTGAGCAAGCGCCAGATTCTCACCCTGTATCTGGAGCGCGCACCTTACGGCGGCACCATCGAAGGCGTGGAGGCGGCCAGTTGGGCGTATCTGGGCAAGCCGGCCAAGGCGTTGTCGCAGGCCGAAGCGGCGTTGCTGGCGGTGCTGCCGCAATCGCCCAGCCGGTTGCGCCCGGACCGTCACCCGGAAGCGGCGCAGCATGCGCGCGACAAGGTGCTCGACCGCATGGTGGAGCTGGGCGTGTGGTCGCGCGCGCAGGTGGACGATGCCCGCATCGAGCCGGTGGTCACGCGCTCGCTCAAGCCGCCGCTGCATGCCGCGCTGCTGGCGCAGCGTCTGCATAGCGCCCAACCGCATGCCGCGCGCATCGTGACCACGCTGGATGTGGAGCTGCAGCGCACGCTGGAAGAACGCGTGGCCACGTATTTTTCGCAATTGCCCGAGCGCACCTCGGCCGCCTTGCTGGTGGTCGACAACGCCAGCATGGAAGCGCGAGCGTATGTCGGCTCGGCCAGCTTCGGCGATCGCAAGCGCCTCGGTCATGTGGACATGGTGCAGGCCTGGCGCTCGCCCGGCTCCACCCTCAAGCCGTTCCTGTACGGCATGGCGCTGGACGATGGCCTGATCCATTCGGAAAGCCTGCTGGTGGATGCGCCGCAAAGCTTCGGCAACTACCGGCCCGGCAACTTCGATGCGGCCTTCAACGGGCCGGTGGGTGCGGCCACCGCACTGCGGCTGTCGTTGAATGTGCCGGCGGTGGATCTGCTCGATCGCATCGGCCCGGCACGCTTTGCCGCACGGCTGTCCAATGCCGGCATCGCGCTGCACTTCCCGCGTGGCAGCACGCCGTCGCTGGCGTTGATCCTGGGCGGCACCGGCGCGCAGTTGCAGGAACTGGTGGGCGCGTTCGCGTCGCTCAATCGTGGCGGTATCGCCGGACGCGTGCGCTACACGCCGGACGATGCCCGGATCGACCGACGGCTGATGTCGCCAGGTGCGGCCTGGATCGTGCGCGAGATCTTGCAGAGCAATCCGCGCCCCGGCTACGGCAGCGGCACCTTCGACACCGCCGCGCGCCCAAGTGTGGCCTGGAAGACCGGCACCAGTTATGGCTACCGCGATGCCTGGGCGATCGGCGGCACGCGGCGTTATACCGTCGGCGTCTGGGTGGGCCGCCCGGATGGCACGCCCTTGCCGGGCCAGTACGGTGCGGTGACCGCATTGCCGTTGATGTTCGAAGTCATCGATGCATTGCCGCGTAACGCCGGCGACAGTGCGCCGCCACCGATGCCGGCCACGGTGCAGGCGAGGGAGATCTGCTGGCCCCTTGGTGGCGCGCTGGAGCAGACGCCGCCGGACCTGTGCGCACGCCGTGCCGAGGCCTACGCACTGGACGGCGCGTTGCCGCCCACCTTCGCCGAACGCGATGCGCGCCTGTGGCAAAGCGGGCGGTTGCAGTTCGAAGTGGACGCGCGCAGCGGCCAGCGCCTGTCGCAGGAGTGCACGCAGCCGCACGTACGCACGTCCCGTGCATTGGCGCGCTGGCCGGCGCTGCTATCGCCCTGGCTCAGTGCGGCAGAACGCACGGCCGCACAGTTGCCGCCACTGGCAGCGGACTGCCTGCCGGACGGGCGCATGACCGGCGGCGGCGTGCTGCGCATCGACGGGCTGAGCGACCGCGCCACGTTGGCCCGCGCAAACGACACCGCACGCCCGGTACGCCTGCAGTTGCGCGCGCTCGGCAGCGAGGCGCGTATCGACTGGCTGTTGGACGGTCGCTGGATTGCCCAGACCGACGGACGCCAGGGATTTCAGCGCGACTTTGCCGAAGTGGGCGCGCACACGCTCACCGCCATGGCCAGCGACGGCGCCTGGACGCAGGTGCGGTTCCGCGTCTTGCGTTGAGTGGGAAAGTCGCCGCGCACGTTGGCGTTAGCTGAGCGCAATTGGGCGTTATCGGTAAGGCCTCGTCGCGCCCGGGTGCGCTCCTACGGTGGGCAGGGTTGTGCTGCCGTCCGCACCTGCTCTCAGATACGAGCAGGGCGCTCAATGGCACCGTCTTCAATGCGGTATCCATATCGGCGTTGTACGGCCAGGCAGGCCAGCAGACGCTCACCGCGATGGCGATCGGCAGGTGTGAACAGAGCGACCTGCACGTAGGAGCGCACCTGGGCGCGATGGGGCGTTGTCGGTAAGGCTTCGTCGCGCCCGGGTGCGCTCCTACGGCGTGGGTGTGGGATGGTTGTGGCTGCCGTCCACACAAGCCGCCAAGAAAACAGGGCGCCAATGGCGCCCTGTTTTCTTGCATCTTCAACAGCGTCGTCGCATCGGCGCGATCGGCACCGATGCAACACACTTACTCGCCGATCCAGCCTTCCAGCATGTCGGCAAATTCGTCGGCGTGCTCTTCTTCCTGGGCCAGGATGCTTTCCAGGATGCGCTTGGTGGTGGTGTCCTTGTCGCCGATGAAATCGATCATCTCGCGATAGCTGTCGATGGCGATGCGCTCGGCGATCAGGTTCTCCTTGACCATGTCGCGCAGATCGGTGCCTTCCTTGTATTCGGCGTGCGAACGCTTGGTGAGCGTGTCCGGATTGAGGTCCGGCTCGCCACCCAGCTGCACGATGCGCTCGGCCAGCTTGTGCGCGTGCGCCTGTTCCTGCTGCGCATGTTCCAGGAACTCGCCCTTGACCGCGTCGGCAAGCATGCCCTTGGCCATGAAGTAGTGGCGGTAGTAGCGCAGCGTACACACGTACTCGGTCGCGAGCGCGGTGTTGAGCAGTTCGATCACCTTCTCGCGATCGGCGTGGTAACTCTCGGTGATGGCGCCGTCTTCGATGCTCTGGCGTGCGCGTGCGCGCAAGGTGGCGGTATCGGTGATACCGGCGGAGGTTTTGCTGGCTGGCTGATCAGACATGGCTGGCCGTTTTCCTTCTGAGTGGACGGGGGAATCGCTCTTTCAATCTGGCAGATGCTGCAGCACGTAATCGGCCGCAGACACCTTGAACTCGCCGGGCTCTTCGACGAACAAGGCCTTGACCACGCCGTCGTCGGCATACAGCGCGTAGCGGCGCGAACGCAGGCCCATGCCCGAACCGCTCGCGTCGATTTCCAGGCCCAGCGCGCGCACCAGTTCGGCGTTGCCGTCGGGCAACAGGTGCAGGCCATCGGGAATCAGCTGGCTGCGCCCCCAGGCCTGCATCACGAACGGGTCGTTGACGGCGGTGCACAACACTTCGATCCCGCGTTTGCGGAACTCCTCGAAGTGCTCCACATACCCCGGCAGGTGCTTGGCCGAGCAGGTAGGCGTGAATGCGCCCGGCACGGCGAACAGCAGGACCTTGCGGCCGGCGAACAAGCTATGCGTGTCGACCGCTTCGATGCCTTCGCGCATGCGCTTGAGCACCACTTCGGGAATGCTGTCACCAACGGCGATGGTCATGGTGCTGGGCTCCTGTGGCTGAACGGATTCTAGAAAAGGGCAGGGGAAAAGCGCGTCAACGCGCTTGAAATCCGCAAGGCCACGCCTATCTGACGCACATGGCCGGCGCGGCGGTGCATGCCGCAGTCGCCGGCCCCTCACCCAACCTTTTGGAGGCTTGCAATGAACATCGTTCGTTATCCCCAGTGGCCCACGCACGCCCTGCAAAACGAGATCAAGCACGTGTTCGATCGTTTCTTCGAACAGAACAGCGATAGCGACGAATCGGCCGTGGTCACCGCCCAGTGGGTGCCGCGTGTGGACATCAAGGAAGAGCCCAACCACTTCGTACTGTATGCCGACCTGCCGGGCATCGACCCCAGCCAGATCGAGGTGCAGATGGACAAGGGCATCCTGTCGATCAAGGGCGAGCGCAACAGCGAGTCCAGCACCGAGACCGAGCGCTTCTCGCGCATCGAACGCCGCTACGGCAGTTTCCACCGCCGCTTCGCGCTGCCCGATAGCGCCGATGCCGACGGCATCACGGCGGCCGGTCATAACGGCGTGCTGGAAATCCGCATCCCCAAGCGCCCGGCAGCGACCCCGCGTCGTATTCAGGTGGGCAACGGGCACGACACCAGCGGCAGCACGGTGCAGTAAGCGCCAGCACGCGCAGCGGCGGCTGGTCAGGGCCAGGGCTTTGGGGTGTGCATGACACCCGGGCCCGGGTCGCCAGTTGCAGGCGCCCGGCAGCGCGGCGCGCTGCCGGGTACGTGCTGTCAGGCAATGGACCTGGAGCGGGGTCGCCGACTTCGCTCCCCGGCGACGGCCGCGCCGTAGAATAGGCGCGGTCGCCCGCCCGGCTGCGAAGAGATCGGCCAGCAACCCAGTTGCGTGACCGCCCCGCGGGCGCGGTTGGTGTCTGGAATCGTCAGGTACGGCACGTATCTGACGATTCCCACCCCCGCGTCACGCATGGCCGTCCCAACCCGGTGTCTGCCTCTCGAACTGGCTCGTGGCCCTGGCTGCGGGCCGTTTTTTTTCCAGAGGTGAACAGATGGAATTCAAGGATTACTACGCAACGCTGGGCGTTGAACCCAGCGCAGGCGACGCGGAGATCAAGACCGCCTACCGTCGATTGGCGCGCAAGTACCACCCCGACGTCAGCAAGGAAGCCGGCGCCGAAGACAAGTTCAAGGCGATCAACGAAGCCTACGAGGCGCTGCGCGACCCGCAAAAGCGCAAGGCCTACGACCAGTTGAAGGCGCAGGGCTATCGTCCGGGCGACGAGTTCCAGGCACCGCCCAGCTACGGCGGCGGGCAGGGCTTCGACTATGAAGAAGTGTTCGGCAACGGTGGCGCCGGTGGCGGCTTCAGCGACTTTTTCGAAAGCCTGTTCGCCGGCCAGCGCGGCGGCCGTCCACGCGGACCCGGTGCCGGTCCTGGTGCAGGCGCCGGTCCGCAGGCGCGTGGCGATACCCGCGCCAAGCTGGCGGTACCGCTGGAAGCGGTGCATTCCGGCGACAGCGTCCGCATCACCATCAACGGCAAGCAGCTGGACGTGCGCGTGCCCAAGGGCGTGCAGCCCGGCCAGGTGATCCGCCTGAGCGGGCAGGGCAACGGCGGCGGCAATCTGCTGCTGGAAATCGAATATGCCGCGCACCCGCAGTTCGAGGTGGACGGGCGCAACATCCTCTACACCCTGCAGGTCATGCCCTGGCAGGCGGCGCTGGGCACCACCATCAGCGTGCCCACCCTGGGCGGCTCGGTGGAGTTGAAGGTGCCCGCCGACTCGGAGGCCGGCCGCAAGCTGCGCCTGCGCGGCCGCGGTTTGCCGGGGACCACCCCGGGCGATCAGATCGTGGAGCTGGAAATCCTGGCTCCGGCGCCCACCGACGACGCCCAGAAGAAGGCCTATCGCAACCTGGCCAAGGCCTTCGGCGAGACGGTGAGCTGAGCCGATCAAGGCAAGCCGGATGCTTCGCTTGTCATGCGGCAAAGCAGGCAGGTGCCCTCCCGGCGAAGGAGTCAGCCAGATCAACCCCTCTCCCGGCGGGAGAGGGGTTGGGGGGATGGGACGTGGGCCGGTCGTACAGCCGTTGACGTCTCTCTGCGCCATCGCAGTGCGGCCGCACCCTCATCCTGCGCTGCGCGACGCCGGCTCCCCATGAGAAGGCAATCGGAATCGCCGTCCGGTGAGTCCTGCGTTGAATCCGGTGTGTGCCGTCCGACGTACTACTTCCGGCGACTCGAAGAGACAGCGCGTCAGTCCATCGTGGATCGCGACACTCATCGGCCAGCAATCGCAAATCGCCAAGCAGTTGGCCAGGCCCAGCTACCGCAAGCGCAGCCTTGGCACTACACTCGCCGCGCACACTAGGGGAAACACATGGCACGCATCTTGATCGTCGACGACTCGCCGTCGCAGCTGCTGGGGATTCAGCGCATCGTCGAGAAGTTGGGACACGAAACCATCACCGCCACCGATGGCGCCGCCGGCGTGGAAGCGGCCAAGGAGTCGCTGCCGGATCTGGTGTTGATGGACGTGGTCATGCCCAACCTCAACGGCTTCCAGGCCACGCGCACGCTCAAGCGCGAGCCCACCACCCAGCACATCCCGGTGATCCTGGTGACCACCAAGGATCAGGACACCGACCGCATGTGGGGCATGCGCCAGGGTGCGCGCGCCTACATCACCAAGCCGTTTTCCGAAGACGAACTGCTGGAAGTGATGGAACGGGTGTTCAACCAGAAGGACGAACCACCGAAGGCGTGATCGCTGCCATTCCGCAGCGACCGAGCTGAAAGTCTCCGACGGGCAGGCGATGGCGTCCGGCGTCATCGCCGCACCGAGTGGCAAGCGTCTGGATGCCAACGGCTACCGCCAACTGCCCACTGTGGGCTTGTCCGCGCCTGCCATGGGATGCGTTCGGTGCGGCGTGGTGCGTCGGCCACGGGTGGTGTGTTCGAGCAAACCTCCCGCCAGCGGAGCGGCCGGCTCCGCGCCTTCGCTGTTGGCGTTGTTCTCGCGCGTCGAGGGCTCCTGCCGAGCCATCACCTGCCGGCGCTACCTCGTCTCCAACCCGCTAACACCGGCCGACCCCTCGATTCACCCCGCCGGCTAAACCGTCGATGCACCAGGTGGGGCCTTTCAAAACGGCCGGTCTGCCCCATCTAGTAGAATCGGCGAATCAAACAACACGGCGGCACTGCGGGACTGGCCCGCACAGCCCCTCGATCATGGAGCGTGCATGGCCTGGAACACACCCGGCAACAAGGGCGGAGACGGCCCGGATCCCAACCGTCGCAGGTCCTGGGGCCCGCGCGGTGGTGGCGGCAACGGTGGTGGCTGGGGCAATCTGCCCGCGCCGTTGAAGGAGCTGTTCGACGGCGGCGTCGGGCGCTGGATCCTGGTCGCGGTGGTGCTGATGGTGCTGTTCTCCAGCTTCCAGCTCATCGGCGAGCAGCAGCGTGGTGTGGTGCTGCGCTTCGGCCAGTTCTCGCGCATCCTGCAGCCAGGCCCCAGCTTCAAGTTGCCCTGGCCGATCGAATCGGTGCGCAAGGTCAACGCGACCGAGATCAAGACCTTCAGCAATCAGGTGCCGGTGCTGACGCGCGACGAGAACATCGTCAATGTCTCGCTCAACGTGCAGTACCAGATCAGCGACCCGCGCAAGTACCTGTTCGGTTCGCGTAATGCCGATCTGGTGCTGGAGCAGGCCGCGCAAAGTGCGGTGCGCGAGCAGGTGGGGCGGTCGGACCTCAATACCGTGCTCAACAACCGCGGCCCGCTGGCGATCGCATCCAAGGATCGCCTGCAGCTGGCGCTGGATGCCTACAACACCGGCCTGGCCGTGACCGGCGTGACCCTGCCCGACGCGCGTCCGCCGGAAGAGGTGAAGCCGGCCTTCGACGAGGTCAACGGTGCCCAGCAGGTGCGCGAGCGCCTGATCAACGAAGCCCAGGCCTACGCCGCCAAGGTGGTGCCCGAGGCACGCGGCCAGGGCGCACGCACCCGCACCGGCGCCGAAGGCTACAAGCAGGCGGTGATCTCCAAGGCCGAAGGCGACGCCGACCGCTTCACCCTGCTGCAGGAGCAGTACGCCGGTGCCCCCGAGGTCACGCGCAAGCGCCTGTGGCTGGAAACCGTGCAGAAGGTGCTGTCGGAGAACCGCAAGGTGATCGGCAGCGACGGCCGCCAGGTCATCTATGTGCCGCTGCCGGCCGATGCCGGCAGGGCTGCCAACGCTGGCGGCAACGCGGGCACGGGCGGGATGCCGTCGATGGTGCCGCAGGACGTGCTGTTGAATCCGCCGCAAAGCGCCACCAGCGAGGCCATCCGCAACCCGGAACGCGGCCCGCGTCCGACCGGCCGTGAGGGAACCGAACAATGAAGAATTCGCTAGTCATCGGCCTGATCGTTGCCGTGTTGCTGACCCTGATGGGCTCGGTGTTCGTGGTGCGCGAAGACCAGACCGCCATGGTGCTCAACCTGGGCCGCGTGGTGCGTGCCGACCTCAAGCCCGGCCTGCACTTCAAGATTCCGGTGGTGGAATCGGTGCGCGTGTTCGACCGCCGCTTCCAGGTGCTCGATACCGCCCCGGCGCGTTACTTCACTGCCGAGCAGAAAGACGTGAGCGTGGACTTCTTCGCCATCGGCTACATCTCCGATGTGCGTGCGTTCTATCGCGCCACCGGTGGCGAGGAGTCGGTGGCAAATTCGCGCCTGGCACCGATCATCACCGACTCGCTGCGCAACCAGATCAACTCGCGCACCCTGCAGCAGCTGGTCTCCGGCGACCGCAGCGAATTGATCGCCAGCCAGCTCAAGGGCATCAACGGCGCCATCAAGGGCCTGGGGATGCAGATCACCGACCTGCGCATCAAGCAGATCGACCTGCCGACCGACAGCCAGGTGATCACCGACGTCTACGAGCGCATGCGCGCCCAGCGCAAGCAGGAAGCCAGCAAGCTGCGCGCCGAAGGCGAAGAGCAGGCGCTGACCATCCGTGCGCAAGCCGACCGCGAAAGCACGGTGATCAAGGCCGACGCCGAACGCGATGCGCAGAAGTTGCGTGGCGAAGGCGATGCCGACGCCGCACGCATCTACGGCCAGGCCGGAGCGAAGGACCCCTCGTTCTACGCCTTCTACCGCAGCCTGGAGGCCTATCGCGAATCCATGACCGACGGCAACGGCGTGATCGTGCTCGACAAGAACGACCCGTTTCTGCAGTACCTCAAGAGCGATCGCTGATCGCTCTGCTTGACCAAAAAAACGCCCGCGCAACGCGGGCGTTTTTGTATGGCGCTTTCCTGCCGACCGAGCAGATACGCGCCCCCAGCCGTAGGAGCGCACCCGGGCGCGACCGCTTTACAGGTAATGCCCGTCGCGCCCAGGTGCGCTCCTACGAGGTGCTGCGTGTCGGGGTGTTGATCTGGTGGTTTCGTGGATCGAATGATCGTGCTTCGGACGGTCTGCAGATCTGGCGAGGCTCGCCACATCGCCTGGTAGGAGCGCACCCGGGCGCGACCGCTTTACCGGGAATGCCCATCGCGCCCAGGTGCGCTCCTACGAGGTGCGGCGTGTCGGGGTGTTGATCCGGTTGCTTCGTGGATCGAATGATCGTGCTTCGGACGGTCTGCAGATCTAGCGAGGCACGCCACATCGCCTGGTAGGAGCGCACCCGGGCGCGACCGCCTTACCGGCAATGCCCGTCGTGCCCGGGTGCGCCCCTACGCGTGAGGCACGTCTGCCAACGGATCGGGCGCATGGCATGGCCTTTCGTGGAATGCCACGTTGATGGGCATGTCCGGAATCGGCAAATGCCTGGCGCCGCTCTCGCATCGTGTTGGTCAGACTCGTTCCGCTAGGTGCGCACCTGGGCGCGACGTGTCTTACCGGCCGCCCCCACGGATTGCCGTTGACAGTCAGTCGCCACATGGATCCCCCTAGCATAGAACGCGGCAATCGCCGATATCCCGCATTGTCCAAGGCCGTGAGCATCGCGCCATGGCCAACATCGACTCTCCAGGGCATCGCGCGCTGCGCCGCGGCAGGCAGTCTTCGCCCAACAGCGTTTACCTGCTGACCACCACGACATGGCAGCGTCGCGCCGTGTTCGCAGATTTTCTGCTTGCAGCACCCGCCTGCCGGGCATTCACCTCAGCAACGCCTTGCGATGCCAGGCTGCTGGCCTGGGTGTTGATGCCGGATCACGCACATTGGCTGTTGCAGCTGGGGAGCGTCACCTCGTTGGCCGACGCCGTCTCCCGCATGAAAGCGTGCGCAGCGCGTTCGGTGAACGATCAGCGGCAGCATCACGCACCGGTCTGGAGCCGCAGCTACCACGACCACGCATTGCGCAAAGACGACGACCTGCACGCAGCCGCGCGTTACCTCATCGCCAATCCGCTCCGGGCCGGGCTGGCCACCCACATCGGTGATTATCCGTTCTGGGACGCAATCTGGGTTTGAGCAAAACCATTGCGTGCCCACTGTTTGCCGTACCCCGCACGTAGGAGCGCACCTGGGCGCGACGGCTTTACCGGTAAAGCCCGTCGCGCCCAGGTGCGCTCCTACGAGGTGCTGCGTGTCGGGGTGTTGATCCGGTGGTTTCGTGGATCAGGTGATCGTGCTTCGGACGGTCTGCAGATCTAGCGAGGCTCGCCACCTTGCCACGTAGGAGCGCACCCGGGCGCGACCGCCTTGCCGGGAATGCCCCGTCGCGCCCGGGTGCGCTCCTACGAGGTGCTGCGTGTCGGGGTGTTGATCTGGTGGTTTCGTGGATCAGGTGATGTGCTTCGGACGGTCTGCAGATCTAGCGAGGCACGCCACCTTTCCGCGTAGGAGCGCACCCGGGCGCGACCGCTTTACCGGTAATGCCTGTCGCGCCCGGGTGCGCTCCTACGCGGTAGGGCGGTCGGGTGGCCGAACCGGCACACTGTAGTCCCCCATTGTTGTCCTGGTGCTGTTGATGCACGAGTTTCTGTCAGCGTTGTGCCTGATCGCCGTTATCGAAGGTTTGCTGCTGTTTACTGCGCCCACCGCCTGGAAACGGATGGTGGAGCAGTTGTTCAGCCTGCCCACTGCGCAATTGCGTGCCATCGGCGGCGTCACGCTGCTGCTGGGCGTGATCGCGTTGTTGGTTGTGCGTCACTGAGCGAGTGGTCCAGTCCGACCGCAACGGCAGCGTAGGAGCGCACCTGGGCGCGACGGTTTCACCGGTAATGCCTGTCGCGCCCAGGTGCGCTCCTGCGACCCACGATGGGCGGTTGGGATTGTCGCTGTGGTGATCCGTCCGGGCTAGGGACCGGCAGCGCCAGGAGCACCCGGCAACCGCCGCCCGCTGCAATCTGACCAGTCCCCGTTCTGCCGCCCCGGCAGGGGTAGTGCACGTCACCCGAAACCCGGATAATGCACAAAAGCCGGCCGGGCACGCTCCAACCAGAGCACCCCGTTCGGCTTTTTCCGTGTCCGGGCTGGTCGCCGCTGCAACGCTCCCCGATGGAGCCGCGCGCAAGGTGGCGCCGTCAGCCCCGAACCGGTCCCATCCCGCGGCCCCGATGGCTGCAGCAAAACTTTAGGAGTCCACCCGTCATGGGTCAGTCAGTTGTCGTGCTCGGTGCCCAGTGGGGCGATGAAGGCAAAGGCAAGATCGTCGATCTGCTCACCGAAGAGATCGGTGCGGTCGTCCGCTTCCAGGGCGGCCATAACGCCGGCCATACGCTGGTCATCAACGGCAAGAAGACCGTCTTGCATCTGATCCCGTCCGGCATCCTGCGCGACGACGCGCTGTGCCTGATCGGCAATGGCGTGGTGATCTCCCCGGCCGCGCTGATCAAGGAAATCAGCGAGCTGGAAGGCGCCGGCGTGGAGGTGCGTTCGCGCCTGAAGATTTCGCCGGCTGCGCCGCTGATCATGCCGTACCACATCGCGCTGGATCAGGCGCGCGAAAAGGCGGCCGGCGGCAAGGCCATCGGCACCACCGGCCGCGGCATCGGCCCGGCGTACGAAGACAAGGTGGCCCGCCGCGGGATCCGCATCGCCGACCTGCATTACCCGCCGCAGCTGGAAGAACTGCTGCGCACCGCGCTGGATTACCACAACTTCGTGCTGACCAAGTACCTGGGCGTGGACGCGGTCGATTTTCAGAAGACCTACGACGAAGCGCTGGCGTTCGGCGAGTACGTGCAGCCGATGAAGTACGACGTGGCCGGCATCCTGCACGATCTGCGCAAGCAGGGTAAGCGGGTGCTGTTCGAAGGCGCGCAGGGCGCGTTGCTGGACATCGACCACGGCACCTATCCGTACGTCACCAGCTCCAACACCACCGTGGGCGGCGCGCTGGCCGGCACCGGCGTGGGCGCCGACGCCATCGACTACGTGCTGGGCATCGCCAAGGCCTACGCCACGCGCGTGGGCGGCGGCCCGTTCCCGACCGAGCTGGACGACGAAGTGGGCCAGGGCATCCGCGACCGCGGCGCCGAGTACGGCGCCTCCACCGGCCGCCCGCGTCGCTGCGGCTGGATGGACATCGTCGCGCTCAAGCGTGCGGTGGCCATCAACGGCATCTCCGGCCTGTGCATCACCAAGCTCGACGTGCTGGACGGCATGGAAAAGCTCAAGGTCTGCATCGCCTACGAATACCGCGGCAAGCGCACCGAATACGCACCGCTGGATGCGCAGGGCTGGGAAGAATGCACCCCGGTGTATCTGGAGTTCCCGGGCTGGACCGAGAACACCCACGGCATCACCGTGTGGGACGAGTTGCCGCCTGCCGCACGCGCCTACCTGCGCGCGCTGGAGGAGCTGGCCGGCTGCCCGATCAGCATCGTCTCCACCGGCCCGGACCGCGACCACACCATGGTGCTGCAGGACCCGTTCGCCTGATCGGCTGAGGCTGCACACCTCATTGCGCAACGGCCCGGCTTGTCCGGGCCGTTGGCGTTTGAGGATTACTGAGATTTGGCATGACTTTTGGCGGTGCCTGCGTGCACTGTTCCGGCGGATCATCCGCGGCCTGACGCCACCGCGTGCCCACTTCGCCCACATCGAGAATTTTCCATGCGTCTTCCCCTGGTGACCGCCATCGCACTGGCCCTGGTCGGTACAAGTCCGGCTGCCTCCGTCTTCGCAGCTGCGCCCGTGCCGCAGAGCGCCGACGCCGCCTCCATCACCACCCAGTTGCCGCGCACCGCCAAGCCCACGCATTACGCAGTGGAGATCACTCCGCATGCCGACAAGATGCTCTTCGACGGCAAGGTCGCCATCGACATCAGCGTGCTGCAGCCCACCGACCGCATCGTGTTGCAGGCGGCCAACCTGAGCTTTGCGCGCGGCACGCTCACGCAAAAAGGCGGCAAGCCTCACACGGCCAAGATCAGCACCGATGCCGAGGCGCAGACCGCCACGTTCGCGTTCGGCAAGCCGCTGGCAGCGGGCGAGTACGTGCTGTCCATCGATTACAGCGGCGTGATCAACACGCAGGCCAACGGCTTGTTCGCGCTGGATTACACCACCGCGCAAGGTGCGCGCCGCGCGTTGTTCACCCAGTTCGAAAACTCCGATGCGCGCCGCTTCATTCCTTCCTGGGACGAGCCCAACTTCAAGGCCACTTTCGACCTGGCGATCAATGCGCCGGCCGGGCAGATGGCGGTGAGCAACATGCCGGTCGCCTCGTCGCGGCCGGGCGCAAACGGGCGCACCCGCATCGCGTTCCAGACCTCGCCCAAGATGTCCACGTACCTGCTGTTCGTCAGCGTGGGCGATTTCGAACGCGCCACCGTCACCGCCGACAATGGCACCGAGATCGGTGTCATCGCGCAGAAGGGCAAGGTGGACCAGGCGCAATTCGCACTGGAATCCGGCCGCGATGTCTTGCACGAGTACAACGACTACTTCGGCATCCCATACCCGCTGCCCAAGCTGGACAACATCGCCGCGCCCGGGCGCAGCCAGTTCTTCAGCGCCATGGAAAACTGGGGTGCGATCTTCACCTTCGAGTACTCGTTGTTGCTGGATCCGGCGGTGTCCAACATCGATACCAAGCAAGGCGTGTTCACCGTCGCCGCGCACGAGATCGCGCACCAGTGGTTCGGCAATCTGGTGACCATGGCGTGGTGGGACGACTTGTGGCTCAACGAAGGCTTCGCCAACTGGATGGAAGCGCGCACCACGGCAAAACTGCATCCGGAATGGGACATCGACAAGACCGGCCCGGCCAAGAAGAGCCGCTTGGCCATGCGGCGCGATGCGTATGTGACCACCCACCCGGTGGTGCAGCACGTGGCCACCGTGGAGCAGGCCAGCCAGGCCTTCGACGCCATCACCTACGCCAAGGGCGAGGCGGTGATTGCCATGCTGGAAGACTACGTCGGCTCGGATCACTGGCGCGAAGGCGTGCGCAGTTACATCAAGCAGCATCAGTACGGCAATGCGGTGACCGACCAGTTGTGGCAGCGGATCGACGCCGTGGCACCGGGCAAGCAATTCACCCAGGTGGCACACGATTTCACCCTGCAGCCGGGCGTGCCGTTGATCAAGGCCAGCACCCGCTGTGTGGGTGGCCAGACCACGGTGACGCTGGAGCAGGGCGAGTTCACGCTGGACCGCCCCGACAAGCAGCCGTTGCGCTGGCATGTGCCGGTGGTCGTGCGCAGCGGCGACGCCACGCCGGTGCGCGTGCTGGTAGACGGCACCGCCCAGGTGCAGGTGCCGGGCTGCGACGCAGCGGTGGTGGTCAACGCCGGGCAAAAGGGCTACTTCCGCACCTTGTACGCGCCCGCACAGTTCAAGGCGCTGACCAGCAGGTTTGGCGCGCTACCGGTGGTGGACCAGTTGGGCGTGTTGAACGACACCGACGCACTGGCCGACGCGGGCGTGCAGACACAGTCCGATGTCTTGGATCTCACCGCACAGGTGGCAGTCGGCGCATCGCCCGACGTCTGGGACATGGTGGCCAGCATCTACGACGGTGTGGATGGCAGCTTCGAGCATGACCCGGCTGGGCGCGCCGCGTGGCGTGCCTATGCAGTGCCGCGGCTGTCGGCCGAATTCGCTACGCTGGGCTGGGACAACCGCGATGGCGACTCGGCGCAGATCCAGCAGTTGCGTACCCGCCTGATCGCCAGCCTCAGCGACATGGGAGATGCCGCAGTGATCGCCGAGGCGCGCCGGCGCTTTGCCGCTTTCCAGGCCACTCCCGCATCGCTGTCGCCGGAGCTGCGTGACAGCGTGCTGGGCGCGGTTGCGCGCAATGCCGACACCGCCACCTGGGACGCCTTGCATGCCTTGGCCAAGCAGGAAACCTCCTCGATGGTGCGCGACACCTATTACGATTTCCTCTCCATGCCCATCGACGAGGCGCTGGCCAGGCGCGCGCTGGCACTGGCGTTGACACCAGAGCCGGGCGCCACCACCGGCGCAAGCATGATCGACCGGGTCGCCTCCCAGCATCCAGAGCTTGCCTTCGATTTCGCGGTGGCGCATCGCACGCAGGTGGATACCCTGGTGGACTCCACCTCGCGTGCCCGCTACTACCCCGGCCTGGGCATGGACTCGGCAGAGCTTGCCACCGCCGACAGGATCAAGGCCTATGCCGACCAGTACATCGCGCCGACCTCGCGGCAGGCCGCGGACAACGCCATCAACACGATCCAGACGCGGGTGAAGCTGCGGGCGGCCTCGCTGCCGCAGATCAAGGCGTGGTTGAAGGCGCGCAAGCGCTGAGCGTTGCAGTCATCGCAGCACAGGAAACAGCCCGGCCTTGCCGGGCTTTTCTTTGCCGCGCTGCCGGCCACCGGGAGGGTGGGGGAGGCAATCGACAGACTGGAAATCAATCCGCCGATCGGCCTGTTTGTGGCGACAGGCCCGAACTGGTGATCGGTTGCGGTACGCACGGCTATCTGGCGCTGTACTGCCATGTCGCGCAGATCGACACGGTGTTTGTGCTGGCCGTTCGCTCGCAACATGAGGCGGGCGTTGCGGGGCCGTGATGTTCGCAGTTCTCTGATCGCTGTAGCCCGGCGCCCCTGGTATTCGATGCACCGCCACCCGATCCGCGCAAGCCGGTGCCGGAGATCGTCGTGCGCCACGCCGACGCTGCCAACCGGGGCAGCCATGCACGTCATGGCCCATAGAACCGCCGCAATGCCTCACCGCCGGCCTTTTATCCCATGCGCATCGACGCACTCTCACGCTGCCGGTTGTCCATCTCCTGCTGCTGGCTCTGCGCCAACGCCTGCTGGCGATTTGTGCTGGCGACTTCCAGCTGCTGCAGCGACTGCTCCACCGGCGTCTGCACGGCCACATCGGTCGGCATATGGGCGCGCAGGTGCGCCGGGTTGTTCAACTCGCCCTGCACCACAATCACATTGCGGCCAGCCGGGCTGTCGGCCGTCTGTTCGCTCAGCAGCACGTGATCGGCCCGGTCCAGGTTGTTCTGGCGGGCGAGGGCCATCACGCTGGCGATGAGGCGCTCGCTGTTCTCGTCCGGTGTGCGCCCGGCTTGCGCATCGATCGCGCTTACACCCGAACGCACCTGCTGCAGCAATGCGTAGTCCCGATGATCAGGGCCGATCTCGGCCAGTTTGGTAGGCGGCTGCATCCGATCCGGCAGGCCGTCGGCCGACGCCGTGAACGGGCTGCGGGTGATGGAGCGGTACGGATCGTCTTCGTGGAACTGCGTGGTTTTCTGCTGCCGTTCCAGGCGGACGGCGCGGGCATCATCGAGTTCGGCGATACGGCCGGCATTGGTTTCTTCGCGCATGGACAGATGGCCGCCGCCTGCGCTGACGTTCACCCATTTCTGTTCTTTTTCGAAGTACATCGCATAGAAGCTGTTGCTGCCGATGACATTGGGGTCGACGGCGGAGCGGCCGTCCAGCATCTGGATCGTCTCGGTGGTGCCGAGCTTGGCCAGGTACTGGCTGCCGGCCGCCAGTCCCATCTGCGCAAAGGTCTCGTAGCCGGTGTTGCTGATGCGAGTGGCGCCGATGTACTCGTTGTCGAGCATGTTGGTCCAGATCTGTTCCAACTTCTGGGGGCCGCTTTTTTCCAGGGCTGCTTGCAGGAGGACGCGTGGGGTCCAGCAGTTGGGGTCGAGCTCATGGTCCAGGAAGGCTTGGTCGTGTGCTCGCATGACGTCCTTGCCGGGAAGGTTCAGTGCCATATCCGGACGCTCTTTGTCGAACCAAGCTTGTCGAAGCTCAAAATCCTTCTTGAGCAGCGTTTGCCCGAACTCTTCCCACTGGCGTTCGCTCAATTCAGCATTGGCAAAGCGCGAGCCGGTATCGTGCTGTGTCCTGGCATAGTCTTGCGCGTAATTGTTAGCCACTTGCCCTGGCAAGCTGTCGTTGCGCACTACGCCTAATGCCAGCGTCCCATAGCCGTCTGCTCCATCAAGCTGCGAGAGATAGTTCCAGTACAGCTCGCGATTGCCTTTATTTGCATAGTTGGAAAGAATTTCCAGATCCTGCTCACTCAGTCCGCTCACCGGCTACTCCCTGTAAATACCCTAATCACTGAATTTTAGTGCGGGTTAATACGTTCCTCACCGCATCTTCCATGCGCTTCCAGTCCTTCAGGAATGCACGCTTGTAGTTGAGACTGATGGAAAGTTTGTTTTCGATGTCAGAGAAGTAGTGGACGCAACTTGCAGCAACAGCACCTTTTTCATGGACCACTTCAGATCCCTCAAGCCGAACGCCATCTGCTCGAAATTTTTTGCTGTCGCACTTGATGAACGTGGTCAAATTGCCGCTGGAGTCGCGCGCGACGTACCAGTCGTCTTCAAACGCAGGGTTGCGCGTCGGAGGCTCGCCGTGGTGGGCTTCATACGCTTTTACATATGCCGCCATCTTCTCCTCATCAATGGCATAGGGCGTTAATCCGAATGCTTCAGGCTGTGCTATGCGGAGATCGAGCCGGGCGACAGGATTGCCCCGCTCAACTGAGTCTGCCTCTGTACGCCTATCGTTTGACGAGAAACGCTCAAGCAATACCTCAATGGGAACACGGTCGACATAGTCGATCGACACGGAAATTTCTTTCCGGAAATCATTCGTACGCGGGTTGGCCCGTGCCCCAGGCGGGGTGGGGGTCATGTCTGGCCATTCGATGACCAGCGTGATGCCTTCGCCCGGCCATGGCGCGATCTGGCTGTCCAGGTAGTTGGCGGGGATGCGGAAGGTGTTCGGCCCCAGCTTTACGTCAACCGGAGCATCCGAATAGGTGTGCCCGTTGATGGTGCGGCCGGTGGTGACGTTGTCTGGCATGGAGGAAGTCCTTTTCTGTTCGGGTGATGGCGTCCGTGCACAGGCATTGCCGGTCACAGCAACGGCGAGTGCAAGGGCCAGGCACCGGCCGGATGACATCATGTGCATTGGTCAATCCATTGCAGGGTTCGCCGCAACTATAGGCAACTTGGGTTCGGCGCGACAGCAAGGACCAGGCCTGCGATGACCCGTGCCATGCGCCGCATGGCATGGGAATGCGATCACGCGCTGCCGGCAGGAGATGCCGGTGAATCAAGATGCTGGCGGTGCAACGTCAGCTCGCCATGTGTGTTGACGGAGGGCGTTTGCCGCCATCGGTCGCACGTGTCGAGCTGCAGTGCAATCAACGCAGCGTTGCCGCGTCATGCCCCAAACGCACCATCGATCGTGTGCATCGCGCCAGTCACAAAGCCCGCTTCCGGGCCTGCCAGCCAGGCCACCATGCCGGCCACTTCGTCGGCACGGCCGTGGCGTTTGATCGCCATGAAGCTGTGCATCAGGTCTTTCATCGGCCCGTTTTCCGGGTTGGCGTCGGTATCGATCGGGCCTGGTTGCACCACGTTGATGGTGATGCCACGCGGCCCGAAGTCGCGGGCCAGCCCGCGCGCCAGCCCTTGCAGCGCGGATTTGCTCAGCGCGTAGGACGCCATGCCGGGCAGCGGCATGCGGTCGCCGTTGACCGAGCCGATCACGACGATCCGCCCGCCGGGCGGCATCTGCCGCGCGGCCTCCACGGCGGCGTGGTAGGGCGCGTGCACGTTGATGCGGAACAGCCGGTCCACCGCGTCTGGATCCTGGTCCAGGGCATCGCCGAACAGCGCGATGCCGGAGTTGACCACCAGCACATCCAGCGGCCCGCTGCGGCGCACCGTGGCGATCACCGCATCGCGGTCGGCGCTGTCGGCCAGCACCGCGGTGCTGCCGGTGTCGCTGGCCAGGCGCTGCGCCGCCTCGGCAGAGCCGGCATAGGTAAACGTCACCCGTGCGCCCTCGGCCACGAAGCGCCGCACGATGGCGGCTCCAATCCCCCGGCTGCCACCAAGCACCAATACCGACTTGTCTTTGAACGCTGACATGCACTCACCTCGCAATTAATGTAGCGAGTAATACATAATAGTTTTCGTCTGCCGTCAAGGATTTTGTAACAATGACTACAGAAACCTTCCGTGCCCGCGGCCGGCCGCGGGCGTTCGACCCGGATCAAGCGGTCGCCACCGCGCAGCAACTGTTCCATGCGCGCGGCTACGACGCACTGAGCGTGGCCGACCTCACCCAGGCACTGGGCATCAACCCGCCCAGTTTCTACGCCGCCTTCGGCAGCAAGGCCGGCCTGTATGCGCGCATCCTCGACCGCTACGCGCAGACCGGGGCCATCCCGCTGCCGCAACTTCTGGACGCCAACCGCCCGCTGGCCGACGCCCTGGCCGACGTACTAGAGCAGGCCGCGCGCTGTTACGCCGCAGACCCCGCCGCCACCGGCTGCCTGGTGCTGGAAGGCACGCGCAGCAACGACGCGCAGGCGCGCGAGGCCGCCTGCGGTTTTCATGTCGCCGCCCAGGAGTTGATCCGCTCCCACATCGCCAAACACTGCCCGCACGATGCAGACCGGCTGGCGGATTTCGTCAGCACCACCATGGCCGGGCTGTCCGCCAGCGCCCGGCACGGGCAGAGTCTGGAGCGTCTGCTGGCGAGTGCGCGGTTGGCGGGGGAGGGGATTCGGGTGGCGCTACGCGGCTAGGCAGGGCGCGCGCGGGCAGAAGAGGGCTGTCGGTGGTGTGAGCGCAGCTGCTCGCTAATCGAGGTGCGCCTGCCGCTACCCAGTGCGGTCAATCGGCAGGTAACACAGGATGGTAGTGATCGGCCGTCGCTCAGGCGGAGCCGTTGTGCAACTGGTGCGGCGAAGAAGGAAGGGGCAGGGCAGCGCCTATGAGCCATCCATGTTCCAGGCTGGCTTTAATACAGGCTCACTTCGACCCCCTTGGTCAATGCTAGCGATCACATGGAGCCGCACGCAGCGTGTTGGTTGAACTTTTCAAACCATCCAAATTACTGCTCACCTCGGACGCTCGTGCTGAATCCCTACCAGATGGCGTCGTTGCGGAATGCAGTGTTCATTTCGGTCCCATGATGGGAGCGCCGCTAAACCATTTTCGTCTTTGATCAGTCGCTTGACTGAGCCTCTTCATGTGGCCACAGTCCGGGGCGTTCGCCCTCTGCGTTCAAGGATGCCCGTGAAGAAGCTGACGCATTGCATCGTGGCGACCGTGCTGGTGCCCATCATGACGCTTGGGTGTGCACGGCTTTCGATGGAACAGGCTGCCGCAACACCCCCAAGTGGTGCACACGAAGCAGCGTCTTTTCCTCAGGCGCCTGCTGCCACGCCTTCATCTTGGGTGTCCTTCAAACTGGAACGGCAGATGGGCGCCGTCTGTGTGGACCGTACGCAATCACAGGGCTCCTCGCCTGCGCCGTTGCTAAGGGACGGGTTTTGCACAGGCCCGGCACCTGCGCATATGGCGGCTGCATTGCTTGCCCTGCCTGCAAGTGCGGTTGACGCCTCGCCGCAAGCGCGTGAAGCCGGCTTGCGCGATGCGGTGTACGTGGCTGCACCCGGCTTGGGGCGGCGCGCTGACTTCACCGTGGTTGCCGGTGATCTAACGATCCGTTCGTTCGAAAGTGCTGATCCCGAGAAAACGGTGTACTTGGTCTGGTCGGTGAAATGCAGTGCGGACGAGGCGGGTCTTGCGTGCCAGTCAGGCAAAGGGCGAAAGGCTTATCGCGTCACCAAGGACGGCACCGCACGCGATGTCAGTGCAGCGGTGTTTCCGCCAACGCCTAGCCTGACCGCAGAAGATGTTGCCCGGCAAAACGATCACGGCGGCTCCGAGCTTTTTCTGTTCGACGACAAGTTGCCCGTGGCGCCGACAATGCGATGGCTGATGGAATTTGATCCCGACCAGCCGCTGGCCACCGATGACCCCAAGCGCGTCGGGTCTTACGCCCATTTTGGGTTTCTTAGGTGGACAGGCGAGCGCTTCGAGCTGGTAGAACGGGTCGCTAGAGCGCAATGGCCGTGCCGCCAGCAGCGCACAGGCGAACCGGCATGTGCGGATTATCCAGAGGGTGAGGACCGTTTCATCAGCGAGTGACCACGTCTGCAAGGAGCATCGAAATGGCGAGATCCAACGATTTAGACATCCGTGCAACTGCTGACCAGATTTCTGCGTTGTTCAACGCCAATCGTTCCGCTGAGGCGCTGGCAATGCTCAATGAGCGCAGGCAGGACCAGTCAGAGGTCGTGCGCGACGCATTGGATCGCTATGTCGGCGCAGCGTCCGCCGGTGCAATCGCTAATCAACAACAAGGGCCAGTCGCCGCTGCGGATGCCAATGTGCTGCAGCGCTTGCAACAAGCAGCGACGAACCAACCGGCAATTCCACCACAGGCGCAAATGGCTGCCTTGAGCGACGCACAGCGCTATGACGTCTACGCCAGCATCGTAGAGGTGAGAGGTAACGACGCCGCACACGATGCTCTCTCTCGGCCCAATGAACGCGTTGTACTAGGTCTACGCCAGGAGAACTCAACGCTCGCGGCCATGCAGGATCGCGCGCATGCCGGAAGCCTGCGCAGCGACGATCCGGCAACCCCTGCAATCAACGACGCCCAGGGCGGCACGGGTGTTTATAACGATCGCCTGGTTGTGCTGTGGAAAGATGCCGATGGCACGCGCCACACGCAGGTAGCTCAGCAAGCCAACACCGAACCGACTGCGCAATACGATCATCATGCCGGCAACACGGGGCGGCGCCCGCGCGCGGAAGGCGGCATAGAGAACAGGACATTTGCTCCGTCGCCAGGCTTTGAAAGCATCACAAGGCCAAGGAAGATCGAAGGCGAGGACGTCAATGCCGATGGCATCAGGGATCTCGGTCGCCTGAGCGAAGGCACCATCGAGATGCGGATGGGGCAGCACCCAAATCCCAGCCGGCCAGGCACCCAAGACAACGCATTACGCCCAAGTCAGGCAGCAGTCGATGCAGGGCGTGGCGGGGTACAGCGGGATAGCAATGCGGATGGGTGGTTTGATCACGCCGATCTCAACGGCGTGCAGGATCTCAACGACACCTTCAAGATTCATCGCGGTTCTAGCGGTAGTACCGATTCGGCAGGCTGCCAGACGATTCATCCAGCGGAATACGATGGCTTCATCGCTGCAGTTCAAGGCAACCCGGCGCAGACGCGCTGGCAATACGTGCTGACCAGCACGACCCCTGGCCCAGTGCGAGAACAGCAGCTAGATCAAGGACATCAACAGGAAGGTGCGCGGCCGGGCCACCAGCAGGGTGGCAATCAGCCGGCTCACCTTCAGCGGCAGGAAGGTGAACCGGCAGAACAGGTGCACGGCAGGCAGCGACAGGCAGACCTGGAACCCACGCAGCAGGCGCCTCATCCCTTGCACGCACAGGCGACGGCTTTGGTCGGCCAGTTGGACACCGGCATGGGAAGAAGCAGCGATGCACATAGCGAACGGATGAGCGCAAGCCTGGCGCATCTGGCGAAGGAGCACGGGCTGGAGCGGATCTGACGTGGAACTCAAGCCGCAGGATCTAGTGGTGCTGTACAAGCAGGTCGCTCAACCGGGCCAGGCCTGGACCTATGCCTCCCTTGGAGAGGCGCTGGGCATGAGCGCCTCTCAGGTGCATCGCAGCGTCAAGCGCGCGGTGGCATCCGGCTTGGCGCTGGAAAAAAGCCGCGGCGAGTGGGAGACGGTGCGCACGGCGCTGCACGAGTTTGCGGTTCACGGCGTGCGTTACGCCTTTCCTGCGATCATTGGGCCGCTAAGGCGTGGCATTCCTACGGCCTTTGGCATGCCCCCACTGTCCATTGCCATTGCCAGCTCCCCAGGGGATGCACCGGTGTGGCCAAGCGCGCAGGGCACGGCCAAAGGCCCCGGCTTGTCGCCGTTGTCGGCAGGTGCGCCCAACGCTGCGCTGGCAGACCCTGCCTTGCACCAACTGCTGGCGCTGCAGGACGCCCTGCGCAGCGGGCGTGCCCGAGAACGCACGCTGGCGGCGCGCTATATCAAGCAGTTGCTGGGGCTTGGCGATGCGGTCTGATGATCCCAACTACCGCATCTGCTGGTGATTGCGGATGCACTGGGCGAACTTCGCGACCACGTAGTCTTCCTCGGCGGGGCAGTCGTTGGCCTGATCAAAACGCCTGGCAGAGAAGGCGTGCGCCGGGCACCGTAACCTGAGTTGGCTATGCCCACGCGAACTCAGATAACGGGACATCTTCAATCGATGGGGCGCCAGCCTCCGCAGCGTACGAGATTGAATGCCAATGCTTCATCCGCGTGAAAGAGTCCGTTGTCGCAGAAAAAATATTCTCGCGAACAGCTTTAACCTCTAGGCAAAAATATCATCATTCGTAGTCGTATCTACTGGTCGTAACCGGAGAATTATACCCGTAGCCCAAGATTTTTCGGCAGGAGCATTTCGTGTGTTTCCTCTCGCATTAGGAATGTCTGATTGAAGTGATAGCAGCCTGCCTGTAACAGACGAGATACGAGAAGACGGCCCAGATCGCACGCTCAATATGGCTCGCGCCGCCGCGCTAGCGAGAGAAATAGTCAAAGCTTAAAGTGCGACGGCCGCTCTTAGTACTTCAGTCTGTGCAGACCGTGCCTGCCACACTCGGGGGTAAGCTTGCTGGTTGCGATAGATAGAAGCGAGATTCCGAAATCAATTAATGTTGGTAGCTCACGCAGATGCAGAGGCTAGATGATCCACCTCTAGTTGGGCTTGAAGGCGGATCATCCCATTACCCGGTTCCAGTCAATCGCATAGCCGGCGGCCTTGAGTTCTTTAGCAAGTTCGGTCTTCCAGCCACTGTTATCGTCCATTGCCGTCCAGACCACTCCCGCGAAATCGCTAGGAATCTCCACGTTTCCTTTCTTCAATGCACAAACGTTCTCGCGTCCCAGTCTGGCTATAAAATAGCCTAGCTCCAGCAACACGTTCTGGCGGGCACGGTATTCCCATCTCTCGGTACCGGCGGAACGTCCTTCATCATCTGGCGTGAGCAGGACAACCGCGAAGCCGACATCCGAGTGCGCCACAATCTTCTCGATGATAGTGCGCCCCTGATTGGCCTGTTCGTGCAGAATCACCACGTCGATTCCAATTTTCTCAAGAAATCGGGCGGCCGATTCACGTGCGGCAACATCACGCCCATGCACGATGAAAACTTTGTTCGATTTTGGCAGCGTTATAAGGTTGATAACCATACTGTCACTTGCCTTCACGTAGGCTTTGAAATCCCTGGCGAACGGGACAATCAATTGCCCTGTCATTGTCTGAATGCCGCTGATGATCTTCTTGCCGGAGTAATAGAACTCATGCGAAAGATCGATTGCTCTTCGCGGGTCCTCCGCCAAGTACTTGACCAACAATAACTGCATGCCAATTTGTCTTTCAGGATCTTCCGGCCAATTCAACACGTTGCTGCCAACGAAGCTGCCCCCAGATTTTCGGCCATCTTCGATGAACTGGTCAAGATTAAGGTCAGCGGTCAATTCTTCATTGAATTGAGCAAGATCGGGGTGATTCAGGAGCTGTCCCAACTTCCGCAGTGGGCGCTCGTAGGTTTGCAGTGTTGCTCCCTGGAGGTCGAGCACCGTCGAATTTATCTGATCAAACAAGTCGAGCGCGGTCATTGCTCACCTCTCTCAAGACGTGCCGCAGCAGCGCGTTCGATTATCGCTTCGCGAAATTGTTCCTTCATCCCGTCAACTAGCTGCACGACAAGTGGGTTGTCAGCCCAAGTGGCGATCTTCGCATCTAGGGTGGTATTGGTTTGATGTATTGCAGACTCAATGCTGGCGGGGTCGTTGGGATCGAATTTTACCGTTTCAATTTCGCCATCAAGCTCCTCTATGGCTAGTTGCGCTTGTGTGAGCTGTTTTGTCAGTTTGTCTAGGCCGTCAATCTTGAACATCTTCGATCCCCTTGGTTATTAAGTAATACAATGTTAGTTTTTTCATGTCGGTGCATGGTTCCACTTAGACGACTATCCTTCGAAATGCAGAAATCCTTCTACCTTAGCGACTTAAGTCGCTGGGAAAGACTAGAGCGCCAGATGTAAATCGGGCGTAGCGAGTAGGCCGGAAAGCCTAGAAGAGGACCTCCTATAGGTTCGAAAGATATCTGCTTTGGAATGAAGCTGTCACCCAATGATCGATCTCTTCAGCTCTGAGTCGGCTACATAGACATAGCACCCCTTCATGCCTCGGCTCATCAGAGTTTTGTACGTGTTCCGGATGATGCGATCCACGCGGTTATGAATCTCCGGATTATTCTTGGATTGTGACTTGTATCCACGTATCGAGCGGTCTTGCTTTGAACGCTTACTCGGGTCGGTAACCAAGCGGTCGCCGCGCCAAGCCAAGTCGGTGCCAATGATCACACCTACATAGTCCAGCTCCAATCCTTGGCAGGTATGGATACAACCGACTTGCTCGACGGAGTTCTCTGCGATTGCCCACAAGCTGCCATCGCTCCCCAGATTCCATTGCGCCCGATAGCCATGCTCGGGAATTTCAATGTCCCAAGCGTTCGCATCGCCTTTGCTTTTCCAATCCCAGCAGTAGCCGGCGACTACCCGTGACTTGTTGTTGAGCTTGTTTTTCTCTCGGATCAGGTTATGCAGTTCCACCGGAGAATCGACGATGCGGAAATCAAAGGCGTTACGGTCGAAATCGGCATTGGCGGTTTGACGGATATCGAGGAAGTTGTCCAGCCAAGCGATGTAGCCATCCGAACCGGCGCAGCGGAATTGTGAGGCCAGCTCAAGTTCAGTCACCTCGGCATTGAGATCTGAGGCCCAACGGCGCAATTCGCCGGTGTAGCCGATGTCTGACAAGGTGACGACCTGGTCGTCGTCGACGAAGAAGATAGTGCAGTGGGCGCTACGGATGAGCTCCATCACTTGGTTCTGGCCTAAATTGCCGTACAGGCCACTCTTCTCGTTGAGGCGGTGCGCCTCGTCCACCACCAACGCACCAAACACATTTTGTTCGGTCTGATGAAAGTTTCCTGAGCCCGAGAAAAGGTTGCCGATTTCAATCTTGCGTATATGCCCGGCCAGCTTTTGCGCGTAAACCGCGCGTGGAGCGGCGTTCTTAGATACGTATTTGGTGGTGACGCCACGCTTGGTCAGCTCAACCATCAGGTTTACTGCCACTACTGATTTCCCGGTGCCGGGGCCCCCCTTGATGATCAGGACCTGTTTGCGTTCAGCGCTGGCCTGTGCAGTAAGCGCCAGACAGGTCTCATAGGCCAACTTCTGCTCGTCAATCAGCACAAATTCCTGATTGCCCTTGATCATGCCTACAACGTTGTCGGCAAGCATCTTGGAGGGACGGATACGGCCTTGCTCGATCTTGTAGAGCAGTTGGCCGTTGTCGCCTTGTCGCACATGCTGGCGAATGAACTCCCGCAGCTTGCGCTTCTCCTCAACGCCACGCAGAAACAGCGGTGCTTTGTCGGTGTACGCCGCATAGCGGGGATCGTCGATGGTGCCATCGCGAAAATGGTTGTGCAGGTAGGCACAGGGCTGTAGCTGCACGCCTCCTTCGTGCACCGCTTCGTTGAAGCCTTGTAGCAGTGCGGCATAAGACCAGGCTTGGTAGGATGGATGCAGTCCTTCGCTCTCGTTCGCCCCACCGCGCTGCGCTTTGACGATGCCGTCCTTATCGGTGACGGATGACGTCGACCATTGCTTGAGTTCTACGATGATCGCGCGCGGTTCATTAGTCTCGCCCAGCCCACTCATAATGAAGTCGATGCGCTTGGCGGTTTGTGCGATGCCGAATTCGATTCCGATGCCCATGTCATCCGGCAGGTTGTCATCACTTAGAACATCAGCCATGTGCGTAAGGGAGTGCCGCCAGGCTCGGAACTCGCTCTCGGGCGCATATCTCCCTGTCTTGACGGTGTAAGCGTTTGAAATTACTTGTTCGATGGGCTGTTGTTGCGAAAGCAGAAGAAACGCGGCTTTGGTCGACTGGTAAACAATCACGCTTGGCCTTCCCGCCTGTTTGGTTTGAAACAAGCGGACATTGTGCACCTACCGATATGCCATCTGGCAAGTGATAGAGGCCAACTTACAAGGCTGGATCGGTAATCAAGCTCGGCCATAGCTGGCATGGGTCTCTAGTTTTCGCTATTGCACTTGACCTATTCCAGTTGCGATAGCAATCTTTACCTCACGGAGCCTCGGAACTCCTCGTACAGCGGCTTGCCACCTCCGAAAATGGTGGTTTTTCTTGATGCGAGAGATCCTATGACCGAGGCTCATCGTCAACCCAACGCCGAAGCTGGCTACTTTTTGCCAGAAAAGGCGCAATACCGCCTGCAGCAACTACGCGACCACATGCGGTTTTTGGCGCGCCTTGCGCAGCCGCGTACGCAGGCCGAAGAGCAGTTGCGGCAGCCAGCCATCCGCTTGGACGAACTGGCGTGCTGCCTGGAGCTGCTGGCCGAGCAGGTAACGCAGGCACTGGCGCAGGTGCAGTGGCCCGCGCGCCTGGAGCTCGACGACTCTGACAACGCGCGTGCTGACGACGGGGAGGCCGCATGAGCCGGCCAGTGATGGCACCGGCCCGTGCGCGCAGGCGGGCAGGGGATGACAAGCCGCGTGATGCGTTTGCCTTCGGCATCACGATGGAGCAGGTGGATGCACTTGATCAGTTATTGCTGACCATCGCCGCCCATGGCGATGTGATCGCTGCAGGCAACGCCGATCGGCTGGACCGCAGCACATTGCCTGTGTTGGGCAGCGCAATCTTCGATGCGGCCGGCGCCATGCGCGGCATCCTGAATCAGTTGGCGCTTCAGCGGCTTTGATTATGTTCGGTGTGGTTGGGCGTTGTTGTTGCCGCACAGAGCTTTTGTTTTTATCGGCTAGCCACTTGTCCAGCTTGCTCCGTTGGGGGTGACCTGCACGACGAGAGGGGAGCAGGTCACACGTGTCCCTTCGGGATGACGCGAAATATGCCACTGACGCTTATACGCTTGGCAAGCTGTTGCCGTTGCTACGTGGGCTGGTCGCAAAGCTCATCACACTCTGGACGTTGGGTGCTCAAGCAATTCGGATCGCTGCCGCTAGCGACCCATGAGCCGGCCGTCTGTTGCGTCGGCCGAGTGGCAGGAGCTAGGTTTGCGCGCACGGGACATCTCTACGGAACATCATTGCGCTTCCGCCCCTGGTGACCTTCAACAGCAGGGCGATGGGCTGGTCGGTATCAGCGACACGATCGGGCGTCGTACCTGGCTGCGCCGACCGGCGGCGTGTGTGCTGCGCTGGATCGATGTGAGCTTGCGGATTTTTGTGGCGGTGTTCCTGCTCACGCTTGTGATCGGTGCCATCGACCCGTTTGGCCTGAAGCGTGCCGGGGAAGTGCAGTCGCAACGTATTGCCGCGCGTATGTTTGCGCCGTTCTATGGACGGACGTCGCCGTCAACAACTATCGCGCAGGACCATATCGCGGTGGTCCTTATCGATGACCACACCTTGCAGTCGCGGGACTCCGCATGGCCGCCACGCTATAGCTATTACGATGAGGTACTGCGCCGCGTGCTGACCCAGCAGCCACGTGCGGTTTATGTCGACATCCTGATGGAGCAGCGACGCGACTACGACGACAGCTACGATGATGCGCGAGCCGGGATCGCTGCCGAGATGGGATGCGGGAAGGTGCCGGTCTTCTTCGGGGTGTCGGCGCCAGGGAGACGTTCCATCTTTTCTGGCGTTGGCCCTGCTGCTTCGGGCTGCGGGGCTGCGGCATCGGTAGCAAGCGGCAGCGCTGCGATTGCGGCGCAAGACGTGGTCACAAGCTGGAAGGGGCTGGGGAACGACTATCCAATGTTGCTCGCTGCACAGAACGTGCGCGACGAAGGCTGGGCGCCGCCGCTGTCGACCGGCCCGGGGTTCGGCGCGGATTATCGTTCGGTGGCGTTGGCGCTGTATCAGGTGGCCTGCCGTACGCGGTCGGCTGCAGGCTGCAGCGAGGATGCGCGTGCGCTTACCTCCGACACGCTTGGCGCACCACTTTCTGTGCAGTGGGGATCGACGCTGCCGCGCGTGCCTGCGCCGCCGCGAGGGCTGAGCTGCGTACGCAGTGCATATGTCGGCTGGTGGACGCGTCTGGCTGGGGCTGCGGGACTGACACGGGATGGCTTTTTCAGCGGTATCGACGAGCATGTCGAAGACCAGCGGCGTCAGCGCTGCGCGTACGCGCTAACAGTGTTCGAAGAGCAACTGGACGACCCTGCGGTGGCGGCCATGCTGAAGGATCGCGTAGTGCTGGTCGGCACCCGCCTGAGTGGCCTTAGTGACCAGGTGATGTCGCCTGTGCATCAGCAGATTCCCGGCGTGTACCTGCATGCCATGGCGCTGGACAATCTGATGACTTGGGGGAGCCGGCGGATCTATCGCGACGGCTGGCGCGACCGCGTCGTCGAGCTGCTCAGCATGTTGTTGCTTGCCTTCGGTGCTGGTGCCGCCTTGATGCTCACGCGGCGACCTTCCTTGCGCAGGGTACGCAGCGTTGCTGTGGCGGTTGTTTGCGCTGGCACTAGCCTGCTGATCATCGTTCTATCGCAGATGGTTTTGCGGCAACCGCCCAACCATTGGATCTCCGCACTGGTACTCGCCTTTGTTGTGACTGGCGCGGTCGGCTGGCGGGATCTATACAACCAACCTCCTGCCCGACCTGCCGAGACACCGGAGAATTCCAATGCATGATGCAGTGAAGCGATTTCAGCTGATGCCTCTGCTTGCTGCCCTGCTGATGCAGCCGGTATTTGCGCAAGACAAGCAACAGCCCCACGTTGTCGAGGTCTATGGGCAGGTTGTCACTTATGCAGAAAGCGAAGGCAGATTCCGCCGCGTGGGGCCGCTGCCTGCGGGCGTGGACCTGCGCCTGGCCAAGGTCAGCCAGGTTTCTCCCAAGGGCTACGTGCTGGTCGAAACGGCGGCCGGGCCTGTCTGGCTGGACAAGTTGAAGGTCAAGATCGCCGGCGATCTCAAACTCTCCAGCAACGTACGCTGCACCAGCACGGTCAGCGAAGCCAGTGATGCAGTCACTGCGGGCGTGCGCGGTGTGGGGGAGGGATGCAGGTGACACCGATGCGCCGGGTTCTGGTTTTGACGTTGGCACTGTTTGCGACAGCGCATGCCTGCGCCGAAGACAAATTGATCAAGCAAAAACATCTTGATGCGGTGGGACGTGGCTTGCAGATTTTTACCGGCGCCAATCAGTCGCTACGTCAAGGGCAGGCCATGACGGCACTGCAAAGGCAGCGCTGGACCTACGGCACCGTGCAGCACGCGCAGCTCGACGCTGACCTCGATCAGGTGTTGCAGGAGATCCGCGCTGTTGCTGGAGCGTCGGCGCCAGCGGCGAGGATTCATGTCACACCGGCACCATTGCTCGATGCCTACGCGACCGACGACGGGTCGATCTTCATCGCCGCCGGCATGCTGTCGAATCTTCCCAGCCGTGACGCGCTCGCCGCGCTTGTGGCGCATGAGTACGCGCATGTGCTGATGCGGCATGCCGGAACCAGCCTGCTTGAAAAGCTGAGCCAGATCGGCGGTGGACTGACATCGCTGTATCTGGATCAGGCCTATGTGGATGCACAGCGAAGAGGAAGCGGCGATACCGGTTATGTGCGTGAGGCGCTGATGCGCGAGGCCGCGATGAAATCGATTCAGGCCGGTATTGTGCCCAGGCGCATGCGACTGCAGGAAGAAGAGGCCGACCGCAAAGGCATCGATCTGATGATCGGTGCCGGGTACAACCCGATCGGAATGATGGATCTGCTGGCGCTGATGGACCTGTGGGAACAGCAAAATAAAGCTGTAGACGCAGATGCGATCGCCGAAGCTGGCTTGTCCGGTACGGTGGAGCGGTACCTCAAAGCGAGCGATCAGGCGCAATCGGCCGCGCGCAAGGTGGACGACAGCAAACTGGTCAATAACCTGATTACTTCGCTGGTCAAGGGAGTGAACCGTTCCGTAGCCCAGGCCGGTCGCGGGCACCGCAAGGCGGGAAAACGCGCTGAGCTAGCACGCGAGCACATCGAGACACACTATGGCGATGCCGAGCGCCCGGAGATGCGTGACCTCCCATGGCAGCAGCAACCGCGCGTGGCGGAATTGTTTGCCGACCTTGAGCAAATTCAAACGCTGATGGATGGCGAGAAGGCCCAACAACGGCGACTTCGTCTCTCCGATCAATCTACAGTTTTCTCGCTTCTTGGAAGGCCGGCAGGGCAGACACCACTCGGTCGTTATCTGAAGCTGCGCATTGAGGAGAAATCCACGAATGACAGGGAGCGGATTTTGGAGCGGGAGCAGGAACTCGCGCGAGACGACTCCTTGTTCATTGCCCATCAGTTCGTGCTGGAAGACGTTGACGGATACAGTGAGCGCGAACGAGCGCTGCAGCTGCTTGCGATCAGCAGAAAAAGTCTTGGCGATCCGCCAGAGTTGCTGCCATACGACATTCGCTTCCAACGGCGCATGGGCAAGGATGACCTGGCAAAACTCGCCCTGGCGCGCTGTGCGGGAACCGGCGATCCACGGTTGCGGCGTGCTTGCGAGCAGGCCAGGTGAGCCATTGCCGTAAGGCAATGCTGTCGACGCCAGGAGCGATGCCAAGGAGCGATGATGCAGCAAGGTGAGCAGGTAGCAGCACAGAACGAACCGGCAAATGCGCGGCGAGTGCCTCATTCGCAACCAAGCGCGCCGGTGTGGCGCATGTTGCGGCAGACCTTTGGGGTCGATCTGAAATGGTGGGTTCCCTGCTGGGGCGGTGGGATGGTGCTGACCCACTTCCTACGCATCGGCTATGTGCCTTCCTTGTCGCTTGGCGATTTAGGCGTTGTCCTAAGCGCGGTAGCGTTGTTCGGTGGGATCGCGTTGATGGGGTTTCTGGCGTTGTTGGTCATGCCCGCTTGGGTGATCGGGTTGCTGGTGGATCAGCATCTACTGCCTGTGCCATTGCGTCCCAAGCAGGGCGATGCAGCGCGAAAAGGTTTGCAGTCCTATTACCGGCGTACCCAACGGGAGCTAGGTAGGCGAAGGGAGCGGATCTTCGGTAGGTTCTGGCTGTTTGCTGCCGCCGGCTCGCTTGCCGCTGCCTATTACGCAGGAATGCTGCTAAGCGCACACGCTGGGTACGGGCGGTCGGCGAGCTATGGCATCGTGGCCGGCTTTTGTCTCGGTGCGTTTGGTCTGGCGATTCTGACGGTGATCTGGGAGATTGACAGGGTGCGCCGATGGTGGCCGGTATTGCGCAAGCGCCGTGGAACGTTGACCTTGATGTCGCTGATGTACTTGGCGTTCTGGCCATTGGCGGGATTTGCCGTTGACTACTTTGCTCCTCCTCGGCGAGCAATGGACTGGCTCTATTTATTCCTCGCCGCGTGCATGTTGGTCATGGTGCACTGGGCGGTTTACGCCACACATCGGGTTGAGCTGTCCAAGCGGCTCCGGGTCGTCGGTCCCGCCATGTTGGCGGTCTTGCTCTACAGCGGTGGGCTGTTGGGGACGGTCGATGTCAGCGTTCGCAAACTCGGCATCGGCATGTTGCCTGGAGTGCAGCTGCAATTGACCGAGCAAGGCTGCCAGATCGTCAGGGCGAGTTGGGGTGACGCACGCTGCGAGCGAGCGCAGCCAGAATCGTCAGTTTTTGTGCTGCCGGCAGTTGATGTGCTAACCCGATTGGGCTCTGACTTCTACGTGGCGCCGCCCGGCGGGCTTGCCGATGAACACAAGCCACGCTTCCTGATTCCTGCAAGTCAGGTGCTGAGTTGGAGCAGGATCGAGGCAGTCAAGAAGACGGATACCGCCGCAGTGGCGCCTGCCAAATGAGCGACGGCGCGTGCGTGCCGAACGTTGACGGCGTCTGAGCGATTGTGGCGTGCCGCTGCGCTCGATTACCGAGTGCCGTACGCAATCATCCGTACAGCGCTGTAGCAATCGCTACACCGGCGCAGACTTCAAAATCCCCGACAAACTCTCTCGCAGGATCAGCTGCAGATGCATGCGGTTGAGTTCCATGCCGCTGGTCATCACGCTGTGCAGGCCGCCGCACATGGCGGCGACGGCGAAGACGCGGGCCTGGAATTCCTGTTCGCTGCTGGCCGGGTCGGCGTGGCCGCGGAGCAGGCGCTTGAGCAGGGCGCTGAGGTGTTCGATCAGCGATGCGCTCTGCCGGCGCATGAAGGCGGCCAGCACCGGGTCGCGCAGGGTGGCCAGGTGCAGTTCCAGGTCGATGCGGGTGCGCTTGATGTTGATTTCCTGCAGCAGCCATTCCTCGAGCAGGCCGGCGATGAAATCCACCACGTGCACGTTGGCCGGGTGTTCCACCAGCCACATCTGGCGGATGGCGCGCATGTAGTTGCGCTCCAGCAAGGCGCGCACCAGCGCGTCCTTGTCTTCGAAACGTTGCAGCAGGCTGCCGCAGCTGACCTTGGCGCGCTCGGCGATCAGCTCGAAGCTGGTGGCGCCCAGGCCGATGACGTCGATGCACTGCTCGGTGGCATCCAGCACCTCTTCCAGCAGCAGTTCTTCGCGCTCTTTTGCCGTGCGCAGCAACAGGACGTTGGACATGGGGCGGTAGATCAGCGGGGGGCTGCAGTATAGCGGCGCGGCGTTAGTCGTCCGTTGCGTTCGCTTGCTGATAGGCCATCAGTCATGGATGCGCGTGCGTATTGAAACGGCGGTCACAGATGTGGCGGTCAACCATGTTTTCACGGCGGCTGTGCGACATGTGAGGCACGTTATGCAGGAGAAGCGTGTGAGTGAGAACAGTGCGGTAGCCGGTGTCTCGGCGCAGTGGCCGGCGCGGTTGTGGGTGGTGCGGCATGGGCAGAGCGCAGGCAATGTGGCGCGCGATGTGGCGGAAGCCAATGGTGCGGCGCTGATCGACCTGGAGCATCGCGATGCGGATATTCCGCTCTCGCCACTGGGCGAGCGCCAGGCCGAAGCGCTGGGGGCATGGATGGCCGGTCTGCCCGAGCACGAGCGCCCGACCTTGATCCTGAGTTCCACCTATGTGCGTGCGCGCCAGACCGCCGCCGCGGTGGCGCGTGCGCTGGGGCAGCCGGCCGAGTCGGTCAGCGTGGACGAGCGTTTGCGCGAGAAGGAGTTCGGCGTGCTCGACCGTTACACCACGTCCGGTATTCGAGATGCGTTTCCGGCGCTCTTCGAGCAGCGCAACCTGGTAGGCAAGTTTTACTTCCGCCCGCCCGGTGGCGAGAGCTGGTGCGATGTGATCTTCCGGCTGCGCGCCATCGTGGGCGATCTGCAACGCAACCATGTGGGCGCGCGGGTACTGATCGTGGGGCATCAGGTGATCGTCAATTGCTTCCGCTACCTGATCGAGCGGATGGACGAGGCCACCATCCTGGGTATCGACCGCGAAGGCGATGTGCCCAACTGCGGGGTCACCGGGTATGCGGTGGCGGCCGACGGGCAATCGCTGGAGTTGCTGCACACCAATTTTGTGCCGCCGGAGCTGGCTGATGAGCCGGTGACCACCGAGTCCGATCGCCCGGCCGGCGCGCGCTGATGGCCGCCCCGCGCGTGCGCCTGCTTACCGCCGCGGCCTTGCGGTCGATGCCGTTGCCGGCACCTGGCGGCGACAAGGAGCAGCGCGGGCGCGTGTTGATCGTGGGTGGCTCGATGCGCGTGCCGGGTGCGGTGCTGTTGGCCGGCGAGGCGGCGCTGCGCACCGGTGCGGGCAAGTTGCAGATCGCCACCGCCGCCAGCGTGGCGCCGGGCATGGCGTTGGCTGTGCCCGAAGCCCTGGTGTTGGGATTGGCGCAGAACGCGCACGGCGAGATCGTGCGCGGGCACCGCGCGCTGGACGGGGCGATGGCGGCCTGCGATGCGGCAGTGATCGGGCCGGGCATGGCGTCGTCGGCCACCACCACGGCGATGGTCAGGCGCGCTGCCGAGCAGGCGGTGTGCCCCTTGGTGCTGGATGCCGGTGCGTTGTCGCGCGGTTTGCGGGCGCCGATCGGGCGGCCATTCGTATTGACGCCGCATGCGGGCGAGATGGCGACCCTGGCCGGCGACGACAAGGCGGCGGTGGAAGCGGCGCCGGGCGAGTACGCGCTGAAGTTTGCGCAGAAGCTGCGTAGCGTGGTGATCGTCAAGGGTGCGGACAGTTTTATTGCCGGGCCGGATGGTGTGCTGTGGATGCATCGCGGGGGCGCATCCGGGTTGGGCACCTCCGGGTCTGGCGATGTCCTGGCGGGATTGATTGCCGGGTTTGTCGCGCGCGGCTGCGATGCGTTGACGGCTGCGTTATGGGGCGTGTTGGTGCATGCGGCGGCGGGCAGGCAGTTGGCCAAGCGGATGGGGACGGTGGGGTTTCTGGCGCGGGAGCTTGGGCTGGAAGTGCCTGGGATTTTGGATCGGTTGGCACGTTATGGATGACTCCACTGGCGCAGGTCTAAGTTCGCGTACACGGCCTAATGCCTGCGGCGTGTCATGTGCTTCGCCTTCATCAGGCTAATGCATCTATCAGGCGAGAATTTTTGCTTAACCATCCTTTCCATTGAAAAAGCGGTCTATCAATCGGGCGAAGCGTTGGCTGCACGCTATTTGCTTTGAGGCTAAAGATCAGTGATCTGCGCTCATCCTTGCTTGTTGGTGGGCGCAAAGGTTAGTGGTGGGCCGTCGCTCTTTGTGCGCTCACGCTAGATTCAACTGGAAGCGGTCCGTGTGCCAGATGCAATGGCTACAAGCATCAGCAAAAGAGCGAGCTATGTATGCTGGAGATATGCTGCGGCATCACACTGCAGCATCTGTTCGCGTCCAGATCGCGCTGGCCAACGAGCAGCGACGCGCGCTAAAAGGTGCGGCAAACGGCCAAAGTCACACTTTTGGATCAGGACCGCAGCGGCTAAGAACTGGCGCAGGCAGAACCTCAAGATAAGTATATCTAGCTATGCTTCCAAGGTAATCTGTCTATGCCCCAAGCCAAGGTCCCTGGCGTGAGGTGGAAGTATGACTTGTGCCACAAAAACATGTGATCTGCTCTATAAGCAGTGCGTCACTCAAAAATTTCATGATTCGGTACCATTCTTTGCTTGAAGTCTTGAGAGAAGTAAGTTACAAGGAAGTTGTGGCTTATGGAGTGCTACAAGGAGGCAAGGATGAATGATGCTATCGATGCAATGTGTGACCACCATTGCATGCAATACAGCACTTACTCGGCGTATAAGCATCCAATATGGGGTGATCTATAAAGGTTGCCTGCAATCAACCCACTGCGTAAAAGTTCCCTGCGTGTCTTGGGGCCGGACTAGCATGGGATGGCTTTACGTTCTATGGGGCGTGTGATCTCGTGAGTTAAACAGTGCGGGGTTTACGTTGTCGGGGGAGGAGCTTGGGCAAAGATCATGGATCCTTCCACTAAGAAAACTATAGGTATCACTTGTGCGTCCATTTTAATTAAAAGTGACTAATATGATGCTTTCTTACATGTGGTTGATCATGAGTTACATTAACCAATATTTTTCTAAGGGATATCTCTAACGGTAAGGATGATCGAATGATTTTCTTAGCCCGTCGCCCCTTGCTGCTTTCATATCATTTGCAGTACGGCCTATTGAGCCTGCGTCGCAATGCTCTGATTACTATTTTGATGATTTTGGCTATTGGTATCGGCATTGGTGCAGTCATGACGACATTGACCGTATTTCTGGTGGTTTCTAAAGATCCGATGCCTGATAGTAGTGGCCGTATATTCCATCCGCGAATGGATGCGCAAGATATGGCAGGATTCAGCCCCAACGGCGAACCGCATGACCTCATGACGCGCCAAGATGCTGAGCAGCTGCTGCGCGAAAAGCAAGGCGTCCGACAAGCATTGATGGCGGCTGGCTCTGTGATTGTGGAGCCGCCCGACAATGCTCAAATGCCTTTCCGCCAGCGCATACGTTATACATCAGCTGACTTTTTCCCCATGTTTCAGGTTCCATTGGCTCAAGGCCAAGTGTGGACGGCGGCGGATGATCAATCTCTTGCACGTGTTGTAGTGTTAGGCGAAGTTCTGGCAAACAGCCTGTTTCCGGGTGCCAATAGTATCGGAAAGATCTTGAGGTTAAATGGTGTTGATTTCCGTATCGTGGGAGTCATTGGGCCATGGGAGGTACATCCAAAATTTTACGACCTCAGTCGGGAAGGTGGTTTTAGCGACTCAGAGCAGATCTTCATTCCTTTCTCTACGTCGCGTGAGTTGCGGATGGGGACAGCTGGTAGCATTACATGTTGGGGTGGTGCTGACACTCAGGAAGGGCGTCTCGGTGTCAACTCTCCTTGTGCATGGGTGCAGTACTGGGTGGAGCTTGCTTCTGCCGCCGATGCTGACGCCTATATCGCATACTTGGAGAACTATTCCGCGCTGCAGCGACGAAATGGCCGTTTTCAGCGACCCGTGAATGTGCGATTAGACAATATCACCAGTTGGCTGAAGTACAAGAGAGTGGTGCCTAGCGATGTACGCCTGCAAACTTGGCTTGCAGCCGGGTTTCTTTTTATCTGCTTGCTTAACACCACTGGGCTTCTGCTGGCTAAATTCTTGCGCCGAGCTCCCGAGATTGGGCTCCGTCGTGCACTTGGCGCGCCGCGAAGTGCGGTGTTTCTGCAATGTCTGGTGGAGGCCGGCATTGTTGGTATTGCAGGTGGGTTAGCGGGCCTGCTGTTTGCATGGATTGGTTTATGGGCAGTACGCCAGCAATCAGCGGGTCATGCTCATTTGGCAATGATGAATGCCTCTACCTTGGTCTGGGCAGTTACCCTTTCTATCCTTGCCACTCTTATCGCCGGCTCATTTCCTGCTTGGCGTGCATGCCGAATTGCACCTGCTAGTCAGCTCAAGAATCTTTGAGGTTTCGAATGTATATTCACCCGATCTTGTCCGCCCTTCGTCACCATAAGATTATCGCAGCCCTAATCATTCTTGAGATCGCCTTTGCCTATGCGGTTATTTGCAATGCAGGGTTTCTGATCGTCGAGCGGGTGGTGCGAATCCAGCGCCCGACAGGCATCGCTGAAGAAGCATTACTGAGGCTTCAGCTCAGTCCGGCTAGTCAAAAAGATGAAGATTCCCTTGCACAGACGCGTACCGATCTCCTGGCACTGCGTGCGATTCCAGGCGTACTTTCCGCGACCGTTGTCAACCAAATTCCGTATGGCGATTCGTCAACAAACAGCGCCGTAAGCATGCGTGAGGATCAAGCGACGCCCACTTTGGACGCCGCTATCTATCTGGCCGGGTCAGGGGTCATCCAGACATTGGGTCTAAACCTAGTCGCAGGTCGAGACTTCACTGGTGACGACTACGTTGACTGGAAGTCCACCGATATTCCAGGTGAAGTCGTTATTCCAACGGCTATCGTGACTCGTGCGACGGCGGAGCGGCTATTCCCTGGCGAAGATGCCATAGGAAAGTCATTTTATAGCTGGGGAGGGCAGCCGACCCGGATTGTCGGCATCGTTGAGCGCTTGACTCGTCCAAGTGAGGTGGATGATCCAATCACCATGGATTATTCAGTTATATTTCCAGTTAACCTTCCCTACACTTCAGGGGCCAACTACGTGCTCCGTACTACTCCGCAGGATAGTGAGGCTACTCTGAAGAGGGCACTGCAGGCACTTAGGCTGGCTGGGCCGCCACGCGTATATGGCCTGAACAACGGCACTATAGAGTCATTGCGCGATCGGTACTATCGTACCGATAAATCAATGGCTGGTCTTTTAGTACTTGTCTGCACCGGATTGTTGATCATCACGTTGGCTGGGATTCTCGGCCTCTCAAGCTTCTGGGTCCAGCAACGAACTCGTACTATTGGTATACGCCGCGCCTTAGGAGCGACACGGAAACAGATATTGCATTATTTTCAAGTGGAAAACTTGCTTTTGACGACGGTCGGGTCGTTTCTTGGCATAGCCATGGCTATTGGAATGAATCTGCTTTTGATGGGCTATTACGAACTTTCTCGTCTGCCTATCGAGTACTCACTGCTTGGAATTATTTTGCTGATACCGCTGGGTCAACTCGCAGTCCTCCCTCCTGCAATGCGGGCAATAACAGTTTCGCCTGCTATTGCTACGCGCAGCGCCTGACTGTTTTTTTTCAGCGCGGTTGGCTTTTAGAGCTAGTGAAGCAGAGCATTGGTGTGCCAGCGTCTGGCATGCTCAATCTGGTGCCGGCCCAGGATGTTGCCGGAGTAACAGTAGGTCTACCGGAATAGAAGTTCTCAATCACTCTCTACAAAGACAATGGAGGTTTCATGGACAGCAAGTTAAAGAGTCTCGCAGAGCGCCTGAAGTCGAAGATTGAAGGTTCCTCGAACTCACTCATGAATGTAGGGGATATGACGGACCTGGTCGATGCCCATTTGGACATGGTCAGTGCAGCCCACGGATCCGCCCATGGCTCTGCCCATGCATCAGGTGTGCCACAAGAAGTGCTGTAGTAAAGTCTCACAAGGTGAGGTACCGGCATAACTGCCGGTACCTTTTAAAGCCCAGCTTCATTGCATATGCAATCCCGATAAGATCGATTCGTCTGCATTCACAGGAAGTGTGCGAATGTCTCCTCCATTTCGAGGTAACAGCATTGATGTTGTGTTGAAGCTAGCTGAGCGTTGTAATCTTGCATGTCCATACTGTTATTACTTCGAGCAGGAAAACAATATATCCGAGCTCAGTCGGGCGCTGATTCCTGAGCAGACAGTCATCGATACTGCCAGCTTCATACGCCAGGGCGTATTGGATATGGGTATCGAGAAAGTCTATCTGGGCCTGCATGGAGGCGAGCCTACATTGCTTCCTAAGGTACGTTTCGACCGCTTGTGCCACATTCTCCGTAAATCGCTGGACAGCTGTACACAACTGCACATTGGTATGCAGACAAACGGAACACTGATTGACGACGAATGGGTGGACTTGTTCGCTAAGCACAGTGTCATGGTTGGTGTTAGCATAGATGGGCCAAAAGATATTCATGATCGTCAACGCCCAGATCGTCGCGGGCGCGGTAGTTATGAGAATAGTGTCCGTGGATTGAAACTTCTGCAAAAAGCAGCTAAAGAGGGCCGTATTCCACCTAGTGGGGTACTTTGTGTTGCTAATCCAGAATTGCACGGAGGTGAGCTGATCCGTCATTTCGTTGAGGATCTCGAGGTCTATAGCCTAAACCTGCTACTCCCTCGCGAAGGCCATGATAGTAAGTTTTTGCAGCCTCAAGAGAAATGGATGCGCTTTTTTGATGAGGTTATCGAGTACTGGTTGAATCCGAGTAAAGAAAAGCCTGTGCGCATTTACCTGCTTACTGAAATCATCCTTGCACTGATGTCCGAGCAATATGCTGAAGGTTTGGATTACCGGCGTGCCAATCGCCACGGCGTCATAACGGTATCAGCCGAGGGGTTTATCGGTCCGGATGACAACATCATGGCGCTCGACAGGTCTTTTTGTCCAACCGATGTGACCGTGCGAAATACCAGGATGGCTGATTTCTTCGCTGGGTCAATGTGGCGAGCGTTGATTGATAGCATTGATAACCCACCGCAAAAGTGTGATGTATGCGAATGGTATCGCACGTGTCGTTCTGGTGATTTATTTAATCGTTATTCTAAAGATAAGCAATTCGATCAACCCTCGGTGTTCTGCCAAACTCTCGATTCCATCCATTCGGCATTGGCTAGCGTAGTTGCTCGTCGGGAAGGTGCGATGGATATCATGGCCGCAATTCTTTCAAGCAAACCACGATACAAGGCGCGGAACTTTCATGTAAATGTTATTTGAGCTTAAATGAGAGGGTTCAATGGACGTCTTTCGCTATTTTTCCTCGCCAATGGAAGGCGATTATCGATCACTCGCGGCGGAATTGGTGACTCTTCAATACATCGCATTCTGCCAACAAGTGCGCGATCGCATCGGCTGTCATCGTTATGAAAACTTGATCGAAGTTATGCTAGAGAGAATAAGATCTAGGGAGGCGTCTAGTGCATACTGGACTCCTGAGGTTAGTAGTATATTTGCTGGCTTGCACCCTGCTGTAAGACCTTCTTGCCGATCTGCAGATAATGATTGGCTACTGGCTCAGGTGGTTATCAGTGGCCTGATTACCGGTATATTAGATGAAGTTGCTATTGATGTTGAACTGCAGTCTCCTGTATTGATATGTGGTAGATCAATTGAAGGGCAATGCAAGCTGCATGCTGACAATAAATCAATTTCATTGACGCGGAAAGATGGGAGAGGATTGCAGTTGCACTGCATCGGCGACAGCGACAGAGGTCCGTTGTGGGACCATGTAGAGCGCCCATCAAATTTTATAAAAATTGATGGCCAATCGGCGATACGGCTCGTCGGCGACTCTTGGCATCGAATGGAATGGATAAACGATAGGTGCGACGTTGAGACAGATTTCGTAAGTGCCGCAGAACAACTACAATCGGCTTTGCAACTACTGCGTGAGGTCTCACCAAAATATGTAGGATGGGTCTGCGCATTGCTAAGCGAAATAACGCCTATAGTACGTCCGGCGGCAAATATGATAAGTAGTAATTCATCTGCTTTACGTATGGGTGGTATCGACGTCGCAGTGCCCGCCTCAGTCACTGAAACTGCTGAAATGCTTGTTCACGAGTGCTCACATCAGTATTACCATATGTGCGGTTGGCTTGGATCAACTGTAATTCCGGGCGCGCGCTCATACTATTCACCATTGAAAAAGTGCGACCGGCCTCTTGACCGAATATTGCTGGGATACCACGCTTTTGGCAATGCTATGATTGTATTTGACTATATGGCAACAGCGGGATTAAACCAAGAAGTACGCGCACGTTGGTCGACTGTGGCTTGCTATATGCGGGAACTTGCCGCGCCGCTGCAAGACCATGCAGAGCTAAGTGAGCTAGGTATCGCACTATATGAGCCACTGCGGGATCGGTTAAAATCGTTGCGATTTTCTTCGCTCACCGAAGTTTCTGATCAATTCGCCGCAGGTCTTTCTTAATCTGGCATTGCTTGCCTAGCCTACTCACCATTGTAGAGAATTAATGCGCCCCGACCCTATTGAATCTCGTCCATTTTTTCGCCCGGAGGCTGAGCAATATAGGCGTTTGAGGAGTTTCGGTAGCATTGATTTGTTCCGGCCACTCCCAGTGAGATTAGTAACGTTACTGCCGCTAGCTGCGCTGATGATGGTGATGCTAATTGCCGTAAATCTGCGCGTAGCTCCACGTGTTGAGCTAGCAGCCTCGCCGGCGTTAATGGCTAACGACGGTTTAGAGCTTCTATTGACTACGGGTGATCCACACTATTTCCAGGTGGGAGGCAAGATTAAACTTATTGGCGCTAGCGGAAGAATAAGTGGTGCACGCATTACCTCCGCTATTGCTGTGCGCTGCACCGTACCTACACGTTCGAGCCACTGCTTACGCATCCAAATAAAGGCCTTGACGAGCTTGCCGATAGAGCCTTTAGTGGCTGTAAGAGGTGTGCCAAGGAAATTATTTTCCCTTTCATCTTGATCAGGATGGTTAGCTGATGTCGCGTAAGTGCAAGACGCCAATGATATACCAGGCCGAAAGTAGTGAATGTGCACTGGCATGTTTGGCTATGGTCGCTGGATACCATGGTCTTGACATCTCCCTGCTTGATCTTCGTAAGCGATTTCCGATCTCTCAGAAGGGTGCAACACTGCGCGACATTGTTGAACTCGGCGAGAAAATTTCGCTTAGTACGCGATCTGTTCGTTGTGAAATGTCTGGGCTTTTCCGATTAAAGCTACCTGCTCTCCTTCACTGGGATTTTGAGCATTTTGTGGTGCTTGTCGAAGCCCGGAGGGACAAATTTATTGTCCACGATCCTGCAAGCGGTGTTCTCCAGATGTCCAATGATGAGGTTTCTAATCACTTCACCGGGATTGCGTTGCAATTAACACCAAGTGCGGATTTTCGTGTAGGTCGGGAGGGTGAGCGGTTTACCCTTCTTGCTTTTCTTAGCGGTAGACGTGGTATTGCCGGCTATGTTGCCCAGGTGCTCTGGCTCACTTTATTTCTAGAAACATTTGCTTTGCTCAGTCCTTTCCTGTTAAAGACTGTGATTGATACAGGTCTAAAATACCGAGATCTGGATTTTATTGCGTCTATAACGATCGGCTTTGCCGGAGTGGCCTTGTTGCATGGGGGTATTACTCTTGCTCGCGATTATGTAATGCTGCATTTTAGCTCGTCTTTCAATAAGCAATTCATGAGCCACTTGATAAGGCATATGCTTCAACTCCCGCTAAGCTTTTACAGCAAGCGTTCGGCCGGTGACTTGGTGGACCGGTATCAATCCACTAACGCTATCCGACAGGTTTTGATAGGTGCCTTGCCGCGCGTCATGCTTGATGGGGTGATCGCCGTGGTCGCTCTAGCGATCATTAGCGCGCTATCAGCAAAGCTTGCGCTTATTGCGATGATGACATTCGTGGTTTATCTCTTGATGCGAATGACATTTTTTGGTCGCACCCGACTGTTAACCGAGAAAGCGGTGAGGGCACGCTCAGAAGAAAATTCGCATGTTATTGAAACCATCAGAGGGATGCAGCCAATTAAAATTTTCGCTAAGGAACATGAGCGACTCAGCGCCTGGATTAACCAATACAGCCGCTTGGTGGAGGCCGACATGCGATCAGGATTAGTGAGCTCTACGCAATCCGCCACGAAAGTAATGCTTTTAGGTTTGGATTTGTCCGCGAGTGTATACTTGGGCGCGATCCAAGTGGGTGCGGGGCAAATTAGTTTGGGTTTACTATTTGCCATATTTGTTTACAAATCCCATTTCTCGGTAAAGTCCATGGCATTCGCAGAGCAAGTCATGGAGTTGCGACTTGTGGGCTTGCATATGGATCGACTTTCCGAGATCGCTTTGGCGCCAATAGAGAGGGATTCAAGTCAGAAAGGCGGCCTGCCAGCTTCTTTTTCCCATGATCTTCATGTTGAGATGATTGATGTTACCGCACGCTTTAGTGCGTCTGAGGGCGACGTGCTCTCAGATGTTTCCCTGGATTTTTGGCAAGGTGAATTTGTCGCCATCACCGGGCCTTCGGGTAGCGGAAAGACGACGCTATTTAAAGTTCTGCTTGGGTTGATCGAGCTGACTAGGGGGCAAATTCGCATTAATGGTGAGGATATCCACAGCTATGATCTCCAGCAGTATCGCCGGATGTTCGGTGTGGTCATGCAGGATGACACCCTGTTGTCAGGAAGCATTATAGACAACATCGCATTTTTCGAGTCGAGTCCAGACGAAGAACGTGCTCGGGCATGTGCCCATACAGCTCTGATCCTTGATGAAATAGATGCTATGCCAATGAAATTCAATAGCCGCATAGGCGATCTAGGTTCAGCTCTTTCCGGTGGGCAGAAGCAGCGCATTCTTCTGGCGAGGGCTCTTTATCATGCACCCAGAATTTTGTTGCTCGACGAAGGGACTGCAAACCTGGATGAAAATTTGGAGCATAAACTTCTTGATAACTTGTCGGCACTCGGAATTACTTGCTTGTCCATTGCGCATCGTCCGGAAACTATTCGGAGGGCAAGTCGCGTGTACCACGTTGAAGCAGGAACTGTCCGCATAGCTACTAGTCAGGGACTGATTGGTTCGTCTCTTGCCATCCAATGACCGCAGGAAGTTCAGAAATGGGTATTAGACAGCTTCAGCCGCGTTCGCAGAACAATTCTGCCAGATTAGGGTTGTTCATTCGTTTGTGGGACCTCCCGTTGGACGAAATGCAGATGGTTAGGATTGCCGAAGAAGCTCCTATGTCGCAGAGACGCTCCGAGTTCGGGAATCTTAATAACGATGGCAACCCGTTTCCTTCTCAGAGCTGTCTCGCCTCACGCTTTCATCCCAATTTTTTGGATGTTGTTGAACCGGGAGTTAAAGATCTGCTGGTGACGATCGCGTTTGAACATAACCTGGTAACTTATACAAGTTGCGAAGGCCACGACTATCGTCCTGTAGGACGCATGCCGGACGAGCGGCATGTCGGCATCGTGCCGCGCAGTAGTCAGGAGATGGATCTAGTTGTTAACCTGTTCAATTCCTTAGGGTGTATGCTAAATGCGCAATTGTCTTGCGAGCCTGTGGAGATTGCGATGATGGTGCATTCTGTCAGGGAAGACCATGTCGTTTACCCGGCAGTTGACCTTTACCTAAGTAAGCGATCTTCAGCAGATTGGGACGATTACTTCTATAGAGTTGACGCAGCTACTGAGTGTTTAATAAATGCGTTGAAGGAAGCTCCTTCCATTGGTTGAAGAAAAGCTGACTTAATTATGCTATTTGGAGTGGTGATTTAAATATTTAGGGCCTTTTAATTTTCTGAGTTTTTTAAGAAATACAAGGGTTTTTATTTTTGTTTGCCAAGGCGGCGAAAGCCACTTTAACTTGTTGGCCTTTAGGTACCTGTGTCAGCCGTTCTAAGGTGTTGGGGTGGACATCGAATACGGCCGCTGCGCGGGATCTGTGGCCCATTGCCTGTTCGGCGTGGCCTGCATGTGGAAGCGCAACTCGCCGCCTGCCTGGATTTCCTCGTGGGTGAGGTAGGCGCGATTCAATGCCTGGCCGTTGAGGGTGGCGCTGCCGATGTAGCTGCGCGCCTTGCTCAGGCCATCGGCGATCACGCTGAAGCGCTTGCCATTGGGCAGGTTGAGCGTGGCGCGCGGCAGGAACGGGCGGCCGATGATGTACTGGTTGCTGCCCGGTGCCACCGGATAAAAGCCCAGCGTGGTGAACACGTACCAGGCCGACATCTGGCCGAGGTCGTCGTTGCCGGCCAGGCCTTCGGGGCCGGCGTGGTACTGGGTGTCCACGATCTGGCTCAGCCGCGCCTGGCTGCGCCAGGGCTGGCCGGCGTAGGCGTACAGATAGGCGACATGGTGGCTGGGCTCATTGCCGTGCGCGTACCAGCCGATCAGGCCGGTGATGTCTTCCATGTGCTCGAACACCTTGGGGTCGACCTTGGCATCGAACACCGCATCCAGGCGCGCGAGCAGTTGGTTGTCGCCGCCATGTGCGGCTGCAAGTCCTGCGACGTCCTGCGGCACATACCAGGAGTACTGCCAGGCATTGCCTTCGGTGTAGTCGCTGCCGTAGCCGCTGGCCGAGGGGTCGAACGGCGCGCGGAAGTTGCCGGCACGGGTGCGCGCGCGCATGTAGCCGGTGGCCCGGTCGAAGGTGTGCTTCCAGTTGCCGGCGCGCTTGCTGAATTCGGCGGCGATGGCGGGCTTGCCGAGTTTGTCGGCCATGCGCGCGATGGTCCAGTCGTCGAAGGCGTATTCCAGCGTCTTGGACGCGGCTTCGCCTTCTTCGTCGATAGGCACATAGCCCAGCTCGCGGTACTGCGCGATGCCGTCGTAGGGGCCGTAGTTGGCGCTGGCGACCATGGCATCGAGCGCTTCGTCGGCATCGAAGCCGCCGATGCCCTTCATGTAGGCGTCGGCGATCACCGGCACGGCGTGGTAGCCGATCATGCACCAGGTTTCCAGACCGTGGAACGCCCAGACGGGCAGGATGCCGTAGGCGCTCTCGCGGCGCGAGGCGAGCAGCGAGTTGACCATGTCGCTGCTGCGTTGCGGCGGCTGCACCAGGGTCAGCAGTGGATGCAGGGCGCGGTAGGTATCCCAGAGCGAGAAGGTGGAGTAGTTGGTCCAGCCATGCGCCTGATGCACGGCGTTGTCCGGCCCGCGGTACTGGCCATCGCTGTCCATGAACAGGGTGGGGCCGAGCAGGGTGTGGTACAGCGCGGTGTAGAGCTGGGTGCGTTGTTGCGGCGTGCCTTGCGCGTCGATCGCCGACAGCGCCTGCGTCCACTGCGCGCGTGCATCGGCGCGCACGCGGTCGAAATCGAAGCCGGGCACCTCCGCATCGAGATTGGCGATGGCGCCGGCTTCGCTCACTGGCGAGAGCGCGACCTTGACCACCAGCGGCGTGCCATCGTTGGCAACGTCGAACACGCCGACCAGTTGCCGGCCTTCGATCTGTGCGCGCTGCGCGGGATTCTTCTCGCCCGGCGGCGGAAAGCCCTTGTACGGGACGTTCTGCTCGGTGTCGTGCAATTGCGTGGCGGTGAGCGGGCGGGAGAAGCGCATGGCGAAGTACAGCTGGCGGCCGGGTGCCCAGCCGCGGGTTTCGCGAAAGCCGGTGACGGTGCCATCGCCGCGTACGCGCAGCCGCGACCACTGCACCTTGCCGGGGTAGTCGTACAGGCTGGTGCGCAGGTCCACCAGCACATGCGCCGGTACGCCCTTGGGGAACTGATAGCGATGTACACCCACGCGCGCACTGGCGGTGAGTTCTGCGCGGACGTTGCGGTCTTTCAAGGTGACCGCGTAGTAGCCGGGCTGCGCCTGCTCGCTGGCGTGGTCGAACTGCGCGGTATAGCCGCTGCCGGGCTTGGTGATATCGCCGCGTTCGAGTTTGACCTCGCCAACCTGCGGCATCAGCAGCACATCGCCCAGGTCCGAATGCCCGGAGCCGGAAAAGTGCGTATGCGAGAAGCCCACGATGGTGCTGTCGCTGTGTCGGTAACCGGCGGCCCAACCGTAGGCCTCCTTGCGCGGCTTGATCTGCGTATCCGGGCTCAGCTGCACCATGCTGAACGGCACCGTGGCGCCGGGATAGGTGTGGCCTTCGCCACCGGTGCCGATAAACGGATCCACTGCGCTGAAGGCGGCCTCGGCAGCGCGTGGCGCTGCGTTGCCGGCAGTGACAGCAAGGCTGGCAAGCAGCACCAGCCAGCGCAGACGAGAGGATGCGATCGATCGGTGCGGCATGCGAAACGTCTCCGGGCGGATACAGCGCCGGACCGTAGCACAGCGGCGTTGCCGGCCACAGGCGTGACGCCGCGCACCACGCAGTAGTCGTTGTTGGGGCCGCTAGGTGTATGGGTTGGCGATGCCTAGCTTAGCGAGTACGCAAGCAGCAGCGCAGCATCCATCGTGCACGAGGAGGCGCGGTATGCGGCTATCGCGTTGAAGATTCCGCATTGGGATGCTTCAACGCTTGCGTCTGTGCCAATCAATATCTGCCAGTCAACGACATCGAACGCCGCTATCGTCGATCGATGTACGTGACCAATGTTGCGGGCGGCTCGCCGGGGCCTTGACCTTGCCGGCATGCTTGCCACTGACGTACACGACCAGAACTTCTACGGCATGTCCGCCAGATGCGCCGCTTCATTCGGTGGCGGTATGAAAACGCCGCCCCGCTGCGTGCGGCCAACACGATGTGCGCCACGTGCTCGGCAACGGCAACAACAACTTGGTCAGCGCAGCTTGACGGGTCGCAAGCGAAGGCTTTGGCAGTAGAGGTGCGATGCACGGAACGAGGCGGCAACTTCCAGAACTGAGCACGCGATGTAAACGACATGCGGGCTGCATCTATCGCAGCACGAAACTGAACTGGTCGGGTTGGCGCACTGGATACCCGCATCGCGCAGCTGAAATCTCGGACACGCGCCCGCATATGGCGCAGATGGATTTGTTCGACACTCCCGTCGCGCCCTTGCAGTTGCTGGACGATGCCGAAGGCGGTGTGCGCTATTGGCCGCAGCTGCTGACACCCGCACTGGCGCTGGCGTGCTTTGCGGCACTGCGCGAGCGCGCCGACTGGCACAGCCAGCGGCGTGAGATGTACGACCGCGTGGTGGAGGTGCCGCGTTTGCTGGCCTCCTACCGGTTGGACGACGCCTTGCCGCCCGGCCTGCCGCTTCAACGCCTGCTGGAGACGGTGCAGGCGGTAGTGCCCGCCCCGTACAACGCGGTGGGCTTGAATCTGTACCGCGATGGACGCGACAGCGTGGCGATGCATCACGACGCACTGCACACGCTGGTTGCGCCATATCCCATCGCGCTGCTATCGCTGGGGGCTGCTAGGCGCATGAATCTGCGGGCAAACGATGGCCGTAGCCGGGCCACTGCCTTGGAGCTGGCATCGGGCAGCCTGTTGGCGATGAGCCATGCCTCGCAGCTGACCCATACGCACGGCATTCCCAAGACCAGTCGGGCCGTGGGCGAACGCATGAGCGTGGTGTTTCGCGTGCGCCCGGCCGAGCGCATGGCGGCAGGCCAGCACGGCCCGCATTGGCAGCCGACGCAGCGGTAACGTGCACGCTTGTGTCCGTTTGCCCGGTGGCGCTCCGCTGGGCGCTGGCCGGTGCAGGGCGACAAACACGTTACTTTGATAGCGGCCTGCGCTCGCGTGCGCTTGCCTCTAGGTTGCGCCCGGCGTGGCTGACATTGCCCATTTCGGGTGATTGCCATTGCCGTCACCACTGGCCATGCTTGCATGCACCCCCCTCAAACGCTGCCGATCCATGCCTCTGGACGCTACCCGTCACCATCAGATGTTTCCCGAGCTGGACGCGGGCCAATTGGCAATCACGCGGCGCTTCGCTAGCGGGCCGGCGCAGCGGTTCGAGGCCGGCGAAATCGTGTTCGAAGTCGGCGATGCGCACGCCCCGGTCTGGGTGGTGCTGGAAGGCGCCATCGAGGTGGTGCGTCGCGACGGGCTGGGCAACGAAAAGCCGATTACCCGGCACACGCCCGGCCAGTTCACCGGTGAGGTGAGTCAGCTGGCCGGGCGCGCATCGCTGGCGGCTGGGCGTGCCGGCCAGCAGGGCTGCCTGGCGCTGCCATTCGACACCGCGCATCTGCGTGCGCTGATGATCAGCTCGGCCGAAGTGGGCGAGGTGGTGATGCGTGCGCTGATCCTGCGCCGGGTCGGCCTGATCGAGGGCGATGCGTCGGGCTCGGTGTTGATCGGTGAGCCGGACGACCCGCATCTGACCCGTTTGCAGGGGTTCCTGACCCGTAACGGCTATCCCAACACGGTGATGGATGTGTCCGATGCCGAGGGCCGCGCCCTGGTCGAGCGGCTGGGCATCCAGGAGCAGGATCTGCCGGTGATGGTGTGCCCCAGCGGCCGGGTGCTGCGCCAGCCCAGCGATGCCGAAGCTGCGCATTGCCTGGGCATGACGCCGGATATCGACCCGGACAAGCGCTACGACGTTGCGATTGTGGGCGCCGGCCCTGCGGGTCTGGCGACGGCGGTGTATGCCGCGTCCGAAGGCTTGTCGGTGCTGGTGATGGATCAGCGCGCCATCGGCGGCCAGGCCGGCGCGTCGGCACGCATCGAAAATTATCTGGGCTTTCCGACCGGCATTTCCGGCCAGGCGCTGGCCGGCCGCGCCTACAACCAGGCGCTGAAATTCGGTGCCGAGTTGGCCATCCCGATCGAGGCGGCAACGCTGGAATGCGGGCGCGACGATGGTGCGCTGCATCTGGACCTGGCCGATGGCAAACAGGTGTTGGCCAGCACCGTGGTGATCGCCTCCGGTGCGCGTTATCGACGCCCCGAAATTGAAGGACTGGAGCGCTTCGAAGGCCATGGCGTGTCGTACTGGGCCTCGCCGGTGGAAGCGCGCCTGTGCGAGGGCGGTGTGGTGGCCCTGGTGGGCGGCGGCAATTCTGCAGGGCAGGCGGTGGCGTTTCTGGCGCCGCGCGTGCAGGAGCTGCACCTGATCATTCGCGGCACGGGGCTGGAAGCCTCGATGTCGCAATACCTGATCGAGCGCATCGCCGCGTTGCCCAACGTGCAATTGCATACCGGCACCGAAGTGACCGCGCTGGAAGGCGACCACGATCGTGGGCTGCAGGCGGCGGTGCTGCGAACGCGCGATGACGGTGCAACCACGCGCGTAGAGTTGCGGCACCTGTTCTTGTTCGTCGGTGCCGACCCTAATACCGGTTGGCTGCAGGAGTGTGTGCAGACCGACAAGCGCGGCTTTGTCGTTACCGGGACCGCGCGCGGCGATGGCGTGCCTGCGTGTCTGCCGCTGGAGACCAATCGCCCCGGCGTGTTCGCCATCGGCGATGTGCGTGCCGGCTCGGTCAAGCGCGTGGCTGCCGCCGTGGGCGAGGGCGCCGCCGTGGTGGCGCAGATCCATCAATACCTGGCCCATCAGGCCAACCCGGTGCCGGCTTCCGAACTGGCCAGCGCCAATCAGGAGTCGACCACCGCATGAGCCACCCTTGCACCCACACCACGCAGATTGAAGACGTCACGCCCAGTGCGCGCGGCTGTGAAGAGTGTCTTGCCATCGACAGTGCCTGGGTGCATCTGCGCCTGTGCCGAAGCTGCGGCCATGTCGGTTGCTGCGATGATTCGCCGCACAAACACGCCACGGCGCATTACCACGCCACCGGCCATCCCATCATCGAGGGCTATGACCCGCCCGAAGGCTGGGGCTGGTGCTACGTAGATGAAGTGGAAGTGGAGCTACCGGACCAGACGCCGCAGCTGGGGCCGATACCGCGGTATGTATGAAGGCGGCGCTGGATGGTTGGCGGAGTCGCTGTTGGGCTACCAGGCGCCGCTGGGAATCGGGAATCGGGAATCGGGAATCGTAAGAGCGCATGCCTCTGCTTGGTGTCCCTTGCGAGCGCCTTGCATGGTGATTGCGTTTGATGCTGGTCGCTCTGAGCGTGCGTCATTGGGTGATTGACCGGCGCGCACGCGTGCACGCGGAGCCAGTGTGGCCAACACGACGTAGCGGGCGGTCATCAGAGGGTGTGCTGCGGGCGGCGCGGCCGGAACCGCTGTCTACGCGTGCCGATCCCGGGCGCCAGCCGCGCAGGCCTGGCGGATGCGCATGCGTTGTTAGCGCTTACGCCGGCCACTGCACCTGCGGTAGCGCTCCGATCTGCGGGCGGGCGAACAGGTAGCCTTGTTGCAGGTGAATGCCCAGGTCGCGCAGGGTGCGGTATTCGTCGGCTTGTTCGATTCCTTCGGCAATGACGGCGATGCCGAGTTCCTCGCACATGCGGGCGACATGGCGCACGATGGCCTGGCGGCTGCGGTCGGTGTCGATGCCGCGGATCAGTGCGATGTCCAGCTTGAGCAGGTCCGGCTGGAAGTCGGCCAGCAGGCCGAGCCCGGCATAGCCGGCGCCGAAGTCGTCGATGGCGGTCTTCAGGCCGCGCGCCTGGTAGGTGCGCAGGATCTCCAGCAGATGCGCCGGATCGGCGAGGTGTTCCTGCTCGCTGACCTCGAAAATGATCGCATCGAGCGGCCAACCATGTTGCGCAGTGGCCGAGAGCGTGGCGCGCAGGCAGTGCTCGGGGTTGTAGACCGCATTGGGCATGAAGTTGATCGACAGCAAGGCCGGCAGCGCGATCTGCGCGGCGCATTCGATCGCCTTGATGCGGCAGGCCTGGTCGAAGGCGTAGCGGTTGCGCTCATCCACCGCGGCCAGGATGCTGCCGGCCGACTCGCCATTGATGCCGCGCACCAATGCCTCACCGGCATAGATGCTGCGCCTGGCGACATCGACGATCGGCTGGAAAGCCATGGTGATGGCGGTGGGAAATGCTTGGCCATCGCGGCAGGCGTTGCAAACAGGAACTTGGGTCATGACGTAGACACAATCGTGCGGTGTGGATCGAGCCTAATCCTATCGGCCGCAATGGCGCGTCATTGAGCCAATTGCGCATCGCAGCATCCTCACCCTGCGTGTGGTCTGGCTCGGGGATAATGCGACATCCCTCGCATCGGACGCCCCATGACCGCTCTCACCGAACGTTACGCCCTGGCCGTGGACTACGCACGCATCGCCCATGCCGGACAGGTGCGCAAGGGGACGCAGATTCCGTACCTGAGCCACTTGCTCGGCGTGTCCACGCTGGTACTGGAATGCGGCGGCGATGAAGAGCAGGCGATCGCCGGCTTGCTGCACGATGTGGTGGAGGACTGCGGCGGCGGGCACGAAGCCTCGATCCGTGCGCAGTTCGGCGATGCGGTGGCCGACATCGTGATGGCCTGCACCGACGCGACCGCCGAAGACAAGGCCGAGGTGGACAACACCGAGCGTGCACGCAAGCGCGATTGGCGCGAGCGCAAGCTGGCCTACCTGGAGCATCTGCGCAAGACGCCGGAGCGCGCATTGCTGGTGTCCGGCTGCGACAAGCTCTATAACGCGCGCAGCATCGTGCAGGACCTGGAAAACCCCGCCGTGGGCCAGGACATCTTCAGTGTGTTCACTGCCGGCCGCGAAGGCACGCTGTGGTACTACGGCGAGCTGGAAGCCATCTTTCGTACGCGCGATGCCGCCACAGCGCGGTTGTTCACCGGTGTGGTGACACGCATGCAGGCATTGGCCGAGACCGGCGAGCAGCCGGTGTCGGCGCATGCGTTGGGGTGATCGGGCTGTAGAGAGGCTGATCCGCGGCCTGGCTGCAGGGCCTTACCCGCCCACCATCGTAGGGCCACGCTGGAAGTACGTCCCGCCAGGCGCTTACGCGGCATCGATGCCGCACCACCAGTTTTTATTAAGCGACCGACCAACTCTCTGGTGCGGTGTCCTCGCCGCTGCGAGTTTGCTGCAGGGCCCTTGCCCGCCCACCATCGCGGGACACGCTGCAAGTACGTCCTTGTAAGCTCTTACTCGGCATCCATGCCGCGTAAGGTCCCGCGACGGTGCGCGGGCAAGGACAAGTCGGGATGGTCGGTGTGCAGGGTTGCAAGCAATGCATGGGACGCTTCTGACTCGCTAGCTCATTGCAGTTCTGTGGCCCGCACCAGCAAGCCGCAACTCGCGATAACACCAGGTTCTTATCAAGCGACCGACCAACTCTCTGGTGCGGTGAGGGCACCGCGCCCTCGCCGCTGCGAGTTTGCTGCAGGGCCCTTGCCCGCCCACCGTCACGGGACACGCCGCAAGTACATCCTTGTAAGCTCTTACGCGGCATCCATGCCGCGTAAGGTCCCGCGACGGTGAGCGGGCAAGGGCCAGTCGGGATGGTCGGTGTGCAGGGTTGCAAGCAATGCATGGGATGCTTCTGACTCGCTAGCTCATTGCAGTTCTGTAGCCCGCACCAGCAAACCGCAACTCGCGATAACACCAGTTTCTTCTCAAGCGACCGACCAACTCTCTGGTGCGGTGTCCTCGCCGATTGCGGGACCGTGTGGCGGCATGGATGCCGCCACCGAGCCTACATGGACGTACTTGCGGCGTGTCCCGCTAGCGGTGAGGGCACCGCGCCCTCGACGCCGCGAATTTGCGGCAGGGCCCTTGCCCGCCCACCGTCACGGGACACGCTGCAAGTACATCCTTGTAAGCTCTTACGCGGCATCCATGCCGCGTAAGGTCCCGCGACGGGGGCGGGCAAGGACCAGTCGGGACGGTCGGTGTGCAGGGTTGCAAGCAATGCATGGGATGCTCCTGACTCGCTAGCTCATTGCAGTTCTGAGGCCCGCACCAGCAAGCCGCAACTCGCGAACAGCAGTTTTTTAAAGCGACCGACCAATTCTCTGGTGCGGTGTCATCGCCGCTCGCGGGACCGTGTGGCGGCATGGATGCCGGCACCGAGCCTACATGGACGTACTTGCGGCGTGTCCCGCGAGCGGTGAGGGCACCGCGCCCTCGGCGCTGCGAGTTTGCTGCAGGGCCCTTGCCCGCCCACCATCGCGGGACACGCTGCAAGTACGTCCCTTTAAGCTCTTACGCGGCATCCATGCCGCGTAAGGTCCCGCGACGGTGGACGCGCAAGGACCAGTCAAGATGGTCGGTGTTTTCAGTAAAGCAGCCAGAAAAGTGTCTGGTGCGGTGTCCTCGCCGATTGCGGGACCGTATGGCGGCATGGATGCCGCCACCCAGGTCCCAGGGACGGGTTCACGGCTTGACCCACAAGCGGTGAGGGCACCGCGCCCTCGATCGTCGCATTCCAAGGCGATCAGCGAGTTGGTTGATTCAAGCGCCGCAGGACTCGCGGTTAACACTGACATCGGCTGCATGCGCGCCGCGCTAGGCTAGTGCGCTGTCGAATGTCGGTCTGGTGGTCATGTCCAACGCAATCTCGTCGTCCTCCGGCCTGGTGCGTGTGCGCGGTGCGCGCGAGCACAACCTCAAGAATGTAGACGTGGACATCCCGCGCGATGCGCTGGTGGTGTTCACCGGCGTGTCCGGCTCGGGCAAATCGTCGCTGGCGTTCGGCACCATCTTCGCCGAGGCGCAACGCCGCTATCTGGATTCGATCTCGCCCTATGCGCGGCGCCTGATCGATCAGGTGGGCGTGCCGGAAGTGGATGCCATCGATGGGCTGCCGCCGGCGGTGGCCCTGCAGCAGGCGCGCGGCGCGCCGAGCGCGCGCTCGTCGGTGGGCAGCGTTACCACCATCTCCAACTCGCTGCGCATGCTGTATTCGCGCGCGGGCAGTTATCCGCCCGGGCAGGACATCATCTATGCAGACGGGTTTTCGCCCAATACGCCGGCCGGCGCCTGCCCGACCTGTCACGGCCTGGGCCGCATCTACGACGCCACCGAAGCCACCATGGTGCTGGACCGCAACCTGAGCATCCGCGACCGTGCCGTGGCAGCCTGGCCGGGCGCCTGGCATGGGCAAAACCAGCGCGACATCCTGACCACGCTGGGCATCGATGTGGACCTGCCGTGGCACAAGTTACCCAAGAAAACCCGCGACTGGATTCTGTACACCGACGAGCAACCGGTGGTGCCGGTGTACGCCGGCTATGGCCTGGACGAGGTCAAGCGCGCACTCAAACGCAAGGAAGAGCCCAGCTACATGGGCACCTTTACCAGTGCACGTCGTTATGTGCTGCACACCTTTGCCACTACGCAGAGCGCGCAGATGAAAAAGCGTGTGGCGCCTTATCTGGTCAGCACGCTGTGCCCGCAATGCGATGGCAAGCGGCTACGGCGCGAGGCGCTGTCGGTAACCTTTGCCGGGCTCGATATCGGCGAGCTGTCGCGCAGGCCACTGGATGAGGTAGCCGAGTTGTTGCGCCCGGCGGCCGATGCCGATGTGCGGCCACAGGCGAAGAAGAGGGGCGCAGCGCAGCACCCGGAACAGGTGATCGCCGCGCAACGGATTGCGGCAGATCTGCGCGCGCGGATCGCCGTGGTGCAGGCACTGGGCCTGGGCTATCTCAGCCTGGAGCGCAGCACGCCCACGCTGTCGCCGGGCGAGCTGCAACGCCTGCGGCTTGCCACGCAGATCCGCTCGCAATTGTTCGGCGTGGTGTATGTGATGGACGAGCCATCGGCGGGCTTGCACCCGGCCGATGCGCAGGCGCTGCTCGGTGCGCTGGACCAGTTGAAGGCTGCGGGTAATTCGGTGTTCGTGGTCGAGCATGAGGTGGATGTGATCCGCCACGCCGACTGGATCGTCGACGTGGGCCCTGCGGCGGGTCTCCACGGCGGGAAGGTGCTGTACAGCGGCCCGCCGGCGGGACTGGAGGCGGTGGAGGCATCGTCCACGCGACGTTATCTGTTTGGCGCGTCACCGGCGGTGCAGCGCCATGCGCGCACTGCGACCGGCTGGCTGCAGCTGCGCGGCATCACCCGCAACAACGTGCGCGCGCTGGATGTGGACCTGCCGCTGGGTGTGTTTAGCACGGTCACCGGCGTGTCCGGCTCGGGCAAGTCGTCGTTGGTGAGCCAGGCATTGGTGGAATTGCTGGCCGCGCATCTTGGGCAAGCGCAGGCAGAGGACGACGAAGCGCTGGAACCGCTGGAGCGCGGCACGCAGGTGCCGCTGGGTGGGGCGATCGTCGGCGGGCTCGATCAGGTACGGCGGCTGGTGCGGGTGGATCAAAAGCCGATCGGCCGCACGCCGCGCTCCAACCTGGCTACCTACACCGGGTTGTTCGATCCGGTACGCAAGCTGTTTGCGGCCACCCCCACCGCACGCCGCCGTCGCTACGATCCAGGGCAATTCTCCTTCAACGTGGCCAAGGGCCGCTGCGCGACCTGCGAAGGCGAGGGCTCGGTGTCGGTGGAACTGCTGTTCATGCCCAGCGTCTATGCGCCATGCCCGACCTGCCACGGCGCGCGCTACAACGCCAAGACGCTGGAGATCGAACTGCGCGGGCACACCATCGCGCAGGTGCTGGAGATGACGGTGGACCAGGCCGCCACCTTCTTTGCCGACGATGCCAGCGTGCTGCGCCCGCTGCAGGTGTTGCGTGAAGTGGGGCTGGGCTATCTGCGCCTTGGCCAGCCGGCCACCGAGTTGTCCGGAGGCGAAGCGCAGCGCATCAAGTTGGCCACCGAACTGCAGCGCGCCCAAAGGCGCGACACCGTCTACGTGCTGGACGAGCCCACCACCGGCCTGCACCCTGCCGACGTGGATACCTTGATGCGTCAGCTGCAAGGCCTGGTGGACGCCGGCAATACGGTGATCGTGGTCGAGCACGACATGCGCGTGGCCGCCAGCAGCGATTGGGTGCTGGACATGGGCCCGGGCGCGGGCGGTGCCGGCGGTACGGTGGTGGTGGCCGGAACGCCGGATGTGGTCGCGCAACATCGCGCCAGCCGCACTGCGCCGTTTCTGGCGCAGGTGTTACGCGGGGAGTGAGTCGAGACGCTGCTGCCAGCCCGTGCGTGAGTCTCGTACGTCATGTCGTACAGCCGCGTGCCGGTGGACGGATGGCGTCGGCTGAGCCATTCCGATGGCGGTTCGTACTCAGCCCATCAATTCAAAACTCGCCGATACGCCCGACGCTTCGGCAGAAGGCGCCACCCACACATCGAACACGCCGGGCTCCACGGTTGGTTTCAAGGCCTGGCCGATAAACAACAACGCCTCACGGCGCAGCACGAACTCCACCTCCACGCTGCTGCCTGCCGGCACCGCAAGCTTGCGAAAATCCTTCAGCTCGCGCACCGGGCGGGTGACGCTGGCGCTGCGGTCGCGGATGTAGAGCTGCGCCACTTCTTCGGCATCGTGTGTGCCGCGGTTATGGATGCGCGCGCTGATGCGCAGGCTGCCGGTCGCGGTCATCGACGTATCGCTCAAGCGCAGCTCGGCGTATTCGATGCGGCCATAGGTCAACCCGTGGCCGAAAGGAAACAGTGCGGTGTTGGGCACCGTTCGGTAGTGCGTTTTATACGGCTCCAGGACATCCGGCCGCGGGTTGGGGCGGCCGCTGGCGGGGTGGGCATAGAAGTAGGGCACCTGGCCTGCGGCGTGCGGAAAACTCACCGGCAAGCGGCCCGATGGCGCATGTGTACCGAACAGGATGTCGGCCAAAGCGCCGCTCGCCTCCGAACCCAGGAACCAGCTGACCAGGATCGACGCGCTGCTGAGCACCGGCCCCTCCAGCGCGAGTGCGCGGCCGGTGCTCAGCAGCACGACCACCGGCGTACCAGTGGCGATCACGGCAGCCAGCAATTGCTGCTGTATGTCGGGGATGCTGATCTCGCTGCGCGATTGCGCCTCGCCCGAATAGCTCAGCGGCTCACCGATGGCCAGCAGCGCCACATCGGCATCGCCGGCGGCCGCCACTGCCGCCTGCATGCCGCCCGGCAGGGCGTGATCGAACCCACAACCGTCTTCCACGCGCAGCGCATCGGGGTCCTGCAGCGCGCCCGACAGTGCAGCGGCCAGGGTGTTGCTGTTGTCTTCTTCGTCGAACAAGCTCCATGGCCCGGCGTGATTGAGCCAGTCGCGCGCCATCGGCCCGATCAGGGCAATGCGCTGGCCGCTGCGTCGCAAGGGAAGCAACTGGCCGTCGTTCTTCAGCAACACCACCGATTTGCATGCCGCTTCGCGCGCCAGCGCCAAGGTCTCGGCGCGGCGCTGACGCGACTGCGCGAGCCTGGGGCGGATGCGCCGGAACGGATCGTCGAACAGCCCCAACGCCGCCTTGAAGGTCAGGACGCGGCGTACCGAAGCATCCAGCCGTGCCATCGGCACCTCGCCTGCGGCAACCAGGGCAGGCAGGTAGCGCAGATACAGGCTGCTTTCCATGCTGATGTCCACCCCGGCCATGAAGGCCAGCCTGGCTGCCTCGCGGTCGTCGGCTGCAACGCCGTGCGCCACCAGTTCCTGGTCGGCGCTGAAGTCGGACACGACCAGGCCTTGGTACTCCCACTCCCGCCGCAGCACGCCATCCAGCAACCATGCGTTGGCCGTTGCCGGAACGCCCGACAGTTCGTTGAAGGCGGCCATGGTGGTGACCGCGCCGGCAGCGAAGGCGGCCTGAAACGGCGGGAAGTAGACCTCGCGCAGAGTCCGCTCGGAGACATCCACACGGTTGTAATCCAGCCCGCCTTCGGCCGCGCCATAGGCGGCGAAATGTTTTGGACAGGCTGCCATCGCATCGGCATCGGCCAATCCCGCATCGCCCTGAAAGCCGCGCACCCGCGCCTGTGCGAACCGCCGTGCCAGCAGCACGTCCTCGCCAGCGCCCTCGACACCGCGGCCCCAGCGTGCATCGCGGGCGATGTCCACCATCGGCGCGAAGGTCCAATCGATGCCGACGGCACTGGCTTCCATGGCGGCTGCACGCGCCGTGCGCTGCGCCAGCTCTGGTTCGAAGCTGGCCGCTTCGGCCAACGGTACCGGAAAGACGGTGGTGTAGCCATGGATCACATCGGCGGCGAACAACAACGGAATGCGCAGCCGACTTTGCAATGCTGCCTTCTGCAGTTGCTGGTGCCAGCGCACATTAGAGCCATTGAAAACCCCGGTCAGCCGCCCGGCCCGGGCGGCAGCCAGCTGATCGTCCCCATCCGCAGAGCGGGCGAGCGGGTTGGCGACGACCGCTTTGCCATCTTGCTGCGCCGAGCTGAACAAGCTGAGCTGGCCGGCTTTTTCTTCAACGCTCATGCGCGCGATCAGGACGTCGATGAAAGCAGGCGTGCGCCCCGGTCCAGGCGGCAGCGCCCAGCCCGCGGGAACGCGTGCGAGCAGGCCTAGCGCGACTGCACCGCCCAGCAATTGGCGTCGCGTCGTGCGTGGAGACATGTGAGGATTCTTGGGTGGCGTGAGTGCACGCTACAACATGGGCGAGCCGGGCAATCAGATCGCTTTCGCTTTCCGAGCGCCTACAGCGCACCGGCCTGCAGATCGATCACAAACCGGTAAAGCACATCGTTGTCGTGTACGCGCGCGAAGGCCCGCTGCATAGATGTAGTCGGCCCACCGTCGTGCTGCATCCAGGCCAGGCGTTGTACATCGCGCGCACAACGCCCGGCTGACCTAATCCGCCATCACCTTGTCCGGTGTCATCGGTGTGCTGCGGATGCGCTTTCCGGTGGCATGGAAGATCGCATTGCAGATCGCCGCCGAGACACCGACCAAGCCTATTTCGCCCACGCCTTTTGCGCCCAGGCTGCTGACGACACGGTCGTCCTCGTCGGCGAAGATCACATCGATGTCGTGGATATCGGCATTGGCCGAGACGTGGTACGTCGCAAAATCGTGATTCATGAAACGGCCGAAGCGGTGATCGGACTGGGTGTGTTCGTGCAATGCCTGGCCGATGCCCCAGACCACGCCGCCAACGATCTGGCTGCGCGCAGTGATCGGGTTGAGAATACGCCCGGCCGCGATCGCGCTGACCACGCGGGTCACGCGCACCGTGCCCAGCTCTTCGTCCACACGCACTTCCACGAATACCGCCCCGTGCGTGGCGCGGGTGTATTTACGCTGCTTGAGTACATTGGGCAGCAGCAGGAACTTGTCTTCGATCTGCTCCAGTGCGGCCGCGCGCAGCAACTCGGGCAATGCAACCGCGCTGCTGGCGTCGGCGCGCAACGCAAGCGTGCCGTCGGCAAACACCACATCGTCCAGCTTGACCCGTGCAAAGCGCGAATCGGGCAAGGCCTGGGCCAGGCGCAGCAGCCGCGTGCGCAACTTGCCGCACACGCCATCCACCGCCGAGCCAATTGTGGCGACATGCGAGGAGCCGCCTTCGATCGGGGCGACCGGCAGCGTGGAATCACCGAGTTGAAAGGTGACCTGCTCCAGCGGCAAGCCCAGTGATTCGGCAGCGATCATCGCCATCACCGTATACGTGCCGGTGCCGATATCGCTGGCCGCACTGCTCACCACCAGCCGGCCATCGGCATGCAATACCGCGTGTGCACGCGCAAACATCTGCATCGCATCCCATTGCCCGGTGGCCATGCCCCAGCCGACCCACTCGTTGCCTTCCTTGCGGGCGCGCGGTTGCAAGGGGCGTTGCGCCCAACCGAAGCGCTCGGCTCCTTGCTGGTAGCACGCGCGCAGCGCCTTGCTGGAATAAGGCTTGTCATCGGCCGGGTTGACCTCGGCGTAATTCTTCAAACGCAGCGCCAACGGATCCATGCCGAGTTCATACGACAACTCGTCCATCGCCACTTCCAGCGCATGCACGCCATGTGCGGCGCCGGGCGCGCGCATGTCCATCGGGCTGAACTGATCCAGGCTCACCAGGTTGTAGCCCAGGTGCACGTTGTCGCAGGCGTACAGCTGCCCGCTCCAGTTGACCACCACCTCGACGTAGTCCTCGATCCGCGAGGTCTCGGCGATGGCCTCGTGCCAGATCGCGCGCAGGCGGCCATCGCGGTCGGCACCGAGCTTGAGCCGCTGCAATGTCTCCGGGCGATGGCCGAAGGTGAACATCTGTTGCCGCGTCAGCACCACGCGTACCGAACGGTCCAGCAGGATCGAGGCCATCACCGCAAGCGGCAACTGGTACTGCGGGCGCAGCCCGGAGCCGAAGGCACCGCCCACGTAGGGATTGCGCACGGTGACCTTGCGCTTGCTCAAACCGAACACATGCGAGACGTACCAGCGGCTGTTCTGCGAGCCCTGGGTCTTGTCGTAGATGGTGAAGTGGCCGTCGTCATCGCGGATCACGGTGGAGGCGAACAGCTCCATCGGGTTGTGATGCTCCACGCCGCTGTAATAGTCGGCCTGGACCTGGACTGCGGCATTGGCAAAGGCGGTCTCCGGCTCGCCCTTGTCCTTGGGCGGCGGCGAGAAACCGGCCTTCATGGCCTTGGGTTTGTGCGCACGGTCCAGGTTGGTCATCAGGTTGGTGTCGTGCGGATCCTGCAGCAGCTCCACCTCCACCAGGTGGGCCGCGTGGCGCGCCGCTTCGAAGGTGTCGGCCACCACCAGGGCAATCGGCTGGCCGCTGTACAGGATCTTGTTGTCGTACAGGGGCCGGAACGGCGAGCCGGCCGGTGCGGTCATGTCCTTGTAGAACAGGTCCATGCCACGCATATGCGGGCGGTTCTCATGGGTAATGATGTCCAGCACGCCGGGCACTGCGCGTGCAGCGGTGAGATGGAAGGCGACGATCTCGCCCTTGGCAATGCTGCTGTTGACCACAACGCCATAGGCCAGATCCGGCACTGGCCATTCGGCGGCGTAGCGCGCCTGGCCGGTGACCTTTGCGCGCCCATCGATGCGGGTGACGCCGGTGCCGGTGGGGCGATAACCAGTGCCAATATCGGCAACCGGTGGCGTCAGGTCGCTGTTGGATAGATCGATGCTGCGTGCGTTCATGGCGATTCCTCCAGCGCGCTGGTTCGCCCGCGGTTGTCGATGGTGCCCTTACGGGCGACGTCCAAGGCACGCACGATCGCGCGCCGGGCCAGCGGCAGTTTGAAGGCGTTTTCGCCCTGCGATTGCGCGCCTTGCAGGAGCGCATCGGCCAGGCTGCCGAAACTCTCTGCCGTGGCCGGCTTGCCCACCAGCTGCGCTTCGGCCTCGGGATTGCGCCAGGGCTTGTGCGCCACCCCGCCCAGTGCGACGCGCACCTCGCGGATGCTGCCGTCTTCTGCCAACTCCAGCGCTGCGGCGACCGAGGCCAGCGCAAAGGCATACGACAGGCGCTCGCGAATCTTCAAATAGGCACTGTGCGCAGCGAAGCGCCGCGCATCGGGCAGATCGATGTGCACGATCAATTCATCCGCTGCCAGCGTGCTGTCCAGCTCCGGATGATCGCCCGGCAAACGGTGGAACTGCGCAAAGGGAATGTCGCGTTCGCCATTGGGGCCTTGCACATGTACGACTGCGTCCAGTGCCGCCAGCGCCACGCACATGTCGGACGGATGCGTGGCAATGCAGTGCGCGCTGGCGCCGAGAATGGCGTGGTATTTGGTCAGCCCGCCGCAAGCCGAGCACCCCGTGCCCGGCTCGCGCTTGTTGCACGGCGTGGCATGGTCGTAAAAATACATGCAGCGCGTGCGTTGCAACAGGTTGCCGCCGTTGCTGGCCATGTTGCGGATCTGCGGCGAGGCGCCGGCCAGGATCGCTGCGCTCAGCAACGGGTAGCGCGTTTCCACGTCCGGGTGATACGCAGTGTCGGCGTTGCGCGCGAGCGCGCCCAGACGCAAGCCACCCGCCGGCAATGCGCTGATGCTGTCCAGCGGCAGGCGGTTGATGTCGACCAGGCTGCTGGGCCGCATCAGTTGCAGCTTCATCAAATCGGTGAGATTGGTGCCGCCGGCGATCAGGCGTACGGGGGCTTCGGCAGGCACCGGATGCGGGTCGCTGCCGCGCACTGCAAGCGCAGTGAGCGCCCCATCGACGTTGTCCGGGCGCGTGTAAGTGAGCGGGATCATGCCGGCACCGTCCCTGGCGTCCACGGCGTTGCAGCGCTGTCGCTGCTGTCGCCGGGCTTGCCCATCACCTCCATCACCGCGTCGGTGATCTGCGGATACGCACCGCAGCGGCAGAGATTGCCGCTCATCAGTTCGCGCACCTGGTCGCGGTCGTGCGCCTTGCCTTCGTTGAGCAGGCCGACCGCAGAACACAACTGACCCGGCGTGCAGTACCCGCACTGGAATGCATCGTGCGCGATGAAGGCGCGCTGCAGGGGATGCAGTTGCTCGCCATCGGCCAGGCCTTCGACGGTGGTGATGTCGGCGCCGTCCTGCATGACCGCAAGGGTCAGGCAACTATTGATGCGGCGGCCATCGACCAGCACCGTGCATGCACCGCACTGGCCGTGATCGCAGCCTTTCTTGCTGCCGGTGAGATCGAGCCGGTCGCGCAGCAGATCGAGCAGGCTGACCCAGGCTTCCAGTTGCAGGTGATAGGGCTGACCGTTGATGCGCAGGTTGACCGGGTAGGTTGGCGCAGCGGTGGCGGTTGCCGGCGCCGTGTGATCGGCAATGGCGGGCGTGGCATTCATGCGAACCCCGTGGCGATGGCTGGGAGGAGGGCCCTCACCTTGACCCTCGCAGGGTCAAGGTGCGGTGTAGGGACGGTGTAGAGGTAGCGATGCTGCGATCGCGCTCGCGCGGGCAAACAGCTGCGCTGTGGCGTTCGCTTGACTGCACTTTGGTATCGCGCGATGGGCGATCGGTTGCGCAACCCAGCGGCATGCGGTGCAGGGGATATGCGCGGCGCGTCATCGTGGTGTCACCTGAATTGGCCAGGCTAGCGCGCCCAGCGCAAGGGGAGCGCGCACGATGAAAGCCAATGCCACCCGCGCGTGGAGCCAGGTGTTCACGCAGCACGGATCTGTGCTGCGCGGTTTCTTTGTGCGCCGCGGCGCCAAGGAGGACGCCGAGGACCTGGTGCAGGAAACCTATCTACGCCTGTTGCGTGCGCAGCAGGACCAGGGCGAGGGAATCGCCAACCCGGAAGCCTATCTGTACACGGTGGCGCTGAATCTTGCGCGCGAGCAGGCGGTGCGGCGCAAGCAGGCGCCGCTGCAGATCGAAGAAATGGAACAGTTTTCGCAGTTGCTGGCCGCCGGCGAGGATGTGGAAGATGCCGCGCACCGTCAGCAGCGCCAGCAACGTCTGCAGGCCTTGCTGGCCACCTTGCCGGAACGCACCTGCGCGGTGCTGGTGATGCAGTACCGCGATGGGCTCAGCTACAAGCAGATCGCCGAGCGCATGGGCGTGTCTGCGCACATGGTCAAAAAACATGTGGTGCGTGGGTTGTCGGCTTGCAGGCAGGCGGTTGCCGACAGCGGGGAGAGCTGGTGAGCACGCGCATTCTGGCCGCCCGCAGCGCTGCCGGCGAGGCCGCGCACTGGCATGCGCTGCAGCGCATGCAGGCGCTGGACGCGCAGCAGCAAGCCAGTTTCATGCAATGGCTGACCGCATCGCCGCTGCATGTGCGCGAGTACATGGCCGTGCTGCGCGTCGCCGGCGAGCTGGGCGACGTAATGCGTGGCATGGAACTGGATGTGGATGCCTTGCTCGATGGCGATCGCCGCACGCATGCGGCTGCAGCATCGTCCAATGTGATCGCGTTGCCGTTGCCGTCGCGATTGCCGCAACCACCACCGCCTCGGCATGCGGCGCCTGTGGGCCGTCACGATGGCCAGCGCGGCGCGCGTCTACGCGGCTGGAGCCTGGGCCTGGCCGCGGCGTTGTGCGGCGTGGCGGTCTTGGCCGGCTGGGCCTGGCCGCGTACCCAGACCTATGCCACCGCGCATGGCGAGCAGCGCCGCGTGCAACTGGCCGATCGCAGCGTGGTGCATCTGAATGCGCTCAGCAGCGTGCGCGCGACCATGACGCCGTGGAGCCGTCGCCTGCAATTGCTGCAGGGTCAGGCCAGCTTTGAAGTGGCTCAGGACCGCCGTCGGTTGCAGGTGTATGCAGGCCGCCTGCGTGTGGAAGATATCGGCACCACCTTCGATATCGCGTTGTATCGGCAGCAGGCACGCATCGAGGTCACCGAAGGTCGCGTGCACGTGTGGCGCGAAGACCGCAAGCAGCAGCCGATGCTGGCAAACCTGGGCGCCGGGCAGAGCGCACGGATCGACGCGGTGTCCGGCCGGGTCGAGGTGTCCAGCGAGGATGTCGCCGCGATGCATGCGTGGTGGCAGCGACGCATCGTGTTCCGCGATGCGCCGCTGACCACCGTGGCCGAGGATTTCAATCGGCTCAATCGCACCCGCCTGCTCATCGACGATGCCGCCGCCGGCGCGTTGCGGCTCACCGGTAACCTGCGCGGCGACGATGTCGCCTCGCTGCGCGCGTTTCTCGACGACCAACCCGACCTGCGCGTGGTCGATGCGCCGGGCGTGCTGCGCGTGAGCAGCCGGCCAGCGCTGGGCGCCGCCGCGCACTGACGACCGCGGCGTGAACGACGCCATCTTGTGCCAGGCGACATGTCCGACATGGGCGCGCACCGCTGGGCGGCATCGTGTGCGCGCCGCGCTCTGCTATCAGCCATGACCCTGCGGCAACTGGCCGGCGTGCGCACGCGTGCAGATGCACCCGCATCGTGCGGGCAGCGCAGTACGCCTGCTTGCATGCGCGCTACCGGCGCGCACGTGTCACAGAAAATTCATCAAAAAACGGTGCCCGATCGTCGCTGTCGTCCCTCGTAGTCCGGGTACAACGCAGCATTCCCGCCCAAGCGTGGCGCTGCGCATTGCTTCCTCCCCTACTGGATTCCACGATGCGTCGTACGTTGGTTCTTTCGATCGCTCTCGCATTGCATGCCGGTACTGCCGGTGCCCAGACCACGCCTGCGGCGGTGTCGGTCGATGCGATTCCCGCACAACCGCTGGCACGCGCGCTCAATGCGCTGTCGCGTCAGACCGGGCTGCAGTTCGTGTATGCCGCCGGCGTGGCCGGCAACCCGCAGACCCGTGCCACCCCTGCAGGCATCGCACCGGAGCAGGCGTTGCAGCAATTGCTCGATGGCACCGGCCTGCGTTACCGCTATCTCAATGCGACCACGGTGACGATCGAAACCGCCGAACCAGCGCCCGGCGTGCCGCAGGAGGTTCCTGCAACGGCCGCAGTCGCAACGACCGTCACAGTGCCAGCACCGCGCGCAGACCCACCGGTGCAGGAACTGGACAGTATCCAGGTGCTCGGCAGTTACGCCGGCAGCCTCAGCGCCGCGCTGCGCCAGAAGCGCTACGCCGACAGCGTGGTGGATGTGATCGCCGCCGAAGACATTGGCAAGCTGCCGGCACAGAACGTGGCCGAGGCGCTGCAGCGCGTGCCTGGTGTCTCGATCGTGCGCGACCGCGGCGAAGGCGTGTACGTCCGCGTGCGCGGCCTGGGGCCGAACTTCCAGGTCACCACGCTCAACGGCCAGACCATGGCGGTCAACGAAAACGTACGCACCTCCGGCCAGACCGGGCGCCAGTTCCGTTACGACACGCTGCCGGCCGAACTGGTCTCCGGCCTGGACGTGATCAAGAGCCCCACCGCCGACCTGGACGAAGGCGCCATCGGCGGCATCGTCAACGTGCGCACGTTCCGCCCGCTGGAGCTGGGCAAGACCCTGACCAACGTATCGCTGGAATCGAGCCAGGCACAACGCACGCATGCCAACGATCCGCGCGTGTCGGGGCTGTTCAACTGGGTCAATGCCGAGGGCACCTTCGGCATGCTGATCTCTGGCGCATATGCGCAACGCAGCTTGCGCCAGGACCGCGTCAACGAGGTGAGCTGGGACTACTACCGTAACGGTGTGCCGGGCGTCCCCGGCGCCAGTTACGTGCCGACGGGCCTGCGGCCGACGCTGGAGCTGGAAGAGCGCGAACGCACCGGCGTGGCCGCCTCGTTGCAGTGGAAGCCTAGCGCACAATGGGAAACCAATCTGGATCTGCTCTACGCCAGGCAGACCGTGCATTACGACGAATACAGCATGGGCGTGGGCTTCGATAGCCTGGCCAAGCTGAGCAATCTGCGCGTGGAAAACGGCGGCATCACCGGCTTCGACTATCGCAATGGGCAGGTGCAGATCTCGCGCGAGACCTCAGGCATCACCGACGACAATCGCAGTGCACGCCTGTCCAGCACCTGGAGCGGCGACCAATGGGCGCTGGGCGCGGTGGCCTTCCACTCGCAGGCGCACAGCTACGATTCGGACCCGATCCGGCGCACGCGCCTGCGCAGTGGCACCAACCTGTCGATGCGCGTGGACATGCCGCAAGCCGACGGCGACAACGTGCCGGACTGGCGCTTCAGCAACGGCTTCGATCCGACCAACCCGGCCACCGTGGCAGGGCGCCGGCTGGAATGGCGTGAGATCGATGCGCGCGACAAGGAAGACGCACTGCAGTTCGATGCCAGGCGCGCACTCGACGGCAGCTTCTTCCGCGACTTCAAGCTGGGCGCCAAGTATCGCCAGCGCTCGCGCACCTACGATCGCGCCGACCTGCTGCTCAACAGTATCGCCGGCGTCCGTTTCCCGGGCAGCTATTTCACCGCATTGCCGGTGGGCGACATGCTGGCCGACGCCAACGGCAACCTGCCGCGGCAATGGCTGGCGCCGATCGAATCCGCGTTCTGGGGCAATTGGCCGACCAGCGCCGATCTGAGCAACACCCCCAACAGCGCCGACCTGCAGAATTCCTATGAAGTGCAGGAAAAGATTGCCTCGGCGTATGCGATGTCCAACTTCGGCACCCAGCTGGCGGGCCGCGAACTGCGCGGCAATCTCGGTGCACGCGTGGTGCGTACCGAACAGGCCACCGATGGCCATGCCGATGTCAACGGCAGCGCGCAGCCGGTGCATTTCGAGCGCAGCTACACCAACGTGTTGCCCTCGTTCAACGCCGCCTGGGACGTGCACGATGACATGGTGTTGCGCACCTCCGCAGCCAAGGTGATCACGCGCCCGGACCTCACCGATCTGTCGTCCAAGCTCACCTTCAATTCCAGTGGCGAACGCCTCACCGCCAGCGGCGGCAACCCTGCGCTGCAGCCGTTCGAAGCGTGGCAGTACGACCTGACCTTCGAGTGGTATATCGATGGGACGTCGGCGCTGACCGGCGGGCTGTTCTACAAGGACATCTCCAGCTTCATCCAGACCCAGATGTCCAACCTGGTGTACGAAGGCCAGACCTATCTGTTGTCGTCCAAGACCAACGGCAGCAAGGCGATGGTGCAGGGCGCGGAAGTGGCGTATCAGCAGGTTTTTGGCAGCCTGCCGTCGCCGCTGGACGGCCTGGGCATGCAGCTCAACTACACCTGGACCGACAGCAAGGCGACCTATCACGACGGCACCAGCAGCTTTACCGACAGCCTGGAAGGCGTTGCCAGGAACACCTATAACGCCGTGCTGTTCTACGAGAAGGGGCCGTTGATGGCACGGGTCAGCTACAGCTGGAGCGACGAGATTCTCAACGCGGTGGGCACTGCCAATGTCGCCACGCTCAACAGCGACAAGTTCGGCAGCCTGGATGCCAACGTGGCCTACAAGGTCAACGACACGCTGTCGGTGTTCGTCAATGCGATCAACCTTACCGGCGAAGTGCAGCGCCAATTCGTCGGTGATCACCTGTTCGGCGGTTATACCGACTACGGCCGCACCTGGTCGCTTGGAGTGCGCGCGCGGTTCTGAGTGGGGTCAAGGCAAGCCGGTAGGCGGGGATCCGTCAGGCGAGGGCGGTGCGCTCCATCTTGCACGCGTGTAGCGCGACATGCTGCAACCGCGGTCTTTTGGGAGATAGCCGCTGCGATAGCCGCTCCAGCGTTGCCGACAACAGCCAAAGGCCACAACAGGGCGCCTTCCAGCAGGGCGTCATCTGCACCTGCAACGGCGCCCGCTGTGGCGTTGTTGCCAACTGCCGGTCGCGCCCTGTCGCAACACAGGGTGGCGCCATGATCGAGATCGAAGGCATGTCATCACTACCGCGTCTGTGTCTTGGATATTTTGCTGCTGTCGTTGCTGCGCTGATTCCGCCGGGAACCGCGCACGCCGCCGCAGCAACGCCTGACACGCTTGAAAAAGTCGTCATCCTCAAGCGCCATGGCGTGCGCGCGGCGATGTCCAGCCCGGAAGCATTGGGCAGGTACTCCGCACGTTCCTGGCCACGCTTCGGCGTGCCTGCCGGTTACCTCACCGAGAACGGCGCACGTCTGGAAGCCTTGTTCGGCCGCTACTATCGCGCCCATTACGCAACGCTCGGCCTGTTCGATGGCGATGCTTGCGACAAGGTGTACTACTGGGCCAACCGCACCCAGCGCACCATCGCCTCGGCACAGGCGCTGGCAAGCACGCTTACGCCCGGGTGCACGAACACGGTGCACCACGTTGCCGACGATGCATCCGATCCACTGTTCGATGGCGCGCCGGCATTGCGCCAACCCGCTGCCGCCGCATTGATGCGCGCAGCCATCGCCGGCCGCGTCGGCGGCGATGTTGCGAGCTGGAATGCGGCGCAGCGCGATGCCATCGACACCTTGCAGCAACTGCTGTTGCAATGCACGCAACGGCCGTGCCCGGCGCAGGCCGTTGCCGGCAAGCAACGCCTGGATGCGGTACCTGCACGCATGGGCGATGCGCACCACGGCATTGCCGGGGTCGAAGGCCCGGCAGCGGCCGCATCGGGCATCAGCGAGAGCCTGCTGATGGGTTGGGCCGACGGCCAAGACTTTGCCGCACTGGGGTGGCAAGGCCTGGACGAGGCCAGCCTGCTGCGCGCGTTCGCACCGCACCAGGCCGAGTTCGCGCTGCGCCTGCGTGAGCCGACGGTCGCGCGGATGGCCAGTTCGCCATTGGCGGCGCGGCTGCTGGCAACCTTGCAGCAAGGCAGCGAGGCCAACGGCAGTGCAAACGCCACTGCAGCGCGTGCCACGCCGATTGGTGGGGATGCACGGCTGGTGGTGCTGTCCGGACACGACGGCACGCTGACCTTGCTGGCTGGCATGTTCGATCTGCATTGGCAGTTGCCGGGGTACCAGCCGGACCAGACCGTGCCTGGTGGTGCCTTGGTCTTCGAACGCTGGCTGCGTGCCGACGGGCAGCGCGTGATCCGCCTGCGCTACACCGCGCAGACGCTGGCGCAACTGCGCGAACGCCGCGCACTGACACCGCAGGCGCCGCCACCGTCCTCGCCGGTGTTCATTCCCGGCTGCAGCAGCGCCACCCCGGAGTACGACTGCCCGCTACCAGCCTTGGCGACATTGATCGACGCCGCGATCGACCCGCATTACCTGAGCGAATGACGCTGCGCGCGCCGGTCTCCGCCGGCGCGTGTGGTTGCATCGGCGTTTGAGCGCCGTATCCCTGGCCACCGTGCCAGCCGCTGTTTCTCATCACTGCAAGAGGCGATTTATGCTCCACCAGCGACGTACTCTCGTCAGTCTCGCAATCACTCTTGGTCTTGCCTGCGCAGGCATCGCACAGGCGCAAACGGACGTCGGCGTACTCGACGTGTTGACCTACAACATCGCCGGCCTGCCCGAAGGCCTGTCCAGCGGAACGCCGGCCACCAACACCGTACTGCTCGCACCAAAACTGGCCCCTTACGGGCTGATCAACGTGCAGGAAGACTTCAACTACCACGCCACGCTGTACGCTGGCGACGCGCATCCCTACCGCACCGCCACCAGCGGCGGTGCCGCATTCGGCGACGGGCTCAATACGCTCAGCAACTATCCCTTCAGCGACTTCACCCGGATCAAGTGGAACCAGTGCAACGGCACCGACTGCCTGACCCCGAAGGGGTTCAGTTACATGCGCGTGCGCCTGGCCGATGGCGTGCTGCTGGACGTCTACAACGCGCACCCCAATGCCGGTGTCGAAGCGGGCGATCTGTCGGCGCGTCGCGCCAATATCGGGCAGCTCTCGCAATTCATCCAGACCTGGTCGGCCGGCAACGCGGTGCTGGTGATGATGGATTCCAATACGCGCTACACCCGCAGTGACGACAACATCCGCGAGCTGATCGCCTCCAATGGGCTGACCGATACGTGGGTGGAACTGATCAAGGGCAGCGCACCGGCGGCCGGTGCCCCGCCGCTGCTCTGCGGCACGCCGCCCACCAATAGCTGCGAGGTGGTCGACAAGATCCTGTACCGTGACGCCCCGCAACTGACCCTGGTGGCCAATCGCTATCAGCTCGATGGCGGCGGCTTCTACGACAGCGCCGGCAAGCCCTTGTCCGACCACTACCCGCTGTCTACGCAGTTCGGATGGGCGGTGGGCGATCGACTGCGCACCAGCGACCAGTTCGGTGGTCCGCACGGCGTTCCGTTCAACGATCTGGCCGGCAACCCCGGCGTGCGCCGGCTCAGTGGCGTGACCCTGCGCGGCGGTGCGCGCCTGGATGGCGTCGGCGTGATCCTGGACAGCGGCAAGCTGCTCGCGCATGGCGGCAGCGGTGGGCAGGCGACCACATTGTCGCTGGGTGCCAACGAAACGCTGTCCTCGGCCACCTTCAGCGTTGGCAGGTACAACGACCGCACCCGCCTGTTCTCGTTGAGTCTGCGCACCAACAAAGGCCGCAGCGTGCAGGTGGGCAGCCCGACCAGCGAGACCTACACGCTGACCGCTCCCAGCGGCTGGCATATCGCCGGTTTCACCGGCCGCGCAGGTGAGGAGATCGATAAGTTGGGCGTGGTGTATGCAAAGGACTGAGGGCGTAGCGAACTAGCAGTGACTCAGATCCATCGCAGCCTTCAGCATGCGCTGCACGGCAGCGACGCACGGCCATGGATGGCCACTACGCTAAAGCGCCAAACCACGCAGTATCGAACCTGGCGATGTGTTGAGACATCCGTGCAGCCGCAACGTTGTGCGGGAAAGAATGTAGACATCCTGCGTCATTGCGGATGCACCACGACCCGTCGCCAGCGCGGCGACATGATGCATCAACCGTAATGCCCCCGTGGCTCATGCAGATGCGTATCTGCACGCAAGCGCGCCCGTGGACGCAGCCACTGGGCAAACTCCTCCTCGCTCCATGCGCCATCGGCCAATCCCATCATGGCGACATACTTCTCCTCCTGCGAGGCCATGAGCTCGGCACCATTGAGCACAAGAAAAACGCGGTAGCAGACATGCGCGGTACGCTTGTTGCCATCCACGAACGGGTGGTTGCGCGCCAGTCCGTAGGCCAAGCTTGCAGTCAACTCCACCAGATCGGGCGGAGGATCGCCGTAGGAAAACAATTGCTGTGGACGGGCCAGCGCCGAGTCCAGCAAGGCCTCATCACGGATGCCGGCAGCGCCACCGTGTTCGCTCAATTGACGTTCGTGGATGGCCAGGGCAAGCGCGCGGGTGATCCACACGAGCATGCGCGTGTTCATTTGGCCAGCTTGTTCAGCACCTGACGGTCTTCGCGCATCACCTGCTCGGCCACCTCCATCTGCGCGGCCAGGGTCGGGTCGAACGCGGTCAGCTTGATGCCGTCGGGGGTCTCCAGTGCATAGAGCTCGTCGCCCTTGCCCAGGCGCAAACGGGCAAGCAGTTCCTTGGGCAGGATGACGCCAGCGGAATTGCCGATGGAGGTGATCTTGAGCTTCATGGTAATGCCTCGCGTTAGTACGTAGGTTATAACTCTGTCGTCACCCGCCCGCAAGCGCTGTGCTGAAGCGGCTCAGCAAGCCAGTCTCGTCTCCTGCGATTGAAAAGTGTACAAATGTACACCTCGTCCTGTCGGCCGCCGCACTTTCATGCAACCTCTCTCTCCCAAGCGTCTGGCCGTGCTGGCTTTCCTGCAGGAGCAGGCCCGCACAGGGGTGTCTCCCAGTCTGGCCGAGATCGCGCAGGCATTCGGCTTTGCCTCGCGCAATGCCGCGCAAAAGCACGTGCAGGCGCTGGCCGAGGCGGGGTTGATCGAACTGTTGCCCAACCAGAAGCGCGGCATCCGCGTGCCAGGCGGCGCCGGGCGCGATGCCTTGCTGGCTTTGCCGGTGCTGGGACGGGTGGCTGCCGGTGTGCCGATCGGGGCGGATATCGGGCTGGAGCGGCAGCTGTGGCTGGACCGCACGCTGTTTTCGTTGCGTCCGGATTACCTGCTGAAAGTGCAGGGCGATTCGATGATCGACGACGGCATCCTGGATGGCGACCTGGTCGGCGTGCATCGCAGCAACGACGCGCGCGATGGGCAGATCGTGGTGGCGCGGGTGGATGGCGAAATCACCATCAAACGCCTGGAGCGCGGTGCCGAACGCATCCGCCTGCTGCCGCGCAACCGCGCGCATGCGCCGATCGTGGTGGCGGCCGACGCCGACTTCGCGATCGAAGGGCTGTACTGCGGCCTGATCCGGCAGGGTTGAGATGAGCGAGCCCGTGCAGCTGCGACAACCCGGCAATGCCGCGCTGGCGATGCCGCTGGACGCCTTGCTGGCTGCGCGCACGGTATGGCGCGCAGGCCACGGCACCGCCACGGCCAATGGGGGCGAATCCACCGGGCATGCCGTACTGGATGCGCTGCTGCCCGATGCCGGCTGGCCGCGGCGTGCGCTCACCGAGTTGTTGTTGCCCGCACATGGCATCGGCGAAATCGCCTTGTTGCTGCCCACGCTGGCGCGGATGACCGGCGCCAGCAGCCGGGTGGTGCTGGTGGCACCGCCCTTCATCCCGTACGCACCGGCCTGGCAGGCGGGCGGGGTGGTGCTGGAACATCTGGAAGTGGTGCAGGCCGAGCCGCGCGACGCCCTGTGGGCATTCGAACAATGCCTGCGCAGCGGCGCCTGCGCCGCAGTGCTGGGGTGGCCGCAAACCGGCGATGCGCGCGCCTTGCGGCGGCTGCAGGTGGCGGCCGACAGCGGCAATTGCTGCGCGTTCGCGTTGCGCGATCGCAGGCATGCGGTCAATGCATCGCCGGCGGCCTTGCGGCTGGAATTCCTGCCCGAGCGCGATGCCTGGCAGGTGCGCAAGTGCCGCGGCGGCCAGGTGCCTTCGCAGCCGTTGCGGCTGGCGCATTGAGCCGCGCGCATGTTGTGGGCCTGCATCTTATTGCCGCAGCTGGCACTGGACGCCGTTCTACGGCGGCTTGAAGAGCCGGACGCGCCGCTGGTGCTGGTGCAGGGGCCGGCGCAGTTGCGCAGCCTGCATTCGGCCAACCCCGCCGCTGCCGCTGCTGGATTGAAACCGGGCATGCGCCTGTCTGCGGCGCATGCCTTGATGGCACAGGTGCGCACGGTCGATTACGACGCGCAGAACGAAGCGCGTACCCAGCGGTTTCTTGCGGCCTGGGCGTACCGGCATAGTTCGTTGGTGAGCCAGCAATGGTCGCGCGCCATCGTGCTGGAGGCCGGTGCGAGTTTTCGTCTGTTCGGTCCATGGCCGCGTTTCGAGCGACGCCTGCGCGATGAGTTGCAGGCATTGGGTTTCCAGCACCGGCTTGCACTGGCGCCCACCCCACGCGCGGCGCGCGTATTGGCCGGGCTGCGCGATGGCATGGTGCTGACCCAGGTGCCGGCCTTGCACAGCACCCTGGACAAGGTGCCGGTGCGCCGGGCCGCCTTGCCGGGCGATGCCGGCGAGCGTCTGCAGCACATGGGCGTGCGCACGCTCGCCGCAGTACGTGGCTTGCCGCGCGACGGGCTGCAACGGCGTTTCGGTGCGGCCCTGCTCGATCATCTGGACCGCCTCTATGGCAGTGTCGATGACACGCTGGAGTGCTACGCGCCCCCGGACCACTTCGACCAACGCGTGGAGCTGGGCTACGAGGTGGAAACCCATCCGGCCCTGTTGTTCCCGCTGCGCCGGTTGATCGGCGATCTGTGCACGTATCTGTCCATCCGCGATGGCGGCGTGCAACGCTTTTTGCTGCGTCTGGAGCACGAACAAGGCGCCACCGATGTCGAGATCGGTCTGCTGACGCCGGAGCGTGCGCCCACGTTGTTGTTCGAGCTGGCCCGCAACCGGCTGGAGCGGGTGGAGATTCCGCGGCCGGTGGTGGCGATGCGGCTGTTGGCGCGCCAGCTGCCACCGTTCGTGCCGGCGATGCGCGACTTGTTCGACCAACGTGCGCAGCAGTCGGTGGACTGGCCGCAACTGCGCGAGCGGCTGCGTGCGCGCCTGGGTGATGAGGCGGTGTACCGCGTGCTGCCGGCCGACGACCCGCGCCCGGAACGCGCCTGGCGTCGCGCCATCGGCGATGCAGTGCGCGAAGCTGCGGCGCCGCCACGCCCGCCGCGGCCCACCTGGTTGCTGCCGCAACCGGTGCCTTTGCACGATCCGCACCTGCGCATCGTCTCCGGTCCCGAACGACTGGAAAGCGGCTGGTGGGACGACGACGAGGCGCGACGCGATTACTACGTGGTGGAGACCGCACGCGGCCGGCGCGGCTGGGCGTTCGCCGCCCCCGGCCGTGTGGATGGCTGGATGCTGCATGGGTGGTTTGCGTGATCCGGCGTAGGCCACTGCCAGAGTGGGGCGTGGGGTGCCTGGCTGGTCATCGCAGCGCTGCCGCCAGCGCCCAATACCATGATGCGAAGGGGCTGCTGCAACCATGCGATCTGCCGCGCATTGCAAAGACGGCGCGGTGGCGGCGCGTTTTTGCAGGTATACGCCCATGAGCTGGGACGACGCTGTCGATGGCGTGGACCGCGACACGCCGGGCGGGCGCATGCCGCGCGGCTGGAATGTGGCGGCACGGCTGCGCGCGGCCAACGACGACATCGTCCATGCGCAGCACGCCGACGGCCTGCCTGGCTATGCCGAGCTGCATTGCCTGTCGGACTTTTCGTTTTTGCGTGGCGCCTCCAGTGCCGAGCAGTTGTTCGCGCGTGCGCAACACTGCGGCTACAGCGCACTGGCGATTACCGACGAATGCTCGCTGGCCGGCATCGTGCGTGGCCTGGAAGCGTCGCGTGCCACCGGCGTGCGGTTGATCGTCGGCAGCGAATTCACGCTCGTCGACGGCACCCGCTTCGTCCTGCTGGTGGAAAACGCACACGGCTATCCGCAGTTGTGCGCGCTGATCACCACCGCGCGGCGTGCGGCAGGCAAGGGCGCGTATCGACTCGGGCGTGCCGAGGTCCAGGCGCAGTTTCGCGATGTCGTCCCCGGTGTGTTCGCGCTGTGGTTGCCCGGTGCGCAGCCGCAGGCCGAGCAGGGCGTCTGGCTGCAGCAGGTGTTCGGTGAGCGTGCATTCCTGGCGGTGGAGCTGCATCGCGAACAGGACGACGCAGCGCGGTTGCTTGCCTTGCAGCTGCTGGCCCAGCAACTTGGCATGACTGCACTGGCCAGCGGCGATGTGCACATGGCGCAGCGACGCGAGCGCATCGTGCAGGACACCTTGACCGCCATCCGCCACAGCTTGCCGTTGGCCGAGTGTGGCGCGCATCTGTTCCGCAATGGCGAGCGCCACCTGCGCACGCGACACGCCCTGGGCAATATCTATCCCGATGCGCTGTTGCAGGCCGCCGTGGACCTGGCGCAGCGCTGCAGCTTCGATATTTCCAAGATCAGCTATAGCTATCCCAGAGAATTGGTGCCGGAAGGGCATACGCCCACCAGCTACCTACGCCAGCTCACCGAGGAAGGCATTCGCGAGCGATGGCCGGACGGCATCTCGACCAAGGTGCGCGAAGACATCGAAAAGGAGCTCGCGCTGATCGCGCTCAAGCGGTACGAGGCGTTTTTCTTGACCGTGCAGGACGTAGTGCGGTTTGCGCGCTCCAGACAGATTCTCTGCCAGGGGCGCGGCTCATCGGCCAATTCGGCGGTGTGTTATGCGCTGGGGATCACCGCAGTCAATCCAGACGAAACCCGCCTGCTGATGGCGCGTTTTCTCTCCGAAAAACGCGACGAGCCACCGGACATCGACGTCGATTTCGAGCACGAACGCCGCGAGGAGGTGCTGCAGTATGTCTACAGCAAATACGGGCGCGAACGCGCGGCGTTGGCCGCCACCGTGATCTGCTATCGCGGCAAGAGCGCCGTGCGCGACGTGGCCAAGGCCTTCGGCCTGCCGCCGGACCAGATCGCGCTGCTGGCCAATTGCTACGGCTGGGGCAATGGCGACACCCCGATGGAGCAGCGCATCGAAGAGGCCGGGTTCGATCTGGCCAATCCACTGATCAACAAGATTCTTGCGGTGACCGAACAGCTGCGCGATCACCCGCGCCATCTGTCGCAGCATGTCGGCGGCTTCGTCATCTCCGACGAACCCTTGTCGCTGTTGGTGCCGGTGGAAAACGCGGCCATGGCCGACCGCACCATCATCCAGTGGGACAAGGACGATCTGGAAACCATGAAGCTGCTCAAGGTCGATTGCCTGGCGCTGGGCATGCTGACCTGCATCCGCAAGACGCTGGAGCTGGTGCGCGGCCACCGCGGGCGCAAATACACCATCGCCACGCTGCCAGGCGACGACAAGCCGACCTACAAGATGATCCAGCGCGCCGACACGGTCGGCGTATTCCAGATCGAATCGCGCGCGCAGATGGCGATGCTGCCGCGGCTCAAGCCTGCGGTGTTCTACGACCTGGTGATCGAAGTGGCGATCGTGCGTCCCGGGCCGATCCAGGGCGATATGGTGCATCCGTATCTGCGCAGGCGGCAGGGCCGCGAAGAAGTGAACTATCCATCGCCGGAGGTGGAAGACATCCTCAAGCCAACACTGGGGGTGCCGTTGTTTCAGGAGCAGGTGATGGAGCTGCTGATGCACGCCGCCGAATACACCGAGAGCGAAGCCGACAATCTACGCCGCTCGATGGCCGCCTGGCGCCGTGGCGGTGACATGGAACAGCACCGCACGCGTGTGCGCGAACGCATGCAGAACAGAGGCTACGCCTCCACCTTCATCGACCAGATCTTCGAGCAGATCAAGGGCTTCGGTTCCTACGGTTTCCCGCAAAGTCATGCCGCCTCGTTCGCCAAGCTTGTCTACGCCAGCTGCTGGCTCAAGCGCCATGAGCCGGCAGCCTTTGCCTGCGGGCTGCTCAATGCGCAGCCGATGGGGTTCTACTCGGCCAGCCAGATCGTGCAGGACGCGCGCCGCGGCAGTCCCGAGCGCGCGCGCGTGGAGGTGTTGCCGGTGGATGTGTTGCACAGCGAGTGGGACAACACGCTGGTCGGTGGCCGGCCCTGGCATAGCGACGAAGACCCTGGCGAACAACCGGCGATCCGGCTGGGCATGCGCCAGGTCGCCGGGTTATCGGAAGTGGTGGCCACCCGCATTGTCGCCGCACGCGCGCAGCGGGCCTTCGCCGATATCGGCGATCTGTGCCTGCGCGCCGCACTCGACGAAAAGGCGCGCCTGGCCTTGGCCGAAGCCGGCGCCTTGCAGGGCCTGGTCGGCAACCGCAATGCCGCGCGCTGGGCGATGGCCGGCGTGGAAGCGCGCCGGCCGCTGCTGCCGGGCAGCCCGCAGGAACGCGAGGTGGAGTTTGAAGCACCGCGCGCAGGCGAGGAGATCCTGGCCGATTACCGTTCGGTCGGTTTGAGCCTGCGCCAGCATCCGATGGCGCTGCTGCGCCCGCAGATGCAGCAGCGGCGCATCCTCGGCCTGCGCGACCTGCAGGGCCGTCGCCACGGCAGCGGCGTGCATGTGGCCGGGCTGGTCACCCAACGGCAGCGCCCGGCCACCGCCAAGGGCACCATTTTCGTCACCCTGGAAGACGAACACGGCATGATCAACGTCATCGTCTGGTCGCATCTGGCGCTGCGCCGCCGCCGTGCATTGCTCGAATCGCGCCTGCTCGCCGTACGTGGCCGCTGGGAGCGCGTGGACGACGTGGAGCATCTGATTGCCGGCAACTTGTACGACCTCAGCGATTTGCTCGGCGAGATGCAGCTGCCCTCGCGCGACTTCCATTGAGGCAGGGCGGCAGAGGCCGCATGTCGCGTGACCACGCCCGGCGCTGCTCGGTGCAAGCGCCGAGGGCCGCTGCGTGCTGGCGGTGCGATGCATGTGCACTCGCTCGCCCATCCAAGCTAACCGCCAGGTGGTGCCAGGTGATGCCAGGACCGATCGAGGTGGGCGCCAGCGCGCAATCGCAGTACCTGCGTCGGTCGGTCGGATGTCGCCGCCTGCCAGCGACGCGTCGCAAGCAAGGGTAACGCCGGGCAGGATTGGCGAGGTTGCTGCAGATACCGCTTTTCAGCTCGGCCCGGTGGCGGTCATCGCCGCGGAACCGGCCCGTGTTACACCAGGGAGGACGTCCCGCCTGGCCGGAACGAAACCGTTGGCAACCGACTGTGCGGCGGCGGCAGGCGCAGTGTTCGGGATCGGCGGCATCGGACGTACACTTCGTGGCTTGCGCGCCGTCCGCACCGGGCCGACCCGCACTCCCGTTGTCAGCCACACTCATCACCATTGACCTGCGAGGCGATCATGAAGTTGGAGGCGTTGTTCGACCAGTTGCACACCTTGCCCACCGTGCCCAAGGTGGCGCAGGAACTGATTGCCCAGTTCGACAATCCCGATACCAACATCGATGTGTTGGCGCACACCATCGAGCGCGATCCGGTGATCGCTGCCAAGGTGCTGCGCCTGGCCAATTCGGCGCGTTTCCACGGCTTGCGCGATTCCACCAGCGTGGAAGACGCCGCAATGCGCCTGGGCTTCAACACGCTGCGCACCCTGGTGCTGGCCTCGGCCATGACCGGCGCCTTTCGCGCCGGCCCCGGCTTCGATCTGAAGTCCTTCTGGCGCCACAGTTTCGAGGTGGCCGGCATCTGCCGCCTGCTGGCGCGCCAGCACGGCCTGGATCCGGAAACCGCCTTCACCTGCGGCATGATGCACAACATCGGCGAGTTGCTGATCCAGTCCGGCGCGCCGGAGTATGCCGGCCGCATCAATCACGAGACCTCATCGGCCGGCCACGCCGCCGAGGAAACCCTGCAGCTGGGTTTCGGCTACCCGGAGGTGGGCGCCGAACTGGCGCGTCGTTGGCAGTTGCCTGCGGTGATCCAGCAGGCGATCGCCTTCCAGGTCCGCCCAGCCGCCGCTCCGGACGGTGCGCCGATGGCGCTGGTGGTTGCGCAGGCAGCCCAGGTGTCGGATGCATTGCATGCGCATGCCGGTGCCACGCCGGCCGCACTGGAAGCATTGCGCGGGCCGTTGATGGATAGCGTGGATCTGGATGCATTGTTCGCGGCGCTGCCGGACGTGATCGAAGCCGATCGCGCGTTTGCCGAGCTGCTGCACTGAGGATCGGCCCCGTCAGGGGCTGCGCACGCGCGCCGCTGCGTCATTCCAGGCGCAGCGGCTCGAACGTGCAGTCCTTGAGGCTGCGAGTACAAGCGTAGAACTGATCTTCTCCGGGTGCCGGTGGTTGATCGAGCAGCCAAACAGCGGGATGTTGGAGCGCGACGATCAGGTTGCGTGGCGTTTGTGGCGTTTGCTGGTCGAAGTAGGCCAGGTCGACATCCTCGCCGGTGGGCAACGTATAACTGCAATTGACCAGCACACCCGTGCTGGTCGCTGTATCGGACCGCTTGCCGTAGTACAGCACCGAGGACAGATGGCGCGGCTTGCCGGCGTTGGCTTGTGGCGTACTGGACCACTCGCCACGTCCGGAAGCCACTTCGATCCGCGCATGGGCACGGTAGCGGCCGTCCGCGTAACGCACCGCTGCAGGGGCGGGGCACCGCATGCCGTGCGCAGCAGGCTCGTTGCCGAATGCGCCGACGCTTGGCAGCGACAGCAGCATGCCGGCCAGCAGGGAAGCGCTCAATGGATGGTGCATTGTCGGGACCTCTCGGCACGCGGCTGCGTGCTGGTGCGGGTGGCGTGTCGATGGAGATCGGCCAGCGCAAACAGCATCGGCCGACTGTGGGGAGCGCGCTCCCGCTAGGGCGGGGCCTTAGAGCGAGGATGCCGATCGCCACGCTCCCGGCCGGCGTTCAAGGCGAATCGATGTCCACACCGGCGTACCGACTTGGCCTCGCTGCACCAGGCCAACGCATCGATGGCGTAGTCCGGAGCATGCCCGCTGCGCCTGTGCTCATGGATGGTGTTCCACCCGCCACAGTGGGCACACTGTCACGCCGCGGCGCAGCTGGACGGAAACCCGCCCAGGCGCTAGCGTGGTACGGATTTTTTGCCCACAGGGGGAATGCCCAATGAGCCACGACGCGCAACCGCGCCAGCTCACCTTCCGCGCCGTCGTGCTGGCCATCGTGCTGGCGGTGGTGCTTTCGGCCGCCAACGCTTACCTCGGCCTGTTCGCCGGTTTGACCATCGCCACCGCCATCCCGGCGGCAGTGGTGTCGATGGGCGTGCTGCGCCTGCTCGGCGGCGGCACCATCCTGGAGAACAACATCGTCCAGACCGGTGCCTCGGCCGGTTCGTCGATCGCGGCCGGGGTGATCTTCACCATCCCCGCGCTGGTGATCATGGGCTATTGGCCGGACTTCAAGTACTGGTGGGTGCTGGGCATCGCCGGCATGGGCGGGCTGCTCGGCGTGCTGTTCTCGGTGCCGCTGCGGCGCTCGATGATCGTGGAGGACCCTCTGCCGTTCCCCGAGGGCAAGGCTGCGGCCGAGGTGCTCAAGGCCGGCGAAAATCCCGGCCCGGGCCTGAAGATCCTGGCGGCCTCCGGCGCCATCGGCGCGCTGGTCAAGCTCGCCGCCGCCAGCGGCCTGCGCGTGATCCCGGACACCTGGGCGCAGGCCACCTACCTGGGCAGTAGCCGTCTGGTGGGCTATATCGGCACCAACCTGTCGCCGGCGCTGCTGGGCGTGGGCTATATCGTCGGCTTGAACGTCGGCATCGTGGTGTTGTCCGGTTCCATCCTGTCCTGGCACATCGCCATCCCGCTGTATCAGCAGTTCTTCATGGGCTCGGACCCGGCGCTGGCGCAGAGCCTGGCCGGTGCGCCGGCGGCCGATGCCGCGTTCGGTATCTGGGGTGCGAAGATTCGCTACCTGGGCGTCGGCGCGATGCTGATCGGCGGCGTGTGGACCTTGTTCTCGCTGCGCAAATCGCTGTTTTCCGGCGTCAAGAGCGGCTTTGCTGCCGCACGCAAGAGCGGTGGCGGCGTGGTCGCCGAGACCGAGCGCGACCTGCCGATGAAGTGGATGCTGGTGGCGCTGGTACTGTGCACCTTGCCGCTGCTGGGCCTGTATCAGGCCATCGTGCAGCAGTGGCACGTGTCGATCCCGATGACCATCATCATGATCGTGGCCGGCTTTCTGTTCGTGTCGGTGTCGGGCTATCTGGCCGGGCTGATCGGCTCGTCCAACAACCCGGTGTCGGGCATCACCATCTCCACCATCCTGTTCGCCTCGGCGGTGCTGGTGCTGTTGCTGGGCAAGGACGGTCTGGTGCCGGTCGGCATCGGCGCCGCACCGCTGGGCGCGGTGGCGGCGATCATGATCGGCGCGGTGGTGTGCTGCGCGGCCGCGGTGGGCGGCGACAACCTGCAGGATCTCAAGGCCGGTTATCTGGTCGGCGCCACGCCGTGGAAGCAGCAGCTGATGCTGGGCATCGGCGCGTTCTCGTGCGCGCTGATCATGGCGCCGGTGTTGAACCTGCTGGCCCAGGCCTACGGCATCGGCCCGGCCACCCCGCAGCACCCCAATTCGCTGGGCGCGCCGCAGGCCACCTTGATGGCCTCGGTGGCCAAGGGCCTGTTCGGCGGCCAGTTGCCGTGGACCATGATCGCCATCGGAGCGGTGGTGGGTGCTGCGATCATCGCGCTGGACGAATGGTTGAAGGCCACCGGCAAGCGCTTCCGCGTGCCGGTGCTGGCCGCGGCGATCGGTATCTACCTGCCGCTGGAGCTGATGGTGCCGATCTTCATCGGCGGCCTGATCGCGCATCTGGTCGAGCGCTTCCACAACATCCGCGCCGACGACGAAGACGGCCGCGATCGGGTGCATCGTCCGGGCGTGCTGTTTGCGGCCGGCCTGATCACCGGCGAGGCCTTGATGGGAATCGCCATCGCCGTGCCGATCGTGCTGTCCAGCCGCGCCGACGTGCTGGCGCTGCCGGCTGCCCTGCAGCTCAATCAGTGGGTTGGCCTGGCCATCCTCGCCGTGGTCGGCTGGCTGCTGTATCGCGTCGGCAAGCGTGGCGAACAGGCGGCCTGAGCCTGTTACAGACACGGCACATGCGATGCATGCGCCGTCCTGGCGGGCGCGCAAGGCGACCTGCCCGCAGCGCCTGCCGCTGCCCTCTGCAACCTAGCCACGCACCGCCGCGGCAGCCCCCTCGGCCGTCCACGATGGCGCTAGCTGGTCTGCAGCCAGCCTTTGCGCCGGCTTTATGCCAACTCCGGCGCGCATGCATAGCGCCTTTATGCCGCCGCTCCGTATCGTGCCGTCTCCCGCACGGATGATGCGTTACGGCTGCCGCATGCCTCGATCGACCCCGCTGATCTCCGCGCCGTAGGCCATCGCGCCGCCGCTGCTGCCTGGCAAAACTGTTAGCCCAATCACACTGCGTCTCTTCCGGCGCGCGGTTGCGGTCGCTTTTTGTCATACGAGCTCGACAGTTCGATAGGATCGACCGGACGCTGCCATTCCGGCGTCGTGCAGTCGATCCACCTCTCCACGTGCATTCCCCCTCACTCACTGCTGGTCTGTCGTGTCATCGATCCAGCGCTCTGCCATGGAGTTACTGCAATGCTGACTGTTAATCCCCGTTCCTCGTCCCGCGTACGGCGCACCCCTCTGCTGGCCATCGCCGTGGCCGGCGTGTTGTGCGGCCTGGCCACTCAAGCGCAGGCGCAAGACGCCACCGATGCGCCGCTGTGCACCGATCGGCCGACCAAGGCCAATTCCACCTGTACCGTGCCGACCGGCGCCTGGCAGCTGGAAACCGACATCGGCAGCTACACCCGCGACAGCCAGCCCGGCACGCGCATCGAAACCTCGGTGTTCACCAATCCCACGCTCAAGTACGGCGTCAGCGACCGCATCGATCTGCAGCTCAACTGGGCGCCGCAACTGCAGGTCAAGACCACCGATCGCGCCACCGGTGCACGCAGCAGCCTGAGTGGCGGCGGCGACATCTATCTGCGCATGAAGGCGCGCTTCTACGAAAGCGATACCGCTACCGTTGCGGTGCTGCCGTTCGTCAAGGCGCCGACCGCGCGCACCGGCCTGGGCAACGACGAATGGGAAGGCGGCGTCGCTCTGCCGATCAACTTCGCCTTGCCCAACAGCTTCTCGTTGACCTTCGGCCCGGAGGTCGACTGGCTGGCCGACAGCGATGGCAGCGGCAAGCACGTCGCGGTGATCAATGCGATCAACCTTGCGCGCCCGTTGACGCCGAAGCTGTCGATGGCGGTGGAAGTGTGGTCCTCGATCAATCGCGACCCCGCCGACACCATCGAGCAGTATTCGGCCGACATCGCCGCTGCGTATCTGATCAACCCGCTGTTGCAACTGGACGTGGGCGCCAACTTCGGCCTCAACGACCGCACCCCGGACGCGCAGGTGTATGTGGGCATGTCGCACCGCTTCTAGGAGTGGCCAACAAAACGTGGCGAGCGGTTTTCAGGTGGGTGTGGACAGCGCGGAGGAACCGGAGTGTACGAGTGGTACATGAGGGTTCCGAACACTGGCCACGCCCGTCTGGCGGTGAGCACAGTCGTGTTGTTGGCGGTTCTTCGCCGCAGGACGGGCCAGGGGCAGGGTGGGCTGCCGTCCATGCACACCCCGTCTCGTCGTGCATGGCCAAGGGTGCGAGGCGCCAGATCGACCGGCGTCTCGCAACGTCCGTCCGCGTCACGCCAGGCGCTGCCGATCGTCGCGCAAGGCTGCGGTGCCCTGCCGCAGGGGAAGCCTTTCTCGATGTAGCGACCGCCAGTGCGCCCACCGTGGCAATCACCTCTCCAACGCAGCGCGCAGGAGGCAAGCGGACCTGGGCGGCGTGACCGGCCTCGCTGCCCGCATGAACCATGCCGTCATGCGCGCCAGCCATTCGCGTTTGACGTCACCTGGCTTGGCGTCTGGTCGTCGCGCCCAGGCGCGCAATCCCATGCACGAGGCGATGCCCACGCGACCGCACAGGCAGACCCAAGCGCAAGCCTTTGCGCGTGCGCTGCAGCAACGCCTACCATCGGCGTTTTGCCGTTGCAGGAATCTCGATGAAGCTGCGTCACGCCGTGCTGCCTTTATGTCTGTTGGCCGCCTTGCCAACCCTTGCCGCTGCGCGCGGTTTCGATGTGCGCGACATGGTCGCGCTGGATCGGGTGTCCTCGCCCACGCTCAGCCCCGATGGCAGCGTGGTGCTGTTCGCCAAACGCCAGGCCAAGACCGCCAATGGCAAGCCGGCCACCAGCCTGTGGGTGCGCAATCTGCGCACTCGCGATCTGTCGCCCCCCAAGCGGCTCACCCCGGAAGGCTGGAACGTCAACAGCCCGGCGCTGTCGCCCGATGGCAAGACGGCGTACTTCCTCAGCAGCAAATCCGGCAGCCAGCAGCTGTACGCGCAACCGCTGGCCGGCGGCACCCCGCAGCAGCTCACCGCGTTTGCGGTGGACGTGGACAGCTACAAGCTTTCCCCGGACGGCAAGCGCATCGCCTTCAGTGCGGGCGTGTTTCAGGACTGCGGCTCGGACCTGGAGTGCACCAAGAAAAAGCTCGCCAGCGTAAAGAATGCCAAGGCCAGCGGCGTGGTGTACGACCAGCTGTTCGTGCGCCATTGGGACACCTGGAACGATGGCCGTCGCAACACCTTGTTCGTCTCCGAGCTGCCCGCAACCGGCGCCAAACCGGTGGTTGGTGCCTCGGCGATCAGCGCCACGTTGGCGGGCGATGCACCGTCCAAGCCGTTCGGCGGCAATGACGACTACACCTGGTCGCCCGATGGCAGCAGCGTGGTTGCCAGCGTGCGCATCCCGCAGCCGCATGGCCCGGAAGCGGGCAAGAACGCCAAGGCTGCCGCCAAGTCCACCGGCAACGACGAGCCGTGGCAGACCAACTTCGATCTATATCGCCTGGATGCCACCGGCAAGTCCGCGCCGGTCAATCTGACTGCCGCCAACCCGGCCTGGGACGCCGGCCCGGTGTTCAGTGCCGACGGCAAGACGCTGTACTACCGCGCGATGAAGCGCCCGGGTTTCGAGGCCGACCGTTTCGGCCTGATGGCGATGGATGTGGCCAGCGTCAAGACGCGCGAGATCGCGCCGAAGTGGGATCGCTCGGCCGGTGAAATCGTCCTTGCCGATGACGGCAGCAGCATCTACACCAGTGCCGATGACCTGGGCGAACATCCGCTGTTCAAGATCGACATCGCCAGCGGCGAAGCGACCAAGCTGGTGGGCGAGGGCAGCGTGCATGCACCGACGCTGGCCGGCAGCACGCTGGCGTTTACCCGCAACTCGCTCAAGAGCGGCGATCAGGTGTTCGTCAGCGATGTGCAGGGCCAGAACCTGCGCGCCATCACGCAGACTGCTGGCGAGCAACTGCCCGATGTGCAGTTCGGCGACTACGAGCAGTTCCAGTTCAAGGGCTGGAACAACAACACCGTGCACGGCTACGTGGTCAAGCCGTACAACTACCAGGAAGGCAAGACCTACCCGGTGGCGTTCCTGATCCATGGCGGGCCGCAGGGCAGCTTCGGCAACGGCTGGAGCAACCGCTGGAATCCGCAGACCTATGCCGGCCAGGGCTACGCGGTGGTGATGATCGACTTCCACGGCTCCACCGGCTACGGCCAGGACTTCACCGACGCAATCAGCCAGCATTGGGGCGACCGCCCGCTGGAAGACCTGCAGAAGGGCTGGACCGCCGCGCAGAAGCAGTACGGCTTCCTCAATGGCGACAAGGCCTGCGCGCTGGGTGCCAGCTACGGCGGCTACATGGTCTATTGGATGGCCGGCAACTGGAATCAGCCGTGGAAGTGCCTGGTCGACCACGACGGCGTGTTCGACAACCGCACCATGGGCTACGCCACCGAGGAGCTGTGGTTCAGCGAATGGGAAAACGGCGGCACGCCGTGGCAGAACCCGGCCGGCTACGAGAAGTTCAACCCGGTGCTGCACGTGGACAAGTGGAAGGTGCCGATGCTGGTCATCCACGGCCAGCAGGATTTCCGCATCCCGGTCGAACAGGGCCTGGCCGCGTTCACCGCGCTGCAGCGCAAGGGCATCGACTCCAAGTTCCTGTACTTCCCCGACGAGAACCACTGGGTGCTCAAGCCGGACAACAGCGTGCTGTGGCACGACACGGTCAATGCCTGGTTGAAACAGCATATCGGCCAGTAGTGCTTTAAAACACCGGCATGCCGCCTTACCGCGGCGTGCCGGTGTTTTTTTGTGTCGCGGTCAGTCGCCGCAACAGACGGGTGCCGCTGCCGATCGAAGACTCGGCAACTGCGTATTGCCCGGGAATGGCTGGTGTCGAATTAAAGCCGCTGATAAACCTGCTGTGCTACCGCCAGGTGGGCGCCGCCGGCGCAAGGGGCAGCATGTCCCACTCGTAAACGCCGGTTTCTCCGCGCCGTCCCCCGACAACTGCTCGCCACGTCTTGTTGGCTGCGGTTCGATGCTGGAAAGGCAGGTGGTTGCAGCGCTCGCTCAAGCAACACGGTGCTCCGCCGATAGGGTCGCAGTCGAGTGCGCTTGCGGCTCGCTGCTGGATAACCGGTGACAAAATGGCTGTTGAGCGCCTGCGGGCAGCATCGCCCTGTCGTCATGTCGGCGTGTCAAAATAGCGCTTCTTTAACTTTCCCCATCCCTGCCAGGATCGCAAGGGTCTTTTGTATGCGCACGTTCGTCCGCCCAGCCTTGCTTGGGCTTGCCCTCATCTTCAGCCCTGCCTGGAGCGCCGCACCGCGGCCTGCGGCGGCGGTGACTGCACGTGCGCCTGTGACTGCGGCGCCCGCCGTTGCCAACGCGACGGACGCCGACAACAGCGAGCTGCTGGTGCCGTTGCCGGCGACCCTCAAGCCAGGCATGAGCTATCGCGCATTTTCGCAGGCGATCGCCGCGCAGGGCTGGCAGCCGGTCGACCCGCTGGCGGCAGATAGCTGCATGGCCGCGGGCGACTGCGCAATCGAATTCGTAGCGCCTACTGCCGGTGCGCGTCTGCGCGTGCAGGTGGGCTCGCAATCGGGTGCGGCAGTGGTGCAGGCCTGGGCAGCGCGGCGGACGCCGGCCGATCGCATGGGCGCCACCAGTGCGTCCATCGACGCTCCGAAGGACGCCCCGGCTGCAGTCAGCGGCGCTGTGGCCGAACAGCCGCGCTGAGCGTCTGCCAGCGTAGCGACAGGCGCGGCGTATCATGCGGTTGCGCATCGGTGGTGCGTGCAGACGCCGGTGCGTCACTGCACCGTTGCGCCTCTCCTGGCCCCGAGTCCCTCGTACCGCATGAATCCTCCCGCATGAAGAGCATCGATCCTGCCGATCTGGAAGCGCTGTTCGATGCGGTGCCGGACGTGTTGTTCTTCGTCAAGGACCGCGAGGGTCGCTACACCCACGTCAACCAGACCATGTTGCGGCGCCTGGGCCTGAAGTCGCGCAAGGAATTGATCGGCAAGCGCGTTGCCGAGGTTTACCCGAGCGGACTGGGCGCAAACTACGCCAATCAGGACGAGCAGGTGCTGGCCGGTGAGGTGATCGACAACCTGCTGGAACTGCATCTGTTCGCCAATCGCGAGCCGGGCTGGTGCCTCACCTGTAAACGCCCGCTGCTGGTCGACGGCAAGGTGCAGGGCATCATCGGCATCTCGCGTGATCTGGGGCCGCAGGACGGGCACGAATCGCAGTACGAAAAACTGCGGCTGGCGCTGGCGTACCTCAACGCCAACTATGCGCAGAACGTGCGCATGCAGGCACTGGTGGAGATCACCGGTTTTTCGATGTCAAAGCTGCAACGCTCGTTCCGCAAGGTGTTCCAGCTCACGCCGCAGCAGGTGCTGGCCAAGTTGCGCCTGCAGATGGCCATGCATTTGCTGCATGGGAACAAGAGCCTGACCGAAATCGGCCATGCCTGCGGCTTCAGCGATCAAAGCGCGTTTGCCCGGCAGTTCAAGCAAGCGGTGGGCATGACGCCGCGCGAGTACCGCGCGCTGGCGAACGCTGCGCAGTTTCCTGCCGAACCGGCTTAGTGGGTCTGACAAGACGACTGCTCAGCAGCTGAGTTGGTCGAGCACGCGGTCCTCCTACTGTTTGCCGAGTACTGCGTGAATCCACCGAGATTCCGGGTTGCAGTCTCGGTTGGTAGATGCAGTCAAAAGTCTGGTTCGTTGAGTGTGCGGCGTGTCCCGCGATGGTGGGCGGGCAAGGGCCTTGCAGCCGAGTCGCAGCCTGCCGATCTATTGCCGACCTGGCCGCGCGCCGATACTCCAAAGACCGACCGCATAACGACGTAAAGAAAGCCGGGATTCCAAATCGCAGCGTCGTTTATCGGACGCGGCCAAAAGACTGGTTGAAGGCTGGCCGTTGTAGAGGATGCGTTGGTGTTCCGTTGAGGATGAATTGCTGCCCGCATAAACGACTTGGGCGCGGACGACGTAGAGTCGTTCGCGCCCAAGCCTGTGCAGCCTATGTGGATGCGATTACGCCAATATGCGCACCTTCGGTTCGCGTGCCCATTGGCGGGTCTTGGCTGCGGCGATGAAGGCCTTGGTGTCTGCAGCCGGGACGATACCGGCATCCTTGCCGACATTGCCTGCCTTGAGCAGCAGCTGCGCGCCATCGTCGAAGGCAATCGCCTTCAAATGCGCCCAGGCATTGCTGACGAAATCCAATGCCGCAGATTCGTTGGTCAGCAGTTTTGCCGCTTCCGACGACAGCAACACGGCCACCGCATCGAACACGATCGACGGTGTGCCGGCCAACTGGCCATCGGCGGCCAGCTGCTTGCCATCGCTGAGTTTGGCGCCGCCGAGTTTGGGTGCGACGATCTTCACCGTTGCGCCGGCTGCTTCGGCGGCCTTGCGCACGGCCTTGATCGCCGCGGCATCCGATCCGTCGTGGATCAGGATGCCCACGGTGCGCCCCTGCAAGGTGTCTTTCATCTTGCCGATCAATTGCAGCGCAGGCGACAGCGGCATGTCGGTGGGCGCAACCGCTGCAGGAGGTGCGGGCGGCAGCTTGGTCATCCCCATGCCGTCGGCCACGCGCTGTGCCAATGCGGGGTCGACATGACGCAGATGACCCACGATGGCTTCGCGCACGTGCGCGGTTTCGACCTTGGACAGTTCAAACACCAGCGCCGACGCCATATGCGCCTGCTCCGGTGCCGTCTGGCTGCGATAGAACAGCCGTGCCTGGCTGTAGTGGTCGGCAAAACTCTCTGCGCGCACGCGGCCCTTCGCGCCATCTTCCGCAGGCGTGGCATGGCTGGGGAATCCACGCAGCGCCTCACGCGGCGCATCGGCCTGCAGCGAACTCGGCTCGTAGGCAACGCGTCCCTTCGGTACACCCATCTGCATATGCCCATCGCGCTGGTTGTTGGCGAACGGACACTTGGGTGCATTGATCGGGATCTGATGGAAATTCGGCCCGCCCAGACGGCTCAGCTGCGTATCCAGGTACGAGAACAAACGGCCCTGCAGCAGGGGGTCGTTGCTGAAATCGATGCCGGGAACGATGTTGGCCGGGCAATAGGCCACCTGCTCGGTCTCGGCAAAGAAGTTGTCCGGCCAGCGGTCCAGCACCATGCGGCCGACGATCTGCAGCGGCACCAGTTCCTCGGGAATGACCTTGGTCGAATCCAGATGGTCGAACGGGAATGCCTCGGCTTCGGCCTCGGTGAACAGCTGTACGCCAAGTTCCCACTCCGGGAAGTCGCCGTTTTGAATCGACTCGAACAGATCGCGTCGCTGAAAGTCGGGATCGGCGCCGGCCAGCTTCACTGCTTCGTCCCAGATGGTCGACTGCAGGCCCAGCTTGGGGCGCCAATGGAACTTGACGAAGGTGCTCTCGCCGGCTTCGTTGAGGAAGCGGAAGCTGTGGATGCCAAAGCCTTCGATCATGCGCAGCGAGCGCGGGATGGTGCGGTCGCTCATCGCCCACATGATCATGTGCATCGATTCGGGGGTGAGCGAGATGAAATCCCAGAACGTGTCATGCGCGCTGGCTGCCTGCGGGAAGCCGCGGTCCGGTTCCATCTTCACTGCATGGATCAGGTCCGGGAACTTCATCGAATCCTGGATGAAGAACACCGGGATGTTGTTGCCCACCAGATCCCAGTTGCCTTCCTTGGTATAGAACTTGACCGCGAACCCGCGCACGTCGCGCGGCGTGTCCACCGAGCCGGCGCCACCGGCAACGGTGGAAAAACGCGTGAACAACGGCGTCTTTTCGCCAACCTCGGTAAAGATCTTGGCGGTGGTGTACTGGCTCAGCGACTTGGTCAGCTCGAAATAGCCGTGCGCCGCGCTGCCGCGTGCATGCACGATGCGCTCGGGAATGCGCTCGTGATCGAAGTGGGTGATCTTCTCGCGCAGGATGAAGTCTTCCAGCAACGTCGGCCCGCGTGGTGTGGCGCGCAGCGAATTCTGGTTGTCGCCAACCGGAATGCCCTGGTTGGTGGTCAACTGCGGATGCGAGCCGCCGGCTTTCTGATGCAGTTCGTCGCCGGTGCCGCGCAACTCGTGCGCGTTGGCGGAACTACCGACAGAAGGAACCTGTGCGGATTTGCTTGGGGATCTGGCCATGGGGGACTCCACGTTGGCGGGCTTGAGGATGCGGGCTATCCAACCGAGCCTGGGAGTGGCGCTGTTAAACGGATGTGTCTACATGCGAGCAAACACTCACACGCGCACGCTATGCATGGCCAAGCGTGCGCGACCGCGCGTTGTGCAGTGCCAGGCGGGCCACGTGCGTGATGCGAACGCCGCCACATCCACGCGATGCACGACCCAGCGTGCGGATCTACAACAGATCCAGCGGCTGTTTGCGCGTGGGTGGCGGGAACGCGCTATCCAGGGCGGCAAGATCCTGCGCATCCAGCTGCAAGGTGCACGCCGCGGCGTTTTCACGCACATGCGCGGGCGTGCCCGATTCGGGGATGGCGATCACCTGGCCGCTGCGGATCGCCCACGCCAATGCCACTGCGGTGGCTGCCACGCCACGTCGTGCGCCGATGGCATGCAGCACCGGATGACCGAGCAAGGCGCGGCTACCCAGCGGCGAGTACGCCATGACCGTCACCTCATGGTCGGCGCACCACGGCAGCAGATCGAATTCGATCCCGCGGCTGCCGGCGTGATACAGCACTTGATTGACCAGGCAGCGCTGTCCGCCATCGATGCGCCACAGATCCTGCATATCGTCCACATCGAAATTCGACACGCCCCAATCGCGGATCTTGCCGGCGTCGCGCAAGGCTTCAAACGCCGCGACCACCTCGGCAAGATCGCTGCCGCCGCGCCAGTGCAGCAGGTACAGATCCAGCGTACGTACGCCAAGCCGCTGCAGGCTGGCTTCGCAGGCGCGTGCGATGCCGCGCGCGCTCGCATTGCCCGGCAGCACCTTGGACACCAGATACGGTGCCTGTGCGCTGTCGATGGCCTGGCCGATCAACTGCTCGGAACGGCCGTTGCCGTACATCTCGGCGGTGTCGATCAAGCGCATGCCAAGCTGCTGGCCGGTCCGCAACGCCTCGATCTCCTGTTGTGGCGGATGCCGGCCCTGGCCCAGATTCCACGAGCCCAGGCCAAGTGCAGGGACACGACGCCCGGTGCGCAGCAGCACCTCGGGGCAGGGGGATGAGATGGATGTGGACATGGAACACTCCCGTAACGTTGGTTGCAGGCAACTGAGCGACGCCGACACTGCGACACCCGCATCTGCGTCGCCGACGCATTTCGCTGCGGCGACGAGACCCTCATCGTTGACCATCGCCTGTGAGGTCCGGCTGATGCTGTTGCATACGCGACGGTAGCGGGAGTGCAGCAGCCTGTGCATGTGCATCCCAGAACGCGCAGCGGTGCCGCTGTACGAAGTCGGGTGTGGTGCCGATCCTGCGCGGGGACAGTGTCAACGGCATGTCGCCCTCCAGGCGCGGCCACAGCGGTCGTCCGCCACCGTTGGGATCGCCAGTGCGGGCGAACGCACCCCAATAGTCCTGGAACGTGTTGGAAAACGCCTGTTGCGCGGCACTGAACTGCGGGTCGCCACTGAGCACCCAGGGGCGCTGGAACAGGTACACCAGCTCGGAGGCGTGATACGCGCCCAATGGGCGCGAGAACGGCAGGCGCCACAGGCCGTATGGCGCCTGTGGGTCGTCGAACTCATACGCATACACCGCCACATGCGTGCGCAACGCTTGCCCGAGGCGCCGCGTGGGGCAGGCGAAGCCGCCGTCGGTGACGATGTCGGCAAAGGCCTCCCAGCGCGATTGCGCCGCGACATCCGCATAGTGCGCCATGATCGGCGCCGGTGCCGCATACATGCGCTGGATGCGCGCCTCATAGCCGCTGCGCAGCGTCAGCTTGCCGATGTAGGACAGCAGTTGGGCGAACAGACGCCCCTCATCGCGGTTGTTGCCGAGCAGTACCGGGACCTGCACATGCTGCGCACCGGCAATCGCCTCGGCGGGCGCCAGCGGCAGCACATCGCCGCCTGCCATCGGCGCCCAGGCGTCGCTGCCGGTCAGGCCGCGGCGTTGCGGTGTTGCATCGGCCAATGCGTCGGCAGGAAGCCCGCGCAGGCAGGCTGCAGCATCTGTGTCATCTGTGCATCCCAGCGCGTGCGCCATGCGGGTGCCGCCGCTTTCGGCCTGCTGGCGTGCCACGCTCGAATCGGCGGCCAGGCAGCTGCCGCTCTGCAGGATCGCGCGCTGAAACAGGCCGCGCGCGCCCGGCGAGGCGAGCTGGTAACAGATGCTCCATGCGCCGGCGGATTCACCGAAGACGGTGACGTTGTGCGGGTCGCCTCCGAAGGCGGCGATATTGCGTTGCACCCAGCGCAATGCGGCCTGTTGATCGAGCAATGCATATGCCCCTTCGCCTTCTTCGCGCAGACCCGGATGCGCGAAGAATCCGAAGACCCCCAGCCGGTAGTTGGGCGCCACCACGATGACGTCCTGCCGCGCCGCCAGTGCACTCAGGTCGTAGTCGACATTGCTGCCCAGCTCCAGCGCGCCGCCGTAGATCCACACCATCACTGCGCGCGGATGTGCCGGCGCCGGGCCGGGCGGGGCGTAGATGTTCAAGGTGAGGCAGTCTTCGGAGAGGTTCTTTTGCCCGAAGCGATAGCGCGACAGGCAGGCTGGTCCGGCTTGTGTTGCCTCGCGTACATCCTTCCAGGCCGTTGCCGGCTGCGGCGCGCGAAAGCGCAACGCGCCCACCGGCGGCGCGGCGAACGGCACGCCCAGAAATGCCTTGCCTTGTGCGCTGGCCGCACCGCGCACCACGCCCGCATCGGTGCGCACCAGCTCGGCACGCGCATCGGGCGCATGCACCAGTGCCGGCACTTCGCCGGGGCGGCGCGGTGCGCAGCCGATCAGCAGGCCGGTTGCCAACAGCAAGGTGCCGAGATGTTTCAGTGCAGGCATGTGCAGGGATCTGCCATGTGGGGAGGGCGTTGGCCATCATGCCCATCGCACGTGTAGGCGAGGCAAACGCACGCGCCGTGCGTGCGCGGCATGCGTTGGGAGCCGCGTTCTGCGATGGCTCTGAAACAAGCCAGTGCAGGCGCACACCCTCTGCAAATGCGATGTCGATACATGCTGGCCGCTGCAGCGGCGGTTCTGGTAGCGACCGTGTCGCTGCCAGCATGTCGCTGCAGCGCGTTCGGTGGTGGTGCTGCCACCGGCGTTCGGTGGCCGTCGATGTCGCCCTCTCGCGACTGTGGCTCGCATCGCATGACGCAACAAAAAACCCGGCTGTCTCACCAGCCGGGTTCGATGGTGACCGTCTCTGGTCTGTCAGTCAGGCCTCGGCGTCTTCCTTGTACGCATCCACCGGGATGCAGGCGCACATCACGTTCTTGTCGCCGTAGACGTTGTCCACGCGTGCCACCGGCGGCCAGTACTTCTGCTGCTTCAGGCTGGGCAGCGGGAAGGCGGCCAGTTCGCGCGGGTAGGCGTGGGTCCACTCGCTGGCCGACACCTGCGTGGCGGTATGCGGGGCGTGCTTGAGCGGGTTGTCGTCGCGGTCCAGACGGCCGTCTTCGATGGCGCGGATTTCCTCGCGGATCTGGATCATCGCGTCGATGAAGCGGTCCAGCTCGTGCTGCGATTCGCTTTCGGTCGGTTCCACCATCAAGGTGCCGGCGACCGGGAAGCTCAACGTCGGTGCGTGGAAACCGAAGTCGATCAGGCGCTTGGCGACATCTTCGGCGCCGATGCCGCTGGTCTTCTCCAGCGGGCGGATGTCGAGGATGCACTCGTGCGCCACCAGGCCGTTGCGGCCGGTGTACAGCGTCTTGTAGTGCGGCGCCAGGCGCTTGGCGATGTAGTTGGCGTTGAGCAGGGCCACCTGGGTCGCCTTGCGCAGGCCGGCGCTGCCCATCATGGTCACGTACATCCAGCTGATCGGCAGGATCGAGGCCGAGCCGTAGCTGGCCGCGCTGACCATGCCGACGTCGCCTTCGCCGCCCAGCGTGCGCGGTAAAAACGGCGCCAGGTGCGACTTCACCGCGCACGGGCCCACGCCCGGGCCACCGCCGCCATGCGGAATGCAGAAGGTCTTGTGCAGGTTCAGATGCGACACGTCCGAGCCCCACTTGCCGGGCTTGGCCACGCCGACCAGGGCATTCATGTTGGCGCCGTCGGTGTAGACCTGGCCGCCATGCGCATGCACGGCTTCGCAGATCGCCACCACGTCCTCTTCGAACACGCCGTGCGTGGACGGGTAGGTGATCATCAACGCGGCCAGACGCTCTGAGTACTTCTCTGCCTTGGCGCGGATGTCGTCCACGTCCACGTTGCCGTTGGCATCGCACTTGGTCACGACCACGGTCATGCCGCACATCTGCGCCGAGGCCGGATTGGTGCCGTGCGCCGATTCGGGAATCAGGCAGATATCGCGGTGCGCCTCACCGCGCGAGCGGTGATAGGCGCGGATCGCCAGCAGGCCGGCGTATTCGCCCTGCGCGCCGGAGTTGGGCTGCAGGCTCACCGCGTCGTAGCCGGTGCATTCGACCAGCATCGCTTCCAGCTCGTCGATCAACTGCGCGTAACCGGCCGACTGCTCGGCCGGCGCCAGCGGATGGATCGCGCCGAATTCCGGCCAGGTCACCGGGATCATTTCGGCAGTGGCGTTGAGCTTCATCGTGCAGCTTCCCAGCGGGATCATGGTGCGATCCATCGCCAGGTCCTTGTCGGCCAGCGAGCGCATGTAGCGCAGCAGTTCGTGTTCGCTGTGGTGGGTGTTGAACACCGGATGGGTCAGGAACGCGCTGCTGCGCAGCAGGCCTTGCGGCAATGCGTCGGCGGTGGCGGCATCGAGCGCGTCCACATCCGCCTGCGCGCCGAACAGCGCGGCCAGTGCGACCACGTCGGCGCGCGTGCTGGTTTCATCCAGGCTGATGCCGACCGCTTCGCTGTCGATCGCGCGCAGGTTGATGCCGGCCGCACGTGCTTTGGCGTGGATGGCATCGGCATCGACCGCCTTGACGTGCAAGGTGTCGAAGAAACGCTCGCCCACAGTGACGCCGGCGCCGCGTAGCGCGGCGGCTAGGATCGCGGCAAGACGATGGGTACGCCGCGCGATGCGGGTCAGGCCCCCGGGGCCGTGGTAGACCGCGTACATCGAGGCCATCACCGCCAGCAGCACCTGCGCGGTGCAGATGTTGGAGGTGGCCTTCTCGCGGCGGATATGTTGTTCGCGCGTCTGCAGGGTGAGGCGATAGGCCGGGTTGCCGGCGGCATCGATCGACACGCCGATCAGCCGGCCCGGCATCGAGCGCTTGTAGGCATCGCGGCAGGCCATGAAGGCCGCATGCGGGCCGCCGAAACCGAACGGCACGCCGAAGCGCTGCGAATTGCCGACCACGATGTCCGCGCCCCATTCGCCGGGTGCGGCGATCAGGGTCAGCGCCAGCAGGTCGGTCGCGACCGCGACCAGCCCGCCTTGCGCGTGCACCGCATCGGCCAGCGCGGCGTGATCGCCGATGTGTCCGAAGCTGTCCGGGTACTGCAGCAGCACGCCGAAGCACTCGGCCTGCAGCGCTTCCTCCGGCGTGCCGACGCGCAGCACGATGCCCAGCGGCTCGGCGCGGGTGCGCAGCAGTTCCAGCGTTTGCGGGTGCACCGCGTCGTGCACGAAGAAGGTCTCCGACTTCGACTTGGCCGAGCGCTTGGCCAGCGTCATCGCTTCGGCCGCGGCAGTGGCTTCGTCCAGCAGCGAGGCGTTGGCGATCTGCATGCCGGTGAGGTCGGCGCACAGGGTCTGGAAGTTGATCAGCGCTTCCATGCGGCCCTGCGAAATTTCCGCCTGGTACGGCGTATACGCGGTGTACCACGCCGGGTTTTCCAGGATGTTGCGCAGAATCACCTTGGGCGTATGCGTGCCGTAGTAGCCCTGGCCGATAAACGTCCGCTGCACCTGGTTCTTGCTGGCGATGGCGCGGATCTTGGCCAGCGCCTCTTCTTCGGTGATCGCCTCGGGCAGCGCCAGCGCCTCAGGCGACTTGATGTTGCCGGGCACGATGGCGTCGGTCAGCGCATCCAGCGAGGCGTGGCCGACCACGCCCAGCATCTGTGCGATTTCTACGTCGTTGGGGCCGATATGGCGTTCGACGAACGCACTGTGGTGTTCGAGGTCGCGCAGGGAAGACGTGGTCTGGGACATGGCGGGCATCCGGGGCAGGGGGCAGACGAATGGTCGACAGCCACCGAACCGGGGTGACGCGCGCAGCGCATCACCTCCTGTCGCAGCGACAGTCTTCCTCGCGCCCCTCTGTCCTTTTGCCTGAGAGTTTAAGAATGCGGCATGGCGCTGGGCCTGCCTGCGTTCCGTGCCCCTTCGGCGCCGGCATCGGCCGGTCTCTCCAGAGTTGTACTGCGGATGGTATCGGGCCTGAGCGATTACGGGCTGTTGCGCCTTCGGCAGCGGCAGTGCCGCTTCTCCCACCGTGTTGCCGGGGCGATTATAGCGTGGGTGCATGCCGCCGGCGCATCCAGCGGGCCAGGCCTGCGCAGGCTGCCGCACTTGCGTTCGCTTAACCTTGCAACGGCGAGCGCCTATCATCGACGCCCTTGTGCCCATCCCGACACTGGCCCCAGGCCAGCGCCGGCGTGCGTCCCCCGATGCACCACGTTTCGGATCCCTGCATGACCCCCACCACGCCTTCCACCCGTCGCATGGCGCTGCTGCTCGCCGGGCTGGCGATGTTCGGTCCGTTTTCCATCGACACCATCTTCCCGGCGTTCTCGCGGCTCAGCCGCAGCCTGGCGGTGGACCAGGTGGCGATCCAGCAGACCATCAGCATCTACCTGCTGGCCTACGGGGTGATGAGCATCGCGCACGGGCCGCTGTCAGATGCCTGGGGCCGCAAGCGGGTGATCCTGGGCGGGCTGGTGCTGTTCATCGCCGGCTCGATCGGCTGCGCCCTGTCGCAGGATCTGCCTACGCTGCTGGCATTCCGCGCGCTGCAAGGCCTGTCGGCCGGCGTGGGGATGATCGTCGGGCGGGCAGTGATCCGCGACCTGTTCCATGGCCCGGATGCGCAGCGGCTGATGAGCCAGGTCTCGATGATCTTCGGCATCGCGCCGGCGATCGCGCCGATCATCGGCGGCTGGATCCTGCTCAGCGGCGCTGGCTGGCCGCTGATTTTCTGGTTTCTGGTGGTGTTTGGACTGGTGCTGCTGATCGCGACGATGACCTGGCTGCCGGAGACCCACCCGGTGGAGGCGCGCACGCCGCTGCAGCTCAAGCGCTTGCTGCACGACTACGTACGGATCGGCTTCAACCCGCGCTTCCAGCGCCTGGCGGCGGCCGGTGCGTTCAATTTCGCCGGCATCTTCCTGTACATCGCCTCCGCGCCGGTGTTGATCATGCAGCACCTGCATCTGGGCGAAGGCGACTTTGCCTGGTTGTTCATTCCCACCATCGGCGGAATGACGCTGGGTTCGTTTTTGTCCGGGCGCATGGCCGGCCAGATGAACCCGGTGCGGCAGATCCGCATCGGCTTCATCTGCTGCGGCGTGGCGGCGCTGGCCAACCTGGGCTACACCCTGGCGGCGGCGCAGATCGCGCTGCCGTGGGCGGTGCTGCCGATCTTCCTGGCCGGTGTCGGCATGGCGTTGATCTTCCCGATCCTGGCGCTGGCGGTGCTCGACATGTACCCGCAGCAGCGCGGCCTGGCCTCGTCGCTGCAGGCCTTTACCCAGCTCATGACCAATACGGTGGTGGCCGGGGTGCTGTCGCCGCTGCTGAGTGAACACCCGCGGCATCTGGCGATCGGTATGACCGGTTTTTTCCTGCTGGGCTGGCTATTCTGGCGCTGGGAGCGCCGCAGCGGCCGCCGTCTGCGGCACCGCCAGGCCACCGAGGCAGTGCCGCTGGAGCCGGCCGACCATCTTTGACCTTATACAGGAGCCCGCATGTCCACCGATTCCAAGTTGCGCCGCGATGCCCGCAAGCGTGCCGCCGAGCGCCAGCGCAACCAGGCCGCCGCCAAGGCCCCGGCCGAATCGCCGATCGAGGCGCATGCCGAACTGCGCGACCAGCAACGCACGCTGCTGGCCGGCATCGTCCGCCGCGACGGCGAATGGGTGCTGGGCATGGACGGCCGCATCGCTGGCGAGAGCACCAGCGCCGCGCAGGTGTTGACGCTGATCATGCGCGCCGCCGAACTGCACGAGCGCCAGGGCACTCCCGTGCGCCTGACCTATTCGGACGCGCTCAAGGATGCCGCGCATGCGGAGGCCCAGGCCGGTGGCATGGAGTTCGAGCAGTTCAAGGCCAGGTTGAGCGAACGCTTGCAGGGCGGCGCGAAGCTCAATTGATGCGCGCACTACCGGCACTGCGCGCGGCCCCGCCCGAGCTGGAGCGGGCGCAACGTACAGCTTGCCGTTGCCAGGGCGCGCAGAGGAGAGGCACGAGCCTCCATGGTGCCGGCTGCGCCCGCCCAGCGGCCGGTGCAGTGGTAAGCGGTCGGTGGGGTGTTATCAGGGAAACATGCCGAGCCAGGGCCCGATGTTCAGCTCTTTCCTTGTCATCAAGGATTGAAACGAGATGGTCTTTTCCTTCTGCCCGGTACGCAGACCGCTGCCTTCGATATAGGAAAACAGCAGGTAGGCATTGACGCAGGTACAGCCGATGAACTTTTCCCGCGTTTCCATGCCAGGGATCATCGAGTTGTAGAGCACGTAGTAGGGGATCGCATCGATGTTGTGGGTGGTACCGAGGATGTTGGCGCAGTCGATCAGTTCCGCCATCTGCTGCATGTCGAAGGTATACGACATCAGGTCGAGACGGCGCACCACATCCAGGCGTTTGGCCTGGATCAGGCACGCATTGCCTTCGCGATAGCGCCACATCCAGTCGGCGCCATACTCCCGCTCTAGATGAGCGCCCTGGAAACTGACTGTCTGCAGCGGGATGTTGTTTTCGCGGGCAAGCTGATTGATCGTGGTGAGGTTGACCGAGGTCAGCGCATCTTCGCGAATCATCTCCCCCAGATGCGCCGATCCTGCCATGACGTTCCAGGTCCATGTCGATTGCTGCATGAGGATTTCATTGAGTTCCATGGTGTGTGCTCCGGAATGCAGTAAGAACTCCCCTTGTGGGAGGCGGTGGTAGGTCATCGCGCTGTTGACGGTGCGATGACCGAATCGGTTTTCAGGCGTCGGAAACATGTTTGACCAACCAGTAAATTTCCTTGATGGTCTGCAATGCGATGGTCTGGCTTTCCGCACGCATGGCCTGGAGTGGAAGCCCATGCGACAATGACATGCCGGGGAGCAGCACAATGGGAATTCCATTGGTGTCAGTAGACAAAGGCCTTGGTTCCGGCACGTCGACGAAGCTGTGTCTAATCAGGGCAATGATCACGCCCAGCGCCGCAAGCGCCAGCGCTGCGATCAAGGCGACCAGTAACTTGATCGGAAGCAGTGGAATCTTCTTGATCAGGTTCGCGATAAAAATAACGGCAATCAGGCATTCCAGATTCAATGGGCAGTTCAATACCTGGACCATCTGGATCTGCAGCAACTCCCCGGCCTGTTGCACGAATTCCACTTCGTAGGGCGTTCCATTCACCTGGATCGGAACCGTTACTTGGCGGCGCGCCAATGTATTGTCGGTTGCCCGGTAGTTGATCTTGGTCAGGCCCGTCGCGATCGGTGACGGATCCTCGAGCGACAACCATCGGGTGTCGTAAGAGGCAATCCGGACCTGCGTGGCGTTTGCCTGGACAAGAAAAAAACAGTGCGTGTCCGCTGGCTGCGATTGCGGGTACTGCTTGTATGCGGTCGGGAAAGCCACCACCAGCACCTGTGCCGGCAATGGCCGACTCCTACTGTTCGATCGCTCCATGTGCGAGCCCGACCTCGACAGCTGCTGCGTTGGTTGCCTCGTACGCCTGCAGTCCAAGCACGATCGCACCTGCGCTCAAGGCCAGAGAGCCAAAGATCAACGGCGATGGTTCGTCCTGCAGCACTTGGGTCATCAGTGCATAGGCTGCCTGCGCGCTCGGGATCGCGGCGGCATTCAGCGCAGCGGCAGCCGCGAGCGGAGCTGTCACGATCGAACCGTTCGCGGCCACGCTATTTCTCCGGCACTGGCGGCAGGTTGTAGAGCTGGCGAATACGGTTCAAGACCTTGTTGTTTTCCTCGGTGATGATGCGCATCTGTTCGTCTGCATTTCCATCAACGCCCAGCAGTGCGACGTTGGTGGCGACCTTGGTCATCGAATCCGCGATCTCGGTCACGGTCTGCCCAAGTTGCTCGATGGATTCCTTTTGGCTCATGTGAGTGCTCCTTCTGATGGCGATGCTGTCGTGGGCGGTTGGTGCGTGTGGAACTTCGGGCTGGTATGAGCCAGCTGGGTGACGATTGCCGAATTGATATACGCGTTGCATGCAGGAAATGTGCCGGGGCCGAACACTACCTCCTGCGCATTGCCGACCGTGGTCGAGGCGGTGGTGGCGATGACGCCGGTTTCTTGGTGCCGGATCACGTAGTACTCGCAGGACTGCAGTGCCGCTTGCATGCCGCTGATCAAGCGGCTTTCCAGCAACGCCAGTACCTGGATGTTGTGCTGCTCCATGGGAGTGCCGATAACGGCCGGATCGTTGCTCATGCTTGCACCGCCACTTCCCGTGGAGCTTGCGCACGTGCCACTGCCGCGTTGAGGTCGGCGATGTTCTCTGCTACTGCATTGGAGGTCAATAACGCGACGGCGGATCTGGCGGTAGACGGATTGGTGCTTTGCATGCTCCTGACTGCATTTGCCAGGATGGACTGGCGCAGTCGATTCGACGCGTCCTGATGGGACAACTGGGCTTTCGCTGCCAGGTTGTTGCTGGCGACCTGATTGGAATAGGCCAGATTGGAGAACAGGGAAGCTTGTTGCGATGCAGCCAATCCGGTCAATGCGAGTGAGGAGATGATCGGATCTGATTGGGACGTTTTGTCGGTTACTGTGATATCGATCTGCATGATTTTTCACCCGAAGAGGGGGTGGAGACACGTGCAAGTGCCGCCACCCTTGCCACTACGCTTTCATCGTCTCGATGAAGAGACCTTGATGGTGACGCCACCACTATCGAGGTTGATCTGGATGTCTTCCTTGGCAAAGCTTCCGGGGATGAAAATCGCAGGTACCGGCGGTGGAATGACCAGCCGTCCTTGCGGGTCGACACTCAGTTTCATTTCCAGCAACGCCATCAACTTCTGCCACCAACCGGAAGGCAGCTTCCCTCCGTTTGACTTACTGAACGCGGCGATTGTCGCTTTCAGATCGGCAATGGTCTGCGAGAGCTCGTTTGAAGTCAGGATGTCAACTGCAGAGCGGGCTTCGAGTGGGCCGATGTTGCTGATGCTGTTGGTGGCCTTGGCAACGACAGGTATGCCAAGTTCGGTGACAGCCTGCTGATTGGAAACGGCATTCTGCTGCCCGAGGTTGTTGCTGGCCAGTACGTTTGAATAGGCGAGATTGGACAGCATTGCAGGCTGTTCAGAGATCGCCTTCAAGTTGCCGATTGCCACTGCGCTCACTACCTCTTCTTCTAGCATGGTCCGTGCTCCGTTCTATGACCAAACCAGCCCTTACGAGCGTGCGCCGAACGCCTGCAGCGTGGCCTTCATATCGGCGATGGTCTGTGCGAGTTCGTCATTGGTGAGAATGTCCACTGCCGAGCGCGCTTCCAGCGGTCCCAGGTTGCTGATGGTGTTGGACGCCTTGGCTACGATGGAGATGCCAAGCTCGTTCATTGCCTGCTGGTTGGCCACTGCGTTCTGCTGGGACAGATTGGTGTTGGCTACGGTATTGGAATAGGCCAGGTTGGACAGCATTGCGGGCTGTTCCGAGATCGCTTTCAGGTTACCGATTGCGACGGCGCTCACGACTTCATCGGGTAAAGGCATGGTGATTCTCCTAGCAGGGAATGGACGAGGGTGGAAGCGGCTTGCCTACCGCAGCCCCGGTTTGGGGAGGATGCCTTCATCGCAGGATCGATTGTCCCGGATGAGCTGCATGCGTGATGGATGCACTCGCGCGCTGGCTGACTCTTATTGAACAGCGTCGCGTACCGTCTGTATGGCACCCATATCCTTGATGAGCCTTTCAATGTCCTTGACCATCTGGTCGATGGTTGTCTGATTCTTGCAATCGTCAGCGCGCTCGATCATGGCGACACATCTGGCTGCGGCGGCCATCTGCACCTGATTCATCGCCTGCTGCTGACTGAGCGAGATCTGCTGCTGCATGTTCTGATTGAAGATCTGTTGGGCAAGCGCGAGATTGGCCAACACCGCCGGCTGCTCGCCGATGGATTTCGCATTCGATATGGCGATGGCCTGGATGATGTCTGCGGGGAGTGAGTCAGCCATTTAGCTCTCCATAATGAACGCGATTTTCTGCGGCTGTGGTGTGCGATGCGATGGGCCAATCCTAGGTCGCCGTCTGGCAGGTAAACAAGTATCGTTACCGTAGCTTTGCAGTATCTTCGCCAGTAACACCGCCTCAATTCGCGATATCGGTCACATCTGTCATACGGCTGGTCCGGGAGTTTTTTTCCAGACGTTTGAGCCAAATTGACGGGGTTTGCTTGCGGATTTACTTCAGTCTGAAGCAGATGTGCTTGCTTAAAGGGTGTTTTCATGAGGTGGCTTCGGATTCTATGGGCATGTCCCGGGCCGGTTACTGGTCGCTGGATTTCTGCGGTGTCCAGGTGTCGCCGTGATATAGGTGGCGCGTAATCAAGCTGCATCGGTGCTTGTGGTTGCCGAAGGGCCATTGCATTGGGACTGCTGATCGCGGACTTCGTGATAGGAGTAACTGGGAATGACGAGGGCGTGCCGTGATCGAGGGGGGCGATGGAATTGATGCGCAGGAAATTCGATCTGCTTGTGAGGCCCTGCTCAAGAGTGATGCATTCCTCAAAGCTCCGCGGATGGGGCGACTTCTCCGGTATCTGGTCGAGCAATTCATTTCTGGTGACGTGCGAAATACCAACGAGTACGCCATCGGAATCGAGGTCTTCGATCGCGATCCCGCGCAGTATCTGCCGGCGGAGGATCCCGTGGTGAGGGTGCAGGTCGGACGTCTGCGCCAGCGCCTAGCTGCTTATTACTGCATGCAGGGTGCGGGCGCTGCGCTGGTGATTAAGATTCCTGTGGGTCGCTATATGCCAGTGGTCGTTCGGCAGAATGCAGCTCCTTGTGTGGCCAGTAGCCGTCTCATAATCCAGCCAATTCACTACATTGCGGAGCGCGATGAGGGGCAGGCGTTCGCCGATGGTCTTTACGAAGAGTTGCTCGATCAATTGTTCCAGGCGTTCGGTGAAGTCTTCACCGTGCCACTGGTCTCATCGGTGGAGCTCCACGCGCGCGCGCAGGTGCAACATTCGATCGAGGGTAGCTTACGGATCGATGCCGAACGGATTCGGGCATCGATCCGGATTGTCGACTCTTCGTTGCGCAGGATCATGTGGTCCAGGCATTTCGACCGCTCCATTGCCTTCGGTATCCAGCAGCAGGAAGAGCTTGCGATGTCCATCTGCAGTGCCTTGAAGCAGATCTTTCATGCGTAATCTCGGGCGGGGCCGGCGAAAGACGAAGGTCCGCCGCGAGCGCATGATCGTGCTGCTGCGGGACAGAGTGGCCGCACGCAAAGCGCGGCAAAAGATCAGTGTTTATCGGTCAGGTCAGTTGCATCGGCGTTGATGGGCGCGCTTGCCTGCCAGCCGCACAATTGGCCTTGATTTTGCTGCTTGAGCCATTCGCTCATCGGTGCGAAATATTCCAGCATCGGGCCGGCGTCGAGTTTTTCGTTGCCGGTGAGTTCCTTCAGCGTGGTCTGCCAGGGCTGGCTCGATCCACGTTGCAACATCGACCAGAATTTCTGTCCGGCGTCCTTGTTGCCGTAGAAGCTGCACTCGTACAACGGGCCTTGCTGCCCGGCCGCATCGCACAGGCCCTTGTAAAACTGGAACTGCAGGATATGCGCCAGAAAATAGCGCGTGTACGGCGTATTGCCCGGCACGTGGTATTTGGCGCCGGCATCGAAGAACTCTTCGCCGCGCGGGGTGACCGGCGCCACGCCCTGGTATTTGGCTTTCAGTTCCCACCAGGCCTGGTTGTAGCGCTCGGGCGGAATCGATCCATCGAACACGCCCCAGCGCCAGCGGTCGATCATCAAACCGAACGGCAGGAAGGCGACCTTGCTCAAGGCCATGCGCATCTGCGAATTGATCAAAGCTTCGCGCCCGGCCTGCTGTTCGCCGACCATGCCGATCGACTGCAGATACCTGGGCGTCATCGCCAAGACGATGGTGTCGCCGATCGCTTCGTGGAAGCCGTCGTTGGCGCCGTTCTGGAACAGCGGCGGCAGCGGGTTGTAGGCCAGGTCGTAATAGATGTGGCCGAGCTCGTGATAGATGGTGGTGAAGTCTTCTTCGGTGGGCTTGATGCACATCTTGGTACGCACATCGGCACCGATGTTCTGGTTCGGTTCGCCGCCCATGTTCATGTCCCATGCGCTGGCATGACAGACCACATCGCGGTCCAGGGGCTTGATGAACTGCGAGCGTTGCCAATAGGTGTCGGGCAGCTTGGGCATGCCCAGCGACGTGTAGAAATCCTGCGCGCGCTCGGTCATCTGTCGGGCCGTGCGCAGTTGCGCCTCGCGCTCGGCATTGAAGCGTGCGGCCGTCCCGCCGTCGCCACCGGTGTTGCGCGCCAGCACCGCGCTCAGGTTGCCCTGGTACTGTTTTTCCAGCGCAGAAGTGATGTCCAGATCGCCGGCGCCGGGGTAGGGCTGCAGCAAATCCCACAGATTGCTCCAGTCCTGCTGCCACATATTGCCCATCAGATGCGCGGGCAACAGGCCGCCGGCCAGCTCGCCCTTGTCCTTGCCGTATTGCGTATCCAGCTTGCCGCGCGCGTAGCACTGCAGCTGCGCATACAGCGGCTTGACCTGCTCCCACAACCGGTCGGTCTCGCTGGCCAGTTGTGCCGGCGGCATGTCGTAGCCGCTGCGCCACATCACCCCGACATCGGCAAAGCCATTGCCGCGCGCACCTTCGTTGGCCAGCTCGACAAAGCGCTGGTAATCCTTGCGCATCGGCTGGGCGGTGCCATGCCAGCCCTGCCAGGCATCGAGTTGTTCGTTGTAGTCGCGGCTGCTGGCCAGCACCTGTTCCAGCTCGCCGAGCTGGCGGCAACGGCGTTGTTCGCCATCGCCCACGCAGTAGCTTCCTGCGCCGTAGTCGCCTTCCATCTTGGCGGCGATGCGGGTGAGTTCGGCAAGCTTGGCCGGGTCGCGCGGTGCCGGCAGGGCGCTCATCAGCTTGAGCAGCTGCAGTGCGCGTGCGCTGTCGGCCGACATCGGCGTGCCGGCGTAGCGCTTGGATTGTTCGATCCAGCGATCCAGCTGCGCCAGCGAACGCTCGTTGGCCTTGGCCGCCAGCAGCTGCGAGTCGCCGTTGATATAGGTCGAGGACAGCCACTGCGCGGCGGTGACTTCCGGGTAGGCGGCCTTGTACTCGGCGCTGATGCGCGCAACGAATTGGTCGGCGCTTTCGGCAGGCGCGGCCTTGGTCGCGGCCGGTGTGGCCGGCGGCGCGGCGTCCTTGCGGCAGGCCGACAGCGATAACGTGCCGGCGACAGCCAGTGCCAGCAACAGCAGACGAGGATTCACGGGTGGTCCTTGCGGTGAAGTCCGGCGAAGGCTAGAGCGCGCGGGGCTTCAGGGCAAGCAGTGCTTCACGGCAAACGGTGCCGCCGCCGACACCACGCAGCGGCGGCCGATCCCGCCGCTGGCGGTGCCAAAACGCTCAGCCTTTCCCCGTGCACTGCGCAAAGACATCGCGTTCGCGCGCATACGCGCTGGTCTTGACCTGCATCAGGCCCAGCACCGACGGGAACAGCGCATCCTGGTCGGTGTATTGCCCGGCGCGGTGGCGCAGGCAGGCCTCGTCCAGGCCGCGGTCGCGCGCGAATTCCGGCGAGAACCACATCACCATCGGCACGTGGGTCTGCTCCTTCGGCGCGATGGCATACGGCACGCCATGCAGATACAGGCCCTTCTCGCCCAACGATTCGCCATGATCGGAGAGATAGATCATGGCGGTGTCGTAGTCGGACAAGCCGCGCAATGCATGGATGGCCTGATTGAGGAAGTGATCGGTATAGCTGATGGAGTTGTCGTAGGCGTTGACGATGTCCTGGCGGCTGCAGCTGCCCAGGTCGGCGGTCCTGCACATCGGCTTGAAGCGCTCGAACTGCGCCGGGTAGCGTTCGAAGTAACTGGGGCCGTGGCTGCCGAGTTGATGCAGTACCACCACGCGGTCGCCGGGCCTGGCACGCACTTGCGCCGCCAGGTCGCGCAGCAGGATTTCGTCCATGCAACGGCCATCGGCGCACAGGCCTGGCGTGGTGGCATCGTCCAGCTTCTGCATGTTCAGCCCCTCGCACACGCCCTTGCAGCCGGACTGATTGTCGCGCCACAGCGTGGAAATACCGGCATGTTCAAGCACGTGCAGGAACGACTGGTGGCCGCGGATCATGTCTTCGTTGTAATCGCGGCGGCCGAACGGCGAGAACATGCAGGGCACCGACACTTCGGTGCTGGTGCCGCACGAATGCATGTCCGGGAAATTGATCACCCCTGCCTGCGCCAGCTCCGGCGTGGTCTGGCGCGCATAGCCGTTGAGGCCCCAGTTCTGCGCGCGTGCGGTCTCACCCAGCACCAGCAGCAACAGGCGTGGGCGGCTGCCGGCAGCGCGCGGCGTCGCGCTGGCATCGTGTTCGATCGGCTGCTTGGGTGCGCGCTTGATCGGCGACTCGGACTTGAGGTTCTGGCGCAATGCGACGATGTAGTTGATCGGCGTGGCCAGGTAACGCACTTCGCGGTGATTGCGCATCAGCGCCGAAATGTCCTGCGACGACAACATGGTGCCGGCGGCGCCCACCACCGCCACCGCCAGCAGGAATCCCAGCCGTACCAGCAGCGACTTGCCGACACTGCGCGCACGCAGGCGCGTACGCCACAGCAGTATGGTGGGAATCATGAAGTAGCACAGCAGCGGAAAGATCAGCCCCGGCGTCAGCAGCTCGCGCGATTCCTTGTGGTCGGTATGCAGCACGTTGCGCAGCATGTCCGCATCCAGATAGACGTTGTAGCTGTCCATGTAGTGCGCAGCCAGCGCGGTGGTGAACAGCAGCAGGGTCAGCAGCGGCTTGGCGTTCCAGCGCCACACCAGCAGACCCAATAACAGCGCGTGCACGGCGACCAGCAGCGCCATCAACGAAATCGCAAACCCGACACTGCCCGGGTGGGTGGCCATCGCCGTGCGCCAGAACAACTGATTGCACACCAACGCGAAAAACAGGCTCGACAGCAATACCAGCGCTTCGGTCGACACGGTCGGCCGGGTACTCCATGTCAGCACGCGCGCACTGGTGCGCCCGCGCGGTTCCGGTAACCAGGTGCTCATGCTGCATCCCCCGATGGCAACATCGACTCAGACGCGCGATGCGGCCGTGCCAGCATCACGCAGTACAACGCCAGTGCCGTCAGCCAGCACACTGCCAACGACCATACATCGTGCGAGAGAAAATGCGCGCCACGCAGTTGCTGCGCAATGCCGAAAACGAGACCTGCCAGCAACCCGGTCAACAAACCTGGGACGCGCCACGCAGGACGCAGCGACAACGCGCAGAAATACAGCGCAACCCACGCATATCCGGCACTGGCATGGCCGGCCGGAAAACAACCGGACGCGGCAACGCCCTGGCGCGATTCGAATAGCCCGATCATTGCCTGGGTGCCGCCATACCGGCTCAAATCCCAAGGGCAATCCATCGCCGTCCACGACTTGAGCAACGACACCAGCGAGGTCGACAAGGCGACCGATGCGGCCAGATAGGTGAGCGGCCAGCGCAGTTTGCGCAGGCGTGGCCTGCACCAGGCAGCCACTGCCAGAATCACGACGCTGACACCCGCCGCCGTGCTCAGCCCTCTGCCGATGCGATGAATCACGCCACTGGTGAACCAGTGGTCCTTCAGCAGCCAGTGCCCGCCTTCCAGCCGGTACAGCACATCGGCGATCCATTGGTCGCCGCCGGCACCCATCAACAACGCGCTGAGCAGCAGCACACCCGTCAGCGGCATCCACAGATGGCGCGCAAGAAATCGCGCCCGCACATCGGGGGCGGTGTGCGCCAGGACGGGCGCATGGACGGGAAGCGTGCTCATCGGGATGTCGGCCTGTGTCATTGCCCGGCATCTTCGAAACCCGGATGTCGGAGAGCGGTCGGACCGGAGTTGCCCAGCCGTTAATCGACACCGAGCATTCAGTCTGGATCGCCGTCGCTACCGGTTTGTTCGGTGTCGGACGCAGTGGCGGTGCAACCGGCATGCCACGCGGTGCCCGGCACCAGTTGCCATTGGTTGCGATTGGATTCGCCGATATCGATGCGTTGTGCCTGATCGATGCATGTCGGTACAGCCTGCTTGAGCACGAACAGCCAGCGTTTTTCCGGCTCCTGCGCAAGCCACGGGCCTGCCTTGTCCCATTGCTGCTGCCAACTCGCCTTGAAGCCGAAGTCGGTCACCGCGCGGTCGGCCTGCAGCAGGTTCTGCTCGCGCCAGGCCAGCATGCCCAACTCGGCGTCCGGGCCGATCCGCTGGCCAACGCGCTGCATCAGCCGCGCGGACGAACTGTAAGGATCCAGTGCCGGCATCAAGCCAAGGCCGTAAACGATCCACAGCGCCGCCGTCATGACCACTACTGCGGTGCCCGCACGCCGGCCGCGCGACCAGGCCACCACGGCAAGGCCGACGATGCCAAGGCCGATCAGCCAGAACCCCACCGACTGCAACGACGCCAGCTCCATGCCGCGTTTCAGCGCGGTGTTTTCGGCCCAATGCAGATGCAGCGCAATGCCGCCACCCAGACTCAGGCCGGCGAGCGCAAGCAGCAACACATAGCCGGTGAGCAGCGCACGCACACCGCGACGGCGCAGCAGCCCGGCCAGCAACGGCGCCGCCGCCATGCACAGCGTTGGCAGCATCGGGAAGATGTAGACCTCGCGTTTGCCCGGGCTGGCACTGAAGAACAGCAGCACCAGCACGCTCCACGCCAGCAGCAGCACATAGCGCGGGTCGCCGCGGCGCAGCCGGCGCCACCATGCCGGCAGCAGCCACGGCAGCAACAGGCAGCCTGGCAGCCACAGCGTGGCGATCACCTGCAGGTAGTACCAGAACGGTTTGACGTGGTGCCAGGCGTGCGCATAGCGCGTGCCGGTCTGCTTGAACAACAACTCGTGCGCGTAGGCGTGCAATTGCGGGTTATCGCCATGCAGCAGCGCGATACCCAGCGGCCCCAACCACACCGCAGTGCCCGCCAGAAAGGCCGGCAGCACCAGCAGCCAACTGCGCCCGGCTTGCGCACGTGCCGGCAGCACGCTCCAGTGCCGGCGCGGCAGCGCCATCCACGGCAGCAACAGCAGCAGCGGCAGGAAACCAACGCCTTTGGTCACCGTGCCGACGCCGGCGGCAAACACCCCCAGCGTCCACGCCCGCCAATCCGGCCCGCGCAACACATGCCGCAGCAGCCCCCACAGCGACAGCGTGGTCAGCGCCACCAGCACCATGTCGATCTGCGCGCGTTTGGCCATCAGGCCGAACTGCAGCACCGCAAACAACGCCAGCACCGCGTAGCCGGCCACGCGCCGGTTCCACAGCCGGCGCGTCATGTCCCAGGTCAGCCACAGCGTTGCCAGCGCGGCCAGCAGCGAGGGCAGCAGGAACGCGACCGCCCATTGCGGCACCAGCGCGTAGCTCGCCGCCTGCAGCCACATGAACACCGGCGGCTTTTCCGCGTACAACTCGCTGCCACGGTGCGGCAGCAGCCAATGCCCGCTTTCGACCATGGTGCGTGCGGCCAGCACGAAGCGCGGCTCGTCCGGCGGATTGGGTTGGCGCAGCCCGAGCCCGGCCAGCAGGCTGACAACGATCAGCAGCAACGCGGCAAGCAGCGCGCGCCGACGGGAGAGAGAGGCAGAGCTGGCAGGCGACACGTGCATGCCCCGGTCAAAGGGGCAGAACCATAGCCGGCAAGCAGGTCGGAATTTTGTCGGAATGCGCGCAAAGCCGCCGGGAGCGGTCGGGCTCGGCTCGCCTCGGTTAGGATGCGCACACCGTCCCTGTCGGGCCGCTCTGGAAACCGCCCCATGCGGCTGCTGGTCATCGAAGACAACCGCAATATGGTCGCCAACCTGTTCGACTATTTCGAAGCGCGCGGGCATACCCTGGATGCGGCGCCCGATGGCGTCACCGGCCTGCATCTGGCCACCACCCAGCAATACGACGTGCTGGTGCTGGACTGGATGATGCCGCGCATGGACGGGCCGGAGGTGTTGCGCCGCCTGCGCGAGCAGCACCACTCCGAGCTGCCGGTGATCATGCTCACCGCACGCGACGAATTGCCGGACAAGATCGCCGGCTTCCGCGCCGGTGCGGACGATTACCTGACCAAGCCGTTCGCGCTGCCCGAGCTCGAGGTGCGTATCGAGGCCTTGCTTGCGCGCGCGCACGGCCGCCGCCGCGGCAAGCTGCTGCAGGTGGCCGACCTGCGCCTGGATCTGTCCACCCTGGAGGCCACCCGCGCCGGCCAGGTGCTGCACCTGTATCCGGCCTGCCGCAAGTTGCTGGAAGTGCTGATGCAGGCAAGCCCTGCCGCCGTCACCCGGCAGCGCCTGGAGCAATCGCTGTGGGGCGACGACCCGCCCGATGGCGACATGCTGCGCTCGCATATCTACGAGCTGCGTCGCAGCGTGGACGGCCCGTTCGCGCAGAAGCTGATCCATACCCTGCCGCGGCTTGGCTACCGTCTGGCAGAACTCGAAGGCGCCAGCGAACCGACGAGCAGCGATTGCGCCGATGGCTAAGCCGCGCCCGCTGGGACGTCGGGTCATGGTGTGGTTGTTCGGCTACACCTTGCTGATGACGTTGGCGGTGTTCGGCACCGCGCAATACCTGCACGAGCGCGCCGAGCATGGCGTATGGCGCTCGCTGCTCAACTCGGAACTGGACAGCATCCTGGACAGCAGCGCGCAAAGTCCCGGCTACCATTGGCAGGATTCGGACACCTTGCGGCTGTATCGCCTGGACGGCGGCAAGGCCGTACCGCCGGTATTGCGAACGCTGCATCCCGGCCTGCATGAGCATGACGTCGATGGCCGCCCGAGTGCGGTGATGGTGCGCGACACCGCGCAGGCCGGTCGTCTGGCGCTGGTGCTGGATATCACCGATTTCGAAGCGCTGGAGAAATTCCTCACTCGCTGGATGTTGGCCGCCGGCGTGGCCCTGATCGGCATCACCTTGCTGATGGGCGCCTATGCCATGGCCCGACTGGTGAGCCCGTTGGTGGAGCTGGCCCGCGATATCGGCGCGCTGCGTCCGGAACGGCGCGCGCAACAGGTTGCGGTGGGGGCGCAGGGCAGCGCCGAGCTGTACGTCATCGCCGATGCGCTCAACGATTACCTGGAGCGCAACGGCCAGTTCGTCGAGCGCGAACGCGCCTTCATCGACAGCGCCAGTCACGAGCTGCGCACGCCGATCGCGGTGATCGGCAATGCGGTGGAGCTGGCGTTGGAGCAGCCCGGCACGCCGCCGGCGGTGCGCCATCAGTTGCAGCGCATCGCACAGACCAGCGCGGCGGTGGAGCAACTGATCGCCTTGTTGCTGGTACTGGCGAAAGATCCCGGCCGATTGGTACGCAGCAGCGACACAGTGCGGCTGGACCATCTGATTCCGGATATCGTCGCCGACCACGCGCACCTGTGCGCAGACAAGGATCTGCAGCTGGTCATCGAGCCGTTGCCGCCGTGCAGCCTCGCCGCGCCGGTCGCCATCGTGCAGACCGCCATCGGCAATCTGCTGCGCAATGCGATCGAAAACAGCGACCGCGGCATCATCCGCATCGCGCTATCGGCGCCGGGCATGGTGCGCATTTCCGACCCGGGCCACGGCATGACGCCGGAAGAAATCAGCGCGATCTATGCGCGCCTGGCGCGCGGCGATGCACGGCAGGGCAATGGCATCGGCCTGGAGCTGATCGGGCGTCTTTGCGAACACCTGGGCTGGAAGCTCAGCCTGGAATCCGATGCAGGGCAGGGCACGGTCGCAACGCTGGATCTGGTCGGTGCCACGACAGCAATCGAGCCGACACACGCCTAGCGCAGCGCAGGCGCAGCCCGTCGACGTGCGCCACGCGGCCGTACAGACGCTGCGCATCCCGGTTGGCATCAGGCAAGCCATTGCCTTGCCATCCAGGGCAACCAGCGGCCAACTCAGGCCGGCAGCAGTCCGCGTTCGCTCAGCCAGTTGCGTGCGTTCTCGGCATCCTGCTCGAACCAGGCGCGGGTGGATCCCAATCGGTAGGTATAGCCCCAGGCATCCATGTCGGCCATCAGCCGCGCGCTGCCCACGCCCGGCAGCTGCTCGGCCAGCAGAATCTGCAGGTAGCAGGTGGCGTCTTCCTCATCCACCGAATCGGTGGCATCGGTATGCACGGCGGCGCGTTTGTCGGCGGGCAGCACGATCAGATGCCCGGCCTCGTGCAGCATCGAGTGTACCGGCGTGTCGTCGCGCACATAGACATCGCAGCCGATGATGCCCGCCTCCGGTTCGCCCCAGAAGCTGCCAGGGATCGCAGCGCCCGCGTCCACGCGATGCAGGCGCAGGCCATACCGGCCCAGCAGGGCGGCCGGGGCGTCCAGGCCGATATCGGCTACGCACAGCACCGCGGACGCATCGGATGGGGAAGCAGGATGAGAAGTCACGCGCAGTCGCTCGCGGTCGGGCGCGCTACAGGGCGCGCCATGGGGTAGATACCAAAACGGTACCGTGCGAACACGGTACCGTCGTAATGATGGTGCGGCCATCGCCACACAGCGCGCGAGCGTCGATGGCCTGCACGCTGGCGGCAACGACCGCGTTACTTGTCGCCGTCTTCCGGCAGGGCGACAGAAATATCCAGCACGTCGTGCTCGCCGTCCTTGACCAGATCAACCCGCACCGCATCGGCGTCGATGTTGACGTACTTCTTGATCACTTCCAGCAATTCGCGCTGCAGCAGCGGCAGGTAATCCGGCCCGCCACGGTGGTTGCGCTCCTGCGCAATGATGATCTGCAGGCGGTTCTTGGCCGTCTCGGCGGTGTTCTTCTTGCTCTTGAGAAAATCGAGCAGGCCCATGCTTAGCCTCCGAACAGCTTGCTGAAGAAGCCTTTCTTCTCCACGGATGTGAATCGCATCGGGCGCTCTTCGCCCATGATGCGGGCGACCGCGTCGTCGTAGGCCTGGCCGGCCGGGGACTCGGCATCCAGGATCACCGGCTCGCCCTTGTTTGAGGCGTTGAGCACGTCGCCGGATTCGGGAATCACGCCGATGGCCTTGAGCCCCAGCACTTCTTCCACGTCGGTGATGCTGAGCATCTCGCCGCCTTCCACGCGGCCCGGGCTGTAGCGGGTAAGCAGCAGGAACGCCGGCACCGTCTTGCCTTCCTCGGCCTTGCGGGTCTTGGAATCGAGCAGGCCGATGATGCGGTCGGAGTCGCGCACCGAAGACACTTCCGGGTTCACCACCACGACGGCGCGGTCGGCGAAGTACATCGACAGGAACGCGCCCTTTTCGATACCGGCCGGCGAGTCGCACACGATGTATTCGAAGCCGTCGGCGGCCAGGTCCTTGAGCACCTTCTCCACGCCGTCCTGGGTCAGCGCATCCTTGTCGCGGGTCTGCGAGGCGGCCAGCACGTACAGGTTGTCGAAGCGCTTGTCCTTGATCAGCGACTGCTTGAGCGTGGCTTCGCCGTGCACGACGTTGACGAAGTCGTACACCACGCGCCGCTCGCAGCCCATGATCAGGTCCAGGTTGCGCAGACCGACGTCGAAGTCGATGACGGCGACCTTCTTGCCGCGCCGCGCCAGCCCGCAGGCCAGGCTCGCGCTGGTGGTGGTCTTGCCAACGCCGCCCTTGCCGGAGGTGACTACGATGATTTCAGCCAAAGGATTTCTCCGAAATATTTCTGTGGTTGGGCTGCGTCAATCCAGCGCAGCGATCTTGATCTGATCCTGCTCCAGCCAGACCTGGACGGCCTTGCCACGCAGGTCCATGGGAACATCGTCCAGCACCTTGTAGTGGCCAGCGATGGCAACCAGTTCGGCGTGGAAGTCGCGGCAGAAGATGCGCGCGTCAGGGTTGCCCTGGGCGCCGGCCAACGCGCGGCCACGCAGGGTACCGTAGATATGGATGCTGCCGTCGGCGATGACCTCCGCCCCGGCGCCGACCGTATTGAGTACGGTCAGGTCGCAGTTTTCCGCATACAGCTGCTGGCCCGAGCGCACCGCGTTGCGTTGCATGCGACCCGGCGCCGGGCGCGCGACCGGCGCTGCGGGTTCGGCGCGTGCCGGCGGCGGCGGAGGTGGCGGGCTGACCGCAGTCGGTTCGTATTGCGCGCGGAACTTGGCCAGCAATGGCACGCCGAGCTGCTGGGAGAGCAGGTCGATCTCGCTGGTGCCGTAGGCCAGCGCCACCGGCAGCACACCCGCAGCGCGCAGGCCATCCAGCAGCGCCTTGGCGGTGCTCACGTCCGGCACCTGCGACAGGCCGCCGAAATCCAGGATCACTGCCGCCCGCCCGAACAGCTTGGGCGCCCGGGTCACGCGCTCGCGCATTTCCTGCACCAGGCGCGGCACATCCAGGGTGCGCACGCGCAGGTTGGCGATGCCCACCTGACCGATCTTCAGTTCGCCGGCCTGTTCAAAATCCACATTCACACTCGACACGCTCAGGCCCCCGTCGATGGATTGTCGGTGGCGGCGGCATGCCGCGGCCGGCCGACCCACGGCAAGTGCTCGGGCAACTTGCCGCCATAGGTCTCCTTGACCCACGGATAGCTGCTCATGTCCTTCATCAGCATGCTCGCGCGCACCTCCACGTCGGGCATGGTGTTCTGGCCCACTTCGCGGAAGCCGAAGCTGCCATGGAACAGCAGCGCCGCATCGGCGCCATGGTCCAGGAACACTTCGCAGGCCAGCTGCGGGTAGCGCAGCTCGGTGTAGCTCTGTACATCGGCATAGAACGCCCGCCCGACGCCGCCGCCGCGACGGCGGCTGGCGACCACGATGCGGTCGATATAGAAAAATTCCGGGTGACGGTCCCGGAACCAGGCGAAATTGCTGCTGTCATGGGCACTGCCACTGCCGAACCCGACCAGGAAACCGGCCAGGTTGCCGTCGCGCTCGGCGACGCGGAAATATTCGGCATGCTCGTAGAAGCGTTGCAGCTTGTTTGAATCCAGCGGCAGGATCGCCAGTCCGGCATTGTTGTTCAGGGCCAGGACGGAATCGAGCTCGTGCTCGCGCACGTCGCGGATGACGATCGACATTGGGACTCCGTGGGGTAACGCTCTCGACCCGAAATCGGATCTGCGTCGGATTATTGCATGCGTGGCCTGAAGCGGCGACCCGCCGCGTGACCACGGCGGGCAAGTCGCCTTCGCGCCAAGCGCGCCAAGGCGGCGCGCAGGCGCAAACCCGGCCTTGCCGGCAGGCGCGTGCAGGCGCACACGTGCATGCATGACTTCCGGCAAGAGGGCAACGCCGGCGCTTGGGCCTAAGATGCCAGCATGTTGGGATACCTCAGTCATACGCGCGTCCTGCGCTTCGCCGGCCTGTTCACCTGGGCGATGATCGCCATGCCCTTGGTGTTCATCTACTGGGCGCCCGCCGAAGAGGGCGATCACCGCAGCGTGCTGGAGGCGGCCACGATGTCGGCGTTCTTCGTCGGCTTTGGGGGCAGCTATTTCTGGCTGACGCGCGGCTTGAGCAGCGGCGGCCATGCGCATTGGTACGACCGGCTGATCCTGCTGCTGCTCACGGTCTGCGCGCTGGCGGTCAGCTATCTCACCCGAACCGGCCTCGGCAGTATTTTGATGATGGTGGCTGCCGGGGTGATCCCCTGGCTGCTGCCGCTCCGTGTGGGCGTGGTGTGGCTGGTGCTGAGCCAGTTGGCGGTGCTGCCGGTCTACCATCTGCTGCTCGGGTTCCCGGTCTCCGGCGCCCTGATGCAGTCGCTGCTGTATGGCGGGTTTTCGATGTTCATCTTCGTCACCAGCCTGGTCGCCCGGCAACAGACCGAAGCACGCGAAGAACAGCGCCGGCTCAACGCCGAACTGCGCGCGACCCGCGCGCTGTTGGCCGAAAGCGCGCGTATCAACGAGCGCACCCGCATCTCGCGCGAGCTGCACGATCTGCTCGGCCACCATCTCACCGCGCTCAGCCTCAACCTGGAGGTGGCCGGTCACATCACCGAAGGCCAGGCGCAGGAGCACGTGCGCCAGGCCCACACCCTGGCCAAGCTGCTGCTCACCGACGTGCGCGAGGCGGTCAGCCATTTGCGCGACAGCGGGGCCATCGATCTGGAGGCAGCGCTGCGCCCGCTGGTGACCCAGGTTCCCTCGCTGGACATCCACCTGGATATCGCCCAGCCGTTGACCCTGGACGACCCCGAGCGGGCGCATGTGCTGTTGCGCTGCACCCAGGAAATCATCACCAACGCGGTGCGCCACGCCGGCGCGCGCAATCTGTGGATTCAGGTGCGGCGCGACGCGGACACCGTGCTGATCGACGCCCGCGACGACGGCCATGGCGCCGATGCGGTGGCGCCCGGCAACGGCCTGCGCGGCATGCGTGAGCGGCTCAGCCAGTATGGTGGGAAGCTGGAAATCCAAACCCGGCGCGGCGACGGCTTCGGCCTGCGCATCTGCGTTCCAGGCGCGCCGGCACTGATGCCTGCGGCCGTTACCCAAGGAGTGTTCTAGATGATCCGTGTCTGCCTGGTCGACGACCAAACCCTGGTGCGCCAGGGGATCCGCTCGCTGCTGGCGCTGGATAACGGCATCGAGGTGGTGGCCGAGGCCTCGGACGGCAAGCAGGCGGTGGAGCAGATTCCGCAGATCCAGCCGGATGTGGTGCTGATGGACATGCGCATGCCGGTGATGTCCGGTCTGGAAGCCCTGCAGATGCTGTCGCGCAACGGCACGCTGCCGCCGACCATCATCCTGACAACCTTCGACGACGACCAGCTGGTGCTGGCCGGGCTCAAGGCCGGCGCCAAGGGCTACCTGCTCAAGGATGTCTCGCTGGAACAGCTGGTCGGCGCGATCCGCACCGTGGCCGACGGCGGCTCGCTGGTGCAGCCGGCGGTCACCCAGCGCCTGCTGTCGGGCCTGGAGCACATGCGTAACGAATTCGTCAGCCTGGACCGGCCCGATCCGCTGACCGATCGTGAGACCGAGATCCTGCGGCTGATGGCCAGCGGCTTCTCCAACAAGGAGATCGCCAATTCGCTGGGCGTGGCCGAGGGCACCATCAAGAATCATGTGTCCAACATCCTGTCCAAGCTCGGCGTGCGCGACCGTACACGCGCGGTGCTGAAGGCGTTCGAGCTGCAGCTGGTCTGACGGCCGGGCCGTCGCAATGCGCTGACGTTCAAGGAGATTGCGGCCTGACGTGGCGTCGCGGTCCTAGATCCTCGTGACGCGATTGCGCCGCGCCGGGCGCACGGCGATACGGCCGTTCGTACCTCTGACTGATGCGGCATCACACGCACGCAGCGCACGATGTGCATGATGACTGCGCGCGATCGGCGCAAACCCTTGCGCAGGCTGGGATTGCGCAGTTTCGCAACGGCGTTGCGCGCGCTGGATGACACCGCAAGACCGCGCTACCCGTCGCACAACTGAACATCTTTCTCGAAGCCTGCTAGGATGGTGGCTTCGCTTCACTCAACCCGGCCGTGGGATCGGCCCCGGAGACCTCCTGAATGACCCGTATTATCGAGTTCCTGATCGCCTTGGGGATCGTGGCTGGCTTGTTTGTCGTGGTGGGCTTGGTGTTGCCCTCGGAGCGGCAGATGTCCGAGAGTGTTGAGACCAACCGCAGAATGACGATTGTTTACGACACCGTGAACAGCTTCCGTCGTTTCAAGGATTGGAACCCGCTTGTGCTGCGTGACCCGAAGATCCAGCTGAAGCTGGCCGGCCCGGAAGAGGGCAAGGGTGCACGCGTCGAATACAGCTCCACCGAGGGCTATATCGGCAACGGCAGCTGGGAAATCAAAAACACCGTCAAGAACGAGCGTGTTGAGATCGCGATCGAAGATCCCACCAAGGGCTACGACAAGGTCACCAATTTCACCCTGGCTCCGACCGGCAAGAACAACAAGAACGTCAAGATCACCCAGGATTACAGCGTCAAGTACGGCTGGAACCTGTTCGGTCGTTATGCCGGCCTGTATGTCAGCCGCCACGTGGGCGACGACCTGAAGCTGGGTCTGTCGCGTCTGGCCACCGCACTGGCCACCGTGCCGAACTTCGACTACCGCGCGCAGCTGGACGGCAAGCCGGTGTTGAGCGATCTCAAGCTCGTCGATGTGCCGGCCGAGGACCTGTTGGTCGTCACCGCAGGCAACATCGATCGTGACAACGAGACGATCAAGAAGTCGATCAAGGACAACCAGGAGTGGATCAAGCGCGTGATGGACGCCAACGGCCTGGAAGCTGCTGGTCCGGTCCGGATCGTCACCACCGACTTTGCCACCGACAAGTACGCGTTCGACGTCGTGCAGCCGGTCCGCAAGCGTGCCGGTGGTGCGCCGAAGGCCGATGCCAAGACCGACACCGCCAAGACCGATGCCAAGAAGGACGACGCCGCTGCTGCTGCGCCGGTCGACGCGACGCCGGTTGCCGCAACGGGCGAAGAGCTCAAGCTCAACATCCCGTCCGAAGCGCCGGTGAAGTACGAGCGCACCAAGGCGCACCGTTCGGCATTTGCAACCTACGCAGGTCACATGGCCGGCCTGGACGCAGTGCGTAGTTCCCTGCGTGCCTGGGCTGCCACCAGCGGCAACGACGTGACCGAGCGTCCGTACGAGTCGTGGAAGGGCGGCGTGGACAAGTCGTTTACGCAGGACGGTACCTACGACGTCTACTGGGCCATCAAGTAATCGCTTTACTACGATGATGTGATCCAGACGAAAACGCGCCGCAGTCTTGCGGCGCGTTTTTTTTTGCGCCACGGCGCTGCCAGGAAGTTGCCCGTATGTCTTTGCTCGATCGTCGCAAGAAACATCCCTCGTTGCTGGCCTTTCTTGGCGGCTTGCTGGCCGCCGTCGCCGTGGGGTTGTCGGCCTATGCCTCGCATGGCGTAACCGACGCGCTGGTGCAGTCGCGGCTGCAACTGGCGTCGCTGTACGCCTTCGGTCATGGCGCCGTGCTGGTTGTGCTGGGTGCCACCGAGACACGTGCGTTCGGACGGGTCGGCTTGTACCTGTTGCTGCTCGGTACGTTGCTGTTTGCCGGCAGCCTGGTCGGTGGTGCCTTGCTGCACTGGCCGACCGGCCTGGCACCGATCGGCGGCATCAGTCTGATGCTGGGCTGGGTGGTGCTGGCGATCGGCGCGTTGCGGCGCTGAGATGCCACGTCATATCCGCGGATTCGATGTGGAGGCGGCGTTCGCGCAGTTGAGCCGGCGCGACCGCGCGCTGGGCGCATGGATGAAGCGTATCGGCCCCATCGCGCCGCAGCCGGGCTGGCGCAAACCGTTCGACCCGGTAGACGCATTGGCGCGTGCCATCCTGTTCCAGCAACTGAGCGGCAAGGCCGCGTCCACGATCGTGGCGCGGGTAGAGGCGGCGATCGGATCGAACCGGCTGCACGCCGACACCCTGGGGCGCGTGGACGATGCCGGCTTGCGTGCCTGCGGTGTGTCCGGCAACAAGGCGCTGGCACTGCGCGATCTTGCCCGGCGCGAAGCGCTGGGTGAAATCCCCTCGCTGCGCAAACTCGCCTTCATGGAAGACGATGCGATCGTCGAAGCGCTGGTACCGGTACGCGGCATCGGCCGCTGGACGGTGGAAATGATGCTGATGTTCCGCCTGGGCCGCCCGGACCTGCTGCCCATCGACGACCTGGGCGTGCGCAAAGGCGCTCAGCGCGTGGACAAACAGGAGCAGATGCCCACGCCCAGGGAGCTTGCCGAGCGTGGGCAACGGTGGGGCCCGTACCGCACCTACGCTGCGTTTTATCTGTGGAAGATCGCCGACTTCAGCGTCGCGACCAAAGTGCCGACCCCGCGCTCGCAGGAGTAGGTGCACCGGGTGGATGTACAGGCGCGCACGCCGGCGCGAGCGGGCCGGGCGTTATCAGTTGTCAGGGGTGTCCCGGGCGCCGGCAATGGCCGGTTCCCGGCGTTGCTCAGCCAGGCAGGTACTTGTCCCACAAGTGGTTGCGGAAGCGACGCCCGGGATCGATGTTACTTTTGAGGCTCGCAAAAGACCCGGCTTCCGGGTAAGCGGCGTCAAATTGCTGCTGGCTGGCATGCAACCGGTAGGGTAGGTAGTAGCGGCCGCCATGCGCCAGCGCCGCATCGATCAACTGCCGGGTCCAGGCCACCGTTGCCTTGTCAGGCGAGCTGCCGCTGCGCTGCTTGTAATAAAGCACGAAGGAAAACACCGGCTGCGGTGCCCAGCGCAACAGCGACACCGTATCGGCAGGCGAGTGGCGGATCGAGATATTGAGTGCGTTGACATCGTGGCGGCGCAGGATTGCGGCCATTTCGCGCGCGAATGCGGTAAATGCAGGCACCGGAACGAAATATTCCTGCAGCAGATAGGTGGACATGCGCCGCGTGCGCGGTTCCAGCGAGCGTGCATCCAGGCTGGCCTGGCAATTGCGACGCATCACCGCCGGCATCTGCAACAGCGGCGCGGTCTGATAGCGCTCGCGCAGCGACTTACCCAGCGGCAGTTCCGATGCAGCCCAGATCAGATTCTGTTCGCGGGAGTAGTCCAGGTCGCGCGGAATCAGGCGCCTGGCATCGGTTGGCGGGGCATCGCTGCTGACCCAGGTCACCGCCAAGGGGCGATCAAAGTGCGGCGGCGTCAGGTCGGCATTGTGCATCACCGCCAGTGGGTCGGCGGCGATGCGGTCGGCGAAGAAGGCGGGGTAATCGTCCAGCGCCACTGGTTCCACCCGTCGCTCCAGCATGTCGTTGAGTGTCAGCGACAACTCCACTTCGGTGACCACGCCGAGCCCGCCGTAGCCGCCGATGACAGCGGAGAACAGCTCCGGAGTGCGCGTGCGGTCGAGTTCGTGTATCTGGCCCCCTGCGTCCACCAGCTGCAAGGCATGCACCGTGTGCGCAATCGGCCCGGCGTGCAGGTAGCGGCCATGGCAATTGACCCCGATCGAGCCACCGACGCTGAAGTTGCTGTAGCTCTGCATCACCGCGACCGCCAGGTCATGTGGATCGATCAGCTCCTGCACGTCGCGCCAACGCATGCCGCTACGCACGCGGATGCGTCGGGCAGCGACATCCAGGTGCACCAGGCCGACCAGCTCGCGCAGGTCCAGATGCAGCGAAGAGGGCGAAGAGATTTGCCCTCCCATGCTGTAGCGCGCGCCGCCGATGGATACCGTGCCGGTACTGCCCTGTAGCAGGCTGACCACCTCGTCCACGCTGCGCGGCCGCGCGATGCGTGCCACCGTGGTGCGATCGATGCCGGCAATATCGGTGACCTGCAGCGATGTGTCGGAGCGCTTGCCGCATCCGGGCGTGGTCAATGCAACGCCGGCACCCAGGAGTGCGGCGGTGGCAGTGCGGCGCTGTCTATCGATGTGCTCGTCCATAAGCGGATGTTTCCAGCAGGGTTGGGAATCAGGTGACGGCCGGCGGCGGCCTGTCGAGTGGTGCGTCGGACCACGGCCAGGGGATTTGCAGGCAATGGAGATGATGGCGATGCAGCGCGCGCTCACGCGTTGGAGCTGTCGTCGCGATGACACAGAGTGCGGCAGGCTTCATGGCGCGTGCCAACACCAATGCCAGGGTTCGTAGACGATGCCATGCGGATTGTCGCGCGGATAACTCAGGCGGTAGCCGAACTGCTCCGCGTGACTGCCCAGCCAGGCAAATGCAGCGGTGGCTTCGAACGATTCTTCGGCCGGGGGTTCGCCAGGAGTGCCGATATCGAGTGCGTCGCCGCTGTGGTGTTCGCTGAAGCCGGGCGCGGCGTTGACTGCCAGAATCTGCTCCAGCGCCAGCCCGCGTGCGAACTTGCGTTCGAAGATGCCAAGTTGGTAATCGTGGCTGCGATACCCGGAGATTGCATCGAGCACGATGTCCGCACGCAGTGCGGCCGCACGTATCTGCCTCCATGCACGCGCGGCGCCTGCGCTGAGCCAGAGCGGCCGGCCGAAGCGATCGCGCCCGGCGTACTGCAGCGTTGCCGGTTCGGCGATCAGGCGCAGGCCGGTGCGTTGCACATAGTCATCGGCAACAAGCCCGAGCTGTGTCAGTCGATGCTGCAAGCCGTCGATCGCAAGAACGCCGGCGTGGCCTTGGCGACATCGAACGGTCGCGTCTTGCAGTCGGTCCAGTGCCTCGTCCAGGCCGGGCTCGCGCGCCAGTCGCGGCACCAGCGGCATCAGCCCGTGCGGCAGTTGCGCGGCCAGATAGCGTCCATCGCGCTTGCGCCGCAGTAGCCAGTCGGCCTGCGCCAGCACGCGGGCGTCGGCATTGCTGCGCGCACGCAGCAGGGCGGCCGGTACCAGCTCGATAGCGGTGGTGTTGAGCAGCAGGGACGGCGTTGTACGCATTGCGACAGGGTAGGGCTAAGCGCGTTGCGCGGCCAGTTGCTGGAGATCCTGCAGCAGCTGGCGCGGCTGTTCGGGGCTGAGCACGAGTACGCTGCCGTCCTTCAACGGGAGGGCCAGCACGCGGGCAGACTGGGTGATCAGATAGAAACCCGGGCCCGCCTGCCTGCTGCGGTAGTACCCGGACTGGAAGCCCGGGTAGCCAAAACCCAAGGACTTTCTGCCCGGCTTGAAGGCAGTGTCCCTGGCCAGGTCGATCACGCGCGCCGTGTCCAGCCGGATCTGGTCGACGGGCACCCGCCTGGTGAACAGTGTCGAGCGCACGATCAAGCGCTCGTCCTGGAGCCGGATACTGCGTCGCGCATGCGCGGCAGTGCAGCTCACCGCAACTGTCAGCAGCAGTGCCAGGTGGGCGTACAGGGCGGCAGGATGCCCGTCGCGGGCATTGTCCGCATGGACCACGACGATCACGCATGCTGAAGCCAGCAACGGGAGCCACAGCCACAGCGCCAGCCTCCAGGGCGCGACCGCAGCGACGGCGTAGTCACGCCGGTATGGTGGCGGACGGTGACCGGTATGTGCAGTGGGCGGTGCGACGTTGCCGGGGCGTTGGACTGTTCGCGTTGTCATCTGGCTTCCCTGGCGGGCACCGGCGACGCAGCCCTCGCCGTCATGCGTGGGTGTCTGGCAGCGAGTATGTCGAAGGTGTGTGGTGCGGCAATCACAACCTGGATGTCATCGCCGTTGAAGGCTCGGATAGAGGGCCGCGATGCGGCAACGCCAAGCCCGCGCCTGCTCATGCCTCGGATTCCTTGTCGTCGCGTGGCTTGGGCAAACGTCCGGCCTTGCGTAGCGCATCGCGCAACACGTATTCGATCTGCGCATTGAGGCTGCGCAGTTCGTCGTCGGACCAGCGCTGCACGGCTGCCAGCACATCGGCGCTGATGCGCAGCGGGTAGGCCTTCTTTTCGCTCACTCGCGCTCACCGCGGCCGCTGTGACGGTGCAGGTGCATGACCATCGAGACGATCAAGACGTTGACGCCGATGATCATGCCGATCACCACTGCGTAGATACCGGTGCGGTTGTCGCCGGCCCAGTACAGGCAGGCGGCACCGATCAAGATCACCAGGCTGATCAAGGCCCAGCGCAGGCCCAGGCCGCGCGCGCGGTCGTCGTCGTCCGCACCGATGGAGGCGGCGATCGCCAGCGCGGGCAGACCGGACAGGGCGACCACCAACGGCACCATGACATTCATTGCTTGACCTCAATAGAGCGAGCCGGTGTTGACCACCGGTTGGGTGCCGCGATCAGAACACAGCACGGTGAGCAGGTTGCTGACCATATGCGCCTTGCGCTCTTCGTCCAACTGCACGACGCCGCTTTTCTGCAACTCGGCCAATGCCATTTCCACCATGCCCACGGCGCCTGCAACGATGCGCGTGCGTGCGGCGATCACCGCATTGGCCTGTTGCCGCTGCAGCATGGCCTGGGCGATTTCCGGTGCGTAGGCCAGGTGGCTGATGCGCGCTTCGATGACGTCCACGCCGGCCTGGGTCAGGCGTTCGTCCAGATGCCGCTTGAGCTGTTCGCTGATTTCGGCCGGATGGCTGCGCAACGAAATCTGCTCATCTTCGTGCTGGTCGTAGGGATAGCTGGTGGCCATCGCGCGCAGCGCCGCTTCGGACTGGATGTGCACGAAGCTTTCGTAATCGTCGACGTTGTAGACCGCCTCCGATGCATCCATGACCTGCCACACGATCACCGCGGCGATCTCGATCGGGCTGCCATCGAGCTCGTTGACCTTGAGTCGTCCGCTCTCGAAGTTGCGCACGCGCTGGCTGACCCGGCGCTTGGCGTAGAAGGGGCTGTTCCAGCGCACGCCCTGATCCTTGACGGTGCCGACGTACTTGCCGAACAGGCTCAGCACTGCGGCCTGGTTCGGTTCCAGGGTGTACAGGCCGGCCAGCACGAACACGTTGCCGGTTGCGATCAGGATGGTCGGCAGCATGCTCAGAATCGGCAGCAACCCCATGCCGGCCGCGATCAGCGCCGCGGCTGCCAGCAGCAGCACGACGACACTCGCGGCGATCACCGGAATGCCTGGGACGGAGCCGAGCGACTTCTCTTTCATGGTGGGGCATCCTTGATGGGTGTGGATAAAAGATATCAGATTGATATCAGGATTCGACTGGTTTCCGACCAGCGGTCGTGCCGCCCGCCCGTTAGAATGGCCGCCCCCTTCCGATCTGGACCCGCGCTCATGACCACTCTCGGCACGCCGTTATCGCCCTCCGCCACCCGGGTGTTGCTGCTGGGGTCGGGCGAACTGGGCAAGGAAGTGGCGATCGAGCTGCAGCGCTTCGGCGTGGAAGTGATCGCCGCCGATCGCTACGCCAATGCACCGGCGATGCAGGTGGCACATCGCTCGCACGTGCTGGACATGCTCGATCCCGCCGCGCTGCGCGCGCTGATCGCCGCCGAGCAGCCGCATCTGATCGTGCCGGAGATCGAAGCCATCCATACCGAAACCCTGGTGGCGCTGGAGCGCGATCAGGGCCAGCGCGTGATTCCCACCGCGCGCGCCGCACGCCTGACCATGGACCGCGAAGGCATCCGTCGCCTGGCTGCCGAAACCCTGGGCCTGCCGACCTCGCCGTACCGGTTTGTCGACACCGCTGCCGAGTACCGCGATGCGATCGCCGCGGTGGGCCTGCCGTGCGTGGTCAAGCCGGTGATGTCGTCCTCCGGCAAGGGCCAGAGCACGTTGCGCAGCGAGGCCGACATCGATGCGGCCTGGGACTACGCGCAGACCGGCGGACGTGCCGGTGCCGGCCGCTGCATCGTCGAGGGCTTCATCGATTTCGATTACGAGATCACCTTGCTGACCGTGCGGCATGCCGGCGGAACCTCGTATTGCGACCCGATCGGGCATTGGCAGCAGGATGGCGATTACCGCGAAAGCTGGCAGCCGCAGCCGATGTCGGCCGCCGCCTTGCAACGTTCGCAGGAGATTGCGAAAGCCATTACCGACGATCTGGGTGGCTGGGGACTGTTCGGGGTGGAGTTGTTCGTCAAGGGCGACGAAGTGTGGTTCAGCGAAGTCTCGCCGCGCCCGCACGACACCGGCCTGGTGACGCTGGTGTCGCAGGACCTGAGCGAATTCGCGCTGCACGCCCGCGCCATTCTCGGCCTGCCGGTCGGTGCCGAGAACGGTGGCGTGATCCGTCAGAGCGGCCCGTCGGCGTCCTGTGCGCTACTCGCGCACGGCAATGGCGTGCCGGTGTTCGACAACGTGGCCGATGCACTGCGCGACCCGGACACCGCCCTGCGCCTGTTCGGCAAACCGCGCGTGGACGGCCACCGCCGTGTCGGCGTCACCTTGGCGCGTGCAGAGAGCATCGATGCGGCACGCGAGAAAGCGCGTGTGGCGGCTGCGGCGCTGACGATCCAGTTGCAAGGCTGAGCAGCGGCCTGCTTGAAAGAGGTCCGCCCGGTGTTGCACTTCTTTCGGAAAGCCAGCTGCGGTATGTGTCGACACGCTTGCCATCACCATTGAAGGCAAGCGTGCGAGCGATCACGCGTCGACGTGCGGCGGGCGTCAGTTCGCGACGGGGCCGATTCGCGCCGTGCGTGCGTTCGCTATCCCCGTCATGCCGGCTCGGGAAGTAAGACCGGTTCCAACGACGCGACTTTGCCCCCCACCCGCTAATCCCGGCTACAAGCCGACATCCACCCACACCGCATGATGGTCGCTGCCATCGGCAATCGCCGCTTCCGGAGCGGTGCTGGCCGGCCAGAAGATGCCGCTGCCGATCAGGGTGAACCGGTGCGATGGCAGTACGTAGTCCAGGCGCATGGTGCCGGCCTGCGGGCCGAAGTCGCCGGTGACCTGGTGCGGGTCGCCGATGTGCACGATGCCTTGCGCGGCGTATTCGGCAGTCTTTTCCGGGCCGCCGTCGCTACGTGGGGTGGGGTACTGCAGCACGCGCGGGTGATGGATCAATGCGCTGATCGCTTCGTGGCGGCCGGCACCATCGATCGGGTCGTTGTTCAGATCGCCAAGGATCACAAAGTGCGCATCGGCTGCCAGGCCGCCGCAGATTCCCTTGTCATCGCACAACCAGCGCTTGCTGTCGGCCGCGTTGTCCAGGTATGCACGCCACAGCGCGAGCTCGTCGTGGTTGCGGGCGGCATTGCGTTTTTCCGCGCCATCGAACACCGGCGGCGTCGGGTGCGAAACCAGCGCATGCACGACACCGAGCGGCGTGCGCACCGGCACATCCCAATGCGATTTTGACGACAGGCGCAGCTGCGACCAGATCGCGTCGCTGTAGAACGAACGCCCGGTCCCCGGATCCAGCGGCCGCAGCGCACCCGGCAACGCGCTCCATTTGAGCAATTGAAAACTGCGCACGGCCTGCGCATCGATCGGATACCGCGACAGCACCAGCATGCCGTACTGGCCGGGATGCAGCCCATAGCCCCAGGCATCGTTGCCGCGGGTGCGGCCGTCGCCACCGACACTGCCGTTGTTGTCCAGGTCCAGGCCGCTCGGCACGCCGGTATTGACCGGTGCCAGATACCGATATGGGTAGCGCAACGCGTCTCCGCCGCCCGGCTGGGCGACCTGCAGATAGCGCTGCTGGAACAGATCGGCAGCGCGGTGGTCGGGATCGAAATCGAATTCGTTGAGCAGCACCAGATCAGGGCGCACGCGCTGCAGCACGGCGGCGATCTTGCGTGCATGCGCGCTGTCGCCCTGCAGTTCGCGCACCAGGCCGCCGGCCTCGTCGGAGTACAGCGAGGTGTTGTAGGTGGCGATGCGCAGCTGTGTCGGCACAGCGCCGCCCGCGCTATCGGAGGTGGCGGCCGATGCAGGCGTGCGATGGGTGCAGGCGGCGCAAAGCGCGGTCAATGCGAGCAACAGAAGAGGTCTGATCATCGCGCGATTCTCGCATGCCGGATGCGACAGGCCGATGTCGCGCGCTGCGATTCACGGTGCCGATGCGGCCGGCGGCAGCCCGCGCCACTGACGGCCGTCGTAGGCCTCCAGTGCGTTGAAGCGACGCTTGTAGTTCATCTTGGCGTGGCCGTCGATCCAATAGCCCAGATACACGTGCGCGCGTCGCTCGCGCTGCGCCCATTGAATCTGCTGCAGGATCGCGAAGGTGCCCAGGCTGCGGGCGGCCGCCTCCGGCGCGTAGAACGTGTACACCGCCGACAGCGCATGCTCGGTCACATCGGTGACCGCGACGGCGAGCAGTCGTCCCGGGGCATGCGCCACGGACGGTTCGCGGATTTCCAGAAACCGCCCATGCGACCAGCCGCCGATCAGGAACTGATCGAATTCGCTGCCGCCGTGCTCGTCCATGCCGCCACCGGGGTGGCGGGATTTAAGGTAATGGCGGTACAGGGCCAGTTGCTCGTCGGTGCGCTCGGCCGCGACCACGCGCACGACCAGATCCTGGTTGCGCGCAAGGCAGCGGCGTTGACTGCGATCGGGCCGAAACGCATCCACCGCAATGCGCACCGGCACGCATGCGCGGCAGCGCTCGCAATGCGGCCGGTACACCAGATCGCCGGAGCGACGGAATCCCCATGCCAATGCCTGCGGATAGATCGTGCCAAGGCGCGGGTCATGCGGGTCCAGTACCAGATCGCGCGCACGACGCTCGGGCCAGTAGCCGCAGGCATGCTCACCGGTCTGGAACAGGCGCAGGTCGTCGTGGGTGTCGGCGTGAATGGCCATGCGCGCAGGATAGCGCCTGTGCGTCACAACAGCGGCGACTGTCCGCCGGATGAATACGCCAGGTGCGCGCGTCAACGTGCGCGCCGATGGCTCGTTGATGTGGGTGTTGGTGGCAGCGCACGGCCTGTCCGGATGCGCCACCCACGCGATGCGGCCCATGCAGGTGCCGCGTGTGGTTCCCACAATCAGGAGTTTCCCATGACGTCTCGCAAACCTTTCCTCGCCCTGGCCGTGCTGGCTGCGCTGTCCACCGGCGTCGTGTTCGCCGCCACTGTGCCTGTTGCCGGCGATGCGCCGCGTCCTGGCAAGCTCGACAGCAATAACGATGGCGTCATCGATCGCAGCGAAGCGGCCGCCGCCCCCAAGCTGGCCGCGCAGTTCGATACGCTGGACGCCAACAAGGACGGCAAGCTCTCGCGCGATGAGCGCCCGCGTCATCGCGGCCCGGGTCGCGACGGACGTGGTGACTGGATGGCCAGATTCGACACCAACAAGGACGGCCGCATCAGCCGCGAGGAAGCCAAGGCCGATCCGAAGTTTGCCGCGCGCTTCGATCAGATGGACCTCAACAAGGACGGCTTTGTCGATCGTGCCGACCGTGAGCTGCGCATGCAGCAGCATCGCGATGCCTGGTTTGCCAAGGCCGACACCGACAAGGACGGAAAGCTGAGCAAGGCCGAGTTCGATGCCGCATCGAAGCTGCGCGGCGAGCACGGCCCGCGTGGCCCAGGTGGGCACGGTGAGCATGGCGACCATGGCAAGCGTCCGATGCCGGCCAAGCCCGCCGCAGGCAACTGAGTATGTAGGTGCAGTGCAACGGGTTGAACAATGCAGTGCTCGGATGATGCCGTCGTCATGGCGGTGGCTCATCCGCAACGGGTAACAAGGCGCCGATCGACAGACGGCCTCCCGCGAAAGCAGGAGGCCGTTTTTTGTGCGCACGTTGTCGGATCTGCCAGGTACGGGGAGTGTTTACCGCCTCTAGTTGCGGCAATCGCCTCATCGCCGACTAATGGCCACCTCCAAGCGCCGTTGGTCGACCTGGGGCGGAACCTCGATCGCGCCTTCTGCGGCGGCAAGGGTGCGGCAACTTGCGAGCGCCACGTTGGTCAATCGACATCATCCGATGACCGAGATCGCCTCAACAAGCCAGACAAGCGCCACGTAGAATGCTGCTGGCACGTGCAGGTGGCACACCTCGCGCGTGTTGGTGACAAACGCGCTACGCGCATCCGGCCGATCTGCCACGTGCGGGCCACTGGCATGCGGATCGATCCCTGTGTTGGAGTACCTCATAGCATCCCCAGCTTGATGTAGTGATGCAGGATCGGCAGCACCACCGCGACGTTGCTGACGATCACTGCGCCAGGGCTGAACATGCAGCGGTAGAGCAACGGTGCCCGGGTGGCCCCACGCCGACGTGCATCGCGCTCCAGCATCGGGTGCATCACCCGCGGCAGCACCATGAGGGACTGATAGTTGACCACCAGCAGGCCTGCGCATAGCGCCAGCAGCGACGCCCATGGGCTGACTTCGACCCATCTCAGCATCAGCGTGGCGCTGCAGACCAGCACGGAGACCAGTGTGATTGCACGTATAAAACGTCGCACGGCTGCCGCCTCGCTGGGCGATTGCGCAAAGCGCAACAGGTAGTGGCCCGACCAGTAGGTGGCCAGCGCGGCGATCAGCACGCTGCCTGCGGCCAATAGCGCCGGCGCGCCCAACCAGACACTCGCCGCGCCTGCTGCGCCACCACTGCCGAGTGCCGCGCCGGTCAATCCACCGGCGCCGAGTTTACCTGCGCCCCCGAGACTGCCCAAGGCGATGGCCGCGCTGGCGGTGCCGGGTGCCGCCAGCATCGTCGCCGAGGTCACTGCCGTGGCAAACGCGACACTGGGGGCACTGCTGCGTGCGACTTCGCCGAACCTGCGCAGCAACTCGTCGCGCACGCTGGCGCGCGCACGCGACAGGCGCTTGCGAACCGCCGCATCGCTCAGACCGAGCAGCGAGGCCACCTGCTGCGAGCTCTGGCTTTCGCGGTAATACAGCAGCAGGGTTTCGCGGCTTTCTTCGGGCAATGCGGAAATGATGTCGAGCGCGGCGATCTCTTCCTCCGCCTTCAGCAGGCGGTCGGCGGGCGAGGGCGCAGGGTCGGCGGCCATGGCGATCGCCAGATCCGCCGCCTCGCCGCTGAGTGCGCGATGGCGATTGGCGCGTAGCCAGTCGCGTGCCAGATTGCGGGTGATCTGGCGCAGCCACGGCAGGAAGCTGGCGGGCTGATGCAGTTGCGCCAGCCGCTGCCAGGCGCGCAAAAACGCTTCCTGGGCGATGTCCTCGCTGGCGGCGATATCGCGGGTGATCGCAAGTGCAATCGCGGTGACGGTGTTCTGGCAGGCACCGACGATGCGGCCGTATGCCTGCTGGCAGCCGGCCGCGGCACTGGGCAGTTCGCGTTGCAGCATCAGATCCAGTGTGTCGGCATTCATCGGCGCAATCCCGTCCTGTTCCCAGCATGACGCATGGGCACGGTGGATGTGACCGATACGATGTGGTGGTGGGCGGATGCGGCCTTGGAGACGCCGGTCAACGATCATGCACGGGCGCAGCCGAGCCGATGCTCCATCGACCGGGGCTGGCCCGGCTCTTCAACGCATGAGGACACGGTCCGCAGCGAACGCATTGTTGGTGTCGCCAGGTGGGTCACCCGGTCCCGGCAGTAGCGGCATGACACGATCGGTACCGGCGACCGCAAGCGATAACGGTCGAGCGACTGCCGACCGCGACCGGGTCTGAGCCGCATCGACGGCGCATGATGGCCGCCGTCCGCGCCGAACCCACCGTCGGTGTCGATCCACTGATCGACCTGCATCCCAGGTAGCGGCGCAGTGGGGACGTGCCTGTAGCCATGGTGGGCAGCGAGCGAGTGGGTACGCCCATGCCGGCCCGGGCCGACCCACGCAGCATCAGCGGCGCTCAGCGCGCCGGCTGGATCCGCACCCGCATTTCTTCCTCGTCCGCCGGTGGTGTCGCGTCCGGGGTCGATCGCGAGGCGGGCTGGGTGGCCGGCGCGACCGGCGCCGGAGCGCTGCGATGGCGCATCACCACCACCATGGCGACCGCGCCAATCACCAGCAACAGCATCAGACGGATGCGCCATGCCCAGCTGCGTGCGGTGGTGCTGGAGCCGTTTTCGCCTTCGCGGAAGGTGTATTCCACGTTCGGCAGATCGCGGCGGGTGGTATCGAGCAGGCGTGCTTCGCGCAGCAGGTCGCGCGCGCGCGGCTGGTCGTCGGCGTGCACGATCCACACCGTGGGATAGGCCTGCGCGTTGCCTTGCTCCAGGTAGCTGAACTGGCCGGTGCGCTTGCTCTCATAAGAGCGGCCATTGCTCATGCGCACGTCGATGCCGGCGTTGCGCAACAGATTGGCCACGCCCTCGGCGGTTTCGATACGTTGACTGCTGAAGATCTTGCGCATGCTGGTGAAAACCGCCGTTGGGTCCGGAACAGATGGCGCCAGTGCTGCGCCGGTTCAAGATGAAAGAAGGATGCCGCTGATCGCTGTCGCTAGCTGGCCGCACGCGCGCCGGCGAACACACCCGCGCATGGTCGTGGCCACTCGCATGCCGGGTGGTGAACCGCCAGCGCGCCCAGCCCCTGCGCTGTCGATGAATGAGTCCGCGCCACAAGCGCGCCACGCATCTGCGCCTAGCCCTTGGCCGGCACGGCAATCGCGCTGCCGTCGGGCACCACGCGGATCAGGCCTTCCTGCGTGGTGCTGGCGACCAGCACGCCATCGCGGGTGAAGAACTGCCCGCGTGCCAGGCCGCGCGCGCCCTGTGCAGTGGGGCTGTCCAGCGAGTACAGCAGCCAGTCGTCGGTACGGAAGGGGCGGTGGAACCAGAGGGCATGGTCGAGCGAGGCCATCTGCACATTCGGCGTGTAGTAGCTGATGCCGTGCGGAAAGGTAGAGGTGCCTAGCAACTGGAAATCCGAAGCGTAGGCCAGCAGCACCTGGTGCAGGCCGACATCGTCGCCGATCGGGTCGTTCAGGCGCAGCCACATCTGCTGGAACGGTGGGCGCTTGGGTGGCTTGAGCTCGTCGCGCGGAAACACATGGCGAAATTCGAACGGGCCACCGCGCGAGAGCCAGCGCTGCACCTTCGCCGGCAGCTTTGCCAGCACCTCCGGCGCCAGCGGCGCGGCCGGTTCGATGTCTTCCGGCGGCGGCACCACCGGCATCGCCGACTGATGCTCGGCGCCGTCTTCGTGTTCCTGGAACGAGGCCGCGCAGAAAAAGATCACCTTGCCGTGCTGGATCGCGGTGACCCGCCGCACCGAGAAACTGCCGCCATCGCGGGTGCGGTCGACGTCGTAGACGATCGGGTGGTCGATATTGCCTGCACGCAGAAAATAGGCGTGCAGCGAATGCGCCTGGCGGCCGTTTTCCACCGTGGCCTGCGCGGCCGACAGCGCCTGGCCCAGCACCTGCCCGCCGAACACGTACTTGGTGCCGATGTCGCGGCTCTGGCCGCGAAACAGGTTGTCTTCCAGGCGCTCCAGCGACAGCAGGCTGATCAGTTCGGAGACGACGGGTTCGGCGGTGGCGGACAAGAGGCTGGCCTGGGCGTGCGACGGACCACGATTATAGCGGGCCGCCTGCCAGCCACCGTGCGGGGGCCGGGCTCAGGCCTTCTGTAGCCGTGCGGCCAGGCCGCGCAGCGCGGCCTGGGCATCGGGTGCGTACCAGCCATCGACAAAGCGCTCCAGCTGGATCAGCTCCGGCGCCAGTGCAGCGCGCAGATCCGCCCTGGCCACCGCGCGCGTGGCCAGCATCGGCTGCCGTGGCAGTTGTTGCAGCTCCTGCAGCCACGCCACCGCGCGTGCGGTGACCAGCTCGCCATCCACCAGCTCGTCCACCAGGCCGATCTGGGCGGCCTGTTCGGCCGGCAGCAATTGCCCGGAAATCAGCAGGCGTTCGGCGCGATGCGCCCCGACCACGCGGCGCAGCAGCCGCTGGATGCCTTCCGGCGCCGCTAACCCCACCTGCACTTCATTCAGGCCGATCGTGTACGGCCTTGCGCTATCGGCGCTGCGCGCCATCACCCGGTAGTCGCAGCACAGCGCCAGCACGCAACCGCCGGCCGGTGCATGGCCGCCGATCGCCGCCACCACCGGCACCGGGCAATGGGCCAGCGCCTGCGCTGCCTCGAAGAAGGCCGTCCAGCTAGCCAGCAGCGCAGCGCGGTCGGTGCCATGCGACAGCAGGTGCGGCACATCCATGCCACCGGAAAAAATGCGTTCGTTACCCGACAGCACCACGCCGTCGACATCGCTTCCCAGCTGCTGCACGGCGGAAGTCAGTGCCTGGCAGAGTGCGGTATCCAGCGCATTGACCGGCGGGCGCGCCAGGCGGAGTTCGCGAAGACGGCCGTGGTCGAGGATTTGGATGCTCATGCGGGGCTCCTGAAAGTCGGGTCATGATAGACGGCCGTCGCTGCATGCAGCGCGTACATGCAGGCGCGCTGCTGGTCCGGTGCTGGTCCGGTGCTGCGTTTTGGCGCGCAGGCACATCGCACATCAAGCGCATATGCCGAGCCAGCTGTTTCACCAGGGGCGGGAAATGCGCAAATAAAAACGGCGGCTCCATCAAGAAGCCGCCGTGTGTCATTCAACCGCGTCCGTGCTGAGCGCGATCAGCTGCTCGCTGCGCGTACCGCATCCGGCAGCGCCGCGCTCTTGCCGGTCTGCGTATCGATCCACACCACCACCACATTGCCGTCCGAATACAGCACGCCCTCGTCCTTCTGGTCGACGATGCGGTGGCCGATGGTGATGCTGCTGCTGCCCAGGCGCTCGACGAACAACTCCACCGTGATGTCGTTGGGCCACACCAGCGGGCGCTTGTAATTGACGTTGGTGGCGGCGACCACTGGCGCGATACGGTCGGTCATCGACACGCCTTGCACGCCCAGCATCCAGCGCACGCGCGCTTCTTCCAGGTACGAGATGTATTTGGCGTTGTTGACGTGGCCCATGCTGTCCATGTCGCGCCAGCGCACGCTGATCGGGATGCGTGCCAGGATCTTGTGTTCGCTCATCAGCTTGCCTTCTTCTTTGCAGTCTTCTTGGTGGCGGACTTGGCGACCTTGGTCACCTTCTCCGGTTTGACCTTGCGCGGCGGGCGCGCATCCGGCTTGTTGGCCATCGCGGCCGGGCGGGTCTCGCGCGCCTTGACCGACGGCAGCATCTTGGCCAGGAACTGCCCGGTGTAGGATGCCTCGTGCGCGGCCACCTCTTCCGGTGTGCCGGACACCAGGATGGTGCCGCCACGATGGCCGCCCTCCGGGCCCAGGTCCACGATCCAGTCGGCGGTCTTGATCACGTCCAGATTGTGTTCGATCACCACCACCGTGTTGCCCTCGTCGCGCAGCTTGTGCAGCACGCCGAGCAGCGCTTCGATGTCGTGGAAGTGCAGGCCGGTGGTCGGCTCGTCGAGGATGTACAGGGTGCGTCCGGTATCGCGACGCGACAGTTCCTTGGACAGCTTGACGCGCTGCGCCTCACCGCCGGACAGCGTGGTCGCGCTCTGCCCCAGCTTGATGTAGCTCAGGCCGACATCGACCAGCGTTTCCAGCTTGCGCGCGATCGACGGTACCGGCTCGAACAGGCGCAGCGCATCTTCGACAGTCATCTGCAACACGTCGCTGATGTTGAAGCCCTTGTAACGGATCTCCAGTGTCTCGCGGTTATAGCGTTTGCCATGGCAGACATCGCACGGCACATAGACGTCGGGCAGGAAATGCATCTCCACCTTGATCATGCCGTCGCCCTGGCAGGCCTCGCAGCGGCCGCCGCGTACGTTGAAGCTGAAACGGCCCGGCGAATAGCCGCGCGCGCGCGACTCGGGCACCTGTGCGAACAGCTCGCGCAGCGGAGTGAACATGCCGGTATACGTTGCCGGGTTCGAGCGCGGCGTGCGTCCGATCGGCGACTGGTCGATATCGACCACCTTGTCGAACAGATCGAGATTTTCGATCTCCCGGTGTGCCGCCACCGGATGCGAGGCGCCGTTGATCTCGTTGGCTGCCAGCGAAAACAGCGTGTCGTTGATCAAGGTCGACTTGCCCGAACCGGACACACCGGTGATGCAGGTCAGCAGGCCGGCCGGAATCTCCAGGTCGACATTCTTGAGGTTGTTGCCGGTGGCCCCGCGCAGATGCAACATCATCTTCGGGTTGGGCTTGTGGCGCTGCTTGGGAATCTCGATGCGGCGCTTGCCGGACAGGTATTGCCCGGTCAGCGAACGTGGCGAGTCCAGGATGTCCTGCAGCGTGCCTTGCGCGCAGATTTCGCCACCGTGCACGCCCGCGCCGGGGCCGATGTCCAGCACATGGTCGGCCAGACGGATGGCGTCTTCGTCATGTTCGACCACGATCACCGTGTTGCCGAGGTCGCGCAATCGCGTCAGCGTGCCCAGCAGGCGCTCGTTGTCGCGCTGATGCAGGCCGATCGACGGCTCATCCAGCACATACATCACCCCGACCAGGCCGGCGCCGATCTGGCTGGCCAGTCGGATGCGCTGCGCCTCGCCGCCTGACAAGGTGTCGGCCTTGCGTTCCAGGGTGAGGTAATCCAGGCCCACGTCGACCAAAAAGCCCAGGCGCTCGGCGATTTCCTTGACGATCTTGCTGGCGATCTCGCCGCGCCAACCCGGCAGCGACAGGCCCCGGAAAAAGCTCAGCGCTTCATTGACCGGCAACACCACCAGCTCCGGCAGCGGACGATCCGCCACAAACACGTTGCGCGCAGCACGATTCAAACGCGTGCCATTGCAGGCAGGGCAGGGCTGCTGGCTGACGTACTTGGTCAGCTCTTCGCGCACGGCCGGCGATTCGGTCTCGCGGTAACGGCGTTCCAGATTCGGCAGGATGCCTTCGAAGCGGTGCTTGCGCGTGGTGCGCCCGCCCGCATCGGTGAAGTAGGTGAAGCTGATCACCTCATCGCCGCTGCCGAACAGCACCGCCTGGCGCACCTTGGCCGGCAGCGAGTTCCACACCGCATCCACGTCGAACTTGTAGTGCTTGGCCAGCGAGGCGATCAGCTGGAAGTAATAGGCGTTGCGCCGGTCCCAGCCGCGCACCGCGCCGGCCGACAGCGACAGCTCCGGATGCACCACCACCCGGTCCGGATCAAAGAACTCGGCCACGCCCAGGCCATCGCAACTGGGGCAGGCGCCCACCGGTGCGTTGAACGAAAACAGCCGAGGTTCCAGCTCCGGCAGCGAGTAATCGCAGACCGGGCAGCTGTACTTGGACGAAAACAGGTGCGGCGCCGCAGCCGGGTCGTCCAGCGACTGCACCGCCACCATGCCTTCGCCCAGCTTGAGCGCGGTCTCGAAACTTTCTGCCAGGCGCTGCTTGATGTCCTCGCGCGGGCGGAAGCGGTCGATCACCGCCTCGATGGTGTGCTTCTGGCGCAGCGCCAGCGGCGGCACCGCGTCGATTTCGTACAGCTCGCCATCCACGCGCACGCGCACGAAACCCTGCGCGCGCAGCTGCTCGAACACCTGCGCATGCTCGCCCTTGCGCTCGCGGATCACCGGCGCCAGCAGCATGTAGCGCTGCTCCTGGTCCTGGGTGAGCATGTGGTCGACCATCTGGCTGACCGTCTGCGCCTCCAGCGGGAAGCCGTGGTCCGGGCAGCGCGGCTGGCCGACCCGCGCGTACAGCAGGCGCAGGTAGTCGTAGATCTCGGTGATCGTGCCGACCGTGGAACGCGGGTTGTGCGAGGTGGATTTCTGTTCGATCGAAATCGCCGGGGACAGGCCTTCGATATGGTCCAGGTCCGGCTTTTCCATCACGCTGAGGAACTGGCGCGCATACGCCGACAGCGACTCGACGTAGCGGCGCTGGCCCTCCGCATAAATGGTGTCGAACGCCAACGACGACTTGCCCGAGCCGGACAGGCCGGTGATCACGATCAGTTTGTCGCGAGGCAGGTCGAGGTCGATGTTCTTGAGGTTGTGCGTCCGCGCGCCGCGGATGCGGATGAAATCCATCGCCATGGGGGATCCGATGTCGGGCCGGCGAACCGGCAGTGGTGCGAGCGTGCTCAGCAGGAATGAGTGGCAGTCGATCAGCCTACCCGCCGACCTAGGTGAGGGCAATTGCCCCAAATGCCAGTCTGCCGGGGCCGTTGTGGCGGCCGGATGATGCGTTCCACCCGTCCGATTCGGGTGCGCGGCTGCGAACCTGCTTGCGGGTTGACCCGAAACCCGCTAGGCCAGTACAATCCCGCTCCTGTCTGCCCCATGGGCAAGTCAGGCGACCATAATAACTACAGAGGAACACCTGGTCATGTACGCAGTTCTGGTAACCGGCGGTAAGCAATACCGCGTCGCGCAGGGCGAAACGCTCCGCGTGGAAAAGCTCGAAGTCGAAGCAGGCAACGAGATCAAGTTCGACACCATCCTGATGCTGGGCGACAGCGATGGCATCAAGCTGGGCGATGCGCTAAAGGGCGCCTCGGTCACCGCCAAGGTCGTGGCCCATGGCCGCGCCGACAAGGTGCGCATCATCAAGTTCCGTCGCCGCAAGCACCACATGAAGCGTCAGGGACACCGTCAGTACTACACCGAAATCGAGATCACCGGCATCGCCGGTGGCGACAAGAAGTAAGGAGAACCAGTCATGGCACATAAAAAGGGCGTAGGTTCCTCGCGCAACGGTCGCGATTCCAACCCGAAGTACCTCGGCGTGAAGATTTTCGGTGGCCAGGCCATCGACGCCGGCAACATCATCGTGCGTCAGCGCGGCACCCAGTTCCACCCGGGCGCCGGCGTCGGCCTGGGTCGTGACCACACGCTGTTTGCGTTGGTCGACGGCAAGGTGGAGTTCTCCACCAAGGGTCCGAAGAAGCGTCGTACCGTCAGCGTGGTTGCCGAGGCGTAATCGCCCGCTCCATGCAGGCCAGTTCGCAGCCGTGCCCAGCGCGGCTGCCAACGACACGGAGAGCCCCGCTTCGGCGGGGTTTTTCGTTTGACGGCCGGGAGTGGGGATTGGGGATTCGGGATTCGCAACAGCGGATTTCGAGAGTCCTGATACCGTTGCTTCCTGCTGTTTCCGCGGCCGCCAAGCGGCGTCCTGCGTTGGTGTTACCAATCCCAAATTACGAATCCCAAATCTCATGAAGTTAGTCGACGAAGCAGAAATCCTGGTGACCGCCGGTAATGGCGGCAATGGCTGTGTCGGCTTTCGCCGCGAGAAGTTCATTCCACTTGGTGGTCCCGACGGTGGCGATGGCGGTGCCGGCGGCAGCGTCTGGATCGTCTCGGACGAGAACGTCAACACCCTGGTCGATTTTCGTCATGAGCGCACCTTCAAGGCGCAGCGCGGCGAGAACGGCATGGGCCGTCAGGCCTATGGCAAGGGGGGCGAAGATCGCGTCATCGTGGTGCCGGTCGGCACCGTGGTCATCAATGTGCAGACCGACGAAGTGATCGGCGACCTGACCCAGCATGGCGATCGACTGCTGGTGGCCAAAGGCGGCAAGGGCGGTCTGGGCAACATGCATTTCAAGAGCTCGGTCAATCGCGCGCCGCGCCAGTCCACCACCGGCGAAGAGGGTGAGGAGCGTCTGCTCAAGCTCGAGCTCAAGCTGCTGGCCGACGTCGGCCTGCTGGGTTTCCCCAATGCCGGCAAGAGCACGCTGATCCGCGCGGTGTCCTCGGCGACGCCGAAGGTGGCCGACTATCCGTTCACCACGCTGTATCCGAATCTGGGCGTGGTCAGTGTCGAGGCCTATCGCAGCTTCGTGATCGCGGACGTGCCGGGCCTGATCGAGGGTGCCGCCGATGGTGCCGGCCTGGGCACGCAGTTCCTGCGCCATCTGCAGCGCACCCGGCTGCTGCTGCATCTTGTGGATATTTCGCCGATGGATGGGGGCGTGGACGCCTCACCGGTGGATCAGGTGCGCACCATCGAGCGCGAGCTGGAACGTCACGATGCCGAGCTGCTGAAGAAGCCGCGCTGGCTGGTCCTCAACAAGGCCGATCTGATGTTCGAGGACGAAGCGCGTGCCGCCGCCGAAACCATCGTGGCCGAGCTGGGCTGGACCGCGCCGTGGTATCTGGTGTCAGCGCTGGGGCGCGATGGCACGTTCCCGATCATGAAGGATGTCATGGCGTTCTTCGACCGCCAGCGCGAGGACGAGCTCGAGGCGCGCAATGCGGGCTGAGTGCACGTACAGGCACACAAAAAACCCGGCCGAGGCCGGGTTTTTCTGTGTTGCCGGAAGCCAGGCTTCCGGTAACGGCGCGGCTGATCGCTTACGCGGCCTTGATGGCCTTGATGCGAGCGGTCAGACGGCTCTTGTGGCGCGCAGCCTTGTTCTTGTGAATCAGGCCACGGGCGCTGAAACGGTCGAGGATGGGCTGAGCAACGGCGAAAGCAGCTTCGGCGCCTGCGGCATCGTTGGCGTCAAGGGCCTTGATCACCTTCTTGACGGCGGTGCGCAGCATCGAGCGCTGTCCGGTGTTGCGCTCATTGCGCACAACGGTCTGCTTGGCGCGCTTCTTGGCGGACTTGATATTGGCCACGGTGGTGGTTTCCTGAAGAATCGGTGTAGTGGAAAAAGCAAGCGGGAAAGTATGATGGACCCAGATATGTACGTCAAGTCAGTTGTCAAGAGGGATGCAGCGTGAGCAAGCCTGGCATGTTGAGAGGCCTGCTCTCATTCAGCAGTATGACCATGGTGTCGCGGGTGCTGGGACTGGTTCGCGACCAGGTCATCACCACCACCTTCGGCACCAATGCAGTGACCGATGCGTTTTGGGTGGCATTCCGGGTCCCCAATTTCCTGCGCCGGCTATTTGCCGAAGGGTCCTTCGCCACCGCGTTCGTGCCGGTGTTCACCGAGATCAAGGAAACCCGCCCGCATGCGGACCTGCGCGAGTTGATGGCACGGGTGGCAGGCACGCTGGGCGGAGTGCTGCTGCTTGTCACCGCGCTGGCGCTGATCTTCGCGCCGTCGCTGGCCACGCTGTTCTCCAGTGGGGTAGATACGGATCCGGCCAAGCATGGCCTGCTGGTGGATCTGTTCCGTCTGACCTTCCCGTTCCTGCTGTTCGTCTCGCTGACCGCGCTGGCCGGCGGGGCGCTGAACAGTTTCCAGAAGTTCGCCATGCCGGCGCTGACCCCGGTGATCCTCAACCTGTGCATGATCGCCGGCGCCGTGTGGCTGGCGCCGAAGCTGGGCGGCACTCCGGAAAAACAGATCCTGGCGCTGGGCTGGGCGGTGCTGGCGGCAGGCATGCTGCAGTTGCTGTTCCAGCTGCCTTCGCTGAAAGGCATCGACCTGCTGACCCTGCCGCGCTGGGGCTGGCAACATCCGGGCGTGCGCAAGGTGCTGACCCTGATGGTGCCGACCCTGTTCGGCTCATCGATCGCGCAGATCAACCTGCTGCTGGACACCATCATCGCGGCCAGGCTGACCGATGGCTCACAGTCGTGGCTGTCGCTGGCCGACCGCTTCCTGGAATTGCCGCTGGGCGTGTTCGGGGTGGCGCTGGGCACGGTGATCCTGCCGGCGCTGGCGCGCCATCACGTCAAGACCGACCGCAACGCGTTCTCCGGCGCGCTGGACTGGGGCTTTCGTACCACGCTGCTGATCGCGATGCCGGCGATGCTCGGCTTGCTGCTGCTGGCCGAGCCGCTGGTGGCCACCTTGTTCCAGTACCGCCAGTTCACTGCCTTCGATACGCGCATGACCGCGATGTCGGTCTACGGGCTGAGCTTCGGCCTGCCGGCCTACGCCATGCTCAAGGTGCTGCTGCCGGCGTTCTACGCGCGCCAGGACACCCGTACTCCGGTACGCGCCGGCGTGGCGGCGCTGGTGGCCAACATGGTGTTCAACTTCGCGTTGCTGGCAGTGGTCTACCAGATCATGGTGCCGCCCGAGCTCAAGGCCCAGGGCGTGATGCAGGCGCTGGGCAAGCAGCCGGGTCTGCATCTGGCGCTGGGCATTGCGAGCGCGCTGTCGAGTTATCTCAATCTCGGGTTGCTGTGGTACTGGCTCGGCAAGTCCGGCGTCTACCAGCGGCGGCCGGGCTGGGGCGGCTATGCGGTACGCCTGTTGCTGGCGTGCGCGGCCATGGTAACGGTGCTGTTGGGCGTGTTGTGGTGGCTGCCATCGTTCACCGTGATGGATAAATGGCATCGCATCGGTTGGTTGGCGGTGCTGGTCGGCAGCGGCGGGCTGACCTACGTGGTCGCCCAACTGGCGTTGGGGTTGCGGCCGCGGCATCTGCGGGAGAACTGAGCCGACCTGCTTCCGAACATTGCAGCGGCCCCTGGCGAGCTCCGCCGGGGTGTCTGCAATCAGCGCGGCCGCACAGGCGTGGAAGGTCCGCGGCGGCCCTGGCCGACGTTACGGCCGGGGAGCGGATGCCAGTCGCTGCCTGGCCAGGCCACGCGCGTGGGTGGTGCTGCGCGCGCCAGGCGCGCCCATGCGGCTTGACAGGCATGGCTATACTTACAAGTTATGTATCAGCGAGGGTCGGCCACCAGGCCGGCATCTGTTTGGATCGAGGAATGAGCAGGCTGTTTAGAGACGTCGAGGGCGGGACGCTGTTCCCGCACGGAAGCGTGGTCTGCATCGGCGCTTTCGATGGCCTGCACCTGGGGCATCGGACGCTGGTGCAGCACGCCATCGCGCGCGCGCGCGCACTGGGCGTGCCGGCGGTGGCGTTGAGCTTCGAGCCGTTGCCGCGCGAATTTTTTGCGCCGGCCGCGCCGCCGCCGCGCTTGACCCTGGCGCGCGCCAAGATCGAAGGCCTGTACGACTTCGGTGCCGACAGCGTGGGCCTGATCCGTTTCGACGGCCGCTTGTCGGCAATGAGTGCCGAAGACTTCGCACGGCTGGCGCTGGTCGGCCGGCTATGCGCCAAAGAGGTGTGGATCGGCCCGGAATTTCGTTTCGGCCATCGGCGTGGCGGCGATATCGGCTTGCTGCGTGCGTTGGGTGAACAGCATGGATTTGCGGCTGGCGAAATCACGCCGGTGCACCTGCACGGCGAGCGGATTTCCGCCACGCGGATTCGCGAGCTGCTGGGCGCCGGGGAGTTCGTGCATGCCGGGGAACTGCTCGGCCGCCCGTATGCCATCGGTGGGCGGGTGGTGCGCGGCAAGCAACTGGGGCGCACGCTGGGCTATCCCACCGCCAATCTGCGTTTCCCGCGCACTCCCGCGTTGTCGGGCATCTACGCGACCTGGGTGCATGGCGTGGCCGAGCGGCCGTGGCCATCGGTGTCCAGCTTCGGTACCCGGCCCACCGTGGCCGGCGTGGAGCCATTGCTGGAAGCGCACCTGTTCGATTTCCAGGGCGATCTGTATGGCCGGCATATCGAGGTCGAATTCGTCGCCAAGCTGCGCGATGAAGAAAAGTTCGATGGGCTGGACGCGTTGACCGTGCAGATGCATCGCGACGCCGAGCAGGCCCGCGCCGTGCTCAAGGCGAGCCCCTCGCGCCTGCCTGCCGATGCGGGCGTTGCTCGTTCCGTCGGTCTTCCCGTTGAGGGGCAGCGTGACAACGCTTCGCGCCATTTGGCAGATGCAGACGCCGTCGATGCCACCGCTTCGCAACATCCCCGTACATCTCCTTACGCAGCGCAACGGTAGATTCCTGTGACCCAAGACTACAAAGCCACTCTCCATCTGCCTGCGACGGAATTTCCGATGCGCGGCGACCTGCCCAAGCGTGAGCCGGCGATGCTGGACCGCTGGGAGCGCGATGGGCTGTATGCGCAACTGCGTGCCAACGCGGCGGGGCGCCCGCTGTTCGTGCTGCACGATGGCCCGCCGTATGCCAATGGCCAGATCCATCTGGGTCACGCGGTCAACAAGATCCTCAAGGACATCATCGTCAAGTCGAAGTATCTGGCTGGCTTCGATGCGCCGTACATCCCGGGCTGGGATTGCCATGGCCTGCCGATCGAAATCGCGATCGAAAAGAAGTACGGCAAGGTCGGCGTCAAGCTGGGCGCTGCCGAGTTCCGTCAGAAGTGCCGCGAATACGCGACCGAGCAGATCGATCTGCAGCGGCGCGATTTCAAGCGCCTGGGCGTGGTCGGCGATTGGGATAACCCGTACAAGACGCTGGATTTCCGCTTCGAAGCCAATGAAATCCGCGCGCTGGCCAAGGTGGTGGACAACGGCCACCTGACGCGCGGCGTCAAGCCGGTGCATTGGTGCTTCGATTGCGGCTCGGCGCTGGCCGAGGCCGAGATCGAATACGCCGACAAGGTCTCGCCGACCGTGGATGTGGCCTATCCGGCGCGCGATCCGGCGGCGGTGGCTGCCGCATTCGGTGCCAGCCTGCCGGCAGGCACCAGCGTGGCGGTGCCGATCTGGACCACCACGCCGTGGACGCTGCCGGCGTCGCTGGCGGTGAGCCTGGGTGCGGAGCTCGATTACGTGCTGGTCGAAGGCCCGGCCGACCGCGGCCAGCCGCGCTGGCTGGTGGTGGCTGAGGCCCTCGCGGCCAGGGTGCTGGCGCGCTACGGCGTGGACGAAGTGGCGGTGCATGGCCATGCCAAGGGCGCCGTGCTGGACCAGATGCTGCTGAACCACCCGTTCTATGCCGAGCGCGAGATCCCGCTGCTGCTGGGCGACCACGTGTCGGCCGAGGACGGTACCGGCGCGGTGCACACCGCACCGGGCCATGGCCAGGAGGACTACCAGGTCTCCAAGCAGTACGGCCTGCTCGAGCGTTACGGCGCTGCGCAGATCAACCCGGTGGACGGGCGTGGCGTGTACCTGCCCTCCACACCGCCGCTGGGCGACACCGTGCTGGCCGGGCTGCATATCTGGAAGGCCAACGACGTCATCATCGAGGCGCTGGGCGGCACCGGTGCGTTGCTGGCGGCCAGCAAGATGGAGCACAGCTATCCGCATTGCTGGCGGCACAAGACACCAATCGCGTTCCGTGCCACGCCGCAGTGGTTCATCTCGATGGAGCAGGCCAACCTGCGCGCCGATGCGCTCAAGGCCATCGAGCAGGTGACCTGGTACCCGGCCTGGGGCCAGGCGCGAATCGCCGGCATGGTCGACGGCCGCCCGGACTGGACCATCTCGCGCCAGCGCACCTGGGGCGTGCCGATCGCGCTGTTCGTGCACCGCGAAACCGGCGAGCCGCATCCGCGCAGCACCGAGTTGCTGCGCCAGGTCGCCGACCGGGTGGAGCAGGGTGGCGTGGACGTGTGGTACACGCTGGACGCGGCCGAACTGCTGGGCGACGAAGCGGCCCACTACGACAAGATCACCGACATCCTGGATGTGTGGTTCGACTCCGGCGTGACCCATGAAGCGGTGCTGGTGGACCGCGGCCTGCCCAAGCCGGCCGACCTGTACCTGGAAGGCTCCGACCAGCATCGCGGCTGGTTCCAGTCCTCGCTGCTGAGCGGCGTGGCAATGGACAAGGCGGCGCCGTACAAGCAGTGCCTCACCCACGGGTTCACCGTGGACGAACACGGCCGCAAGATGTCCAAGTCTTCCGGCAACGGCATCGAGCCGCAGGAGATCATGAAGACCCTGGGCGCGGACATCCTGCGCCTGTGGATCGCGTCAAGCGACTACAGCAACGAGATGTCGCTGTCGCAGGAGATCCTCAAGCGCAATGCCGATGCGTATCGCCGCCTGCGCAATACCGCGCGCTTTTTGCTCGGCAATCTGCATGGCTTCGACCCGTTGCAGCATCTGGTGGCGCTGGACGACATGGTGCTGCTGGACCGCTGGATCGTGCATCGCGCGCATGAGTTGCAGGAAAAGATCGTCGCTGCCTACGCGCGCTACGACTTCGCCGAGATCGTGCAGGCGCTGCTGAATTTCTGCAGCGTGGACCTGGGCTCGCTGTATCTGGACGTGACCAAGGACCGCCTGTACACGATGGCCGAGGATGCACGCGGCCGCCGTTCGGCGCAGAGCGCGATGTATCACGTGGCCGAAGCCTTCGTGCGCTGGGTGGCGCCGGTGCTGAGCTTTACCGCCGAAGAACTGTGGGCGTATCTGCCGGGCGAGCATGTCGGCAACGTGTTGTTCGCCACCTGGTACGACGGCCTGGCGCCGCTGCCTGCCGATGCCGCATTGACCAGCGCGGATGTCGACAAGTTGCTGGCGCTGCGCGAGCAGGTGGCCAAGGTGCTGGAGCCGATGCGTGCCAATGGTGCGATCGGCGCGGCGCTGGAAGCGGAGATCACGGTTGCCGCCGATGCGCAGACCGCGGCGCGCTGGCAGCCGCTGGCCGAGGAGCTGCGTTTCCTGTTCATCAGCGGCGATGTCACCGTGACCGCGGCCAGCACCGACGACATCTTCGTCAGCGCGCAACCGACCAGCAAGGCCAAGTGCGTGCGCTGCTGGCACCACCAGGCCAGCGTGGGCAGCGATGCGCGACACCCGGAGCTGTGCAGCCGCTGCGTCAGCAATATCGAAGGCCCCGGCGAGGATCGTCGCTGGTTCTGATGGGTTTGCACGATGCGCATGGCGGGCCGATCCTGCCACGCGTGATCCAGAACCCGTATGGGCCAGGCTTGCGCCTGCGTGCGACCTCGTTCGCAGGCGCTGCGGCTGGATGACTGCGCCAGCGTCGCATTTCCCAGCTTGCTGAAGCGTGGCGCATGCGGCAAGGCGGGACGGGGCGGCTGGCTTCGAGGTCCATGCCATCCTTGCGCGCCTGTCTTCCGGCTTTCGTTCTGCCACCGTCATCCTCAACGCCATCCAGGCATCTTCTCCGGCGTCGGAGAAGTCACCACCAACTGCGACCTTCCGACATGAGTCAACGCCCCAAACCCTCCGCCCTGATCTGGTTGCTGCTGTCCGCACTCGTGGTCGGGCTGGACCAGTGGAGCAAGGCCTGGGTATTGTCCAGCCTGCCCGAATACACCCCGGTGCCGGTCATCGACGGCTTCTGGAACTGGTACCGCACCTATAACACCGGCGCAGCCTTCAGCTTCCTGAGCGATGCCGGCGGCTGGCAGCTGTGGTTCTTCACCGCGCTGGCGGTGGGCATCAGTGGCCTGCTGGCGTTCTGGCTGTCGCGCACCGCGCGTGGGCAGTGGCGCAGCGCGCTGCCCTACGCGCTGGTGATCGGCGGGGCGATCGGCAATGTGATCGACCGGTTGATGCACGGCCACGTGGTCGATTTCATCCAGTGGTATATCGGCAGCCATACCTGGCCGTCATTCAACATCGCGGACTCGGCCATCGTGGGCGGTGCCATCGGGATTGCAGTGTTCGGGCTGTTCGACAAGGGCGGCAAACACGAGCCGGGAATCGGGAATCGCCCCTGAAGCCCCGGTGCCGACGCGCGCCACCCGGTCCGACCCCTCTTTCTCCATTCCCGTAGAATGCCCGTCATGGATGTCCTGCTCGCCAATCCCCGTGGTTTCTGTGCCGGTGTCGACCGCGCGATCGAGATCGTCAAGCGCGCGATCGAGACGCTGGGCGCGCCGATCTATGTGCGCCATGAAGTGGTGCACAACCGCTTCGTGGTCGACGACCTGAAGCAGCGCGGTGCGGTCTTCGTCGAAGAGCTCGACGAGGTGCCCGACAACGCCACGGTGATCTTCAGCGCACACGGCGTCTCGCAGGCGGTGCGCCAGGAGGCCGAGCGCCGCGGCTTGAAGGTGTTCGACGCGACCTGTCCGCTGGTGACCAAGGTGCATTTCGAGGTTGCCCGCCACTGCCGTGCCGGTCGCGATGTGGTGCTGATCGGCCATGCCGGGCACCCGGAAGTGGAAGGCACCATGGGGCAGTGGAGCCGCGAGCGCGGCCCGGGCACGATCTATCTGGTCGAGGACATCGAGCAGGTTGCCACGCTGCAGATTCGCCAGCCCGACAATCTCGCCTACACCACCCAGACCACGCTGTCGGTCGACGACACCATGGGCATCATCGAGGCGCTGCGTGCGCGCTACCCGGCGATGCAGGGGCCGCGCCACGACGACATCTGCTATGCCACCCAGAACCGCCAGGACGCAGTGCGCGATCTGGCGCGCCAGTGCGACCTGGTGCTGGTGGTCGGCTCGCCCAATAGCTCCAATTCCAATCGACTGAGCGAACTCGCACGCCGCGACGGGGTGGAGTCGTACCTGATCGACAATGCCGGCGAGATCGATCCGGCCTGGATCGTCGGCAAGCAGCACATCGGCCTGACCGCTGGCGCCTCCGCCCCGCAGGTGCTGGTCGATGGCGTGCTGGCGCGGTTGCGCGAGCTGGGCGCCAACAGTGTGTCCGAGCTGGAAGGCGAGCCCGAATCGATGGTGTTCGCGCTGCCCAAGGAATTGCGGTTGCGCCTGGTCAGCTGACTTCACGTCAGCAGCCAAAGCTGCCGGACAGGGCAGGGAGAGCGACGTCCGGGTGTCGGCACGTCTGGCAGACCATTCGCGCAGCTGGCCGCCACGGCGGCGATTGACCAGCCCCTGGCTCCGCTCCTACAATGCACGGCTCGCCGGAATAGCTCAGTTGGTAGAGCGGCGCATTCGTAATGCGTAGGTCGTAGGTTCGATTCCTATTTCCGGCACCATCGCTTCAGCACTGGGTCGGCCCTTGGCCGGCCCAGTTGCGTTTCTGGCGTTCGCAAGCGTATTTCACGCGGTTTGCGCATCGATTGCACTGCAACCGCAGGCTGCGACGACGGGCGTCATGGCCTGCATCTTTGCTTACGCTGCGCTGCGACAACATGTCGCACGGTTTTGCGCGCATTTATTGCGGCAGATCATTGCCAATGGGTTTCGTGCAGGTGCAGCAAAGATTAAAATTGGCGCGCTAACCTGCAACTTCGGTCTGCGTGGGCCCTCCCTCAAAAAGAAGGGCATCGCCGGACATCTCCCTTGCTGGAGACGATGCGCGGCTGGCGTTCCTTCGCACTTGGATCGACCGATGATTCCGCTGAAACATCTCGGGCGTTTACTTCGTCCAGGTCTGATGTTGCCGTTCCTGCTGTTGGCAGGCTGCAACTCGGCCATCCTCAATCCGAAAGGCCAGATCGGCCACGACGAGAAGCAACTGCTGATCACCTCGGTGGTGCTGATGCTGATCGTGGTCATCCCGGTGATCGTGATGACGATTGCGTTCGCGTGGAAGTACCGCGCATCCAACACGAAGGCGCGCTACGAGCCGGACTGGTCGCATTCCACCGCGATCGAGGTGGTGGTGTGGTCGATCCCGTGCGTGATCATCCTGGTGCTGGCGGTGCTGACCTGGCGCTCGTCGCATGCGCTGGACCCGTACCGGCCGCTGGATTCGGACGTCAAGCCGATCACCATCGAAGCGGTGTCGCTGGACTGGAAGTGGATGTTCATCTACCCGGACCAGAACATCGCCACGGTCAACGAGATCGCCTTCCCGGTGCATACGCCGCTGAACTTCAAGATCACCTCCGACACGGTGATGAATTCGTTCTTCATCCCGCACCTGGGCACCATGATCTACGCGATGGCGGGCATGGAAACCAAGCTGCACCTGGTCGCCAACGAGCCGGGCGAATACTTCGGCCTGTCGACCAACTACAGCGGTCACGGCTTCTCGAAGATGAGCTTCAAGGCGCATGCCGTGGATCAGGCCGGCTTCGATGCATGGGTGGCCAAGGTCAAGGCATCGCCGACCGCGTTGAACGCTGCCGAGTACCAGGTGCTGGCCGCCAACCGCAACGACAAGGAACAGTATCCGGTCACCTACTACTCGTCGGTGCAGGACGGCATGTTCCGCTCGCTGGTCGACAAATACATGAATGGTCCGGGCCACAACAAAGGCCACGGCGACCATGAGGCATCGGCTGCAGAGCCGGTTGCCATGTGCACTTCTGGAGACAAGTGATGCTAGGCAAACTTACGATCGAGGCGGTTCCGTACCACGAGCCGATCATCATGGTCGCTCTCGGTGGTGCCGGCCTGCTCGGCCTGCTCATCGCCGGCGCCATCACCAAGTACAAGCTGTGGGGCTACCTGTGGAACGAGTGGTTCACCTCGGTGGACCACAAGCGCATCGGTGTGATGTACATCATCGTGGCGCTGGTCATGTTGCTGCGCGGCTTCGCCGATGCGGCGATGATGCGTACCCAGCAGGCGCTGGCGGGTAACGGTGGCGAAGGCGTCCTGCCGCCGCACCACTATGACCAGATCTTTACCGCGCATGGCGTGATCATGATCTTCTTCATGGCCATGCCGTTCATGACCGGCCTGTTGAACCTGATCGTGCCGCTGCAGATCGGCGCACGCGACGTGGCGTTTCCGTTCCTGAACTCGCTGAGCTTCTGGCTGTTCGTGGCCGGTGCGGCGCTGATCAACATCTCGCTGGGCGTCGGCGAATTCGCGCAGACCGGCTGGCTGGCCTATCCGCCGTTGTCGGGGCTGGAATACAGTCCAGGGGTCGGTGTCGATTACTACATCTGGGCATTGCAGGTCTCAGGGTTGGGCACGTTGCTGACCGGCATCAACTTCTTCGTGACGATCATGCGGATGCGCGCGCCGGGCATGACCCTGATGCGCATGCCGATATTCACCTGGACCGCGCTGATCACCAACATCCTGATCATCGCTGCGTTCCCGATCCTGACCGTGGCGCTGGCGCTGCTGGGTGCGGACCGTTACCTGGGCACGCACTTCTTCACCAACGACGGTGGCGGCAACGCCATGATGTACGTCAACCTGATCTGGATCTGGGGTCACCCGGAGGTCTACATCCTGATCCTGCCGGCGTTCGGCATCTTCTCCGAGTTGATCGCCACCTACAGCCGCAAGCGCCTGTTCGGCTACACCTCGATGGTCTACGCCACCTCGTGCATCGGCGTGCTGTCGTTCGTGGTGTGGTTGCACCACTTCTTCACCATGGGCTCGGGTGCCAACGTCAATGCCTTCTTCGGCATCACGACGATGATCATCTCGATCCCGACCGGCGTGAAGATCTTCAACTGGCTGTTCACCATGTTCCGCGGCCGCGTGCACATGACCTCGCCGGTGCTGTGGACGATCGGCTTCATCATCACCTTCACCATCGGCGGCATGACCGGTGTGATGCTGGCGATCCCGGCCGTGGACTTCGTGCTGCACAACAGCCTGTTCCTGATCGCGCACTTCCATAACGTGATCATCGGCGGCGTGGTGTTCGGTTACCTGGCCGGGCTGACCTACTGGTTCCCGAAGGCGTTCGGCTTCAAGCTCAACGAGAAGATCGGCAAGGCCTCGTTCTGGTGCTGGATCATCGGCTTCTTCGTGGCCTTCATGCCGCTCTACGTGCTCGGCTTCATGGGCATGACCCGCCGCATGAACACCTACAACCATCCCGAGTGGGCGCCGTGGCTGTATGTCGCTGCGGTGGGTGCTGCGATCATCGGCCTGGGCATCTTCCTGAATCTGGTGCAGATCGGTTACAGCGTCTGGAAGCGCAAGGAGCACATGGACCACACGGGCGATCCGTGGGATGGCCGCACCCTGGAGTGGGCCACCTCCTCGCCGCCGCCGTTCTACAACTTCGCCGTGCTGCCGCACATCGACGACCGCGATCAGTTCTGGGCCGACAAGCAGAACGGCAAGGGCTGGGTGCGTCCGTCCAAGTACGAACCCATCCACATGCCGCGCAACACCGGTGCAGGCGTGTATATCGGCGCCTTCAGCGTGCTGCTGGGCTTCGGCCTGATCTGGCACATCTGGTGGCTGGCCATCATTGGCCTGGTGGGCATGATCGGCAGCTTCATCGCGCGCACCTTCGACGACGACATCGATTACTGGGTGCCGGCCGATGAAGTGGAGCGCATCGAAAACGCGCGCTTTGCGCTGCTCGAACAGCAACAGGCGGCGCAGGCCGCGAAGGTGGTATGACCATGGCTTCCTCGACCACGCTTGACCACGCCGCCCACGCGGGCGGCCACGATCACGACCACGAGCATCACGACGGCGGTGGCAACACCGTCTTCGGGTTCTGGGTCTATCTGATGAGCGACTGCCTGCTGTTTGCCGGTCTGTTCGCCACCTATGCGGTGCTCTCCGGCGCCACGGTGGATGGACCGACCGCCAAGGAGCTGTTCGACCTGAAGTTCGTGCTGGTGGAAACCTTCCTGCTGTTGTTCAGCAGCTTGAGCTTTGGCTTTGCGATGATTGCCGCGCACAAGCGCAAGATGGGCGGCCTGTATGGCTGGCTGGCTGTCACCGCGCTGCTGGGTATCGGCTTCCTGTGCATGGAAATCTGGGAGTTCAACCACCTGATCCATGAAGGTGCCGGCCCGGGACGCAGCGCATTCCTGTCCGCCTTCTTCACCCTGGTCGGTACCCACGGTTTGCACGTGGCATCGGGCCTGTTGTGGATGGCGGTGCTGGTGATCCAGATCTCCAAGAACGGCCTGACTGCGCGCAACAGCACGCGTCTGGCCTGCCTGAGCCTGTTCTGGCACTTCTTGGACATCATCTGGATCGGTGTGTTCACCGTCGTCTATCTGCTGGGAGCGCTGTAATGGCCAATCACCACCACACCGATACCGCGGCCGATGCGCATGCCGGCGGTTTGAAGTCCTATCTGATCGGCTTCGTCATGGCTGTCATCCTCACCGTCATCCCGTTTGCGATGGTGATGAGCGGGGCGTTCTCCAAGGGTGTCACCATCGTCGTGATCTCGGTCATGGCCGCAGTGCAGATGCTGGTGCACATGGTGTACTTCCTGCATATGGATCGCACGCCCGAGCAGCGCTCCAACGTGCAGGTGGGCCTGTTCTCGTTGCTGATCATCGGCATCGTGATCGTCGGCTCGCTGTGGGTGCTACACAACATGAACGTCAACATGATGCATTGAGACGGCGCAGTGCCGGATCGGAGAAAGCCGCCAGCGATGGGCGGCTTTTTTTTTGCGCATGAATTTGCCTGCGGCATGACCAATGGCATACGGGGAAGCCGTGGTGGGCGCTTAGCATCGTGGGCTTGCCTGTTCCAGGTCACCTGCGGAGTTGCGATGAAGATGCCCACCCTGTTGTCCGTGTCGCTGCTGGCAGCGCTGTCGTTGCCGGCCGCCGCGCAAACCGCGCCGCCGCAGGACGTGCCGTTCGACGGCACCTTGAAGATCGACGTCGATGCCACCGATTTGGCCCACCGCATCTTCAAGGTCAAGACCACCATGCCGGCCAAGCCGGGCCCGATGACGCTGCTGTATCCGCAGTGGATTCCGGGCAACCACTCGCCGACAGGGCCGATCGACAAACTGGCCGGTCTGGTGATCAAGGTCGATGGCAAGGTGGTGCCATGGACGCGCGACCAGTTCGATGTCTACGCGTTCAAGGTGGACGTGCCCCAGGGCGCCACCGAGCTGGTGGCCGAGTTCAAGTTCCTGTCGCCGCAGGCCCCCAACCAGGGCCGGGTGATGATGACTCCGGAAATGCTCAACCTGCAGTGGAACACCACCGCGCTGTATCCGGCCGGCGTGTTCGCGCGCAACATCAAGGCCCAGGCCAGCGTCACCCTGCCAGCCGGCTGGAGCTATGCCACGGCACTGGAAACCGACCGCCGCGTCGGCGACACGGTGACCTTCAAGCCGATCGATTTCGACGACCTGGTCGACTCGCCGATGTTCGCCGGCAAGTACTACAAGCGCGTGGAGTTGAGCGCCGGCAAGCAGCCGGTCTACCTCAACGTGTTCGCCGACGAAGCCAAGTCGCTGGAGGCCAAGCCCGAGCAGATCAAGGCGCATGCGTCGCTGGTGCAGCAGATGGACAAGCTTTACGGCGCGCGGCATTTCGATCACTACGAATTCCTGCTGGCGCTGACCAAGAAGTTGGGCGGCATCGGCCTGGAACACCATCGCTCCAGCGAAAACAGCGGTGTGCCGACCTATTTCACCGAGTGGGACAAGAGCTGGACCGGGCGCGACCTGCTCGCGCACGAGTTCAACCATTCCTGGAACGGCAAGTACCGCCGTGGTGCCGACCTGGCCACGCCCAATTTCAACGTCCCGATGGGCGACAGCCTGCTGTGGCTGTACGAAGGCCAGACCCAGTTCTGGGGCGAAGTGATGGCTGCACGTTCGGGCCTGTGGACGCAGGATCAGGCGCGCGAGATGCTCGCTGGCGTGGCAGCCCAGTACGAGCGTGGGCGCCCCGGCATGGCCTGGCGCACCGTGCAGGACACCACCAACGACCCGACCATGTCGATGCGCCGCCCCAAGGCCTACCGTAGCTATCAGATGGCCGAAGACTATTACTCCGGCGGCCAGATGATGTGGCTGGAAGTGGACAGCAAGCTGCGCGCGCTGACCAACAACAAGCGCTCCATCGACGATTTCGGCAAGGCCTTCTTCGGCATGAACAACGGCGATTGGGACGTCAACCCGTACACCTTCGACGACATCGTGGCCACGCTCAACGGCGTGGCGCCCTACGACTGGGCCAGCCTGTTACGCAGCCGCATGGACGGGCACGGTTCCTTGAATGCCGGCATCGAGGCCAACGGCTGGAAGCTGGTCTACAACGAGGAGCCGAACCTGGCCACCAAGGCCGACGAGAGCGACGACAAGGACGCCAGCCTGACCTATTCGCTTGGCCTGTCCCTGAAGGCCTCTGGCGAGATCGGTGATGTGCTCTGGGATGGCCCGGCCTTCAATGCCGGCCTGATCGCCGGCAACACCATCGTGGCGGTCAACGGCCGCGCCTTCAGCAGCGAGGTGATCAAGGACGCGATCAAGGCGGCCAAGGGCACCACCGCGCCGATCGAGTTGCTGGTCAAGCGCCTGGACCGCTACGACACCGTGCGCATCGATTACCACGGCGGCCTGCTGTATCCGCATCTGGAACGCATCGCCGGCAAGCCGGATCGCCTGAGCGAGTTGTACAAGCCGCGCTGAGTGGCGGCCGCCCGCTCGCAGGCGTTGAAGCGGGCAATGGCAAGACCTGGAGCTGCATGACCGGCTGCGATCGATCATGCGGCTCCAGACGCTGGTCTTGTTCGGTACCGATGCCGGTGCCGACCGATCAAAAGACATCGCGCCAGCCAAATGCTCGGCGCCATCGATGTCCGAGTGAGAACGCAGCAGCAGAAATGCGCGATTGCATCCATTCCTGCGCCGCCGCAGCCTGGCCGATTCCCGATTCCCGATTCCCGATTCCCGATTCCCGATTCCCGAATCCCGAATCCCGAATCCCGAATCCCGAATCCCGAATCCCGAATCCCGAGCCAGCGTCGCGCATCCTGAGACCAACGCCGACTATCCTGTCGCTCCAGAAGCGATTGGTTAACTGACGATGGCGAAGGCAAAAACGGCCTATGTCTGCGGCGAGTGCGGCGCCGAGTACAACAAGTGGCAGGGACAATGCACCGAGTGCGGAGTGTGGAATACGCTCAGCGAAATCGTGCTGGAAAGCGCCACGCCCGGCGGCAAGGCCTCGCCTGCGGCATCGCGGCGTAGCGGCTGGGCTGGCAAGACTGAGGCGCCCAAGATTACCGCGCTCAAGGATGTGCAGCAATCCGAGCAGGCGCGCGTGTCCACCGGCATCGGCGAGTTCGATCGCGTGCTGGGTGGTGGGCTGGTCGAAGGTGCGGTGGTGTTGATCGGTGGCGACCCCGGCATCGGCAAATCCACGTTGTTGTTGCAGGCGCTGGCCAGCATGGCGAGCACATTGCCGGTGTTGTATGTGACCGGCGAGGAATCGCTGGCGCAGGTGGCAGGGCGCGCGGTGCGGCTGGATCTGCCGTTGGAAGGCTTGAACGCGCTGGCCGAAACCGGCATCGAAAACATCCTGCAGCACGCCAGCGTGGCGCGCCCGAAGCTGATCGTGGCCGACTCGGTCCAGACGCTGTGGACCGAGTCGCTGACCGCGGCGCCGGGTTCGGTCAGCCAGGTGCGCGAGAGCGCGGCGCGGCTGGTGCGCTACGCCAAGGAGACCGGTACCGCGGTGTTCCTGGTTGGCCATGTGACCAAGGAAGGCGGCATCGCCGGCCCGCGCGTGCTGGAACACATGGTCGATGCGGTGCTGTACTTCGAAGGCGAGAGCGGTAGCCGGTTTCGCCTGTTGCGCGCGTTCAAGAACCGCTTCGGTGCGGTCAACGAACTAGGCGTGTTCGCGATGGGCGAGAAGGGCCTCAAGGAGGTCTCCAACCCGTCGGCAATCTTCCTGTCTGGCGGCAGCACCCAGCAGCCCGGCAGCTGCGTGATGGTCACCCGCGAAGGCACCCGGCCGTTGATGGTGGAGGTGCAGGCGCTGGTGGACGCCTCGCCGCTGTCCAATCCGCGGCGCGTCGCGGTGGGCCTGGAGCAGAACCGGCTGGCGATGTTGCTGGCGGTGCTGCACCGCCATGGCGGCATCGTGGTGGGCGATCAGGACGTGTTCGTCAACGTGGTCGGCGGCATTCGCGTGCAGGAGACTGCGGCCGACCTGCCGGTGCTGCTGGCAGTGTTGTCCTCGCTGCGCGACCGGCCGTTGTCCGAGAAGACGATCGCCTTCGGCGAGGTCGGGTTGTCCGGCGAGATCCGTCCGGTGCCCAATGGCGAGGATCGCTTGAAGGAAGCTGCCACGCACGGCTTCAAACGCGCGATCGTGCCGCGTGCCAATGCACCGAAGACGGCCAGCATCAAGGGGATGGAGATCATCGCGGTGGAGCGGCTGAGCCAGGCGCTGGAGGCCGCGGCCGACTGAGGCATGCGTTGCTGCGTGGGGACTGGCAGGGCAGACGACCCGGCCGAGCTTGCCGTTGGCCTATCCGCAGGCGGCCCTGCCCAATATCGCTATCGCCCGATGGGCGTTGCCTGCGCAGGCAACCGCCCGTCGGCTGGCGGCGGCAATTTGGATTCGGGTGTGAAGAAAGCGTTTTCACCAGAGTGCGGCTATGGCACCATGCGCGGCCCGTTGCACTGTGCACCGGATCACAGACACCGCTGATTGCTCGAACTGGAGAACCACGATGGAATGGATGTTGTTGCCGCTCAAGCGTTACGCCGACTTTGAAGGTCGCTCGCGTCGCAAGGAATACTGGATGTTCATGTTGATGCAGGTGATCGTTCTGGCGGTGCTGGGCATCATGTTCGGTATTGCGGCGGCGGTGATGGGAGGCGAGAACGGCCCTGGTCCGCTGGCCTGGGTGGTCGTTGCCATCATGGCGATCTTCGTGCTGGCGCTGATCGTCCCCGGCATTGCGGTGACCGTGCGTCGGCTGCATGACCAGGACAAGTCGGGCTGGTTCTATCTGATCAGCTTCGTGCCTTACGTCGGCGGTTTTATCGTGCTCGTGTTCATGTGCCTGGAAGGCACCCCGGGCCCGAACCAGTACGGCGAGAGCCCGAAGCAGTAATCGCCTCGCACGATGTGGGTTGAACGATGGCGCAGGAGTTTCCTGCGCCATCGTCGTTTATGCGATTTGACGCAGCTGGCAACCCCCAGGGTGCGGTGTCGCGTGCACTGTCTCCCGCGTTGCGCGCATGTTACCTGCCGATGCCGGGACGGCGGCTCAGGGCCACACATCCACCGCATGGCGGATCGAGTACACCGCAGCCGAATGATCACGGCAACGTGTATTGCGTTAGCAGCACGCCTGCTCCTGCCTGGCAGCTACGCTGTCGCTCTGGTGGCGTTGTTGAATTTTTGCAGGGGCGAGATGCGCGGGCGCAGCGCCCTCATCGCAATCGGTTGTACGGGTGCCTGTTCAGGCCTCCCTTGCTTGCCCAAAGGGAATCAGAAAGTTCCCGAAGATCGCAAGGTGTTTCGACCGGCGGTTGCGTCACTCGGCATCGTGCGTGAACAGCCGATCTGCCCGGACTTCATATTCGCAGCCTGAGCCACTGCCGATCTCATCGTTGGTCGATTCAACCTGGTTTGGTCGAACGACACAGTTTGAAATGAATTAATACAACGATTCAAACACCTTGAAACCGGGGAGTGGGGGCGGGCGCATGGCGCCATGGCAAGCCGATGCAGGCCGCCAGCGTCACGATCCGCCATGCACGTACCTCGATAAGTGCATGGCGAGGGTCTGATGCCGAATCAGCGCTCAGCAGGCGGCCGCGCGATGTCCGGCGCTCGGGCTTGCGCTTTTGCCCGGCGCCAGCGGGTCCTTGCCCTGTAACGCGAGCTCCAGCTTGTAGCCATGCGAATACACGGTTCTGATACGGACCACGCCGCTGTGGTTGCACAGCTGCAATTTCTTGCGCAGCTTGTAGATGTGCTGCTCCATGGTGCGGTCGGTGAACTCGGTGTGGCTGCCCCAGACCGCTTTGGCGAGCTGGCAGCGGCGGAAACAGACCCCGGGGCTGGAAAACAGCAGCCAGGCGATCGAGAACTCGCGCGCGGTGAGCACGATCGGCTTGCCATGCAGGTAAACCGTGTTTTCTTCGCGGATCAGCTGATACGGGCCGACGGTGAGGTGTTGCGACTCCTGGCAGGCCTCTGGGGCGGGGGAGATCGCCAATGCCGCCCGCACCTGCAGTTCGCACGAGTTGAATGGGAGCGCTAACACTTCCTGCGCGCCGGCTTGGTACCAGGCCAGGATGTCGTCGGGGCAGTCGAACCGCCCCAGCACGATCAGCGGCGTGGGATGGCCGCTGTGGCAGCGGTGCCAGGCCAGGACCGAGCTGTCGTCGGAGGCGACGCAGCTTGCATCGAAGATCAGCAGGTCGCAGGGCGAATGCCGCAAGTTGCGCAACAGCTCCAGCTCATCGGAAAACACCGCCAATTTGGGTGCTAGTGAGGCCAGGCTCGCGTTGACCTGCGATGTCAGGCGCGCGTCCTGCGTCAACAGGAACGCCGCTCCGTGCTTGCCGGGAGAAGGGGTGTGCATCATCCGGCCTTCCCGTGACGGCACACGTACCAGTCGTGCGTGGGATGCCGGTGACGGGCGGCAGGCGCCGCTACAAAATCCACAGATAGAGATAAGTGCATCGCCATACCATCCGGCTGCGAAAGGGGGGAGGGTCTGACCGAGGTCAGGCGAATGGTATGTACCATTCCAGCGGCAGAAAGTTTCACTGCTGCGTACTTTTCTTCGGGTTTGGGTGGGTACGCTTTAACTCGCGCTCATCTATACGCAACGCAGCTCTTACATCTTGGGCATGCGGGCGCGCATCCACGCATATCCTTGGTGTATTGCCCGGACATGTTTGTCCGGGAATACACGAAATTGGTTGGAAAGGTCTAGACCAAGGTATTGCGATTACGACGAACGCTGCCTTCGCAAGGAATAGGTCCGGCGAGCAGGTAACACGAAAGTTACTTTGGTTATGAGCGGGACGTGTGCGCAGCAACATGGCCACGTCCCGCCCAACGTTCGCGCAGCAATCGGAGCAAACACTCAAAAATCTGCGATCAACGCGTGCGTTGGCAGATGTTGCGCGAAGGCACCGCATTGCCTGGTCGTGCCGCAACCGCAACCAGCGTCCAGGCGTTAAGTAATGTCCATCGCTGGACACTGCACGCGCTCTGCAAAAAAGAATCCCGCATATGCAAAACGCACGGCGGACGCGCTGGAAGACAGAGTGAGGTTTTTTGATTTTTGCGGTGCGCGCAGGTGAGAGTTTCCATTGGATCCGCTGCATACAATCGTTTGCGCCAGCCAGACCGGCGCATTGTTTGTTTTTTGCTCGTCCCCCTCAGAGAGAGCCCGGCATGATCCTTTCAACCTACTTCGCAGCGATTTCTGCGTTGTCTTACGCAGATCGTCTTCCTACCTATACAAGCAGGATGCTGGTTGGTGCCTGGCCGCAAGGTCTGCAACATCTTCAACAACGTCGCGACGGCCAGGCAACACCGGACGGCCCCGACGACGAGGTCAGCCTGCTGGGAGCCAGCGGCGATGCCTTGCTGATTCTCGAATACCAGGAAGAAGCCGAAGACGCCTACCGCCACGCATTGAAGGCAATGCGCGGCCATCAGCGGCAGCTTCGGCTGTTGTCGTGCCGCAATACCGCCTGGCTGATGCTGAGCCAGCGGCGTTTGAGCGCGGCGCTGAACTGCTTTGCGCAGCTTGCGATGGACCGCGACACGCCGGCCTGCCTGTGTGGCGAAGGTCTGCTGGGCAAGGCGCTGACCCACTTTCACCTCGGCCAGAGCACCCTGGCCCTGCAGACGCTGGAACGTGCGCGTGAAGCGCTATCCGAGCTGGAAACCGGCGCCTCCGACTGGCTGCGCATCGCCACCGCGCTGCGTCTGGACATGATTGCGCAGCTGCGTATCCGTCGCGCCGACCGCATGAGCGACCATGTCTTCTGGCAGGCCACGCTGCGCCAGGAAGATGCCGCGCATGCGTTCGAGCCCAGCGAACTGCGTGCCTGCATCGCCGATCTGGCCGAAAGCATGCCGGTACTGGCGCAGCGCATGCGGCATGTGCGCAACCTGTTGCGGATCGCTGGCGGCGACACCTTCGGGTTCGACGCGCAGATCGATGCGCTGCCGGCCGCGGCAACCGGTTGCCCGCCGTGCGCGCGCCAGGATGCGCAGGTGGAGCTGGCGCTGGCTGCACTGGCTGTCGGTCGCGCCGATCTGGCCGAGCGTGCCCTGGCCGGTGCCGGCCGGCATCATGCGCCGCGCTGGAACCTGGAGTTCGAGTACTGCCAGGCCAAGATCAGCCAGGCGCTGGGCCGTACCGAGCAGGCCTTGCTGCTGTACAACCGCTACGCATTGGGCGCCGTGCAATGCCTGCGCAGCGAAGTGCAGGCACCGCGTCTGCTGGAAAGCGGCACCCCGGCGCACGTCAGCGACGATATCTCCGCGCGCCTGCCGGCCAAGTACCGCCGTGCCTACGGGTACATGATCACCAATGCGCACCGTTCGGACCTGTCGATCAACGAAGTGGCTGCGCAGATCGGTGTGACCGGGCGCGCGTTGCAGCAGGCATTCAAGTCGGCCACCGGGCTGTCGCCGACCCAGGTGCTGCGGCGTTACCGCATGCAGAGCATCCGCGACGAGTTGCTGGCCGAAGGCGGCTGCGGCAGCGTGTTGCAGGCGGCCAGCCGCTGGGGCGTTGGCAGCCGTTCAGCGCTGGCCAAAGGGTACCGCCAGCATTTCAACGAGGCACCGATGGAAACCCTGCAACGCTAGTCGACAGCGCCACCGCCCGGCATGCATGCCGGGCGGTGGCGCATCGTTTCCGACGGCACATGTCAGGCGCAGTCCGCTGCGCGTATGCGCCTGTATACGCGCCAGCGCAGGAGCCAAAGTGAGACGTGCGTGCAGGATGGCTTGCGGCTATCCTTGCCGGCTCGCACTGCCACCCAGGAGGCGCGTCCGAGGATGGGCGTGGCCGCCAAGGAAACGACGACGATCATGCAAGATCACATCTCCGAGGCGACGGACGCCTCACAGATCCGCCGCGCTGGCGTCGATCTCAACGGACTGATGTCCGTCCTCAGCAAACATCTGTATTCCACTCCAGTTGTCGCCCTGCGCGAGCTGGTGCAGAACGCGCACGACTCGATCCTGCGACGCCGCCTGGAACAGCCCGATTGGCAAGGCGAATCGTGCATTCATGTCTATGCCGATCCCGCCCAGGGCATCGTGCGCATCACCGATACCGGTGCCGGGCTCACCCAGCAGGAAATCCACGATTTTCTGGCCACCGTTGGTGTGGGGTACACCCGTGGGCTGCGTCAGGGAGGGCACGAAGACAGCGGTCTGATCGGGATGTTCGGGTTGGGGTTTTTGTCGGCATTCGTGCTGGCGCGACGCGTTACCGTGCGTACCGCCTCGTACCAGAATCCGACATTGGCCCATTGCTACATCTCCAGCAATGCCGAGCAATACACGGTCAGCCCGATCCCGGCGCGTGCGCAGGTCGGCACCGAGGTGGTGCTGGAGCTGCACGATCAATATCTGGCGTTGGCGCAGGACGCGCGCCTGCACGAGATCCTGTCGCGCTACTGCGCGTTGTTGCGCGAGCCGATCCGGGTCGGTGCCGATGCGCAGCCGATCAATCCCGAGCCGCCGCCGTGGCGCATGGACGATGCGGTGCCGTTGCATCCGGTGCAGGCATGGCGTCGGCAGCGCGAGTTTGCGGCGCGCTTCGAACGAAATTTCGAGCCGCTGTGCTGCATGCCGGTGCGTGCCGCCGACGGCAGCGATGCGGTCGGCCTGTTGTGGGTGCAGGACGGCGCCACCTACGGCACCAGCGATAACCGCAATCTATCGGTGTTCCTGCGCGGCATGTTGCTGGACGACAATGCGCGCGAGTTGTTGCCGCCGTGGGCGGGTTTTATCGGCGGGGTGATCGAATCCAACCGGTTGACACCGACCGCGAGCCGCGAGGATCTGCAGCGCGATGTGGTGTACAGCTCGGTGCAGCACGCCTTGTCCGAAGCGCTGGTGCAGGGCCTGGCGGACGTGGCGCGGCAACAGCCCGAAGCGTGGCGCCGCATCCTGCTGCGGCATAACGAAGCCTTGCTGGGCGCGGCGCTGTGCGATGAGCGCCTGTTCGACCTGCTGCTTGAACATGTGCGCGTGCCGACCTCGCAGGGCGACTTGCCTGCGCAGCAGTTGCCGGCGCGTGGCGCGGTGCATGTGATCCTGGATAGCGACAGCGGTTTCGAAGAAATGCTGTTCCGCGCGATGGGCGTGCCGGTCGCTTACGGAAACCGCTACGCGGTGGTGCCGTTCCTGCGTCGCTGGGCGCAGGCCAAGGGCGTGCGCCTGGTGGAGCTGGGCACCGAGCACGGCAACCGCCAGTTGTTCCATCTCGACACCCTGCCGGCCGACGAACTGGCGTGGCTGGAGCAGCATCTGGGCGATGGCGAGGCACTGGTGCCGGCGCGGTTCAGCCCCGAAGAACTGCCGCTGGTGGTGGTGCCCGACCGCGAGGCCGAACTCAAGCGTCGGCTGGAGCAGGACGACAACGACAAGCGGGTGTCCACTGCAGCGCTGCGGCTGGCGCGGCAGTTCACCGCGCGTATCGAAGCGCGTCAGACCCAGCGGCTGTATCTCAACCTCGACAATCCTGCACTGCAGGCATTGCTGGCCGCACAGCGTGCGGGCAACCCGCAAGCCGCGGTCGCTGCACGCTTGCTGCGCTCGCTCAAGGTGATCGTGTCTGCGCAGGGGCGCGCGCAGCCGCAGGCCGGCGGCGCCGAGTCGGGCGGTTCGGATCTCAACAAGGCGTTCGGCGATTTTGCCGACGCCGTGACCCAATTGCTGGCGCGCTGAGCGCTGCATTCAAGGAACAACGCAATGGAAATCTGGAACTGGGTTGAAAAACTGCAGGACGATCTGGGCGAAGCCGGGCAGCCGCAGAACGCGCAGCTGCTGACACGCCTGACCGACCATATCTGCGATCTGCAGATCGAACGTGCCGAAGCGCTGCTGCCCGAGGCGCGTGCGCTGGGCAAGACGCTGGCCAACCCCTGGCTGGAAGTGTTCGTCGGCCATTGGGAAATGCGCAACCGGGTCGGCAATCTGTGCGAAGGCGAGCGCGCGCTGGGCGATGCGGTGGCGCTGTTCGAGCGCGCGCACCGTGCCGATGCGGTGGAGTGCCCGCAATCGGTGTGCGTCACCCAGGATCTGGCCGCCTGCTACGCCAACATCGATGGCCCGGGTTGGGTGGAAGAGCGCATCGAGGTCTGCGATGAAACCCTGGGCCGCATCGACCCGAGTTGGTCGTGCTACCAATGCCTGAGCTGCGAAAAGGCCGATGCCTTGCTCGACGATGGTCGCGGCGACGCCGCGCTGAGCTATCTGGAACAGCAGTCGCAGACCATCGTGGCGCACGGCGGCCAGATCTACGACGGTGTGCCGGACATGCGGATCTCGATCCTGCTGTCGCTGGGGCGGGCAACCGATGCCCTGGCGCTGATCGAACAGCGCGAAGCCGAGGCCGCACGCGAGGGCGCGGAGTGGGCCAACTGCAGTCAGCCGCGCCGCCTGCAGAAGGCGCGCGCGCTGGCGCTGTTGCAGCGCGACGAAGAAGCCATGGATGCGTTGCTGCCGTGGCGCGAGGTGGCGCCGCGCTATCGCCTGCACTGGTTGCGCGCGGTGGCGGTGCTGGCCTCGCGCGCACCCGAGCGCAATACCTGGGACCTGGGCAGCCGCCTGCAGGTCATGCTGGATCATTACGCGCAGGTCGGTGCGCATCGCATCCTGATCGAGGCCGCCGAGCTCGCGATCGATCTGGCGCTGCAGCGCGGTGCGGTGTGGACGGCACGCCGGCATCTGGCGCTGGCGCGTGCGCATGTGCCCAAGTTGCGGCAGGACCGTGGCGCCGCGCAGGCGCTGGACGGTTGGGCTGCGCGCATCGCCTCCGCATCGGCGGGCGAGGATGCACCGGTCGCTGCCGCACAGTTGCTGGAATGGTTGAACGCGCAGGGCGACGATGTGGTGCGCAATCCTGAGCGCGAAGCGCAATGGTTGCTGCAGGCGGTGGCCGAGCGTCCGGACGATGCCGAGTTGGTCGATACCGCGGCATCCGCATTGAGTGCCTGCGCGGCGGACGAACAGGCGATTACGCTGCTGTGGGCCTTCGTGGAGCGGTATGCCGATCGCGAAACCAGCCCCACCTTCCGCCTGATGAATCTGTTGCTGGCCCGGGGCGATGACGCGGGCGTGCGCCGGCTGGCGTTGCTGTATCGGCCGCAGGTGCCGGTGGCGGCGCTGTGGTGCGAGGCCCAGCTTGCGCAGCGGTTGGCCGATTGGCCGGCGCTGGAGCAGGCATGCACGTCGCTGCTGGATCTCTCCCCAGGCTCGCACGGTGCGCGCGGGCTGCTGGCGCGCATGTACCTCAATACCGGCCGTTTTGCCGAGGCGGCCGATGTCTACCGCCAACTGATCGCGCTGATGGACGAGCCGCGCTCGGCGCATTGGGATCTCATGACCGCCGCCAGTGCCGCGCAGGACTGGGATGCGGTGCGTACCTCTGCTGCCGCGATCGGCATGGAACTGAGCAGCGCCAGTGGCGTTGTCGAAGAAGACTGGGGCTGGGTGATCGTGCGGTGTGTGGACGATGGCGACGTTGCCGAGTACTACGCGCGCCGCACCGGCCCGGTGACCGCGCGCATCATCGAAAACGCACCGGCCCATCGCCGTCAGCATGTGGGCGACTGGGTGGTGTTCGATGCGGACCTGTTGTATCCGGCACCGGAGGACGAGGCCGAGCGTGCGCGCTTCGTGCCGACCTATGCGCAGGTGCATGTGCTGCAAACCGGCGGTTTTGGCAGCAGCTGGCTGGTGGACGGCGTGCATCCCGGCGACGAGGTGATCGAGGCGATGCGTGCCGACATGGAGACGCGCGGCTGGAAGATGTGGCTGCACAGTCGCGACGACTATCGCGTGGTCGACCCGGATCATCCGGATGCGTTCGATCCGGAGGATGCAACATCCGGGCTGCCGGGCGTGTTGTTCACCGTGGCGCTTCCGGAAAACGTCGCCCCGCAGGAACTGCATCGCGTGCTGCGATGCACGACCTCGCGCTGGTCGCATCCGATGTGCTGGCTGCGGCTGGCCGAAGCCTGCGAGCAGGACACGCGTCCGCATCTGGAAGCGGTGGAGCGTTACGGGCTCTAGAACAGCGAGCAAAACGACTGCGCTCACCGCCAGGTGGGCGCGGCCGCTGCTCGGTGCGGCATGTACCCCGCATACATCCGGTTGCTCTGCGCCGTCCGCAGCCAGCTGACGACCACTCGCCAACTTTTGTTAGCCATGTTGGAACGGCGTGGCGTCGTAGCGATCGGTACGGCGATTGGCGTGCTGTTTCGCGGAGAATTACCAGGCTGCCTTCGTTCCCGCGCGTGCAGCGATCGTGGTGGGCTGGGCCCGTCCTTGCTTGAGCGCAACGTTGCCGCGCGCGGCAACGTTGCAGTCCGTGTCCGCTCAGCTGCGACTGCCGTACCGCTCCAGCCAATGCGCGTACGACGGCGGCAGCACCCAGGACGGACGCGCTTGTTGCAGTGCCAGTGCCGCCTGGTACGGCCAATGCGGGTTGGCCAGGTGCGCGCGTCCGACCATCACCAGCTCCATTTGCCCGTCGGCGACGACGCGGTCGGCCTCGATGGGGTCGTCGATGTTCCAGGACGAGGCGACCGGCAATTGCGCCTCGCGGCTGACGCGTTCGGCGATCGGTGCCAGCAGCGCCGGGCCCCATGGAATCTGCGCATTCGGTGTGCTGAAGCCCATGCTTACGTTCAACAGATCCAGGCCGCTGCGTTTGAACTCGCGCGTCAGGTCGATCGCCTCGGCCAGGGTTTGTTCGTCGCGGCCGTCGAACTCGATGACACCGAAGCGTGCGGTCAGCGGCAGATGTTCCGGCCACACCGCACGCACGGCCTGCAGCGTTTCCAGCAGAAAGCGCGCGCGGCCTTCGGCATTGCCACCGTAACCATCCTGGCGGTGGTTGGCGTGCACCGAGAAGAAACTCTGCGCCAGATAGCCATGGGCAAAATGCAGTTCCAGCCACTGGAAGCCGGCATCGCGCGCGCGCTGCGCGGCGGCGACAAAATCGCCACGCACGCGGGCGATGTCGTCCAGTGTCATCTCGCGCGGCAGTTTGCCAAGACCGCCGCCGAAGGCGACCGCGGACGGTGACAGGGTGTCCCAGCCGCGCGCATCGCCATCGGCGATATGGTCGTCGCCTTCCCACGGTGTGTTGGCGCTGGCCTTGCGACCGGCATGCCCGATCTGGATGCCGGGCACCGCGCCTGCCGCGCTGATCGATGCGGCGATGCGGGCCAGCCCCTCGGCCTGCGCGTCATTCCACAGGCCCAGACATCCTGGGGTGATGCGCCCTTCGGGCGACACGCCGGTCGCCTCGACGATGACCAGCCCGGCACCACCGCGCGCCATGCCGGCGTAGTGGACCTGATGCCAGTCGTTGCTGAATCCGTCGACGGCAGTGTATTGGCACATCGGCGGGATCGCGATGCGATTGCGCAGCGAGACGTCCTTGAGGTGGTACGGCGTAAAAAGCGACGACATGGCGGGGCGGGAACCTTGGAAAAATTGGTTGGCGATCAGACCACGTCGGCGGCCGTATCAAAACACTGCCGGTGGCACACCGCGTTGCAGCGGCCTGGCGCGCGCACCGTCGAGGCCGGTGGCGCTTGCTTGAGTAAGACGGCGTGGTGGGGGGCAGAAGCGAAAGGGCAGGTGCGCAGCGCACGCTTTCCAAGGCGCCTTGTCGCGCACGCAAGACCGGTGCGACAACGCGCGGCGACCATGGCTGCGCCGCGGCATGCAGCGTGCAAGAGACCTGCATGCGCCGTTGCCGGCGTACCTGACAGCAATCAATCACTTGCGTGCAGTCCCCGCCTGCGAAATCCCGACCAACAACTGCCAACACCCAACCCCACACCCGATTCCCGATTCCCCATTCCCCATTCCCCATTCCCCATTCCCCATTCCCCACCACGTGTCCCGGCGCACGTTCGGTGCGTGCGCTGCAATGTCAAACTGCGGGCGGCAACGTCCTCTGACCGCTACAGGTTGGGTTGCTGGTTGCCGAAACTGAATTGCTTTACTCTGCTACGCATCGGCGTGGGGGCGCCGCGTCGGTCAAGGCGCAGTCCAGCCCGCATGCCAGCTTCTTTTATTCATTTCTTTGGCGGGTGATCTCATGGTGGCACTGCAGCAGCGCTCGATCGACGCGATCCGTGGCCAGGAAGAGGCGTTGTTGGCCGCGTGGCTGGGCTCAAGCCTCGGCAACGATGCGCGTATCTCCCGGCAGGATCAGCAGGCCCAGGGTGCGGACTTTTTGCGGCTGCTGGCCGCCTCGTTGAAGGACGATGGCAGCAGTCTGGACAGCGCCGAGTGGAGCGAGGTCCGTCGCTTCCTGGAAAACCTGTCGCGCGACCGCGCCACCCGTGGCTTCGATTCGCAGGAAACCGCCAACTTCATTTTCTCGCTCAAGCGCGTGCTGTTCGAACTGGTGCAGCGCGAATACGCCAGCACTCCGGAAGACCTCGCGCAGCAGTTGTGGGCGCTGTCCGAGCTGCTGGACCGTCTGGGCCTGTACACCGTCAAGGCGTTTCAGAAGACCCGCGAAGACATCATCGCGCGCCAGCAGGAAGAGATGCTGGAGCTGTCCACCCCGGTGGTCAAACTCTGGGACGGCGTGCTGGCGCTGCCGATGATCGGCACGCTGGATTCGCAACGCACCCAGGTGGTGATGGAGTCGCTGCTGCAGCGCATCGTCGATACCGGCTCGGAGATCGCCATCATCGACATCACCGGCGTGCCCACCGTGGACACGCTGGTTGCGCAGCATTTGCTCAAGACCGTCACCGCGATCCGGCTGATGGGCGCCGATGCCATCATCAGCGGCGTGCGCCCGCAGATTGCGCAGACCATCGTCCATCTGGGTCTGGATCTGCAGGGCATCGTGACCAAGGCCAACCTGGCCGACGCACTGGCGCTGGCGCTCAAGCGCACCGGGCTGACCGTGAGCAAGGCGCTCTGACATGGAGCGCATCCCGATCCTGCGGATGGGCAACCTGTTGCTGGTCACCATCCAGGTGGACATGCACGACCAGCTCGCGCTGCAGCTGCAGGAAGACCTGTCGGAAAAGATCAGCGTCACCTCCGCGCGTGGCGTGCTGATCGACATCTCCGCACTGGATATCGTCGACTCGTTCATCGGCCGCATGATCAGCACCATCTCCGGGCTGGCGACGCTGATGGGTGCCCGCACCGTGGTGGTGGGCATGCAACCGGCGGTGGCGATCACCCTGGTGGAACTGGGGTTGACCTTGCCGTCGGTGCGCACGGCGCTGGACGTCGAACGCGGCATGCGGCTGTTGCAGCAACCCGACACCGCATCATGACCACCGGCTCGCAACCGGTCCGCACCGAGCAGGACGTGGTGCTGGCGCGACAGACCGTGCGCAAGCTGGTCGTGCAGTGCGGCCTGCGTCTGGTCGACCAGACCAAGCTGGTCACTGCGGCCAGCGAGCTGGCGCGCAACACCGTGATCTACGGTGGCGGCGGCGACATGGACTGGGCGCTGGTGGAAAGCGGCATCCGCAAGGGCGTGCAGCTGACCTTCCGCGACGAAGGCCCGGGCATCCCCAATCTGGATCTTGCGCTGACCGATGGCTGGACCTCCGGTAGCGGGCTGGGGCTAGGCCTGTCCGGCAGCCGGCGTCTGGTCGACGATTTCACGCTGGACACTGCGGCCGGCAAGGGCACGCGCATCACCATCACCAAATGGAAGTGAATGTTGCCGGCGCACTCACCCAGGTCATCCGCGTCGAAGAAGTGACACAGGTGGGGCAGGTGCGCCGCGATGCGGTGGCACTTGCGCAGGCCAATGGGTTCGACGAAGGCGCTTGCGGCCGCGTTGCGCTGGTCGCGACCGAGCTGTGTACCAACCTGCTCAACCACGGCGGCGGCGGGCAGATTCAGCTGTGCCGCGTGGCCGGCAGCGCTGGCATCGGCGTGGAGCTGTGCGCGCTCGACCAGGGCCCGGGCTTCGTGCTCGCCGATTGCCTGCCCGACGGCTACTCCACCGGCAGCACGCCCGGCAATGGTCTGGGCGCGGTGCGACGGCAGGCGGCGCTGCTGGATGCGTATTCGGATCATGCCGGTACGATGGTGCTGGCGCGGGTCTATGCCGATGCAGGCGCCGCGTCCGATCTGCCGTACGGCGCCATCCGGCTGCCGCTGCACAGCGAAGCGGTCTGCGGCGATGCCTGGCATCTGGCGATCAATGCGCAACACGTCACCGTCACCATGATCGATGGCCTGGGCCACGGTCCGGGCGCGGCCGATGCCGCCGATGCCGGCACGCGCGCTGCGGCCGCTGCCAGCGGCGAACCCGACGAACGTCTCGTGCGGCTGCATGCCGGCATGTCCGGCAGCCGGGGCGGCGCGGCCGCGGTGATGCAGTTCGACGGCAGCAGCGGGCAGGTGCGCTTTGCCGGCGTCGGCAATATCGCCGCAGCCTTGTGCGATGGCGATGGTGTGCGCGGCATGCCCTCGCATCCGGGCATCGTCGGCGTGCAGTTTCGCAGGGCCAAGCCGTTCGATTTTCCGCAGGCGTCGGGCAAGCTGCTGGTCATGCATAGCGACGGCCTGCAGACGCGCTGGAACCTGCGCGATCACGCCGGGCTGTTGTCGCGCCATCCACGCATCATTGCGGGCGTGCTATTGCGCGATTACGCGCGCGGCCGCGACGATGCCTGCGTCTTCGTCATGCGCCTGGGAGCCATGCAATGAACGCATCCGATGCAGTACCGGGCAGCGATCCGATGAGCGAACTGGCGAGCCTGCGCGAGCAGAACCAGGCGCTGCGCGAGGAGCTGGACGAAACCAACCAGGGCGTCCTGGCGTTGTACGCCGAACTCGACCAGCAGGCCGAGCAGCTGCGCGAGGTGTCCGAGCTCAAGAGCCGTTTCCTGTCGTACATGAGCCACGAGTTCCGTACCCCGCTGGGCTCGATCCTGAGCATTACCCGGCTGCTGGAAGACGGCATGGACGGGCCGCTCAACGACGAGCAACTCAAGCAGGTGCGCTTTGTCAGCGCATCGGCGCGCGAGCTCACCGAGATGGTGGACGACCTGCTGGACCTGGCCAAGATCGAGGCCGGCCGCATCACCATTTCGCCGGGCTGGTTCGACCTGATGGACCTGTTTGCGGCGTTGCGCGGCATGTTTCGCCCGCTCACCGACGTGGGCACCACCACCTTGATCTTCGAAGACCCGCCGGTGCTGCCGATGTTGTACACCGACGACAAGAAGCTGGCCCAGATCCTGCGCAACTTCATTTCCAACGCGCTCAAGTTCACCCCGCAGGGCCATGTGCGCGTGCTGGCGCAGATGGAAGGCGACGACCACGTGCGCTTCAGCGTGCAGGACACCGGCATCGGGATCGCGCCCGAACTTCACGAGACCTTGTTCGAGGATTTCGTACAGGTGGACTCGCCGCTGCAGAAGCGCCTGACCGGCACCGGCCTGGGCCTGTCGATCTGCAAGCGGTTCGCCGAACTGCTGGGCGGGCGGGTCGGCATCAACAGCGTGGTGGGGCAGGGGTCGGAATTTTTCGTCGTGCTGCCGGTGACCCTGGCAGCGGAGAAGGCACTTGGGCAGTAAGCAGCACATTCTGGTCGTCGACGACAACGCGGTGACGCGCTATTCGGTGCGACGTGTGCTCGAGCACCACCGCTTCGTGGTCGAGGAAGCCGGCACCGGCACCGAAGGCCTGGCCAAGCTGGCAGCGCAGGCGTTCGCGGCGGTGGTGCTGGACGTCAATCTGCCTGACATGAGCGGCTTCGACATCGTGCGCAGCCTGCGCGCCGAGCCGCGCACTGCGTTGCTGCCGGTGGTGCACGTGTCGGCGGCTTCGATCGCCACCGGCGACATGATCACCGGGCTTGATGCCGGCGCCGATGCCTACCTGATCCACCCGGTGGATCCGAACGTGCTGGTCGCCACGCTGCGCACGCTGTTGCGCGCGCGCAATGCCGAAGAAGCGTTGCGGCTCAGCGAGGCACGTTTCCGCGAGATCTTCGAGCACATCAGCGCGCCGATCGCAGTGGTCGATGCCGCCTTGCACACGCATGACCTCAACGCGGCGTTCCAGCGCCTGATCGGCGATGCCACGCCGGGTGAAGCGATCCACGCTGCGGGGCTGGATCAGACGGCCACCGTGCAGGCGCTGACCGGCGCACTGGCGCAGCGCGAGCGCTGGAGCGGCACGCTGTCGATCCTGCGCGATGGCAAGCTGTGCGAAACCGAATGGCGGGTGTCGCCGTACCGCGAGCCGGACCTGGGCCTGCTGATGGTGGAGGACGTCACCGAGCGGCGCCTGCGCGAGCGCGAGCAGCGTCAGGAACTGGATACCGCCACCACCGAGCTGGCGCACCAGATCGCCGAGCGCCAGCGCACCGAAATCCAGCTGTTGCAGGCGCAAAAGATGGAAGCGCTGGGCAAGCTCACCGGCGGCATCGCGCACGACTTCAACAACCTGCTGACCAGCATCATTTCCGGCCTGGACATGATCCAGCTGGCGGTGGAATCCAACCGCATCGAGCGCGTGCCGCGCCTGGCCGAAATTGCCACCGGCTCGGCACATCGGGCAGCGGCGCTGACCCAGCGCATGCTCGCGTTTGCGCGCAAGCAATCGCTGGATGCGCAGCCGTTCGACGTCAATCTGCGCGTGCGCTCGCTGGAAGACATGCTGCAACGCTCGATCGGCGAGAACATCGCCCTGGAGCTGGAGCTTGCCGATGCCTCGCTGGTGGCGGTTGCCGATGCCAACCAGCTCGAGAACGTGGTGCTCAACCTGGTGATCAATGCCCGCGATGCATTACGCGGGCATGGCACCATCTGCGTGCAGACCGCCGCCTACGTCGCGCTCAATGACCCGGAACTGGACGATGGCGAGTATGTCGCGGTCAACGTGATCGACAACGGCAGCGGCATCGAGCCGGCCATCCTCAATCAGGTGTTCGAGCCGTTTTTCACCACCAAACCCATCGGCGAAGGCACCGGCCTGGGGTTGTCGATGACCTACGGCTTTGCACGCCAGTCCGGCGGTACCGCGCGCATCACCAGCCAGATCGGCCAGGGCACCACGGTGACGTTGCTGCTGCCGCGCGGGCTGTCGGCGAGCGAGGTGCCGCCGGCACCGTCGCCGACGACGCAACGCGCGCGCAACGCGCGCATCCTTCTGGTGGACGACACCGACGTGGTGCGCATGATGGTCAGCGAGGTGCTCAGCGACGCCGGGTATCAGGTGATCGAAGCCGAAGACGCCATCGGCGCGCTGGAGCAGTTGCGCACCGATCTGCAGATCGACCTGGTGGTGTCCGATGTCGGCCTGCCGGGCATGAACGGGCGCGACATGGCCGATGTGGCGCGTACGCTGCGTCCGGGGCTGCCGATCCTGTTCATCACCGGCTACGCCGAAAACGCGGTCACGCGGCAGGAATTTCTGGCCGACGGCATGGCCTTGCTGCCCAAGCCCTTCAGCCTCAACGATTTGCTCAATACCGTCGGGCAGATGCTCGACAGCAGCGTGCTGGCGCGCGCTTAGGAAGCATTGGTTCGATTGCCCGGCAGTGCGGTGTACGCGCGCCGGCAGTCAACGCGAGTACGCGTACGGCCCGAACGTGGCGCCCAGAAAACCGCCGGCCGTCTCGGTGCTGAGCAGCAGGGCGTCGCCCTGTTCGAGCAGCGTCTGCCACTGACCGTTGCCTACCGCGAAATCCACATGCACGCGCGCGCCGTCCAGCGCAAAGCGCAGCTGCACCGGTTGGGTCGCATCGGGCAGCGGCGCACGTGCCAGCACGGTGCCGGTGCCGGGGTCCTGCAGGCCTGCGCGGCGATACAACACGACAGCGGCGCCGGCCTCGTCGCGCACCAGCATGGCCGCCAGGAAGTGGCTTTCCTTGGCCACCATCGCAAGGCCTGCCTGCTCGCCGATTGCCAGCGCGCTGCCATCGACAGTGGCCGCCAGCGTGGCGTGGTGATGCTGCAGGCGATGGCCCAGATACGCGGGTTGACCGCGGCCGATATCGCCCAGCGCCACCTGCGAGGGGGTGATGCGCAGACCCTGCGGGCCGGGCAGGTACCACGGCTGGGTAGGCGGGTGGAAGGTCATCCATTGCATCGGCACGCGCGCCTGTTGAAAGCGCTCGCTCCATTGCATCGGGCCGCTGGTGGGCAGGGCCTGGGTGCCGGTAGGCAGTGCGGAGCGCGTGGCGATCGGCGGCACGGCGCTGCCATGCGGCAATACCTGCGGCCAGCCGTCGCGCCATTGCACCGGCAATAGAAAGGTTTCGCGGCCAAGCGCGTAGTGGTTGCCCTGATACGGGCGTGTGCCCAGGAACACCGCCCACCACGTGCCGTCCTGGAGCTCGACGAACTGTGCATGCCCGGTCGAGGTGATCGGTGCGCTGCGGCTCGGGTCCAGGTCGCGCTGGGTCAGTACCGGGTTACCGCTCCAGGGCTCGTAGGGGCCGGTGATCTGGCGGCTGCGGTAGATCATCTGCGCATGCTGCTCGCCGGTGCCGCCTTCGGCTGCGGTGAGGTAATAGTAGCCGTCGCGGCGGAATAGATGCGGGCCCTCGATATGTTCGGGATTGGTGGCCGGTTGAAAGCCCGAGTCCACGATCACCTGACGTGTGCCGACCAGTGTCATGCGGGTCAGATCCAGCTGCTGCAGCCAGATGGCGCGGTGTCCGTCGTAGCGCAGCTTGCCGGCCGGCACGTCGTTGTTGACCAGCCAGGCGCTGCCGTCGTCGTCGAAGAACAGCGACGGGTCGATGCCCTTGGCGTCGAGCCAGATCGGGTCGGACCACGGACCGGCCGGATCGGTGGCGGTGATCAGGAAGTTGCCGCCGTCGCAGTAGAAACAGGTGTTGGCAATGTAGAAGGTGCCGTCGTGGTGGCTGATGCTGGCGGCGAACAGGCCGCGGGTCAGCTCGTCGCGGCCGTAGTCGATCTGGTCGGGGCGATCGATCGCATTGCCGATCTGGGTCCAGTGCACCAGGTCGCTGCTCTTGAACACCGGCAGGCCGGGAAAGTAGCCGAACGTGGAGTTGACCAGATAGAAGTCGTCGCCGACCCGGACCGCGGACGGGTCCGGATAAAACCCGGCCAGCACCGGATTGCGGTACTGCGTCTCGGTCGGCAACGCGCCGCCGTCATCGCCCTGGTAATCCACCTGGGTGATCAGCGCGCTGCCGGCATGGGCCAGCTCGCAACTCACGGCGGCCATCAGGCCCAGTATCCATCCGACTCGTTTCACGACAGGTTCCCCGATACGCGTCCACTGGCCTGGCGCCAGCCTCGCGGCAGCATGACAGCTCTGCGCCTGGCACGGCATGACGTTTTGCCATGCCGCAGGCGCGTGCTGGCATGGCTGTGCGCAACGCAGCCTCTGGGCGCGGATCGGTGCGCCTGCCACTTCGCTGCAACATTGCTGACATATCGTGCGCGCGGCGCCATGCTGCGCCTCCTGCTGGCAGGCCCGTGCCGCACGGACTCATCTTCGCGTCTTCATCCAAGGATCAACCCGCATGTCGTTGTACTCGTCTGTCTCTCCGTCGCTGACGTCCGCTGTTGCGCATCTGTATGCACGTGCACCGCAACGCACGCCGCTGGCACGCGCCTGCGCCGGTCTGCTGCTCGCTTCGATGGCCGCTGCCGCATCGGCCCAGCAGGCGCCGGCCAGCCAGGGCGAGGGCAGCCCCACCGCGCTGGACGCGGTCACCGTCACCGCCGAGCACCGCGAGCAGAACCTGCAGGAGGTGCCGGTGTCGGTGGGCGTGGTGCAGGGCGCGGCGATGCGGCAGTACACCGCCGGCGGCGACGACACCTTGCTGGCGCTGTCCGGCCGCGTGCCGGGCTTCTACGCCGAGACCACCACCGGGCGCATCTTTCCGCGCTTCTATATCCGCGGCCTGGGCAACATCGACTTCTATCTCGGCGCGTCGCAGCCGGTGTCCATCATCCAGGACGACGTGGTGCTGGAGCACGTGGTGCTCAAGTCCAACCCCGTCTACGACGTGGATCAGGTCGAAGTGCTGCGCGGCCCGCAGGGCACCCTGTTCGGCCGCAATACCACCGCCGGCATCGTCAAGTTCGATACCGTCAAGCCGGGCGACACCTACACCGGCCGCGTCGACGCCAGCTACGGCAGCTACAACACCGTGTCGCTGGACGGCGGCTTTGGGGGGCCGATCAACGATGTGCTGTCGTTCCGCGTGTCGGCCCTGTATCAGCACCGCGACGACTGGGTGGACAATACCTTTGCCGGCAGCAGCGCCGATGGCACGCGCACCCCGCGCAAGGATGCGATGGGCGGCTACAACGACCGCAATGCGCGCCTGCAGGTGCTGCTCAAGCCCAACGATGCGTTCTCGCTGCTGGGCTCTGTGCACACCCGCGACTACGACGGCACCTCCACGTTGTTCCTGCGCAACGCAGTGACGCGCGGCAGCGACAAGGTCGACGTGCCGCGCGACCGCGTGGCCTACGACGAGGCCAACGACAACCCGCAGGCCTACAAGACCGATGGCGGCTCGATCAAGGCGATCTACGACTTCGGCGGCGTGTCGCTGACCTCCATCACCGCCTACGAAACCACCTCCGGCTACAGCCGTGGCGACACCGATGGCGGCGCGGCGGCCAACTATCCGGTCAACGGCGTGCCGAACGGCTTCGGCCAGTCGATGGGGCAGATCCGCGACCTGGATCAATACACCCAGGAGCTGCGTCTGGCCAGCGAAGGCGACGACGCACTGCAATGGCAGGTGGGCGCGTTCTACTTCGATGGCCGCGACACCACCGACTTCTATCAGCGTGCGTATTTCCTGCGCACCGCCGCGCGCAACCCCAACAACTGGGTGCGGCTGCGTAACACCAATACCTCATGGGCCGGCTTCGGTCAGCTCAGCTACAAGGCCACCGATGCGCTCACCTTGACCGCCGGTCTGCGCCAGACCAAGGACAGCAAGGAGACCCGCCTGCTCAAGACCGCCGATACCGCCGCCGGTGCGGTGACCTATCGCGGCCGTCGCGATGTGCGCATGTCCGACACCCAGCCCAGCTGGGACCTGAGCGCGATGTATGAACTCAACCCGGACCTGAGCGTGTATGCACGCGTGGCACGCGGTTTCCGCGGCCCCACCATCCAGGGCCGCAGCGCGGTGTTCAATTCGGACTTCACCACCGCCGATTCGGAAACCATCCTGTCCTGGGAAGCCGGCATCAAGAGCAGCCTGTTCGACAACCGGCTGCGCCTGAATGTCAGCGGCTTCACCTACACCGTCGACGACATCCAGCTCAACGGCAACGATTCGGACGGCAACGGCGTGCTGTTCAATGCCGACAAGGCCAAGGCCTACGGTCTGGAAGCGGACCTGGACTGGCGCCCGATCTCCAACCTGTCGCTGACCGCCGGCCTGAGCCTGCTGCACAGCGAAATCCAGGACAGGCGCGTGTTTGCGCAGGCCTGCGCGCTCAATGGCGTAGTGGTGTGCACGGTCAACGACCCGACCATCCGCGTCGGTGCCAACACCTTTGCGCAGATCGACGGCAACCCGCTGCCCAACGCGCCCAAGTACAACCTCAACCTGGCCGCGCGCTACGACATCCCGATGGGCAACGATGGCGCGTTCTTCGTTTCCACCGACTGGAACAAGCAGGGCGAAACCAGCTTCGTGCTGTACGACTCCACCGAGTTCCGCGCCGACGGCAACTTCGAAGGCGGCCTCAAGCTGGGCTACACCGGCGGTTATGGCGCGTGGGAAGTGGCGGCATTCGCGCGCAACATCACCAACGAAAAGAACGTCAAGGGTGTGATCGAAAACTACATGGCGGCGGTCTATAACGAGCCGCGCATCGTGGGCGTGTCGGTCAACGTCAACTGGCAGTAACGCCTGCCTGGGGCAGGGCCGCGGCGCAGCCCTCGCGGCCCTGTCCGATATGTCAGCCAAGCCAGCGGCGTGGATGCGCCGCTGGCTTTGTCATCTCAGCCTTGGCTCAGGACCGAGCGCACCCAGCTGACGATCTGCGCGCTGCTCACCGCGCCGGAATGACGGCCGATCTCATGTCCACCGCGGATGACCAGCAGGGTCGGGATGCTGCGGATGCCAAAGCGCGTGCCCAGCGCCGGATGCAGATCGGTATCCACCTTGGCCAGCCGCACCTGCGGCTCCAGCGTCGCGGCAGCGGCCGCAAACTGCGGTGCCATGCTCAGGCACGGCGCGCACCACGGTGCCCAGAAATCCACCACCAGCGGGAGCGCGCTGCGCACGGCGTGCTTGTCGAAATCTGCCGCCGACAACGCCACCGGTGACCCCAGAAACAACGGCCGATGGCAACTGCCACAGTTGGGCGCATCGTGCAGGCGTGCGCGCGCCACGCGGTTCATGGCAGCGCAGTTCGGGCAGGCGATCAGAAGCGGTGCGTCGGTCATGTGTATGGTCTCCGATGGGCAGGCAGCGCGTCGCTACGCCAGACATCGCCGGCGGCGATTGCGGCTGCATGCCACCAGTGTAGCGGCCGCGGCCGACGCTGCTGGGCCCGCAGACCGGTGGCCGCACCAACTGCGTGCGGCCGCCATGCGATCGCGCGTGCAGACGCGCGCTGCCTCGCTCAGGCCGATTGCCCAAGGGTCACGATCGGGACAAAGCCGCCGTAGATCATGCGTTTGCCGTCGAAGGGCATCGGGTTGACCGACGGGTCCATGCGCGGGTCCTCCATCATCTTGCGCATGCCGGCATCGCGGGTGGCCTTGTCCGGCCATTCGATCCAAGAAAACACCACGATCTCGTCGTCGCTGGCATCGACCGCGCGCTGGAAGTCAGTCCACTGGCCGCGCTGGACATCGTCGCCCCAGCACTCCACCACACGCAATGCGCCATATTCCAGGATCACGGCGTCGCCCATGCGGGCGTGCTCGATAAACGCATCCTTGTTGGCTGCAGGCACTGCAAGCACAAAGCCATCGATATACGACATAACCGCCTCCGCTGACATGGCGCACGGCGTGCGCCTGATGATGACGAACAGATCTAGGTGCGATCGAAGAACCAGCAACGCAGCGCTCGGGCCAACGGCGCCAGGGCATCGGCTGCGAGCATACGGTGCATTGCCGCAACTGGCACTGCTCGTGCTCGCATGACGCCAGGATGCAGGCGTTGAGCCCGGTTGTGTGCTTCAAGGCCTAGCGGTGATGGCCACCCACAATCGATGAGCTCGCCCGTCGCGGTTGCGAGGCTGGACTACCTGACGGGCGGTTATCGCAACACGCCTGTGTCGTGCATTGCGTGAGATGCAAGGCGCACTGCGCAACGCTGCTGCAAGCGTGGCGTGGCGCGCCAGTGCGTTACCTGGCGGCCGGCGCGTGCCGGGTCATGCAGCCAGGTTGTGCCGCCGCAGTCTTGCTTCGAACACCACATTGCCGCCCTCGTTGCGGGCCTGCAGCGTCCCGCCGTGCGCCCTGACGAACTGGTCGGCAATGAACAGCCCCAGCCCCAGTCCCTGGCTGGCGTGGAAGCTGGCCTTGAACGGCTCGAACAGGCGCGGCATCAGGCTGTCGGGAATATGCCCGGCATTGCGGACCGACAGGCGCAGCACGTCGCGCTCGCGGCCATCCAGATGCACCTGCACCGGATGGCTGCCGCCATGCAGCACGGCGTTGCCGACCAGGTTGGACACCACCTGCGCCAGTCGGTCGCCGTCGCCGTCGCCGTCCAGATCGCCTTCGGTGCGCAGGTCGATGGCGGTGTGCGGGTTGGCCTGCGCCACCTCGCCGACCACGCTGTGCGCCACCTCGCCCAGATTGCAGGGGCCGAACTGCATCGACAGCCCGTCAGTGCGCAGGCGCGAGAAATCCAGCAACTGCTCGACCATGCGCGCCATGCGCCGGGCGCTGTTTTCCAGGTGTTCGAGTGTGCGTGCCGACGAGCCTTCGCCGTCGACGTCCAGGCTCAATTTGTCTGCGCACAGCAGGATCACCGACAGCGGCGTGCGCAGGTCGTGGGTGAGCACTGCCATCATGGTTTCGTTGAGCGCGAGCGCGCGCTCCAACGAGGCATTGCGTGCCTTGAGCAGCCGGCGCTGCTGATACAACTCGATGAATACGTTGACCTTGCTCAGGATCACGTGCGGCTCGATCGGCTTGTGCAAAAAGTCCACTGCACCGGTTTCGTAGCCCTGGAATGCGCGCATCGGATCGTTCGGCGAGGCGGTCAGGAAAATGATCGGCACATGTCGGGTGCGCTGCGAGCCGCGCATCAATTCCGCCAGCGAAAAACCGTCCATTTCCGGCATGTGCACATCGAGCAGGGCCAGCGCCACATCGTGCTCGAGCAGCAATTCCAGCGCGTGCGCACCGGAGGATGCGCACAGCACCTGGATGCCGTCGCGTTGCAGCAACGCTTCCATCGCCACCAGATTCTGCGGGACATCGTCCACGATCAGGAGCTTGGCGGGTTCGTCGCGGTGTGTGGCAAGACCGGTCGCGGTGAGGTTCATGGGTGAAAGGCTTCCAGTCGGCTGCAGATCGCCTGCAGGGTCAGCACCGCATCGGCACCGGCGTGGGCAAGGGCGGAGGCAGGCATCAGCGGAGACGCGGCATCATCGGGTCGCTGGATCCAGGCGGTGCCGCCGGCTGCACGCACCGCGGCCACGCCGGCACTGCCATCGCTGCTGGCGCCGGTGAGCAGGATCGCCAGCAGGCGTTCGGCAAACACGTCCGCGGCCGATTCGAACAGGGGGTCGATTGCCGGGCGCGAAAACAGCACCGGCGCATCCATCGACAACGCCAGGCTGTCGCGGGTTTCCACCAGCAGGTGATAATCGGGCGGGGCAATGGTCACGGTGCCGGTGCGCAATGGCTGCTTGTCGTCCGCCTCGCGCACCGGCAGCGCGCAACGCGCATCCATCAGCTCGGCCAGATGGCTGGTGCGGTCGCGCGGCATGTGCAGCACCACCAGTACCGGCATCGGCAGATCTGCCGGCAGGTGGGACAGCAGCGCCTGCAGCGCCATCACGCCACCGGCGGATGCGCCGATCACGATGGCATCGAACCGCCGGGGCGCGGGCATGCTGCTCATGCGGCCTTCCGGTACAGCCGTTGTTCGCGTGCGCAGGTCTCAAAGGCCTGCGCATGCGCGCCGAATTGCAGCGATTCCTTGCTGCCCAGGCCAAGAAATCCGCGGTGCACCAGCGCATCGAAGAACAGGCCCACGGCACGGTCCTGCAGGGTGCGGTTGAAATAGATCAGCACGTTGCGGCACGACACCAGATGCACTTCGGAAAACACCGTATCGGTGGCCAGGCTGTGATCGGCGAAGACGATATTGCGCTTGAGGCGGCGATCGAACACCGCGCCGTCGTAGGCGCTGGTGTAGTAGTCCGACAACGACCCGCGGCCGCCGGCCTCCAGATAGTTGCGGCTGAACTGGGCAATGCGATCGATGCCGTAGGCACCGGCTTCGGCCATGTTCAACGCTTCGGGATTGATGTCGGTGGCGTAGATGACGGCTTTTTCCAGCAGGCCTTCTTCGTGCAGCAGGATTGCCAGCGACCAGACCTCTTCACCGGTGCTGCAGCCGGCCACCCACAGTTTGATCGACGGGTAGGTACGCAGGACCGGTACCGCATGTTCGCGCAGCACGCGGAAGTACGCCGGGTCGCGAAACATCTCCGACACCTGCACGGTGAAGAACTGCATCGCCTGCGCAAACGCGTCGGGTTCGTGCAGCAGCCGGTGCTGCAGATCGGCCACGCGTGCGCACTCGAAGCGCGCCATGGCATGGCGCATGCGCCGCCGCAACGACGACACCGCGTAGTCACGGAAATCGTAGTGGTAGCGCTGGTACACCGCTTCCAGCAGCACACGCAGTTCCAGGTCGAACAGTTCCACTGGATTCATTGCCGCGAGCACCACACCCGGCACAGCGACACCAGCTTGTCCACGTCGATGGGCTTGGCGATGTAGTCGTTGGCACCGGCCTCCAGGCAACGCTCGCGGTCGTCGGCCATCGCCTTGGCGGTCAGCGCGATGATGGGCAGATCCTGCCACTGACGATTGGCGCGGATCTGACGCATCGCGGTGATGCCATCCATCTCCGGCATCATGATGTCCATCAACACCAGGTCCACCTCGCGCTCGGCCAGGCGCTCCAGCGCCTCGCGGCCATTGCGTGCGATCTGCAGGGTCACACCCAGCGGTTCGAGCACGCTGGACAGCGCAAAGATGTTGCGCACATCGTCTTCGGCCAGGAGTACGGTGGCGCCGTCGAGCACCGCATCGCGGCGACGCGCTTCGCGCAGCAGGCGTTGCTGGTCGCTGGGAAGCGAGGCTTCCACGCTGTGCAGAAACAGCGTCACTTCGTCCAGCAGGCGTTCGGGTGAGCGCACGCCCTTGATGATGATGCTCTTGGAATAACGGCGCAGGCGCTGTTCTTCGTCGCGCGTCAGTGCGCGCCCGGTGTAGACGATCACCGGCGGGAACGCGACCGCATCGTTACCGGCCATGCGTTCGAGCAGGTCGTAGCCACTTCCATCGGGCAATGCCAGGTCGGTGACCATGCAGTCGAAGGTGGAGCCCGCCAGCTGCGCCATCGCCTCGGCAATGCTGCCCACCGCAACGATCTCCAATTGGTCGCGCGCCAGCAGCAGCTGCAGGTTTTCGCGCAGGGCGCTGTCGTCTTCGACGATGAGCAGGCGGCGCACCGCACGCGCGTTGGTATCTTCCAGTTGACGGATCGCACCGGCCAGCAACTCGCGCGTTGCCGGCTTGATCAGATAGCCCACCGCGCCCAGTTCCAATGCGATCTGGCTGCGTTCCAGCGCCGACACCACGTGCACCGGAATGTGGCGGGTCGCGGGGTCGCGCTTGAGGCGTTCGAGCACGCTCAGGCCGGAGGCATCCGGCAAGCCGATGTCGAGCAGGATGCCGCTGGGGCGCAACTCGGCGGCCAGCTGCAGCGCTTCTTCGGCGCTGGGGGCAACCACGCAATCGAAGTCCATCTCATGCGCCAGGTCCACCAGTGCCTGCGCAAAGCGGGTGTCGTCTTCCACCGCCAGGATCAGCCGACCGCTGCGGGTGCGTTGATCGCGGTCGTCCTGCGCACGTTGCTGTTGCGCAGCGCTGGGCGCAGGAATCGGCAGCGGCACTGCCGTGGGTGCAGCGCTGCCGGGTGCGCCAAGCCGCGCAGCCATTGCGGTGCCGGTGGGCTGATGCAGGGGCGCGGTAGCGTTGATCGCGCTCGATGGCGACGTCGCGTTCGCCTCGGTGGCGCTCATCCCTTCTGCCGGCGCGCCGTCGGTCGGCAATTCCAGGGTGAAGCAACTGCCGCGACCGGGTTCGCTGTCCACGCTGATGCTGCCGCCCATGCGCTGTGCCAGATCGCGCGAGATCGACAGGCCCAGGCCGGTGCCGCCATAGCGACGTCGTGTGCTGCCGTCGGCCTGACGGAACGCTTCGAAGATCACATCGGTCTGCTCACGCGCAATGCCGATGCCGGTGTCGTTGACCTTGAACAGCACCCGTCCCGGTGCACCCGCCTGGATCGAAAGGCTCACCGTGCCGCGCTCGGTGAACTTGATCGCGTTGGCCAGCAGGTTCTTGAGGATTTGTTGCAGCCGCTGGTTGTCGACCACCAATTGCGTCGGTGCGGCGGCTTGAACGCCGATCTCCAGGGTCAAGCCCTTCTGCCGCGCCATCGGTTCAAAGGTGTCGCGCAGGCGTTGCAGCACCGCGTCGGTAGCGACGGTTTCGTCGGCCAGTTCCACATGCCCGGCTTCGATCTTGGACAGGTCCAGGATGTCGTTGATCAGCGCCAGCAGATCGTTGTTGGACGACAGGATCGCCTGCGCGTACTTCACCTGATCTGCGCTGAGCGTGCCGTCCTTGTTGTCGGCGAGCAGCTTGGCCAGGATCAACGCGCTGTTGAGCGGGGTACGCAGCTCGTGCGACATGTTGGCCAGGAACTCCGACTTGTAGCGCGAGGCGGTGGCCAGTTCGTTGCCATTGCGCACCAGCTGGCCTTGCGCGATCAGCAGTGCCTGCTTCTGGGCTTCCAGTGCCTGGGTGCGCTCCTCGAGCTGCACATTGGTCTGTTCCAGCTCGGCCTGCTGCTGCTCCAGATCGCTTTGCGACTGCTGCAGGCTGCGGCTTTGTTCTTCCAGTTCTTCGTTGGCCACGCGCAGCTCTTCCTGCTGCGTCTGCAGTTCCTCGCTCTGTCGCTGGGTTTCTTCCAGCAGGGACACCAGCTGCGCGCGCAGCAGCGCGGTGCGCAGCGCCAGGCCGATGTTCTCGCCGCAACGCGCCAGCACTTCTTCCTCGCGCGTGCCCGATGTCTGCGCGCTGGTGACCCGGCCCAGCTCCAGCAGACCGATCACGCGGCCATCGGCGGTCACCGGGGCCAGCAGCAACTCCTGGCACGCGCTCTGGCCCAGGCCGGAGGCAATCTGCAGATGCCCCGCATCCACGCCATGCACGCGACGCACCGTGCCACGCTGCAACACCTCGCCCCATTGGCCGGCGTTGCTGGGCAGCGTTCTGGGCATGTCGACCGGCAGCGCCGCACCGCCGGTGAGCCGCAGCCGCTCGCCTTCCACGCGGTACAGTGCGCCGACCTGCGCGTCCAGGGTGTCGCACAGGGCGCGTAGCGCCGCATTGGCCAGATCCTCAGGGCTTTGATCGCCACGCAGGCTCGCTTCGACGGTGTTCTCTGCCTGCTGCAGCCACAACGCCAGCTCGGCCTGACGTCGCGCGCGGATCGCCTGCGTCACCACCAGCGCCATCGCCACAAACGAGACGCCGCCGATGCTGCGGTTGATCGACGAGAAGCTCGAATTGCTGCTGGGCGGCGCCAGATGGAAACCAATTGCCAGCAGCACGCACGACAGCACACCCACCACCAGTGGCGCCTGCGGGCGGTTCTGGAACACCGTCACGCCCACTGCCACGAAGTAGGTCAGCCATACCGCATACCCCAGCGGCGTGACCAGCTCCACGCCCAGCGTGCCAGCCATCAAGGCCCCCGCGATGACCCAGATCCAGCGGTCGCGTGTGGTCGAGATGTTCTGCATGGGGCACGCGTACCGACTTGAGAGGGCGGTCATGGTAGCCGATAAGTTTCACGGGCCAATCGCCGGGTTTTTGACGCTTTTCCGGCCGGGTTGGCTTGCACGCAACCTTCACGGCAACGTCACTAAGGTCGCGCGCTTTTGCAGGGGAACATCGCGCGATGGAGACGGAAACGGCCATCGGCAGCATCGGGCCGCTGTCGCACGACAGCCGGCAGTGCCAGCTGTTGGTGCAAAGCGTCTCCGACTACGCGATCTATATGCTCGACACCGGCGGCTACGTGCGTAGCTGGAATCCCGGCGGTGAGCGTATCAAGGGCTATTCCGCTGCCGAAGTGCTTGGTTCGCATTTTTCGCGCTTCTACCTGCCCGAGGATGCGCAGCGCGACGAGCCGATGCAGAACCTGGACATCGCCAAACGCCAGGGGCGGCTTGCTGCCGAAGGCTGGCGCGTACGCAAGGACGGCAGCCGCTTCTGGGCCAGCGTGGTGATCGAGCCGGTGCTTGAATTTGGCGTGCTGGTCGGGTTTGCCAAGATCACCCGCGATGTCACCGACCGTCATGAGGCGCAACGCCTGTTGCAGCAGGCGCAGCACGCGCTGTTGCATTCGCAGAAAGTCGAGGCGCTGGGCCGGTTGACGCTGGGCATGGCGCACGACTTCAACAACCTGCTGACGGTAATGGTGACCAGCCTGGATCTGATCGCGCTGCGCGCCGGCGACGATGCGCGCACGCGCATGCTGGTGGAAGCGGCGCAGACCGCGGTGGATCGCGGCACCTTGCTGACCCGCCAGCTGCTGGCCTTCGCGCGTGGGCAGCGCCTGGTGCCGGAGCGGCATGCCGCCAACGCGGTGGTGACGCGCACGCTCGAGCTGTTGCGCCGCGCCTGCCCGGCCGGAGTCGCGCTGTCGCTGGACTTTGCCGAGGCGCTGCCGGATGTGCGCGTGGACTCCAGCCAACTGGAATCGGCGCTGCTCAATCTGGTGTTCAATAGCTGCGACGCGATGCCGGCCGGTGGCGCCATCACCGTGATCACCGCCGCGCAGCAGCGTATTGCACCGTCAGCGCCGCAAGGGACGCAGCGCACTTATGTCAGCATCGCCGTGCGCGACAATGGCCCCGGCATGTCGGTACAGGTGGCGCAGCGCGCCAGCGAGCCGTTTTTCACCACCAAGGATGTCGGCAAGGGTTCCGGCCTGGGATTGAGCCAGGTGTATGGCTTTGCGTCCCAATCCGGTGGCTTCGTCGATCTGGAAACCGCACCTGGGTGCGGCACCACCGTCACCCTGTTTCTCCCGGCCATCGAGGAGGCCGAGCATGACTGAATCCCTGCGCCTGTTGATGGTGGAAGATCAAGAAGAACTGCGCGAGTTGATCGGCGAGGCGCTGCGCGATGCCGGCATCACCGTCGACACCGCCGACGATGCGCAAGGCGCCTTGCACATGGTGCGCAACAGCGGCCCCTACGATGTGGTGTTCAGCGATATCCGCATGCCCAACGGCATGTCGGGAATCGAATTGAGCGAGCAGGTGGCGCAATTGTTGCCGCAGGCGCGCGTCATCCTGGCATCGGGCTTTGCAAAGGCGCAGTTGCCGCCGCTGCCGGCAGGGGTGGATTTTCTGCCCAAGCCCTATCGCCTGCGTCAGCTCATCGACATGCTGAAGGGCATCCCGGCCAACGCCTGAGCACCGGCTGCGGGCGCGCGTCCGCTGCCGGCTCAACGGCTCTGGTAATAGACCTTGTCGATGGCGATCTCCACCGGTGCTGCCGGCGGATCGGCCACCAGCATGAAAGGCTGTTTGACCGCCTGCAGGTCCAGGTCGTAGAACGCACTGAGTGGAATGCTCACTTCGTGCCAGGCGCCATCGCGCACCAGGCCGTACTGGTTGCCGCCGGCCGCAAAATCCACCCAGCTATCGCCGAAGCTGGTGTTGATGCCGATCTTGAATGTCGATGCCGTGGTGGTCTTTAGCTGCAGCTTGAGCGCACCACCGGCGTAGGCGGCCAGATTGCGGTAATCGCTCTGGATTCCCAGCCCATACCATGCCCCCGCATTGGCGCGATACGCCATGACATTGGATCCTTCGAACGGCGCCTGCGCGATCGGGGTGAGGTTGTTCCAGAGATACAGTTCGGCGTCCTGGCCGAAGGTCAGCCGCGCGCTGGTATCGGTCTGATCGGTGAACACGCCAAAGCGTCCGGCCGGTGTGGCGTGTTGGGAGCCCACATACAGCTGCGAACCGGGGTTTTGGTACAGGCGGATGTAGTCGACCTCCATCTTGCCCGGTAGCGGCGCGGTGACTGCGGCCGGTGAGGTCACCCCGGTGTAGGTGCCACCCACTGCCAGATTGAGCAGCAGATACTGCTGCTGATGGAACTCATGCAACGAGGCGCCTTCGATATTGGAAATCGCAAATTCGAAATACTGCTGCCCGTCGATCGAGACACGGATGAACTGCGGGTCCCAGGTCATGCGATACACATGGAAATCGTCATGCAGATTCACCGGGCTGGTGTAGCTGGTGTCGTAGTCGGCTTGCGAGCCGTTGTAGTCCCAATGCACGGCCGCACCGATCCGGCGATTGGCGGTGCCGTTGGCGATCGCCGCAGCCATGCCGGCTTCCATCAGATCGATTTCGCCACGCCCAGGCCACACGCCGATGGTGCCCAGCATCCAGTAGGCCGGCCATAGCCCGTTGCCGACGATCGGCGTCTTGATGCGCGCTTCGAGCGTGCCGTATCTGAAGTGCATGCGGCCTTCGGTCTTGAGCCGCGCAGAGGTGAAGGGCATGCCGCCGAACGCTTCGCGGCGCGCTTGGATGACCAGCCTGCCGTTCTCGACGCGCGCGTTGTCTGGGCGACTGGTGTAGTACTGCATTTCGCCATTGCCCCAGCCGCACAAGCCGATCTGACACCCGTTGCCGACGTCGTAGGTCCACTTGGTGCCGTCGATGGATGGCCCGTTGAAGTTGTCTTCCCACACCAGGGTCTGCGCGTGCACGCAAGGTGTCAGTGCGAGGCCCAGCACAATAGCGAACTGCACGGTGACGCTGCGTACGACGCTCATGCGTATCTCCAACGATGGACCGGTGTCCGTGGAGTAGCGACGCTGCGCAGCGCTTGGTTCAGAGTCAAAGCAATTGTTCGATCTGATTCCGTTTCGTGGTGTTCATTCCGGAATAATCAATCAATGGTATGACGCCGGTCGCAAACGTCGGCTGCTGCATGTTGCGCGGCAGCAGCCTGGTGCGATCGGCACTACCCGGGGCTGGTACTCCCTTCCATCGGTACGCTTGCGTACACCCAGCAAAGCCTGGGACTTGTCGAGGACGCATGGAGCCTGCTCAGCACATCCGGGCGCCGCGCTCGCAGACAATCCGCATCTGGCACCAGCAGCATTGCCAGCGCTGCTCAATGCCCCGCATGCACCGTCCACGCGACCAGGCGGACCACCAGCGGCCGTACCACCAGCACGCAGCAGAACGCAGTGGGCATTGCGATGCGGTAGGCGTCCAGTACGCGCCACCCGAACCCTGGCGCCAGGCCTGTGTTGGCGCCGGTAATCACGATGCACATCAGCAGCGCCATGATCGCGGCCATGTAAAACGCAAACACGAACGGCGTGGCGCGTACGCCGAGTTTCCAGCGTGGGCGCGCCAGTGCGGATGGGGGTAGGGATGACGACATGCGGTGACCTCACTTGCCGCGAACCAGCGGCGTGGTGCAACTCTAGGATGCGGGTCGCCGGGCGGGTAGATGGCGTAACCTTGCGGCTTACGTAAGCAGATCTTACGAATCGCCAGGGAATACTTGCTCGATAAATGAATATTCTTCAGTCGATTCGCAGTTTTGTCAGTACGGTCGATGCCGGAAGCATTGCCGGTGGGGCCAAGTTGCTGGGCGTCAGTGCCGCTGCGGTCAGCCAGAACATTGCGCGGCTGGAGCACCACCTGGGCGTGCGCCTGCTGCATCGGACCACCCGCAGCCTGGCGCTGACCGAGCGCGGCGCGCTGTACTTCGAACAGGTCAGGCAGCTGGAGCGCGACCTGGAGCGTGCACGGCAGCTGGTGGCCGGCCCGCAGCATGCGCCGGCAGGGCGATTGCGCGTGGCCAGCACCGCTGCATTCGCGCGTCACGTGCTCGCACCGATGCTGCCTGCGCTGCGGCAGCGTTACCCGCAGCTGGAGATCGAGCTGCTATGCACCGACCGTGCCGTGCAGCATGCGCAGGAAAGCGTGGATGTCAGTCTGCGTATCGAGGCGCAACTCGAAGATGGCCTGGTGGCACGTTGCATCGCCCAGGTGCCGATGGTGATCTGCGCAGCGCCCGATTATCTGGCCCGCTGCGGGACGCCGCAGGGCGCGGACGACTTGAAGTATCACGATTGCCTGTTGCTGCGTTACCCGGTCGATGGACGCTGCCTGCCATGGAATTTCGTGCGCAATGGCGTGCGTTTCCAGCCGGAGCCGGGCAAGGCGATGGTGAGCGACGATATCGACGCGCTGGCCACCATGGCCGCTGCCGGCGGCGGCATCGCGCGCCTGGCAGCCTATGTCGTGCAGCCTTACCTGCAGCGCGGCGAGCTGCAGCCGCTGTTTGGCTCCGATCTCGGCAGCACCACGCAGGCCTTGCCGGAGCCGCTGCGGATCTACCTCTGCGTGGCTGACCGCCGCGACTTCACCCCGAAGGTGCGGGCCTTCATGGCGCATCTACTCGAACGCCTGCCGCAGGAGTGGCGCCTCGCAGAGCCGGACGCGCTGCCGACATCGGCACCCACATCCGTCTAGGTCTGCCAACCAAACAGGGCCGGCGACGGCCAGGCGGGCATGGGTGGCGCGCTCACTCCAGGGGCGCGCGTTACATGATGATGTCGAGCACCGGCCTGGCCTGCGTGGTGTTCGCGCAGTTGGTTTGTTACCTGCTCCCGGGGCAACAAGCCTGCGATGGCGCGCTCATTGCAGCTTGAGCATCACCACCGAGTGCGCAGGCAGCGCCACCGTCAACACCTTCGCTTGCAGACGGGCGCCGTTGAACGCCTTCGGCTCGACGACGCGTGGTTGCGCAAAGGTGTTGTGCGCGGTGATCGCCGGCGCGGTCAAGATCTGCCCATCGACACGGCGTGCAGACAGCCCTTGCACGTCGACGCGGACGGAGGCGGGCACGCTTGCATCCAGGTTGGTCAGCGCGACATACACATGCCCATCCTTTGCCTTGACCGCCGATCCATGTACCGCCGGCACATGCGTGTTGCCGTGGCGGTACTCCGGTGTCTGCAACTGCAGTGGCAGGTGTGTGGCGTCCTGGTAGGGCTTGTACAGCGCAAACACGTGGTAGGTCGGCGTCAGCACCATCCTGTCGCCGTCGGTGAGGATCATTGCCTGCAACACATTGACCATCTGCGCGATGTTGGCCATGCGCACGCGCTCGGCATGCGTGCTGAAGATATCGATGTTCAGTGCGGCCACCAGCGCATCGCGCAGGCTGTTTTGCTGGTGCAAAAAGCCCGGGTTCGCATCGGGCAGGCCTGCATACCAGGTGCCCCATTCGTCGACCACCAGTGCGACTTTCTTGCCCGGGTCGTATTTGTCCATGATCGCGCCGTGCTTGGTGATCAGCTCGTCCATGACCAGCGTGCGCGACAGCGTGTCGATCCAGGCGCGCTGGTCGAAGTCGGTCGACGAGGCGCGCGGCGGCCAGCCGCCGGGCACGGTGTAGTAATGCAGGCTCAGGCCGTCCATCAGCGTGCCGGCCTCGCGCATCATCACCTCGGTCCAGTGGTAGTCGTCGTTGTTGGGGCCGGGCGCGATCTTGAGGATCTTCTGGTTGGCCGGCGCCTTGACGAAGGTCTGGTAGCGCCGATACACGTCGGCCGCGTATTCCACCCGCATGTTGCCGCCGCAGCCCCACAGCTCGTTGCCCACGCCGAAGTAGGGCACCTGCCAGGGCGTATTGCGGCCGTTGGCGCGGCGCTCGCTGGCCAGGCTGGAGCGAGTGGGCGCGGTCATGTATTCGGTCCACTGCGCAATCTCGTCCGGCGCCGCATTGCCCACGTTGCCGGCGATGTAGGCCTGGGTGCCGAGCAACTCGGTGAAGTCCATGAACTCGTGGGTGCCGAACCGGTTCGATTCTTCCACGCCACCCCAATGCGTGTTGACCCGGATCGGGCGCTTGGCCGGGTTACCCACGCCATCGCGCCAGTGGTATTCATCGGCAAAGCAACCGCCCGGCCAGCGGATGTTCGGCACTGCGATGGCTTTCAGCGCGGCGAGCACGTCGTTGCGGTATCCGCGCGTATTGGCAATCGGGGAGTCTTCGCCCACCCACACGCCGCCGTAGATGCCGGTGCCCAGATGCTCGGCAAACTGGCCAAACAGCTGCCGCGAGACCTGCGCGCCCGGTTGGTCCGCACGCAGCGTCCCGGTCACCTTGACCTCGGCGGCAGAAGCGCTACATGCGCCGGTCGCCAGGGCGGCCGCAACGACGGTATGCGTCAGCCGCCTGCAGGCTGTCCGCAACGTGAGGGAATTCCACTGCATCGGCTTGGCGCTCCTGTGTTGGTCGTCGGGGTGGTCACGCGCCGCTGCTGCAGCAGTGCGGCGGTAGCGTAGTGCGTGCTGCCGCCGTTTGTCGTGTTGCAGCGCGAGCGATGCAGGCGGGCACGGCCGCGCGCACCGATACGTGGTTGTGGAGTGTGCCGCCGAGATGTGCGCAAGGGCATGGTCGGCAGATGCGCGACACCGCTATGCTCGCCAGCTTCCATCAGTGGCGGGGCGATTCATGCAGCGAGTATTCGGGCAGTTGCCAGACGGTGTCGAGGTCCACGCGCTTACCCTGCGCAGCGCTGCCGGGCTGGAGGCCGAAGTGCTGACCTATGGCGGCATCCTGCACGCGCTGAGGCTGACCACCGCACAGGGCGTGGTGCCGTTGCTGCTGGCCTTGCCGGACCTGTCTTCCTACGCGGCCGATGGCGACAGCCTCAATATCCTGGTGGGCCGCTTCGGCAATCGCATCGCCGGTGCGCGCTACACCCTGGATGGGGTGACGCACGTGCTCGCAGCCAACGAGGGGCGCAACCAGCTGCACGGCGGCCTGCGTGGGTTCGGCCGACGCGTGTGGAGCGTGCTGGAGCAGAGCGCCGATCAGGTACTGCTGGGTTACCACTCGCCCGATGGCGAAGAAGGCTACCCCGGCAATCTGCAGGTGCGTGCGCGTCTGGCGCTGCACGAGCGCAGCCTGCAACTGGACTTCCAGGCGCATTGCGATGCCGCCACGCCGTTGAACCTGACCCACCACCCGTACTTCAACCTGTCGGGCAACCCGCAGACGCGGGCGGCATCGCAGGTGTTGCGCGTGCCGGCCGACCGCTATCTGCCGGTGGATGTCGAGTCGATACCGACCGGCGAGATCGCCCCGGTGACCGGCACGCCCTTCGACTTCCGCACGCCTGCCGCGCTGGCCGACCGGATCGACCCCGCGCATCCGCAAGTGGTGCTCGGCAAGGGGTATGACCAGTGCCTGGTGCTGGCGGACGGCGCGGACCGCGCGGCTGAGCTGTACTCGCCGCACAGTGGCGTAGCGCTGCGCATGACCAGCGATGCCCCGGCAGTGCAGCTCTACGAGGGGCAGCATCTGGATGCCCATCACCCCGGACTGGGGCGCGGTGTCTGCCTGGAGCCGCAGGACTACCCGGACGCCCCCAATCACCCCAACTTCCCGTCCACGATCCTGCGCCCGGGCGAGACCTACCGCCGCCGTATCGTCTATCGCTTCGCCGTCCCCGGACCGGACCAGCCGTGGGATGTGGTCAGTGCGGCGCTGGATGCTTGAGGCTTGGCGTCGGGCAATAGGATGCCACTGCGCTGCGCGGCTCGTGTCTGAAACAGGCGTTGCTGCGTTTGGTAATGCGCACATATGGAGCGCGCACGTCAGCCGGGCGCCAGCGACGCGGCGAAAGCGGCATACGCGCATTGCACGAAAGCCTGCGCATCGGTCGGATCAGTCTGGCTGGCTTGCTATTGCATGCGCGCCGCAGCTGGGCAGTTCCGGGCCTGCGCTCTGAAGCGCATCGCCCGCGGATTCGCAAGGACGCCCGGTGGTTGCGTCAGTGACATCGACGTGCAGTGACCCAGGGTCGGACACACTCCGGCATGCCGTCCCGCGGCGATGACGCCCGGAACAGCTCCACGTCCACCGCCATCAACGCGGTCCCAGCACCAGCTCGATCACGAACTTGCTGCCGAAGAATGACAGCACCAGCAATGCCATCGCGGTCAGCGTCCAGTGCACCGCCTTGCTGCCGCGCCAGCCGTTGCGCCAGCGGCCGACCAGCAGCGCGCCGAACACGATCCACGACAGGATGCTGAGCACGGTCTTGTGCAGCAGCCGTTGCGCCAGAAAGTCCTGCACGAACAGCAGCCCGGTCAGCAGGGTCAGGCTCAGCAGCACGAAGCCCACCGTGATCGTGCGGAACAGCAAGGTTTCCAGCTCGGTCAACGGCGGCAGCGCACGCAACCAGGTATGGAAGTCGCGCCGCCGCAGCGCACGCTCCTGCAGCCACAGCATGATCGCCAGCAGCGCGGCGATGCCCAGGGTGGCGTAGGCCAGCAGTGCCATCCAGGCGTGCAGCTCCAGCCGCCAGCCCAGGTCCGCACTCGGTTCGTGGCCATAGGCGTGATAGCAGGCCAGCAGAATCGCCGACAGCGGAAACACCACCACGCCCACCGCCGCCATGCGCCCGCGGCCGCCGAACACCGCCGTCAGCGCGGCCATGCCCAGGCCGCACAGCGACAGGGCCGCAAAGAAATGCATGTCCGGCCCGCCCGCAGTGCGGAACGCCACCAGGACGTGATATCCGGCGTGCAATGCCACCGCCGCCAGCGCAGGGGCCAGCCAGCGCGCAGGGGCCTGGTTGCCATCGCGCAGCACCGCCTGGGTGAGCAGCGCCGTGGCCAGCAGATACAGGGCGAACGCGATGAGAACGATTGTCATCGTGGAAGTTTCGCATATTGGTGGGGCTGGGATTCGGGATTCGGGATTCGGGAATCGGGAATCGGGAATCGGGAATCGGGAATCGGGAGTCGGGAATCGGGAGTCGGGAGTCGGGAGTCGGGAGTCGGGAGTCGGGAGTCGGGAGTCGGGAGTCGGGAAAAGCAGGTTGCGAGCTGCGGGGCTTGAGCTGGGCTGGCAGGCGTGGCAGGGCGCGAGTGGGTAAGGGGGCTTGGGATGCGGGGGGGGGGGGCTGCTTTCCTGCGGCTGCCGTTCCCGTGCATCGCGGCGCTGTCGCTGGTTGGCTGTGCGTATTGCCGCGCTTGGGCGCGGCGGCTGCCCGAGCTGGCTCCGCCGCTGGACGGCGGGCTGGCCGGGGCGGCGCATTGGCCGGTGCCGCTATAATCGGTGCCCGTTTCCCCTTACGCGGTCCCTTGCGCATGTTCGAGTCCCTTACCCAACGTCTCTCCGGCACCATGGAGCGCCTGCGCGGCCGCGGCCGCCTGACCGAGGAGAACATCCGCGAAGCCACCCGTGAAGTGCGCATCGCCTTGCTCGAAGCCGACGTGGCGCTGCCGGTGGTGCAGGCGCTGATCGAGCGCATCAAGGTGCGTGCGGTCGGCCAGGAAGTGCTCAAGTCGCTGACCCCGGGCCAGGCGCTGATCAAGATCGTCCGCGACGAGCTGACCGCGGTGATGGGCGCGGCCGCCACCGACCTCAACCTCAATGTGCCGGCGCCGGCGATCATCCTGATGGCCGGCCTGCAGGGTGCGGGCAAGACCACCACGGTCGGCAAGCTCGCCAAGCACCTGAAGGAAAAGCGCAAGAAGAAGGTCATGGTGGTCTCGGCCGACGTCTATCGCCCGGCTGCGATCGAGCAGCTCAAGACCCTGGCCGAACAGGTCGGCGTGCTGTTCTTCGCCTCCGACGCCTCGCAGAAGCCGGTCGACATCGTGCGCGCCGCGATCAGCGATGCGCGCAAGTCGTTCGCCGACGTGCTGCTGGTCGATACCGCCGGCCGCCTGGCGATCGATGCGGCGATGATGGAGGAGATCAAGGCGCTGCACGCCGCGGTCAACCCCACCGAAACCCTGTTCGTGGTCGACGCGATGACCGGCCAGGACGCGGCCAACACCGCCAAGGCCTTCGGCGAGGCGCTGCCGCTGACCGGCGTGGTGCTGACCAAGACCGACGGCGACGCCCGTGGCGGTGCCGCACTGAGCGTGCGCTACATCACCGGCAAGCCGATCAAGTTCGTCGGTACTGGCGAAAAGACCGACGGCCTGGACGTGTTCCACCCCGACCGCGTCGCCAGCCGCATCCTGGACATGGGCGACGTGCTGTCGCTGGTGGAACAGGTCGAGCACAGCGTCGACCAGGAAAAGGCCGCCAAGCTCGCCGCCAAGGTCGCCAAGGGCAAGAAGTTCGACCTCAACGACATGAAGGAACAACTCGAGCAGATGCAGAACATGGGCGGCATCCATGGGCTGATGGACAAGCTGCCGGGCATGGGCCAGATCCCGGACAACGTCAAGCAGCAGGTCACCGGCAAAGAAGTGCCGCGCATGATCGCGATCATCAACTCGATGACCAAGAAGGAGCGCCGCAACCCGGCCCTGCTCAACGGCTCGCGCCGCGCCCGCATCGCCCGTGGTTCGGGCATGTTGCCGGCCGACGTCAACAAGCTGATGAAGCAGTACCAGCAGATGGAAAAGATGATGGGCAAGCTGGCCGGCGGCGGCATGAAGGGCCTGATGCGCAACATGAAGGGCATGATGGGCGCCATGGGCGGCCGCGGCGGTATGCCGTTCCGCTGAGTCTGCTCGTTCGCTCACGCGACGCGATAAGTGCATGCGGTAGGTGCGGTCGTAAAGTCACACGGGGCAGCGCGAGGATGGGCTTGGCGCGATTGGCTGAGCGTTGCGTCGCAGCGTTCAGACTGCATGGCACCAACGCGCGCGCAGGCGAATGAAAGGCGCCCATGCGCGCGTTGGAACTGGTTGTCGAAGCCTAGTTCTGTTGAGAGTCGCCGCCATGCCGCGCTATTGCCTGCCTCTTGCCGGCTTCTGACCAAGGCTTGCCTGACGTGGCCAGCGGCGCCTACTTCGAGATGGATAGATGACCGAAAGCCGTATGTACCCCGCCCAGGACGACGCCGCGATGTTGGCGGCGTATGCCGCTGCGCGCGGGACGTTCAAGTTTTTCTGGCGTGAGCTATCGTGGGAATATCGTCGGATCGTGCCGGCGTTGTCCCTGGCGGCGATCAAGTTACCGTTTGCCACCGATGCATTCGCGGTTGGTGCGCCCTCGCATGAGCACATGTGGGTATCGGACGTGCAGTTCGACGGCGACCAGCTGTCTGGCAAGCTGGTCAACAACCCGGCTTGGATCTCGGGGCTGGCCGCCGGCGACGCCGTCTCTGCGCCGATCGGCGAACTGGAAGACTGGATGTACGTCATCGATGGGCTGGCTTACGGTGGTCATACCATCGACGCGATGCGCCGCGCGATGTCGCCGGCCGAACAGATCGAGCACGATGTCGCGTGGGGCCTGGACTTCGCTGAGCTGGGCGAAGTGCGCCTGGTGCCTAAGCCTGTGCAGGAGCATAAAGCTGGCCTGCTCGACAAGCTATTCGGTCGCAAGCCTGCCGCAGCGGAGCAGGATCCGTCCGATCGCGAGCATCCGATGAGTGAAAACATGGGGCCCCAGTTCGATCAGGGCCTGCGCGATCAGCCCGACATGGTGCATTTTCGTGACGATGCTGGTTGGACGTTATTGCACCGCGAGGCCTTGGCTGGCAATTACCAGCCGGTTTCGCTGCTGCTCAAGCACGGCGCGGATGCGTCGCTACGCACGCCCGCGGGAAAGAGTGCGCTGGACCTGGCACGTCAGATGCAGTGGTCCAGGATCGTGCAACTTCTTGAAGGCCATCGCTAAAGGTAGTCATGACACAGTCGCTCGCATCGGATGGCCCGTACTCAAACGTCGCCCATTTCTGCGAGCGCTTTGGCGTGCGTGTCCCGATCCTGCTCAGCCCCATGGCCGGCGCCTGCCCGGTGCCGCTGTCGGTCGCTGTCGCCAACGCCGGCGGCATGGGTGCGATGGGTGCGGTGTTGTCGCAGCCGCAGGACATCGTGGCGTGGATGGCCGCCTTCGCTGAAGCGAGCGCCGGGCCTGCGCAGGTCAATCTGTGGATTCCCGATCCGGCCCCGGTCCGCGATGCAGGGGCAGAGGCGCGTCTGCGCGGGTTTCTTGCGCACTGGGGGCCGCCGGTGGCCGAAGCCGCAGGCGATGCCACGCCAGCCGACTTCGATGCGCAGTTCGAGGCCTTGCTCGACGCCCGCCCGGCGGTGGCGTCCTCGATCATGGGCCTGTTCCGGCCCGACCAGGTTGTGCGCCTGAAAGCGGCCGGCATCGCGTGGTTCGCCTGCGCCACCACCCTGGAGGAAGCGCGTGCGGCGCAGGCTGCCGGTGCCGACGCAGTGGTTGCGCAAGGTGCCGAAGCCGGTGGCCATCGCGGCGCGTTCGCTGCGGGCCAGGCCGCGCAGCAGATGACCGGGTTGTTCGCCTTGTTGCCGCGGCTTGTCGATCATCTGGAGATTCCGATCGTCGCCGCCGGTGGCATCGCCGACGCGCGCGGAATCGCGGCGGCGCTGATGCTGGGCGCGAGCGCAGTGCAGATCGGCACCGGCCTGCTGCGCACGCCCGAAGCGGCACTGCCCGACGCCTGGGCGGATGCGCTGGCGGCCGCCGAGCCGGAACATACCCAGCCAACCCGCGCATTTTCCGGGCGCCTGGGGCGGGCATTGCTCACGCCTTACGTGCGGGCCGCCATCGCTGCGGATGCACCGCCGCCTGCGCCCTATCCGGTGCAGCGCGGGCTGACTGCAGCGATGCGCCAGGCAGCGGCGCGCGACAACCGTCTGGCATCGATGCAGGCCTGGGCGGGTCAATCCGCATGGATGGCACCAGCCCGGCCGGCCGGCGAACTGGTCGCGCAGTGGTGGAGGCAGGCGCAGGCACTGCTATGGCGCTGATTTTCTGCAATGGCGCTCCGGCCAGCGCGCAACAGCTCGGCGCTGCTGCGCTGATCAACTACGGCCACTTCACCACGCTGCAGGTGCGCGGCGGCGCTACGCTGGGACTGGAGCTGCATCTGCAGCGGCTGCAGGAAGGCAGTCGCGCGCTGTTCGGCCAGGAGCTGGAAGCAGACCAGCTGCGGGCGCAGATGCGCGCTGCGTTGCTGGCATCGGCCATGGCCGATGCCAGCCTGCGCGTCACCGTGTTCGCGCCCGACTACGATTTCCGCAACCCGTTGCGCGAAGTCTCACTGGATGTGCTGGTCGCCATTTCGCCGCCGGCCGACATGCCCGAGACCGGGCTGCGCGTGCAGGTGACCGATTACGTGCGCGAGCGGCCGGAGCTCAAGCATGTCGGCACGTTTGGGCTCCTGCATCTGCGTCGGCTGGCGATGCAGGCAGACCACGACGATGTGGTGCTGCAGGACCGGCAGGGCAGGGTACTGGAGGGCGCCTTCTGGAATCTGGGTCTGTGGGAACGCGGCGGGCTGGTCTGGCCGCAGGGGCCGGCACTACTGGGGACCCGGCAGCGGTTGCTGCAGTCCGGCCTGAAGACGCTGGGTATCGCCCAGATCAGCCGCCCGGTGGAGCTGGGCGAGCTGGACCGTTTCGATGGCGCATTCGCCTGCAATGCGCGTGGGCAGCAGGCCATCGTGGCGCTGGGGCCGGCGCGCTGGGGGCCGCATGCCGCGCAGTTGCCGCTGCTGGAGCGGGCCCTGCAGACCCATGCCTGGCAGGCGATCTGAGCGATCTGCTGTGCCGGCGCCGGGTGGCTTGGCTTCGCCGCCGGAGCCCGCTATAATCGCCGGCTTACCGCGCCACTTCAGGCGACTGGGCAACTTAGGAAAACGACACCATGGTCAAGATTCGACTGACCCGCGGCGGCGCCAAGAAGCGTCCGTTCTACCACATCATCGTGACCGACGTGCGCAGCGCGCGCGACGGCCGCAACATCGAGCGTCTGGGTTACTACAACCCGGTTGCACAGGGCGCAGAACCGCGCGTCGTGCTGGACGTTGCACGCGTCGACCATTGGGTCGGCCAGGGTGCACAGCTGACCGACAAGGTGCGCAACCTGTATCGCGAAGCATCCAAGTCCCAGGCCGCTGCGGCCTGATCTTGAGGGCCGGGCATCGCCGCCTGGCCCAGAGTCGACACAGATGAAGCCGACCGAGCGCCGCATCCTGTTAGGCAGGATTGTCGGCGCTTTTGGTGTCAAGGGCGAGCTCAAGCTCGAATCCTGGACCGAGCCGCGCAATGCGATCTTCCGGTATCAACCGTGGATCGTGCGTTCGCCATCGGGGCAGGAAACGGTTGTGAGCGGCGTGCGTGGGCGCGACCAGGGCAAGAACCTGATTGCGGTGTTCCCGGACGTGACCGACCGCGATACCGTCGAGGCCATGCACGGGACCGAGATCTACGTCGCCCGTAGCGCATTGCCGCCGCCCAAGCCCGACGAATACTACTGGGTGGATCTGGAAGAGTTGCAGGTGGAAACCGTCGAGGGCGTCAAGCTCGGCACGGTGTCGCATCTGTTTTCCACCGGTTCCAACGACGTGGTGGTGGTGCGCGGCGATCGTGAGCGGATGATCCCGTTTGTGTTTCCGGAGTTCGTCAAGTCGGTGGACTTCGAGGCCAATCTGATCGTGGTCGACTGGGATCCGGATTTCTGATCGAAGCGCTGCCCCGGCTTCGCTTTCGCTCTACCCATTCCCCACTCCCGATTCCCGATTCCCCAGTGCGCATCGACGTCATCAGCCTGTTCCCCGAGTTCATCGCGCAATGCGCGGCGTTCGGCGTGGTCGGGCGGGCGCAGGAGCGCGGCTTGCTGGAATTGCAGGGCTGGAATCCGCGCGAGCATGCGCAGGGCAATTATCGCCGGGTGGACGACCGTCCGTTCGGTGGCGGGCCCGGCATGGTGATGTTGATCGAGCCGTTGCGGGCCTGCCTGGACGCTGTGCACGCCGCCGATCCGCGGCCGGCACCGGTGATCTATCTCAGCCCGCAGGGGCGTCCGCTGACCCAGCCGCTCGCGCGCGAGCTGGCGCAGTTGCCGCGCATGGTGCTGCTGTGCGGGCGCTACGAGGGGGTGGACGAGCGCTTTCTGATCCAGTCAGTGGATATGGAAATCTCCATCGGCGACTACGTGTTGTCCGGTGGCGAGCTGGGCGCAGCGGTGCTGGTAGATGTGGTGACGCGGTTGCAGGAAGGGGTGTTGAACGACGCCGAATCTGCCGCCCAGGACAGTTTCGAAGGCCCGCAAGGCTTGCTGGACTGCCCGCACTACAGCCATCCGTCGACCCATGCCTGGGGCGATGTGCCGGACGTGCTGCGGTCGGGCAATCATGCTGCCATCGCGCGCTGGCGGCGGCAGCAGTCGCTGGGCCGGACCTGGTTGCGTCGCCCCGATCTGCTGGACGAGGCCGGGTTGGACAAGAACGATCGTCGTCTGCTGGACGAGTTTCGCCGCGAACTCGCTCCAAGCGACGATCAACCCGGTGACGAGAAATAAGAGCTCACCCCTAGCTCTTGCAAGATTGATTGGGGTACAATATGCGGCTTGCTGGCCAGCCTTGCGTCTGGCCCTCTTACGAACCTCGAGCAATCGCCGTGCGGCGACTGCCGGTCCAATATCACCAGACACGCGGTGCCCATCATGAGCAAACTCAACAAGACCATCCTGGCTGACTTCGAAGCCGCCCAGATTCAGCGCAAGCTGCCGGAATTCAACCAGGGCGACACCGTTGTGGTGAACGTCAAGGTGAAGGAAGGCAACCGCGAGCGCGTGCAGGCCTATGAGGGCGTCGTGATCGGGACCAAGAATGCCGGCCTGAACTCCGCTTTCACCGTGCGCAAGATCTCGCACGGCTTCGGCGTCGAGCGCGTGTTCCAGACCCACAGCGCCATCATCGACTCGGTCGAAGTGAAGCGCCGCGGTAAGGTGCGCGCCGGCAAGCTGTACTACCTGCGTGGTCTGGAAGGCAAGGCTGCCCGCATCAAGGAAGATCTGGCCGCTGCTGCACAGGCCAAGGCCGCTCGCCAGGCTGCTGCCAAGGCCGAGTAAGCCAACACTGGCAGATCGTCGATCTGCCACTGCCAGACGGCCGCCTTCGGGCGGCCGTCTGCGTTTGGGAACGCAGTGGCGGGTGCGTTGGGGAGGTTGCGCGGGCCGTGGGAGCGGTTTCGTCGCAGGCCCTTTCGTCGATCGCCATCTCAGGGCGACGCACTTCTTTCGCTAGGACTGGCCGTTGCACGGCAATGGGCTAGCCATCGGCACATGGACGGCCTGGAGACCGGGCCGGTTCCTCTGGCGCCATGGCGCGCAAAAAGATCGCTGATCGCAGCTAGCTGCTGTCAATCGTGAAGTCGGCCGACGTGGCGTTTTGCGCTTCAACAGCGAGCCGGTCTTGCAAGGGCTCATTCCAGGCTGTTGCGTTCTTTCAAGGGCAGGTGGTTCGTGTCTTGATCGGGATCGACCGCGGTATCCGTCGCGTGGCGAGGGCCGGGCTCACCGCTGCCGAGGCTCTGCCGGGTTGGTGATCGGAGCCGGGTCGGCGACGGGGGAAGCGGGGTGCGCGGGCACTTCGGCAGCGGCAGCCAAGGCTGACGGATGCGTCGGTGTCGCCAGCATGCGTGCCTTGCGCCAGCCGCCCCAGCGGTAATATGCCAGCGACAGCAGCATCGAACAGGTGGAGCTGATCGGGAAGCTCCACCACACCGCATCAGCCCCCAGATGCGGCAGCAAAGCGTTGGCCAGCGGCACGCGCACGCCCCACAGCGAGAACGCCAGGATCAGCAGCGGCGGGATCACTGCGCCGGTGGAGCGCACCACGCCCGAGACCACAAAGCTGACCCCGAACAACAGGAACGACCAGATCGCGATGTGGTTGAGGTGGCGCGCGATCTCCAGCGTGGCGCTGCCTTCGGGCAGAAACAGCGCCAGGGTCCAGCGATCGAACCCGATCAACAGCGCAATCAGCAGGCCGGTCATCAGGAAGTTGGCGGCGATGCCGGTGCGCGCGACGGCATCCACGCGCGACCACAGGCCGGCCCCCACATTCTGGGCGGCCATCGACGAACAGGCAGCGCCAACGGCCATTGCCGGCATCTGCACGTAATTCCACAGCTGCAGCCCGGCGCCGAATGCGGCGGCGGTGTCGGTGCCGAAGCCGTTGACCAGCGACAGCATCGCAATCATCGCCAGCGAGATCATCACCATCTGCAGGCCCATTGGCACGCCCTTGACGATGAGCGCGCGCAGGATGGCAGGATCGATCCGGAACAGGTGCAGGTCGCGCCGCCCCAGCCAAAGCACGTTGCTTTTCTTGCGCAGATAGATCAGCAGGCCGGCCAGCGCGACCACCTGGGCGATCAGTGTGGCCCAGGCCGCACCGGCGATGCCCAGCGCGGGAAATGGGCCGATGCCGAACAACAGCAAGGGGTTCAACACGATATCCAGCAGCACCGACAACAGGAGAAATCGAAACGGCGTACGCGCATCGCCGGTGCCACGCAATGCCGCCGACAGGAAGGCGAACAGATACAGCGTTGGCATCGCCAGGAAGATCACCCGCAGATACGCTTCGGCCAGCGCCTGCGAGGCGGCCGGCGTGCCCATGGCGGTGAGCAAGTGGGGCGCCAGATACCAGCCGAGCACGGCAATCACCGCCGACAGCCCGCCGAAGAAACTCGCGCTGGTGCCCATCACCTTGCGTGCCTGCGCGATGTCGCGCGCACCCATGGCCTGGCCGATCAGGATGGTGGAGGCCATGCCGATGCCGAACACCGAGCCGATCAGGAAGAACATGATGCTGTTGGCGTTGGCCGCAGCGGTCAGGGCTTCCTCGCCAAGATAGCGGCCGATCCAGATTGCGTTGACCGAGCCGTTGAGCGACTGGGCGACGTTGCCGGCCATGATCGGCAGCGCGAACAACAGCAGGTTCTTGCCGATCGGGCCTTCGGTCAGGACAGCGGATTTTGGCATCGCTTGGCATCGTCGCGCAGAAGCTGCGCACACTAGCATCGCTGTGTGAGATCCGATGCATGCCATGCGATTTGCGCTGCAGATTTCGTTGGGACACGCTCTACGTTTGACACCAGCGGTGACTGCCTTCGCAAAGATGTTGCGCTTGCTGTTGGGGATGCGCTGTAGACCAGGGGCGTGTCCCTCATCCGGCGCTGTGCGCCACCTTCTCCCGCAGGCGGGAGAAGGGTTGGAGCTCGCGAGCGCTTATTGGATTGGGGTTGCGCATGGACAGCCGGTCCCTTCCCCTGCCTGCGTGGGAAGGTGCCCGCAGGGCGGATCGGAGCGCGACGACCATCGACCTGGCAATCGATCACCATCGCGGGGTTGACGGTCCAGCTTGAGTTCCCAGATGGCTGCCCAAATATCGGCTACCAGACAGAGCGAGACAGCAAGGCGCATGAATCCGGAGCTGGAACAGGGCACAACGGTCAGGCTGGATGTGTGGTTGTGGGCGGCGCGCTTTTTCAAGACGCGCAGCCTGGCCAAGGCGGCAGTGGAGACCGGCAAGGTGGATGTGGCCGGGCAGCGGCCCAAGCCGTCGCGCACGCTGCGTAGCGGCGAGCAATTGCGCATCGACCGCGGTGGCGAAATCTTCGAGATCACCATCGCCGCGCTAAGCGATGTACGCGGCCCTGCACCGGTCGCGCAGACGCTGTACCTGGAAAGCGATGCCTCACGCGAGGCGCGTGCGCAATGGCGGCTGCAGCGCGCTGCCGAACGCACCGGCTATCGCGCACCCGAGGGCAAGCCGGACAAGCGCGCACGCCGGCTGATCAACGCGTTGGGCGATATCGACGCGTTGTAGCACTGCGTGGTTGTCCGCTGCGAATTGGATGGTGGAAAAAGAAACGCCTGTGCCTACATCGTGTCGTTCATTCAAGAAAGAACGGCACTTCCCGATTGAGGTGGGAAGTGCCGTTTTCTGTTGCGGTGTGCGATGCATCCAGGTGCAGGACCATCGATCAGAAGCTTGAGAACGGCTCACAAGACTTGGCCGGCGGTCGCGTGGTGGCAGTGTTGGCCGCGTTTGGCGCCAGGTAGGTGGTGCAAGCCGCACAGTAATCCGACCAGCGCATTCTGCTCTGCTCTTGACCATGCACACCGACCATCTCGACGGGGCCTTGTCCGCCCAGCGTCGCGGGACCTTACGCGGCATGGATGCCGCGTAAGAGCCTACAAGGACGTACTTGCGGCGTGTCCTGCGATGGTGGGCGGGCAAGGGCCTTGCAGCCAAGCAGCAGAACAGCCGCTCTACCGACGTCTTCAGTGCGCCGAGTCAGCCTCTTGCGTGTGGTTCAACACCGCTGCGGGCGCACGCACGATGGCGCGCGCCTTGCAACTCACGCCAGATCGAAACGATCCAGTTGCATCACCTTGGTCCAGGCAGCGACGAAGTCGTGCACGAACTTTTCCTGTGCATCGGCACTGGCATAGACCTCGGCCACCGCACGCAGGATCGAGTTGGAACCGAACACCAGATCCACGCGCGTGCCGGTCCACTTGGCTGCACCGGTGCTGCGGTCGCGGCCTTCGTAGACCTCCTTCGATTCGGAGGTGGCTTTCCACTCGGTGCGCATGTCGAGCAGGTTGGCGAAGAAGTCGTTGCTCAGCACGCCGGGGCGCGTGGTGAATACGCCATGGCTGGAGTCGCCGACATTGGCGCCGAGCACGCGCAGGCCGCCGACCAGCACGGTGAGCTCGGGTGCGGTCAGGGTCAGCAGCTGCGCCTTGTCGATCAGCAATGCTTCGGCAGGCACGGCGTAGCGACGCTTGGCGAAGTTGCGGAAGCCATCGGCCACCGGTTCAAGCACGGCGAACGATTCGACATCGGTCTGCTCCTGCGAGGCATCGGTGCGGCCGGGTGCGAACGGTACGGTGACGCTGTGGCCTGCGGCGTGCGCTGCATGTTCCACCGCGGCGTTGCCGGCCAGCACGATCAGGTCGGCCAGCGAAATCTTCTTGCCGCCCGATTGCGCCGCGTTGAAGTCGGCCTGGATGCGTTCCAGCGTGCCGAGCACCTTGGCCAGTTGTTCGGGCTGATTGGCCTGCCAGTCCTTCTGCGGTGCCAGGCGGATGCGTGCGCCGTTGGCGCCGCCACGCTTGTCCGAGCCGCGGAATGTCGACGCCGACGCCCACGCGGTAGAGACCAGCTGCGCCACGCTCAGGCCCGAATCGAGAATGGTCTGCTTGAGGGCGGCAGCGTCCTGCGCATCGACCAGGGCATGGTCGACAGCCGGCACCGGGTCCTGCCACAGCAATTCTTCGCTCGGTACTTCAGTACCCAGGTAACGCGAGCGCGGGCCCATGTCGCGATGGGTGAGCTTGAACCAGGCGCGGGCGAAGGCATCTGCGAACTGGTCGGGGTGTTCGTGGAAGCGACGCGAGATGGCCTCGTAAGCGGGGTCGAAACGCAGTGCCAGATCGGTGGTGAGCATGGTCGGGCGATGCTTCTTCGATGCATCGTGCGCATCGGGGATGATGGCGTCGGCATTCTTGGCCACCCACTGGTGCGCACCGGCCGGGCTCTTGCTCAGCTCCCACTCGAACTTGAACAGATGGTCGAAGAAGTCGTTGCTCCACTGCGCCGGGGTGGTGGTCCAGGTGACTTCCAGGCCGCTGGTGATGGTGTCGGCGCCCTTGCCGCTGCCGTAGCGGTTGTGCCAGCCCAGGCCCTGGCTTTCCAGCTCGCTGGCTTCGGGCTCGGCGCCGACGTTGTCGGCCGGGCCGGCGCCATGGGTCTTGCCGAAGGTGTGGCCGCCGGCGATCAGCGCCACGGTCTCTTCGTCGTTCATCGCCATGCGCGCGAAGGTATCGCGGATGTCACGCGCGGCGGCGACCGGGTCGGGCTTGCCGTCCGGGCCTTCCGGATTGACGTAGATCAGGCCCATCTGCACGGCGGCCAATGGGTTCTCCAGGTCGCGCGTGTGCGGCACTTCGCTGTCGTCGTCCTTCACCAGCACGCCGTGCGCTTCGTCCACGCCCGGCGAGCCGCGCGCGTAGCGGTCGTCACCGCCCAGCCACTTGGTTTCGCGGCCCCAGTACAGGTCCTGATCCGGCTCCCAGGTGTCTTCGCGGCCGCCGGCAAAGCCGAAGGTCGTAAAGCCCATGCTTTCCAGCGCGACGTTGCCGGTGAGGATCATCAGGTCGGCCCAGGAGATCGCCTGGCCGTACTTCTGCTTGATTGGCCACAGCAGCCGGCGCGCCTTGTCCAGGCTGACGTTGTCCGGCCAGCTGTTGAGCGGTGCGAAGCGCTGCTGGCCGCGACCGCCGCCGCCGCGCCCGTCGCCGATGCGATAGGTGCCGGCGCTATGCCAGGCCATGCGCACGAACAGCGGGCCGTAATGGCCGAAATCGGCCGGCCACCAGTCCTGCGAGTCGGTCATCAGCGCACGCAGCTCCTGCTTGAGCGCGGTCAGGTCGATGCGCTTGAACGCCTCGGCATAGCTGAAAGTCTGGCCCAGCGGGTTGGACTTGCTCGAATGCTGGCTGAGCAGGTCCACACGCAACTGCGTGGGCCACCAATCGCGGTTGGTGGTTCCGGTACCGACGACGGCGTGGTTGAAGGGGCACTTTGCTTCGGTTGTCATGGCAATACCTGTGTGCGTGAGCACTTGGGGAGCTGTGTGCCGAAACTGCGGACACGTGCTGGTGGAGTCGAAAGGGCGGGCAATGCGTCAGCGGTGGTCATCGGGCGAAGGCGCATATGCGGCCGTGGGGTCATCGAGAAGCGTCGCCGCGTGTGCCGATGCTAGCGCCTGCCTGCAGGGGTCGGTATGAGGCGATCTGCAGAATGTGACTGGCGGACATGCGCATCAGGCGGACTCATCGTGGCGGCGTGCGCACACGATAAGCAGCATCGATCGGTTGGGGAATTCGAATTATTCAACCATATCGATAGCGAGGTGCTATGGATGATCCGCCGGCACCGGACCGACGTGCGCCCGCGCTGTCAGCGCTTGCCGAACAGGCTGCCACCGAGCTTCATGACATCGCCCAGTCCAAGCTTTCCGTCGCCATCCTGGTCCAGCACGCTGCTTAGCAGGCCGTTGACGCCGTCATTGCTGCTGACCTGCTGGCGTTCCTGTGCCAGGGCAGGGCCGAGTTGGCTGCTGGCGGTGGCATCGCTGCCGAGGAAGCGCTTGGCCAGATACGCCATCACGATGGGCGCCAGCAATTGCAGCAGCTGATTGGCCTTGCCGGTTTCCAGCCCGGTGGCCTGGCCCAGGCCTGCGGCAGCCTGCGGTGCCTTGTCGCCGAACAGATGCCCCACGATACCGGCGCCATTGCCTTGCGCACCGCTGGCCGAGCCGCCCAGCAGCGAGCCGAGCAGGCTGCCGACGTCCGGGCTGCCGGCATGATCGCGCTGCAAGGCACCCAGCAACGCATCGGTGCCACCGGCCTGCTGGCTGTTACGGCCCAGTGCGCCCATCAATAGTGGCAGCGCGGTCTGCACCGCCGATTGGGCCTGCTCGGGCGCGATGCCGAGCCGGCTGGCGAGTTGCTGCAACTGCGGACCTTGCAACTGCGCGGCAAGTTGATCGGTCAACGAGGCGGACGTGGTCATCGGTGTCTCCGGTTGGACTAAACGTTGCGGCAGCGTGCGCCCGTCGCGCCAGCAGAGCAATCCGCGCGCTGCGCGTCACCGCGCAGGGCGCGATGCGGCGCTGTCGCAGGGCAGCATTCGAGCAACCACGCAAACCTGCAACAGCAATGGATCATCGGGTCTCGCAAGCGTCGGGCATGCAGCTAAAGCCGTGGCGAACCTCCAAACCAGCATTCAAACGACCAACCAACCCTGCTGCCGTGACAGATCCGTAAGCGCAGCAAGCTGCGCCGTGACGAATCCCCAATCCCGACTCCCCAATCCCCTCCCTCAAAGCAACGCCTTCAACCGATACAGTGCTTCCAGCGCCTGCTTGGGCGTGAGTTCGTCCGGGTCCAGCGCCTGCAGCGCTTCCTGTGCAGCGGACGAGGGCGCGGTGAACAGACCGAACTGTTGCGGGGCGTCCAATGCGGCCGGCGCCATCTGTGCGACATGGCTGTCGCCGCCGCGTTGTTCCAGTTCGGCCAGGCGATGACGCGCCTGGGTCACGGCCGCTTTGGGCAAGCCGGCGAGCGCGGCGACCTGCAGGCCGAAGCTGCGATTGGCCGGGCCATCCTTGACCGCATGCATGAACACCAGGCGCTCGCCGTGTTCCACCGCGTCCAGATGCACGTTGGCGATGCCGCTGGCGCCGCCGGCATGCGATTGGTCGGCCAGTGCGGTGAGCTCGAAATAATGCGTGGCAAACAGCGTGTAGCAGCGATTGGTATGCGCCAGATGGCGCGCCACCGCGTCGGCCAGGGCAAGGCCGTCGTAGGTCGAGGTGCCGCGGCCGATCTCGTCCATCAGCACCAGCGATTGCGGGGTGGCGTGATGCAGGATGTAGCTGGTTTCGGCCATTTCCACCATGAAGGTGGATTGCCCGCGCGCAAGGTCATCGCCGGCGCCGATGCGGGTGAGGATGCGGTCGATCGGCCCGATCACCGCGCGGCTGGCCGGCACGAAGCTGCCGATATGCGCCAGCAACACGATCAGGGCGTTCTGGCGCATGTAGGTCGATTTACCGCCCATGTTCGGGCCGGTGATGACCAACATGCGGCGGTCTGTGTGCAGGTCCAGATCGTTGGGTTCGAACGGTTGGTCGCGCACCGCTTCCACCACCGGGTGGCGGCCGCGTTCGATGCGCAGGCACGGTGCGCTGTCCAGTTCCGGCTGCGACCAGTCCAGTGCCTGCGCGCGCTCGGCGAAGGCGGCCAATACATCCAGTTCGCTCAGGGCGCCAGCGCAGCGCTTGAGGCCTTCCAGTTCGCTGCCCAGCGCATCGAGCAGGCCTTCGTACAACAGTTTTTCGCGCGATAGCGAGCGCTCGCGCGCCGACAGCACCTTGTCCTCGAAGCTCTTGAGTTCTTCGGTGATGTAGCGCTCGGCATTGGTCAGCGTCTGCCGGCGGCTGTAGTGCAGCGGGGCCTTCTCGGCCTGGCCCTTGCTGATCTCGATGTAGTAGCCATGCACGCGGTTGTAGCCGACCTTGAGCGTGGCGATGCCGCTGCTGGCGCGCTCGCGTTGTTCCAGGTCGATCAGGAATTGATCGGCATTGGTGGACAGGCGGCGCAGCTCATCCAGATCGGCGTCGTAGCCGGTAGCGATGACGCCACCGTCGCTGAGCTTGAGTGGCGGTTGCTCGGCCACTGCACTGCTCAACAGATGCGCGGTGGCATCGTGCTCGCCCAATTCGGCGAACAGGGTCTGCAGGCGCGGCGAATCCAGTGGTGCCAGGATCGTACGTACCTTCGGCAACAGCGCCAGGCCATCGCGCAGGGTGGAGAAATCGCGGGGGCGCGCCGAGCGCAATGCAACGCGCGTGAGAATACGTTCCAGGTCGCCAAGCGCGCGGAAGGCTTCGCGCACGTCGGCATCGCCGCCGGAGTCGATCAGGCTCGCCACTGCGTGGTGGCGCTGCACCAGCACATCGCGCAGGCGCAACGGGCGATGCAGCCAACGTCGCAGCAATCGCCCGCCCATCGGCGTAACCGTGCTGTCCAGCACACCGAGCAAGGTGTTACGGGTGTCGCCATCCACGCGCGTGTCCAGCTCCAGATGCCGGCGCGTGGCTGCGTTCATCGAGATCGCCTCGCTGGCCACTTCCATCGCGATGGAGGTCAGATGCGGCAAGCGCTGTTTCTGGGTTTCCTCGACATAGCCCAGCAGCGCACCGGCGGCGGCCGTGGCGCACGGCTTGTCGTCGATGCCGAAGCCGGACAGATCGTGCAGCTTGAAGAACGCCAGCAGCTGCCGACGCCCGCTGTCGGCGTCGAACAGCCACGGTGGCCGCCGCCGCACGCCGACGCGCCCGCGCAGGAACTCCGGCCAGTTGTCCTCGTCGGGCACCAGCAGCTCGGCCGGTTCCAGGCGTGCGACTTCCGCTTCCAGCGCATCCACGCTATCGACTTCGTTGACCAAGAAACGCCCGCCCGCCAGATCCGCCCAGGCCAGGCCATAGCCCTGCTTGCTGCGCGAGACCGCCATCAACAAGGTGTCGCGGCGCTCGTCCAGCAGCGCCTCATCGGTGACCGTCCCCGGGGTGACGATGCGCACCACCTTGCGCTCGACCAGGCCCTTGGCCAGTGCCGGGTCGCCGATCTGCTCGCAGATCGCCACCGACTCGCCCAGCGCCACCAGCCGCGCCAGGTAGCCTTCGTACGCATGCACCGGCACGCCCGCCATCGGGATCGGTGCGCCGCCGGAGCTACCGCGCTGGGTCAGGGTGATGTCGAGCAGGCGCGCCGCCTTGCGCGCATCGTCGTAGAACAGCTCGTAGAAATCGCCCATGCGGAAGAACAGCAGCAGGTCGGGGTAGTCCGACTTGGCCGCGAAGAACTGCTTCATCAGCGGGGTGTGCTCTGGAACTCCGCCGCTGGGCTTGGATTTGTCTTTGGTGTCAATGCTTTGCAAGAAACGGCTTCCGAAATCTGGGCGCGGTAGGGGCGGGCAGGCGATGGCGTGCAGGGCGTACGGCATTGGCCTGCCGGGCGCCGCGTGCGGCGGCGGCTGTGGTCGGGTCGGGCGTGGGGAGGCAAGTTTAAGCCGAGCGCGCCGGAACCGCGATCCAGGATGCAGCGCGGGCCGCTTGGGGAGAGGCAACAAATGAAGGGACCGGAGCGGTGGGTTCAGTGCGTCGCGACCTTGTGGAGGGTGCACTCTCAGTTGGCCAGCGCAGCTTGCGACGATCGTGCGGGGTGTCGCGGCAAGGCGTCGTCGATTGTTGTCCGGAGGTCGTCGGGCGAGTTGGCCATGCATCTGCTTCCACCGTGTCGTGTGTCAGTGACAATCCACGACTCTCTATCGCTGCGGCGAAAGCCGGGATGGATAATGGTTCCATTTAAGTAACCACGTGCTGATTATGGTTGGAATGAGATCTGTCTCGAGAAACTGAAGTAAATCAAAATTTTTTTGTGGGTGGCCTTCGATCGTCTTCGATGATCTGCAGGGAACCACTTTGTGATGTATGTCGCGATGGATCTGCGTTCTTATCTGCAACTCTCGCTAAAAGTTGATTTTCCCCATCGGAAGCGATTTACGGCGCCATCGGAAAGAGGTGGGATCGATCGCAAATGTCATCGGAAAATAGTCGGGGTATTAATAAAAATCTGCCGCTATAAGTGCTAAGTTCCGTCTCGTTGCGGATGAGAGCGCTTGAGCCCTGTCGGTTTGTTGCATGCATGGCGGGTGGGGTGGCCTCCAGGTCCGGGTGTGTCCTGCAGTTGTAATGGCCTATCACGCTGTGCGCAAGCATGGTTGTGAGTTCTCGCTTGCTAAAAATAATGATCGGAGCGCTTTCACTAATTGAAAGTCGATTTTCTGTGGCTGAAATCTGGGAGGAAGTATGTTAAGTAAACTTCATCATGTGGGTTATCGCTGCCGGGATGCGGCAGAAACAGTGCATTTTTATACGGAAACCCTGGGTTTGAAGTTTGCGGCGGCACTGATCGACCACGTTCCTTCCAGTGGCCTGAAGGCCACGAACAATAATGTCTTCTTTGAAATGGAAGACGGGAGCTATATCTGCTTCTTCGAGGTGCTTGGCAGTGCGCTTCCGCTGGTGCCGGTCGAGGAGGATTGGGCGCAGCATCTGGCGCTTGAAGTGCGAGACAGCAAGCGGGCGGATGCACTGTGCGCTCGCCTGCGTGCCAGCGGGGTCGAGGTGGAAGGACCGGTGATCCACGACGTGGCCGGGGACGGGAGGCATGCCGAGCTGGCCAGGTCGTGGTATTTCCGCGACCCGAATGGGCATCGACTGGAACTGATCGTCAAGCCGGAGGTGGCGCAAACGGCCATTTGGGACGATCTGGAGAAGATGGCCTACGCCAATCTTGCTGCGTGGACGCAACTGAAAAAGGAGCATTTGCTTGGATGATGCCGGCCGCTTGGATGCAGAGCCCGCCCTGGCGTCGCAGCACCGGAAAGGCGCGCGGGCGGTAACGGCGAACTACTGGGACTACATCAAGGTCGAGAAACTGCTCGCCCTGCAGGGAGGGCTTGACGATGACGAAGCAGCGGTCAGCAACGACGAAGCCTTGTTCATCAGTGTGCACCAGGTGCATGAGTTGTGGTTCAAGCTGGTGCTGCGCGAGTTGACCTACACGCGCGATCTGCTCAATTCACACCAGGTGGCGGGGCATCAGGTTGTTGCCGGGGTACGTTCGCTGCGTCGCGCAATCACGGTGTTCGAGCAGGCGAACCAGCATTTTCGATTGATGGAGACCATGACCGCGCGCGACTTTCTCGAGTTTCGCGAGCGGCTGACGCCAGCCAGCGGGTTTCAGTCGGCGCAATTGCGCGAGATCGAGATCCTGCTGGGTCTTGAGGATGCGCAGCGTATTTCCATCGGCGCCGGTTCCTATCGCGATGCGCTCAAGCTGCCGGACGGCAGTCCTTCGACTGCCGCGCAGCGCGTCGACGCGCGCGCCAAGGCCGGCCCCACGCTGAAGCAATGTCTCTACGCATGGCTGGCTCGGCTACCGATCGACGGCGCCACTACGCCGGTAGCGAAAGAGCGCTTCGCGCGCCGCTATATCGAGGCGATGCGTGCAGACAGCGAGCGCCGCTGGCGTTTGGCTGCCGACCGGGCCGCCACTGCGGAAGAGTTGCAACGGCTGCGGGCGCGGTATGCGGCGGAAGACGATAGCGCTCAGGCGTTCCTGCTGGCCGACGAGCACGCGCAGCTGGGCGCGCCCGCTCGCGACGCACACCGCGCGGTACGCACTGCCTTGCTGTTTGTCGAAAGTCATCGTGAGTTGCCGCAGCTTGCGTGGCCGCGCGAACTGCTGGAAAGCGTGGTCGAGCTGGAACAGGCGATGTTGATCTGGCGGCAACGGCATGCGCGCATGGTTGAACGCTTTATCGGCCGTCGCGTTGGTACGGGTGGCTCGGCGGGTGTGGACTACCTGGATCAGACCGCGCTGCGCTACCGGATTTTTGCCGAACTCTGGACGGTACGCTCGTTGTTGCTACGCGCCTCCAGCGTGCCGCCGATCGACAACCCGGCGGCGTATGGATTTGCGCCGGAGGATGGACGGTGATGTCGAGGTTTGCGGTCGTTCGCCGGTTGCCGTTTGCCTACGACCTGTCGGCATACGGGATCGATGCGGATGCAGGCTGGCTGCCATGAGTGACACCTCGCAGGTGCTGGTGGTCGGCGGCAGCATCGCCGGTCTGATGAGCGCACTGGCATTTGCCAGGCACGGCTACCAAGTGACCGTGCTTGAACGGGACGAGTTCGTCGACGGGGCATCGCTGGCGCGCGATGCCCATCTGCCCACGCAGCGCTGGTGGCGCAAAGGCGTGCCGCACGCGCGTCACACGCATGCGCTGGCTGCGCTGGGGCGACAGGTGTTGCGCGAACGCGCACCGGACGTCTGGCAGGCACTACTGGATGCCGGTGCGGTCGAGATGCCGTTCGGTGGAAGGCTTGGACCCTCTGTCGCTGTGCCGCGCTGCGGGGATGCGGAGCTATTCGGCCTGTCGACGCGCCGCCCGTTGATCGAGGGCGTCGTTCGTTCGGTGGTGCTGGCAGAGCCCAACATCACGGTGCGCGATGCGGTCGGCGTCCATGGCCTGCTGGTTGGTGCCGAGGATGGTCCACTGGTGCAAGGAGTGTGCACCTCACGCGGCGAGCTGCGTGCGGCGCTGACCATCGATGCACTGGGTCGCGGCTCTGCATTCGGCAAATGGCTGCGGCAGGCTGGTGTGCAGACGCCCGATACCTTGGTGGAAAGTTGCGGGCTGGCATATTTCACGCGCTGGTATCGCTGCCGGCAGCGGCCGAATGTGCAGCTCACGGCGGGATTTTCGGTGGGCGGCTATGCCGCCTCCAGTGGATGCATCGTGTGTCCGGCCGATAACGGCTATGTCTCCATCACGCTGATGGCGCCGCATGGCGACAGCGCCTGGCATCGCATGGCCGAGCCCGTGGTGTTCACTGCAGCCGCATGCGCGCATGCCGGCATTGCGCCCTGGCTCGAAGGCGGGGTCTGCGAACCGGTGTCAGACGTGCTGCGCTGGCCAGTGTGCGAGAACCGCTACCGGCCGGCGGTGGTCAGCGGTATGCCGACCGTCGCCGGGACGGTCGCGGTGGGGGATGCGTTGTGCACCACCAATCCGACCTATACGCGCGGCATGTCGTTGGCGATGCGCTACGCGTATGCCGTCGCCGATCTTGCCCACCGCCAGGGACTGGATGACCCGCTGCGGCTTGCCATCGATGCCGATGCCCTTGCGCAGCGTCTTGTTCGGCCCTGGCACGCCGATAGCGTGGCGCAAGACCGCATACGTCGCGCGGTGTGGGCCGAGCAACCGCCTGTGGCGCAGCACCCGGATGCGATCGACTTGCCGCAGATTGCCGCAGCCGCGCGCCAGGATGCAGTCGTCTGGCACGCACTGGCGCGGCGCACCGGAATGCTTGAAGACCCGTCTGCGATCTTCAACCAGCACGAGGTCATGACGCGGGTGCGCACGCTGGCAGCGACACATCCCGCGCCTGCGCCGGCCACACCCTCCCGACAGACGCTGTTGCAGCTGATCGCTCAGCACCGCGCCGCGCCCGAGTCCACCCTTGTTTCCTGATCTGCCGTTGCCAAGAGGATGTACCTGATGCAATCACCGTGGCAACCCGACGCACCAGCGATGCGGCTGAAACACCGTTTTGCGCTCGATCCGACAGTTGCCTGCCTCAATCACGGCATGCTGGGTGCCTGCCCCAATGATGTATTGGAACGTCAGGCGGCGTTTCGTGCACAGATCGAGCGGCTGCCGTCTGCCTTCATCCTGCGCGATCTACCGCGTTTGCTGGATGACTCGCGCGAGGCGCTGGCTGGGCTCATCGGTGCCGATCCAACCGATTTTGTGTTGCTGCCCAATGTCACCACCGCACTGAGTGCGGTGCTGCGCTCGTGTCTTTTTGTGCCCGGCGACGAGATTCTGACCACGGACCATGCGTATCTGTCTGCGCGCAACGTGCTCGATTTCGTCTCCGGCACCACCGGGGCACATGTGGTGGTTGCGCAGGTCGGCGTGCCGGTTCCGGACCCGCAGCATGTCGTGCAGGCCGTGCTGGAGCGGGTCACCGCACGCACGCGGCTTGCCGTGCTGGATCACGTCACCAGCCCCACCGGGATCGTATTTCCCATCGCCGCCCTGGTCGCCGCGCTGGCCGAACGTGGCATCGAGACGCTGGTCGACGGCGCCCATGCACCGGGCATGTTGCCGTTGGACGTGCAAGCGATCGGGGCGGCGTATTACGCAGGCGATTGCCATAAATGGCTCTGCAGCCCGCGTGGTGCGGGGTTCCTGCATGTGCGTCGCGATCGTCAGGCGGGAGTGCATCCGCCGGTGATCAGTCGCGGCTATGGCGACCGCAGCAGCGCTCGCCCGCGCCTGCATCTGGAATTCGATTGGCTGGGTACCTCCGACCCCACGCCGCTGCTGTGCATTCCCGAAGCGATCGTCTTCCTGCAGAACGTGCTGCCCGGCGGCATGCCTGCGCTGCTCGCACACAACCGTGCGCTGGCGATGCGGTGTGGGCACTACCTGACGGCGCGACTGCCGCTCAAGCGCCTGGCCACCGACGACCACCTTGGCAGCATGGTCGCATTCGCGCTGCCGCCTCGCATCTGCGCGGCGTATCCCGATGCAGCTGCGCTGCAGGACTGGCTGTACGACACGTCTTCCATCGACGTGGCAGTCAACGCATGGCCAGACAACACCAGCTACGTGCTGCGTGTCTCCATGCAGGTGTATGCGGCGATGGAGGATGTGGTTCGACTGGGCGATGCGTTGCAAGGCGCGCTCGCTGCCCTGGACGAACGCGATGCGTTGATGCAGGCCGTCACTGCGGGAGTTGCGCGATGAATGCAATCGGGATGGATCGTAAACATGTGTTGATTACCGGCGGTGTAGGAGGGATCGGCGTCGAGCTGGTGCGCCTCTTTGCGCAGGCCGCGTACCGGGTGAGCTTTACCTACCGCCCCGGGAAGGAGAGCCGGCAACGTGCGCAGGCGCTGCTCGAAGAAGTTGGCGAGGAGGGCGTGCACGCGTTGGAACTGGATGTGGGAGACCGACAAAGCCATGCGCAGCTGATGGACGCGCTGTCATTACCGCTGGACATCGTGATCCATAACGCCGGCGTCGGCACCAAGACCGTTGAGCGCGCTGCGGCCACGTACAAGGAGCAGGACGAGGTGTTTTTCCGGGTCAACACGCTGGGGCCGTTGTGGCTGAGCGAGGATGTGATCCCGGGCATGCTGGCGCGTGGACACGGCAAGATTTTATTGATGAGTTCGGTGGATGGCGGCATCACGCACTTTCCGCGCTTTCGCGCCGCCGATGGCATGAGCAAGGCGGCGGTGGCGTTTCTGGGTCGGCAGCTTGCGGCCACCTACGCCTGCACGGGTATCGATGTTTTCACCGTCTGTCCCGGTGCCACCGATACGCCGATGTTTCAGGCCAGTACCCTGGATGCATTGACGGCCGAGCAACGCCGGCTACTCGAGGCATCGCTGCCTGGCGGGCGTTTGATCGCGCCGCGGGAGATCGCCGATCTGTGCTTTTACCTGTGCCGCGACGAGGCGCGCATTCTGCGTGGCGCGGTGATCGACGCTTCGCTTGGGCTGGGCGTGTGCCCGGCCGTCATGGGATAAGGGAGCCACACGCATGCCTGTGCCATCGAACAGTTTCTGGGAGCAATGGCTCACCGCGCATCGTGCCAAGCCCGATGCCTGCGTCACCTATTCGCTGTCGCCATCGCCGCCGTTGCAGCGCTATCTGGCGCACCTGGATCCTGCGCAGTCGCTGGACTGGACCGGCGAGGACTATCAAGGTTTGCCACTGCTGCGCGAGCGCGTGCTGGCGCAGTATGGGTATGCCAGCACATGCGGGTTGCAGGATGTGTTGATCACCGCCGGCGCGCAGGAGGCGAACTATCTGGTGCTGACGCAATTGCTCGCTGCCGGCGACGAATTCGTCATCGATGCGCCGGGGTGGCAGCAACCGCTGGTGCTGGCAAGACAGATCGGTGCGGTGCCCAGGTTGGTGACGCGTTTGGAGGCCTCCGGCTGGGCGCTGGATATCGACCAGCTCGAAGCGTTGGTCACGCCCAGGACCAAGCTCATTTTTCTGTGCAATCCCAACAACCCGACCGGGCGCGTGGAGAATCTGGCAACGCTGCAGCGCATCGTGGCGGCGGCAGAGCGCGTGGGGGCCTACATCCTGTCCGACGAGGTCTATCGCGGCCTGGAGTGGGATAGGCAAGAGACGCCACGCATTGCGACTCTTTACGACCGCGGTGTGAGCACCGGCAGCGTATCGAAGTTGCTCGGCCTGCAGGGGTTGCGTACCGGCTGGATGGTGACGCGCGATCAAGCCCTGCTCAATGCGGCGATGGTGCTGCGCGAAAACACCAGCGAAATCATGAATGTGCTGGGAGAGCGCATTGCCGAGGTCGCGCTGCGACCGGAGCATTTCGATACTGCGGTCGCGCACTCGCGTGCGATGGGGCACGCCCGGATCGATCTGCTGGATCGCTTTGTCGCCGAACAGCCGGCACTGACCTGGCGGCGGCCGCAGGCAGGCCTGCTCGGTATGGCGCATCTGAACCTGCCGATCGACGCCGATGCCTTCAGCAGCCGGCTGCTGGCGCCGCCGTACAAGACGTTCGTGATGTCCGGTGGTGCGTACGCATACCCGCAGCACCTGCGCCTGGGGGCGGGTGGGGTGTCGCCCGAGGAGCTGGAGCTGGGTCTTGCGCGGATGGCGCAGTTGCTGGCCGAGTGGAGCTGACCGCTGTTTGGGCGTTATCGATTGAGACGTGCTTGAGCGCAACACAGAAGGCCGGCTGCTCACGCAGCCGGCCTTCTGTGTTGCGCCATCTGTTGCTGACAGCGACGGCTTAGAACTCTTGCCAATCTGCGGCATTGCTCGACGCGCTGGCGACAACCGCCTGCCTGACCGGGCGCTTGACCGATGCCGCGGCAGCCTGTGGCTTCGGTGCGGCAACGCCGGCCGGCTTGCTGGGATGCAGCGCGGTCGGTGCGGCTGCGCGCGCAACTGAGGGGCGTTCGGCTTCGATCTTGAAGATCGACACCGCCTGCCTGAGCTGTACCGCCTGTTCTTCCATCGACCGTGCGGCGGCGGTGGCTTCTTCGACCAATGCGGCATTCTGCTGCGTGGTTTCGTCCATCTGGGTGACGGTGAGGTTGACCTGCTCGATACCGGCCGACTGCTCCTGCGAGGCGGCGGAAATCTCGCCCATGATGTCGGTGACGCGCTGCACGCTGGCGACGATCTCGGCCATGGTGGTGCCGGCGCTGTGCACCAGTGTCGAGCCTTCGGCCACGCGCTCGACCGAATCGTCGATCAGGCTCTTGATCTCCTTGGCCGCAGCCGTGGAGCGCTGGGCGAGGGTGCGCACTTCGCTGGCGACCACCGCAAAACCGCGGCCCTGCTCGCCAGCGCGTGCCGCTTCGACCGCTGCGTTCAGCGCCAGGATGTTGGTCTGGAAGGAGATGCCGTCGATGACGCTGATGATGTCGGCGATCTTCTTGGACGATGCTTCGATGCCGGTCATGGTGCCCACGACCTTGCTGACGATGTCGCCGCCCTGCGAGGCGACGCTTGCGGCACCGATCGCCAGCTGATTGGCCTGGCGTGCGTGTTCGGCGTTCTGACGCACGGTTGAAGTGAGTTCTTCCATCGATGCGGCGGTTTCTTCAAGATTGGCCGCTTGCTGCTCGGTGCGTTGCGACAGGTCCTGATTGCCGGCGGCAATCTCGCTGGCAGCCGAATTGATCGATACCGCCGAGTGCTGGATGCGCCCGACGATCTCGGCCAGTTGCGCGGCGGTGGCATTGGCGTCGTCGCGCATCTGTGCGAACACGCCCTTGAACTCGCCGCTCATGCGGGCGGTGAGATCGCCGGCGGCGATGGATTGCAGCAACGACGACAGCGACTGCAGATTGCCGTCGGCGGTGGCCATCAGCTGGTTGAGGCTGTCGACCATGATGTGGAAGTCGTACTGGAAGCGGGCCGCATCGCCGCGCGCGCTGAAGTCGCCATTGGCCGCCGACACTGCCAGCTGCTTGATTTCGGCATTCATCGCCGACAGGTTGGCCTTGACCTCGTTCATGGTCTGGGTGAGGACGGCTTTTTCGCCGGGCAGCGCGTCCATGCTCTCGCTGAGGTCGCCGATGGCATAGCGGCCCATGATGCGCGCGAGCGTGGTCTGCACCGCAAGATGCGAGGCGACCAGAGTGTTTGTGTCGTGCGCCATGCGGCCGTAATCGCCGGGAAATGCATTGGCATCGATGCGGAAGCTGATCTGGCCTTCATCGTGGAGCTTGGCCATCTCGGCTTGCGCGCGCAACAGGGACTGCAACTGGGTCTGCATGCCGCTCATGGCGCGTAGCAGGCGGCCGGTTTCGTCCTGCGCGTCAGTTTGCACCTGGTTGTCCAGCTGGCCCTTGGCGATCGCTTCGGCTGCCTTGGTGGCACGGGCCAACGGATGGGTGAGGCTGCGGGTGATCAGCCAGGCCAGCAGGCCGCTGATCGTGACCACGGCGACGCCGCCGATCAACAGCAGCAGCTTGGCGCGATTCATCGATTGCACGGCTTCGGTGTACGCCTGCTGGCTCTGTTGTTCCTGCCGGGAGACCAGTTCGCGGATCTTTTCCTGCCAGGCCAAAGTGGCAGGCCTGGCTTTTTCGTTCAGCAGCGTTTGCGCTGCGGTGTTGTCGTTCCTGGCGGCCAACGCCATCACCTGGTCGTTGAGCGTGCCCGAGATGGCACGCTTGGCATCCATCTCGGCCCGGATCTTGCGACCTTCTTCGGAGCTGGGCAGGGTGTCGAGCTTGGCGCGCAAGTCGTTGTAGCGTTGCCGTTGGGTCTTGATCGTCGCGACCGCGTCATCGTTGAGTTGATCACTGGTGGCCATGGCGTAGGTGCCCAGCGCGATCATGATCGACGAGTTGGCATCCAGCATCCCGTTGCCCATCTGGATCTTGGCCATGCGGTCCAGCACGATGAAATCCAGTTGTTTTCTGGCGCTGGCCATCGAGCTCAGCCCGATGGCGACAAGCAGGCCCGACAGCAGGATCAACAGGCCGAAGGCGGCGCCGAGGCGGCGGCCGACGGAATAGCGTTGGAGTAAGGCGGTCATGCGGCAATCCCAGGTGCGAGTCGAAGGGTGCCGTCTGGGCAACTGCGTGAAGAACGCATGAGTGTCGGGCCGGCGTGTGGATAACGACGCGCCATTGGGAAACTTGACCCCACTGTACCGCTCGGATTTAGCTGCAGATTGCCTTCGGCAGCGGTCAGGAATTGCCCGACTGGCGAGTGCTGCGTGAAGGCGCGCAGACTACCAAAGCGGCTGGACTGCGCGCTGTCATCCAGGCAGCCGGCTGCTGCACGGTATCGTTGCGGCCGCCACGTTAGAGTGGTGTGCCAACGATTACCTACGACACGCCGCGCATGGATAACCGCAATCAGGAATGGATGCAGGCCGTCACCGACGCGCTCAGCGATCTGCTGGCCGCGCGTGTGGCGCAGGCCACGCTGCTGGAAGCCATGCTGGTTTCGCATCCCGATCCGGTGGCCTTGAGGAAGGCCTGGGACGAGCTGTCGTCTCAGCGGATCGCGATCGTTGCACAGAACAAGGCCGTCGCGGCGGTGGAACGCCCCATGGACGAGTACACGCTGGAACAATTCCAGGCCTGGGAAGAGAAGTTTCGCCGCTATTTTCCGCGCGATGTGGGTGGGCCGTAGGTGCGCGGGCGCGCGTTTTCGTCGCCGTAGAAAACACAAGGCAAGTGACGGAGCGCGTTGTATTTTCTCGGCGCATGTTGGTTTGGCCCGATGCTAGTGCTCTGCATAACCTGCAGAATTTCTGAAGTTCAAAGGCAGTGCCTGGAGGACGCGCCTAGTGGGTTTGAGTTTGGCAAAACGCCGCGGGATGCGGGGCTCATTCAGCGTTTCGTCCATCGCTGGATCGCGCAAGACCTGTCAACGCTGCAGTAGAGCAATCCACACCAGCCTCGTCACTGCGTACGGCTGACGAACAGGGCGTCCTGGCATCGAGGAGTGCGCGCAATCAGCCCGAGCAATTGCTGCCACACAAGGTCCTGTGGACCCTGCAATGCAGTGCAAGCCAAACGATAAGGTCTGCGGTCAATCTTGATGACAAAACTTGGCGGGTGCTGGCTAGTCTAGACTGTCTTGCGGTCTTGGCGGGGTGTCATCCAGTCATTGTTTGTCCTGTCCGCGGAACTCGCTTCGCGTGCGGAAAGACGAGCCGCCCTGCTGGCACCACAGCGCAGCGTGGGATGAGACAAGCGGCGGTTGAACCACGCATCGTTGCAGCTCGCTTCGCCCGCTGTTCAATGCCAGCCGCGCAGGGGCCTGTTTGCGCGCGTTGCCTTGCATCACTGCCGGTTGCGTCGTTGCGAGGACTCATTCGCCTTTGAAAAAGCTAAGATCGAAACTTGTGCAAAGTCGGAGGCGCCAATGATCGATCGTCGTACCTTTCTTGCCACGGGCGTGGTAGCCGCTGCTGCCAGCTTCAGTTCCCCGGCGGCGCGGATCTCACAGACGCCGCGCGCAAACGGGCCGGCACCGTGGGGTGCGGTTCCTAGCAAGCGCCAGCTGCGGTGGCATCGGTGGGAGCAATACGCTTTCGTGCATTTTGCGATGAATACCTTCACCGACAAGGAATGGGGCTACGGCGACGAGGATCCTGGCAAATTCGACCCCAGCGATTTTTCGGCCGATCAGATTGTCGCTGCTGCCAAGGCCGGCAATCTGAAAGGGCTCATTTTCACGGCCAAGCACCACGACGGCTTCTGCCTCTGGCCGACCCGCTTGACCGAGCATTGCATCCGGAACTCGCCGTACAAGAACGGCAAAGGCGACATCGTCGGTGAGATGGCCGCGGCGTGTCGACGCGCCGGCCTGGCATTCGGCATCTATCTCTCTCCCTGGGATCGTAATCACGCCGAGTATGGGCGCCCCGGCTACCTCGACTATTTTCGCAAGCAGATCGTCGAACTCTGCACGGGCTATGGCGAGCTGTTCGAGTTCTGGTTCGACGGCGCCAATGGTGGCGACGGCTATTACGGTGGAGCGCGCGAAGCGCGCAAGATCGATGCGCCTGCTTACTACAACTGGCCAAAAATGATCGAGTTGGTGCATCTGCACCAGCCGATGGCCTGCACCTTCGATCCGCTCGGCGCCGATATTCGCTGGGGTGGCAACGAGGACGGTATCGCTGGTGATCCATCCTGGCCGACCATGCCCAATGCGCCCTACACACAGGAAAACGGCAACTCCGGGGTGCGCGGAGGGGCGCTGTGGTGGCCGGCCGAAACCAACACCTCGATCCGCCCGGGCTGGTTCTACCATGCCGATGAAGATGGCAAGGTGCGCAGCCCGGAGAACCTGGTGCGCTATTTCGACACCTCCGTCGCGCGCGGCACCAACATGAACCTCAATCTCCCGCCCGACCGACGCGGCCGCATCGCCGACCACGACGTGGCAGTGCTGCAGAGTTTCGGCGACGCAATCCGCGCCAGCTTCGCCATCGATCTGGCCAAGGGCGCCAAGGCCAGCGCCAGTGCGTCGCGCGGTCCTGGATTCGAGCCGGCGCGCGTGCTTGATCGGCAGCCGGACAGCTACTGGTCCACGCCGGATGACCTCACCACGCCCACGCTGACGCTGGACCTGTCGGCGGTGCACAGCTTCGACCTGATCCGGCTGCGCGAGTATTTGCCGCTGGGCGTGCGCGTCACTCGCTTCGCGGTCGAAGCCGAGGTCGATGGGCAATGGCGTCGGCTGGCCGAAGCGCAGTGCATTGGTGCGCAGCGCATCGTGCGGCTGGAGCGCCCGATCGCCGCGCGCCGGGTGCGTTTGGTCGTGCTTGAGGCGCCGGTGTGCCCGGCAATCAGCGAATTCGCGTTATTCCGGGCCGTGGCGCCAGTGCCGGTTGCGCGGCCGATGGCGAATGCGCCGGACGTGCTGTCCACCGCTGGCTGGCACATCGTCGAGGCGAGCGCGCCCGGGGCGGAAAAATTGCTCGACGACGATGCCAGCACGATCTGGATCACGCCCGCGCCCACGCCGGGCCATCCCGCGCAGGCGACCATCGATCTGGGCGCGCTGCGTCAGGTGGCCGGTTTCAGCCTCACGCCCTCGCGCACGGTAATGAACGGTGCGGCGCCGCCGAAGGGCTATCGCGCCGAAACCAGCGAAGATGGCCAACGCTGGCAGCCGGCTGGCGCCGGTGAGCTGTCCAATATCGCCTACGCGCTTTCGACCCAGCGCCTGAATTTCCCCGAGGTCCGCCAGATCCGCTATCTGCGGCTGTCGTTCGCTGAAACAGCGGTGCCTGCCGAACGGCTGGCGATCGCGGGGATCGGCGCGTTCTCGCGCATGCGATAAGCGCTTGCGACCCCTCGCGGCCATAAGCCGCGAGGAAGCGCATCGTTGGGGCGAGGCGGTTTCGCGGGCTTGAGATGCATCAGGCCACGCGATGGAGAGAAATCGCGTATTCGCATCACATGGTGACCTGACTCTTGAACCGTGCTTGCACACCGCCGTTCCGGATGACGCGCTATGGTGCGCGGCGCATGACGCAAGCGACGTGGTTGGGTATGGAACAGAAACAGCACGATTGGATGCAGGCCGTGACCGAAGCGCTCAGCGATCTGCTGGCCGCGCGCGTGGCACAGGCCACGTTGCTGGAAGCGATGCTGGTCTCGCATCCGGATCCGGTCACGCTCAGAAAGGCGTGGGATGAGCTGTCGTCCCAGCGCATCGCCTACGTTGCGCAGAATAAAGCGCTGGCGGACGACCCGCGCCCGATGGATGCCTACACGCTGGAGCAATTCCAGGCGTGGGAAGAAAAATTCAACCGCTATTTTCCGCGCAACTTTGATACGCCTTAGGTCGGCACTCCAGGCGTCGCACTATTGCCGGAGTACCACAGCCTAGCTGTACTTGGAGCGGGCAGTTGCAGCTTGTGTAACCGTTACCGTGGCTCCGGGCACAATCTCAATCAAGCAGTCGCCGTGCGGGTGTTGCTGCACTCGCTAGCAGCGTCAAACGTTAACTGCTCCGGCCTGGACTTTTGTCACAAGCACTGCTTGCTTGTTATTGGTCAAGGCCTCTCCTGGCATTTGTGCCTGCTCAATAGAGCAGGCACAAATGCGGCCGTGACTTTTGTGAACGGGCTGGTTGCTGCCTAATATGCCCCCTCAGATCGGAAGATATTCGCAACCGACGTAACGAAATTCAGGAAGATAGCCGTCCTTGTCGTACGGTGCACCGTTGTATTCGCAACGCCAGTTGGGGCCACCCATCCATGTCTTCTTATAACCAGCCTCGCAACTGCCATTCTGGAACCATCCGGAATTGGCTCCCGTGACATGAGTGCGGCCCCAACGTTCGCCGACTAGGATGGCTGGAGCGTATTTGGAGTGCGCTTTCGGGGGGCAGGAGTTCTCGTCGGCTCTTTCATTGCATTCTGTCCAGCTACGATTGTAGTTCCCCGCAAGGGACAATCCAGGAATCCTGATCGGCACATCCCAGCTTCCGCCGATGTCGAAGGACTGTTCTTTGCAAGTGCCGCGCGTTGTGGACTTCGTGGAGGTTGGGCAATGTGCTTCGTCCCCGTAACATACCGCAAGATCACCCGGGTCTTCGTAGAAAGACTTTTGATTTTTTCCTAACCATCCTCCGAAGGTAGTGAACATATGTTTGTCCGGTGATGCCTGGGCGGTTCCCACCATAGTCAACACCAAGAGGACGAGGTAGAAATGCTTTCTTAGATTATTAATCACGATTATCTCCGTGCGGTTGTTTAATTTTAGGGGTGAAGTTTATTTATGATGTGACTAGACCCGGTGCGGGTTAAGTGTTGCTAGGTGTCAATAAATTGCAGGTGTGCAATCAGTAGTGGGGTATTTTTATTGTTCGTGTGTGAATTATTTTCGAGCGTTACGTGCATGGCTGTGCTATCAATTGATCAGGTTGGTCCAGATCAATGTGATTTGAAAAAATAAAAGGATGATTTTTGGGTATTTAAAATTATTTAGCACATGGCTCGCAGCACAGCTGGCTAGGAAATGCGGGTGCGCGCTGACTGGAGCTGGACGAATGTTTTCAGCTGTGACCCTGCAGCAGAGATTCCAGAACTTCCCGTTCTTGAGGCGCCGCAGAGGGACGTGCTACCGCGATCAGCAGAGTCGATCTTAGCGGGGGCGTGAGTTCAACCTCTCCGCTTGCGATCGAATTGAGCGTCTGTCTCACCAGCGGTTCGGTTGCACCACCTCTCAGGTAATTGACCGCGGCATCTGCTGCGGCATCGGGGGAGGAGAGTCGGTAAACCTTCTGCGCAGCCAGTGCTTTCACCACTTCGTCGCCGTTTCCGGTCGCAACCGAATTCAGCTGGGAAAGGGCATTGCTTCTGAGCGACATTGCATCCTTGGATGTGTCTTCTTCGATTGTCCCAATAAAGTTCAAGGCAGCGACCGATGTAGGTACGTCGCTCGCATGGCTATTGAGGGTCGACATTGCCTGCGACAGTGCCTCTTTGGGCGCTGTGCCAGGAAAATTTGCATACGTTTTGTACATCGCAGTATAGAGGGTGTCGTCCTTACTTGCCCAAATGCGATTGGCCTCGTCTACCATCATTTTTCTGCCGGTCTCGCTACGAACAATCATGTTCTGAATAATTTCACGATTGGCAGCGTCTTTTGCAGGTATTCTGGAATAATAGTCAGCGACCGCCTTTCGCCCCTCTGGGCTGGAATCGATCGTGCTGAGCAAGCGTGACATGAAGATGTCCCGTTGTGCCCGGGACATGGCATGGCCTGAATCCCATCGATCGAAAAAATCCTGTAAGCGTTGCTGGACCTCGCTCGCGTTGAAGGGCTTGTCAATTTCAGCACTTGTGGAATCGTTGAATTCAATTCCACTTGTATGCGCATGCTCTGCAAGCGGTGCATGGCCAACCCCGACGGGGTGGATCGTCTGGGTGATGTGGCTTGCGTCAACGGTTTTATCGCTGTTCGATTGAGCTGAAAAATAGGTCAATGAGTATATTCCAGTGATTGCCACGAGTCCTCCGATAATCAATTTAATGGCGGGCTTGCTGGGTTGGATCAATCTGATATTGTCAGCCATTGATTTTCCTAAGGCAGGTGCTTTGCTAGATAATTAAATACTATTAAAAATTTAAATGCGGAACATTTGCATGTGCGTTAATTTCAGACGCGACGAGTCAGAGGCGTGCAAATGCATATTTTGGGCCTGATGGTATGTGGTTGAGTTCCGCTTGTATTTTAATATCATGAAGCGAATATTGCGGTTTCAATGTTTCTTGTAATTCGGATAACGCCGGCAATGCGTTGCCGATGTCAGGTGTTATTTATTGTTGCCGGGGAAGAACGTACATGTTCAATTAACGTTATCGATGTCATTTGTTGACAAAAATTTCGATGAAGTGCGATAAAGTAGGTTACTATCTTTGCATAACTTATTGTTTGCCGATAATAGGGTGTCTATGCGATTTAATGACGTTATTTTGTCTCAAAAGATAACCGGATCTTTGTGTCGAAAAGCGATGTCAAATTGCGAAGGGGGTTTGATTTTAGCGATGCATTGTTCGATACCTGGTATAGGTTTTCTGGCGCCCATGGTGAATCTGGCTGGGTCTTATATGGCCGTGGAATAGCGGGTCGCTCATCCGGCGTCCCTCAAGTAGCGCATCAAGCGAGCTGCAGCAGTCAAGAAAATAATTCTGAGTCGTCGCTCTTTCGGTCGAGCTAGATCGCCTTCTGCACGGGATTTTGCGCGGCTGAGTCCCATCGCCACCATGGGCCGGGGCACACACATGCAACATAACGACGATCGCGTCGTCCCTCGCTCGGAATCGCCTGGTGAGTTGGTTCGTTTGGCTGCATACGCGTCGACGAATTGCTACCTGCATCGAGCGATGATCGGTGGGGTCCCCGGAGAACATCGCAGGTGACTCAAGCCACAAAAATTCACGCGGCGAAGTCAGGCGCCGCTTCTGGGATGTCGGGCCGGATACATCGCCATGCGACCCAATCTGTCGCACGTCCATTCGGTTTGCAGTAACGCCACGTACCCACCGTTGAACGTCCTATGCTGCCGCGCCCTGTCGGTCACCGTGGCGACCGAGGACTCCATTGCCCGCGCCGATCAGAAGCACGGGACTGGGCATGGGCGAACTGCTCCTGGTGGTCGAGGTTCAGCCCACCGACGGCCGCAAGGCCGACTTGGCAGCCTGCAGACGCAAGGTGGCAGATGTCAGACCTGGCGCACTGGCCTGCAACAGAATGTCGCCAGCCTTTCGCGTTGTTTGCAGTAGCCCCGCACATAGGCCGTTGAACGCTTTGCGCTGTGATGCCTTGTCATCCTCGTGGCTGCTGGGGTCGCCGTTGCCGACGCCGATCAGCTTGCCTGCGCCGTGCACGGCGAACTGCACTTGCGTGTCGGCAGTGGGAACGAGGCGGCCTTGTGCATCGACAATCTCTACCTTGATCACTGCAACATCTTCTGCGTCGGCGCGCAGCGCCTTGCGATCGCAACTCAAGCGGATCGCAGCCGGCTTGCCGACGGTCTCGCGGCGTTCGGTAAGCACCAGCTTGCCGCCGCGATAGCCGCGCGCCTCGATCACGCCGGGCGCATAGACCACCCGCCACTCGACATGGCCGTAGGCGGGCACCTGCTGCAGACCCTGGCTGACGCCGTTGACCAGCAACTCCACCGCGTCGAGATTGCTATGGCACCAGACGGCGAGGTGGCCGTTGTCGTCGGGTTGCAGTAGTCCGTCCCAGTTCCAGTGCGGGAACAGGTGCAGCACCGGCTCGTGCGTCCACTGCGCGCGGTAGTACCAGTAGTTGTCCTTGGGAAAGCCACAACTGTCTAGAACACCGAACTGCGAAGCGACATTCGGCCAGCGGTTGTAGGGTGTGGGTTCGCCGCGATAGTCGAAGCCGGTCCAGATAAAGCCGCCGGCGATGTACGGGCGTTGCGCGACATAGCTCCACCAGGCTTCGGCGGTACTGGCCCACCACGGGTGATCCAGGTCGTAGGCGCGGGTATAGCCGCGTGCGTCGTCGCGCTGGTAATTGCCGCGCACCGACACGGTGCTGCCGGTTTCGCTGCCGTAGATGGGGATGTCGGGGTATTGCGCGTGGAAGCCGTCCATCTGGCTGGTGCGGTAATTGAAGCCGACCACATCCACCACCTGGCCCACGCCGTCGCCAAAGCCCTTGTCCATGGCAAAGGTGGTGGGGCGGGTGGGGTCGAGCTGGCGCACGCGCTGCTGCATGCGCGCGACGATGCGCGCGCCGCGCTCGGTCACCTGCTGCGGTTCTTCGTTGCCTAGCGACCACAGGATCACGCTGGGATGATTGCGCCCACGCCGGACCATGGTTTCCAGTTCGCCCATCGCTTCGGGGTCGGTGGACATGCGTCGGGTTTCTTCGATCACGAACATGCCCAGTCGGTCGCACAGTGCGAGCAATTCGGGGGTGGCCGGATTGTGCGAGCTGCGATAGGCGTTGCAGCCCATCGATTTGAGCTGGCGCAGGCGCCATTCGTGCAGGGCGTCCGGGATGGCGGTGCCGACGCCGGCATGGTCCTGATGGTTGTTGGTGCCGTGCAGCTTGAGCGGGGTGCCGTTCAACAGAAAACCGCGCTGCGCATCGAAAGCGATGCTGCGCACGCCAAACGGCGTGGCCACCGCATCGGTTGCCTTGCCATCGCTGTGCACGCTGGCGGTGAGCGTGTAGAGCTGCGGGGCGTCGATCGACCACAGCGCCGCCTGTCCCAGCGGGAGGGTCTGCTCAAGCAACTGCACCTGGCCCGGCGCCACCGTCACCACCGCGCTGACCGCCTTTGCAACCACGCGACCATCGGGTGCGGTGATGCTGGCCTGCACGCTGCACTGGCGCGGGGCAGTACCGTCATTGCGGACTTCGGCAGACACCTGCGCGGTGGCGCTGTCGCCGTGCACGGTGCTGCGTACGAACACGCCGTGCTGCGGCATTTGCAGCGGATCGGTCTTTTGCAGCCACAGATGGCGATAGATGCCGGCGCCTTCGTAGAACCAGCCTTCGCCCAGCGTGGCATCCACGCGCACGGCAATCAGGTTGGGTTTGCCGTAGTCCAGCACTTCGCTCAGGTCGACCTCAAAGCCGCAATAGCCGCTGGCGTTGCGCCCGACGATGTGGCCGTTGCAGAACACCACGCAATCGCGGAACACACCGTCGAACACCAGGCAGATGCGCTTGCCCAGATCGCTTGCCGGAATCTGCAGCGTGCGCCGATACCAGCCCACGCTGTTTTCCGGAAAGCTGGTCCCCAGCGCCTTGTAGCCGTGTGCGGCCGCCGGGTCTTCCTCGGTCATCGAGGCGGAGATCGGTTCCGGGCGGAACGGCAGGCTCACGGCCCAGTCGTGGGGCAGATCCACCTGCTGCCAGCTGCTGTCGTCGAAGGCCAGCTGCGCGCAGGTGGCAGTATCCTTGCCGGCCTTGGCAAAGGTGCGTTGAAACGTGCCGAATTCGAAATCGCGCGACGCATCGCCGGCATGGCCCAGATGAAAGCGCCACCCGAAATCCAATAGCAGCCGCTCGCGTGGTGCCAGCGTTGCGTCACCCAGTGGGCCAACCGGCACGGTGTTTTTGGCCGTTGCCGATGCGGCAACGCCGGGCACCAGGGCGGCAGCGCTGCCAACCGGTAGTGCCGCGCTCACGCCGCTCGCAAGCATGCCGCGCAGCAACGCGCGGCGATTGATGCCGGTCATGGCCGTGTCCTCGTGCCGGCGCCTGCCGGTTGTGCCGATGCAGGCGTGTGCACTGTGGGCACATACGAAGGTGGCGCGCCGGTGTATGGGTGGTGCATGAAGTCGATCGCCGGCAGCACGTCATTGCCATGCTTGAAATCGAAGAAGCTGGCGTTCTCCCATGACGAGCCGGTGCCCCAGCGCGTCTTGCAACTGCTGCTGGTCCATGCCGGTTCCCAGTACACGACACCGGCACCGCCGGTGTCGATCACCAGCTGGGTGAGATCGATCATGTACCTGGACTGCCCTTGCGGCGTGGCCGGGTAGCCGGCAATCAGCGAGTCTTCGCCAAGCAGGTTGTGCGAGGTGTCGCCGGACTCCAGCGTCCACGGGTAGGCGGTTTCCACCACCACCACGTCGGCATCAAAGCGGCTGCGCAGGCGCTTGATGGTCTTGCCCAGTTGCGCCATCGATTGGGTGGACCACTTGCGGTAGTAGCTGATGCCGATCAGGTCGAAGTCGGTAACGCCGGCCTTGGTGGCGGCGGCGAACCACGGCTCCACATTTTCCGGTTGGGCGATATGCAACATCACCCGCGGTTTGATCGTCGAGCGCGCGCTCATGTCGCGCACCGCCTTGATGCCTGCGTTGAACAGTTTGGCGTTGCGTTGCCAATCGATGGGGCGTTTCTTGTCCCAGGGCTGGCTGGCCATCAGGTCGGAATTGCTTTCGTTGCCCACCTGCACCAGTTCGGGCATCAGCCCGGCGCGGTCGAGCGCGCTGAGGGTGTCGTAGGTGAAGCCGTAGAGCGTGCGCGCAAGCTCGTCGGTATCGGTGATGCTGGCCCAGGCCTTGGGGATCAGCTGCTTTTCGCCATCGGCCCAATCGTCGGAATAGTGCAGGTCCAGCAGTACCTGCATGCCCTGCGCGCGTGCGCGTGCGATGGTCTTTTTGACATCGGTCAGGTCGCTGTACTTGGTCCAGCGTGCATCGTTCCACAACCGCACCCGTACCAGGTTGGCGCCATGCGCGTGGAACAGTTCGAATGGATCGGTGACCGCGCCGTTTTCGCGGTACTGCACGCCGCATTCCTCCATTTCGTTGACGTAGGACAGGTCCGCACCGAGATACAACGTGGCGGGAGGCTGGGCGGCGTGTGCGGAAACGGACAATGCCAGCGCCAGCAGCGTCGGCGTCCAGAAGCGGCGTGTAGAGCGCATGCTATTCCTCGACAGATCAATCATGAAGCGGCCAACAGCATGCTGCATGTGGCCGTCGTGCGACGCAGGCGCTGTGCGGAATCGCAACCAGGGTTGCAGTTTGTTCCCGCGGATCGACTTCACTGGCCTGCTGCCCGGCGCAGCGTGCGCCGGATGCGGATGTAGGGTGGCAATCAAGCATGACGGTGCAGGCGCCAGGGGCATGGCGGCCTGCACGGAACCGGCACGCATGACACGTAGCTGCCGGTTCCTGCGTGCCGTCGATGTGTTGCCGGCGACTGCGCTCCATGGTTCGCCGCCATGCCTAGAAGCGGTACGTCGCTTCCAGCTGGTAACGACGGCCGAACAGCTGGTAGCCGCCATCGTCCTGATTGGCCAGGCGGTTGGGCTTGTTGTCGGTATAGGCGCGCAGCGGCTCGTTGGTGAGATTGCCGGCCTGGAAACGGAAGCCCAGCTGTTTGCTGTACTGCCAGTTCAAGCTCAGGTCCACGGTGCCTTCGCTCTGCAGGCGTGCCAGCCGCGCTGCATTCCAGCCGTACACCACGGTGTAGGGGCTGTGGTACTTGTAGCCCACGCGTGCTTCGAAGGTGCCGTTGCTGTACCACAGGTCGAAGGTGCCGGTCTTGCGGGCCAGGCCGCTCAGCGGCAGCGGGTTGTCTTCCGGCGAGAATTCCTTGAGGTTGGAATCCACCAGCGAATAGTTGGAATAGACGCCGAAGTTTTCCATGTGCGGGATGAAGAAGAACGGCGTCTGGAAGGTGAGTTCCACGCCATTGATGTAACCGCCGCCGCCATTGAACGGCGCGCTGACCAGGTAATCCAGGCCGTTGATCACTTCGCGGTCGGTCCGGTAGCCGATGCTGGAATCGACTTCCTTGCGATACACGGCCAGTGCAGCGAGCGCTTCCTTGTGGAAGTACCACTCGTAGGAGACGTCGACCTGGGTGGCCTTGAACGGGTCCAGCTGCGGATTGCCGCCGCTGCCGGTGAGCTGGCCGACGGTGACGGTGGGGTCGTCCAGGCGACGGCCGGTGCGCAGTTCGTCCAGCGGCGGGCGTGCGATGACCTTGGCCACCGCAAAGCGCAGGATGCGTTGATCGTCGATCAGGAAGTTGAGCGTCGCGCTGGGCAGTACGTCGGTGTACTCCTTGCTGTCGCTGCTGGCCTGCACCGTGCCGCCGACCGAATCGAAGCCGTTGCTGCTGGTCTTGGTGTTGACCAGGCGCACGCCGACGTTGCCGGTGACATCGGTGCCGAACAGCTGCGAGCTGAAGACCGCCTTGGCGAAGGCTTCGCGCACGTCTTCCTTGACGTTCCAGTGGTCGAGCATCTGCTCATTGAGCGTGGTCGGGTCGAAGCCGCCGAATCCGATCCGCGCGATCTCGCCCAGATTGCCGCCGGTCAGGGTGGGGACGTTCAAGTCGGGCATGGTGACCGGGTAGATCAGGTCCTGGTACGCCGAGATCGGCTGGTCGTAGCCGGACTGGTTGCTGATGAAATGCCGGTTCTGCTTTTCGCGCCGCGCCGCGCGTGCACCGAATTCCAGCGAGGTGAACGGGCCTGCATCGACCGAGCGGCTGGCATTGAGCGCCAGCGCGGCGATCTTGTCGCGCAGCGCCTGCGGTTCGGTCTGCCCGGCAATGCCGTATTCGGGCGTATCGGAGCTGGTGCTGATCGTGGGTGTCACGCTGCGGCGGAAATCGAACGACACCGTGTCCGGATTGCTGCCGAAGCGCACCGCCTGCCAGGTGTTGTCGCGCTTGGCCTGCGAGAACGACAGGTCGCTGCCCAAGGTCCACACATCGCCGTTCCACTTGGCATTCAGGCCGCCGGCGGTGAGCGTCTTGACCTCGTTGTAGTGGCTGACCACATGGTCGACCTGCAGGTTGGAATTGGCCAGGGTGCCGGCCACCACGTCGCCGTCGACGATGGTGTAGGACGAGCCCGGCGTGGTGTACGGGTTGGTTGCGCCGGAAAAGGTACTGAAGGCCAGGCCGTTGAACCAGTTCTGCAGCTGGTCTTCGTCGATTTCGATGCGCGAATACAACCCGTCGAACTTCAACTCGAAATTGCCCGAGCGCCATTGCACGGTGCCCATCGCGCCGGTACGGGTCTGGTCGATCAGCTTGAGCTGATCGGCCGCGCCCCACGGGGTGGGATCCGGGGTGCCATCGCCATCGACGTCGCGCGAGGTGGTGGCATCGGTGTAGCCCCAGCTGCCGATCGAGGAGCTGGCGTTCTTCTGCTTCTGATAGGTCGCGCCGAAGGCCACGGCCAGATTGTCGTTGAACTTGTGCACCCAGCTGGCGCCGAAGCGGCTGCCCCACGGGGTGTAGCCGTCCACATCCTTGGCGTGGTCGTAGAACACCGGGCCGGCGGTGCCGACGAAGCCCGGGCCGGTGTAGTCCAGTGGGCTGATGGTGGAGATGTCCACGGTAGCGGCCAGACCGCCGGCGACCAGGTCGGCCGACTGGGTCTTGTAGACCTTGACGGTGGAGACGATCTCGGTGGGGAACACTTCCCAGCGCACCGCTCGGTTGGGCTCGGACGAGGCGATTTCGCGCCCGTTGACGGTACCCATGGTCATGCGCGGGCCCAGGCCGCGCACGGTGGCCAGGCTCTCGTTGCCGCGGTCGCGGGTGCCGTTGACGCCGGGCAGGCGCACCAGCGCTTCGGCTACGGTGACGTTGGGCATCTGGCCCATGTTGTCTGCGGAGATCACTTCCATGACGTGATCGGACATCTGCTTGGCCTGCACGGCCTGATTCAGGCTGGCGCGCTGGCCGATCACGGTGATGTTGTCCAGCGTCACCGGTGCCTGCGCATTGCTGGCGCTGGTGTCGTTGGCTGGCGGCGCGGCGGGCGCGGTGTCCTGCGCTTGCGCACTGAACGCGGTGGCGAGCACGAAGGCAATGGTGGTGCAGAGGACGTCGCGGACCGGCGTGCGGCGCAGGCGCCGGCTGGCCGGGTGACCGGTATGGTGAACAGGCATCGGTTGATCCCTCCCAGGATTAAGTGACCGAATAAGTGATGGCGGATGGTGCTGCCCGCCGGCGCCGACCTGGGTCTGGCGCGATCGAGCGGGTATGGCGTAGTGCGGTGACGCGGTTACGGTGAGTGCGTTGCTGTGGCGCTGCCACGATCGACGATCGCGCTGGCGTCCCCCTGTCCTGCATGTGTCCGCTTCAGGGTAGAAGCGCGAGTCATTCCATTCCAATGAAGCATTTTGCGGGAGCTATCTCGGCTTGGAATGCTGCACTGCAGCGCTAGCGTCTGCTTGGTCGCAGTCTGGCGTGGGTGCGTGTGGGGCGATCAAATGTTGCCCAGGTGGCAGTGGCGCGGGGTGGTCTCGCTAGCGCGGACTGACCGGCAACCGGGGCAGGGCGGGGAATGCGCGCTGCACACAGTCGCTGCGCTCGCAGGTCAGGCAGCCCGGCCCGATCGGTACCGCGTCGTCCACCGCGCCCAGGTCCCAACCGCGCGCATAGACCAGCTGGTCGGCATGGCGCAGGTCGCAGCCCATCGCCAGTGCGAAGGTCTTGCGCGGACGGCCGTAGCCGGGCGCGCCGCTGCTGACCTGACGCGCCAGCCAGAAATAGCGTCGCCCGTCGGGCATGCGCGCGATCTGGGTCAGGATGCGGTCTGGCTGGTTGAAGGCCTCGTACACGATCCATAGCGGGCAGGCGCCGCCGACATGCGAGAAGTGGAAGTCGGTGGCCGAATGGCGCTTGGAGACGTTGCCGGCTCGGTCCACCCGCATGAAGAAGATCGGCAGCCCGGCCGCGCCGCGCCGTTGCAGGGTGCTGAGGCGGTGGCAGACCGCCTCGAAACCCACCCCGAAGCGGTCCGCCAGCCATTCGATGTCGTAGCGCGAACGCTGCGCACTGCGCAGGAAATCGCTGTAGGGCATCACCAGCGCGCCGGCGAAATAATTCGACAGCCCGATCCGCGACAGCGCGATGCGCTCGGCATCCATGAATCCGGCATCGGCGATGCGCGCTTCCAGCAACGGTGCACATTCCAGCAAGGCCAGGTGCGCGGCCATCTGGAACGCCTGCTGGCCGGGCCGCAGATGGGCGGGCAGCCACAGCACGCGCGCCTGCGCATCCACGCTGCGTTTGTCGCTGTGCAGATCGGGCGCCTCCTGCACCAGCAGGCCGTGGCGGTCGGCAAGCCGCTGACGCAGCCGCAGCGGCAGGTTTTCCGGAGTCAGGCCGAGTTCGGCGTACAACGCCTCGGCGCGCTCATCCAGTTCGGGAAGATAGTTGTGCGCGCGGTTGAAGTAATCGCGCACCTGCTCGCCGGGCGACAGCGACGGCATCGCCGCATGCTCGACGCCGATCTGCATTTCCAGTGCGGCATTGCGCTCCAGCAGGTGCTGATGGGCGCGGTGCAGATCCAGCAGCGCCTGCGCCACCTGCGGCAGGTTGCCGGTGAGCGCGCGCAACTCGGCCGGCGACAGCGTGTGGCCCAGGCTGCGCAGCGACTCGTCCAGCGGGTCGGCCAGGGCGGCCGGGTCGTCCAGATCCAGCAGGCCTTCCAGATCGCCCAGGGTGGCCTTGAGACGCTGCTGGATCGCCAGCGTCAGCGGGCGCTGGTTGCGCTCGATCTGGTTGAGATAGCTGGGAGACAGGCCTAGCCGGCGCGCCAGCTCTGCCTGGGTCAGGCCGTGGCGCTGGCGCAGCCGTTGCAGGCGCAGGCCGAGCTGATGGCGGAGGGCAGGAGGGGGTTGCGGCATTCGCAAGATTCGCAAAATTGTGCCGCCAGCTTAGCGCGATTAAGCAAGTGAAGGCTGGGAAAGCCGGTGCGGGCTGCGAACAATGCGAAGAACGGGGCCGGTCGGCCCGATGTCCTTCTACAAGCGAGCCCTGTGATGAGCGAATCCGTCCCCCGCGTGTCCCTGTTGATCGATGGACAAATGCTGGTCTCAACCAGCGATCAGTGGCTGGACGTGGTCAACCCGGCCGACCAGTCGGTACTGGCGCAGGTGCCGTTCGCCACCACGGCCGAAGTCGACGCTGCGGTGGCCGCCGCCAGCCGCGCCTTCGTCGGCTGGCGCAAGACGCCGATCGGCGCCCGCGCCCGCATCTTCCTCAAGTACCAGCAGCTGATCCGCGAGCACATGCCCGAGTTGGCCGCGCTGCTCAGCGCCGAGCAGGGCAAGACCCTGGCCGACGCCGAAGGCGATGTGTTCCGCGGCCTGGAAGTGGTGGAGCACGCCGCGGCGATCGGCAACCTGCAGTTGGGTGAGCTGGCCAACAACGTCGCCACCGGCGTGGATACCTATAGCCTGCTGCAACCGCTGGGCGTGTGCGCGGGCATCACGCCGTTCAATTTCCCGGCGATGATCCCGCTGTGGATGTTTCCGATGGCGATTGCGACGGGCAACACCTTCGTGCTCAAGCCGTCCGAGCAGGACCCGATGGTCACCATGCGCCTGGTCGAACTTGCCTTGGAGGCGGGCATTCCCAAGGGCGTGCTCAACGTGGTGCACGGCGGCGAAGACGTGGTCAACGCACTGTGCGATCACCCGGATATCAAGGCGCTGTCGTTCGTCGGTTCGACCAAGGTGGGCACGCACGTCTACCGCCGCGCATCGCTGGCCGGCAAGCGCGTGCAATGCATGATGGGCGCCAAGAATCACGCCGTGGTGCTGCCGGACGCCAATCAGGAACAGACCCTCAATGCGATGGTCGGCGCCGCATTCGGTGCTGCCGGCCAGCGCTGCATGGCCGCCTCCACGCTAGTGCTGGTGGGCCAAGCGCAGCAGTGGATTCCCGCCCTGGTCGCCAAGGCCAGGACCTTGACGCTGGGCGCGGGCAACGCGCAGGGCACCGACGTGGGCCCGCTGATTTCCTGCGCGGCGCGTGAGCGCGTGGAGGGCCTGATCGCTTCCGGCGTGGAGCAGGGCGCCACGCTGGAAATGGACGGTCGCAGCCCGACCGTGCCGGGATTGGAGCAGGGCAACTTCGTCGGCCCGACGATCTTTTCCGGCGTCACCCCGGGCATGCGCATCTACGACGAAGAAATCTTCGGCCCGGTGCTGGTGATCCTGGGCGCAGACACGCTCGACGATGCGATCGCGCTGGTCAACGCCAATCCCAACGGCAACGGCACTGCATTGTTCACCCAGTCCGGTGCTGCCGCGCGGCGCTTCCAGGAAGACATCGAGGTGGGCCAGGTCGGCATCAACGTGCCGATCCCTGTGCCGGTGCCGCTGTTTTCGTTCACCGGCTCGCGCGCCTCCAAGCTCGGCGACCTGGGCCCGTACGGCAAGCAGGTGGTGATGTTCTACACCCAGACCAAGACCGTCACTGCGCGCTGGTTCGACGACGAAACGCTGGGCCATGGCGTCAACACCACCATCTCTCTCAAGTGATCTCAACGCCATGAATGCAGCCATCCAGCTACACGCCAACGCGGCCGATCTGAACGACGAGCAGGAAGCGTTCCGCGCCGCCGCGCGCGACTTCGCCGACAAGGAGCTCGCCCCGTACGCCGCGCAATGGGATGCGGAAAGCCACTTCCCGCGCGAGGCGATTGCCAAGGCCGCCGAACTGGGTTTCTGCGGCCTGTATACCGACGAAGGCGTAGGCGGCCTGGGCATGCGCCGGCTGGATGCGGCAGTGGTGTTCGAAGAGCTCGCCACGGTCGATCCGTCCACCTCGGCCTTCATCAGCATCCACAACATGGCCACCTGGTTGATCGCCAGCTACGGCAACGACGGCGTGCGTACGCAATGGGGCGAAGCGATGACCAGCGGCGCCAAGCTGGGCTCGTATTGCCTCACCGAGCCGGGTGCCGGCTCGGATGCGGCATCGTTGAAAACCCGCGCCCAGCGCGACGGCGATGCCTATGTGCTCAACGGCAGCAAGGCCTTCATTTCCGGTGCCGGCGCCACCGATGTGCTGGTGGTGATGGCACGTACCGGCGACGATGGCGCACGCGGCATCAGCGCCTTCGTGGTGCCGGCCGATGCGCCGGGCATCAGCTACGGCCGCAAGGAAGAAAAGATGGGCTGGAACAGTCAGCCCACGCGCGGAGTGACCTTTACCGATGTGCGCATCCCGGCCGGCAATCTTCTGGGCAAGGAGGGCGAGGGCTTCAAGATGGCGATGAAGGCGCTGGACGGCGGCCGCATCAATATCGCTGCCTGTTCGCTGGGCGCGGCGCAGGGCGCGCTGGATGCCGCGCGCCGCTACATGGGCGAGCGCCGCCAGTTCGGCAAAAAATTGGCCGATTTCCAGGCGCTGCAATTCAAGCTCGCCGACATGGCCACGCAGCTGGTGGCCGCGCGGCAGATGGTGCACACCGCTGCACGCAAGCTCGATGCAGGCAGCCACGATGCCACCGTGTGGTGCGCGATGGCCAAGCGCTTCGCTACCGATGCCGGTTTTGCCATCTGCGACGAAGCGCTGCAGATCCACGGCGGCTACGGCTACATCCGCGAATACCCGATCGAACGCCTGCTGCGCGACAGCCGCGTGCACCGCATCCTGGAAGGCACCAATGAGGTGATGCGCATGATCGTGGCGCGCCATCTGCTCAACGGCGAGGAGGAACTGCGATGAGCACTTGGGGAGGACGCGTGCATGCCGGCCTGCAGGTCGAGCGCGATGGGCATGTGGCCATCGTCACGCTGAGCAACCCGCCGGCCAACACCTGGACCGTGCAGAGCCTGGCTGCCTTGCGCGATCTGGTGCATGCGCTGGATGCCGACCGCAGCGTGTACGCGCTGGTCATCACGGGCGAGGGCGAAAAGTTCTTCAGCGCCGGCGCCGACCTCAAGCAGTTTGCCGACGGCGACAAGGCCGCCGCGCGGGAGGCCGCGCGTCGCTTCGGCGAAGCGTTCGAGGCGTTGAGCGCCTTCCGTGGCGTGTCGATCGCCGCCATCAACGGCTATGCCATGGGCGGCGGTCTGGAATGCGCGCTGGCCTGCGACCTGCGCATCGCCGAACAGCAGGCGCACCTGGCGCTGCCGGAAGCCAGCGTCGGGTTGTTGCCATGCGCGGGCGGCACGCAGAACCTGCCGCGCCTGGTCGGCGAAGGCTGGGCCAAGCGCATGATCCTGCTGGGCGAGCGCATCGATGCCGCCACCGCCCACCGCATCGGCCTGGTGGAGGAGGTGGTGGGCAAGGGTGAGTCGCGCGCGCTGGCGGTAGCCTGGGCGCAGCGTGCCGGCAAGCAGAGCCCGGTGAGCGTGGCGGCCTGCAAGCGTCTGGTGCAATCCACCCGGCATGGCACGCACGCTGCGGCATTGGTGGCCGAGCGCGAAGCCTTCGTTGACCTGTTCGAACAGGCCGACCAGGCCGAAGGTGTTGCCGCATTCTTGGAAAAGCGCGCACCGCAGTGGAGCAAACGCTGATGGTGGAGGCAAGCGCAACCGACGAGGCGCCAGTGCTGTTCGAGCAGCGCGATTGTGCCGACGGGCATCGCATCGGGATCGCAACCTTGAATGCGCCCAAGACGCTCAATGGCCTGTCGCTGCAGATGACCCGGCTGCTGGATGCGCAGCTGCAGGTGTGGGCCGACGATGCGCAGATCGCCTGCGTGGTGCTGCGTGGCGCCGGCGACAAGGCGTTGTGCGCTGGCGGCGATCTGCACGGGCTGTACCAGAGCATGCGCGCGCATCGCGATGCGGTGCCCGATGCGGCCCAGCGCCGCGCACGGCCGCAGGACAATCCGCATGCCGCCGCATTCTTCGAAGAGGAATATCGGCTGGATCACCGCATCCATACCTATGCCAAGCCGCTGCTGTGCTGGGGGCATGGGATCGTCATGGGCGGTGGAATCGGCTTGATGTCCGGCGCCAGCCATCGCGTGGTCACCGAGCGTTCTCGCCTGGCCATGCCCGAGATCAGCGTCGGCCTGTTTCCCGACGTGGGCGGCAGCTGGCTGTTGCGACGCGTGCCGCACGGCGCTGGCCTGTTTCTCGCCTTGACCGGCGCGCCGCTCAATGCCAGCGATGCCATCTACGCCGGCCTGGCCGACGTGCGTCTGGAACATGCCCAATACAGCGCCGTGCTGGACGCGTTGAGCGCGCACGCTTGGACCGGCGATGCCGGCGACGACCGCGAGCAGTTGGGCACGTTTTTACAGGGCATCGCGCAGCCGCTGGAACCGGGCCCGCTGCAACTGCATGCGGCATTGATCGCGCAACTGGTGGCCGCCGACACGCTGGATCAGGTGGTCGATGCGATCCAGGCTCTGCAAAGCGAGGACAGTTGGCTGCAGGCTGCACGCGCGAGCCTGGCGGCTGGTTCACCCGGTTCGGCACGGCTGGCATGGGAGCTGCATCGTCATCCCGGCACCGCCACGCTGGCCGATACCTTCCGCACCGAGTACGTAGTGGCGCTGCATGCCGCCGCCCACGGCGATTTTGCCGAAGGCATCCGTGCGCTGCTGATCGACAAGGATCGCCAGCCGCAGTGGCAGCCGGCATCGCTGAGCGAAGCGGATACGCAATGGGCGGCGGCTTTCCTCAATGCGCCATGGCCGGCTGCGCAGCATCCGTTGGCAGATCTTGGTGTGTATCAGACATGACGACCGCGTGCGTCGCAGGTTCGACGCGCCCACGTAACCGCCGCGCACGTTGCGTGCATGAAGCCGCTTGCGATCAAGCGCTGCGCGTGCGCCCGACAAGTTCGCTATTTGCTCCACTGTGGAGATCGACACGATGAGTAAGATCGCTTTTATCGGCCTGGGCAACATGGGTGGCCCGATGGCCGCCAACCTGATCAAGGCCGGCCACCAGTTACGCGTCTTCGATCTGGTGCAGGGCGCACTGGATGCGGCATCGGCCGCCGGCGCGCACGCAGCAGGCTCGGCGCCCGACGCCCTGGCCGATGCCGAGATCGTCATCTCGATGCTGCCGGCCAGCCGGCATGTCGAAGGCTTGTATCTGGGCGATCGCGGTATCCTGACGCAGATTCCCGACGGCGCGCTGGTGATCGACTGCAGCACCATCGCGCCGGTCTCCGCACGCAAGGTGGCCGATGCCGCGCGCGCGCGCGGGCTGGCGATGCTGGACGCGCCGGTGTCCGGTGGCACCGCAGGCGCCGCCGCCGGCACGCTGACCTTCATCGTCGGCGGTGCCGCCGACGCGCTGGAACGCGCCCGCCCGGTACTGGAGTCCATGGGCAAGAACATTTTCCATGTCGGCGACAACGGTGCCGGTCAGGTCGCCAAGCTGTGCAACAACATGGCGCTGGGCGTGATCATGGCTGCCACCGGCGAAGCGCTGGCGCTTGGCGTGGCGCAGGGCCTGGACCCGGCGGTGCTGTCGCAGATGATGGCGGTCAGCACCGGCCGCAGCTGGGCCACCGAGGTCTGCAATCCCTGGCCGGGCGTGCTGCCCAACGCGCCGGCTTCGCGCGGATACAGCGGTGGTTTCGGCAACGACCTGATGCTCAAGGACCTGGGCCTGGTGGCCGAATCCGCAGTACAGGCCGGCGTGTCGATTCCGCTCGGCGAGCTGGCACGCAACCTGTACGCCATGAACAGCCAGGCCGGCAACGGTGCGCTGGATTTTTCCAGCGTGGTCAAGCTTGTGGCCAAGGTGTGAGAGCGACTACGACGCCCACCGCCAAGTAGGCGTCGCCAGCGTGGTAACGCGCCTTCGTATCGATAGGCAATCGAACAACGTCACCGCCAGGACGACATCACTCCACCGGCTGACGAATGCAGCGTGGTCGGCACATTGCCGCCACTGCTGCGGTGTTCGAGGGATTTTGTGGGCCGCTCCGAGTTGCCACCCGGCTTGGGCAACAAGGCGCCGCGCTCACGTGATGTGATGTCATCACGCACGGGTGTAATAGTCTCCGCCATCGCACGCGCCTAAGGTGCGCGCATCGCACAAGGCCACTGCACCCCATGGGACACGATCACAGCCACGCACCCAGCGAAATCCGCCACGAAGCACCGTTGTGGTGGGCGCTCGGCCTCACTGCCACCTTTCTGGTGGCCGAAGTCATCGGCGCCTTCGTGTCCAACAGCCTGGCGCTGCTGTCGGATGCGGCGCACATGGCCACCGACACGCTCGGTCTGATGATCGCGTTGCTCGCGGTGCGGCTGAGCCGGCGCCCGGCGGACGCGCGTCGCACCTACGGCTATGTCCGTCTCGAAGCCTTGGGTGCCCTGGTCAATGGCGCGCTTTTGTTCGGTGTGGGCGCCTATATCCTTTGGGAGGCCGCACAACGCTTCCGCGCGCCGCAGGACATTTCCTCCAACGGCATGCTGCTGATCGCCGGCTTCGGCCTGGTGATCAACCTGGTCGCGATGAAGCTGCTGCATGCCGGCAGCGGCGAGAGCCTCAACGTCAAGGGCGCATACCTGGAAGTCTGGAGCGACATGCTCGGCTCGGTGGCGGTGATCATCGGCGCCTTGCTGATCCGCTGGACCGGCTGGCAGTGGATCGACCCGGTACTGGCCGTGCTGATCGGCCTATGGGTGCTGCCACGTACCTGGGTGCTGCTGCGCGAGGCGATCAACGTCCTGCTCGAAGGCGTCCCCAAAGGCATCGACCTGGCGCAGGTCCGTCAGGCCTTGACCAGCTATCCCGGCGTCGACGATGTGCACGACCTGCACGTCTGGGCCCTGGCCTCCAGCACGCCGGCACTCACCGCGCACGTGGTGGTCGGTGACAGCACCGACCGCGATCGCCTGCGCGACGCCCTCGGCACGCTGCTGCACGACCGTTTCGACATCGCCCACGTCACCTTGCAGGTGGAAAGCGGCGATTGCGGTACCGAACCCTGCGGCACGCCGAAGGGCGCGTCGGGCGCCGCACATGACGATCACCACGGGCACGCGCATGGGCATGGCGGACATTCCCACTGAGCGGTGGGTGTCGTCGTGGCTTGGGCGTGTTGCAGGTGTGCTGACGGGCAGGACGAGAGGCGGGCGCCAGCGCTCACGGCGTCACGACCGGCTGTCGCATGACCGCCTACGCCGTATGATCGGCGCGGGATGAGCTCTGCACACGGCGGGTGTCATGGCGGTAAAGGTCGGGCAGGTGAACGAGCGGGTTGCCGAACTCGCGCAGGAGGCCGGTGCCGCAGCATCGACAGGGGACTGGCAGCAAGCCGAGGCGTTATGGCAGCGCGTGCGTCAATTGGCGCCGACGCACCCGCAGGCGCTGTATAGCCTGGGGGTTCACGCTTACCAGCGCGGCGACACGCAGGCCGCCATCGCGTACCTGGACGGCGCGCGGGCAGCCAGCCCGGCCGATCCGATGGTCGCGTTGACCATTGCCGTGGTGAAGCAGGCGCAGGGTGACCTGGACGGCGAATGGCAGGCCATTGCCGCTGCGCTGGCGCTGGATCCCTACTTTTTACCTGGCCTGCTGGCGAAAGCCGAGTTTCTGGAGGCGCGTGGCAGGCCGCGTGCCGCTGCCGGTGTCTACCGCGACGCCTTGACGGTTGCACCACCCCAACCACACTGGCCGGCCGTTCTGCGCCACAAACTCGCACGCGCCAGTCGGGCAGTGGAGCACGACACCTTGGAACTGGAGGCGCAGCTACGGACCGCGCTGCAGGTGCCGTGTCAGTCGGTGAATGCTGCGCTGCAGGGGCGGTGGGATGAGGCGGCGGCGATCGCAATCGGCCGATCCCGCCCCTTCCATTCCCAGTCCAACCGCCTGCTCATTCCGCGCTTGCCTGCATTGCCCTTCCATGACCCGGCGGCGTTTCCCTGGGTCGATGCAGTGCAGAGACAGACCGATGCCATCGCACAGGAGCTGCGTGCCGTCATGGCGGCCGACAGCGGCGGATTTGCGCCCTATATCGCCTACGCACCCGATCAGCCGGTGAATCAGTGGAAAGAACTCAACCACTCGCCGGCATGGAGCTCATACCCGCTCTGGCAACATGGGCAGCCTGTGGAGGCCCATCTACGAAAGTGTCCTGCAACCGCTGCCGCATTGGCAGCAGTCGATGCTGCACAGATTGCCGGTGTCTGCCCCAATGCGATGTTTTCGGTATTGGCGCCGCAGACGGTGATTCCCCCGCACCATGGCGAGACCAATGCGCGCCTGGTGGCGCACCTGCCGTTGATAGTGCCGGAAGGTTGCAGCTTCCGGGTGGGTTACGACTGGCGGCATTGGGAGATCGGCAAGGTCCTCGTGTTCGATGACTCGATCGAGCACGAAGCACGCAACGAGAGCATGCAGGCGCGTGTCGTGCTGATCTTCGACGTGTGGAATCCTCAGTTGAGCGAGGAAGAGCGCGCCATGGTCAATGCCATGGAAGCGACCATCGCACGCCACCGCGCTGGATGAGTGCGTGCCAGCCGGCGGTCAGTCGTCGATCGCCACGCCGGCTGCTGCCAGTGCCTGCCGCAGCGGCCCGAGCTGCGCGGCGTACGCGCGCCAGCGGCCCGATGCCTCGGCATGCAACGGGCGGCGCACCTGCCAGTAGCTGGCGGTTCTGACCGCGTTGTGCGCGCGGTGGAACTCCAAGCACTGCGGCTCCCACGGCAGCTTCAGGAAATCGAGCAGCGCCCGCAGCGTGGGCTCCGGCGCGGCAACGAAGGCGTCGTAGTCGAAGCTGTGGATGCTGTCCGGATACAGCGACAGCCAGTGCTGCATCAATTGCGTAGATGCGCCATAGAAATGCCCGATGTCGTCCAGTCTGCCTGCATAGCCGAATCGGTGCGGATTGAGTTGCTGCATGAAGATCGACAGCCCGTTGTCCAGGGGATGGCGGCGTGTGTATACGATCCTCGCGGAGGGAAAGAGCTGCTTGATCAAGCCGATCAGTTCAAAGTTGTCCAGCCGCTTGTCGGTGATGTAGCGCAACTGCGCGTGCTGCGGCACCGACAGCGCCACACGTTGCCGGTAACTGGCTGCCAACTGCGCCCTGGTCTGTGCAGGCAGGTCTTGCGCGGCTTGCGGAAACGGTGACAACGCTTGGGCAACCAGACGGGGCAGCGCGTCCAGCTCGCCCCCGGCGGCAATACAGGGATGACGCGACAGCACTTGTTCGAGCAATGTGGAGCCGGAGCGAAACATGCCGCAGATGAACAGCGGCGCCGGTCCGTTCTGCTCGGTGAGCGGAGCAGAGCGCTCGCTCAACCTGGCGCCGTCGGCAAACACGGTGCGGATATGGCTGAAACGCTGTTGCGTCTGGGTGGGGTCGTAGCGGCGTGCCTGTGCGTAGCCATCACGGTTGGCCGCGCTTGCAGTCTCGAATGCGCGCTGGTGCAGCCCCAGGCGATCGTAAGCCTGCGCAAGCGCGTGCAAGACAATGGCCGACAACGCTGCCTCCTGGCCCGGCGACGCCACAACATGGGCAAGCCTGGCCAGGCGCGGATCCTGCGCATGCGCGGGTGGGTCCAGGTGCAGCAATCGCGCGTTCGCCTGCAGTTGCAGCGCGTGGATGGATGTGTCGGCGCCAGCGATCGCAACAAGTCGGGCATAGGCCGCGATCGCTTGATCGCGCGCGCCCATTTCCTCATGCAGGTTGCCGAGGTTGAGCAGCGCCGGCGGATAATCCGGATGGCACTGCAGCGCAAGCCCGAGTTCTTCGAGCGCCAGCCCATCCTGATGCAGATGGTCGCTCAACAGTGCGGCACGGTTGAGGTGAATCTGCTCCGGCTCCGAGGCGCCGCAGCGCAGGGCCTGCCCGTAAGCATCGAGTGCCCCGATTGCGTCGCCATGACGGCGGAGCAGGTAACCCAGGTTGTACCAGGCATCGGCGCAGCGGGGCTGTGCTTGCAGCACCTGTCGATAGGCCTCGGTTGCCTGCTGCAGATATCCCTGCTGCAGGAGTTTTGTGGCCTGCTGCAAAGAGGCGTTCAACGCATGCTCCCGAAACATAGATGGAGAACCGGTATGGCTGCATGCTTGGGCAGCGTGCGCGGTGTGTCAATCGGCCTGCCGACGAAACCACGGCCGGTCCCGTACCCGGCCAAGCGCTTGCCTTGTATGCTCGGACATCGTCGACAGCGAAGACCTGCAATGCCCACGTGCAAATCCCTCGGAACCCTGCTGATGGTGTGCGCAACGAGCGCGGCGGCGCAGCAGGTGACCACGCATGCCTGTGCGTCGGTGCCCGATCCGTTGCCACGGCTGGCCTGTTACGACGCGAGCTTCCCGCCATCGCCTGAAGTGCGCGCCGCTGAAGCCGGCAGGGGGCTACGCGAATTCGGCCGCAACCCGGCGCAGGCATCGGCGATGTCGCCGGTAAAGCCGCCAGCACAGGTGAGCGCCACCGTGGTCACGGTGACCTATCGAGCCGACGGCACTCGCGTGGTTGTGCTGGATACACGGCAGCGCTGGGCGCTGACAGAAGCCACCAGCCGCGGTCATCTGGCCGAGGGCGATGCAGTGACAATTCGCACGGCTGCGATGGGGAGCTACATGTTGGTCACCCCGGGCGGCGTCGCACTGCGGGCCCGCCGCCTCGATTGACATCGCTGATACCAATATCCGTGACCGGGAGAGACCAGATTGACCGAAATCGAGCCCCAAAGCATCCTGCGTGACGGCTACCAGTTGTTGCGCCAGGGCCGCTATCGCGATGCGGTTGCACTGGCAGAGGATGCTTGTGCGCGCCATCGCGATGATGCGCATCTGCTTGAGTTGGCTAGCGAAGCCTGGCTGGCGAACGGCGATCCGGACGCTGCGGCCGAGCGCATCGCGCGTGCTGCAGCGGTTGCGGTGTCGCCGGTACCTCTCCTGATCAAGTACGGCAGCTTGCTGGTGCAGCTGCGCCGCCGCGACGAGGCGCGGCGCGTGGCCCGCCAGGCGCAGGCACTGTCGGCGGCGGACGGAGCTGCGCTGTGGCAGATCGGCACGCTTCATAGCGGCTGCCAGGACGTGGTTGCCGCACGCGACGCCTACCGGCAGGCGCTGACATTGCTCGGAGAGCAGCCGCGACTGATGTACGACCTTGCGACGATGCAATTTTTCAGCGGTGAGTTCGATGCTGCAGAGCGCATTCTGGATCGGTTGTTGCAGCTGGTGCCCAACGCCGGCGATGCGTTGTATCTGCGTGCCAGTTTGCGACGGCAGACCACGCAGCAGAACCACCTGGTGGATCTGCATCGCAGGTTGGCATCAGCCTCGTTCGATGCGCAGGCGAGGCCGGCAGCCCTTTTTGCACTGTCCAAGGAGCTGGAAGATCTTGGCCGGCACGAGGAGTCGTTTCAGACACTGACGATCGCCGCTGCCAGCAAGCGCGCGACCTTGCGGTACGACGTCGCTGCCGAGTGCGCACGGATCGCGGAGATGCGCGACGCCTACGGTCCGGAAGCGTTGCAGACGCTGCGCTCGGGGCAGGGTGGCGAGGGCGTCATCTTCATCGTCGGCTTGCCGCGCTCGGGCACCACGCTGCTTGAACGGCTACTCGTACAGCACGCTGATGCCCGTTCGGCAGGGGAGCTGATGGACTTCGGTGCGCTGCTGGGAGCTGCGACGTCGCCAATACTGTCAAGCAACCCGATGCTGACCGCGGCACAGGCATCGTTGCAGATCGATTTTGCCGCGCTCGGTGAGGATTACCTTCGCGGCGCGCGTGAGGTCGTTCATGGGCACCGGCTGTTGATCGACAAGATGCCGATCAACTATCTCTACTGCGGAATGATCGCAACCGCCCTGCCGAAGGCGCGCATCATCCACCTGGTCCGGGATCCGCTCGATACCTGCTACGCCATGTACAAAACCCTGTTCTACAACGCTTATCCGTTTTCTTACGCGCTTGACGAAATTGGCGAGTATTACCTGGCATATCAGCAGACGATGCGTCACTGGCATGCGCTGCTTCCGGGGAAGATCTTGGACGTGCACTACGAAGAGCTGGTACGCGATACGGGCGAACAGATTGCTCGGGTGTTGCAGTGGTGCGGGCTTGCCTCGCGCGAGGCCGTGCCTGAGATGACGGAAGTGGCCTTTGTCACTGCAAGTGCGGCGCAGGTACGCGGAGAGGTTCATCAGCGCTCGGTACATGGCTCACGCCGGCATCTGTCTGCACTCGGCACGCTCGTGAAGCGGTTGCAGATAGCAGGCATTGAAGTGCCGACGGCGAGGTGATCGGTGCAGCGGCCTCAACGGACAGATGATCGCTCGTTCGATGGCACTGCGAACCTGCCACCATCGCGTGATCTACGCACCGTTTTGGGGCTTTTACGCACCCTTTCAGAGCATTGCTGAACGGGACTTTAATTTTCTTTGACATCGCCTTAGCATCGGCTTGGCAGCGATATTTGGGGCGCTTATTTCGCCCCCCGCTAGCCAATGTGGTCGGCGCCGTTTGATGCGCTCGCCTGCGTCGTCGCAGTGGTTGCGCACTTTGCCGCTATCTGATGGCAGGTGTTGCCCTGCGCCACCCGTTCGCACTGTCGGAGAGAGAAATGAGATTGAAGACCACCAAGTTGCGCGATGCCATCAGGGTATCGCTCACGGTTGGCGCCGCTGCATTGGCGTTTACCGGTAGCGTGATGGCGCAGGAGCAGCCGTCGATGGATGCCAAAAGCCTGGATACGGTCAATGTCACCGGTACGCGTATCAAGAGCCAGACGATGACTGCCTCCAGTCCGGTGGCGGAAATCAACAAGGAAGAATTCCAGTACACCGGCGCGACCAAGGTCGAAGATCTGATCAATCAGTATCCCCAGCTTGCCGCGAGCTTCGACAACTTTGCCAACAACGGTTCGGATGGATATGCAACCGTCGATCTGCGTGGCTTGGGTGCGCAACGGACCCTGACCTTGGTCAACGGCAGGCGTATCCCCAAGGGCATCGGTGAAAGTCCGGATATCAGCATCATTCCTGCCGCACTGGTGCGCCGGGTGGATGTGCTCACTGGCGGTGCTTCTGCGGTGTACGGCTCGGACGCAGTCGCCGGCGTGGTCAACTTCGTATTGGACGACGAGTTTGAAGGTGTCAGTGTCGATATGGGCTATAACGCCTTTCAGCACGACAACGGCAACAAGTTGATGCGCGGTCTGATGGATGATGCGGGATACGATTATCCAACGGGCAATTCCGGTTTCGATGGTATTTCCCGCAATGTGGATCTGGCGATCGGCGGCAGTTTCGGTGAATCGGGTCATGCGACCGCCTGGGCAACCTGGCGCGAGAATGATCCCCTGTTGCAGGGGCAGCGTGATTACTCTGCCTGTGCATTGAGCAACGGGGGCACTGCATGCGGCGGCTCGGCGACTGCGGACCCTGCCAATTTTTACGTTGTTGCCCCGTCGGCGGGCGCGTTCTATGTGCAGCCTTCCGCAGGCGGGACCTGGTCGCAGGTCGCCTCGCCCAATCTCTACAATTTTGCGCCGTTGAATTACTACCAACGGCCTGATACGCGTTACACGGCTGGCAGCAGCATCAAGTACGAGGTCAACGAGCACTTCAAGCCCTACCTCGAGACCCTCTTCGTCAACCGCAAGAGTTCGACGCAGATCGCTCCCTCGGGCGCATTCTTTACCGACCTCAACGTCAACTGCGCAACATCGGTGATCGGTAGCCTGTGTAACGATGTCGGTATTACCGACGACGAGTTCACGGTGTATGTCGCCAAGCGCAACGTCGAAGGTGGCCCGCGCATCACCGAGTCGGATACCAATAGCTTCAGCATCACCACCGGTGCGCAGGGCGATATCAACGACAACTGGTCGTATGACGCCTCCTTTACCTATAACCGCAGTACCACCAAGTCGGAAAACATCAACGACTTCGTCACCACCCGGGTGCGCGATGCGCTATTGGGCTGCCAGCCTGGCGCATTCGACGGCTGCGTGCCGTACAGCGTCTGGAACGATAGTGTGACTGCAGCGGAAGCGCAGGCGCTCCAGGGCGTCGGTATCGTCAATTACGAAACCTCGATGCGCGTTTTCAATGCCTATGTGACCGGCAACTTCGGTTACAGCCTGCCGTGGGCCGGCGACAATCCGATCAGCGTGGTCGGTGGCGTGGAAACCCGTACTGAAACCTTCAAGCGCGTTGCCGATAGCAATATGCAGACCGGCAACTTCACAGGTTTGGGCGGCCCAACATCAAATGTGTCCGGCGACATCAGCGTCAAGGAATTGTTCCTGGAAGGCGCCGTGCCGATTCTGGCCAACGCAGGCAGCCTGGATCATCTGGATATGCAGCTTGGCTATCGCTATTCGGACTACGACATCTCCGGAGGCGTCAGCACGTACAAGGCGGGTCTGGGTGCGACATTCGTCGATGGCAAATATCACCTGCGTGCAGGCTGGAACCGTGCGATCCGCGCTCCGAACGTCACCGAGCTGTACAACGAAAATACGATCGGGTTGTGGAGCGGTAGCGACCCCTGCGCTGGCGCCAATCCGACATTTACCCAGGCCCAGTGCGCCAACACCGGGGTGACGGCCGCGCAATACGGCCGTGTGGCGGCAAATCCAGCGGGGCAGTACAACGAGATCGCCGGTGGTAATACTGCTCTGCAACCGGAAACGGCCAATACCTGGACGGTTGGCTTCGCGGCCAGCCCGATCAAGGGGCTCGATCTGAGCGTGGACTATTACGACATCAAGATCGACGACGCCATCCGTGCGATCGGTTCTTCCAACATCCTGACCGCATGCGGTGTGACCGGTAATGCGGATATCTGCAGCCGCGTCCGCCGCAACGCCACCACCGGCGACCTGTTCCGCGGCAGCGACCCGGATGTCTCCGGCCTGATCTTCAATTCCCAGGACAATTTCGGCTCATTGCACTTCCAGGGGATCGATCTGACCGCATCGTATGCATGGAGTGTCGGGCCGGGTCGCCTGACCGCTTCGATGATGGGGAGCTACGCCCTCAAGCAGGAATATGAGCCGGTTCCGGGTGTGCAGGAAGTGACCTACGACTGCGCAGGCGTGGTCAACGTGGCATGCAACAGTGCCGAGTGGCGACATGTGCTGAGTACGCGCTACAACTTCGACCGCTACACCGTCAGTCTGCGTTGGCGCTACATCGGTGAGCTGGACTACCAGAACACCGACGGAACCACAGGCACGACCGACGTGCGCCTGGTGAACCAGGACAACAAGGTGTCGGCGTACAACTACTTCGACCTGTCCGGTTCGATGCAGTTGGGCGATTACGTCACCTGGACGCTGGGCGTCAACAATATCGCCGACAAGGAGCCGCCGCTGGTGGGCGGCAGCCTGACCTTCAACGGCAACTCCCTGGGGGGTTACGACCAGGCTGGTCGTTACATCTTCACCAGCGTGGGTCTGCGCTTCTAGGTTGCATTGCGGTTCTGGTTAAAAAACGGCGAGCCTTGGCTCGCCGTTCTTTGTTCAGTGGTGATGGCCCGCTCGATCATTGTGCAACGTGGCTTGATTCGAAACAGCCGATGATCAATCGGCTCGCGTGCGTGCGCAGGCAGAATCCCGGTACTGCAGCCTCACGCCACCGGCCCGCGCAACGCCGGCGAGTCCCAGCCCGGGCGCGGTGCAAAACGCTCGCCATAGCGGGCGTGCAGCGCCTGCAGGCGTTCGAGCAGGGCATCGGCACCGACGCTGCGGATATGCTGGATCGGGCCACCGCGGAACGGCGCGAAGCCGGTACCGAAGATGACACCGGCATCGAGCAGGTCGGCATCGGCCACCACGCGATCGTGCAGGCAGGCGACCGCTTCGTTGAGCAGCGGCAGGATCAGGCGATCTTCCAGGTCTGCCGGCGCCTCGTAGCCGCTGGCGACCTCGGGCTTGACCGCGCGCCCGTTCTCCCACTTATACAGGCCCTGGCCGTCCTTCTTGCCGCGCTTGCCCGGCTCCACGGTGGCAAGCGCCGCAGGAATCGGCAGGTGCAGGAACGGTGCAAGCTCGGCGCCGACGCCTGCAGCGACATCCAGCCCCACCGTATCGATCAGTTCGATCGGCCCCATCGGCATGCCGAACTTCACTGCGGTCTTGTCCAGTACCGGGCCCGGCACGCCTTCGGCATAAGCGGTGGCCGCTTCGAGCAGATACGGAAACAACACGCGGTTGACCAGGAACCCGGGCGTGCCCGCCACCGGCACCGGAAACTTGTCCAGCGCCTTGCAGAACGCCGCCAGGCGGGCCACGTTGGCCGGATCCAGGCCATCGTGCTGCACGATCTCCACCAGCGGCATCATCGCCACCGGATTGAAGTAGTGCAGGCCGGCAAACTGCGCCGGACGCTGGAGATGCCCGCGTAGCTCGGTCAACGGAATCGACGAGGTGTTGGTGGTCAGCACCGCATCGGGCTTGAGCTGCGGCTCGACGGACTGATATAGCTCGCGCTTGGCCTGCGGATTCTCGATGATCGCCTCGATCACCAGGTCCGCCTGCGCCACGCCCGCACCGGCCAGATCGCCACGCAGGCGCGCCGCCACCGCCGGGCGCTTGGCCTCGTCCTTGACCCGCTTGGCGAACAGCTCGCCGCCACGGCCCAGCGCCGTATCGATGAAGCGCTGCTCGCGATCCTGCAGCGTCACTTCGAAGCCCTTGTAGGCCGCCCAGGCCGCGATATCGCCGCCCATCACGCCGGCACCGATCACGTGCACATGACGAATCGGCGGCAATGCGGCCGCGCCAGCATCCTTGCCACCCAGCGCCTTCAGCCGCTCGGTAAGAAAGAAGATGCGGATCAGGTTGCGCGCGGTCGGCGTGCTGGCGAGCTTGACCACCGCCTTGCGCTCGGCCGCAAGCCGCGCCTGGATACCGCTGCCGCCAGCGCGCTCCCACACGTTGATCAAGGCGTACGGGGCCGGGTAGTGCTCCTTGCGCGCCTTGCGTGCGACCTGCTTGCGCATCTGCGGCGCCAGCAGCTTGCGTGCCACCAATGTATTGGTGGCCCAGGCAGTCGCACGTTGCTTGAACGGACGCGTGGTGCCGTTCAAGGCCAACGCGGCGGCGACATCGACCAGCACGGCAGGTGCAGCCACCTTGTCGATCAGCCCCATCGCCCGCGCGGCCTTGGCCGCGACGGTGCGCCCGGTCAGCATCAGATCCATCGCCGCCGGTGCGCCGATCAGGCGCGGCAAGCGGGCGCTGCCGCCCCAGCCGGGAAAGATGCCGAGCTTGGTTTCCGGCAGGCCGATGCGAGTGCCGGCATCGTCGGATGCCACCCGATACCGGCAGGCCAGCGCGATCTCGGTGCCGCCCCCCATGCAGAAGCCGTGTATCGCCGCCACCGTGGGGCAGGGCAGCTCCGCTAGCTTCTGGAACACCTGCTGGCCGCGATGGATCGCATCGTTGACCGTGCCCTTGCGGTCGAATTCCTGGAATTCCTTCAGGTCGGCACCGGCGATGAAGCCGTTGGGCTTGGCCGAGCGCAGCACCACGCCCTTGGGCGGGTCCAGCGCCAGCCGCTCGACCAGGGCGCCCAATTCGAGCAGCACCTCCTGCGAGAACGCGTTGACCGGTGCGCCCTGGCGATCAAGGCTGAGCACGACCACGCCGTCCTCGCGCAGGTCGGCCTGCCAATGGCTGAATCGGAGCCCGTCGAAACCTGGAAGCATGCGTCTGGCCATCCGGCGATATAAGGAAAGGCCGTTATCATCCAGAGGTTGTTTCCATCACGTCAAATACCCATACCAGTCGACAGGGCGGCATGCGCTTCGCAGGAGGCGTCGCCAGCGGCTCACCCGAGCCGCTACCCTGCTACGTGACGATCGTACCGATCGGTATGAACTTTCCTCTTCAACGGCGGTCTCATTGCCCGACTTCGGTGGGCTGACAGGAGTGCGGCCCGACATGGCCGAAGTCGATACACCTCAGGAGCTGGACCTGGAACTGGTCCGGCGTGTGCAGCGCGGCGAGAGCGCGGCGTTCGATGTGCTGGTGCGCAAATACCAGCACAGGATCGTTGCATTGATCGGGCGCTACATCGCCGACTGGAGCGAATGTCAGGACGTGGCCCAGGATACGTTTGTGCGCGCCTACCGCGCGATCAACAGTTTCCGCGGCGACTCCCAGTTCTATACCTGGCTGCACCGCATTGCCGTCAACACTGCCAAGAATCATCTGGTTGCGCACAACCGCCGTCCGCCCACCGACGACATCGAGATCAGCGATGCCGAGCAGTTCGATGGGGCGACCCGTTTGCGCGACAACGACACCCCGGAGCGCGAATTGATGCGACAGGAGCTGGAACAAACGGTGATGCGTGCGGTCCAAGCCCTGCCGGAAGAACTTCGGTCGGCCATCACCCTGCGCGAGGTGGAGGGGCTGAGCTACGAGGACATCGCGCGAAAGATGGATTGCCCGATCGGAACGGTGCGCTCGCGCATCTTCCGGGCGCGCGAGGCCATCGACATCGAGCTGCGGCCTCTGCTGGAGACCGAAAGCGCTACCCGTGAGCGACACCGTGTATGAGCGATAACCCTGCCATGTCCACCACCGACAAATTCGAACGTCACTACCGGCAGCAGTTGTCTGCACTGGTCGACGGAGAGTTGAACGCCGACGAATCGCGCTTTTTGCTGCGCCGTCTGGCGCACGATGAGGAGCTGGCCGGCTGCCACGAACGCTGGCAGCTGTGCGGCGACGTGCTGCGCGGTGCGGCCAGTGCGCCGGCGCCGCTGGATTTTGCCGCGCGTGTCCGCAGCGCCATTGCCGATGAGCCCGCGCCGCAGGCGCAGCCGTCACCGCGCTCGGCCGCACGCTGGCGTTGGGGTGGCGGTGCGGCGATTGCTGCGTCGGTTGCCGCCATCGCGTTGTTCATGGCGCGCGAGCGCTTGCCGGAGACGGCGTCGCCAGCATCCGCTGTGCCGGTCTATGCCACCACCGCGCAAGTGCCCGCCCTTGCGCAGCCGCCAGCGGTGCCGAAGACGCCGGCCGTCCCCGACCCGGCCAACCCCGGCGCCGCTGTGCCGGTCTATGCCACCACCGCGCAAGTGCCCGCCCTTGCGCAGCCGCCAGCGGCGCCGAAGACGCCGGCCGTCCCCGACCCGGCCAACCCCGGCGACGGTGGCGCCTTGGTTGCGGCGGTGCCGGCCGCTGCGCTGGCGTCCACCCGCCGCGGTGCCGCCACGCGTAACCAGCAGGTGGCGCGCAACGCGGCAACACGTCAGCAACCGACCCCGGCACGGATGGTGGCCTCCGCGGCCCCGGCTCCTGCGGCAGCGGTGAGCCCGGCAGCAAGCTCCAATCCATTTACGCATCCGGGTACGACGCTGCAGGCGCGCCCGTGGCCGCGCTCGGCCCTGTCCGGTGCAGGCGACAGCCCGCTCAACGCCAGTTTCAGCCAGAGCCGTCAGGGTCCGGCGTTCTATCCGTTCGAGCCTGCGCCCCAGGCGGCCGGCACTGCCGCGCCAGGCCGGCCGCTGCCGCTGCCGGTCCCGCAGAACTGATCCTGCTGCCGATCTTCATCCAGTCGGCGCCCTTCCTCCCGTTAACTTGCCGGGCCCGCGTCATGTCGCGGGTTGCGGCCCCTGTCGCCCTGCCATCGGAGGCAACTCGATGAATCACCGCATGCGTACCCAGATGTTTGGCCTGATCGCCATGACCCTGCCGCTGGCAGCCTGTGCCCAGCAGGCGCCGCCGCCGGAGGCCAAGACCAGTGCGCCGATTGCCGCCAACCGCAGCGCGACACCGGCGCCGCAGTTGGTCGCCGGCCTGCCGGACTTCACCAATCTGGTCGAACAGGTTGGCCCGGGCGTGGTCAATATCGAAACCACCATCACCCGCAAGGATGCGATGGCACGTTCTGCCCGTGGCGGGCGCGGTGGCCAGGGTGGCATGCCCGGTCAGGGCGGCATGCCGGACGACGAGCAGATGCCGGAGTTCTTCAAGCGCTTCTTCGGCCCGGATTTCCAGATGCCAGGCGGCCCAAGGCAAGGGCCGGGCCAGGGCGATGACGATGGCGGCATCGCCGGCAAGTCGATGGGCTCGGGCTTCATCATTTCCGCAGACGGTTATGTGCTGACCAATCACCACGTGGTCGATGGCGCCAGCGAGGTGACCGTCAAGCTGACCGACCGCCGCGAGTTCAAGGCCAAGGTGGTGGGCAGCGACGAGCAGTTCGACGTGGCGTTGCTGAAGATCGAGGCCAAGGGCCTGCCGACCGTGCGCCTGGGCGATTCCAATACGCTCAAGCCAGGTCAGTGGGTGGTGGCGATCGGCTCGCCGTTCGGGCTGGACCACTCGGTCACTGCCGGCATCGTCAGTGCCACCGGTCGCAGCAATCCGTATGCGGATCAGCGCTATGTGCCCTTCATCCAGACCGACGTGGCGATCAACCAGGGCAACTCCGGCGGCCCGCTGCTTAATACCCGCGGCGAGGTGGTCGGGATCAACTCGCAGATCTTCTCCGCGTCGGGCGGCTACATGGGGATCAGCTTCGCGATCCCGATCGATCTGGCCTTCAGCGCCGCCGAGCAGATCAAGGCTACCGGCCATGTGAGCCGCGGCATGCTGGGCGTGGCGGTCGGCCCGATCGATTCGCTCAAGGCGCAGGGCCTGGGCCTGCCGGATACGCGCGGCGCGCTGGTCAACGACATTCCCGCGGGCAGCCCGGCCGCCAAGGCCGGAATCGAGGTGGGTGACGTGATCCGCGCCGTCAACGGCAAGCCGATCGATGTCGCCAGCGATCTACCGCCGATGATCGGCCTGATGGCGCCGGGCACCAAGGTCAACCTGGACGTGCTGCGCGATGGCAAGCCGCGCCAGGTGTCGGTTGTGCTGGCGCCATTGCAGGATGGTCGCGACGACGCCGCGCCGCGTACTGCGGCCGCGGACGCCAAGCCGGAAGCTCCCGCCAGCGTGGCCTTGCTCGGCTTGCAGGTCGCCGACCTGACCGCTGCCGAGCGCAGCCGCCTGGGCCTGGAAGCGGGCGAGGGCGTGCGGATTGCCGCGGTCACCGGGGCTGCGGCGCGCAGCACCCAGCCGCCGCTCTCGCCGGGCCTGGTCATCGCCCGCGTCGGCCGCACCAAGGTGGGCAGCGTCGCCGAACTCAACCGCGCGCTGTCCAGCTACAAGAAGGGCGACGTGGTCATGCTGCTGGTCACCGACGGTAAGGCGACCAGCTATGTGGCCCTGAAGGCTGGCGGCTAACGGAGGGAATGGAGAATCGGGAATCGGGAATGGCAAGAGCGGCTCCGCGAGGCGACAGCTCGCCTGGCTTTTCCGATTCCCCACTCCCGATTCCCAATTCCCGGCCCCGCGGGGCCGTAGCGTGCGATAATGCTGCGTTACCCTGACGACGGCACCGCCGGCGCCCACCTCAATGTCCTCTGATTCAATGCGGAATATCCGCAACTTCTCCATCATTGCCCACGTCGACCACGGTAAATCCACCCTGGCCGACCGGATCATCCAGCTGTGCGGCGGCCTGCAGGCGCGCGAGATGGAGGCCCAGGTTCTCGACTCCAACCCGATCGAGCGCGAACGTGGCATCACGATCAAGGCGCAGTCGGTGTCCTTGCCGTACACGGCAAAGGACGGGCAGGTCTACCAGCTGAACTTCATCGATACCCCCGGGCATGTCGACTTCTCCTATGAGGTCAGCCGCTCGCTGGCCGCCTGCGAAGGCGCGCTGCTGGTGGTCGATGCGGCGCAAGGCGTGGAAGCGCAGTCGGTGGCCAACTGCTACACCGCGGTGGAGCAGGGGCTGGAAGTGGTGCCGGTGCTCAACAAGATCGACCTGCCCACCGCCGACATCGCCCGTGCCAAGGCCGAGATCGAAGCGGTGATCGGCATCGATGCCGAAGACGCGGTGGCAGTCAGCGCCAAGACCGGTCTGAACATCGATCTGGTGCTGGAAGCGATCGTGCACCGTATCCCGCCGCCAAAACCGCGCGATACCGACAAGCTGCAGGCGCTGATCATCGATTCCTGGTTCGACAACTACCTGGGCGTGGTGTCGCTGGTGCGCGTGATGCAGGGCGAGATCAAGCCGGGCAGCAAGATTCTGGTGATGTCGACCGGGCGCACGCACCTGGTCGACAAGGTTGGCGTGTTCACCCCCAAGCGCAAGGAGCTGGCGTCGTTGGGCGCTGGCGAAGTGGGCTGGATCAATGCCTCGATCAAGGACGTGCATGGCGCGCCGGTCGGCGACACCCTGACCCTGGCGGCCGATCCGGCGCCGCATGCATTGCCGGGTTTCCAGGAAATGCAGCCGCGCGTGTTCGCCGGCCTGTTCCCGGTCGATGCCGAGGACTATCCGGATCTGCGCGAAGCCCTGGACAAGCTGCGTCTGAACGATGCGGCGCTGCGCTTCGAGCCGGAAAGCTCCGAGGCGATGGGCTTCGGTTTCCGTTGCGGCTTCCTGGGCATGCTGCACATGGAAATCGTGCAGGAGCGTCTGGAGCGCGAGTACAACCTGGACCTGATCAGCACCGCGCCGACGGTGGTGTATGAAGTGCTCAAGACCGACGGGTCCATCATCAACATGGACAACCCGGCCAAGCTGCCGCAGTTGAACCTGGTGCAGGAGATCCGCGAGCCGATCATTCGCGCCAACGTGCTGACGCCCGAAGAGTACATCGGCAACATCATCAAGCTGTGCGAAGAAAAGCGCGGCACCCAGATCAGCATCAATTATCTGGGCAGCCAGGTGCAGATCAGCTATGAGCTGCCGATGGCCGAAGTGGTGCTGGATTTCTTCGACAAGCTCAAGTCGGTGAGCCGCGGATACGCCTCGCTGGATTATCACTTCGTGCGCTTCGATGCCGGCCCGTTCGTGCGCGTGGACGTGCTGATCAATGGCGACAAGGTCGATGCATTGTCGCTGATCGTGCACCGCAGCCATGCCGACCGGCGCGGCCGCGAGCTGTGCGAAAAGATGAAGGACCTGATCCCGCGGCAGATGTTCGACGTGGCGATTCAGGCCGCTGTCGGCTCGCAGATCATCTCGCGCTCCACGGTCAAGGCGATGCGCAAGAACGTGTTGGCCAAGTGCTATGGTGGCGACGTTTCGCGCAAGAAAAAGCTGCTCGAAAAGCAGAAAGAAGGCAAGAAGCGCATGAAGCAGGTCGGCCGCGTGGAGATTCCGCAGGAGGCCTTCCTGGCCGTGCTGCAGATGGATAAGTAGCTGGGAATGGTAAATCGGGAATCGGGAATCGTAAGGGCGCACGTGCTCCTGCTGTTCCAATTCCCCATTCTCGATTCTCGATTCCCTTTCCGAAAGGAACACCAATGAAATGGTTTGAAATCATCCTGGTTGTGCTGACGCTGGGTACCGGCTTTATCTGGCTGCTGGACAAGCTGTTTTTGGCCAAGCGCCGTGCCGCACGTGCCGGGCTGCTGGACAGCGAGCCGGCGATCATCGATTACTCGCGTGCGTTCTTCCCGGTGCTGGCGGTGGTGCTGATCCTGCGCAGCTTCGTCGCCGAGCCGTACAAGATTCCGTCCAGCTCGATGATGCCCAACTTGCTGATCGGCGATTTCATCCTGGTCAACAAGTTCGCCTACGGTTTCCGTCTGCCGATCACCAATACCAAGTTCATCCCCACCGGCGAGCCCAAGCGTGGCGACGTGGTGGTGTTCAAGCCGCCGCATGCGCCGGACCAGAACTGGATCAAGCGCGTGGTCGGCCTGCCGGGCGACAAGATCGGATTTCATGGCGATACGCTGTATATCAACGACAAGCCGATGCGCTACACGGTCAAGGGCGAGTACATCGGCAAGGGCAAGGGCGCCGAGATGACCGGCACCACGCTGCTGGTCGAGGACCTGCCGGGCCGCACGCACACCGTGCTGGAGTGGGTGGACCGCAACATGCCGGCCGGGCAGGGCGACTGGACGGTGCCTGCAGACAGCTATTTCGTGATGGGGGACAATCGCGACAATAGCGAAGACAGCCGGTTCTGGACCCAGACGCATTTCCTGCCGGAGGCCAATCTGCGCGGCAAGGCGTTCTTGATCTGGCTCAATTGCGAAGGGTGGTTCTGCAAGGGGAGTTTCGATCCATCGCGGATCGGGACTGGAATCCAGTAAATGCACGCACGGCGTGCCGGGGAAAGCACAATGAAGCGCAAGCAAAGCGGTATGACGTTGACGTCGTTCGTGGTGGTGCTGGCGGTGGTCGGATTTGGCCTGTACATCGGGATGAAGCTGTTTCCGATGTATCAGGAGTACTACGCGGTGCGCACCTCGATGAAGGGGCTTGCAAACGAAGTTGGTACTGCGGATATGGATCCGTCCAAGTTGCAGGACATGTTCTTCAAGCGGCTTTACATAAACTATTCGGAAAACGTCAAAAAAGAAGACGTCAAGTTCGAACGCATCGAGGGTGGTTGGCGGATGAAAGTCAACTACGAGGTACGCCGTGAGCTGGTTGGCAATCTGGATGTTGTCGGCAAGTTCGATACGGAACAGGATTTGACGAAGCGCGGTGTCGAATAGAACCTTCCAACGTGGCGATCCTATCGGGCACGCATTCGCCGATCCGGCGTTGCTCGCCCAGGCGCTGCGCCATCGCAGCGCCGGGACGCCGCATAACGAGCGACTGGAATTTCTCGGCGACGGCATCGTCAACCTGCTGATCGCCGAGGCGCTGTATCGGCGCTGGCCCAAGGCCGACGAAGGTGCATTGACGCGCGCGCGCGCCGAACTGGTTCGCGAAGGTGCGCTGGCGGTGATCGGACGCACGCTCAATCTCGGCGAGCGGCTGACGCTTGGCCCGGGCGAACTCAAGTCCGGCGGCCATCGGCGCGATTCGATCCTGGCCGATGCGGTCGAGGCGATTGTCGCGGCGATCTATCTGGACTGCGGGTTCGAGCGCTGCCGGGAGGTGGTGCTTCCGTGGTTCGAACCATCGCTGGCGGCACTGCCGGTCGGCAAGGCCGAAAAAGATCCCAAGACGCGGCTGCAGGAATGGCTGCAGGCACGGCAGCTGCCGTTGCCCAATTACGCTCTGATCAGCGAGAGCGGCGACGAACATGCCAAGCAGTTCCACGTCGCCTGCATCCTGGAGCAGCCCATCGCCCGCGCCGAGGGCCAGGGCACGTCGCGCCGTCTTGCCGAGCAACAGGCGGCGGCTACCGTCATCGCACAACTGGATGTAAACACGTGAGCGAAACCACTCCCCACCGTAGCGGCAGCGTTGCCGTCATCGGCCGGCCGAATGTCGGCAAATCCACCCTGACCAACGCCCTGGTGGGTGCCAAGGTCAGTATCGTGTCCAATCGGCCGCAGACCACGCGGCATCGGCTGCTGGGCATCGCCACCTTCCCGGAAGGGCAGTTGATGTTGGTCGACACGCCCGGGCTGCATCGCGAACAAAAGCGCGCGATGAACCGGGTGATGAATCGCGCCGCGCGCGGGTCGCTCGAAGGCGTGGATGCCGCCGTGCTGGTCATCGAGGCCGGCCGTTGGGACGAGGAAGACACGCTGGCGTTCCGCGTGCTCAGCGACGCCGGAGTGCCGGTGGTGCTGGTGGTCAACAAGGTCGACCGGCTGAAGGACAAGACCGCGCTGTTCCCGTTTCTGGCGCAGGTCAGTGAAGGGCGGACGTTTGCCGCAGTGCATCCGGTGTCCGCGCTCAAGCGCAAAGGGCTGGAAGCGTTGGTGAGCGATCTGCTCAAGCTGGTGCCTGAAGCCGAGGCGATGTACGGCGAGGACGAAATCACCGACCGCAGCCAGCGTTTTTTGGCCGGCGAGCTGGTGCGCGAGCAGCTGATGCGTCAATTGGGCGAAGAACTGCCGTATGCCACCACCGTGGAAATCGAGCGCTTTGCCGAAGACGGCGCGCTGCTGCGAATCGGTGCGGTGATCTGGGTCGAACGCGAGGGCCAGAAGGCAATCGTGATCGGCAAGGGCGGTACCCGCCTGAAGGAGATCGGCGGCAAGGCGCGTCTGCAGATGGAGCGGCTATTCGGTGCGAAAGTGTTCCTGGAAACCTGGGTGCGCGTGCGCGAGGGCTGGTCGGATGACGAGGGAGCGCTCAAGGCATTTGGGTACGGCGACTAATTTCGTATCAACATGGAGGTGCACGATGCGGCGAAAGAAAGCGAACTTTGGTGGCCCAGGGGCATTGGGTGTCGGCAGGATGATGGCGGGAGCGCTGGTGCTGGGGTTGCTGCCATTTGCAGTGAATGCGCAGACTTTTCCCTGCTCCAATACGCCCGGAGCCGGTGAGCGCATGATGGGGACCGCACCTGGTGGTCCCGGCCTTGCACCGACACCTTTATGCGTTCGTGATGGCGCGGCCTCGACAGGTGCGGCGCAGCCCGAATACGACCCGATGAAGGCGCGCGCGACCGCTGCCCTGGGCATGGCGCAGATGCTCTTGAGCGAGAAAGCCAAGCTTGCGACTGATCCAAATTATCAGCGTTTCCGCAAGGGCTTCTGGCAGCACTTCGACCCGAGCGCCGACGCGAAGCCTGGCGATAATTGCGTTGCGGCCTACGGTAATCTGCAAGGTATCGTGACCCTGGCCGGCCCTTCAGGCGACTATCGCCGTGCGTTGATATCGTTCACCGGTCCCGGATTGCCGCGGCCCAAGAAGGACTGCTCGATCAAGGTGGGGCTGGACGGCGGCGATGGAAAGCCGACAACGGTGCGCGCCTTTCACTATCTCACACCCGGTACTGACCTGGTCACGATCGCCTTCGCAGTCCCCAGTGCCGAGGCAATGCTGGGCGGGATAGACGACAACGCGCATTACCGGTTACTCATCGACAACAAACAGGTGTTCGAAATCGAGTGGCACGATGGTCACCAAGCCAGAGATCAATTGAGGCGCTGTCTTGCCGCAGGCAACGCCTCGTAGCCGATTGCAGCGTTGCATGTGCCCTTTCTGTCGTCCTCGGGAACATACGAAAAATGCCGCAGCGGCGTTGGCACCTGCGCTGCCGAGTGCGTGATGGCCGCATGGCCTGGGCTGTAAGTGCAGTGGTGAGCGCTGGCCCAAGATGCTGATCGAGCACGAACACGGCTTCGTCCTGCATGTGCGTGCCTGGCGCGAAACCAGCTTGCTGGTGGAAGTGCTGACCGAGCAGCACGGACGTGTCGGATTGCTGGCGCGTGGGGTGCAGGGTCCGCGCAAGCAGGCCCTGCGTGCGGCGCTGCAGCCCCTGCAACTGATCCAGTTCACGGCCGTGCAGCGCGGCGAACTTGCCCAGCTGCGCCAGGCCGAGGCGCTGGACACTGCGCCGCGGTTGGTCGGCGAGCGCATGCTGGCCGGTTTCTATATCAGCGAGCTGTTGCTGCGCCTGGCTCCTCGCAATGATGCGGTGCCGGAGCTCTACGCGTGCTATGCACAGGCGCGGGCGCATCTGGCGTCGGAGTTGTCGCTGGCGTGGGGGTTGCGCCGGTTCGAGCGCGATGTGCTGGATGGGCTTGGGTTTGCCTTCGATCTGCAGCACGACAGCGACGGGCAGCCGATCGACCCGGCGGCGCGCTATCGACTCGATCCGCAAGAGGGCGCCATGCGGGTACTGAGCGAACGTCTGGCGCAGGATCGGCGCGAAACCGTAACTGGCGCAGCGCTGCTGGCGCTAGGGGAAGATACGATGCCGGCCACCGACGACATGCCCGGCTTGCGCCGCAGCATGCGCAGCGTGCTGTTGCATCATCTGAACGGACGCGGCCTGAAATCCTGGGAAATGCTCGAGGATCTGGCGCGGCGGCGTTGATCTGCACGACCCGGACCAAGCGCCGTGTCGCGTGTCATTGGACCAGTCGCGTCTCCGCTCCCTTCGACACCCGGCCAGCGCCTGACCTTACCGGCGCTGGCGGCTGCGGCAGCCTCAGCTCAATGCAATAACGCGGCCACTGCGGCATGAAACTGGGTCTGCGCCGTGCGCGACTGCGGGTCGCCACGCAGCAGGCGGACCGCGCCGGCCAGCCGGGCAGCGCCGACGAAGCCGCAACTGGCCTGCAGCCGATGCAGGTGATTGCGCAGCGCCTGCTCGTCGCTGATGTTCAGTGCGGAGGTGACCGCATCGCGTGTGCCCGGCAGCTCTGCCAGGAACAGTTCGCGCAGAGCGTTGAGATGATGCTGCTGGCCGTTGAGTGCGCTCAATGCTGCCGCTTCGTCCCAATCGCTGGCGGCGATGTCGACCACGCCGACCGGCGCCACGCTGTAGCGGCCCCGCGCCAGGCCGCGACGCACCGCCTGCAACAGGCGCTCGGTGGTCAGCGGCTTGACCAGCATTTCCAGAAAGCCGTCGGACTGCAGGCCGCGCTGCATCGCCATGTCGCCATCGGCGGTATGCGCCAGTGCGGGCACATCCGGGTGCAGCAGACGCAACGCGCGCAGCAGGCCGCTGCCGGTGCCATCGGGGAGGTTGACGTCGATCAGCCACAGGTCGTGGCGACGTTCGCGCGCGCGGTCCAGCGCCGACGACAACGAATCGGCGCAATCCACCTGGGCCGGAAGGCTTTCCAGGGCAGCCTGTAGAAAGCCGCGGCTGATCGGGTCGTCTTCCACCAGCAAGAGTCGTGGGTGGGGTTCCTGACGTGTCGCCATATTCATGTGCTGCCTCCTTGTCAGCGGTGCCGCGTCCTGAGCTGCGGCGCGCAGGCCAAGTTTGCCTGTGTTTGCAGGGCACGACAATTGCCATCCCGCGCAGGGCGGCCTCGGTCGATCGCATCTGCGACAATACGCACCCTTTTTGCCCGCAGCTTGTCGCCACGTGGCCAGAACCCGAAACCGTTTCGACCGTACTCCCTTTCAGACCGCCATCACCGACCTGAGCCATGACGGCCGTGGGGTGGCGCGCCGCGACGGCGAGGGCGGCAAGGTCACCTTCATCAGCGGCGCCTTGCCCGGTGAACTGGTGCGTGCCGAACCCACCGCGCGCAGCCGCCATTTCGATGAAGCCAAGACGGTTGAAGTGCTGGAGGCCTCGCCGCAGCGGGTCACCCCGCGTTGCCCGCATTTCGGCGTGTGCGCCGGCTGCGTGTTGCAGCACCTGGAAGAGTCGCAGCAGATCGTGGCCAAGCAGCGCGTGCTGATGGACAACCTTGAGCGCATCGGCCACGTCAGCCCGCAGGCGGTGCTGCCCGCGTTGGTCGGCGACGCCTGGGGCTATCGGCGCAAAGGCCGTTTCTCGGTGCGGCGGGTAGAGAAGAAGGACAAGACCCTGGTGGGGTTTCGCGAACTCGACCCGCGTTTTGTGGCCGACCTGTCGGTCTGTTACACGGTGATCCCGCAGATCGGCGAGAAGATTGAGCTGCTGGCCGCCCTGGTCGAAAGCATGGACGGCAAGCGCGACATCCCGCAGATCGAGTTCATCGCCGGTGACGATGCGGTGGCGTTGACCATCCGCCACATGCAGCCGCTCAGCGAGCGCGATCGGCAGGCCTGGGTGGACTTCGCGCAGACGCACGGGTTTGCGGTCTTCCTGCAGCCCGGCGGCGTGGACAGCGTGCATCCCTTGTGGCCGCAGGATGTGCCGCTGTCGTTCCGCCTGCCGCAATGGGATGTGGAGCTGGCGTTCCGGCCGCTGGACTTCATCCAGGTCAATGCCTCGCTCAACCAGAAGATGATTGCGCACGCACTGGCGCTGCTCGATGCCAGACCCGACGACCGCGTGCTGGATCTGTTTTGCGGTCTGGGCAATTTCACCCTGCCCCTGGCACGGACGGTGCGCGAGGTGGTCGGCGTGGAGGGCGATGCCGGTCTGGTCGCACGTGCCAGGGAAAACGCGCAGCGCAACGGCCTGGACAACGCGCAGTTCCATGCGGCCGATCTGACCCAGGACCAACGCAATGCGCCCTGGATGAAGCAGGGCTTCGACAAGCTGCTGCTGGACCCGCCGCGTTCGGGCGCACTGGAAGTGCTGCAGCAACTGCCGTTGAAAAAGTTCGAGCGCATCGTCTATGTCAGCTGCCACCCCGGCTCGCTGGCGCGCGATGCCGGTTACCTGGTCAACGAGCAGGGCTTTACGCTCAAGTCCGCCGGCGCGATGGACATGTTTCCGCATACTGCGCATGTGGAAAGCATCGCGGTGTTTGAGAGGCGGTGAATCGGGAATGGTGAATCGGGAATCGTAGAGGCGGTTCGCCGTATGCTGTTGCGATTCCCGATTCCCGATTCCCGATTCCCGATTCCCGATTCCCAAAACCCATGCCCATTGAAATCGAACGCAAGTTTCTCGTGACCGGCGACGGTTGGCGTAGCGCCGCGCATGCGGTGATCCCGATGGCGCAGGGCTACATCAACGACCAGGCGGCGATGCGCAGTGGTGCGCAGAACGCGTCGGTGCGGGTGCGCATCCAGGGCGAGAGCGCGTTTCTCAATCTGAAATCGCGTGAGGTGGGGCATACCCGGCAGGAGTTCGAATATCCGATTCCGGTGGTCGAGGCGCGTGCGCTGCTGGCGCTGTGTGTCGGCGGTCTGATCGACAAGCATAGGCATCTGGTCGAGTACCAGGGCCACGTGTGGGAGGTGGACGAGTTTCTCGGCGACAATGCCGGGCTGGTGGTGGCCGAGATCGAACTCGGGAGTGCCGACGAGGCCTTCGCCAAGCCCGAATGGATCGGTGCGGAAGTCACCGACGATGTGCGCTATTACAACCTGGCATTGGCGTCGCATCCGTTCAGGAACTGGAGCGGGGATTTGTGATTCGGGATTCGGGATTGGGCATTCGGGATTCGTAACAGCTGAAGTGGCGCGTCGGACTTGGGCTGCTTGCGTTGCGACTCGCCGATCCCTGCCTTGGTATTGGGTTTATGCTTTGCCAATCCCCAATGACGACTCTCCAATCCCCGCCCATGCGCATCGATATCTGGTCTGACGTTGTCTGTCCCTGGTGCTGGATCGGCAAGCGCCGTTTCGAGCAGGCGGTGGTCTCGCTTGGCGCGCAGGCACCTGCGCTGGACATCCATTACCACGCGTTTCAGCTGGACCCTGACGCCGGCCTGGAGCCGACGCCGTTGCGCGATGCGCTGGCGCAAAAGTTCGGCGGTGCCGCGCGCGTGGAGCAGATGCTCGCGCAGACGCAGGCCACTGCGCGGGCCGAAGGCCTGCCATTCGATTTCGGACGCGACCAGGTGCAGGTCAGCACGCTGCGTGCGCATCGGCTGATCTGGCTGGCGAGCCGCGAGGGCGATGTCGAGGCGGTGATCGAAGCGCTGTTCCATGCGCATTTTGCCGAAGGCCAGAACGTCGGTGCGACCGAAACGCTGGTGCATGCCGGGGCCGCTGGCGGTCTTGATGAGGCGCGCGTACGCGCGCTGCTGGACTCCGACGAAGGCAGCGTTGCGGTCCAGGCGCAATTGGCGCAAGCCGCTGCACTGGGAATCCGCGCGGTGCCCAGTTTCGTGATCGACGGACGCAGCCTGATCCAGGGCGCGCAGCCGCCAGAGAGCTTTGCGCAAGCGTTGCTGCAGCTGGCGGCCGAATCGACGCCCATCGGTGGTCCCGATGTCTGCGGGCCGGACGACTGTGCGGTGTGAACGGCCAACGGCATCTTGCAACTCCCAACAGCTGAAGAGATGACGCCGCCTGCCCGCCCGAAGACGGTTGCGGTGATCGGCGCCGGTTTGGCCGGGCTTGCCTGCGCGCAACGGCTGCAGGCGGCTGGATGGATGGTGACGCTGTTCGAGCAGGGCGATGCGCCCGGAGGACGCATGCGCAGTTGCGCAGGCGATGGCTGGCAGTGCGACCACGGCGCGCAGTATTTCACCGCACGCGATCCGGCGTTTGCGGCGGTGGGGGGCAAGTGGATTGCGAGCGGCGTCGCAGCGGCCTGGCCTGCACGCGTCGCCAGTTGGAACGGCACCGACTTTCGCGCTTCGCAGAGCGAGTTGACGCGTTTGGTCGGTGTGCCGGACATGGCCGCACCGGCGCGTGCGCTTGCGGCGGGACTTGATGTTCGATTGCTGATCGCTGTGCGATCGCTGCAGCGCGACGGTGACACATGGCAGCTGGCAGTGTCGGGAGACGAGACGACACGCGCTTTCGACACCGTGTTGCTGGCAGTGCCTGCGCCAGTTGCAGCTGCATTACTGGCCAACAGCGCGCCCACGCTCGCGACGATTGCCGCTGGCGCGAAGATGCGGCCGGCCTGGGCGGTGGTGCTGCATTTCGACACGCCGGTGGATCCCGGTTACGACGCCTTGTTCGTCAACGTCGGGCCATTGCGCTGGGTGGCGCGCAACTCCAGCAAGCCTGGACGTCAGGGCGCCGAAACCTGGCTGCTGCATACCACCGCCGATTGGAGCCAAGCGCATCTTGATGCACAACCCGAAGCGGTGATCGCCAGTGTGCTGCCAACGTTGCCTGTGCTCGGTTTGCCATTGCCGCAGTCCTGCGACGCCTATCGCTGGACTGCGGCCAGCACCGATCCGCCCTCGCAGATCGGCTGTGCGTGGGATCGGCGATTGAGCATCGGTCTGTGCGGCGACTGGTTGGCCGGCGGCAAGGTCGAAGGTGCCTGGCAAAGTGGTGTGGCATTGGCGGAGCGTGTGCGCGCCAGCGATGCCGCGCGTAGCGGCCACGAGTGACGCTGTGGCAGGCGCAGCCGACCTCACCCCACAGGCATCCGCACACACCTTGCGCCTGATCCTGGGCGATCAGCTCAATCCGCAGCACAGCTGGTTTGCCGCGCACGACCCGGGCGTGGTCTACGTGCTGATGGAGGTGCGCGAGGAAACCGATTACGTGCTGCATCACGCGCAGAAGATCCTGGCGATCTTTGCGGCAATGCGCGCGTTTGCCGCGCGCTTGCGGCATGACGGGCACCGCGTGCGCTATGTCGCGATCGATGCCCCCAGTAATCGGCAATCCATCCCGGCCAATCTCCAGGCCTTGATGGCGCATTACCGTGCACAGCATCTGCAGTATCAGGCGCCGGACGAGTGGCGGCTGGATGAAGCGCTGCGGCACTGGAGCGCGGGCTGCGCGTTCGCCACGCGCATGGTCGATAGCGAGCATTTTCTGACCGAACGCGATGAGGTGGCAGGGTGTTTCCGCGCTGCAACGCAGTGGCGCATGGAGGTCTTCTATCGACGCATGCGCACGCGCCATCGCATCCTGCTCGATGCCTCCGGCCAACCGGAAGGGGGGCGCTGGAATTTCGATCGCGACAATCGCGCGCCGTGGCCGGGCGATCCGCCGGCACCGCAGGAGTGGCGCGCCGCGCACGACCATGGCGCGTTGTGGCGCAGCATCGAAGCCGCTGGCGTACGCAGTTTTGGCGCGCCGAATGCGCAGGCGCTGCCATGGCCGCTGGACCGCGACGAAGCCTTGCGGCATCTGGATGCCTTCATCGCCACTGCGTTGCCGGATTTCGGCCGCTATGAAGATGCGATGAGTACGCAAAGCCCGCGGCTGTTTCATTCGCTGCTGTCGTTCGCGCTCAACGTCAAGATGCTGCACCCGGCCGAAGTGATCGCGCGTGCAGAGGCGGCGTGGCGGCAGGGGCATGCACCGCTGGCATCGGTGGAAGGCTTTATCCGCCAGATCCTGGGCTGGCGCGAGTACGTGCGCGGCGTGTACTGGTCGCAGATGCCAGGCTATGCGCAGTCCAATCGGCTGGATCAGCATGCGCCGCTGCCGCACTGGTTCTGGGACGGGCAGGTAGGCATGCGTTGCCTGGCCGATGCCGTCGGCAATTCGCTGGCCAACGCGCATGCGCACCACATCCAGCGGCTGATGGTGATCGGCAATTTCGCGTTGCTGGCGGGGCTGGACCCGCAGGCGCTGCATCGCTGGTATCTGGGTGTCTATATCGATGCGTTCGAGTGGGTGGAGTTGCCCAACACGGTGGGCATGAGTCAATTCGCCGACGGTGGCCTGCTCGGCAGCAAACCGTATATCAGCGGTGCGGCCTATATCGATCGCATGAGCGACTACTGCAGCGGCTGCAGCTATCAGCGCAAGGCGCGCGTCGGTGCGCGGGCCTGTCCCTACAACGCGCTGTACTGGGATTTCCTGGCGCGGCAGCGCCCGCTGCTGGGCACGAACGAGCGCCTGGCGATGCCGTATCGGCAGCTCGACGGCATGGCGCCGCAGGTGCTGGAGGGCATCCAGACCCAGGCCGCGCACTGGCGGGCGAATCTGGAACGTCTTTAGAGCAGCTGACAAAGGAGCGTGCTCTCCGCCAGGCGGGCGCGGCCGGTGCTCGGTGCGGCATGGACCACGCGTACACGCCGGTTCTGAGCGCGCCGTCCACACCCACCTGACGACCGCGCGCGACGTTTTGTCAGCCGCTCTTGGAGTCGGCGCATGTTGACCCCGTCTGCCCTGGGTGCGGAAGGCGGCCGCCTGTGCCCCCGAAGACCGCCACGTGGAGGCGACCAGGCCAGCGCAGCCACAATGGCTGCCGGGTCTGCCGGCTACCGGATATGCGGTGCGAACGAATGTCGCCAGCCAGTCAGCGCAGCAACCTGGCCACGCAGGCAATCACGCGGGCGGCGGCTGCGCGCGGCACCGCAATGCCTGGTCGCAAGGCATTTCGGCGGGGAGACGTCAGCCCTTGCCTGAATGCGCAATCTGACGCTGCAACGCGCATCTGCGACAATGCCGCGCTGCGCCCTCGTGGCGCCTGGCCCGGGAGTCCCCCAACATGCTTCTGATCGGCGTTGCCGGTACCGAACTCAGCACACAGGAACGCGACTGGCTGCAGCACGATGCCGTGGCCGGTGTGGTGCTGTTCAAGCGCAACTTCGCCTCGCGCACCCAGGTGGCCGAGTTGTCGGCCTCCATCCGCGCAGCCGCGCCGCGCCCGGTGTTGCTGTGCGTGGACCAGGAAGGCGGCCGCGTGCAGCGGTTCCGCGAAGGCTTCAGCGCGCTGGCGCCGTTGCAAAGCTTCGGTACGCAGTATCTGCAGGATCCGCAAGGCGCGCTCGCCGCGGCCGGCGCGCATGCGCAGCTGATGGCCAATGAAGTGCGCGCCAGCGGCGTGGACCTCAGTTTCGCGCCGGTGGTGGATCTGGGCCGCGGCAACCGCGCCATCGGCGATCGCGCCTTCAGCGACGACCCGCAGATCGTGGCCACCTTCACCCGCGCCTATGTGCAGGCGCTGCACGGCGCCGGCATGGCCGCCACGCTCAAGCATTTCCCCGGCCACGGCACGGTGCTTGAAGACACCCATGTGGACCATGCCAGCGACCCGCGGTCGCTGGAGCAACTGCAGGCCGAAGATCTGCTGCCGTTCGTGGCCGGCATCGAGGCCGGCGCCGATGCGGTGATGATGGCGCACGTGGTCTACCCGCAGGTCGCGCCGGAACCGGCCGGTTACTCGCAGCGCTGGATCGAACAGATCCTGCGCGGACAGCTGGGTTTCCGCGGCGTGGTGTTTTCCGACGACATCGGCATGGCGGCCTCGTTCAGCGCCGGGGGCGTAGCGGGCCGGGTGCACGCGCACCTGGATGCCGGCTGCGACGTCGTGCTGGTCTGCCATCCTGAACTGGTCGACGAATCGCTGCAGGCGGTGCAAAACCGCAGCCTCAACACTGCAGCGCTGATCGGCCTGATCGGTCGCGGCGCGCTCGGCTGGGACGGCCTGCTTGCCGGTACCGACGCCTCTTTCAACACTCCTTCCGCCCCTTTCGGATCAATTGCCTGATGTCCACGCTCACCATTTCCCAGGCCCTGGCCCAAGCCGATCTGCTGGTCGACCGCCCGGCCATCGATGCTGCCGTCGCCACCATTGCCGATGCCATTGCGCGCGACTATGCCGGCGAGGTGCCGGTCTATCTCACCATCATGCACGGCGCGCTGCCGTTCTCCGGCCAGTTGGCGCTGGAGTTGGGCGCGCGTGGGCAGGACCTGCAGTTCGATTACCTGCACGCCACCCGCTATCGCGGCGAAACCGTCGGCGGCGAGCTGGTGTGGAAGCACCGCCCGGCCACCGCGCTGTTCGGCCGCCGGGTGATCCTGGTCGACGACATCCTCGATGAAGGCTATACGCTGCAGGGCGTGCGCCAGTGGTGCCTGGAGCAGGGCGCCACCGACGTGCGCGTGGCGGTGTTGACCGTCAAGCGCCACGACCGCTGCGTGCCGGGCGTGACCGCCGATTACGTGGGCGTGGAAGTGGCCGACCGCTACGTGTTCGGATTCGGCATGGACGTCAACGAACAGCTGCGCGGCATTCCTGCCATCTACGCGATGAAGCAATAAGACGCGCGCTGCCACCCTCGACGCGGTGGCGTAGCCGCCAGGCGAACCTGGCAGCTGCGCAGGGTGGGTTCGCACCGTGGCAATTCGCTGCCTCGGCGGCCAAACCCCGCGACAGATTGCCCGTCCTATGTTGCTGGTCGCTTCCAATCACCGGTCCGCCATCGCGCGGGCACTCCTGCGCGCTTGCGCGCTTCCACGTCCGTTATGTTGCAGAGGTCGGTTGTGTCTTCCCATTCCATCGCATTGGCCGTGATCGGCGGCACTGGTGTCTACAAGCTCGCGCAGCTCGATGACGTGCAGACCCACGAGCTGGAGACGCCCTATGGCGCGCCATCCGGACCGATCCGCGTCGGCATGTTGCTCGGCCATCGGGTCGCATTCCTGGCGCGGCATGGCGAAGGCCATTCGCTGCCGCCGCACAAGGTCAATTACCGCGCAAACATCGCTGCATTGCAGCAAATCGGCGCCTCGCGCGTGCTTGCGCTCAACACCGTCGGCGGCATCACCGAACGGTTCGGCCCACGCGTGCTGGCGTGTCCCGATCAGCTGATCGACTACACCTGGGGGCGCGTGTCCACCTTCTGCGAAGAGCCGGGCAGCGAGGTGCAGCACGTGGATTTCGGGCATCCGTATTCGCCGATGTTTCGCAGCAAGGTCATCGCTGCGGCCAAGGTGACAGGCGTCACGATGGTGGCTGGCGGTTGCTACGGTGCGACGCAAGGGCCGCGTCTGGAAACGATTGCAGAGATCGCCCGCATGCGTCGCGACGGCTGCGACCTGGTCGGCATGACCGGCATGCCAGAGGCCGGGCTGGCGCGCGAAAAAGGCCTGGAATATGCGTGTTTGGCGATCGTGGCGAACTGGGCGGCCGGGTGCGGCGACGCGCAGGAAATCACCATGGCCGAGGTGCTGGCCAACGTGGATGCCGCCTCGTCCGGGTTGCCCGAACTGATCGGCGAACTTGCACGCGGGTGATTGTCATTGGGGAATAAGCTTTGCATACTCGGCGCGTACGCACCGCCGTACACCACCCATTAATTATTGCAAAGGTCTCGCATCACCATGCCGAACGGTACCGTCAAGTGGTTCAACGACGCCAAGGGATTTGGCTTCATCTCACCGGAGGACGGCAGCGCCGATGTCTTCGCGCACTTCTCCGCGATCAACTCCAAGGGCTTCCGCAGCCTGCAGGAAGGCCAGCGCGTCAGTTATGACGTGACCCAGGGCCCCAAGGGTGCCCAGGCTTCGAACATCACGCCGGTCGAGTAAACCGACTCGATTGTGCGGTTGAAGAACCCCGCCACGGCGGGGTTTTTTTTACACCGGCCCATGCGGGGCCGGTGCCAGCGAACCAGAGCAGGGACGATGCAACAAGCATTACGGATTGCGGTAGTGGGATATGGAACGGCAGGGCAGGCACTGGCGGTCCTGCTGGGTGCCGATGGCCATCGACTGGACGTGTTCGAGCGCGCCGAAAGGCCCGGGCCGGTCGGTGCCGGTTTCCTGCTGCAGCCCAGCGGCCTGCAGGTGTTGTGGAAGATGGGCCTGTTGCCGCAGGCACTGGTGCATGGCGCGCCGGTGCGCCGCCTGTACGGCGAGACGCCCTGCGGGCGCGCGGTGATGGACATGCAATACCGCGATCTGGATGCCCGTCTGATGGGCGTGGGCATGCAGCGCGGTGCGTTGTTCTCGCTGTTGTGCGATGCCTGGCCCGAGTACGCGCAGCTGCATACCGATACCCGGATCACCGCCATCGACCACGAGGGCAGGCGTGTGCAGGACCAGCGTGGGCAATGGCATGGTCCTTACGATCTGATCATCGCCGCCGATGGCTCGGCTTCCACGCTACGCGCGCAGGTGCAGGGAACCCGGCTGGATCGGGTATATCCATGGGGCGCGCTGTGGTGTCTGTTGCCGCGCGAGGACTGGCCGTTCGTCGACGAATTGCGCCAGCGCTATATCGGTGCGCGCAAGATGATCGGGCTGTTGCCGGTCGGCACGCGGCCTGGCGACGATACCCCGCGGCTGAGTTTTTTCTGGAGCCTGCCGTGCAGCGATTTCGCAGCCTGGGAGCAACGCGGCATCGGCGCATGGCGCGAGGAGGTGGCGCAGATGTGGCCGGACGCGCATCTGCGCCTGGACAGCGTACAGATGCACACCGCGCTGGCACGCGCCAGCTATCGCGACGCGGTGATGACGCGCTGGCATCGTGGCCGTTTCGTGCTGGCCGGCGACGCCGCACATGCGATGAGCCCGCAGCTGGGTCAGGGCGTCAACATGGCGTTGCTGGATGCGTTGGCCATGCGCGACGCATTGCGCGCGGGCGAAGATATCGATGACGCCTTGCAGCGCTATCAGCGCGAACGCCAGGCGCATGTGGCGATCTATCACCGCTGGAGCCGCTGGCTCACGCCGCTGTTTCAATCCGAGCGCGACCTGTGGGCGCGCGGGCGCGATCTGTTGCTGCAGCCGATGGGACGCGTACCGGGCGGTCGTGGCCACATGTTGCGCGTGCTCAGCGGCACCCAGCACGGCTGGTTCGGCAAGTTGGCACTGGCCCCCGAGTTCGTGGACGCGCTGTCGCAACCATTGCCCCAAGCGCTGCCACGGCCACAGGGCGTTGCCACCGCAGCTGACCAGACGCATGTGCCCACCGCGCGTGGCGAGTCGTCGTAAGGCGCACGGATCGCCGGGCTTCGGTAGCAATGCATCGACCGCAGTGCTCGGCGACGGTTCGCCGCGCTGTGTGCGTGGCTCCATCTGGCGTAGTAGCAACGCGACGTCGCCTGCGTGTACGCGGTTTGCCAGCGGCGACTACAAAGATGGGCGCGCAGACGTCGGATAGGGATGGCGCACCCGGAATCGGAATGTACGAGTAGGCATGCGCGAGGAAGACATGCCGCACCGGGCGCCGGGCGCGCCTGCCTGGCGGCGAGCACAGTCGTTGCCAGCGGCGCAGCGGCTAACGTACCGGCAAGGCCACCGCATCGCCTTCCACGCAGGCCACCAGCCGCTCGCCCTCGCGCAGTGTCGGCACCACGCCCGCGGTGAAATGCGAGAACGCCGGCAAAATGGTGACGCGTTCGCGCAACCAGAATGCCGGCCAGCGTCGCGACAGGCCCGGCAGTGCCGCCAGCGGATGCAGATGCCCGCACAGCACGTGGCCGGTGGGATGCGGCAACGGCTCGTGGCGCAGCACGAACGGCCCGTCTTCGACCTGCTCGCCGGCCGCTTCGATCTGCAGATCCGCACCGGCCACCGCGCGGTCGTGGTTGCCGCGGATGGCAATCACGCGCAGATCGCGATGCTGCTCGCGCCATGCACTCCAGCGGCGATGCCAGGCCGCGCGCGGAGCAGGGCCATGCAACAGGTCGCCGAGTATCCACAATGCCTCGACCTGGCGCTGCGCAAGCAACGCATCCAGGCGCTCGAGATCGTGCGCGGTGCCGCCGGCCGGCAGTCCGATACCGGCGCGTCGGAACACATCGGCCTTGCCCAGATGCAGATCGGCGATCAACAAGGCGCGCTGTGCCGGTCGATACAATGCACGTTCGCCGAGCAGTTCGACGGTTTCGCCGGCCAGCTGCAGGTGCACGCTATCGCCCATGCCTGCGCTCCAGTTGCTCGGCGGCGCGCAACACGCGCGCCTTCCAGTCCTCGGTACTCAATTGGCCCCGCATGCGTTCGGCCCACAGCGGGAACGACAACGGGGTGAGGCTGCGTGGCGTGCACAGACGCAGTTCGCGGCGTGCGCAGTCCTCCAATGCATGCGCCAGGCGCGCCAGTTCGAGCTGGCCTTCAAAGACTTCGCGTTCGGCCTGCGCCAGCAGCAAATGCTCCGGATCAAAGCGCTGCAATACGTCGTAGAGCAAGCCGCTGGACGCCTGCAACTGGCGCAGGCTACGCGGCGCACGGCCGGGCAGCGACGGCGACAGCAGCCCGGCCACGCGCGCGATCTCGCGGAACTGCCGGCGCGCCAGCTCGCCCAGGTTGAGACTGTCGCGCAGATCGTCGAACAACCCGGTCGGCGACAGCAAGGCGTGCAGCACGTCCGGATCGATCTCCACCTCCTGTGCGGGCGAGAGTACAAAGCCGTAGTCGTTGGCAGCGAAGCTGAAGGTATTGCGCTGACGTCGGCCCCAACGCGCGGCCAACAGCGCCGCCAACCCTTCGTTGACCTGCCGCCCGGCGAAGGGATACACGAACACGTGCCGGCCATCGCGCGCCTTGATGCTTTCCACCAATAGATGATCCGGACCCGGCAGCGACGAGAGCGATGCCTGCAAGTGCAGCAGCGGCGCCAGCGCCTGCATTTCAGGCGCATCGCCGGGCGTGGCGAAGACCGCTTCCACTTCGCGTCCCAATGCCGACGACAACGGCATGCGCCCGCCCATCCACTTGGGTACCACGCCGCTGCCGCCCTTGGCCACGCGCACATAGGCGGTCATGTCTTCCAGGCGCACCAGTTCCAGCAATCGTCCGGCGAACTGAAAGCGATCGCCACGCCGCAGGCGGCCGACGAACTGTTCTTCGACCGCACCCAGTCGGCCGCCCCGCAGGAACTGCACGCGCACGCTGCCATCGCTGGTGATGGTGCCGATGGACAAGCGATGGCGTAGCGCGACGCGGCGGTCGGTGACGCGATACAGGCCGTCTTCGTCGCGCACCACCTTGTGGAAATCCGGGTAATGCGCCAATGCGCTGCCGCCTTGCACGATGAAGTCGAGCACCGCGTTCCAGGTGGGTGCGTCCAGCGCAGCGAAGGCATCGGTGCCGCGCACCTGCGCGAACAAGGCATCGGCATCGAAGCCGCCGCCCAGGGCGAGGGTGACGCAGTGCTGGGCCAGGACATCCAGCGACAGCCGCGGTGGTGGCCGCGCTTCGATATGGCCGTTGGCAATGGCACGACGTGCCGCGGCGTACTCGACCAGTTCCAGGGCATGCGAGGGTACGCACACCACATGCCCGGATTCGCCAGGGCGGTGCCGCGCGCGGCCGGCGCGTTGCAACAAGCGCGCGATGCCCTTGGGGCTGCCGACCTGCAGCACCTGATCCACCGCCGGGAAATCCACGCCCAGATCCAGGCTGGAGGTGGCAACCACACAACGCAGGCTGCCGTCGCGCAGCCCCTGTTCGGCGGCCGCGCGCAGGCTGGGGTCCAGCGAGCCATGATGCAGCGCAAGCGTGGCCAGATCGTCCGGCCACACCGCGCTCAATGCCTGGTGCCATAGTTCGGCCTGCGCGCGCGTGTTGGTGAACACCAGGCTGGTGCGCTGCTGCATGATCTTCTGCAGCACCCGCGCCAGCTGCGCCAGACCCAGGTGGCCGGCCCACGGAAAGCGCTCGCCGCTGTCGGGCAACAGCGTCTCCAGCGTCATGGCGCGCGGTCTGACGCCCGACACCAGTGCCGCATCGGGCAGATGCGGCAGCAGGACATCGCGTGCCTGCGACAGGTTGCCCAGCGTGGCCGACAGGCCCCAGATGCGCAGCGCGGGCGCCCAGCCGCGCAGGCGCGCCAGGCACAGCTGCAGCAGCACGCCGCGCTTGTTGCCCAGCAGCTCGTGCCATTCGTCGACGATCACGCAACGCAGCGCGGACAGCTGCGGCGCCGTGTCGGGGTAGGACAGCAGCAAGGCCAGCGACTCGGGCGTGGTCACCAGCACATCGAGCTTGCCGCTGCGTGCCAGCCGCTTGTCGCGCGCGCTGGCATCGCCGGTGCGCAACCCCACCTGCCAGTCCAGTCCCAGTGCGTCCACCGGTTCGCGCAGTGCGCGTGCGGTGTCGGCGGCCAGCGCGCGCAAGGGCGTGATCCACAGCACCTGCAAGCTGCGTTGCTGCTGTCGGCGCGGTGCAGCGGCAGGTTTGGCCGATGTGATCGGCAGCGTGCGGCCGCGCGCTGCCAGTGCTTCCAGCAATGGGCCGCCGAAGGCCGCCAGCGTCTTGCCGCTACCGGTTGGCGTGTGCAACAACCCGGATTCGCCAGCGAGATAGCGCTTCCACACATCGCGTTGAAACGGCAACGGCGTCCAGCCGCGCTGCGCGAACCAGTCGCGCCATTGCTGCAATGGCGTGCCGCGCGCCTGCTGCGCCGCCGTCACCGCGCCAGTGCCTGCAGGCTGCTCAGGTGATCGGCCTCGGCAAACGGTTTGTCGTGCCGCCAGCGCAGGATGCGCGGAAACCGCACCGCAATGCCGGACTTGTGTCGCGCACTGCGGTTGACCGCTTCAAAGCCCAGCTCGAACACATGGTGCGGGTTGACCGCGCGCACCGGACCGAAGCGTTCGGTGGTGTTGGCGCGGATCCAGCGGTCCAGCTGCAGGATTTGTGCATCGTCCAGGCCCGAGTACGCTTTGGCGACCGGCACCAGCTGCCCTTCGTGCCACAGCCCGAAGGTGTAGTCGGTATATAGCGTGCTGCGGCGGCCATGGCCGGCCTGCGCGTACAGCAGCACCGCGTCGATGGTGAGCGGGTCGATCTTCCATTTCCACCAGTCGCCACGTCGGCGGCCGGCCTGATAGACCGAGTTGGCGCGCTTGAGCATCAGCCCTTCCACGCCGCGTTCGCGCGCCTGCACGCGCAGCTGCGTGGCGGCATGCCAATCGCCGGCCTGCACCAGGGGCGAGGCGACGATGCGCGGATCGTCGAGCGCGCTGAGCACGTGCTCGAGCAGTGCGCGCCGCGCGTGCAAGGGGCGCTCGCGCAGGTCAACGCCATCCAGTTCGAGCAGGTCGTAGGCCACCATGCGCGCGGGCGCGGCCGCCAATGTCTTGGGGCCGGGCTTGAGCCGCTGGATGCGCGTCTGCAAGGCGGTGAACGGCATCGGCAGGGGGTGCCCGGGTTGCCAGGCCAGCAGCTCGCCGTCGATGACGGTGCCATCGGGCAACTGCATGGCAGCGTGTTCGATTTCCGGGAAACGGCCATCCAGGCGTTCTTCGCCGCGCGACCACAATGCCGCTTCGCCGGCGCGCCGAAGCAGTTGCAAGCGGATGCCGTCCCATTTCCATTCCAGCAGCCAGTCGTCGATGGCGCCCAGCGTGTCGACCTCGGCTTCGAGCGGCGAGGCGAGAAAGAACGGATAGGGCTGCTGGCGATCGCCCGGCAGTTCTTCGTGTGTCAGCAGATCGGCAAGATAGGTCGGGTGCGGCCGCCAACTGCCGAGCATGCGCTGGGCGATGCGTGCGATATCCACGCCCGACAGTTCGGCCAGTGCCTGTTGCACCAGCCGCTGCGAAACGCCCACGCGCAAGGCGCCGGTCAGCAGTTTGTTGAACACCAGGCGCTCGTCGAAGGCCAGGCTGCGCCAGGCCTGCACGATGCACACCTTGCGCACCGCAACGTCCTGGTTGGCGATCGGCAGCAGCCGCTGTTCGATCCATTCCGCCAGTGGCAGATCGGGCGCTTCGGTGATGGGGTCGTCCAGCAACAACGCCAGTGTTTCGGCCAGATCGCCGACATGGTCGTAGCTGTCGGCGACCAGCCAATCGGCAATGCCTGCGGTATCGGTGATCCACTCGCGCAGCTCGCCGCTGCTGGCGATGCGCATGCGCGGGCCGGCGACCTTGCCGCCGGCCAGCAGATACAGCGCCCAGGCCGCGTCCAACGCGGGCGCCTGGCGAAAATACGCCACCAGCGCAGCACGCTTGTCGAGCGTCCCGGTGCTGCGGTCGAGCGTGCGGTACAGCGCGGCGAAACGCTTCACTGCAGCGCCTGGGGTGTCGTGTCGTCAGCTGCCGCGCGCAGCTCCAGCGCACGCCGGGTAAATGCGGCCAACGTGCGTGGACGGCGCTGCGGACGTGGCGGCCCGATTGCTGCAGCCGGTGCGCCACGATGCACGCGAAACGCCAGTGCGTGCCGGCCAAACGCCAGCGCGCCGCTCAAGCGCGCACGCGCACGGGCGCGGGCATAACGGCAGGCGGGAAGCGGGTTCATTCTTCGGCTCCAAAATCGGTGCGGAACGCTTCGGCCGCAACGCCGCGCTCGCGCAGGTGCTGGATCAAGGCATCGGTATTGCCGTGGGTCGCGATCACCCGGCGCGCGCCAGTGTCTTCGATGGTGCGCAGCAGATCCGGCCAGTCGGCATGATCGGACACCACGAAGCCGCGGTCGTAATTGCGTCGGCGCCGATTGCCGCGAATACGCATCCAGCCCGAGGCGAATCCCTGTTGCGCATGCCGGAAGCGGCGGATCCAGGGACTGCCCGCAGCCGACGGCGGTGCCAGCACCAATTGGCCGGCATAGTCGGCGCCGCGCGCATGCTCGCTGACCGGCTGGGTGTCCAGCATCGCGATGCCGGCCTGGCGGTACACCTCCACCCCCGCAGCAATCGCGCCGTGCAACAGTGCGGGCTGGGTATCCCAGGCGCGCAGTTCCGCCAGCACACGCTGCGCCTTGCCCAAGGCGTAGCAATACAGGATGGCCGCCTCGCCGCGTTCGGCGCATTCGCGCCGCCAGGCGACGATATCGGCCGCCACCTCCGCCGTCTCCGGCCAGCGATACACCGGCAGGCCAAAGGTCGCTTCGGTGATGAAGGTGTCGCACGGCACCACCTCGAACGGCGCGCAGGTGGAGTCGTGCTGGCGCTTGTAATCGCCGGAGGCCACCCAGACCTCGCCATCCACCTCGATGCGCACCTGGGCCGAGCCCAGCACATGCCCGGCCGGATGCAGCGACACGCGCGCGCGTCCCAACGTGAACGCTTCGCCATCGGCATGGGGGTGATAGACCTGCTCGCCGAGCCGCCATTGCAGGATCGGCAGGCTCTCGCGCGTGCAGTGGTATTGACCCATGCCGCCACGCGCGTGATCGCCATGCCCATGCGTAATCACCGCACGCGCCACCGGCCGCCAGGGGTCGATATGGAAGTCGCCCTGCGGGCAATACAGCCCCTCGGGGCCGAGCACCACCAGATCGCCGCGTGTGTTCGTGTCGTTGCCATTGCGCATGCCCGCAACTCTGGCCAAGCCGGTGTGCAGATCCTGAGAATGGGAATGGCGCGCATCGGCGCGACCAGGCGACTGCGGCCATAGTCACGAGTGCGGGACTGAGAACCTGCTTGTATCGGCGCCAAGAGCGCGTCAGTACGCAGGTTTGCGGTGGGCGCTATGGTGCTCGGCGTCACTCGTGTTGCGCATGCGAACCCCGCGCCGCCACTGCGCCAGTGTGATTCCACAGCTGCGAGGTCGCGCTCACCGCGCTAATGCCGCGTTCGTCGCCCCGGCGAGCGCACCGCGCTCGCTTCCACCGCCAGTGTGAATCCGCGTTCTTCGCCGCCATGCATCGCGCCCACGTCGACCACGTGGCGGCGGATCTCCTCGCCCTTGCCGTTACGCACCACCACCACCACCGTGTATTCCCACGGATCGCCGTCGGCGGGATGACGGATCGTGCCGTCGACCTTCAACGGCACGATCGGCGCCGGCTGCGCGTGTTGCGCAGCCGCCGAATCGAAGCGCAGATGGTGCTTGCAGGCAGGGCAGATGATGGCGCTTTCCAGGATCGTCGCCTTGCAATGCGGACAGCTGCGCGTGGCTCCGGGCGTGCCCGGGCGGGGTGCACTCATGTGGCGTCGTTGTCGCCGACGATGGCCGCCTTGCCGGCGCTTGCCGGCTTGCCGGTGTCATCGCCCCAGCCGAAGTCGGCCTGGCCGCGCATGCGCGCGCCCGAGGCCACGGTGAGGCTGCCGGCCTTGACGTCGCCGACCAGCACGCCGGAGGTCTGCAGCTCCACCTGCGCGGCCGATTCGATATTGCCTTCCAGCTCGCCGGCGATGATGACCTTGTTGGCGCGCACGCCGCCATTGAGCTTGGCGCCGCGTTCGATGGTCAGGTCGCCCTTGACGTTGACGTCGCCCTTGAAGCGGCCAGCCAGACGCACGTGGCCGGCGCCCTCGATCTTGCCTTCGATGCTGATATCCGCGGCGATCAGCGATTCCTTGGCCTCGCCCTGGCGCTGGGGCACTGCGGCGGTTGGCGCGACGCTGGGCGTGGCGGTGGCGGCCGGCACCGGCGGGGCAGGGCTGGCATCGGCATTGAACAGCCGCCCATCGGCGGCAGTAGCCTCCGGCGTTGCGGGAACGCCGTCTTTCTTGTTGGGACCTTGATCGCGCCACATCGACATCGGATTGCCTCGCTTCGGGGATCAAGGCCGACTATCGCTGCGTCAATCGATCTTTTGTGTGACAGAGCGCACAATCCGCGATCGACAAGCTGCCTGCTCAGGCCCCGCTGTCGGTCGCGCGCGGCGCGCCGTCGCCATGGCGCTCGACCCGGTTACGCCCGCGATGCTTGGCTGCATACAGCGCTGCGTCGGCTTTCTGGATCAGGCTCGCACCGAGTTCGCCATCGGCCGGAAAGCTGGCCACGCCGATCGAGGCGGTCACCCGCGGCAATGCGCGCTGGCCATCGCTGACCGCCAGCGCCGCGATGTGGCCGCGGATCTGCTCGGCCACCCGCATGGCTTCCTCGCCATCGGCCTCGGGCAGGATCACGGTGAATTCTTCGCCGCCATAGCGGCACGCCACGTCCTCGGCGCGCAACCGGGTCAGCAACAGCTCGCCGACCGCTGCCAGCAGCAGGTCGCCACCGGCATGCCCCTGGCTGTCGTTGAACTGCTTGAAGTGGTCCACATCCAGCATCAGCACCGACAACGGCAGGCCGCGACGCGCGCAACGCGCCAGCTCGTGGCTCAACGATTCTTCCAGATAGCGGCGGTTGTACAGCCCGGTCAGCGCGTCGCGGATCGACTGGCGGCGCAGCGACTCGCGCAGGCGCAGATTGCTCAACGCCAACGACAATTGCTCGGCCGCCGCCTCGGCGATTTCCAGGCGCTGCATCGGCCCCGGACCAGGCGAGGACAGAAACAGGAAGCCGAGCTGTGTGCCCTGCGCCGACATCGGCAGGCACGCGGTGGTGATCGGTGTCGGGTGCTCCGGTGGGTCGATATGCGCGCACAGCGCATCCCGCGCGAGGTCTTCGATGATGTGCGGCTGGCCGCGGCGCAACGCCCAGCATTCCTCCGGCAACAGATGCGGCGCGCTCTGCACCAGCGGCTCGCCCCAGTGGCTGATCGCTTCGGCGCGATCCTGCGAGGCGCGCAGCAGGTACACGCTTCCGGCAACGCCCGGCAGCAGGCTGGCCAGGGTCCGGCTGGTCACCACCAATGCCTCTTCGGCACTGATGCAGCTTTGCAGCAGGCCGGTGTAGCGGCTGAGCAGATTGAGATCGGCGGTACTGCGCTGCAATGCGCCGACGCTGTCGCCGAGTTCTCGATTGGCGTTTGCGGCACGGCGTTCGGCCTGCGCACGATGGCGCAGTTCGCGCATCAGCAGCGCATAGACACCCCCGACCACCAGCAGCCCGAACGGAATGCCGGCCAGGGCCAGCGTCAGCAACAAGGCCGCGCTTTGCCGGCTGCTTTCCGCGCGCTCGGCCAGCAGTTCCTGCTCACGTTGCACTATCGTCAGCGCCTGCTCGCGGATGGCGCTGGTGGTGCGGAACGCGCTCTGCCGGATGCTGGCACGTGCCGGTTCCAGGCCGCCTTGCGCGTAGACGTCCAGCACATGCTGAATCTGCCGCAGCCGCGTCTCCACCATGGTCTGCAGTTGATCCAGATGCCGCTCTTGTGCGGGGTTGTCGATAATCAACGTGCGCAGATTGCCGAGCAGGATCGGCAGGCGTTCCACGCTGCTGTGGTAGTCCAGCAAATAGGCCTCGTTGCCGGTGAGCAGGAAGCCACGTTGGGCTGACTCGGCATCCAGCAAGCGTGCTTGGATCTCGTCGACCCGCCCGATCACTTCATGGGTATGCGAGACCAGCGCGGCATCGGCCAGCGAGCGGCGCGCACCGACGAAGATGCCGATGCCGATGGCGATGAAGATCAGGGCAGAGAACACCAGCGCCAGCTGGTTGCGACGCCGCGATGTGAAGGAGTTGGGCATGCCGAATGCTAGCCTGCCAGGCTCGACAACACGAGATCCATCTCGACGCAAGACGTGTGCGCGCGCACGAAATTGTGGGTGCGTAGACGCAGCGCCATGAGCGGTTCAGTGCAGCTGGCAGGCATTGCAGGCTGCCGTTGGCTGGCGGGATGCCGCTCTGGAACACGCGCGGGTGCCCGGGGCCAGTTCATGCGATGGACCGCGCTCACCTGCCGGTGAGCGCAGCGGCTTTGTCGTCGCCGTTAGTGCTGCGGGTGCTCGGCGTCGTGCTTGTCGGCGTTCTGCTCTGCCTTGTTGGCCATCTCGCGGGTCTTGTCGGCGGTGGCGTCGGCAGCGTTGGCGGTCGCGCGGCTGGCGTCGGCTGCCATCTCGCGCGCGGCCACGCGCGCATCGGCGGTGGCGGCCTTGGCCTGTACTGCAGCGCGGTCGGCAGCCTGTTCGGTAGCAGCGGCAGCGTGCTTGGCGGCGGACGCGGCATCGCGACGGGCCTGCTCGGCATCAGGGCCCTGGCAGGCGGCGAGGGTGAGGGCGGCGATGGCGCTCAAGGACAGCATGCGGATCGTCTTCATAAGTGGTCCTGTTCCTGTTCCGGTGTTGGAGAGCGGAGCTTATGCAGGAGCCGATGCAGCCTGTGTCAAGGGGCGACCACCAGCGTGCGGGACAAGCACGGGGCTTGATCGCGTCGGCGCGGCGCATCATCGTGGCCGGCAGGTCGCTCGACTCGAATCGCAGGCAAAGAAAAAGCCGCTGGAAACCAGCGGCTTTTTCCGAACTCGCTTGGAGCTAAGAAGTGATTACTTCTTGGCTTCTTCGGCGGTGTCCTTAGCAGCTTCGGCGGTGTTTTCAGCCGTCTTGGCAGCGTCGGCAGCCTGGTCGGCAGCAGCGTCGGTCGCGGCGCCGGAAGCAGCCTGGGCAGCGTCAGCAGCGGTGTCGGCCGAAGCAGCGGCGGTGTTGGCAGCAGCCTGAGCGGCGTCAGCCGACTGCGAGCCCGAGGCAGCAGCCTGGTCAGCAGCGGTCTGCGCGTCAGCAGCGGCTTCGTTGGCCGAAGCAGCAGCGTCCTGAGCCTGTTCCGGCTTCGAGCAAGCGGTCAGGGCCAGGCCCAGAGCCATTGCGATCAGCAGCTTGTTGATGGTCATTGTTTCAATCCTCGTCGATTAGATTAGGCAACGCGCTATTGCGCGCCCCCGACATGATGACGGCCCGAAGACTAGTGTCAAGCGCGCGCGCATTCAGCTTTGCAAATTCGCTGTTAATGGCAATCAAATCAATTCGATAGCGATGGCGGTCGCTTCGCCGCCGCCGATGCATAGCGTCGCGATTCCGCGCTTGCCGCCGCGCATGCGCAACGCATTCACCAATGTCACCACCAGGCGCGCGCCGGATGCGCCGATCGGATGACCCAGTGCGCAGGCGCCGCCGTGCACGTTGACCTTCTCGTGCGCGATGCCCAGTTCCTTGATCGGCGTCATCGCCACCACGGCAAAGGCTTCGTTGATTTCAAACAGGTCCACCTGGTCCAGCTGCCAGCCGATCTTGCCGAGCAACGACTGGATCGCCGCCACCGGTGCGGTGGTGAACCATTCCGGCGCCTGCGAGTGGGTGACGTGGCCGGCGATACGCGCCAGCGGCGTCACGCCACGGCGCTGCGCATCGTCGGCGCTCATCAGCACCGTGATTGCCGCACCGTCGGAAATGCTCGACGAGCTGGCCGCCGTGACAGTGCCGTCCTTCTTGAAGGCCGGCTTCAGGGTCGGGATCTTGGCGATGTCGGATTTGCCGGGCTGTTCGTCGCTGTCGACGACCACTTCGCCCTTGCGCGTTGCGACCTTGACCGGGACGATTTCATCGGCGAACGCACCGCTGCGTTGCGCGGCCTGTGCACGCTCCACCGAGGCGATCGCGAAGGCATCCTGATCGGTGCGGCTGAACCCGAATTTTTCTGCGGTGGCTTCGCCGAACACGCCCATCGCCTGCCCATCGTAGGGATTGGTCAAGCCGTCCCACGCCATGTGATCCACCGCCTGGAAATTGCCGTAGCGGTTGCCGGTGCGCGAGTTGGGCAGCAGGTGCGGGGCATTGCTCATCGACTCCATGCCGCCGGCCACCACGATGCTGGCAGAACCGGCCTTGATCAGGTCGTGTCCGAACATGATCGCCTTCATGCCCGAGCCGCACACCTTGTTGATGGTGGTGGCGCCAGTGGACGTGGGGATGCCTGCGGCAATGGCGGCCTGGCGCGCCGGTGCCTGACCAAGATTGGCTGGCAACACGCAGCCGACAATGACCTCGGACACGTCGGCCGGTGCGATTCCCGATTGCGCCAGCGCGCCTTCGATGGCGGCAGCAGCGAGCGTCGGTGCGGGCACACCGTTGAATTGACCGAGAAACGAGCCGATGGCAGTGCGTTTGGCAGCAACGATGACGATGTCGGACATGAGCGGATACCGTTTAAAGTGAAACGATTATCTGCCTCATGGTCGATTCGCGCCAGCAAGCTGAAGTGCGTCTGCAGGCGCGCCTCGATGCCGTATATGATTCGGTTCGGGCCCGGGATGGGGCCCAATCCATGGAATGGGTTCGGGGAGAACACCAAATGAAGAAGAAAGACGTCGCCAGGACTGTCCTGGCCTCGGCGTTGGCTGTGGCGTTGACTGCGTGTGGCGGCGGTGGTGGCGGAGGCGGTATTCGCCCGACCACGCCGAGCGCACCGCCACCGACCTCGCCACCTCCGCCGCCGCCCACCTCACCGCCGACGCCTCCACCGCCGGTCACTGCACCGACGCCGGAACCGGCAATCGACGCGCATCTGGCGTTGACCAATGCACGTGCGGCGCAGGCACTGGGCTTTACCGGCGCGGGCTATCGCATCGGCGTCGTCGATAGCGGCATCAACGCCAATCATCCCGCCTTGCAGGGCCGGGTGAGCGATAGCTTTATCTACGTCGACCCGCGTACCAACAATGTTGCGGTGGGCGATGTAGTCGGGCATGGCACGGTTGTCGCCGAGCTGGCGGCCGGGCGTGCGGTGGGGCAGTGGCCGGGCGGCATTGCGCCGGGTGCGGGCCTGGTGTCGGCGCGCATCATCAGCGACCGCGCGCCGGTGGACGATGGCAGTGGCCAGGGCAATGAAGTCGACGGCCCGCTCGGTCTTGGTCCGGTGCATGCCGACCTGATCGGCGCGGGCGTGCGCATCATGAATAACTCATGGGGCGGCTTTTACTGGAACGACCCGACGGTGACCAATCAGATCGCGCAGGAATACCGCTCCTTCGTCATCGGCAACGATGGCCTGGTGGTGTTCGCCTCGGGCAACGAGTCGCGCGCGCAGCCGTCCGATACTGCCGCGTTGCCGAGTCAGCCCGGACCGAACGGAACGCTTCCGGCCGCCGACCTGGAGCGTGGCTGGCTGGTGGTCGGCGCGCTGGACACCGCCAATCCCACGCAGCTGGCGTCGTACTCCAATGCCTGCGGCGTGGCGATGCGTTATTGCCTGGTGGCACCGGGCACGTCGCTGTTCATCGACCCCGATGCAACCGCCAGCAACATCCGTTACTTCTACGGCAGCGGCACCTCGTTTGCGGTGCCCCTGGTATCGGGGGCAGCGGCACTGGTGTGGCAGGCGTTTCCGTATTTCAACAACGATCTGGTACGTCAGACGCTGTTGGGCACGGCCACCGATCTGGGCGCGCCCGGCGTCGATCCGACGTTCGGCTACGGCCTGCTCAACGTTGGCAAGGCGGTGCTGGGGCCGGCGCGGTTCGATTGGGGTACGGTGGATGTCGAGGTCACAAGCTTGCGTTCGACCTGGGCAAATGACATCAGTGGCAGCGGCGGATTAACCAAGCGCGGATCCGGTACGTTGATACTGAGCAGTAGCAACAATACGTTTGCCGGCGATACCCAAGTGCTGGACGGCACGTTGCAGACGGCTAGTCTGCAGAGCGCGCGGGTGGACATCCTCAATGGTGCAACGTTGATCGGAGCAGGACGCATTGCCGGCACAGTCTCCAATCGAGCGAGTACGCTGCAGGTCGGTGGCGCGGTTTTGGCAATCGCAGGTAACTACACTCAGGATGACTTCGGGCGCTTGGCATTAAACGTGGGCGACCGCTTGAACGTGAGCGGTACAGCGACGATCGATGGTGACCTGCAGTTGATCGGGCGGCGCGATTATGTCGTCAACAACACCACCTATCCTGTGCTGCAAGCAGTCAATGGGCTGCAGGGAACGTTTGCCAGTCTCAGCAGCGGGCCTGCAGTCACCTTTCTCAATGCCACGTTGAGCTACGACGCCAACACCGCGTACGTGTCGCTGCAGCGCATGGATGTCACCGCCGTCGCCGCTTCGCTTGGCGCGGTCGGCACGGCATCGATGGATTCGGCAATCCGCGTCGAACAGGCGTTCCAGAAGGTCGATGCGCAGCAGCTGCAGGGCAACGGCGGCATCAGCAGCGGTTTCATTCGTGCCGCGGCGGCATTGCAGCAATCACCCGATGCCAAGACCGCTGCGGATTCGCTGCGCAGCCTGTCCGGACGCGCGCATGCTGCGTCGGCAGCGATGACCTTCGACACCATCGATCTGGGCCGGCGCGCGTTGTCTGCGCATTTCGATGGCCTGTCGCAACAGCCGCGCATGCTGGGCACCTGGCAGCGTGCGCTGGGCGGGCCGGGCGAGGGCGGGGTGACCACCGCAGGATTCGCTACCTCCGGCTGGATGATGGGCAACGATCTGCGCCTGGCGTCTGGCGCAGTCACCGGTTTCGCTTTCGGCGAAACCCGTTCCAGCAGCCTGGGCGATCTGGACGGCGCACGTGGCCGCGATCGGCAGGTGCAGGCGCAACTTTACTGGGGCACGACGCTGGGCTCGGCGTACACGCTAGGCCAGCTGGGCTTCGGTAACGTCAACCGGCAGATCGAGCGCAACCTGCAATTGGGCGAAGACCGCAGCAGCGCCTTCAGCGATTACAGCGGCAGCTATCTCAGCGGCAACCTGGAGACCGGGTATCGCTGGGGCCATGCGGCTGCGTCGCTGACGCCGTACATGGGCCTGGATTACGTGCGCCTGCGTAGCGAAGGTTTCCGCGAAAGCGGTGGCGATGGCTTCGGTCTGCGTGCCGATGCAAGCACGTCTTCGCGCACGCAGGTGCTGGCGGGTGTGCGTTCGGCGTATCGCTGGCGCGGCCTGCAACTGGGCGGTTATGCCGAATGGCAGCAGGCGTTGAGCAGCCAGGGGTTGATGCTGGATGCCAGCTTCACCGGTGTTGAAGCATGGGCACCGATGAGCGGCATGCAGCCGGCGCGCTCGGGCGGCGTGTTCGGCATTGCGGCCTCGGCGCCGTTGGGCCAGCAGAGCCAGCTGCGTTTCGGCTACGACCAACGCGTTGGTGAGCGCGGCGACGACCGCGCGTTGAGCCTGAAGTACAGCGCCGATTTCTGATCGGTGTGGGTGATGCCCGGGTGCAATGCCCGGGCGTCACGTGTGCGGCGGCCGTTGCGTTAGCGCACGTGTCGTCAAACGCGGCTCGACTGCCGGCTGGCTTATTCGCCGCGCAATTTATGCAGAAAACGCGGTGCGGTGCGGCCCAGCGGAAGTTTGAGTTTGCTGATGGCTTCGATGCGCGTCTCGGCAATCTGATCGGCCGCCTGCTGCGGTGAAACATTCAACTGCGTGGACAGGTCGAAGACCTTTTCCAGATTGTGATAAATGCTGCGGATCAGGCGCATTGCGCGTTCGCGATTGTAGCCGTCGATCTCCAGCGACACATTCATCACTCCGCCGGCATTCACCACATAATCGGGCGCATACAAAATGCCGCGCTGGTGTAGTTCTTCGCCGATGGCGGCGCTGGCGAGCTGGTTGTTGGCGGTGCCGCAGATGATCTTGGCCCTGAGCTGCGGCAAGGTGTTTTCGTTGATCGCACCTTCCAGTGCGCAGGGTGCGAACACGTCGGCCGGCACCTGGTGAATTTCGTCCGGGCGCACGGCTTCGGCGCCGTATTCGGCCACTGCCCGGTCCACCAGCGCCTGATTCAGATCGGCAACATAGAGCTTTGCACCGCGTTCCTTGAGCAACTTCACCAGCTCCATGCCGATATGGCCCAGGCCCTGGATGGCGATGCTCGCCTTGCCCACTTCTTCGTGACCGAGCTTGCGATTGAGCGAGGCCATCAGCGCCTGCAACGCACCGTAGGCGGTGAAGGGCGCCGGGTCGCCGGAGCCGCGGTGCACCTGATGCACGCCGGTGACGTACTCGCTCTCCAGGTAGATCTGTTCCATGTCGTTGACGTCTGTGCCGACATCTTCGGAGGTGATGTAGCGGCCTCCCAGCGTGTCGACAAAACGGCCGAATGCGCGAAACAGCGCCTCGCTCTTGTCGGTCTTGGGGTCGCCGATGATCACCGCCTTGCCCCCTCCGACATTCAGCCCCGCCAGCGCGTTCTTGTAGGTCATGGTGCGGCTGAGCCGCAGCGCATCGGCGAGCGCCGCCTCGCTATTGGGATACGGGCGCATGCGCACGCCGCCCAGGGCCGGGCCGAGCCGGGTGCTGTGCAGGGCGATGATGGCCTTGAGGCCGGCGTCGCGGTTGTGGCAAAAGATCACCTGCTCGTGACCGGTGGTATCGAGGGTTTCGAAAAGCATCGAAGGCTCCGCGGGGCTGCGTGATGTGCCTCCCCTGACGCCGGGCCTGGACCCGTGCAATGAGGAAACAAAAAAGCGACGTCTGCAGACCCTGTCCGATCACGTCGCGCTGCAACATTTTAAACCACGTCGGTAGGGCGCAGTGTATGAATCTGTTCACCAATCCCGATAGCGCTGCTGCCGGAACCACAATGTCGCCAGCCACTTGGTTCCCGTGGTGACCGGCAGGCCTGCATGCAGCGAATCGGGATCGGGCCGCCCGTCGGCGTGCAGGTTGTCGAAACACACTACCGAGCCTGCGCAGGGCTGCACGCTGACACCGGCGACCGGGAATTCGGTGTGGCCACCTGCCGCGACCGCATTGAGGTAGACGCAGACGGTGCGCAACCGGTTACCGGCGGCGGGACGATCCGCCGCGATCCTGCTGGCCGGCAGGTAGTCGCGGTGCGCGCGATAGTGCTCCCCTGGCGCATAACACAGCACCGACAACGGCTCGGCGTGCGTCAATGGCAGCCGTGCGCAGGCGGCCAGCCGTGCCTGCGCAACGCGGGCGGCGAAGTCTTCCAGAATCGGGTCCAGCGTGGCGCCGCGGCTGGTGCGGATCGGCGTGCGCTGGCTGCTTGCATCCTCCGGATCGACCACCTGGGAAGCACGCAGATGCGGGCGGGCCAGCAGGATCAGCAGCCGGCACTCGTCGGCCGACAGCACGGCCGCGTGCCTTTCGATCGTTGGACTCTGGTGGAGCGGGGTCGGTGCGCTGCGTGGTGTGAAGTGAAGGTGGTCCAGCGCGATGTCACCGGCCGGATCGGGCGGCGCGATCTGCACGTCGGGCAGGGCCGTGACACCCAGTGGCTGTAATTGCCGTAGCAGGTGATGTGCTGCATCGGGCTGGGCGGTAACGCCTTCGCCGCGCAGCAGGCGCTCGGCAAGCAGCGCTGCGGCTGGCACGTCGCCTGCCGATGCAGCCTGCTCCAGCAGGCGAACGCAGCGCTGTTGGTGTTGCGGATGATCGATTCTGCCGTGCTGGATGGCCAGCGCACGCAGCGCCGGCGGGTAGTGTGCAGCCGCTGCCGTGTGCAGCCGCGCATGCGCTTGCGTGCCCAGTTGCTCAGGATCCTGGCCGACAGCCAGCGTCGCCAGCAGGTAAGACGCGGCGGCCACGCCGTTGCGTTCGGCGTGCTGCCAGTACGCGACGGCTTGGGCGACATCCACTGGGCCGCCGATGCCGTAGGCCAGCATGCGGCCGGCTTCGATCTGGGCGGCGGCATCACCTGCAGCGGCGCCACGGACATACCAGCCCCGGGCCTGCCCGGTCTCGCCGGCGCGAACCAGCGCCTGCGCCAATGCGTTGATGGCCGCAGGCTGTCGGCTTTGTGCGGCAAGGGTGAGCTGCGCGAGGGATGGGGTGTGCATGGCCGCATCCTAATGCGTGCCCCGGCACAACGCGATCAGCTATCGGCAACGAGTGCCAGCTGGGTTAGATACAGGCGCAGGTCGAACTCGAGCTGGTGGTAATCCGGCGTCATGTGGTTGCACAGCTGATAGAAGGCCTTGTTGTGATCGGCCTCTTTCAGGTGCGCAAGCTCGTGCGCCACGATCATCTGCAGGAACGGCTCCGGTGCATCGCGAAATACCGAGGCAATCCGAATTTCGCGACTGGCCTTGAGCCGGCCGCCGTGCACGCGCGAGATGGCGGTATGCGTGCCCAGCGCATGTTTCACCACCTGCAGGTGGTTGTCGTAGATCGCCTTGTGCAGGGTCGGCGAGGAGCGCATGTAACGCTCCTTCATTGCCTTGACGTAGTCGTACAAGTGGCGATCGGTGCGAATGCTGTGCCGCTCCGGATAGCGCCGCGCCAGTACCGCGGCGAGCTTGTCCTGTGCGATCAGCTCGCGCACCTGATCCAGGACGGCGGGCGGGTAACCGGCGAGATAGCGAAGAGTGTCCATGGCGATCGATTGCTGCAAGGCCTGCATGATCGCCGATGCCGGCGGCGCTGGCGAATCCGGGAAAGCGGGTGCGCTGCATGGCGTCGGAACAATTCCCGGCGATTGCTTTCACTGCCACCAGTCTCATGTATGGACGTGCGACCGGCTCGCCCGCTGCGTGGTCGCGGTCGACCTGACGCCTCTTGCAAACGGTCTTGAGAGATAGCGACTTTGCGATGTCCACGCACCGTCGACGCGCCTGGTCTGTGCATGATTCCTGCGCGCCATTGGCTCTGAGCACCGTCTGCGTGTGGCAGCGTGTGTCAGCTGTATTCACGAATGCGGCACATGCCGATGGGTAGCGTGCAGCGCATGTTTTGCGGCGATGTGTCGCAAGCACACGATCGAACACGGCACCGTGCCGGATTAGGAGACAACAACATGATCAAGTGGGCCATTATTTTCGCCATCATCGGACTGATTGCCGGTGCGCTCGGATTCGGCGGGATGGCAGGCGCTGCGATGGGGATTGCCAAGTTCCTGTTCTGGGCCGGCATCATCATTGCCATCGTGCTGTTTGTGCTGGGCATGACGATCGCCAAGAAGGTGACCTGACGCGCCACGTGCAGCTAGGCAGCGCCTTGCTGTCGGCTACACTTTTGCAAGGAGAGCGGCCACTGGCCGCTCTCTTTTTGTCAGCGCCTTGTACGACGCGATCGTTGAAGGCGATCTCAACCGCAACTACCTCGCGGACGCAGATCAGACGCCCGTGTCGTCGGCGGTCGTGTGCAGCGCTATGTTGAGCTGGTCGATGGTCACGATCCAGTCGGCATCGTCGAGACGTTCTTCACGCAGCAACTGCGCTTGTGCAGGTGTCCAGAATGGCGCTTCTTCCAGGCGCATATCGCCCGGCAAGGGCGAGTGCTTGGCGATGAAGTTGCCGATGCTGACCTCATCGGAGGGCAAGCCCAGCTGGGCGAACAGGTCAGAAAATGGGTGGACAGGTTGTTCCATGGCAGATCCTTCGTGAGTGCGGATGACGGGTGTTGATGGCTGAATGTTAAAGCCCCCAGTTTGAGGGCACTGTGCACGGCCGGCTTGGAATTGCCTGCGCCAATGACCATATCGTCAGCCTGACCAGACAAGGTGAGACGAGCATGGCGACCGGATGGGCGGGTGATGGGGCGGTGCAGGACCAGATCGATGCCACCGTCGAAGATGCGATCCAGCGAGCGCGCAGCCAGCTGCACCAGGGGCCGAGCCTGACGCATTGCGAAGAGTGCGATGCGCCTATCCCCGAAGCGCGACGCAAGGCAGTGCCTGGCGTGCATCTGTGCGTGAACTGTCAGCAGGCGCATGACCTGGAGCAGGGCGCGCAGGGCGGCTTCAACCGTCGCGGCAGCAAGGACAGCCAGTTGCGCTGAATGCGTCGGCGCGCCTGCGAATGGCTGGCGCCTCAGTTGACCTTCAACCATTCTCGACGCGAGCGGGTTGCCCCGTCAGCCGCCATTGCTTCGCGCGCTCTGCGGTTGCCAATCACCGCTACCGTAGCTTACGCACCCTTTGCTGGCTCAATTCGCGCTGAAGCCGCTGCTCTCGCGCCACCGGCGCGTGGTGCGCTGGAAGAACAGGCTGTTTGGAACCTGCAACACGCTGCCCGCATGGTCGCCGGTTTCTTCCAGGGTGGTGTAGATCACGTTGATATCGATCACGCGCCCCTTCAGGCCGGGCTTGTCGCCACCTTCGAGCAACTCGATATGGTCGTGCAGGCGAAACGGGCGCGTGGTGATGATCAGGAAGGTGCAGAAGATATTGGACAGCACGCTCCATGCGGCGAAGAACGCCACCGCACCGACCGCAGCAAAGCCGGTGAAGGCCGTCCACAGCGTGCCGCCAGAGACACCGGCAACGCGCAGGACCATCAGCAAGGCGCTGATCGAAATGACGAAGCTGCCAACGCGGCGGATGCCGATCATCATCTCGGCGGGCACGTTGTAGCGCGTGCACAGGCGCCGCAGCAATTGCCGCAACAACAGCCGCACCAATCCGGCCAAGGCAAGTATCAGCACGATCTTGATCGTGGGCACTGCGATTGCCAGCCACTGCGGGTTCCAGTGAGGCAAAAGGCTGCGGATCATGGCGGGCAAGGGGTCGGACGCGGACATCGGATCGGGCAGACATGGAGCGGGCATCCATTGTAACGGCGCAACCTGCACGCGGCAGGTGCGGGGGATGAATGCGTGGAGTGCCGAGTGTTATCGACAGCAGCGAGTGCTGTCGCTGCTAGGGACTCAAAACGCCGCGTCTCCGATGCCGAGCGTCTTGTGGTGTGCAGGCAACGCGTCTTCCGTTGCGATAGATGGTTGCGACTCAGTGCCGATCACGTGCGTCATGTGTCACCAAAGCCGCCAACCGCTGCAACGTCTGCGCGATTGCGTGGACAGTCGCCCACTGATCCGGCGTGCTGGCACCGATGCAGGACGCGTGCTTCGGACGAGTCTCCAGCAGGCAGGCCTCGATCCGCGTAGGCGTCAGCCTGAGTTGCACTTCTTGCAGCGGCAGCGCATCGGAGCAGTGGGGTGTGCACAAGGCCAGGACCAGGCCGAGCAGGTGTGGCATGACGATCTCCAATGTCGATCAGGCGTGACACCACGGTGGTGGCGGCTTGCAGCGAGATGGCGCGGGGAGCGCACGGTTGCAGACTTGGATGCGGCAGCCGGCCAAAAGGTTTAGGGCAGTCAAACAAAGGGCCGTGCTCGGCGCCAGGCGGGTGCGGCCGGGCTCGGTGCGGCATCTATCCCACGTACACGCCGGGTGCTGCGTGCCGTGTGCGCCTGCCTGACGCCGCTTGCTGCGCTTTGTCAGCCGCTTTTAAAGCGGTGGCGGCTGCCACGCGGCGTGCCACTGGCAAACACTGCGACGCCTCCAGTAGCCAGAGCGCTGGCGCCGCCCCGGACCAAGCGATGCGGGGCTGCAGGGATGCCGGCAGGTCAGTGGTCTTTCGACCGGTCTTGGAAAAGTTCGCCAGGCCTTAAACCTTTCCGTTGCCCGGCGCATCCAACTGGCTATGCTCGACACCTCCGTGCCCATCGACGCCCTGCCTTGCGCCACTCCCGCCGACCGCGACGACGCGGCGTTGGCGCGTGCGGCAGCCGCTGGCGAACGCGCAGCGTATGAGACGATCTATCGCCGCCATTCGCCGCGGCTGTATGCGCTGGTGTGGCGCCTGTGCGGCGGGAATGCCGCGCGCGCCGACGACGTACTGCAGGACACCTTCATCGCCGCGTGGAAGGCGTTGCCGCAGTTTCGCTTCCAGAGCGCGTTGGGCACCTGGTTGCATCGGCTCGCCGTCAATACCGCATTGATGGAACTGCGCGCGCGCTCGGCGTTTGGCGATCGCGCCAGTGACGACGCTGACGAACTTCTCGCGGCGGTTCCCGATGGCGCGGGTTGTCATTCGATACGGATGGATCTGGAGCGCGCCCTGGAAACCCTGCCGCCACGTGCGCGGGCGGTGCTGGTGCTGCACGATATCGAAGGCTGGAAACACCATGAAATCGCCGACCAACTGCAAATGGCAGTGGGCAGTTCGAAGGCACAACTGCATCGCGCGCGCGGTCTGCTGCGCGCCCGGCTTGGAGAACACGCATGACCCCCGATCCCCCTGATCGCATCGCCGCCGAGTCCACGGCCGAAGACGCTGTGCTGCGTGCGCGCCTGCAGGCGTTGCCGCAGCAGCGCCAGCCGCCTGCGCAGGTGTGGGAGCGCATCGCGCCGGCATTGGTGCCGCACGCCGCTGTGGTGGCGCGCCGGCCGCGCGGCCGGTCCCGGGCGATGCCGGTGCTCGGGGTGGCGCTGGCAGCGGCGGTGGCCGTGGTCGCGGTCGTGCCAGGTCTCAGGCAGCACACATCGCCACTGCGTCCTGCGCAGCCGGCGCTCGTCGCGCAGGCGCAGGCGATGGCCGGGCAATACCAGCAGGCCATTGCGCAGGTTCCGGTACAGCAGGTGCCGGCCGATTTGCGCCCTGCGCTGGACGAGCTGGATCAAAGCGCACAGGCCATCCATGCCGCCATCGCGCAGAGTCCGCGGTCGGCCTTTTTGTTATCGCAACTGCAGCGCACCTACGCCAAGCGGCTGCAGTTGACCCGTCTCGCCTCCCAGGGCCAGACACCTTTTCTAAGTTGAGGAGCATGCTCATGCACTACGCATCTGTTTCCCTGCTGCTGTTGGCTGCGGTGTGCGCTGCACCGGCAGCTGCGCAAACCGCGGTCAACCAGAGTCATCCCATGGCGCGCGGCGGGCGCGTGGAGCTGGAAAACATCGCCGGGCAAATCCGTGTGCGCGGTTGGGACCGCGACGAGGTGGCGCTGACCGGGACCTTGGGCGAGGGTCAGCGGTTGGAGGTCGATGCGAGTTCGAACCGGTTGCAGCTGGAGGTGATCTATCCGCGCACCAGCCGCAACGGCAAGGGCGCCCAGCTGGAGTTGCGCGTACCGCGTGCCGCCATGCTGCAGGTGGATGCGGTCAGCGCGTCGGTGGATGTGGATCAGGTCGATCTTGCGCGGCTGCAGCTCAAATCCGTCAGTGGCGACGTGGTGGCACGCGGGCGTGCCAAGGAAGCGCAGCTGGAGACGGTCAGCGGGACGTTGCGCAGCACGGTCAGCAGCGGGCGGGTGACGCTGGGCACGGTCAGCGGGCAGATCGACGCGCAAGCCGGTGCCAGCGGGGTCGTGTCGGCCGAGTCCGTCTCCGGCGATATCCGGATCGGTGCGGGGCAGGTCTCGCAGTTGCGTTCGCAGAGCGTGTCTGGCTCGACCGCAGTGACGGTGACCGGACTGGCGCCGGGCGGCAGCATCTCTGCCGAGAGCGTCAGCGGCACGATCACGCTGGGGGTGCCGCGCAACGTGTCGGCGGCGCTGAATGCAGAGGTCTTCAGTGGCGACATCCGCTCGGTGGCCGGGCGGGTCGAACGGCCGGAGTACGGCCCCGGCAAGAGCTTGCGTGCGACGCTGGGGGCAGGCAACGGCGATATCAAACTGGAGTCGCACTCGGGTTCGGTGCGTATCGACTACAGCAACTGATGCCGAAAACAAACGTGCCACCTTGCGGTGGCACGTCGGTAACACGTCAAGGAAACCCTTGGCTGCAGCTGCTTGAGCGCGCGCTGCGCAGCAAGCGCTAGCGTGCTCGCTGCTTACGCGATCTTGTCGCCGTCGTTGCGGGCGGGGCCGAAGTTGGTGGTGAGCACTTCGATCCGGCCGCCGGTCTTGCGGAACGCGGCGATGTCGGCAGCGATGCGCTCACGACTGAGCGGCTGCGACTTGCCTTCGCTGCGAGCGATGCTGGGCTGGGATTTCTGCTTGGTCGCGGGACGTGCCATGTGGCCTCCTGTAGCGGGGAAGTGCAATGACACCGCGTGCGGCCAGGGTGGTGCGCGCGGAAGCGGTGTCGAGAAGTGCGATCGCGTTCGGTGCGCCATCGCGGTGGCACGGCGAGCGTGCCTTGCTGACACGACGGCGGGGCGTCAGGCAGCAACCGCTTATTATAGGCGCTGAGCGCCGATTTGTGTTAACCGTCCGACGGGCGGGCGCCTTGTGCCGCCGCCCATGCCAGGCCCTGCACCACGCCGAACGAGGGGTCGCCATGCACCAGGCGCGATTCCGGGAACACCGCGGCCACGGCGTCGCGGATATAGCCGGCGCGCGACATGCCGCCAGTCAGGAACAAGGTAGCCGGCGGCGCAGCCAGGTCGGCGCGCACCTGCCCAAGCAGGCCTTCCAGCTCGCGCAGATAACTGGAAGCGGACGCAACCAGTGCGCTGGCCTGCACGTCCACGCCCAGCCCGCGTTCGATGAATTCCAGCGATGCCTGGTGCCGGTCGAGCTCGCTGAGTGCGATCTTGCAGGCTTCCACACCGCGATACAGGCGCGCGGTATTGCCGGTGTCCTGCAATGCCTGCAGGCGTTTGTCGAACGGGGCAGGTACGTCCTGGTACTTGTGCAGGCGGAATTCGCGTTGGCGGGTCATGTCCTGCACCATCGCCGCTTCCACGTAATGGTGCGCCGGCACGCGGGTGATGCCGCGGCCGAACAGCGGCATGTAGGCCGCGAGACTGAGTGCCAGATCGATGTCGGTACCGCCGCGCGCGATGCCCCAGGCGCGGTGCACCTGCGGCGGGGCGCTGCCGCCGACGCTGGCATGGGCGATGTCGGTGGTGCCGCCGCCGATGTCCACCACCACCGTGTCGTGGCGGGTGTCATGGCTGACGTGGTAGTGCATCGCCGCCGCTGCGGGTTCTTCGAGAAACTCCACGCTGTCGAACCCTGCAGCGATTGCCGCAGTCTGCAGAATCTCCAGCGCCTGCGCATTGCCGGCCTCGCCGATCGAACTGCGAAATTGCACCGGGCGGCCAAGCACGGCGGTGCGGATGTTGAGATCGAACTGGCGCGAGGCGGTCAGGCGGATATGTTCCAGCACGTGCGTGGCGATGCCGGTGATGGTCTGGCGCGCGCGCGGGTGCAGGTTGTAGCCCAGCATCGACTTGGGACTCTGCACCAGGTTGCCTTCGCCTTCGAGAAAGTAGGCGTCCAGCGCATCGTCGCCGTATACCGCGTTTTGCAGCAGCGCCGCCGAGCTGCGCGGCTCGCGCACCTGCTCTTCCATCCATTGCCGACGCACGATGCGCAGCGCCTCGCGGCGCAGACTGTCCTGATTGGGCGTGCGGCCAGCGGCAACGGCGTCGCGGCGGCCGGAGTCGATCAGGCGCTGCATTTCGTATTCGAGCGCGGGCGTGAGGCTGAAATCCTCCGGGTCGCGCATGGTGTCGGGAAAATACACTGTGGTACGGAACTGCAAGGCCTCGCCGAAGCGCACCGGCGCCACCTGCCCATCGACGATCGCCGCGGCGGCGGAGTTGCTGGTACCGAAGTCGATGCCGAGTTTCATGCACAGTGCCTGAGAGCGGGGCGCGCACTGTACTACGGCTGCCGCGTGCTCCGTCCAGATCGGCACGCAGGCATTGCGCCCCGGCCGCTGTGCCGCGTGCGCGTCGGCACGCGGCACAGCACGTCAGGCCGCGATATCGTCCACGTGACCCTGGTTCAATTCGTCCGTGGTGGCTTCGCGCACCTCCACCACCTCCACCGCGAAGTGCAGGGTCTGCCCGGCGAGCGGGTGGTTGCCGTCCACGGTGACCTGGTCGGGGCCGACCTCGGTCACGGTGACCAGCACCGGGCCCTGTTGGGTGCGCGCCTCGAACTGCACGCCGGGTGCCACCTCGACATCAGTGGGGAAGGCATCGCGCGGCACGTGCTGGATCAGCTGCTGATGACGCGGGCCGTAGCCTTGCTCAGGCGCGACATCGGCAGTGAGCGTGTCGCCGACGCGCCTGCCGTCCAGGGCCTGCTCCAGGCCGGGAACGATATTGCCGGCACCGTGCAGATAGCTCAGCGGGGTGTCCGGGGTGGAGCGGTCCAATACCTGGCCGCTGTCGTCGGAAAGTGTGTAGTGAATGGTCGCAACGCGACCTTGGCTGATTTCCATTGGAAACCTCCATGACGGGTGATCGAAGGGGAGTGCATCGGCTGATTCACGATGCGAACAGATGCTGCCCGCACACCGTAGGCAATCGAAGCCGGTCATGCAACCGCGGCTGCAGTTGCGGTTGGGGCGAGGATCAGCTTGGTGGAGAGCGTGGCTGGACCAGGCTACGCAGCGATCCCTTGCTGCGTGGGCACGGGCGATGCGGGTGCAGATCTGCTCGTGGCGCGGTCTGCGCCGATGCGCTGGCGGCCGTGTGCTGGATCTGCTGCAGCGCGAATCCGGCTGAAACGCCGCACCTCGCGCACGCTCGCGTGCGCGTCAGACATCTATGGACCTGCTCAGTCGGTCTGAGCGCCACGCTCAATCTGTGCCCGGCGCGCGCGCCAGGTTTCCGGTGTCTGCGGTTTGATGAACAACGCGGTGAGCTCGGGATGCTGGCGCTTGGCCGCCGCTTCGATGCGCCCGACACAGGCTTCGATCTGCGGCGTGGTGCGGCTGTCTTCGAACTCGGCGCTGAGCGCGGCAACGACCTGGTTGGGGCCCATCTGCATGGTGAGCACGCCGTTGGCGGCGCGCACATCCGGGTCGCTGGCGGCGATGCGTAGCAGCGACTCGGTGACATGCGCATGCGCCGGCTCGCCGATCAGCAAGCCCTTGGTTTCGCGCGCCAGCAGGAAGGCGGTGAAGGCGAGCACGCCGGCAATGCCGATCGATGCGATGCCGTCGAGCTCGGGCATGTCCAGCAGCTGCGCGCCGGCCAGGCCAAGCAGCGCCATGAACAGGCCGATCAACGCTGCGCTGTCTTCCAGCAAGACGGTAAAGGTGCTGGGGTCCTTGCTCTGGCGAAACGCCTCGAAATAGCCCATGCGGCCCTTTTTGGCACGAAATTCGCGCAGCGCCACCACCCAGGAAATGCCTTCGAACACGATCGAGACGCCGAGTACGCAGTAGGCGACAAGATGGCTCTTGGCCGGCTCGGGATGACGCAGGTGCACGATGCCTTCGTACAGCGACACGCCGGCGCCCATCGCAAACACCAGCAGCGCGACGATGAAACTCCAGAAGTACAGTTCGCGCCCGTAGCCGAATGGGTGCGTCGGCGTTGGCGCTTGCGCGGCGCGGCGCAGGCCGTACAGCAGCAGGACCTCATTGACGGTATCCACCAGCGAATGCACGCCTTCGCTGAGCATGGCCGAGCTGCCGGAAATGCCTGCCGCAATGAATTTGGCCACTGCGATGGCCAGGTTGCCGGCCAGCGCAACGTAAACCACCAGGTGCGAGCCCTTGGGCTTTGCAGGAGTGCCTGGGCTCGCATTGCCGGGGCCGTCGCTGGCGTTACCGGTGTCTGTGGCGGTCGGTACGGGAGGCGCTGGCTGGTTGGACACGTACGACCTGCAAGGTATTCGATAAGCCCGGCACTATCGCGCTGCGGCCGTGCCGGGTGCGTGATCGCAACGCCGGAGAGCTACAATCCACAGCCGTTTTTGATCAAGGACCCGCATGTCTACCGTTCCCGCCTGCCCGCAATGCGGCCAGGACAACACCTATGCCGACGGCGCATTGTCGATCTGCGCCGATTGCGGTTTCGAATGGAGTGCAGGTGAGGCTGCCGCGAGCGCGACGGTCGTGCGCGACAGCAACGGCAACGTGTTGCAGGCCGGCGACACGGTGACGGTGATCAAGGATCTCAAGGTCAAGGGCTCGTCGATTCCGCTCAAGCAGGGCACGGTGATCCGCAATATCCGCCTGGTCGAAGACGATGCCGAACATATCGAAGGCAACTCGGAAAAGATCAAGGGGCTGGTGCTGAAGACCTGTTTCCTGCGCAAGGCCTGAGCCTGCCGCCGCCTTGGTCAGGTGTCATCTGGAGTCAGATGTCATCTGGCGTATGTAGGAGCGCGCTTGCGCGCGATGATGCATGCTCGATGACGCTTCGTCGCGCGCAAGCGCGTTCCTGCGCTGCGGCACGCTCAATCGCGCGGATACACCGCTGCCACCATGCAGCTCTGGCGCATGCGACCAAACTGTCCGCCGCGCGTCGTGCTCAGGTCGCCTTGCTGGCCCGCACCGACGCTGGCGCCGGCAAGGCCGATTTCGTCGAGGACATCGACCTTGTCGCCAGGATTGCCGCAGATCGCATTCAAGCCCATGCCGGATACGAAGCGAATCGGCGGTGCGCCGCTGAGTTCGCGGCAGCTGTCCATCAACTCGACGCGATAATGGCGGTGCGTGCCGGGGTGGCGCGGCGACACTTCCACCACCAGGCCCTGGGCGTCTTCCGACCACGCGCGCAACATGCTGGGATTGAAGCAGTAGCTGGATGAGCCGGCGAAGCTGCGACGTCGCGCCTGGCGTACGCTGACGCCGTCCAGCGTGGGGATTCCGTCGCGGTCGCGTTGCCGGGCAATGCCGGCGTAATCGCGCGCGCTGAGCGTGGCGACCTGGCCGATGGCGCAGCGTTGCTGCCCGACGCCGACAAACGCCTGGGCGCCGTTGCAGACCCAGCCGTGCGGGGCGAGCAGCGTGGCATCTGCCTGTGCGGCGAGCTGTGGGCAGTCCTGCGCCAGCTGCAGGCGGAACAAGCGGCCGTCGTGTTGGGCGACGGCCAGCGTGCGTGCGTCGGCCTGATGCAGTTCCGCAACCTGCCGCGCATCCAGGCAGTCTGCGCCTGGTGCCGCAGGACGTGTGGTTTGTGCCGATGCAGCGGCCATGCTGCAGGCCGCAACGTGGATGCCGAACAGAACCGCAGCGAACAGGCGCATCACGCACATCCTTGGCAATGAGGTCGCCGCATCATGTGCCTGTAGCGCTGCGTTGACAATCGCGCGATCCGTGGCACTGGATCAGCCCGTCAAACAACAACGCTGCGCGGTGGGGGAGGGCGGCACGCGGCACGTCGCGCGAGCCGCAGTCGCTGCCCCCGCTTGTCCGGTCAACGCGCCGATGGTGCGCTCATGGCGTTTCAGGCGGGTCCGAATCCAGCACCTGCAGCTTGGCGCCGGTGGTCTGCGGCAGGATGCGCTGGTCGGTGGCGACCAATACCACGCCAGGGGTCAGCAGCGGCAACAGCCCGGCCAGAAATGCGGGCGGCACCTGCAGGCGCGCGACGGTGGCGGCGTCCAGTGCCTGCCCTGCCGCGGATGTACTGCCGGGAATGCCGATTCGCATCCAGTTGGGCATGCGCTGGCCGGGCAGTCCGGGCAGGTCGCCCGGCAGAAAGCCCTGGCCGACGATGAACGCCTGCGTGCCCAGCGGCGCGGCGCCTGGCTGTGCATGCAAGGCCACCTGCGCGCGTCCGATTTCCACACCGTTGCGGTAAACCACCAGTTGCTGGTCGGTGCTGCTGATCAGCATCGAGATCGGGCCGGTCGGTGCCAGCTCCGGCTGCCAGGCGAACGCCTGACCGCTTGGCAGCGGCAGCAGGGCGCGCTCGGCGCCGGTGGTGGGATCGATCGGGCTGAGCGCGCGCGGATGCACCACATCGTCGGCGCTGATGCCGGCCTGTGCGACCACCACCACCATGCCCATGTTGGAATTGTCGAACAGCAATCGCGCAAATTCCGAAGGCAGATGCACGCAACCGTGCGACTCCGGATAGCCGGGCAGGCCGCCGGCGTGCAGGGCGACGCCGTCCCAGGTCAGCCGCTGCTGATACGGCATGGGGGCGGCGTTGTAGATGTTGGAGCGGTGGTCCTTGTCCTTCTGCAGGATGGTGAACACACCGGTGGGCGTTTCGTGCCCCGGCTTGCCGGAACTGATGGTGGACACGCCGATCAGGATGCCGTTGCGATACGCATAGGCGCGTTGTTCGGTCAGGCTGACGATCACCGCCATCGGCCCCCAGCCTTTGCTGACGCCACCCCAGATCCATTGGCCCGGTTGGAGCTGCGCGGGCAGGGTATCGGCAGGGCTGGACTGGCGCGCGCCCCAGAACGGCAGGGCGAGCGCCTGCCCGCCGATCAGCAGCGTGCAGCACAGGGCAAACGAGAGAAGGCAGCGCATGGGTCGTCCAGCAGCAAGGGCTGCCTGGATGCTAGCGGCATGCGCTGTGCGCGTCATGTGGCGACGCTGCGGTGTCGGCGTGCCACGCGAACCTGGGCTGCGCACGCAGGGCAGCCAAGCTGGCCGGTCTGCGTAGGTAGTGCCGTACTGCATCGCGCACTGCGCGTACGCACCGCATTGGCTGCCGATCACTGCCGCCTGGTTGCGGCAGTGATCGGCCAGCCGGGGTGGAATCAATCCGCCAGTGCGGGGTAGTCCGTATAGCCCTTGGCACCGCCACCGTACAGGGTGGCCTGGTCGACCTCTGTCAGCGGCGCGTTCTCGCGCAGGCGACGCACCAGATCCGGGTTGGCGATGAACGGGCGGCCGTAAGCGATCGCATCGGCGTAGCCGCTGCTGATGGCCTGTTCGGACATGCCGCAGTCGTAGCCGTTATTGGCGATCCACGCACCATCGAACTTGGCACGCAACGCGGCGTAGTCGAAGGCGATGTTGTCGCGCGGGCCGCCGGTAGCACCCTCGATCACGTGCACGAAGGCCAGCCCGCCGATCAGGTTGAGCCGCTCGACTGCACGTTCGAACAACGGCTGCGGATCGGAATCGTGTGCGCCGTACACCGGGGTCACCGGCGACAGCCGCACGCCGGTGCGCTCGGCACCGATTTCGTCGGCGATGGCCTGCACCACCTCGCTCAGCAGGCGCGTACGGTTTTCGATATCGCCGCCGTAGGCATCGGTGCGCTTGTTGGAGCCATCGCGCAGGAACTGATCCAGCAGATAGCCGTTGGCGGCATGCACTTCCACGCCATCGAACCCGGCATCGATCGCATTGCGTGCGGCGATGCGGTAGTCCTCGATCAGCGCGGGGATTTCATCCAGCGCCAGTGCGCGCGGCTCGGAGACATCCTCGAAGCCGTTCTTGGTGTAGGTCTTGCCTTCGGCGCGAATGGCGCTGGGCGCGACCGGCACTTCGCCAGGAGGCAGCACGCTGGTATGCGAGACGCGGCCGACATGCCATAGCTGCAGCACGATCTTGCCGCCACGGCGGTGCACTGCATCGGTGACTGCGCGCCAGCCTTCGACCTGCGCCTGGGTGTGGATGCCGGGGGTGTCCAGATACCCCTGGCCGAGCGGGCTGATCTGCGTGCCTTCGGCGACGATCAGGCCGGCGGTGGCGCGCTGGCCGTAATACTCGGCAGCGAGCGGCGAGGGCACCTGGCCGGCGCCGGCGCGGTTGCGTGTCAGCGGCGCCATGATCACGCGGTTGGCAAGATCCAATGCGCCCAGGCGCACCGGGGAGAACAACGGAGATTCAGTGGATTTGGACATCAGCAACCAGTTCGAGTTGGATCGCGCCAGGCGCGGCACCACGCCGATCGCGGTGCCCCACAGCGATGGTGGCGGACCCAAGCAGATTCGAGCGACGTCAATAGGACACTGCGTCTCCACACCCGTCAGGCCGGTGGAACTGTGATGTGCTGCGGATCAGCGCTGAACCGTCATCGGCCGACACCTTTCGCCGATTGCTGCGTTGCACAATAATAAGCTGCCCCGTCATCCTGGAGTCGGGCATGTCCGATATCGACCTCTCCGCGCCGCCACGCGTGCCACGGCGCGACTACGTGCTGATCCTGCTTGCGCTGGCGATGGGCGGTTTTGCGATCGGCATCAGCGAGTTTTCCACGATGGGCCTGATGACGCAGATCGCGCAGGGACTGCAGATCAGCGAACCGCAGGTGGGCCATGTCATCAGTGCCTATGCGCTGGGTGTGGTGGTCGGTGCGCCGTTACTGGCGATCCTGGGCGCGCGCTGGCCGCGCCGCACCTTGTTGTTGTTGCTGATGGTGTTCTACGCGCTGGGCAACCTTGCCAGTGCGCTGGCGCCCAGCTATCACACGATGCTGTTGTGTCGCTTCATCGCCGGCCTGCCGCACGGCGCGTATTTCGGCGTCGCGTCCCTGGTTGCCGCCTCGATCAGTCCGCCCAATCAACGCGCCACCGCAGTGGGACGCGTGCTGTTGGGCCTGAGCGTTGCCTTGCTGGTGGGCAACCCGCTGGCGACCTGGCTGGGGCAACTCGTGAGCTGGCGTTGGGCGTATGCCTCGGTGTCGGTGATCGCGCTGGGCACGGTGGCGGCGGTGGCGGCGTTGCTGCCGCCTGCGCCGGACGAGCCGCGTCAGCAGCCACTGCGCGAGCTGCGTGCGTTCAATCAGCCGCAGGTATGGCTGGCGTTGGCGATCGGTGCGGTGGGCTTCTCGGGAATGTTCTGCGTTTTCAGTTACCTGGCGCCAACCCTGACGGCGGTCACCGGCGTCGCGCCTGCGCGCATTCCGTTGGCAATGGCCGCATTCGGCGTTGGCGGCGTGCTTGGCAGCATCCTGGGTGGGTGGTTATTCGACCGCATGCAGTTCCGCGCGGTGCCGGTGCTGCTGGTGTGGTCGATCGTGGTGATGCTGACCTTCCCGCTGGCCGCGCATTCGGGGCTGTGGGTGTTCGTCTCCATCGTGGCGGTTGGCACGATGGGCGCGCTGGCGCCTGCGTTGCAGACCCGCCTGATGGATGTGGCGGCCGAAGCGCAAACCTTGGCGGCAGCGTCCAACCATGCCGCCTTCAACACCGCAAATGCCTTGGGCCCCTGGTTGGGCGGCATGGCGATCACCGCGGGCTGGGGCTGGACCTCCACCGGGTACGTGGGTGCGGCCACGGCACTTGGCGGCTTACTGGTCTACGCGCTGGCGGTGTGGCAGGAGCAACGCCAGCGCACGTTGGTGACCCACTGCTGATGGGTTGCTCCGTGCAGCTGCGTTTGCCGGCCGGCGTGGGCTGCGCTGCTTGGGGTGGTCTGTTGACGTTGGGCTTGCGCCTTCCATCTGGGAAGCGTGCGACGCCGGCTGACGGCGTGGCGGGCTGATCAACACGCCACAGCGCTCGTTCGCTACTGCGTCCCTATGGGCGTTGCATGCGCGCACCGCATCGACGATCAACTCACAGCGATGCGTCGAGACTGCAGCCTTTTCGCAAGCGGACCGAACAGCGCCATGACCGAATTCACTCCGCCACCGTGGAAGCGGCCCACTCCCAAGCGAAAGAGCGCATCCACAGCGTTGACCGAGGCACAGAAAGCCGCCGCGAAACAGCGTGCAGCAGCGGCCGGGCGGCCGTATCCGAACCTGGTCGACAACATGTGGGCGAGTCGGCAGCCAAAGGACTCTTGATGCGTCGTTGCCATCGATGAATCGCAGTTCATCGGCCGCACGATGGCGTGAGGACGAGCCGCGCATCGCTCACATGCCGATTATGGTCGCGCCGCCAGGATGCAGCCGTACACAACGTTTACGGCATCGCAATCAACGCATCGATTGCGCTAATCCCCGAAAGCCGACGCATCGCACTTCGCAGCGTCAGCGCATCCAGCAAGGAGCGACACATGAGCATTCAGAGCAAGACCGAGCATAGCCTCAACGACCTCATCGCCATTTCCCGCGACGGCAAGGACTTCTACGACGAAGCCGCGGCCAAGGTTGGCGACGCAGAGCTGGCGACGTTGTTTCGCCGCATTGCCGGCGTCAAGACCGACATCGTGAGCAGCCTGAGCAGCGTGGTCGTCTCGGCCGGTGGGACGCCGGAAAAGCACGGCACCATGGTCGGCAGCATGCAGCAGTTCTACGGCAAGGTGCGCGCGACGCTGGGCGACACCAAGTACGGCTACGTGGCCGAGCTGGAAGAATCCGAAGACCGCCTGCTGAAGGCGTTCGATGAAACCATTGCCGATGCCGACACGCCGGCCGCTGCACGCGACGCCGCACTGCGCCTGCTGCCGGAAGTGCGTGCATGTCACGACGTGATGCGCAATCGCAAGCATGCGATGAAGAACGCCGCATAACGCGGTAGCAAGACCGAAGCGCATCTGTACCGATGCAGCTCTCGGAGTAGATCGATACAGGCGGGAAACGGGTAGCGCGAGCTGCCCGTTTCTTTTTGTGTGCGCGGCATGCTGGCCATCATGTGGCGAACAGATCGCCACATCGAAGGTGCCGTTCCACGGCGCTGGTGTGTTCCACGCTGGCGATGGATTGCGCGGCATATTCGCGCATGCGTCAGGTCTGCTAGTATCCGCCGCCCTTCTTCAGCCAGGCCCGCGCAGGCGGTCGTGGAATCACCCCATGAAGCAGCAGTTTCTATATCTGTCATCGGCCGAGGCGCAGTTGTCGCTTGGCTTGGGGGAAGAGAAGACCACCGAACGTCTGTTCTTTGCGGTGATGGCCGACGCCACCACTGCCGAGCGTGCGGCAGGCATCGCCAACGGGCTGCTGCAGAGCGGGCAGGTGGATGGCAAGCCGTTGGGACGCGAGCGGCTGCATGTGACCTTGCATCACCTGGGCGATTACGCCGGCGGGCTGCCGCCCTCGTTGGTGAGCCGTGCAAGCCAGGCCGCCGAGCGGGTGGCGATGGACGCCTTCGAGGTCGAGTTCGACCGCGTCGGGACGTTCGGTGGACGGCGCTCGCAACTGCCGTGCGTGCTGCGTGGCGAAGAGCGCGTGCGCGGGCTGTATGCGTTGCAAGGGGCGCTTGGCCGTCAGCTGGCACACGTGGGCATCGCTGGCGATGCGCAGTACACGCCGCATATGACGCTGCTGTATTGCAACCAGAGCTTGCCGCAACGCCGTTGCGACGCGCTTGCCTGGACGGTGCGCGACTTTGCGCTGGTGCGCAGCTTTCTTGGCCAGTCGCGTTACCAGATCGAAGGCCGCTGGCCGCTGCGTTAGGCCGCAAGCTGCGTTGATCGGTAAGGCTGTGTGCAGACGCGCATGCACGCGGTAGCCTGCGCGCATGGATGCCATCACACCCCTGCCGTTGCATGCCGACCATCTGGCCGCGTTGGAACAGGCCTATGCCACGCCGCCGCGCGCCTACCATCACTTCGGCCACGTGCGTGCACTTCTGCACCACTATGCCGAGGTCGCTGCCGGGCCGGGTTGGCAACGGCCGATGGAGGTCTGGCTGGCGGTCCTGTTCCACGATGCGATCTACCAGCCCGGGCGCAGCGACAACGAAGCCGAATCTGCGAAGTGGGCAATGGACTGCATCCCGCGCTGGTGGCCGCATGCCGAAGTGGATCTGCAGCGCGTGCAGGCGCTGATCCTGCTCACCGCGCGCCATGGACAACTGCAACCGCAGGATGTGGACGAGGAGGCCGCGCTGTTCCTGGATTGCGACATGGCGATCCTGGCCGCGCCCGCTGCCGTCTTCGATGCTTACGACCGCGCGATCGCCGAGGAATACCGGGGCCATGTTCCGGCATTGCTGTTCCGGCTCAATCGCCGCCGCTTCCTGGCCGGGCTGCTGAAGCGCCCGCGTATCTTTCTCAGCGACTATTTCCACGCACGCATCGATACGGCCGCGCGGGACAACCTGCGTCGCCGGTTGGGTCGCTGAGCCGCCGCTGCCGCCGCGCGGCGCGCGACTCCGCAGCGGCGGATGCGCACGACGCTACAATAGCCGCATGCACGACAGCGCCATGTCCGCCTCCGATCCCCGCCCGCAACCGCCGCAGGCACCCGCGCCCAACGAGTGCTGCGAAAGCGGCTGCCCGCTGTGCGTGCACGATCTGTACGCCGAAGAAATGACGCGTTATCGCCAGGCCCTGGCCGCCTGGGAAGCCCGTCAGCTGGCGCAGGCGCGGTGAGCGAAGCGCCGCGCTTCGCGGCGAGTGCCGGAACGATTATCTTTGGATCACTTTTCCCGATGGTGCGACATGCGACGACTTGAACGATGGAGCGCGCTCTGCGGCGCGGCGATGGTGACGCTGTCGGGAATGGCCGCCGCCCAGGCTCCGGAACCGATCAGCCACGGGCGTTTCGAACAGATCCCGGTGTTGATGCCCAAGGACGAGCCGCAGCGCGTGGTGATCTGGCTGGCGGGCGCAGGCAATGCCGGCAAGCGCCAGGCCCAGGCGCAAGCGTTGCGCGACGATGGCGCGATGGTGGCGATGGTGGATACCGCGCATCTGTACGCGGTCCTGCGCAAGGCCGGCGGCACCTGCGCGTTTTCGGTGGGCGATGTGGAGAACTTCTCGCGCTACCTGCAGGCCTTCTATCACATCCCCACCTACCGGTTGCCGTTGCTGGTGGGCGATGGCGAAGGTGCGGCGCTGGCGTATGCCATCGGCGCGCAGGCCAAGCCGCATGTGCTGGCCGGCGTGCTCACCGATGGTCTGTGCCCGGCCACGGTGTCCGATCAGGCGATCTGCCAGCCAGGTGTGCGTCCGGGCGGCAATAGCCTGGTTCCGGCGACGCTGCAGATTCCCTGGGTGCTGGCCGGCAGCCAGGACAAACGGTGTCCTGCAGCAGCCGAGGACGCCTTCCTCAAGCAGGTTCCGCAGGCCCGCACCTTCAAGCGGTCTGCGCAGGGCGACATCCTGCCCGGCCTGCGTGCCGCAGCCCGTTCGCTGGGCGAGCAGAAGGGCGTGGCCTTGCCGCCCCCGCCGGGCGGCCTGACCGACCTGCCGGTGGTCGAATTGCCGGCCAAGCCGGACGGCGACGGCGACGACGACACCTTCGTGATCTTCGTGTCCGGCGACGGCGGTTGGGCCGGGCTGGACGAAGAAGTCGCCGATGCGCTCGCCGCGCAGGGCATCCCGGTGGTCGGGCTGGATTCGCTGCGATACTTCTGGACCGAGCGCACGCCGCAGGGCTTCGCCACCGACCTGGACCGCATTGCGCGCGTGTATGCGCAGCGCTGGCAGCGCAAGCGCGTGGTGCTGATCGGCTTCTCGCAAGGCGCCGATGTGCTGCCGGCGGCGATCAACAAGCTGCCGGCGCAGACCAGGCAGAACATCCGCATGACCGCGCTGCTGTCGGTCGGCAAGCTGGCCGATTACGAATTCCATGTCAGCAACTGGCTGGGCTCGGATGACGAAGGCCTGCCGATCGCGCCGGAAGTGCAGCGTCTGCCGGCCGGCACCACGGTGTGCATCTACGGCCAGGACGATGGCGATGCGTTGTGCCCGAGCCTGCCGGCGCAGGCCGCCAAGCGCGTGGCGCTGCCGGGCGATCACCACTTCAAGGGCGATTACGCGACCCTGTCCAAGGTGATCATGGAGCAGCTGCACGGCTTGTCGACGCCTTGACGTGCAGGGCATCGTAACCACGATGCCCTTGCCATCGGTCGGTGCGGCTCAGGCACTGAACCAGGCGCGGCTGTCAGTGCTGCAACGCTCCCAGCCAGGCGGGCGCGGCCGCTGACAGGTGTGGCTGTGCCACTGGTGTGCGCCAGCTGTGGGGGCGCCCCTGGCGATGGTTGACTCCATTGCGGCAACCGCTCCAACCGCCCAGCCACATCCTGCGATCTGCGCACCCACCTGCGCCGCAAAGCGGACAGGCGGGTGCATCGCGTCATTCCTGCCGGCCGGGGTCCACCGAGATCAGCCGGGTCACGTCCAGCAGCGCGGCCGGCAGATGCATGCCGCCCGGCGCGACCAGATAGCGCGGGCGCCAGGTCGGGGCGAACTTCGACTTGAACCGGCGTAGCCCGCTGAAGCCGTAGAAGCGCTCGCCATGGCGTGCGACCAGGCTGGCGAAGCGATTCCAGCGCCCGGCCAGGCGGTGTTCGGCCAGCCCCGACAACGGCGCCATGCCCAGCGAGAAGCGCGTGTAGCCATTGGCCTGGCCCCACAGGAACAGCTCGATGAACAGGAAATCCATGGTGCCCTTCGGCGCCTCGGCGCTATGCCGCATCAGGTCAACCGACAGCTCGCCGCCGGCCGGTGCCCACCACACATTGGCAAAGGCCACGATCTGCCCTTCGGCCTCGGCCACCGCGACCGGGAAACGGCGCAGATAGTCCGCATCGAAGCTGCCGAGCGAGAACCCTTTCTCCTCGCCGGATTTTTCTTCCAGCCATTGTTCCGATACCTCGGCCAGGCGCGGCAGCACGGCGTCCACCTGCTCCGGCTGCAGCATGCGGAAGGTCAGGCCGCCACGCTTGCCGCGGTTCCAGGCCTGACGCAGATCGGCGCGGTCGCGGCCTTCCAGGGTGAAGCCCTCCAGCGGCACGATCGCTTCTTCGCCAAGCTTGACCAGGGTCAGGCCCATATCCAGATAGGTCTGCCAGTATTTTTCGCCGACCTGGTAGAACACCGGGCGCAGGCCCATGTGGTCGGCCTCCTCGCGGAAGCGCCAGATCAGCGCGCGGGCCACCTCCGGCGGCCCGACCGGGTCGCCCATTGAAATCAGCGAGCCACCGTAGCGCTGCATCATGACAAAGCCCCGGCCCTGCGCATCGAACAGAAACGCCTTGTCGCCGGTCAACGCCAGGCAGGCCTGGGTGTCGGTACTGATTTCCAGAATCGGCGCCAGCGTCTGCAGGGTTTGCGCATCGGCGGCCGACATCGGTCGGCGCCCGCCGCGCAGCAGCCGCGCCATGCCGAACATGATCACGCCCACGCACAGGATCAGCGCGGCGCGCAACGCGCGCGGCGCATTGGCCGAGGTGGCGAATTGCCACCACAGGTCGTTGCTGTATTCGACGTGGCTGTAGACGAAGAACAGCAGCCAGAACGTGGCCACCAGCACCAGGCCCAGATTGCTCAGCCAGCGCCATGACCAGGCTTCGTCCAGTAGCGCGCCCTGGCGGTAGAACTCGCGCCGCGCGGCCCACAGCGCCAGCGCTGCCAGCGCTGCCGACAACGACACCGAAATGTGGCTGCCGCGCAGCAGCGACAGCGGCGGCAGCAGCACGCATACGCCCAGCGCCAGCATCCAGGCCGCATGACTGCGGCGCTGCAGGCCCTGGCCGATCAGCAGCAGCAGCATGCCGCCCAGGCTGACCAGCAGATGCGAGGTTTCGATCAGTGGCAGCGGCGCCACTTCCTGGCGCGCACGCGGCGTCGGCAAGGTGCCGTCGATCATCAGGCCCGCGCCCACGGCGAAGACCGCCAGGGCCAGGATCTGCGGCAGCCACGGACGCAGCGTCTTCCACACCGTGCGTGCGGTGCTGGCGCTGGCCCGGACCGGCGCCCCCAGCCCGGAGGCGGCCGCCATCGCGACCGAAATCAGCAGCGGCACGATGTAGTAGGTGACCCGGTACGCCAGCGCCGCAGCCAGCACGGCGGCAGGCGTCACATGCGGCAGCAGCTTGAGCAGGCTCCACTCGAACACGCCCAGCCCGGCCGGCACGGTGGAGATCAGGCCGGCCACCACCGCCACCAGCCAGATGCCGATAAAACCGAAGTAACCGGTGCCCGGATCCGGCGGCAACAGAACGTAGAACGCCGCCGCTGCCAGGCCCAGCTCGACCACGCTGAGGGCGGTGACGCCGAGCACGGTGGTGCGGTCGGGCAACCAGAAGCGATGGCTGCGGATCCCGAACTCACGGCCTTGTTTGCCCACCAGCACCAGCATCGCCACATAGCCGGCCAGCAAGGCGATGCCGGCGATGCGGATGCCTTCTGCGGTGATCGGCAGGGCACGCGCGGCCGCTTCCGGTTCCAGCATCAGCGCAAGCCCGAGCAGCACCCAGGCGCCGAAGATGAAGCCCAGCGTGCTCATCAGCACCACCTGGCCAATCTCGGCCAGGGTCAGCCCGACGCTGCCATAGCCGCGCAGGCGGACCGCGCCACCGGTGAGCGCGGCAAAGCCCAGCGTCTGGCCGACCGCATGCGCCATGAAGGCAGTGATGCCTACCCGGGCCGGATGCAGCCGCTTGCCGGTGCGCTTGAGCCCCACCCAGTCGAAACCCACCAGGCAGGCGTAGCTGCTCAACCCGAGCAGCAGGGTCAGTGCGATCTGCCCCGCGCCCAGCGCCCGGAACGCCTGGCGGATCTGGCGGTACCCATGGTCGGTGAACTGCGCCGACAGCGCGTGCAGCGCCATGGCCAGGATCGCCAGGCTGATGATGACCGGCAGGGCGCGACGCCAACCGCTGGCAGGCGCTTCGGAAGACACGGGGGTATCCGTCATGAGGGCAACGGGATCTGCATAAGAGGGAAAGAGGACGCATGCACGATACGTGCCGCGTGCGCAAAGATCTGCATGTGCCAAGCGGGTTGAAGAAGCATGCAGCGTGATCGCGAAGTGCCGAAACGAGGTGAACGCAGGGTTCGTGAGAGCCGACACCTGTCGGCCCGGGACGGCCGCGCGCATCATAGGGCAAAGGCGCAGGTGCGTGCCGCAGGGGAATGGATGAACGGCGTTACCGTTGGAAGGCAGACAGGCTGCTGATGCGCACGACCGACTTTCGCACGGATGGTGCGCAGGCCACCCCGGGGGGGGCGCCACGCTGGAGCGGGCATGCCGGGGCGCTGGCCGCTGCCGCCGGCCTGGCCTTCATCGGGCTGGTACTGGTGCTGCAGTGGCTACGCGGCGATCTGTGGTGGATCGACGCGCAACTCAGCGCCTATCTGCACGGCGCCTACGGCCTGCTGCTGCGCACGGCGTACTGCCTGTTGGCCGCAGCGATGGCGTGGCTGGCGGCGGGCCTGTATGCGGCGCTGGCGCCGGCGGCACGCAGCCGCACGGTGTTGGGATTGTTCTGGCTGGCAGGGCTGGGCTTGTGCGCGGTGGCGATCGGCGACAGCTGGATGCCGGAGCTGGCGCCAGACGCGGCAACACTGGTGCATGTGGTGTCGGCCGACGCCACGTTCCTGTGCGTGATCGCGGCGGTGTTGCTGCAGTCGTGGTACTTCGGCCGCGATCGCGCATGGCGCGCGCATTGGGTCGGAGCATGCGTGCTCGGTTGGGCGGCATTTGCGGTGCTGCTGTTCCATGTCACGGTCACCAGCGCGCCGCCGGGGATCAGCCAGAAGATCGCCATCGTGCTGATCGTGGCCTGGATGGTGCGGGTGGGGCTGTGGCTGACGCACACCGTACGCGGTGGGGCTGCACGCACCGCGCATTCGCGTGACAATGGCCGGGTCAATCAACCGTAGGAAGTCTGAAATGCTGCAGCGATTCGATGCGGGTCCGCGTATGTCCGAAATGACCGTCCATGGCGGCGTGTGCTACCTGGCCGGCCAGATTGCCGATGACACCAGCGAAGACATCACCGGGCAGACCCGCCAGGTGCTGGCCGAGATCGACAAGCTGCTGGCGCAGGCGGCCAGCGACAAGACCAAGATTCTGCGCGCCGAAATCTATCTGGCCGACATCGCCGATTTCGACGGCATGAACGCCGCCTGGGACGAATGGGTGCCGCACGGCTTCACGCCTGCGCGCGCCACGGTCGAAGCCAAACTGGCGCGGCCGGAATGGAAGGTGGAGATCGTGATCACCGCCGCGGCGGGCTGATCGCGCGCTGCATGCGCTTATCGATACAGCCGCGCATCCGCCGGGGTGCGTGGCGGTGTCTGCCGCCGGTGTGTCTCCCCCGCACTGCGCGCGTGTAAGCGCGGTGCATGGATGCCGATGCATGGCATCGGCTCAGCTGCGTCGTGCTTGGTGCGCTTTGCCATCTAAGGTCCGAGCGCGTTGCGCGTCAGGTCGCCTGCAATGCGCAGGCTGCCACGATGCGCGACTGCGGTCTGTCGCGCCCTCTCTCCATCGCCAACCGCTTCGATGGTTCGTTTACGTCGCGATGCACGGCAGCGGTGGCCGCTGGTCCGTCATCGCCATCCAGGCGTTCGAGGCAGCGTGCCCTCAGCGTTTGACGAAGCGGTAGTGCGCCACACCCCATTCGCGGCCGTGGTCGTAGCCGAACAGCTCCGCGCAGGCCAGCCAGAACATGCGCCAACGCTGCCACCAGCGCTGCGCATCGTCGCCATAGGTCTGCCTCAACAGCGGCATGATCTGCGCGCGGTGGCGGTCCTGGTTTTCCAGCCAGGCATTGGCGGTTTTTTCGTAGTGCTCGCCCGACAGGACCCAGCGCTGTTCGATCACCACGTCCTGCTGGAAATGCAGCAGGGTGTCGGCCGCCGGCATCAGCCCGCCGGTGAAGAAATGCCGCCCCATCCAGTTGTCTTCGCCGGCCACCTCGAACGGATAGGCCAGATCGCGGTGGCAGAAGATGTGCACGAACAGCTTGCCGCCGGGCGCCAGCCAGCTGCCTACACGTGCAAGCAGATCGCGGTAGTTGCGCATGTGCTCGAACATTTCCACCGACACCACGCGGTCGAAATTGCCCGGCGGCAGCGCCAGCGCGTTGACGTCGGCGGTGATGACCTGCACGTTGCCCAGGCCGCGGATGCGGCACTGCTCCAGGATGTGCGCGCGCTGCGGGCGTGAGTTGGACACCGCGGTAATGGTGGCGTTGGGGTAGCGCTCGGCCATCCACAAGGTCAGCGAGCCCCAGCCGCAGCCCAGTTCCAGGATGCGTTGGCCATCGGCCAGCTCGGCGCGCTCCCCGTACAGCGCCAGCATGCGTTCTTCGGCCGCGTCCAGGTCCGGTGTGCTCGCGTCCCAGTAGCAGCTGCTGTATTTCAACCGCTTGCCCAGGCACAGGGTGAAGAACTGCGGCGGCAATTCGTAGTGCTGGCGATTGGCGGCATCGGTTTCGATCGCGATCGCGCTGGCGCGCAGGCTGTCGATGAAGACGCGCTGCCGCTCGCCGTTGGCATCGGCAGCGCCGCCGCGCTCATCGCGCAGGCGCTGCGCGCACAGACGCCGGATGCCGTAACGCAACGCGGCGTCGGGCAGCACGCCGGATTCGGCCAGACGGGTGACAAAGGCTTCTTCGGGCAGCGAGGAGGGCGGGGCGGGGACGGTGGACATGCGACTCTCCAGGCAACTCAGGACGAAGGGGGAAGCGGGAAAAACGCACTGGTGGTGCGCTGGTAGTGCGCGTAATCCTCGCCACGCGAGCGCAGGGCCTGCTGCTCGGTGTAGGGAATACCGGTGAAGCGATACAGGAACACGAACATCACCACCGGCCCGAGCGCGCACAGCGCCACCGGCCAGGGCCCGGCGCCGACCGCCAAGGCCAGATAGGCGAACCAATGCACGAACTCGAAGAAATAATTGGGATGGCGCGAATACCGCCACAGTCCCTTGCGACAGGTCTTGCCGCGATTGGCCGGGTCGGCCTTGTGCGCAGACAGCTGCCGGTCGGCCAGTGCCTCGCCGCCGACGGCAACCAGCCACACCACGACCGCCAACGTGCTCCATCCGCTCCACGCCGGGTTCGGGTTGCTGGCCGCAGCCAGGAACGGCACCGCAAACAGCACCACCACCACCGCCTGGGCCAGGAAGAAACCGAGAAACTTGCGCTGGTCGCCGTTCCAGTGTTCGCGCAGGGCGCGATAACGGCCGTCTTCGTGCGGGTCGCCGAACACGCGCACGCCCAGATGCCAGGCCAGACGCGCGCCCCACAGACCGCCAAGCACCGCCACCAACACGCGCGGCAGCAACGCACCGTCGGACATCCACGCGCAATACGGCGCAGCAATCGCCAGGCAGGCCGCCCACAACACGTCCACCGGGCCGGCATTGCCGCTACGGCGTTGCCATAGCCAGCCCAGCACCATCACCCCACTTGCGAATACGCCCACATGCAGCAGCGGCCACACAGTCATTGCAGTTCTCCGGTCATGTCGTGCGGCAATGGTCGCGCCAGACGCCGTGCATACAGCGACAACACGCCGCAGGCCACGCCCCAGCCGATGCCGACGGCGAGTACCGCATGCAGCGGCGGTGCCGACAGTTCCACTGCATGCCAGCTGCGTTGCGCCAGCCAGTACGAAAACGGGCCGAAGATGGCGCCAAGCACCACCGCCAGCCACGGGCGTTGCATCACGCTGCGCAACGAATGATTGAGCGTGAGCGCAAAGCCCACCCACAGCGCCAGAATCCATGCCGGCGCCAACACGCTACCGGGCCACTCCGCGGCGTACCGCACCCAGCCCCCCGCTGCCAGCGTGGTGTCCAGCAGCAGGCCCAGCGCCAATGCGGCGATCAGCAACGGCACATCGCCGGGCGCGCGTCGCGAGGGCCACAGTTGATACAGCGCAAACAGCGCCAGCACCAGTAGCGTTGGCCAGACGCGGCCGTGCGCGGCAGCGGCCACCGCCACCACCCAGAGCACCTGCAAGCCGAGATAGTTGTCGAGCTGCTTCATGCCTCACGCAAGACCGGGCACGAACTGCGGCGGGCGTGCGCCGGGCTTGCTCAGCCACAGGTGCACGTCGCCGATCGAACGTTCCAGAAAACCGGCTTCGCAATAGGCCAGGTAGAACTCCCACATGCGGATGAAGCGCTCGTCATAGCCCAGTGCGCGCACCTGCGGCAGCTGCGCCATGAAGCGCTGCCGCCAGGCGCGCAATGTCAGCGCATAGCTGGGACCGATATCTTCGAGATGGAACAGGCGCAGATCGCTGGCGCGCGCTACCGCCCCGGTCATCGCGGCCACCGACGGAATGAAGCTGCCGGGGAAGATATGCCGCTTGATGAAGTCCACCGAGTGCAGCGCCTGCTTGTAGCGATGATCCTCGATGGTGATGGCCTGGATCAGCGCCTCGCCATCGTCGCCGAGCAGGCTGCCGACCTTGGCGAAGTAGGTGTCCAGATACTGGTGGCCGATCGCCTCGATCATCTCGATCGACACCACGCGGTCGTAGCGGCCCTGCAGGTCGCGGTAGTCGCTCAACAACACGCTGACCCGATCGCTCAAGCCGGCTTCGGCGATGCGCTCGCTCGCCAGATCGAACTGCTCGCGCGAAATGGTGGTGGTGGTGACGCGGCAGCCGTGTTCGCGCGCCGCATGCAGTGCAAACCCGCCCCAGCCGGTGCCGATCTCGACGACATGATGCTGCGGGCCGAGGCGCAACTTCTGGCAGATGCGTTCGAGCTTGCGCGTGGCCGCACGTTCCAGCGCCGCTTCGCCCTGGGCTTCTTCGCCATCGACGAAGATCGCCGACGAGTACATCAGGTTCTGATCCAGAAACAGCTTGAACAGCGGGTTGCCCAGGTCGTAGTGCGCGGCGATGTTGCGCCGGCTGCCGCTGCGGGTATTGCGCGCAAACGCATGCAGGCTGCGCATCGCCCAGCCACCCAGGCGCGCGATGCCGGTCTCCATCGCATCCAGCCGGTCGCGATTGCGCAACAGCAGGCGCATCAGTCCGACCAGATCGTCGCACTGCCATTGCCCGTCCATGTACGACTCGCCCGCGCCGACGCTGCCGTTGAGTGCGGCCTGCCGATAGAAATCCGGGTCGATGACGCGCAACTGCATTTGCAACGCGTGCGCACCGCTGGCGTTACCCAGCGTGGTGACCGTGTCGGCTTCGCGCAGCTGCAGCTGCCCGTCGCGCAGGTCGCCGAGTGTGGCCAGCAGGCGCTTGCGCAGCAGGCGGTCCGTCCAGGAAGCCGCGCGCGGCGCAGCAGTGTCGGGCAGGGACGTGGCGTTCATCGGGGATCTCGCACAGGCGGATGGGGGTGATCGTGGACAGGGTTGCCGCGCAGCCACAGGCGCAGGGCCTGCCAGTGGATGGCGAGCACCACCTGCACGGTCATCAAGGGGTAGGCGAGCAGGGTGCGCGCCAGCGTGCGCGCGGTCAGCGGCTGACGTTGCAGGACCAGCGTGGCATCGAAGCGTCGGGTGCCGCTGTTGTCGATTGCGTCGGCAACGTCGTCGTCATTGGCATCCAGTACGTCCATATGCACGCGCAGTTGCGCATCCGGCACGCTGAAGCGCCAGTCGTAGCGGTGCTGCATGCCCATGAACGGCGAGACGTGAAAGCGTTTGTCGAAGCGCCATGCATGCACATCGCGATGCGTGCGGGCCTGCGCCACCGGCAGCACATAGGTGTGACGTTGCTGCCAGGGCGTGTTGGTGATTTCCGCCACGATCCAGCGCAAGCCGTCATGCCGGTCGAAGCAGTAATAAAAGCTCACCGGGTTGAACACGTGGCCGAAGTAACGCAGATGCGTCAGCAGCCGAATGGCGCCTTCCGGGCGCTCGCCGGTCTGCGCCTGCACGCAATCGCGCACTGCCTGGTCCAGCGGAACGCTGGGATCGCCCAGGTAGTCGCTGCGGCGGAACTGCGCCAGATTGGCGCGGCCTACCGACCATAGCCAGCGATGGGCGAACACCTGATCCAGTTCGGACAGGTCCAGGTACATCAGGAACAGGCGGTAACGGAAATCCAGCGGTTTGGGCGCGAAGCGGCGATGCCGCACCCATCCGGTGTAGATCGCGCTGCGCAAGCCGCCCGCCACGCTGCCGGCACCGCTGTCCTCACCGGGAGGCAGCGGCACCGCGTCGGTGCTGGCTTCGCGCAGCAGTTGCATTACCAGGTCACTCCCAGGCCATGGGCCACATCCACGCCGCTGCGCAGGCCGTCTTCGTGGAAGCCGAAGCCCCATGCCGCACCGGCAAACCAGGTGTGGTGCCTGCCCTGGATCTCTGCCTTGCGGTCCTGCGCCGCCAGCGCGGCAGCGTTCTGCACCGGGTGGCGATAGCGCATGCGCCGCAGCACCTTGGCCGGGTCGATGTCGTGGTCGCGGTTGAGGCTGACGATGAAGGGCTGCGGCGCGTCGATCGACTGCAGCGCATTCATCCAGTAACTCACCGTGCATGGCGCCTGCGGGTCGGCCGGCACATGCGCGTTCCACGCCGCCCACGCGCGTTTGTCGCGCGGCAGCACGCGGGCATCGGTATGCAGCACGGTGTCGTTGTCCTGGTAGGTGATGCCGCCCAGGATCTGCCGCTCGGACTCGGTGGCATCGCTGAGCAAGGCCAGTGCATCGTCGGCATGGCAGGCCAGCACCACCTCGTCGAAGTATTCTTCGCCGCGCAACGAGTTGAGCATGATGCCATCGGGGGTGCGCCGGATCGCGTGCACCGGCGTGGACAAGCGTTCCAGCACCTGCCAACGCCGCCGCAGCGCACGCACATAGCTGTTGGACCCGCCACGCACCACCTGCCACTGCGGCCGGCCGCTGATCTGCAGCATGTGGTGGTTGGCCATGAAGCCGATCAGCTGGCCCATCGGGAATTCAAGGATGGTCTGCGACGGCGATGACCACAGCGCCGATGCCATCGGTACCAGATGCTGGTCGCGAAACGCGGCCGAATAGCCATGCCGCTGCAGATACGCGCCCAGCGTGCTGAAGCGCTCGTCGCTGTGCAGTACCTGCGGCGCCTGCCGATAGAAGCGCCGCAGGTCCGCCAGCATGCCCCAGAAGCGCGGGCTGAGCAGATTGCGCCGCTGGCAAAACAATCCATCCAGGCTGCCGGCGTTGTACTCCAGCCCGCTGCCGGCATCGTGCACCGAAAAACTCATCGTGGTCGGCTGCGAGGCCACGTCCAGCTCGGCGAACATGCGGGTGAGCAGCGGATAGTGCTGCGGGTTGAACACGATGAAGCCGCTGTCCACCGCGTAGCGCTGGCCGTGCAGTTGGATGTCGTGGGTGTGGGTGTGGCCGCCGAGATAATCGGCCGCCTCGAACAAGGTGACTTCGTAGCGACGCGACAGCAGCCACGCCGCGCCCAGGCCGGCGACTCCGCTGCCGACCACGGCGATTCTGCCCTCCCTCATCGCGCCACCCGTTGCGCGCGGCGCGTGAGCATTGCCGGCATCGGCTTGAGATCCCATACCAGGCCTACCCACGACATCGCCTTGAGGCCATACCACGTGACGTCGTACTCCCACCAGCGCATGCCTTGCCGCGCCGAGCCGGGGAAAAAGTGATGGTTGTTGTGCCAGCCTTCGCCGAAGGTGATCAACGCCAGCAGCCAGTTGTTGCGGCTGTCGTCGCGCGTGTCGAACCGCCGGCTACCGAAGCGGTGGGCCAGCGAATTGATGGTGAAGGTGGCATGGAACAGCGCCACCGTGGACAGCACAAATCCCCACACCAGCAGCTGCGGGCCGTTGGTGTGCAACGCGGGCGCAGCGTCGGCCAGCCAGTCGCCAAGCAGATACAGGCCGAGCGCCAGCAGCACCGGCATCACGATGTCGAAGCGGTCGATGAAACGCAGTTCGCCGAAGCGGCGCAGGTCCGGGATCACCTCCCAGTCGGTGCGGAAGTTGCGCGGAGTGAGGAACCAACCGGTGTGGCTCCACCAGAACCCGTGCTGGGCCGGCGAATGCGGGTCGCGGCCGGTGTCGGTGTGCCGATGGTGGTTGCGGTGATGCGCCGCCCACCACAGCGGCCCGCGCTGCACGCAGGTGGCGCCGATGGCGGCGAACACGAACTGCAATGCGCGCGAGGTCTTGAATGCACGATGGGAAAAATAGCGGTGATAGAAGCCGGTGAGCGCAAACATGCGCAGCGCGTACAGCGCCAGTGCTATGCCGGCGGCAAACCACGACGCGCCGACCCAGAACACCGCCAGGCAGGCCACATGCAGCGCGATGAAGGGCAGGGCGCGCAGCCAGTCGATGCGATCGGCGCGCGCCTCGTCCAGCGGCTCGTCGGCTTGCGAATCCACCCAGCGACGCAGGCTGCCGATGCGCGATGCCACCCAGCCGCGATGCTTGGGCGGGGGCTGAGGCGATGCGACGTGGGGGTCGAGTCCAGTGCTCGGCACGCGTGGTTCTCCGTAGGTTATCGAAACCCTGTACGCAAGCTGCCGGCAAACAGATGCACCAGCCCGCTTGATCGTCGCATGCAAGGGTGGGATTGACGCGTTTGCGCACCCCCAGGACGCAAGCGCGCACACCGATATGTGCGCTCAGTATCAGTGACGCAGATGAGGTGGGTTGTGAAGTCGCCGGTGCGGGCAGCGCGGGTGCGTAAAGCCATCGCGCTGGGCAGGCGTGCTCATCCCGGTGCGGAAGGCACGCAAGGGCGGTGAGAACGATGACTCCATCGCGCAGTTGCTGCGCCCCGTCCGGCGGCGCAGCAACTGCCCGGGCATCCGATCAGGGCGCCATTGCCAGCGTGCTGATGCCGCCCTTGGCGACCACCGTGCCGGTGGCCACGCCACCCGGCGCGCCGCCCGGCGGCTCCAGCGTCACCGCCAGAATCGCCTCGTTGCTGAGCATGGGCATCAGCTGGTCGGGAATCTGCGCGCGACGCGCGCGCTGATCGTCGAAGGTGCCCATCGAATGCGCCTTGCCGTCCGGGGTGATCAGCCACAGCTCGGGCACCTTGTCGGCGGTGGCGGTGCGATCCAGCGGCGTCACCGTGATGGTGTGCTTGTCGGCATCCATCAGCGCCACATAGCCCGGACGTCCGTCTTCGGTCGCCAGCGTCGATGTCATTGCGATGCCGGTCTCCGGCGGTGTGGTGGCCGCAGGCGGGGTGACCGGCGTCTGTACCACCGGCGTATCGCCCACGGGCGGTACCGGTGCCGGCGGCGTGCGCAGGTTCAGCAAGGCGAGCACGCACACTGCAGCGGTCGCCAGGCCGCCGGCGCTGGCCCAACGCCACACGCGGACGTTGTTCCACAATGGCGTGGCCGGGGTGCCGGTAGTGGCTGCCGGCGCGGCCGATGTCACCGCGCGGAGCGGCGTGTCGAAGCCCAGCACCTGCCGCACCTGCGCCCAGACCTGATCGGGCGGGGTCACGGCGGCGATGTCTTCCAGCAGCGGGGCCAGCAGATCCTGCCATTGCAGGACCGCCTGCGCGAACTGGGCGTCGGTGGCGATGCGTTGTTCTGCTGCCAGGCGTTCTTCTGCGCTCAGCAGGCCGAGCACGTATTCGCCGGCCAACACTTCGCGCGGCGGTTCCTGGTCGATGGGAAAGGGCGTGCTCATCGTTCCAGACATGCCTTGAGTTTGGCCAGGCTGCGGCGGATCCAGCTTTTGACCGTGCCGATCGGTGTGTCGGTGCGCGCGGCGAGTTCCTCGTAGGTGATGCCTTCGAAGAATGCGGTGCGAATCAGTTCGCTGCGCGGCGGTTCGAGTTCGGCCAGGCAATGGTCGATGCGGCGACGCGTACTGGCACGCTCGGTACGCTCCAGCGGCGACGCATCGCCATCGCGCAGTTCGCCGGCATCGTCCAGCGCGACGTTGCGGCGCTGCGGCGCGTTGGCGCGTAGATGATCGATCGCCTTGTTGCGCGCGATCATCGCCAGCCAGGTCAGCCCGCGCGCGCGCGCGGGGTCGAACTGCCCGGCCTTGTGCCAGATCAGCGTGAACACGTCCTGCAGCACCTCTTCGGCCTCGGCACGTTGCGGGATCATGCGCAGGCAGACCCCGAACAGCTTGGGCGAGGTCTGCCGGTACAGCGCTTCGAAGGCATGCCGGTCGCCGCCCGCGGTTGCGGTCAGCAGGCGTCCGGTTTCATCGTCGTCGTGGCCAGGAATGGCACTCATGCGGTCGGGCGTTGGGTAAGGTGGGGGCGATGCTACCGGAGTGCGCAGGCGCTGTCTGTCACTTGCGCAGCCACAACAGCACGGCAGCGAGCAGCAGCAGGATCTCGACACCGGCGAGTGCGACGGTTGGCGTGGACACCGGCCACAGGCGCGACAGCGAGACGCTGCGGAACAACACGATGGGCACGTAGAACGCCAGTGCGACCAGCAGACCGGTGCGCGGTTGATTGATCCAGGCGAAGTAGCCGAACAAGAACGCCATGCCCAGCTGCAGCCCGCCATAGATGACCAGATACTCCGATTGCCCGGCCGGCGAGAGCTGGGTATAGCCAACCGCGTTTGCGGTCTTGGTCGGCGACAGCGTGCACCAGATCGCCAGGACGACGTAGAGCACTGCGTTGAGCCAGAGATAAGCCTTTGCCATGGACGTGTTCCTGTACAGGGAGTGGGTGCCCGGGCCGTTGTACGCAACGGCGCGTGGTCGAACGTGAAGATGACGCGGGCCTGGCTCATGACGCGCTGCAGCTGCGGGTCAGCGGCTGCTCGCGTGCCTGGCGCAGTTCATCTGCACTGGCGGCACCCGCAGCGGTGTCCGGAAACACGATGCGCACGCGCGGGTAGCGCCCCTGTGCGTCGCGCAGATTGCCCACGCCGCGGAACTCGAGCAGACGTTTGCTGGCGATCGCGTAACGCACCTCCAGCGAGGGCACTGCCGCGCCATACCAGGCGTCGAGCGAAATGCGGAAGCGACGCTGGCCGGCGCTGTCGTCGACGCGTTCGACCCGGAACGCCAACTGCCGCTGCAAGCTGGGCAAGACGAAGTCCACACGTTGCGGGGCGCTGGCCAGCGCATCCCAGTGGTTGCGCAGATAGGCATCGAAACCGGCATCGATCACGCGCTCGTCTTCGCCGGCCGGTAATGCCGTGCTGCGCTCCGGCTTGCCGGGCGGCTGCTGGAACATCTCGCGCACGCCATTGCGCCTGCGCACGCCTTCGCGGTAGCCGTCGCGACCGTCGATCAGACTGAAATCGGGCGAGCTGCCGCCGCCATCGACCTGCTTGCGTGCGAACGCTTGCCCGTTCGGGCAGCGGTACAGCACCAGCCGCCCGCCATCGTCGAGCAGCCAATGCGACTCGCGGTAGCGCAGCGCGCCCTTGTCGGCATCGAAGACATCGCCGTCCACCCGCGTGACCGCTGCCGCGCTGAGCGGCGCGTTGCCCAGCACCAGCAGCAGCAACGGCGGAATCGGCCGGCAGCGGAGTGCCAGCGCAGCAACGACAGCAGCGAATGGGCGCATCGGCCGATTCCTCGATGGGAGTGCCTATGCATACGGGCACAGCCGCAGCATGGATGCGCCGGCGGCGTCAGGACGTTCCTGACCGAAGGTAGGGTGCGGCCGCCATGGCCGGTGGCGCGATTTCGGGCCGTTGCGCGGGGAAGGCGTCGCCGGTCATGCCGACAGGTCGGTTCACCGTTGCGACGTGCGTCGAGGTGGCTGGCGAGCAGACCCGCCACATCTGGCCTCGGTTAGCGCCTGCGCAGCAATCGCAGAGCCACAGGTGGAGGATGCAACGTGCACTGCCGGTCGTGCCGGACGGGTCGCGCCGGCTTGCGCTCGCGTTGCCTAGCCGAGGACGCGCAAGGCGATGCAATCCACCGGGCACGCCGGCAGGCAAAGCTCGCAGCCAGTGCACAGCGGCGCAATCACCGTGTGCATGTGCTTGGCTCCGCCGACGATCGCATCCACCGGACAGGCCTGGATGCATTTGGTGCAGCCGATACAATCGGCCTCCACGATCCAGGCCACCTGTGGTGGTTTGTGCGCGCCGCGGCTGCGATCGAAGGGGCGCGCCGGCACCTCCAGCACCTGCGCAAGGGCACGTGCGCCCGCATCGCCGCCCGGCGGGCAATGGTCGACGTCGGCCAGTCCGTCGGCCATGGCCTGTGCATAGGGGCGGCAGCCGTCGTAGCCGCATTGACCGCATTGGGTCTGTGGCAGCAGGCGGTCGAGGCGTTCGACCAGGGAGGGCGCGGAGACGGGCATGGGCGATCAGTGCAGCGGATTGCCGCGATACCAGCGCTGCTGCGCCAGTGCCAGCATCGGCTTGTCTTCGCGGCTGTCGCCGTAGGCGTGCACGCAGTCGTACTGCAACAGGTCATAGCGCGCGCGGATCTGCGCGGCCTTGTGCGGTCCGCAGTCGCTGTCGGCATACCGTCCGCTCAGGCGGCCGTCGCTGTGGTCCAGCCGGTTGCAGATCAGCGACAGCCCATGCTGGGTGCACCATGGCTGCAGATACAGGTCCACCGATGCCGACACCAGTACCACCTCATGCCCTTGCGCCTGGTGCCAGTCGATGCGTTGCATCATCTCTGCACGCAGCACGCCCGGCAGTGCGCTGCGCGCGTAGTCCGCGCCGTGCGCGGTCATCTCGTCCAGCGCACGGCCGCTGAACACCATGCGCGTCACCCGCGCACGCAGCGCGGCGGCCGACACCATGCCGAGCCGATAGCCCAGCACCCACGGACCGACCTTCCACTTTGCCGACGCCAGCTGCGCGGGCGTGGCGACCTTGCGCAGGAAGCGCGCATAGGTATCGCAGGTGGTGATGGTGTGGTCGAAGTCGAACAGGGCCAGGTGCATGGGGGCGGGGATTGGGGAGTCGGGATTGGGGATTGGTTAAAAGCGCGGTGACTTGTTGTTCCCTTCTCCCGCTTGCGGGAGAAGGTGCCCCGCAGGGGCGGATGAGCGGACGGGCGCAGCCATGTGCAGGTGGAAAGGTAACAGCGCTTCGCCCCGCACCCTCACCCCAACCCCTCTGTCGGCGGGAGAGGGCTCTGAAATCTTCCCTTCTCCCGCTTGCGGAAGAAGGTGCCCCGCAGGGGCGGATGAGGGGATGGGCGGAGCCATGTGCAGGTGGAACGGTACCAGGGCTTGGCCCCACACCCTCACCCCAACCCCTCTCCCGACGGGAGAGGGGCTCTGAAATCTTCCCTTCTCCCGCTTGCGGGAGAAGGTGCCCCGCAGGGGCGGATGAGCGGACGGGCGCAGCCATGTGCAGGTGGAAAGGTAACAGCGCTTCGCCCCGCACCCTCACCCCAACCCCTCTGTCGGCGGGAGAGGGCTCTGAAATCTTCCCTTCTCCCGCTTGCGGAAGAAGGTGCCCCGCAGGGGCGGATGAGCGGACGGGCGCAGCCATGTGCAGGTGGAAAGGTAACAGCGCTTCGCCCCGCACCCTCGCCCCAACCCCTCTGTCGGCGGGAGATGGCTCTGAAATTTTACCTTCTCCCGCTTGCGGGAGAAGGTGCCCCGCAGGGGCGGATGAGGGGACGCGCCAAGCACTCGAGTCAGGTCTCCTCAACAATCAGCCCTGGCTTCTACGACTCCCGAATCCCGCTTCACCGCACAGGCATGCCCGGCTGGGCGCCGCTGTCGGCATCCAGCAGCGCCAGGGCGCCGCCGTCGAAGCCGGCCGACAGGATCATGCCCTCGCTGATGCCGAAGCGCATTTTGCGCGGGGCCAGGTTGGCGATGAACACCACACTGCGGCCGACCAGCGCGTCCGGCTCGCCATAGCTGGCGCGGATGCCCGAGAAGATCTGCCGCTTGCCCAGTTCGCCGGCATCCAGTTCGAAGCGCAGCAGCTTGTCGGAGCCTTCCACGAATTCGCACACCAGCACCTTGCCGATACGCAGGTCGAGCTTGGCGAAATCGTCGATGCCAATAAGACCTGGATTCGAGACGGAGGCGGGGGGATTAGCCGGCGTAGCCGCTTTTGCATCGGTTTTGGCCACCTTTGCAGCGCTGACGGCGGCCACAGCAGGTGCCGCAGGTGCGGCGAGGGTGTCTTTTGAAGCGTCGGTCATGGCGTCGATCTGTTTGGGGTCGATACGGGTGAACAGGGCGGTGTAGGGCTGGATCGTGTGCGCGGTGAGCGGGCGCTCCACGTCTTCCCAACTGGTCATGGGCGCCGACAAGAAGGCCTCGGCCTCGGCACAGGTGCGCGGCAGGATCGGCTTGAGGGCGGCGACCAGGATCCGGAACAGGTTCAGGCCTTGCGTGCACACCGATTGCAGCTGCGCATCGGCACCGTCCTGCTTGGCGATCACCCACGGCTTGGTGTCGTCGATGTACTTGTTGGCCTCGTCGGCCAGCGCCATGGTCTGACGGATCGCGCTGGCCGCGTCGTTGCGCTCATAGGCCTCGCGGATCGGCGCCAATGCGGCGCCGAAGCGGGCGTACTGCGCCGGATCGGGGAGCGCATCGGCCAGCTTGCCGTCGAAGCGCTTGCCGATGAAGCCGGCGCAGCGGCTGGCCAGGTTGACGAACTTGCCGACCAGATCCGCGTTCACCCGCGCGATGAAATCGCCCAGGTTGAGGTCAAGATCGTCCACGCCGCCGGAGGACTTGGCCGCAAAGTAATAGCGCAGCGCCTCTGGCTCCAGGCCCACATCCAGGAAGGTCCGCGCCATCACGAAGGTGCCGCGCGACTTGGACATCTTGGCGCCGTCCACGGTGAGGTAGCCGTTGACGTGCAGCCGGGTCGGCGCGCGGTGGCCGGTGCCGTGCAGCACCGCCGGCCAGAACAGGCCGTGGAAATTGACGATGTCCTTGCCGATGAAGTGATGCAGCTCGGTCTGCGTGCCGGCGACCAGATGCGATTCAAAGTCTTCGCCCATCTGCGCGCACAGCGTCTTGAAGCTGCACAGGTAGCCGATCGGCGCGTCCAGCCACACGTAGAAATACTTGCCCGGCTGGCCGGGAATCTGGAAGCCGAAGTACGGCGCATCGCGCGAGATGTCCCACGCGCGCAGGCCGCCTTCGGTGTCCAGCCATTCCTTGAGCTTGGCCTTGACCCCCGGCAGCGCCACATCGCCGGCCAGCCACTCGCGCAGGAAGCCGTCGAAATGGCCCACCTCGAAGAAGAAATGCTCCGAATCGCGCAACTCCGGTGTGGCGCCGGAAATCACCGATTTGGGCTCTTTCAGCTCGGTGGGCGCGTAGGTGGCACCGCAGACTTCGCAGTTGTCGCCGTACTGATCGGCGCTGCCGCAGTTGGGGCAGATGCCCTTGATGTAGCGGTCGGGCAGGAACATGCCCTTGGCCGGGTCGTAGAACTGCGCCACCGAGCGGCGGCTGATGTGACCGGCGGCCTCCAGTTTGGCGTAGAAGGCCTCGGTAAGCTCGCGGTTGACCGGCGAATTGGTCGAGTCGTAATGGTCGAAGGTGACCCCGAACGCGGCGAAATCGCGCTCATGGCTGGCCTGGATGTTGGCGATGAAGGCTTCCGGGGTCACTCCGGCCTTCTCGGCCGCCAGCATGATCGGCGTGCCATGGGTATCGTCGGCGCAGACGAACCAGGTCTTGTCGCCGCGCAGGCGGCGCGCGCGCACCCAGATATCGGCCTGGATATAACCGACCAGATGGCCAAGATGCAGCGGGCCGTTGGCATACGGCAAAGCGGTGGTGACAAGTGCGGTGCGGGTCATGGCAGGCGTGATGCGGGGGACAGCCGATTATCGCATTAGTGGGAATGGTGGCGGGAATTGGGAATCGGGAATTGGGAATCGGGAATCGGGAATCGGGAATCGGGAATCGGGAATCGGGAATCGGTCAAAGCATGGCCAGGTTGCCATGGTGTAGGGCGCGCTGGCGCGCTGCGAGCTGCATGCGTTGCAGTTGCGTTTCGCCGTCAATGCAAAGCCATGGACTGTCGATTGTCGCCTGCCAGAACGCGCCGCACAGAGATGCGCGGACGGATACACACAAAAAAGGCGCCCTCGCGGGCGCCTGCTTTTACGATTCCCGATTCCCGATTTACTCACGAATCCAGGTCTGAGTGCGGCCCAGCGCTTCGATGCCGACGTAGCCGCGCATCTGCAGCTTCTTGCCGCCTTCGGTCAAGGTGATCTTGGCCTTGTAGGTCTTGCCCTTGGCCGGGTCCAGCACCGAGCCGCCATCCCACACGGCGGTGCCGTCGGCCTTGAGGCCCCACAGGATGGTCATGCCCTTGATCGGCTTGCCCTTCAGCGCGCCATCGCACTTGTCGCAGGTCGGGTTGGGCCCATGGTTGGACTGCAGGATCTCGACCACCTTGCCGCTCAGCGTGCCGTTGGAGGCCTGTTCGATCTGCACCACCGACTTGGGCTTGCCGGTCTCGTCGTCGATGGTCTTCCAGCGGCCCACCGGCGAATCGGACGCCTGGGCCAGCAGCGAGGCGGCGGCCAGCGGCAGGGCCACCATCAGGGTCTTGAAGGTCTTGCGCATGTGTCCCCTCCCAGGGATTGCTGTGGCCGCCGTCGGCGGCCTGATGGCGAATGTATACCGTGGGGTATGGTGCGGGAAAGATGCGCTGCGGGATGCGTTCATGCGCGCGGCTGCGGTGCCGTTGCTGAGCCGCTCCCACTGAAGATGCCAGCTGCGCAGGCTGGCCGCTTCGGGCCGGCGCTAGGTCGGCAAATCCCTCGTGCGACATACGCGTTGTCCGGCATCCGGGAGGAGGACGGGTGAGCGCAGTCCGTTCGCTGCGACTGAGTCGACGACGCGCGCAGGGCTCGTCGTCACGTCGGCCGTCGCGGACTGGTCCGGCTCGCTTTCAGTCGTTGGCCGTGCGCGTCGCCGGTCCTGGCCGACCGCCAATCATCGGCCAGCGAACGCGATTGCCCGCTATTGCAGCGTCACCCGCTTGCGATTGTCGTCCGGCACCCGGTCGATCAGCTTGTTGTCGGGATCGAACCCGGCTTCGATGGGCAGGGCGTCGACGGTCAGGGTAAAGCTGGGCGTGGCGCTGGTGACGTGCTGCCGCTGCAGCGCCAACACCGGCGCCTGCGCGTTCTTGCCGGCCGGCAAACCGTAGATCCCGACTTCGATCCAGTCGTCCATCGGCACCGCATGCTCCTTGCCGCGGCCATCGGCCTGCAACTTGGCCGCCTGCGTCTGCACGGTCACATCGAAGCGTCCATCCGGGCGCTTGTGGGCCTGTGCGCTAACCACGCGATTGTCGTAAAAGGTGATCTTCTCGAACAGGTCGGTGATCATTCCCTGCTGGTCCGGGAGTGCCTCGGCACGAATGGCCTGCAACAGCTCGGCCGAGGTGGTGTAAGGCGGCTGCTGAAACGCGTTGGCCTGCAGGAAACGCTGCAATGCGCGATTGAGCGCCTGCTCGCCGATCTCCTCGCGCAGCCGGTAGAACGCCAGCGACCCTTTGCGGTAGTGGATGTATTGCTGGTTCTCCACCCGGTACAGCGGCAGTTCGTCGATGGTTTCGCCGCCGCGGCCCTCCAGATAGCGGTCCAGTTCGTACTTGAGGAAGCGGCGCATGTGCGCACGCCCGTACTCGCGCTCCATCACCATCAGCGCCGAGTACTGCGCCAGCGATTCGGACAGCACCGTGGCGCCCTGCACATTCGCACCGATCACCTGATGCGCCCACCACTGGTGCGCCACTTCATGCGCGGTGACGTAGAACACGTAGTCGATGTCGTCCTTGTCGCGCAGGTCGGCGATGAAACCGATCGATTCGGAATAAGGAATGGTATTGGCGAACGACTGCGCAAACCCCGCATAGCCCGGAAACTCGATGATGCGCACCTGGTGATGCTGGTACGCAGTGAAATTGGCCTCGTAATAGGCCAGCGATTTCTGCACGCCTTCGATCATGCGTTGCACGTTGTACGGGTGCTTGGGGTCGTAGTAGATCTCGATCGGAATCTTGTTGTAGTAGGCCTTGCGTACCTGCCAGCGCGCCGACAGGTAGGCATAGAAGTTCAGCATCGGGCGATCCATTACATAGCGGAAGCAGCGCCTGCCAGCCTGCCGGAATTGCTTGTGCAGATAGCCCGGCGCCAGCGCGATCTGGTCCGGTGCGGTGCAGATGGTGCTGGCGAAGCTGAGCCAGTCGGCATCGTCGCTGACGTAGGTGTTGGCGCGTGCGGCCTGGTCTTCCAGTTTGGGCATGCGCGTGGGCTCGCCCAGCCCACGCTTGCGGCGGTCGTTGCGGTCGGTGATCTCGGTCTGGCTGTTGTAGCCGAACCAGGGCAAGACCTGGCTGTTGAAGAAGCTGCCGTTGGCGACCAGATCGGTCTGTGCCTGCCCGGCTGTAATGCCATGCGGGTGCTGGTCAACGCGGAAGCGGAACACGCGCTCCTGCCCGGGTTGCAGCGGTGTGTGCAGGCGATAGATGCGGTAACCGGCCGGTACATCGTGCGTGATCAGCGTCTGCCCGCCCAGATCTACCTGCACCAGGCTACGGTCGCCAACGCGGCCTTGCATGCCGATGTGCACGTCGCTGATCGGCGTGGGGTGGGTGTTGCGCACGGTCCAGGTGGCATCGATGACAACCGATTGCGTTTCCGGATGCAGGTCGACATGGTTATCCACGGCAATGATGCGCGGCTGCGGCAGGTTCCGGTACTTGCCGTACTCGCGCTCGTAGCGCGCTTGCAGGTCCAGCTGCTGCTCCGGCGACAGGAAGCTGTTGTAGACGTTGGTGTTCCAGTACAGCCAGCCGCCGACCACTGCGAAGCCGAGCAGGGTGACCGCCAGGGCCGCACCGGTCGGGCTGCGCAGGCGCTGCAACGCCAGCCGCACACGTTGGCGCACCCCGTGGCCAACGCCACGCGGCCAGAACGCCGAAGACAGCAACAGCAGGGCCAGCAGGAACAGGCCCCAATAGCCCTGGAACCACAACTGGCCGGGCAGGAAGTGGCCGTAGCCGTTCATGTCCGAATACGGCGCGTTGGGCCAGCCGCCGAAGGTGTAGAGGTTCTGGGTGTAGTCGAGCATCGACAGCGCCGATTGCCCGATCAGCACCAGCATCAGCAGCGCATAGCCGACGAACTTGTTGTTGCTCAACACCTGCAGCGCCAGCGCCATGCCGCCCATCAGCACATACAGCACCGAGCCAAGCGCCAGCGTCTTGAGATACAGCAGTGGCTCGATGCTGGTATAGCCACGGCCAAGCTGCAGCGCGATCGCGGTCAACGCGCCGGCGAGCTGGAAGCTGGCGATCACCGCCAGCAAGGCCACAAACTTGCCCAGCAGGGGAACCCAGTCCGGCACCGGCATGGCATCGGTGATGCCGTCGATACGGTTGCTGCGCTCCTTCCACACCAGTTCGCCGGCATAGAACAGCACCACGATGATCAGCAGAAAGCTGTAGCTGTTCTGCAGCGCCTGCAGCATCAACGAGGTGACCGGCAGCACGGCGGTACCGTAAAGGCGCGCAGTGAACAGTGCGGTCGGAATGAAATTGGCCAGGCCCAGCATCAGCAGCACCACGAACGGCGCGCTGCGCAGCACGCCGAGCGTATCGAAACGGATCTGGCGCAGCAGTTGCTGAAACGCGGTGGTAGCCGCGAAGGCGGGTGTCACGGTGAGGCGGGTGGTGGTGACGCGCACGCTGGCTGCCGGTGCGCTGGTGGATGCAGCAGGCGCCGCTCCGCGTCGGCGACGCGTGCCGCTACGTTCGGTGCGGAACAGTGCGAAGGTCGCAGCGAACAACAGTCCGCTCATGCCCAGCCATAGGGCGCGATTGGCGAGCAGGTAACCGGTCAACGGAGGAAGCTGCAGGTTGCGTTGTTCGGCCGACCAATAGCGCAATGTCTGCGACAGTGCGCGGATGCCGAGTGGATCGGACAGGGTCGCGAGCCAGACGTTGTCCAGATCGGCCAGCAGCGCACGGCTCACGCCGTACAGCACGAAGAACACGATGACGCCGATATAGACCCACAGGATGCTGCGCGTGGTCACCGCCAGCACTGACAGCAACGCGGTGGTGAATAGCAGGTTGGGCAGCACCAGCACCAGCAGCGACCACAGATAGGGCAACACGGCGACCGGCCCCAACCGCGCCTGGTCGATCCAGGGCATGAACTGCGCCATGAACATGCCCAGCGCGATCACCAGATACATCACCGTGCCGGCGATCAATGCCGCACCGATGCGGCCGACCAGGTAATCGCGGCGGCGCACCGGTGTGGAGAACACCAGCTCGGCGGTGCCCAGGTCGAAGTCGCGCAGCAAGGCGTTGCTGACGAACAGAGTGGTCACCAGCAGGCCGAGCAGGCTGAAAAGGCTCAGCAGCGTGGCGATCACGGTCGGCGCATTGCGCAGCACGTTGCCGATGCCGCCGCCGATCTGCACCGCGTCGCTGGAGAGTGCGGCGAAGGCCAGCAAGGCGTACAGCGCGGCCAGCAACCACAGGAAGGGCGAGCGCAGTTGTTCGCGCAGCTCGAAGCGCAGGAACGCCAGGATCATCGCAGCGCTCCGTCAGGCGGCCAGCGCTTGCTTGCGCAGGCGCTGGAAATAGACATCCTCAAGATCGGGGGCGACCTGCTCGAAGCCGGGCTCCGGGCAATCGGTACTGAACACGTGGATCACCGGGTGGCCGGCGATCAGGCGCGTGGACAACACGGTGAAACGTGCTTCGTAATCGGGCAAGGCCTGCTTGCTGACCTGCTTGCGCCAGACCTGCTGATGCAGCATGTCGATCGCATCGACGGGCCGCCCGGTCAGCAGCACCTGGCCCTTGTTCATGATGGCCATCGTCGGGCACAGGTCGGTGACGTCTTCGACGATATGGGTGGACAGGATCACCACCACGTTCTCGCCGATTTCGGCCAGCAGGTTCAAAAAGCGGTTGCGCTCTTCCGGGTCCAGCCCGGCGGTGGGCTCATCGACGACGACCAGTTGCGGATCGCCCAGCAGCGCCTGCGCGATGCCGAAGCGCTGGCGCATGCCGCCGGAATAGGTGCCGAGCTTGCGCTTGCGCGCATCCCACAGATTGACCTGCTGCAACAGCCGCTCGACCACCTCCTTGCGTTGGCCGCGATCGGTGAGCCCCTTGAGCACGGCGAAGTGATCGAGCATGTCCAGCGCGCTCACCTTCGGGTACACGCCGAAATCCTGCGGCAGATAGCCCAGCCGGCGCCGCAACGCGTCCTTGTCGGCGAGCACGTCGATGCTGCTGCCATCGGCACCGGTCAGGCTGACGCTGCCCGAATCTGGCTCCTGCAGCGTGGCCAGCGTGCGCATCAGCGACGATTTGCCGGCGCCGTTTGGCCCGAGCAGTCCGAACATGCCGCGAGGAATGTCCAGCGTGACGCCTTGCAGCGCATGCACGCCATTGGCATAGGTCTTGGACAACGCACGGATCTGCAGCATGGACGGCTCCTGTGTCCTGGGGTGGTTCGATCTTCACGACGTTGCCGCATCGCCACATCCGCCGGAAGTCACGGCGACGATCGACTACAGCTGTTCGACGTGACCGTGCGGCGGATGTGACCGAGCCCGCCGGCGCCGCTGCGCTCAGCCCACCTCGTACAGCTCCAGCGGCAAGTCGTCCGGGTCGGCGAAGAAGGTGAAGCGGCGGCCGGTGTACTCGTCGATGCGGATGTCCTCGGTGGCCACGCCATGCGCAGCGAGATGCGTCACGGCCGCGTCCAGATCCTCGACACGGAAGGCGAGATGGCGCAGGCCGCGTGCTTCCGGGCGGCTGGGGCGCAGCGGTGCGGCGGGAAACGAGAACAGCTCGATCTGGCCGCCATCGGGCAGTGCCAGGTCCAGCTTCCAGGAAGCGCGCGCCTGCCGGTAATGCTCATCGAGCACCCGCAGGCCCAGGATGTCGCAGTAGAACGTTTTGGAGACCGCGTAGTCGCCGGCGATGATCGCCACGTGGTGGATGCCGGCCAGCTTCATGCCGCGCCTCGCACGCGTTGTGGACGCTGGCGCTGCCCGGTGGCGAGCACGGATGCACGGAGCGTGGCGACAGCGCTCGGGGCTGCGAGACGTGCCGGCAGCCGGGATGCGCTCCAGCGCTGCGTCTGCGCCGCCGTGCGTGTGTGCAGATGATGTGGCATGGCAACAGTCCGGATGAGCAGTCGCGAGGATACCCTCGGTAGCGCCCGGGCGTGTCGTGCAGGCCGGGCCGGGCGCGAAGCATGCGTGGGCCGATCGTGGGCGCGACCTGCCGCATGGCATCCCGCAATACCTGGCTGCGCGTCACGCCTGGCCACTGCATGGCTGTGCTCGCCTGCGCGCGCATGGCAGGATGCGCTGCCACCGATCAGACACGCCGATGCCCGAGCCGTCGTCCAGCGCCGCACCGCAATTCCAGCGCAGCATGCAGGTGCGCCATCTGGTGATGCTCTCGCTGGGCGGGGTCATCGGCACCGGGCTGTTCTTCAACACCGGCTACATCATTGCCAGCACCGGTGCGTTGGGCACGGTGATCGCCTACCTGATCGGTGCGCTGGTGGTGTATCTGGTGATGCAATGCCTGGGCGAACTGGCGGTGGCGATGCCGCAGACCGGTGCCTTCCATGTGTATGCGGCGCGCTACCTTGGCCCGGCCACCGGGTACGTGGTGGCGTGGTTGTACTGGTTGACCTGGACGGTGGCGCTGGGTTCGAGCCTGACCGCTGCGGCGTTCTGCATGCAGTACTGGTTCCCGCACACGCCGGCGTGGCCGTGGTGTCTGCTGTTCTGCGCGCTGATCTTCGGCCTGAACACGGTGTCGGCGCGCTGGTTTGCCGAGGGCGAATTCTGGTTTTCGTTGATCAAGGTGATCACCATCCTGGTGTTCATCGTGCTGGGTGGCGCGGCGGTGATCGGCCTGCTTCCGTTGGCCAATGGCTCGCCCGCGCCCGGGCTGCGCCATCTGCGTGCCGATGGCTGGTTTGCGCAAGGCACGCTGCCGATTCTGATGACGATGGTGGCGGTGAATTTCGCCTTCTCCGGCACCGAATTGATCGGCGTTGCCGCAGGCGAAACCGCGCAGCCGGTGCGTGCGATTCCGCTGGCGATCCGCACCACATTGATACGGTTGGTGGTGTTGTTTGTCGGCACCGTGCTGGTGCTGGCCGCGCTGCTGCCGGCCGAGCAGGCGGCGGTAGACACCAGTCCGTTCGTGCGCGCGTTCGAGTTGCTGGGTATCCCGTATGCGGCCGACACCTTGAATGCGGTGATCCTGACCGCGATCCTGTCGGCGGCCAATTCCGGCCTGTATGCGGCCGCGCGCATGCTGTGGTCGCTGGCCAACGAGGGCACGCTGCCGGCGCGGCTGGCACGCCTGACAAAGCGCGGCATTCCCTTGCCGGCTTTGCTGTTGAGCATGTTGGGCGGCCTATTGGCGCTGCTCACCGGCGTCTACGCGGCCGATACCGTGTTCGTGGCGATTTCGGCAGTATCGGGTTTTGCGGTGGTGGTGGTGTGGCTGAGCATCTGCGCCTCGCACTATTTTTTTCGGCGCCAGTTGTTGCGCGACGGCATCGCAGTAGAGACATTGGCCTATCGCGCGCCGTGGTATCCGTGGACGCCGATCCTGGGCTTTACGCTATGCCTGCTGGCCTGTGTCGGCTTGGCATTCGATCCGCAGCAGCGCATCGCGCTGTGGTGCGGGATCCCGTTCGTGGCACTGTGCTATGGCGCCTATGCACTGACCCGATGGCTCGCAGCCAGGAGACTGCACGTATGACGACACTTCCCCGCCAGCCGCGCGTGGATGCGCCTTTCAGTGCGGCGCTCCAGCACGATGGGTATGTGCTGCTGGATGGCGCGCTTGCCACCGAGCTGGAGCAACGCGGCTGCGATCTCAACGATGCGCTGTGGTCGGCGCGCGTGCTGATGGAGCAACCGGAGCTGATCTATCAGGTGCATCGCGACTACTTCGCTGCCGGCGCGCAGTGCGCGATCACCGCCAGCTACCAGGCCACGCCGCTGGGCTTTGCGGCGTGCGGGCTGGATCTGGCGCAGTCGCAGGCGCTGATCGCGCGCAGCGTGGCACTGGCTGCGCAGGCGCGTGCCGATCATCTGCAGATGCAACCGCAGGACGCGCCGTTATGGGTAGCCGGGTCTGTGGGGCCGTATGGCGCCTATCTGGCCGATGGTTCGGAATACCGCGGCGACTATGCGTTGCCATTGGCGCAATTGATGGACTTCCATCGCCCGCGCATCGCCGCGCTGGCAGCGGCGGGCGTGGATGTGCTGGCCTGCGAGACGCTGCCCTCGGCGAACGAGATCGTGGCGTTACGTCTGCTGCTGGAAGAGTTCCCGCAATTGCATGCGTGGTTCTCCTTCACCTTGCGCGATGCCGACCATCTGAGCGATGGCACGCCGCTGGCGCAGGTGATTCCGGCGCTGGATGCCTGCGTGCAGGTGATCGCGGTGGGGATCAACTGCATCGCGCTGGATCGGGTCACCGCCGCATTGCAGAGCCTGTCGGCGCTGACCGCCTTGCCGCTGGTGGTGTATCCCAACTCCGGCGAGCACTACGATGCTGGCGACAAGCGCTGGCATGCCGGCGATGCGCCGGCCTGCAGCCTGGCAGACCAGCACGCGCAGTGGGTGGCTGCAGGCGCGCGCCTGATCGGCGGCTGCTGCCGCACCACGCCGCGCGACATTGCAGCGCTGGCAGCCGCACGCGTGGCGGGTTGAACGCAGCCGGTAAAGCGGCGGCGTTCATCGCAGGGCAGGGCGTCGGACGGACCGGTCAGCCGCGTGTGTGCCAATGGCAGACGCTGGCGCGGCGTCAGCTAGCCCGCGCCTTGGGCGATGCCCACAGGTGACGCGCCTGGTCCGGAGCGCGTGACCTGCAGTGGCTTGACGACCGTGATGCCGCGCCAGGTCGCCTCACCCTTTTTGCGTTGCGATCCAGCGCTGGATCTTGTCCTGCAGGATCTCCAGCGGCACCGAGCCATCCTTGAGTACTTCGGTATGGAAGGCACGGACGTCGAAGCGCGGCCCCAGCTCGCGCTGCGCCTGCTCGCGCAGCTGCGCGATCTTCATCTCGCCGACCTTGTAGGCCAGCGCCTGGCCGGGGATGGCCATGTAGCGGTCGACTTCGGCTTCGGCATCGGTGCGGCTCATCGCCGAGTTGTCCAGCATGTAGTCGATGGCCTGGGCCCGCGTCCAGCCCTTGCTGTGCAGGCCGGTATCGGCAACCAGCCGGATCGAGCGCCACAATGCGTTTTGCAGGTAGCCGTAATAGTTGTAGGGGTCCTGATACAGCCCCAACTCGCGCCCCAGCGATTCGGCGTACAGCCCCCAGCCCTCGATGTAGGCGGTCTCGCCTCCGAGGCGGCGGAACTTGGGCAGGTCGGTCAGCTGCTGCTGCAGCCCGAGCTGGTAGTGGTGGCCCGGAATCGCTTCGTGCAGGTACAGGCTCTCCGCTTCCCAGGTCTTGCGCGAGGGCAGGTCGGAGGTATTGACGTAGAAGATGCCCGGGGTGCCGCCATTGCTGCCGGAGACGCTGGGACGCATGTACGAGCCGCTGGCAGCCGATTGCGCGCGCTGCGGTTCCACCGCGCGTACTTCCAGCTCCGGAATGCCCTGCAGGGCGAACAGCCGCGGCACTGCGCCTTGCACGCGCCCCTGCAGGCCACGGTAATACCCCAGCAGCTCGGTGTCGCTGCGGAAGCCGAAGCGCTTGTCGGTCTGCATGAACTTGTAGAACTTGGGCAGGTTGCCGCGGAACTTGACCTGCTTGGTCAGCGCGGTGATCTCGCCCTGCAGGCGCGCGACCTCCTCCAGCCCGATCTGGTGGATCTGCCCCGGGCTCAGGTCGGAGGTGGTGCTTTGCCGCACGTCATAGGCGTACCACGCCGCGCCATTGGGCAGCGCGGCCAGGCCGTCGCTGTCGCGGCAGGCGGGCAGGTATTCGGTGGCGATGAAACCGCGCAGGGCGCGATAGGCCGGCAGGATGCGTACTTCGATCAGCCGCTTGTATTCGGCGGTGAGGCGCTGCTTGTCGGCGTCGGGGATGTCGGCCGGCAGGTTGCGGATCGGCCCCCAGAACAGGCTGTCTTCGGCGCTGCGCGCGATGATCGCATCTAGCTGCGGCAACACCTTCTGCATCAGTACCTTGGGCTGCACCACGCCGGCCTGCATGCCGGCGCGCATGTTGGTGATGGCCTGATCGAACAGGTCGGGAATGCCCAGCGCACGCCGCGACCAGTTGTCGTAATCCTTGACCGTCTTGAACGGCTGCGCGCCGGTGCCCGAGCCCAGCACCACCGTAATGCTGGCGATGTTGTAGAACTGGTTGATCGGCAGCATCCAGCTGGGGAACTGCTCGGCTGCCAGGGCGCTGCGCGCATCGCGCACGAAGATCTGGTAGCTGAGCAGGTCCTGCCCGCTCAGACCGTCCGGCCCCAGTGCCTCGGCCTTGCCCAGCCACAGCACGGTGAAATCGTGCGACTGCTGGCGGAACGCCGGCGACAGGAAGTTGGGCAGCTGGTCGTTGTAGCGGGTCTCGCCCTGGAAGGTGGCCTGCAGCGGGTTGAGCTTGAGCGAAGCGTCCCAGTACTGGTCGTAGAGCAGGTTGAGTTGCTGCGCCTTGGTCAGCACCACCGGCGCGGCCACTGCGCGCGGCCTGGCCTTGGCTGCCTTGCTGCCTTTGGCCGTCTTGGAGGCCTTGGCCGCCGGCTTGGTGGTCTTCTTGCCTTTGCTCGCCTTCGCGCGCGTCTGCGTGGTCTGTGCCTTGGCGGTCTTCTTCTTGGCCGCATCGGCGGGCGCTGCCACTGACAGGCTCAACACGGCGGCGAGGGCCAGCGACAGCAGGCGGGAAAAGCTGAGGGGCATTACCGGCTCCGGAAACAAGCGAGCGGGGAGCTTGCCCGATCCGCACCGTTACGGCCAGCCGTGCGGCGCATGCGGCGTACATGCAATTCAGATGCGGCACGGGCAGGGGAGGGGGCCTGGCTGCAATGGTGCGCTGCGATAACCCGCCGCGCAGCGTGCTGCCATGGGCGCTGCCGGCCTCGGTCAGGCACCGTGTGGGCACCGCGCCGTTTCAGGAGCAGCCAACAAAACGCCTGTGCTCATCGCCAGACGGGCGCGGCCGGTACTCGGCCCCATGGAGGCCACGCGGGTACCCCGATGCCGAGTGCGCCGTCGGCCCCAGCCGACGATTGCGCGCTACGTTTGGTGGCCGCTCTTAGTCGGCAGCGGCTTCTTCGCGCAACTGCTCGGCGCGTTCGGCACCCAGATACGCGCTGATGGCGCGGCGCGCGAGGTATAGCAGCGGAATCAAGGCGATCGCAAAACCCATCTTGTAGATGTAGTTGAGTGTGCTCACCGCCAGGAACTGGTCGGTGGACCAATGCTGCGGGCCAAGCACGAAGGCGATGTAGATCACCACGAAGCTGTCCACCAACTGCGATACTGCGGTAGAGCCGGTGGCACGCAGCCAGACGTGTTTTTCGCCGGTGACCTTGCGGATGCGATGGAACACCGACACGTCGATCAACTGGCCGAACAGGAAGGCCACCAGCGAGCCGCCGATCGTCCACAATCCCTGCCCGAACACCGCCGCGAATGCGGCCTGGTAATCCGGCACGCCCTGGCTCTGCGCCGCGGTCACCCACCAGCCTGCCGGCGCTAATGCGATGGCGGCAAACGCGAACACGAAGCCGTAGCCGATCAGCGCAACCGCCACCCACGAGATGAAACGCACCCCGCGGCTGCCGAAGAACTCGTTGATGGTGTCGGTCATGATGAACACCACCGGCCACAACAAGGTGCCGGCGGTGAAACTGAGCGAACCGGTCTGGCCGAACAGGTTCCAGTTCAGCGGCGCGATGCCGAGGGTGTCTTCCAGTGCGAAGATCTTGACGCCGATGAACTCGGCCAGGGCCGCGTTGACGCAGAAGAATGCCGCCAAGGCAATGAACAGGCGGACCGCACGATCGTCGAGGGTACGCGTGTGTGTCATGGGCTTCAGCGATCCGCAGTACGGGTGAAGGGAACCGACTCCGGCGCAACCGCGCCACCGGAAATGATGAAACTCATCGCCTGGTCCACGCTCCAGTCGGTGGGCGTGAGCAGTTCGACCGGCACGATTTCCAGATAGCCGGAGGTGGGGTTGGGCGTGGTCGGCACATACACCGCCGCCAGCTCACGGCCGGTGCCTTGCTCCTTGATCACACGCGTGACCAGGCCGACCGACTTCATGTCGCGATGCGGGAAGTCGATCAGCACCACGCGCTGCGTGCTACCGGGCTGGGTCTGCAGGATGTCGAGCAGTTTGCGCGCGCTGTCGTAGACCACGCTGGCCAGCGGGATACGCCGCATGATCGCCTCGAACCAGCGCAGCAGGCGCTGGCCGATCACCCGCCGGCTCAGGATGCCGACGAACAGGATCGCCCCCACTGTGGCGATCAGTGCGATGGTGTTCTGCACCCACAGCGCCTTGATCCAGCCCAGGTAATCGGGAAACGAGGCCGCGATGCGCTCGGACAATGGCACCACCCACGGGCTGCTGATGCCAGAGAGCAGTGAAAAGACGAATTTCACCACCACCCATGTCAGCCAGACCGGCAGCAGGGTCAGCAACCCGGTCAGAAACACGCGTTGCAGGGAAGGGCGGGGATGCGGAGTGGGGGATTCGGACATCTGCGTAGTGTAGGCATTCGGCCGCGTCCGGTGCAGGTGGGGCGGGGATTCGGGATTGGGCATTGGGGATTGGTAAAAGATGCACTGCTGCGTGCTGAAAGGTGACCAACACGTAGTGACACGTTGCGTGCGCAAGGCAACAGCAGCTCGCTTCCTCATCCCACCAGGAAGAGGGGCGCACGGCGCTGGATGCGCCTATGGCAGCCGCGACTGCCTGGGCGACTGAGCTAGATAGCGCCGTGCTCAAGCGAAACATGGCTTTTGGAAGGTGAGCAGTGCCGTGGTGCCTTGGCTTGGCGAGGCGCGGTCGTCCGTCGAACGGCTGCCGATGCTTTTTGCATCCTGAAATATCTCGCCCAAGGGGGGGGCGATGCGCGTTCGCTCGGGTTGTCGTTTGCGCATGCTCTCGCACTAAGATGTGCCCTCTCCAGGGAAGGTTGAATGCGCATGCTTGGCAGATTCCTCAAGTCGGCTTTGTTGGGAGTCTGCATCCTGCTGGCAGCGTTGGTGGCGCTGTATGCAGTTTCCAGGCGCTGGCCGATTCCCGAGCCGCAACGCCAGGCGCTGGCGCAGCTGCGGCAACCGCCGCCGCCGTTGCGCGGAACCAACATGTTCGTCGCGCTCTGGTCGCTGTCCTACGCCATGCCCGAGGCGCAGCGAGAGAGCCTGCTGGCCGAGGATGTGGAACGGTTCAACCGCTTGCCGGCAGGTACTCCCTTTCAGAGTGCTTTGGCGCATGTCCCGGGCCCGCCGCGCTGGCCATCGTCTGCCCCTGCGCTATGCAGCGCCAGCGCCGGCGGCTGCCTGGAGCGCGTGCGCCAGCAGCCGCAGGCCTATGCCGATGCGCTGGCCGCCCAGGCGCCGCTGTTGGCCAGGCTGCGCGCGCTGGCCACGTACGCCGATTACCGCAGCCCGTTCCGCGCAGACATCACTGCACCGCTGCCAGAGTCGCCACGGTTGCCGTTGTCGATGACCGGCAACGCACTGGACTTCGTGCAGGGCCGCACCCTGCAGGCGTTATCGGGTGTCTGCGCCGATGCGCAGACGGCGCGGGTGCTGCTGCGCAGTGGCGATAATCTGATGATGCCGTTGATCGGCGCGGCGATGTTGCGCGCCAATGCGCATCTGTTCGCCGACATGCTGGCCGAACTGCCGGCGCAGCACCCGTTGCCCGCGCAGTGCGCCACTGCCTTTATGCCGCTGGCCGTGGACGACATCGCGCTGTGCAATGCCTTGCACGGTGAGTCGCGTATGGCGTTTTCGCTTCTGCAGGAGAAGGTGCTCACGCAAACAGGCAACATGTCCTGGGAAGAGCGGATGTCGCTGCGCGTGTTCGATCGGGAACGCACCCAAGCCTTGCTCGCACCCACCTATACCTGGGCCTGCAGCGCGCCGGTGCGCACCTTGCTGGCGCAGGATCAGCCGGTGCCGCAAACGCTGATTCCGGCGCCTCAAACGGCATCGGTGGCCTGCGTGGCCAATTTGATGGGCTGCCTGCTGGCAAGTGCGGGGCAGCCGGACTACGCCAATTACCAGCACAAGATGCAGGACGCCGCTGCTGCACTGCGTGCGTTGTCGGCAGTGCAGTGGTTGCGCGATCGCCCGACCGATGCAAGGCCGCTCGCGCAGCGGGTGGCCGACCTCCCACCTGCGCTACGCGGGCAGGCGCGCGCCCTGCAGGCTGGCTCCGACGGCAACAGCCTGCTGCTGCGGCAATACGCAAGACCGGAAGCAAGCGCAGCTGACGACCGCTGGCCGTTGGCGGGCAGTGCGCTTGAGGCAGGGCGCCGGGCGCCGTTGATTCAGTAAGGACAGTGCCTTTTCGATGTGCCCGGCACCGTCAGGCCGACGACGGATGCGGACCGCGTTTGCGTGCAACGCAGCCGATTGCGGCGCGGTCGACCGGCGGAGCAGCGCGACCATCCGTCGCCACAAGTGACCGAAGGCAGCGCTTGTCTGTTGCGTGCAGCGTGCGAAAAATCCCGGGTCATCAAAACGATCAAGGCTGAAAACCAACATGCCGCGTCCTTGCCGGACGCGGCATGTGATCCAACAGCGACTGGTTTAGAAACGCACGCACACCGGGTCGGTACATTGCAGCGCCGACAAACGGCGTTTAGAACCGGAAGTTCAACCAGCCCATCACGAAGGTCGAATCGCCGTAACCGGCCTTCTCCAGTGCGGGCCCTGCCATCAGATGCTCGGCGCGGAAGGTCACCGACCAGTTCGGATCGATATTCCACGTCGCGTTGATGCGCGGCATGGTGCCGATGCGGCGCTCGCCGGTGCCCTGGGTGCGTGCATAGGCGCGCGCCTGATTGTTGTAGATCGCATCGCTGGTGGTCTGCCGCCACAGGGTTTCCCATTCCAGGTTCACGGTGAGCTTGGAGGTGGGCGAGAAGGTGAACGTCGGGGCGGCGGTGACCAGGTTCACCGGGCCAAAGAACGTGGCCCAGCTGAAGTAGATCGTATTGCCGTACAGGAAGTTGTTGTTGCGCAGCGTGCCGGTGCCGGAGGTGCCGCCGCCGCCGGAGGCGATTTCGCTGTGGAAGCCCAGGCGCGGCTTCCAGCCGTTGTCGCTCAGCGTCCACGCATTGGAGGTGCTGGCCATGTAGGCGCGCAGGTCGCGCCCGCCGAAGCTGCCGCGTTGCACGGTCACGAACGAGTCGGTACGCAGCTTGCCCACGTTGCCCCACAACCGCAGGCCGTAGTAGTTGCGGTTTTCTTCCGCGGTCTGGCGGCCCCACACCTGGTTGTCGTTGCGGAACTGATAGAAGAACGGCTCCAGATACATCGGTTTGGCGGTCGGCAACCGATAGCCGCCCACCACGCCGCGGAAATGCCGCGAGCGGTCGATGCGGTCATCGCCCAGGCCTTCGGTGCCATCCAGGTTGAAATTGAAATCGAATATGTCCACTCGGGTCTTTTCGCCGATCGCCCAGGCGCGTGCGCCGTTGAAGGTCACGAAGATATCGGTGTTGTCGCGCAGTGCCATCAAGGTGGTGGGGCCGTCGACGAACACCTGGCGGCCGACCCGCAGGCCGGTGTCGGCGCCGCCGATGTTGCCCTTCACGTCGAAGAACACCTGCTGCAGGATCGCGTTGTTTTCCTGGGTACCGGTCTTGGCGCCCTCGTTGCGCCCATCCAGGCTGCCGTGCGCCAGTTCCGTGTACAGACGGAAGTGCTCGCCCACGTGCAGGTCCGCACCGAAGAACGCGCGCAACAGGTATTGCTGCTGCGAGTGGCTGCCGGGAATCAGCCCCGGGTTGGTGATGGTGTTGCTGCGCACGCGCAGCTCGTTGCTGAGCGAAACGTAGACATCGCCGTCTTCGCTGAGCGGGATGTACTTGAGCGGATCGAACAGGCTCTTGCGCTTGGATGGGTCCTTCAGATACGACCAGTCCTCCGCCCAGCGCACCTGCCACATGTTGCCGCCCTGCTTGGCGCCCCAGCCCTGCGCCTCGAGCGGGTAGCCCTTGGCGGTGGCGGGTGCGGCGGTGACCGGCGGCTTGGCAGGCTCCGGCTGGGTCTGTTCGGCATTGGCTGGCGCAGGCTGTGTCTGCGCAAAGCCCAGCACCGGCAGCGCCAACCCGATCGCAAGGCACAGGCGCCGGGTGGCTCCAAAGGAAGTTTCAGCCATGGCCGGCTGCGCCAAGCGTGTCAATTGCATCGTATTGCCCCGTCGAAAGTGAAAAACCCCTGAGCGAAACTTATCGGCACGGGGGACGTCGACTGTAGTTAAGCCGTGCCAGAAAGGCAGTAACCCAAAGGTTCTAAGCTCATGAACGCACTGGGGTTTGCACAGGCGAGCGCGAGTGGGGCGGGGAGTGGGGATTGGGCATTGTGGGTTGGCAACGGCGGCGCTGGGGTCTGCGGTGGACCGCATTGCGATGCCGACGATTGCCCAAGCGAGCCGGCGGCCCCGCCTTTGTTTTTGCTTTCGCGAATCCCCAATGCCGACTCCCCCATCACCGTCCATGACTACCGGCACATTCGCTATAGCTAGGTTCTACATAGTATGAGCTTCGACCTAGCGGAGATGACCGATGAGCGAGCCGGATGTCTACCTGCGCAAATTCCAGAAGGAGCTGAGTGCAGGCACCGTGTCGCTGGCCTTGCTGGCGGTGCTGGCCCAGGCCGAAGAACCGCTGTACGGCTATTTGATCGCCAAGCGGCTTGAGCGGCTGGAGGGAGTGCTCAGCGGCAAACAGAGCGCCTTGTATCCGGTGTTGCGCAATCTGGAAGGGGCGGGGCTGTTGCACAGCCATATCGAGCCGTCCGCATCGGGACCGCCGCGACGCTACTACCGCATTACCGACAGCGGGCATGACTGCCTGCGCCAATGGATCGCCGCCTGGCGCGCCACCCGTGATTCCGTTGATTCCGTGCTGGAGGGGACCCACTCATGATGACGATCGCACAAACACGTCCGTTGCCGACCACCATTGCCGATTACCTGACGCAACTGCGGCAGGCGCTGGCCGGTGCCGACCCGGCGATGGTCCAGGATGCGCTTTACGACGCCGAAGAATATCTGCGCGCCGAGCTTGCCGAACACCGTGACAAGAGCGAAGCGGAGGTCATCGCAGGCGTCGCCGGCAGCTATGGCGCGCCGGATGAGGTAGCCGAGATCTATCGCGAAACCGAAGTTACCGTCAGCCGTGCGCTGCGCCCGCCGCTGCCGCCTCGCCGTGCCTCATGGATCGGCAAGTTCTTCGGTGTGGCCGCCGACCCGCGCACCTACGGCGCGCTGTTCTACATGTTGCTGTCGCTGTTGACCGGCATCTTCTATTTCACCTGGGTGGTTGCCGGGGGCAGCCTGTCGTTGGGCCTGTTGATCCTGATCATCGGCGTGCCGCTGCTGGTGCTGTTCTTCGGCTCGGTGCGGATGCTGTCGCTGGTGGAAGGGCGCGTGGTGGAGACCTTGCTGGGGGTGCGCATGCCGCGCCGGCCGTCCCATCCGGGCCTGCAGGGCGGCTGGCTGCAGCGGATCGGCGAGATGTTCACCGACCTGCGCACCTGGAGCACCATGCTGTACTTCCTGCTGATGCTGCCGCTGGGCATCGTGTACTTCACGGTATTCGTCACGCTGCTGGCGATTTCGCTGGGGTTCGTCGTCGCGCCCGTGCTGTCACTGTTCGACTCCGGCGTGGTGATGACCTTCGGTGGTGTGGATGTCGTCAATGGATGGCTGACGCTGCCGATCTGCGTGCTCGGTGTGCTGCTGCTGTTCGTGACCCTGCACCTGGCGCGTGCGATCGGCGCTGTGCACGGCATGCTGGCCAAGCATCTGCTGGTCAAGAGCGGTGCGATCTGAGTGGATCGATGCAGGCGGTCTCGCTGAGCAGGCCTGCGTCCTCCGCGAGTGGTTCAGACACGACGACGGCCGCACGCATGCGTTGCTGCAGATATGGATGAGGCAGTCGCGCGCATAAAGAAACGCTCCCGGTCGACGACGACCGGGAGCGTTTGTCCGTGCGCTCAGGCGCGCTTGCCGCGCTTGCGGATGGGCGTGACGGTGGCGGGGTCGCGGCTGCCGACCGGGTCTGCGTCATAGCGCGCGATGAACTCGCGCACCTGCGGGTAGACCACTTCGCGCCAGCGGCGGCCACTGAAAATGCCGTAATGGCCGGCACCTTCCACCACCAAATGACGGCGATGCGCCGCATCGATCCCGGTGCACAGATCGTGCACCGCTTCGGTCTGGCCGAGCCCGGCGATATCGTCCAGTTCGCCTTCGATGCTCAACAGGGCGGTGTTGCGGATCGCCGACGGCTTGACCAGCTGGCCGTCCACCTTCCACTTGCCCTGCGGCAGCAGGAAGTCCTGAAATACCACGCGGATCGTGTCCAGGTAGTACTCGGCCGGCATGTCGAGCACGGCGTTGTACTCGTCGTAGAACTGTCGATGCGCCTGCGCATCCTGCAGATCGCCCTTGACCAGATCGGTGTAGAAATCCCAATGCGACATCACATGCCGATTGGGGTTCATCGACAGGAAGCCGGCGTGCTGCAGAAAGCCTGGGTACACCTGGCGGCCATGCCCCGGATACGGGAATGGCACGGTGTGGATCAGGTTGTTCTGGAACCACTCGATGCCGTTTTCCGTCGCCAGGTTATTCACCTGGGTGGGGCTGCGGCGTGCATCGATCGGGCCGCCCATCATCACCAACGAGCGCGGCGTGGGTTCGTCGTTGGTCGCCATCAGTGACACCGCCGCCAACACCGGTACCGTGGGCTGGCATACGCTCACCACATGCAGGCGCTCGGCGCCGATATGGCGGATGAAGTCCTGGATATAGCTGATGTAGTCCTCGAGCCGGAACGCGCCTGCCTCCAGCGGCACCATGCGCGCGTCCACCCAGTCGGTCACATAGACCTTGTGGTTGCGCAGCAGCGTGCGCACGGTGTCGCGCAGCAGGGTGGCGTGATGGCCGGACAACGGCGCCACCACCAGCACGGCCGGTTGCTCCTTCATCTTGCCGATCAGCTCGACGTGGTCGCTGAAGCGCTTGAAGCGCAGCAGGCGACAGAAGGGCTTGCTCAGCACCTCGCGTTCGATGATCGGCAACGAATGGCCGTCGACCTCGACATCGTCCAGCGCCCAGGCCGGCTTTTCGTATTCCTTGCCCAGCCGATGGAACAGCTCGTTACTGGCCGCCATGCGTTCGGCGCCGGGCAGCGAAGCCCACAGGCTATCGGGGTCGGAGAACATCTTGGCGTTCGCCTGGGCCTGATGCACCCAGGGGGCTAGCAGATTGCGGGTCAGCTCATGCAGTTGATAAAGCATTCCACCCATCCGTGCGGTTTTGCTGCCGCGCAGCATACCGGGTTTGGCGCATTTGCACCTTAATGGGGCTGCGGACGGTAGAGGCTGTCATAGAAGGTATGGCGGGCGTAAGCAGCTTTCGGCTTGCAGATCGCGTTCGCCGGCAGGGTAAGCACCTCCCGGAACAGGGGGCGGGGTGAGGGGATGGGCGAAGCCACATGTGCATTCAAATTCCATGAGGCTTCGCACGTGCCCTCATCCGCCCCTGCGGGGCACCTTCGCCCGGCGCGAGAAGGAACAGTTTCGTGCGTCTGGAAGATAGCGTTCGCCAGCAAAGTAACGTCCGGCCTGCACAATCAAGCCCCTCTCCCTGCGGGGCGAGAAGGCATTGCTTGCGCGCCATGGCGCGCGTGCCTTGGAGCCCCCGCGCCGCAAGCGCGGGCCGGGGCGCGGAGTGGGGATTGGGGAGAGGGTACGGAGCGAAGCTACACGCAATAAGTGCCTCAAGTAGCCAACGGACTCGTCAACCGCGCTCCAGCGCAGATGTCTCATCTGCCAGCTGCGGCGACAACCAGCAATGCGACCCCAGCGCAGCGAATCCGACGCTGGCAAAGCGCTTGCGATACCAACGCGCCGGGCGGGGCTGGAAGCCGTCGTGGTCGCCTTCGAATGCGTCCTCCTGCGCAAAGGTCTCCAGAAACGCCACGCCCGCACACATGTCGGCCAGCCCCGGCAGGCCCTGGTTGAATTCGCGCGTGGGCACGTAATGCAGCACGTCCGAGCAGATCAGCAGGTCCACCGGTGCGCCGGGGCGTAGCCAGGCGAAATCGCCGAAGCGGGCGGGGTGGATCTGCCGGCTGCGTCCGTAGCGCTGCACGGCGTAGGCGCTGCTGTCGAAGCCCAGGTAGCTGAGCTTGGGCCGCAGCGCCAACAAGGGCGCGCGCCAGGCCGCTTCGCCGCAGCCGATATCCAGCACGCTGCGGATCGGTCGCTCCAGGTAATACTCGGCCTGTGCGACGGCGAGTGCGACCTTGCGTCGCAGGCGGGCCGGGTCGGCCAGCCCGGCATCGCGGTACCAGCGGCGGAAATACTGGGCGTCGTACTGTTTTTCGTCTGACTGCTGCATGGGGCTCAGCTGCTTTCGCGTGCGCGGATAGGTGAAAATGCGGGCCATCCTACGCGAGCCAGCGGAGCCAGCGCATGACCCTGTATTTGTGGATCAAGACCTTCCATCTGCTGTTCGTGATCGCCTGGATGGCGGCGGTGTTCTATCTGCCGCGCATTCTGGTCAACATCGCCGAAGCCGGCAGCGAGCCGTCCGTGCGTGCGCGGCTGGTACTGATGGGCCGCCGCCTCTACAGGTTCGGCCACAGCATGCTCGGTCTGGCGCTGCTGCTGGGTGCGGTGCTGTGGCAAGGCTATCGCGTGATCCCCGACTTCCCGACGATGGTGACCGGCGGCTGGCTGCACGCCAAGCTGTTGGCGGTGGCCTTGATCCTGGCGCATTACATCGTGGCCGGGCGCTGGTTGAAGGGCGTGGACCAGGGGCGCGCGGTCCCGAGCGGGCGGGCATTGCGCTTGTTCAACGAGGTGCCGGTGATCCTGCTGGTCGGTGTGATCTGGCTGGTGCTGGCCAAGCCTTTTTAGGCCGCGATACCGACAAGGCGGCGCAGCGTCGCCTTGTCGGCGTGTGCCACTCCGGTGCGGTCGCTGCATGGCGCGCTGGTCGCTGTCGCTGCATGCCATCAATGAGTGGGGAAGGGGCAGATTTGCGCAGATGGCGCATACCCCGGCCTGACTCAGGCGATCGAATCCAACTCGCGTAGGCCCTTGCGCGCCTGATCGATCCAGCCGCGTTGCTCACGCTGGTAATGCTTGGGCGAGGCGGCGGCGCGACGGATTACCTGGTCGAACACGGCCTTGGCTTGCTCCGGACGCGCAGCGCGTTGCAATAACTGCGCATAGCGCACGCGTGCCTCTTCGCCAGGATAGCCCTGCACCAGCGTCTGGTATTCGTGCAGCGCTTCTTCGATGGTGCCGCTGCTTTCCACCGCACGCGCGTATAGCAGATGCCCGTCATGTGAGCGGAAGTTGGGGTTTGCGGCGATCAAGGCATCCAGGGTCTGGCGTGCCTGCACGGCATTGCCAAGACCGAACTGCGCCTGCGCCAGCCCCAGCATTAGGTCCGGGTCGTCGCGATACAGCCCGCGCAAGGCGCCTTCGTAGACCTCGGCGGCCTGCGCATGGTTGCCCTGTTCGAGCAGGGTGCGGGCCAGCTGGCGGCGGTTTTCCGGAGTGTCGGAGACATCCAGTTTGCGTGCGGCATCGCGCTGGTCGCGCTGCGGGTCCAGCGTCCGGCGCACGCGTTGCAGGCTGCGGCGTGCGCTCGGGTCGTTACGCATGTCCGGGATGACCGCGACAAACGCGTAGATCAACACCGCCAGATATGAAAATGTCAGCAGGATCAGGATCCAGTACAGCGGCCGTCCGCTACGCACCACATGCACGCAGCAGGCGATCTGCAACACGATCGACAGAAGAATGAGGGGGCTCATGCCGGTAGGAGTCCTTGTCCCTGGTGCAAGTTCCTTGGGGCTCCGCCAGGCGGAGCCGCAGGATTCAGTTTCCTTCGTAGGCACCGTAGCTGCGCAGGCGCTCGTAACGCTGTTGCAGCAGCGCTTCGACCGGGATTTTCTCCAGCGCGTCGAGCTCGTTGAGCAGCACCGCTTTCAGGCGCTTGCCCATTTGCTCGGGGTTGCGGTGCGCGCCGCCGGTGGGTTCGCGGATCACCTTGTCGACCAGGCCCAGGCCCTTGAGTCGCTTGGCGGTCAGGCCGAGCTGTTCGGCGGCGTCTTTGGCCTTGGCCGCGTCCTTCCACAGGATCGAGGCGCAGCCTTCGGGCGAAATCACCGAGTAGGTGCCGTATTCCAGCATCAGGGTGCGGTCGCCCACGCCGATCGCCAGCGCGCCGCCGGAGCCGCCTTCGCCGATCACGGTGCAGATCACCGGAACCTTCAGCTCTGCCATTTCCAGCAGATTGCGCGCGATCGCCTCGGACTGGCCGCGTTCTTCGGCGCCGATGCCCGGGTAGGCGCCGGGGGTATCGATGAAGGTCAGCAACGGCAGCCGGAAGCGCTCGGCCAGCTTCATCAGGCGCAGCGCCTTGCGGTAGCCCTCCGGGCGCGGCATGCCGAAGTTGCGCGCCACCTTGGTCTTGGTATCGCGGCCCTTCTGGTGCCCGATGATCACCACCGGGCGGCCATCGATGCGGCCCAGGCCACCGACGATGGCCTTGTCGTCGGCATAGGCGCGGTCGCCGGCCAGCTCCTGGAATTGGTCGCAGATGGTATTGATGTAGTCCAGCGTGTACGGGCGCTGCGGGTGGCGCGCCAGCTGCGAGATCTGCCACGACGACAGGTCGCGGAAGATCTGTGCGGTGCGCACGCGTGCCTTGTCGCGCAGCGCCCGCACCTCGGTCTCCACGTTGACCGCAGGGCCGGTACTGGCGTTGCGCAGTTCCTGGATCTTGGCTTCCAGATCGGCGATGGGTTGCTCGAAGTCGAGGTAGTTAGGATTCATGCAATGGCGTCGTCAACGTAAGGCGGGGAGTGTAGCTGAAGCGGTGTGGCTGGCCCGTACGGGGGCGTTGGGAGCGGAATCGGGAATGGAGAATCGGGAATCAGAGCAAGGTATCCGGCCGCCACGCTGTTGCGATTCCCGATTCCCGATTCCCGATTCCCGATTCATTGCGCCCACGGTGGGCTGTACTTGATCTTCAAGGTCCGCACCGCCGGGTCGGCGCGCAGGCTGTCCATCAGGTGCTGGTCGATGCGCACCGAGTGGCTGCCGTTGAGGTCGAGCATGCCGGCCACGCCGCCGCTGGGCGCGCGCAGCAGCAGGTCCAGGCGCAGGGGGGTCTTGCCGGGGCGGTGCTTGGCCAGCAACGCGTCGATGCGTTTCCATGCCTGCTTCTCGCGCAGGTCCAGGCGCAGCGACAGACGTTGCGCATGCTCGGCGCAGATCTGCTCGTAGTCCCAGCACTGGCGGATGCGCAGGCTGTAGCCGCCGTTGAATTCGTCCTCGCGCAGGCCGCCCTTGACGATCAGGATGCGGTCGCGGGTGAGCAGGTGGCCGAATTCGGCCATCGCATCGGAAAATGCGCTGCATTCCACCCGCCCGCGTCCGTCTTCGAGCTGCACGAACACCTGGCTGTCGCCCTTGCGGCGCACGCCGATCACCTGGCCGGCCAGGATGGCGCTGACTTCCGGGCGCCATGCACGTTTTTCGCCATCGCCACCGCCGCCACCGCCGCGTTGTTGCGAGGCCAGGATCTTTTCCAGTGCGCCCAGGTCGCAGCCGACCAGTTCGCGCACTTCGTCGCGATGCGGGTCGAACGGGTGGCCGCTGAGGTAGAAGCCCAGCGTTTCGCGCTCGCCGGTGAGCAACTGGCCCAGCGGCCATTCCTTGCTTTCGGGCAGGTCCAGCCGCATCGCCGGGGCGCTCGGGTCCGGCCCGCCGAACAGCGAGTTCTGCCCCGAGGCGCGTTCGCGCGCCATCTGCTCGGTGGCCTTCATCACTTCCGGCAATTGCAGCATCAGCGAGGCGCGGTTGCTGCCCAGCCCATCCATCGCGCCGGCATTGATCATCGCTTCCAGCGTGCGGCGGTTGAGCTTTGCGGTGCCCACACGCGTGCAGAAATCCAGCAGCGTGGTGTAGGGGCCGCCGCGCTGGCGTTCTTCGACGATCGCCTCGCAGGCGCCCTGGCCGACGCCCTTGATCGCGCCCAGGCCGTATTGAATCGTGTCCGGGCTGGCGGCTTCGAACATGTAGGCCGATTCGTTGACCCGCGGCGGCTTGACGGTGAGGCCGAGGTTGCGCACCTCATCCAGGAAGCCGACCACCTTGTCGGTGTTGTCCATGTCCGAGGACAGCGTCGCGGCCATGAATTCGGCCGGGTAATGCCGCTTCAGCCAGGCGGTCTGGTAGCTGACCAGCGCGTAGGCGGCCGCGTGCGACTTGTTGAAGCCGTAGCCGGCGAACTTCTCCATCAGGTCGAAGATTTCGTCTGCCTTGGCCGCGCTCACCCCGCCCTTGGCCGCGCCTTCGCGGAAGATCTCGCGGTGCTTGGCCATTTCGGCCGGCACCTTCTTGCCCATCGCACGACGCAACAGGTCGGCGCCGCCCAGCGAATAATCGCCGACGATCTGCGCCATCTGCATCACCTGCTCCTGATACACCATGATGCCGTAGGTGTCTTTCAGGATGACTTCGGTGCGCGGATCCGGATAGACGATCTCCTGCTGGCCGTGCTTACGCGCGTTGAAGTCCGGGATCAGGTCCATCGGGCCGGGGCGGTACAGCGACACCAGCGCGATCAGGTCTTCGAAGCGGTCCGGGCGCGCGTCCTTGAGCAGGCGACGCATGCCCGAGGACTCGAACTGGAACACCGCACCGGTATTGCCCGAGGCGAACACGCCTTTGTAGGTGGGCACGTCGTCGAGCGGAATGGTGGTGATGTCGACCGGGTCGATGCCGGCGCGCGCATGGCGCACGTTGATCGCCTTGACCGCCCAATCGATGATGGTCAGGGTGCGCAGGCCGAGGAAGTCGAACTTCACCAGGCCCACCGCTTCGACATCGTCCTTGTCGAACTGGGTCACCGGGTTCTTGCCGCGGCCGTCTTCGTCGTGTTCTGCGAACAGCGGACAGAACTCGGACAGCGGATCGGGCGCGATCACCACGCCACCGGCGTGCTTGCCGGCGTTGCGGGTGAGGTCTTCGAGCTGGCGCGCAAGGTCCATCAGGTCGCGTACGTCGTCTTCGACCTGGTAGCGCTGGATCAGGTCCGGCGAGGCCATCTCCGAATCCTTGCCTTCGCCCATCGCATCCTTGAGCGTGATGCCCAGGATGTTGGGGATCAGCTTGGCGACGCTGTCGACCAACCCGTACGTGAAGCCAAGCACGCGCCCGGCGTCGCGCACCACCGCCTTGGCGGCCATGGTGCCGTAGGTGATGATCTGGCTGACCCGTTCGCGCCCGTACTTGCGCGCCACGTAGTCGATCACCTCGTCGCGGCGGTCCATGCAGAAGTCGATGTCGAAGTCGGGCATCGACACGCGCTCGGGGTTCAAAAAGCGCTCGAACAGCAGGTTGTACGGCAGTGGGTCCAGGTCGGTGATCTGCAGCGCCCAGGCCACCAGCGAACCGGCACCGGAACCGCGGCCCGGGCCGATCGGGATGCCTTGATTCTTGCCCCACTGGATGAAGTCGGCCACGATCAGGAAGTAGCCGGGGAAGCCCATCTTGATGATGGTGTCCAGCTCGAATTCCAGCCGGTCGACGTAGTCCTGGCGGGTCTTGCCGGGCGCGATCGGGTTCTTTTCCAGGCGTGCGGCCAGACCGTCGCGCGACTGGCTGCGGATCCAGCTGTCCAGCGTCTCGTCTTCGGGCACCGGGTAGGCGGGCAGGAAGTAGGTGCCCAGGCGCATCTCGATGTTGCAGCGCTGCGCCAGCGCATGCGTGTTGTCGATGGCATCGGGCACGTCGGCGAACAGCGCGGCCATTTCGTCGCCGGATTTCAGGTACTGCTGGTCGCTGTAGTCGCGCGGTCGCTTGGGGTCGTCGAGCACGCGGCCGGAGGAGATGCACACGCGCGCCTCGTGCGCGTTGAAGTCGCTGGCATACAGAAACCGCACGTCATTGCTGGCCACCACCGGCAGCCCGCGCACGCCGGCGGCATGCAGGGCGAACTGGTTGAAGCGTTCCTCGCCCTCGCGTCCGGTGCGGGTCAGTTCCAGATGCAGGCCATCGCCGAACACGCGCTGCCAGTCGGCCAGCTGCTGCTCGGCCAGATCGGCGCGGCCTTCGGAAAACAGGCGCCCGGCCAGGCTGTCGCGGCCGGCCAGGGCGAACAGGTTGGCGTGCCCGGCCTGCAGCCATTCCGGGTGGATCGCCACCCCGCCTTCGGGGCGGTGGCCTTCCATCCAGGCGCGCGTCAGCAGCCGCGACAGGCTCAGGTAGCCTTCGCGGTCGCGGCACAGCAGGGTCATGCGCCAGGGCGTCATGTCCGGGGTGGCGATCATCACGTCGGCGCCGGCGATCGGCTTGATGCCCACGCCTTCGGCGGCCTTGTAGAACTTGACCAGCGCGAACAGGTTGTTGAGGTCGGTGACCGCCAGCGCGGGCATGTCGAGTTCGACCGCGCGGCTCAGCAGGTTGGCCTGCTTGGCCTTTTTCGGGTCAGCCTGATCCGGTTTCTCGGGCACACGGATGGTGGAATCCGCCAGCGAGAACTCGGTGTGGACGTGCAGATGGACGAAACGGGAAGTGGACATGCGAGGCCGGAATAATGCGCGGTCAGGGTAACGAGCGTGGTCCGGTCGAACAAGGCTTGACAGCGCCGGCGCAGGGCCGCGGCCAGCTACCACGGGGGCTGGGCGCTGCGGCCGATTCAGGCTTCGGCTAGCTGCGTGCGGCGCAGCGGTGGCGATTGCGCGGATCGGCGGCCTGCGGACGCGGGTGTGCGAGGTTCGATACTCGAGGCCCCGGGCGAACCGGCTGTGTACGCGTCAATGGAGGGATGGCGCCGGTAGCGGACCGGTCTGCCTGGGGTGCGGTCGTTCAGTCGGCCCGCAACAGGTCGTCGGCCGGGGCCGCGCAGGGCACGTCCCACGGCGACTGCGCCGCCTCGATTCCCAAGGCACGCCGTACCGGGGCGAAGCTGCGGCGGTGCTGCGGGCACGGTCCGTGGCTGCGCAGCGCGGCCAGATGCACCGGCGTGGCGTAGCCCTTGTGCTGGTCGAAGCGGTATTCGGGATGCTCGGTGTGCAGCTGCTGCATCAGGCGGTCGCGGGTGACCTTGGCGACAATCGAGGCGGCCATGATGGCGCGATCGAGCGCATCGCCGCCGATCAAGGCCTCGGCCGGGCAGGGCAGCCCCTTGGGTACGCGGTTGCCGTCGATCCGCGCAAACCCTGCCACGTGCGCCACGCCTTCCACCGCGCGCCGCATGCCGAGCATGGTGGCCTGGTAGATGTTGATGCGGTCGATCTCTTCGCTGTCGATCAGCACCACCGACCAGGCCAGCGCCCGCTCGACGATGCGCGCGTACAGCTGCTCGCGGCGCTGCGCGGTCAGTTGCTTGGAATCGTCCAGCCCGTTGATGCGCGGCTTGGCAGGATCGAACACCACCGCAGCCACCGCCACCGGCCCGGCGAGCGGACCGCGGCCGGCCTCGTCGACACCGGCAATCAGGCGGGAATCGGGAATCGGGATTGGGGAATCGTGGAAGAGCGTGTCCTGCGTCGTCGGAACGACAACGGCACTGTGGAAGCTCGAGCGTTTCATGGCCCAGCTCCTGCCGATTCCCCATTCCCGATTCCCGATTCCGGCTGCGTCAGCAGCTCCGCCACCGCATCGGCCGCACGCGCCGACGCATCGCGGCGCAGCTCGGCGTGCAGGGCCAGATAGCGCGGTTGCAGGGCCGCGACTTTTTCCGGGTGCTTGAACCAGTCCAGCAGCGCCACGCATAGGCGTTCCGGGGTGCAGTCGTCCTGCATCAGCTCCGGTGCCAGGTCGTCGTTGGCCAGGATGTTGGGCAGTGCGTAGCGGTTGACCTTGAGCAGGCCCAGTGTCCTGACGATGCGGTAGGTCAGCGGGGCGACCTTGTAGCCGACCACCATCGGGCGCTTGACCAGCATCGCCTCCAGCGTGGCGGTGCCCGACGCCAGCAGCACCACGTCGGCGGCCAGCATCGCGGTGCGCGCCTGGCCATCGAGCAGGTGCGAGCGCAGCACCGGCAACGAACTGCGCGATAGCTGCTCGGCCAGCAGTTGTTTGCAGCCCGGGTTGGCGGCGGGCACCAGTACGTGCAGGTTGGGCAGGTGCTCGGACACCAGCCAGGCGGCCTGGAAAAAGGTGTCGCCCAGCTTGGTGATCTCGCCATGCCGGCTGCCCGGCAGCACCGCCAGCACGGTGCTGGAGGCGGAGATGCCCAGGGCCGCGCGGGCCGCCTCGCGGTCGGCCTTGTAGGCGATGTCGTCGGCCATCGGGTGGCCGACAAAGCGCGCATCGATGCCGTGCCTGGCATAGATCGGCGGCTCCATCGGAAACAGGCACAGCACCAGGTCGGCGCTGGCACCGATCTTCTCGGCACGTTTCTCGCGCCATGCCCAGACCGATGGGCTGACGTAATGCACGGTGCGCACGCCGCGCTGCTTGAGCCAGCGCTCTACCGGCAGATTGAAATCGGGTGCGTCGATGCCGATGAACACGTCCGGCTTCCACGCCAGCGCGCGCTCGCGGAACGCGCGGCGCAGCTTCAACAGCCGCGGCAGATGCTGCAGCACTTCGGTCAGCCCCATCACCGCCAGCTCGCTGGCATCGAACCAGGTCTGGCAACCGGCACCACGCATCGCGTCGCCGCCGATGCCGACGAACTCGGCATTCGGATAACGTCGCTTCAATTCATCGATCAACCCGGCGCCGAGGATGTCGCCGGAAGCTTCGCCGGCGATCAGGGCGATGCGTGGGGCGCGCTCGCGCGCGCTGGGAATCGGGAGTGGGGAATGGGGAATCGGCAGTGCCGTCGGGTGGCCGACGACAGACGCGTCGTCGTGCGCGCCCGCAGCGATTCCCGACTCCCGATTCCCGATTCCCGTCATCGCAACAACGGCCTTTCCGCCGCCTCGATGAACTCGAGCAGCCCGCGCACGTCCTCGCTGCTCTTGGCCTGTTCGGCCAGCTGCGCCTTGGCCTCGGCCAACGGCAGCCCGGCGACGTACAGCGTGCGGTAGGCGCGCTTGATCGCGGTGATGCGCTCGGCATCGAAGCCGCGACGCTTGAGCCCTTCGCTGTTGATGCCGCGCGGGCGGCCCAGCGATTCGCTGCCGACCATGGTGAACGGCGGCACGTCGCCGTTGGTCAGCGCGCCCATGCCCAGGAAGGCGTGCGCGCCGATCCGGCAGAACTGATGCGCGCCGGCAAAGCCGCTGATGATCACGTAGTCGCCCACGGTGACATGGCCGGCCAGGGTGGTGTTGTTGGAAAACACGCAGTGGTTGCCGACATGGCAGTCGTGCGCCACGTGGGTGTAGGCCAGCATCCAGTTGTCGTCGCCGACCACGGTGATGCCGCCACCGCCGCCGGTGCCGCGGTTGATGGTGACAAATTCGCGGATCACGTTGCCGTCGCCGATCACCAGTTCGGTGCGCTCGCCGGCGTACTTCTTGTCCTGCGGTTCGCCGCCGATCGCCGCATGCCCGATAAACCGGTTGTTGCGGCCGATCCGGGTCGGGCCGTGGATCGAGCAATGCGGCCCCACCTCGGTGCCGGCGCCGATCTGCACGTCGGCGCCGATCAGCGAAAACGCGCCAACGCGCACGTCGTCGGCCAGTTGCGCCGACGGGTCGATGACGGCGGTGGGATGAATCAAGGGTGCTTGATCACGCATCGTGTCTCACCTCCAAAAACGGGTTATTCCTTGGCGCCGGCGCACATGACTTCGGCACTGGCCACGATCTCGCCGTTGACCTTGGCCTCGCCGTAATAGCATCCCATGTTGCGGATCAGGCGCTTCATCTGCACCTCCAGGATCAGCACATCGCCCGGCACCACCTGCTTGTTGAAGCGCGCGTTGTCGACCTTGACCATGTAGAACAGCTTGGACAGCGCATCGCGGCCCAGGCCAAGCTGGGTCATCACACCGCCGGCCTGCGCCAGCGCCTCGATGATCAGCACACCCGGCATCACCGGACGGCTCGGGAAGTGGCCCTGGAAGAACGGCTCGTTGATGCTGACGTTCTTCTGGCCAACGATGCGCTTGGCTTCCAGGTCCAGTTCGATGACCCGGTCGATCAACAGGAACGGGTAGCGGTGCGGGATTAGCGTCTGGATCTGGTTGACGTCGATCGGCAGCTCGTAAACGGGGTGACTCATGCGTTCTCCTTGCCCACAGCCAGGATGCGCCTTGCCAGCGCATCGAGTTGTTTGAAGCGCGCGGCATTCTTGCGCCACGTGCGGTTGTCGGTGAGAGGGGTGCCGGACGAATACTCGCCCGGCTCATGGATGGAATTGCGCACCACCGACTTGCCGGTGATCACGACCTTGTCGCAGATCTCCAGGTGGCCGACCACGCCGACGTGCCCGCCGAGCAGGCAATACCGGCCGATCTTGGCGCTGCCGGCAATGCCGGTGCAGCCGGCGATCGCGCTGTGCGCGCCGATCCGGCAGTTGTGGGCGATCTGCACCAGGTTGTCCACGCGCACGTCTTCTTCGAGCACGGTATCTTCCAGCGCGCCGCGGTCGATGCAGGTGTTGGCGCCGATCTCGCAGTCGTCGCCGATCACCACACCACCCAGCTGCGGCACCTTGATCCAGTGGCCGGCATCCATCGCCAGGCCGAAGCCATCGGCGCCGATCACCGCGCCGGGATGAATCCGCACGCGCTTGCCCAGCCGCACGCGGGTGACCAGGGTGACGCGGGCGATCAGCTCGCTGCCGTCGTCCACCACGCAGTCTTCGCCGATGATGCTGCCGGTGCCGATGATGCAGCCATCGCCCACGCGGCTGCGCGCACCGATGCTGACGAACGGCCCGACATGTGCACCGGGCGACACCTGCGCGCTGGGGTCGATCACCGCCAGGGGATGAATGCCGGGCTCGCGCACCGGCGCCACGTCGAACAACGCGGCGATCTTGGCGAATGCGGTGTACGGGTCCTTGGCAACCAGCACGGTGCCGTGCGCCGCCTCAGCGTCATCGGCGCGCACCACCACCACCGCCGCGTGCGTGTCGGCCAGCTGCGGCCGGTAGCGCGGGTTGGACAGGAAGCTCAGCTGGCCCGCTCCGGCGTGCGCCAGCGTCGCCACCCCGGTGACTTCGGTTGCGCCGTCGCCAACGACGGTCAGACCAAATTGTTCGGCAATCGCACTGGCGGTTAGGGGCATCAGGTGAACCTCTTGTAAACAGTAAGTGGCTGTTTTTACGGAAAAAAAACATCGCCAAGAATCCGCCAAACAGTCAGGCGTATCTGTTGCCTGGCCGCAACCGAGCGGCTAACCCAGGAAGAAGCATATGAAAACTCTCCTCTCCATGTTCGCCGGCGTCGTCCTGCTGGGCGCAGTCAGCAGCGCCTCGGCCGACGATTTCGCGCAGCAGCGCGCCGACGCTCAGAGCTTCTGGGACCAGCAGGTCCAGTGCGTCAATCCGTCCGATTGGAGCGGTACGGCCAGCTGCCTGAGCACGCTGTTCCAGAGCTACCTCTGAACCGGTAGCGCTTCAGCTACGACAGACAAACGATGGCGGCCCGATCAATCGGGCCGCCATTGTCTTGTGTGCGTCTTAGAACTGGCCGCCGAAGGTGAACTGCAGGCGCTCGATCTCGTCGTTGTCTTCCTTCTTCAGCGGGAACGCGTAGCTGATCGAAATGGGGCCGACCGGAGCGCGCCACAACAGCGCCACACCGGTGGAGGCGCGCAGCTCGTTGGCCTTGAAGTTGTCCACGCCGCTGTACACGTTGCCGAAGTCGAAGAACGCCGACACGCGCGCCGACGGGCTGTCGAACAGCTTGGGGAAATACATTTCCACCGAACCGACGGTCTTGAACGAACCACCCAGCGGCTGGCCGCGGTTGAAGCCGTTGATCGGCTCCGAACGCGGACCCAGGGTGTTGTCTTCGAAGCCGCGCACCGAATTGGTACCGCCGGCGTAGAAGTTCTCGTAGAACGGCAGGCCGGTGGCGGTGATGGTGCGCGAGGTGCCATCGGGGTTGGTGACTACGCGGGTGCTGTCGTTGCCGTAGCTGTCGCCGTAACCCAGCTCGAAGCGGGTGTTCAACACCAGCGCCGGGATGATCGGCCAGTAGTTGGAGATCTGGTAGTTGAGCTTGTAGTACTCGACTGTCGAGCCGGGCAGGGTGGTTTCCAGGCCGACGCGCTGGTACATGCCGCGGGTGGGCATGAAGAAGTCGTTGCGGGTATCGCGCGCCCAACCCAGCTCGCTGCGCCAGGCATGGAAGGTGCGCGTGCCGATCGCATCGATGTAGTCGACGATCGCCTGCGGCGTGGTGCCCGGGAAGGTGGTGATCTGATTGCTGTCGATTCCCACCATTGCCGAGACAGTGTCGTTCTCGGTGATCGGCACGCCGAACACTACCTGCGCCGAGCCGTTCTTGCTGTTGAACTGCGCGGTGTTGAAGTCCGAGTAATCCAGCGAACGCCACGACAGGTTGTAGCCCAGCGACACGCCGTCGTCGGTAAAGAACGGGTTGGTGTAGGAGAACGCGTAACGCTGCTGGAAGGTGCTGCGCGAGGCTTCCACCGCCACGCGGTTACCGCCGCCCAGGAAGTTGTTCTGCGACAACTGTACCGAGGTGGTCACACCGAAGCTTTGCGAATACCCCAGGCCGAACACGAAGCTGCCGGAGGTGGTTTCCTTGACGTCGTAGATCACGTCAACCTGGTCGTTGCTGCCAGGCACCGCCGGGGTCTCCACGTTCACCGACTCGAAATAGCCCAGGCGCTGCAGACGGATCTTGGAACGGTCGATCGCAGCCTGCGAGTACCAGGTGTTCTCGAACTGGCGCATTTCGCGGCGCAAGACCTCGTCGGAGGTGCGGCTGTTGCCCTTGTAGAGGATGCGGCGCACGGTCACGCGCGGGCCCGGCACCACCTGCAGGTTCACCGCAACCGTGCGGTCCTCGCGGTTGGGGGTTGGAATCGGGTTGACCTTGGCGAATGCGTAACCGACGTTGCTCAGCGTGTTGGTGATCGCATCGGAGGTGTATTCCAGCAGCGCGCGCGAGAAGATGTCGCCGGCCTTGGGGATGACCAGGCGCTCGATGTCGGCCTGTGGCAGCACGGTGTCGCCGGTGACCTTGATCTCGGAAATCTTGTACTGCTCGCCCTCGGTGACGCCAGCGCTGACGAACATGTCGCGCTTGTCGGGGCTGATCGACACCTGGGTGGAGTCGATGCTGAAATCGACATAGCCACGGTCCAGGTACCAGGAATTGAGCTTCTCCAGGTCGCCGGACATCTTTTCCTTGGAGTACTGGTCGTCGCGGCGATACCACGAGGCCCAGTTGTGCTCCTTGGATTCCCAGTTCTCCAGGATGTCCTCGTTGGCGAACTTCTCGGTGCCGATCAGGTTGACGTGGCGGATCTTGGCCGCCTTGCCTTCCTTGATCGCGATGGCCACATCGACGCGGTTGCGGTCCAGCGGGCTCACCGTCGGGGTGATCTCGACGTTGTACTTGCCGCGGTTGTTGTACTGGCGGGTCAGTTCCTGGGTCACGCGGTCCAGGCTCAGCCGGTCGAAGGTGCCGCCCTCGGTCAGGCCGATGTCGCCCAGGCCCTTGAGCAGTTCCTCGGACTTGATGTCCTTGTTGCCGGTCACGGTGAGCTTGTTGATCGCCGGGCGCTCCTTGACCGTGATCACCAGGATGTTGCCCTGGCGGTCCAGCTGTACGTCCTCGAAGAAGCCGGTGCGGTACAGCGCCCGGATCGAGTCGGCCACCTTGGTGTCGTCCACGGTGTCGCCGCGGTTCACCGGCAGGTACGTGAACACGGTGCCGGAAGCGATGCGCTGCAGGCCGTCGACGCGGATGTCGCTGGCAACGAACGGCTCTGCGGCCAGGGCAACGGCTGGCAGGCTGAGGCCGGCGGCAAGAGCGAGGGCAAGCAGGCGGCGAGTGGGAAGACGCGTCATGTCACATCCGGTTGGAGTCGATTTCGGGTGTTGCTGGGTGCCGGCGTATGACGACGACAACAGGCGGAAAGAGTGGAGCAGTTTCATCGTGGAACCAGGCCGAGGATGTCGTTGTAGAACGCCAGTCCCATCAACCCGGCCAGGACCGCCAGGCCGACATATTGCCCGGCAATCATGGCCCGTTCGCTGATCGGGCTGCCCTTGACCAACTCGATAAGGTAATACAGCAGATGCCCACCGTCCAAGATCGGGATCGGCATCAGGTTGATGATCGCCAGGCTGAGCGACAGCAACCCCAGGAAATACAGGAACCAGTCGAGCCCGCGTTCGGCCGAGGCATTGGCGGCGCGCGCAATCGTGACCGGGCCGGAAATGTTCTTGACCGAGGCCTGGCCGGTCAGCATGCGCTTCATCATGCCCAGCGAATCGGCGGTCATCTTGCCGGTTTCGCGGATGGCCGCGGGCACCGCCGCGAAGATGCCGTACTGCTGGCGGCTGTCGTATTGCGGCGCCGGTGCGGCGGCGGGGCGGACACCGATCATCCACTGGCCCTGCGGCGATTTGCGCGGTGCGATTTCCAGCGCCAGGCGGTCTTCGCCGCGTGCCACTTCGATCATGCCCGGCCCGCCGTGTGCGCCGAGAGCCTGCACTTGCGGAATGATGTCGTCGGCCGAGCGGATCGGCTGGCCATCGATGGCCACGATGCGATCGCCCGGCTTGAGCAGGCCGTCGGCCACCGAACCGGGCACCACCTCGGCGATCACCGGCGGCTGCAACATGAACTGCCAGCCGATGCCGGCCAGCGATGCCACGCGGCGCTCGTCGAAACCGACCGGCAGCTGCGAAAAACGCAAGGTGTGTTCGCTGTGGCCTCCACTTTCGGCGGCGGTGAGTACCCGGATGTCGCGCTTGTCCATGGCCGCGGTGGTGAGCTGCATGCTGGCATCGCTCCAGCTGCTCACGCTGCGTCCGTCGATGCGCACGATGCGCTCGCCCGGTGTCAGCCCGGCTTCGGCGGCCAGGCCATCGGCGCGGCCGACGGTGGCCGAGTAATCCTGCTTGCCGACCACGAACATCGCCCACAGCATCGCCATGCACAGCAACAGGTTGGCGATCGGGCCTGCCGCGACGATGGCGATACGTTGCCACACCGTCTTGCGATTGAACGCCTGGTCCTGTTCGGCCGGGTGCACGTCGCCTTCGCGCTCGTCGAGCATCTTGACGTAACCGCCCAGCGGGATCGCGGCCACCACGAACTCGGTGCCGTGGCGATCGCGCCGCATCCACAACGGCTTGCCGAAGCCCACCGAAAAACGCAGCACCTTGACGCCGCAGCGGCGCGCGACCCAGAAGTGTCCGAATTCGTGGAACGTCACCAACAGACCCAGGCTGACGATCATCCACCAGACCGAACCGATGAAATCACCCATGGATGCAACTCGGCTGCGTGGATCGATCAGGCATGAAGGGCGTGGTTGGCGAGGGCGCGTTCGGTGATTTGCCGGGCTTGCGCATCGGCAAAAAGCAGGGTGTCGAGGGAGTCGGCATTGTGCCGTGGGAGCGTTGTCAGCGTGTGTTCGACCAACGCAGGGATCGCTAGGAAACCTATTTGGCCCTGAAGAAACGCTGAAACAGCCACTTCGTTAGCCGCGTTCAGGATCGCCGGCGCGGTCCCGCCGGCGCGCAAGGCCTCCCAGGCCAGGCGCAGGCAGGGGAATGCGGCGGTATCGGGCGCCTCGAAATCCAGCCGGCCCTGCTGCAGCAGATCCAGGCCCGCCACGCCCGAGTCGACCCGTTCCGGCCAGGCCAGGCCCACCGCCAGGGTGGTGCGCATGTCCGGCAGGCCGAGCTGGGCCAGGGTGGAGCCGTCGACGAATTCCACCAGCGAATGCACCAGGCTTTGCGGATGCACCAGCACGTCGATCTGCTCGCCGGGCAGGCCGAACAGATGGTGCGCCTCGATGACTTCCAGGCCCTTGTTCATCAAGGTGGCCGAGTCCACCGAGATCTTCGGGCCCATCGACCACTTCGGGTGCGCAACCGCCTGCGCCGGCTTCACTGCCGACAGCGCGTTGCGATCCCAGCCACGGAACGGGCCGCCGGACGCGGTCAGGATCACCCGACGTACGCCGCGGCTCGCATCGCAGGAGCGCAGGCACTGGAAGATCGCGCTGTGTTCGCTGTCGATCGGAATGATCTGCGCGCCCGCCGCAGCGGCGGTGCGGGTCAGCAGCTCGCCGGCCAGGACCAAGGATTCCTTGTTGGCCAGCAGCAGGCGCTTGCCGGCGCGGGCGGCGGCAAGCGTGGAGGGCAAGCCAGCCGCTCCCACAATCGCGGCCACCACGGTATCGCAGGCATCGCTGCCGGCCAGCGCGTCCAGCGCCGCCGTCCCGGCATGCGCCTGGGTGGCCAGACCGGCCGCATGCAGCCCGTCACGCAAAGCCGGGTACAGGGTCGGGTCGGCAATCACTGCGTGCGCGGGGCGATGTGTGGCGCACAGCGCCAGCAGCGCATCCACCTGGCTGCCCGCAGACAGCACGCTGGCGCGCAGCCGTTGCGGATGGCGGGCGATCACGTCCAATGCCGACGTGCCGATCGAGCCGGTCGCGCCGAATACGGCGACCTGGCGGGGAGAAGAGCCAGCCATGCTTAGAATCCGAGAATTTCCTTGCCGAGTGCGAACACCGGCAGGGCGGCGAGTACGCCATCGATGCGATCCAGCACGCCGCCGTGTCCGGGAATGACCGTGCCCGAGTCCTTGGCGCCGGCATGGCGCTTGAGCAGGCTCTCGAACAGGTCGCCCAGCACCGACGCCAGCACCGCCACCGCCGCGACCAGGACCAGCTGCGGCACATGCGCCAGGGTCAGTCCGGCCAGCCAGCCGAAGGCGCAGGCCACCGCGATCCCGGCGACCATCCCGCCGAGCAGGCCTTCGATGGTCTTGTTCGGGCTGATGCGCGGCGCCAGCTTGTGCTTGCCGAACGCGCGCCCGGCGAAATACGCCCCCGAGTCGGCCGCCCAGACCATGGTCAGCGCGGTCAGCAGCCACAGGTTGCCCTTGTCCGGGTTGGCGTGCAGCAGCACCAGCGCGGCCCAGGCCGGAAGCACTGCCAGCGTACCGGCAGCGAGCTTGAGCGCGCGCGCCTGGCCGTTGCCATGATCGGCGCCAAAGGTGAAAAAGCGCAGCCACAGCAGCGCCAGCAGCCACCAGACCACGCCCACCAGGGCGGCGATCTGGAACAGCACCATGGAGCCGGCCGACGCCCACACCATCAGCACCATCAGCAGCAGATTGAGCATCAGCAGCACGGTGCGGGGCAGGCTGTCGTCGATGCCGGAGAGCTTGAGCCACTCCCACAGACCGGTCAGGAACAGGATCGCCGCCAGCGCCGCCAGCCATTGCGTGGGCAGCAGCACGATCGCGCAGATGGCGAGCGGCGCCATGATCAGCGCGGCAATCACGCGGGTCTTGGTCATGCGGAGGAGCTCTCCGTCGCCTTGTCGGCGATCTGGGCACTGGTCAGGCCGAAGCGGCGTTCGCGCCCGGCATAGTCGTCCAGCGCCTGCTGCAGCACGCCGGCATCGAACTCCGGCCACAGGGTTTCGGTGAACCACAGTTCGGTATAAGCCAGCTGCCACAACAGGAAATTGCTGATACGGGTATCGCCACCGGTACGGATGAACAGGTCCGGCGCCGGCAGGTCCGACAGGGCGACCCGGCTGGACAGCAGTGCCTCGTCGATCTGGTGCGGTTGCAGGCGTCCGGCCGCCACCTCTTCTGCCAGCGCACGCGCGGCCAGCGCGATGTCCTGGCGGCCGCCGTAACTGGCCGCGATGCTGAGCACCAGGCGTGCGTTGCCGGCGGTAACGCGCTCGGCAGCGGCCATGCGTTCGCGCAGCGGTGCGGCGAAGCGGCTGCGCTCGCCGATGAAGCGCACTTGCACGCCTCGCCGCTGCAGTTCGTCGACCTCGCGGTCCAGCGCATGCAGGAACAGTTTCATCAGCGCATCGACTTCCTCCTGCGGGCGGCCCCAGTTTTCACTGGAGAACGCGAACAGGGTGAGTGCCGAGACGCCTTTTTCCAGGCAGAAATCGATGGTGCGATTGACCGCACGCGCACCGGCGCGATGGCCGATCATGCGCGGACGTCGCCGACGCTGCGCCCAACGCCCGTTGCCATCCATGATGATGGCAATGTGGCGCGGTATCGCGTCGGTAGAAGGGGCTGGATGCATGGCAGGAGATGCCACGATCAGACCGTCATCAATTCCTGTTCCTTGCCCTTGACGACCTCATCCACATCCTTGATGGCCTTGTCGGTCAATTTCTGGATGTCGTCTTCGGCGCTGCGGGCTTCGTCTTCGGTGACCTTCTTGTCCTTCAGCAGATCCTTGACCTGCTGATTGGCATCGCGGCGGATATTGCGGATGGCCACCTTGCTGTCTTCGCCTTCGCCATGCACGGACTTGCTGAGCTCCTTGCGGCGCTCCTCGGTCAGCGGCGGCAGGTTCAGACGGATCACCGTGCCCACCACGGTCGGGGTCAGGCCCAGATCCGAGGCATACAGGGCTTTTTCCACATCCTTGATCATGCCCTTGTCGAACAGGCTGATCACCAGCGAGCGGCCTTCGGAGACGCTGATGCTGGCAACCTGGTTGAGGGGGGTGTCGGTGCCGTAGGCCTTGACCTTGATGCCGTCCAGCAGCGCCGGCGAAGCGCGGCCGGTACGCACGGTGGTCAGTGAATGGCGCAGAGCATCGATGCTCTTGGTCATGCGCGTGAGCGCGTCTTGTTTGATCTGGTTGAGCATCGCCGGAATCCGTGTGGAGCTGAATCCGGGGATTATAGCCGGGACTGGGGTTTCACGACTCGCCGGCCTGCATGGGCCGGCGCAGCCGGTTCACTTGCCGGCACTTCACGCCCGGCGTCGCCATCGTGAGCTATCAGCGCAGCCCGGGCGCCGCGCCTTTGCGACTCCCCAATCCCGATTCCCGAATCCCTAAACTCAGCTCCGGCCCTGCACCAGGGTGCCGATCTGCTCGCCACGCAGGATGCGCAGCAGCACACCGGGCTCGCTCATGCCGAAGATGCGCAGCGGCAGGTCGCTGTCGCGCGCCAGTGCAAAAGCGGCGGTGTCCATCACTTCCAGGCCCTGCATGATGACTTCGTCGTAGGTCAGGCTGTCGTAGCGCACCGCGTCGGTGTGCTTCTTCGGGTCCTTGTCGTACACGCCGTCGACCTTGGTTGCCTTGAGCAGCAGATCGGCACCGATTTCGATCGCGCGCAGCGCCGCGCCCGAGTCGGTGGTGAAGAACGGGTTGCCGGTACCGGCGGCGAAGATCGCGATGCGGCCCTTTTCCAGGTGGCGCATGGCGCGGCGACGGATGAAATCCTCGCAGACGTCGTTGATCTTGATCGCGCTCATCACGCGCACCTTGGCGCCGAGCTTTTCCAGGGCGTCCTGCATCGCCAGCGCATTGATCACGGTGGCCAGCATGCCCATATGGTCGCCGGTGACGCGGTCCATGCCGCTGGCAGCCAGGCCGGCGCCGCGGAAGATGTTGCCGCCGCCGATCACCAGCGCGACCTGCGCGCCGGCCTGCTGGGCTTCGATCACTTCATGGGCAAGGCGGTTGATGACCTTGGGGTCGATGCCGTAATCCCCGTCCCCCATCAGCGCCTCCCCGGAAAGTTTGAGAAGAATGCGGCGATAGGAAAGTTCGGACATGGGGGAGACCTCGGGGGTGGGGGACGGCAAACGCCGGCAATTCTAGCGGAAGCCTGCCACCGGGCGTGGTAAAAATTCCTTTGTCGGCATCCAAGTGACGGCGTGCTCAGTGTGCCCGCAGGTTCGGCGGCGTCGAGACATCGGTCGCATCGTAGGCGGTGACGCGGTTGCGGCCGCGATGCTTGGAGCGGTACAGCGTGCTGTCGGCCGCCTGCAACAGATGCTCGATGCTTTCGAACTGGCGCTCGATGCCGCCATGCGTGGCCAGGCCGGCGGAGAAGGTGATGTGCAGCGGGCCGCCCTGCAACTGCGCCATCGGCGTGCGTGCGGTCTCGGCAAGGATGCGCTCGATCACCATCAATGCCGCATCGGCAGGGGTGTTGGGCAGGATCACCAGGAATTCTTCGCCGCCATAGCGCGCCACCAGGTCGCTGGTGCGCACCATGCGTTGCAGCGTCTGCGCGAAGTTGCGCAACACCTCGTCGCCGACCAGATGGCCGTGCGCGTCGTTGACGCGCTTGAAGTCGTCCAGATCGATGAAGGCGATCGACAGCGGCCAGCTCTGTCGCGACGCCAGTTCGAATTCATGCGCCAAGGCGGTGCCGAGCTGATGCCGGTTGAACACGCCGGTCAGCGCATCGCGGCTGGCCTGCTCGGCCAGATGACGCATGCGGTTTTCCGATTCGTCGGCGTGTCGGCGCGCTTCGGCCACATCCTGCAGTTCGCGCAGGCTGCGCAGCATCGCCAGCTCGCGCGCCTGTTCGAAGATCAGCTGGATGTGCTCGGGTTGCGGCACGCGGATATCGAACAGCGCTTCCAGCTCGGGCAACGATTCGGCGATGCGTTCGATCACTTTTTCGAAGCGTTCGGCATCCAGTTCCAGCACGTCCTGCGCCTGGCGCTGCGCATGCTCGGTCGCGGTGACGGCGCTGGCGGAGAGCCAGATGTCGGCCAGGTGCCCGGACAGCGCCACACAGGCCATGAAGGGCTCCAGCCCTGCCGGCTCTTCTTCGCTCTGCGCGATCGCATTCTGCAGGTAGTGCGGCAACTGCCACTGGTGCGCAAGCCAGGCGCCGATCTCGGCGTGGGTGGCGCCCAGGTGCTGGCGCTCGGCCTCCAGCAGCGACGCGTTGTCGGGCGCCTGTTCCAGCAATGGGGCGTACAGCGCGGGTGCGCCTTGCAGCAGCGCCAGCTTGCCGATGTCCTGCAGCAGGCCGGCCAGCATCAATTCTTCGGGTTTGCGGATGCCATAGGCCTGGCCCAGGATGCGGCTTGCCAGGGCGCAGAGGCCGGCGCGACGCCAGATGCGCTCATGCAACGGATGCGCGGCGAAGGTGCTGCGCACGCCGTGCACCATCGAAAATCCCAGCGCCAGGCTGAGGGTCGCATTGAGGCCGAGCATGGTCAGCGCCTGGCCCAGGTTGTCGACGCGGCGGCGACTGGCGTACAGCGGCGAGTTGGCCACGCGCAGCATGCGTGCGCTCAGGGCCATGTCCATGCCGATGACCTTCGCAGTGGTGGTCATGTCCACATCCGGGTCCTGCGCCAGCTCGATGATGCGCAGCGCGACGCCCGGGGGCGAGGGCAGGTTACGGCAGTAGTGCAGGGCGGCCTGGAGATCTGGTTGCATGAGTCATCGCCAACAGTGAACGCAAGCATACAGCTGCGTTCGGTGAGTTTGAGCACGCCACGGCTCGCGGTCGCCGCGCTGGAATGCATGCGCGGTGGGTTCTGAGAGTGTGGTTGGCATCCAGGTTTAGCGGCAACCCCGACGACATCTATAGCGTCGAGGCCGGCTGAAGCCGCGACGGATGCGTGCGCTTCAGTTTGCTGCGCTGGGATGCGGCGCGCATTGGAAGGCAAAAAAAAAGCCGCGGCATGGCCGCGGCTTTCTTCACGCTGTGGCGAAGATCAGGCCAGGCCGGCCTGCTTCATCACTTCGGCGGCGTAGTCTTCCACCACCTTCTCGATGCCTTCGCCAACGGCCAGGCGCTGGAAGCCGATCACCTCGGCGCCAGCGGCCTTGACGGCCTGCTCGACGGTCTGATCGGTGTTCAGCACGTACGGCTGGCCGTACAGCGTCACTTCGTTGACGATCTTGCTGATCTTGCCGCTGATGATCTTTTCCAGGATTTCGGCCGGCTTGGACTTGTCCTTCTCGGACATCTTGGCCAGTTCGATTTCCTTTTCCTTGGCGACAAACTCGGCCGGAACGTCGGATGCCTTGACGTGCGGCGGGTTCATGGCGGCGATGTGCATCGCAATGCCGCGCGCCAGTTCGATGTCGCCGCCCTTCAGCTCGACCAGCACGCCGATGCGGCCGCCGTGCACATAGGCTGCGACGTTGTTGGCGCTGTCGACACGGACCAGGCGACGCACCTGCAGGTTCTCGCCGACCTTGGCGATGACCGCAGCGCGACGCTCTTCGATGGTTTCGCCGCTGTCCAGCTTGACGCTCTTCAGCGCATCGGCATCGGCCACGTCGGAGCTCAGTGCGGCATTGGCCACGACTTCGGTGAAGGCCAGGAAGTTCTCATCCTTGGCGACGAAGTCGGTCTCGGAATTGACTTCGACCAGCACGGCCTTGCCGCCGGCCTGTGCGGTGGCGATGCGGCCTTCGGCGGCAACGCGGTCAGCCTTCTTGTCGGCCTTGGCCAGGCCCGACTTGCGCAGCCACTCGGCCGCAGCGTCGATGTCGCCAGCGTTTTCGACGAGTGCCTTCTTGCACTCCATCATGCCGGCGCCGGTGCGCTCGCGCAGTTCCTTGACCAGGGAAGCAGTGATTTCCATGGAATTACCTCGTATGGACGAATGCGTACGGCGGAAGTGTTCCGCCAGAGAGGAGACGGTGCAGCGTGCGCGCCGTCCCCGTAAGAATTTTGGGTGGCCTCAGCGACGGGGCGCGATGGACCCGCCGGGGCTGCGGCCGCCCAGCATGGAGCGACCGCATGGCATGCCGATTACTCGGCAGCCGGTGCCGCAGGTGCGTCGGCCTTCTTGTCGGCCTTCTTGGCCGGAGCGCGACGGCCCTTGCCTTCGTCGCCGGCTTCGGCCGAGAACTCTTCTTCGCGAACCGACGCCGAGTTCGGCGCAGCAGCCTTGCCTTCCAGCACGGCATCGGCGGCGGCACGTGCGTACAGCTGCACGGCGCGGATGGCGTCGTCGTTACCCGGGATGGCGTAGTCGACCAGGGCCGGATCGTAGTTGGTATCGACCACTGCGATCACCGGGATGCCGAGCTTCTTGGCTTCCTTGATGGCGATGTCTTCATGGCCGATGTCGATCACGAAGATCGCGTCGGGCAGGCGGTTCATTTCCTTGATGCCGCCCAGCGAGGCGTCCAGCTTCTCGCGCTCGCGACGCAGGCCCAGCACTTCGTGCTTGACCAGCTTTTCGAAGGTGCCGTCGGTTTCAGCGGCTTCCAGTTCCTTCAGGCGGGCAACCGACTGCTTGACGGTGCGGAAGTTGGTCAGCGTGCCGCCCAGCCAGCGCTGGGTCATGAACGGCATGTTGCAACGCTCGGCTTCTTCCTTGATCGACTCGCGCGCGCTGCGCTTGGTGCCCAGGAACAGCACGGTGCCGCGCTTCTGCGCGATCGAGGACAGGAAGTTCATCGCGTCGTTGAAGAGCGGAACGGTCTTCTCGAGGTTGATGATGTGGATCTTGCCGCGCGCGCCGAAGATGTACGGCGCCATCTTGGGGTTCCAGTAGCGGGTCTGGTGGCCGAAATGGACGCCGGCTTCCAGCATCTGACGCATGGTGACTTGGGGCATTGAAGTAACTCCGTAAGAGCGGAATCGCCGTGCGCGGCCTGGACTTTGAAGGGTCCGCACATGGATGCGCGGGCTGTTGCGAGGCACTCGCATCAAAACGCACATGATTCCGGGGTTGGGCTTCCCTGTCGCCTCCGTGACGAACCCCTTGTGGGGGCACCCCGGCACGGATGGCGGCGGCAGGTGTGAATTCGTCGATGACGTCCGACGTGGACGGCGCGATGCGTGGAAGACGCAAAACAGCCGGCGGAGTATAGCCGGCTGGGCGGGGCGGTGCAATTGATCGGGAATCGGGAATCGGGAATCGGGAATCGGGAATCGGGAATCGGGAATCGGGAATCGGGAATCGGGAATCGGGAATCGGGAATCGGGAATCGGGAAAGCCTAGTGCCTTGAGCATCCGCGAGCGAAACCAGCAGCTACCGCGATGCGCCGTACCAATTCCCCATTCCCGATTCCCCATTCATGGCTCGAGTGCCAGCGTAGTCTCGATGTCGCTGTTGATGCGCGCCACGAAGCGGCCATTGCCGACCGGCAGGTCGGCGGGCAGCGGCCAGTGGCGGGTCTGGCCCGGCAGCACGTAACCGGCGAGGTCGTCGCGGATGCGGCGGCGGGTGCCACCGGCATCGATGTAGGCCAGGTCGGCCAGCCTGGCATGGCCTGGCCCGGCGTTGCGGATTTGCAGTGCGCGGCCGCTGCCGTGGCCGGAGAGACTGGCCTGCAGTGCCGGGTGCGGGTCGCCCGGTTGGCTGGGCAGGGCGAATACCGGCGTGGAGTACCGCAACAGTTCGCTATCGCTGCCGGTGGCATGCTGGGTGACCACCAGTCGGTAGCTGTCCTCGGTCTGCACCGGGCCGGGGCCGAGGCGGATCACCCGCAGCAGCTGCCGGCCTTGTGGAGGAATTTCGAAATGCGCCGGGCTGACGGTGGCGGCGGCGGTCGGTTCGAGCAGCTCGCGGTCGCCGTCCTGGCGCCAGCGGTAGAGCTTGGCGTCGGCGCGCCACGGCAGGGCCGCCTGGTTGTACAGCCAGACGGTGGCCTGGTCGTTGTCGGCGGGAATGCGCGCGGTCGTCGGGGCGATCGCGATCTCGGCGCCAGCGGCGCTGCCTGCGATGGACAGGCCGGCCAACGCCAGCGTCAGCAGGCAGCGACAGGGGCAGGGCGCGGCCATGCTCAGAACGCGATCGTGGTCATGCGCGCGCTGCCGGCAGGCGCAGGCCCGGCAAGTGCGCTGGCATCCTGCCCGGTGCTGGTGACGGTCGGGGCTTCGGCGGTGCTGGCTGGCGGGGCGATCGCCATCGGCGTGCCTTTGGAGCAGCTGGCGCGCGGCGGCGCAGTGCGCAGCTCGCAACCGCTCAGCAGCCGCAGTCCGATGTGCAGGGTGAAGTTCTCCGGGCCGCGGGCGGTGGCCGGGCTGGCCGCGGTCGAGGTCGCGGTGCAGACGAGGGCGGCCAGCGTCAGGCGCTTGAGCGAGGTGACCAGCGTCATGAAGGCAATCGTTTGCATTGGAGACGTAACAAATAGCGACGTCCCCGATGCGAACTTTATTAACTGTCAGTAAGTGATGGAGACGGTCACCGTGTCGTTGTAGGCGCCTGCAATGGGCTGCTGCGGTGCCGGCGCGCGGCCATGGACGGTCACCGTCTGCGCCAGTCCGTTGCCGGTGCCGCTGAGCGTGTCGACGCCAATGCTGGTGCCCCAGCGGTTGCCGCGGCCGGCATCCCGGTACAGCTCATAGGTAATGTAGTTGGCACTGCTGGCATGGCGCATGCGCCGGGTGCTGCCGCTGGCATTGATGCCGTCGCCCAGCCCGATGTTCCAGGCGGTGCGGTTGGTGCACGACAGGCTGATGGTGGAGGTACGGTCGATGGCGGTATCGATGGTGCCGGCGATGCTGCCGAAATCCAGGTCGGTGGTGACATAGGTATTGCAGCGGGCCGGCACGTTGGCCGAGGCGGTGAACGGAAACGCGTTGCTGGCGGTCTTGGCGCCGCTGCCGCCGGCCGTGCAGCTGCTCGGTGCCGGCGGGATGCCGATGATGCTTTCGTTGTAGGAGTAGCGCAGTACGGTGTCGGCCCCGCCGAAACTGCTGGTGTGGTTGCCCACCGACAGGATCTGGTTGGCCGGAATCCGCCCGTAGACGGTGATGGTGGTCGTCTGCGAGCCGCCGGTGATCACCGGGACGCCGTAGGACAGCGTCAGCAGGCGCGGCGAAGGCGTCGTGGATCCGGTGGCGCCCCAGACCTGGGTGCGCGTGGCCTCGCTGTAGATCTGGAAGTCCAGGCTGTCGCTGGTGGGGTTGAGCATGCGGCGCGGTGCATACAGCCCGTTGCTGGCGCTGCCCGGCCCGAGGTCCAGGCACAGACTCACCTGCGCATAGCCCAGCACGCTGAGCGCGGCGGTCGCGCAGGAGACGTTGAGCGTTGCCACCGCGTCGGTGGTGCCGTTGGCCGCCACATTGCCGAATGCCAGCGGCGTGCCCAGGGTGACGCTGCAGGTGGTGTCCGCGCGCGCGTCCTGGCCGGGGACAAGCCATAACGTGGCGATCGCCAGCGCAAGCAGCAGGCGCCAGAGCGCGAGCGGACTCATGGGGTTTTCCGCTCGGGGACGCAGGGCAGCGGGCCGACCCGCGGGATGCCGCCGGGGTTGGCCGGGTAGGTGAACCGCGCGCTGCAGCGGCCAGCGGGCAGCTCGACCAGGATGCGGTTGTCGATCTGCAGGTTGTCCAGATAGGTTTCGCCGTCGTAGCCGACCACCACGCGTTCGGCATCGCCTTCGCGCTGCACCACGCTGCCGACCGGCAACGGTACGCCCTGGGCGTCGTGCAGCACGATCATGGCCGCGCGTACCCGGGTGATGCCGAAGCGCACCGCCACCCCGGACTGCTGGCGCGGGGTCACCGCGGTATCGACGCGGTCCACGCGCAGGTCCGCCGGCAGGTTCAGGGTGTCGATGGACAACTGGTTGCGCTGCCATGACTGCAGCGGGGTGACCAGCAGCATCCCGCGCGCGTCGGTGACGCCGATCAGGCGATTCTCCAGCCGCACCGGAATGCCGGGCTGGCCGTCGGTGGACACTACCGCGAAGGCATCCTGGATGTCGCGTGCGGCAAAGCCGCTGCCGTTCATCCACACCAGGCTGCCGCTGGCGCTGGCATAGCCGAAGTTGTCGCCATCCTGGTTGGCGACGCCGAGGTTGTAGCGGCCGATGCGGTTCAACCACCCCAGTTCGGCCAGGCCGCCGTTGGCGTCGTCGCCGGCACGCCCCTGCAGCCGCCAGCCGACCCCGCCCAGGTCGCCGTCGCCGGGCAGCGGCTGGCTGAGGTCGGCCACGAACCCGGTGCGGTTGCCGTTGCGCTGCATCGATGCGCTGGCCTGGCGCAACTCGCCGAATGTGGTCGACAGCGACAGGTACAGGCTGCGGTCGCTGCGCACATCCAGGTTCTGGTTGCCGGACAGGTTGGCCGCCCAGTTGCGCCCGAAATTGCGCGACCAGAACAGGCTCGCGTAACGCGAGGTGTCGCCTTGCGGGTAGCTCAGTCGCACATAGCTGGTGCCGAGCGAGCCGATCGGATTGACGTTGACGCCGAACGCCACGCGGTCGCTGATGCGCGCTGGCAACGCGCCCTGCAGTGCGCCCAGGTCGCGATAGTCGCCGTGGGTGCGCTGGGTGCCGGCGGTGAGGTTGAAGCGACGGTTGTTCCAGGCATAGCCCAGCACGTACTGGCCACCGCGCAGCGCATCCATCCGGCTATGCGCGTAGGCGACGTTGGCCACGCCGCCCACGCCGAGCAGCCACACACCGCCCGCACCGGCATTGACCACGCCGCCGCCGGCCTCGGCATGCGCTTCGATGGTGAAGTCTTCGCGCAGGCCTTTGCGCAGCGTGGCGCTGGCGACCGTGCGCGACGCGTAGGAAAACGAGCGCACGCCGTAGTCCTGGCGCAGATGGCCGATGCCGGCAGACCACTCGGAAATGCCGCGCGCCAGCAGTTGCGGCGTGCCATAGAACGCGAAGTCCAGCCGGCGCACCTGGCCGAACGCGTCGGTCACCACGATCTGCGCCTGTCCGGTGCCGCTGATGCCTGGTTGCGCGGCCAGCTGGAACGGGCCGGCCGGCACCTGGCCGCTGTACTGGCGCAGGCCATCGACGTAGAGCTCCACGGTCGAGGGCACCACCGCCTCGCCCAGGAAGCTGGGCGTGGGGGTCAGCACGCGATACGGCTGCAAGGCGTAGTTGCGGCCGATCTGCACACCGCCCAGGCGGATCGAGCGGCTCCAGTCGACAAAGCCGCTGTAGAAATCGCCGACCGTCAGGCTGGTGGCGCTGTCGGGGAAGTCCATCTGCCAGGCGCTGTCCAGGCGCACCGCCTCGCTGCGCCAGCGCTGGTCCTGCGGACGGTCGTAGGCAAGGAAAACCGCGGTGGTGTCGACCATGCCGCGGCCGATGCCGAAACCGCGCAACTCGGTCGCCAGCGACACGCTGCTGGCCCCGGCATTGCGCGTGGCATAGAAGTCGTAGTTGAGCAGCATGCCCGGCGAGGCGGTGGCGCTGGGCGGCGCGACCTGTTCGGCCTTGAGCACCGTCGTGGAAAGCGACAGCTGCGCCAGCGGCACCTGCAGCGCCAGCCGCTGCAGCGCGGCGTCGTAGCGCACTTCCACGTCGGGCAGGCGATCCAGGTCGACCAGCTCGCTGGCGGCGCGGTCGGCCAGGATGAAGCCCAGTTTGCGCAGCGTCTCGACCGAGCCGCGCAGGTGGCCGTCCACCAGTTCGAACGGTGCCAGGCCGCGGTCGGCCTGATTGAGGGTGACATCCAGGTACAGCGTCTGCGGCAGGGCCGCCACGTTTTGCGGGGCCTGGTCGGGAAGTGGCGCCACGTCGGCCAGATCGGCGGGCGCGGCATGGGCCAGGCAGGTGGCGGTCGCAAGCAGCGTCATCGCCAGCCGGCCCGCATCACGGCGCTGCTGGCGCGGCCAGCAAGGTGCGTTCGTCCGCCTCACCATTGATCCTTGCGATGATGGTGCCGCGGCCGAACTGGGCCAGCGGCGCGCCCAGCGACCAGCGCATGGTCTGGCCGGGCAGGACATAGCCCACCAGCCCGTTCAATGCGGTCTTGGTCGTGCCATCGACCCGATGCTGCAGGTCGGCGACCTGGGCGTGGCCGTCGCCGGTGTTGCTGATCTGGATCTGCGCATTGCCATCGCTGCCGGCAATCACCTGGGTGCTCAAGGTCGGCATGGAGTCGGTCTTGCCCGGTGGCAACAGGAAGATCGGTACCGAATAGCGCAGCACGAACTGCATGCCCTTGCGATCCGCATCGGCGTTGGGCAATTCGTCGACGATGATCCGGTAGCAGGCCTCCTCGCTGGTGGGCGCAGGCCCGGCGCGAATCACCCGGATCAGCTGGCGCTCGCCGGCGGCCAGCGTGCGCATCGGCGGGCTGATCAGCAGTTCCTGGGTCGGGTCGAGCTGATCCTTGCCGTCGCGCTGGGTCCAGCGATACGCGCGGGTCTGCACCTGTACCGGCGCGCTGCCGCTGTTGCTCAGCCATAGCCCGTCGGCCGACTGCTGGGCGCTCAGCGTCAGCGAGGTCGGTGCCAGCTGCAGGCTGGCCGCATGCGCCGGCTGCAGCGGCAAGCCGCTGCCAAGCGCCAGCGTCAGGGCCAGTCCGGCGCTGATCAGCCAGGCCGGCGTCCGGTACTGCAGGGGGTGGTGCAATGGCATGCGCGCGCTCAATAGACGATCGTGGCGGTGATGGTGTCTTGGTAGGTACCGGTCGCGGGATTGTTGGCCGACGGGTTGGTCACGCGGCCGTAGACCGGGTAGACCTGGTTGATGCCGGTGGCGGTGCGGCTCAGCGTATTGGTGCCGGTGGTGCTGCCCCACACCGTGCTGCGGCCCAGATCCTGGTACAGCTGGTAGGCGATGAAGTTGTTGGTGGTGACCAGCGCATCGGTGTTCTTCATGCGGCGGGTGGTGACGTCGTTGGCGGTGCCGGCATTGCTGCCCGCGCTCAATGCGATGTTGTACGGAGTCAGCGCGGTGCACTGTGCGGTCACGCTGCCGTTGGCGTCGGCATTGGCGGTCGAGGTGGACAGCACCGAGCCGAAGTCGACGTCCGTCGCGGAGGCTGCCGTGATCGTGCAGGCCTTGGTGACGGCGATCTTGACATTGAATGTGGTGGTATCTGCTGCACTGGCAACGCCAATGGTCGAGAGCAGGCCGAGGGACAGCAGGACAGTACGCATGGACATTTCCTTGACCGGTCTGGTCATTGATGACGCGACAACTCGTCGCCCTGCCTCCAATGCATCAGCTGTGCCAAAGATTACCCTGAATGGTTTGGCTATCTCGCTGTTTATCCTGCGATTCTGCGCGAAATTGCGATGTCTTTCGGATGACTTCGCTCAGGGATTTCTTGACGCGGATGGCAGTGCGTCACACATGAATACGCGGTACCGTCAGTTTCCTGTTGCCCGGTCCGTTTCGACGGGCTGGGCGTCCAGGATGAAAAAACGCCCGCGCAGGCCGTTCAGATTCAGCCCGAATCGGCGATAATCGCTGTCATGAGCGTCAATCTGAAAACCAAAGAAGAAATCGAACTGATGCGCGTCGCCGGCCGTCTGGCTGCCGAGGTGCTCGACATCGTGGGCCCGCACGTCAAGCCGGGCGTGACCACTGCCGAGCTGGACCGCATCTGCCACGACCACATCGTCAACGTGCAGGGCACCATTCCTGCCAATGTCGGCTATCGCGGCTTTCCCAAGAGCGTGTGCACCTCGGTCAACAACGTGATCTGCCACGGCATTCCGAGCGCGGCCAAGGTCCTGAAGGACGGCGATATCGTCAATATCGATGTCACCGTGATCAAGGACGGCTGGCACGGCGACACCAGCCGCATGTACTACGTCGGCACGCCGTCGGTGATGGCCAAGCGCCTGGTGGACACCACCTATGAAGCGATGTGGCGCGGCATCCGTGCGGTCAAGCCGGGCGCCACGCTGGGCGATGTGGGCCATGCGATCCAGAAGTTCGCCGAAGCCGAGCGCTTCAGCGTGGTGCGCGACTACTGCGGCCACGGCATCGGCAAGGTCTACCACGACGAACCGCAGGTGATGCATTACGGCCGTCCCGGCGAAGGCCTGGTGCTCAAGCCCGGCATGACCTTCACCATCGAACCGATGATCAACGAAGGCACCTATCACCATAAGACCCTGCCGGACGGCTGGACCGTGGTGACCAAGGACCGCAAGTTGTCCGCGCAGTGGGAGCACATGGTCGCGGTGACCGAAGACGGCGTGGATGTGCTGACGCTGTCGGCCAATTCGCCCGCGCCGGTATGACGGACACGCCGGCGGACCGACCCGACCCGGGCGTCGCCGGCGACGCGGAGTGGGCCGCGCAGGCCCGTCCGCTGCTGGTGCACGCCGACATGCGGCTGTGCAAGCGCTTCGATCAGGGCGAGCCGATCGAACGGCTGGTTGCGTTACGCGCACGCGCGGTCGACCAGTTGATGCGCAACGCCTGGACGCGTTGCATTCCGGCCGATAGCGGCCTGTCGTTGCATGCGGTCGGTGGGTACGGCCGCGGCGAGCTGTTTCCGCGCTCGGACGTGGACGTGCTGGTGTTGGGCGACACCGCTGCGCAGCAGCACCATGAGCAGGCGCTGGCCCGCTTGTTTGCGTTGTTGTGGGATGTGGGTCTGCCGATCAGTCATGCGGTGCGCTCGCCGGCGCAGTGCACCGCTGCGGCGATCGATCAGACCGTGCTCACCGCCCTGATCGAGTCGCGCCCATTGGTGGCCGATGGCGAAGCGCGAGCAGCGCTGGCTGCGGCGATCGCGCCGCAATGGGTATGGCCGCCACGCGACTTCTTCCAGGCCAAGCGCGAAGAATTGCTGGCGCGGCATCAGCGGTTCGGCGATACCGCCGATAACCTCGAACCCGATATCAAGGATGGCCCGGGAGGCCTGCGCGATCTGCAGACCCTGGGCTGGATGGCGTTGCGCGCGTTCGGGGTCAAGGATCTGGAAGCCTTGGTCGGGCTGGGCCATGTCGGCTTCGATGAAGCGGCCGCGTTGCGGCGCGAGCGCGAAGAGCTGGCGCGGCTGCGGTTCGGGCTGCATATCGTGGCCAACCGGCCGGAAGAGCGGCTGCGTTTCGATTACCAAAAGACCCTGGCGCAACGATTGGGCTTTGCCGACGACCCGGAAAGCCTGGGCGTGGAAAAAATGATGCAGCGCTTTTACCGCAGCGCTGCATTGATCCGCCGGATCAGCGACCGGCTGCTGCAGCGCTTCGAAGAACAGTTCGACGGCGAGGCGGTACCAGAGCCGCTGGGCGATGGTTTCAGCCTGCGCCGCGGCTACCTTGCCGCCGATGCCGAGAGCTGGCCGGATGGCGATGTGCTGCAGGTGTTCGCGCTGTTTGCGCAGTGGGCGGCGCATCGCGATGTGCGCGGCCTGCATTCGTTGACCGCGCGTGCGCTGGCCGAGGTGCTGCAGCAACTGCCGGCCTACGACGTGGCCGATGCCGCCACGCGCGACCGCTTCATGGCGCTGCTGCGCGGCCCGCGCGCGGTGGAGACGCTCAATCGCATGGCGCGGCTGGGCGTGCTGGGGCAGTGGATTCCCGCCTTTGCCAGCGTATCCGGACGTATGCAGTTCGATCTGTTCCACGTCTACACGGTGGACCAACACACGCTGATGGTGCTGCGAAACATCGCGTTGTTCGCCGCCGGCCGCGCCGACGAGCGTTTTTCGATCACCCACGAAGTCTGGCCGCGCCTGCGCAAGCCGGAATTGCTGCTGCTGGCCGGGTTGTTTCACGACATCGCCAAGGGCCGCGGCGGAGACCATTCCGAGCTGGGCGCGGTCGATGCGCGTGCATTCTGTCTTGCGCACCGGTTGAGCGAAGGCGATACCCAACTGGTGACCTGGCTGGTGGAGCAGCACTTGCGCATGTCGGTCACTGCGCAAAAGCAGGACATCTCCGACCCGGAGGTGATCCATCGTTTCGCCACCCTGGTCGGCACGCGCGAGCGGCTGGATTATCTGTATCTGCTGACCTGCGCCGATATCGCCGGCACCAGCCCCAAACTGTGGAACGCGTGGAAGGACCGATTGCTGGCGGACCTGTATTTCGCTGCGCGGCGCGCGCTGCGTGAGGGCCTGGAACATCCGCCGCCGCGCGAAGAGCGGCTGCGCGAAGCGCGCGACTCCGCGCGCGCGCTGATGCAGGCGCAAGGGCATGACGATGCCACCATCGACCGCCAGTTCGCCGGCATGCCGGACGAAAACTTCCTGCGCTTCCGTCCCGAGCAGCTCGCCTGGCAGGCCGTCTCGCTGATCGAAGTGCAGATCGGCCAGACCCTGGTCAAGGCGCGGCGTGCGGTGCCGGACAACGACGCGCTGGAACTGTTCGTCTATTCGCCGGACCGCGATGGACTGTTTTCGGCGATCGTGGCCACCCTGGATCGCAAGGGTTACGGCATCCACCGCGCGCGCGTGCTGGATGCGCCGCACGATGCGATCTTCGACGTGTTCGAAGTGCTGCCGCAGGAAGGCTATGCCGATGGCGATCCGCAGCGTCTTGCCGCAGCGCTACGGCAGGTGCTGGCCGGCGACCTGCAAAAAGTGCGGCCATCGCGGCGTGCGGTGCCGCGCCAGTTGCGGCATTTCCGCTTCGCGCCGCGCGTGGAGTTCAGCGAAAGCGCCGGCGGCCGCCGCACCCGCATCAGTCTGGTCGCCCCCGATCGCCCCGGCCTGCTGGCCGATGTGGCGTATGTCCTGCGCATGCAACATCTGCGCGTGCACGATGCGCGCATCGCCACCTTTGGCGAGCGTGCGGAAGATCAGTTCCAGATCACCGACGAGCACGATCGCCCGTTGTCCGAATCCGCCCGGCAGGCCCTGCGCGATGCGTTGTGCGCCTGTCTCGACCCCGCCTAGTACGACCGGAGACCCCCATGGCCACCACCAAGAAGACCGTGCGCAAGCCCGGTGCCACCACCGCCAGCGCCGCACCCAAGCGCGCAGCCACCTCCACCGCCAAGGCCGCCAAGACGTCCGCAGCAGACACGGCCAAGCCGGTAGCGAGGGTCGGCAAGAAGGGTGCCGTCAAGACGGCTGCGCTCAAGAAAGCCGCTGTAAAGAAGACCGCTGCAAAGACCGCAGCCGGCGCGCCGCGTGTGGCCAGACAGGCGACTGGCGTGGTGTCGGCGCCGACTGCAAGGAAGGCCGCCGCCGCGAAGAAACTGTCCATTGCCGAGCAGGCCGTGCACAGCGCTGCAACCCAGGTGGGCAGCGATGAACTCAGGTTCGGCATCGAAAGCGCCTTCGAGCGTCGCGCCACCTTGACCATGGACGAGATCGACGGGTCTACCCGCGCCATCGTCAATCGCGTCATCGACGGCCTGGAAAGCGGCGAGTTCCGCGTCGCCGAGCCGGACGGGCAGGGCGGCTGGACCGTCAACGAGTGGCTGAAGAAGGCTGTGCTGCTGTATTTCCGTGTCAACGAGATGGCGGTGATCGACGCGCAGCCGGCGCCGTTCTGGGACAAGGTGGAATCGCGCTTTGCCGGCTTCCATGAAGCGCAGTTCCGCAAGGCCGGCGTGCGCGTGGTGCCCGGCGCGGTCGCGCGGCGCGGCACCTATTTCGGCAAGGATGTGGTGCTGATGCCGAGCTTCACCAACATCGGTGCCTATGTCGGCGAAGGCACCATGGTCGATACCTGGGCCACGGTGGGATCGTGCGCGCAGATCGGCAAGCACTGCCATCTGTCCGGCGGTGCCGGCATCGGTGGCGTGCTCGAGCCGCTGCAGGCCAGCCCGACCATCATCGAAGACCACTGCTTTATCGGTGCGCGTTCGGAAGTGGTCGAAGGCGTGGTCATCGGCCACCACAGTGTGATCGGCATGGGCGTGTTCATTTCGCAGAGCACGCGCATCTACAACCGCGCCACCGGCGAGATCTCCTACGGCTATGTGCCGCCGTATAGCGTGGTGGTGTCCGGCCAGCTGCCGTCTAAGGACGGCTCGCATTCGCTGTATTGCGCAGTGATCGTCAAGCAGGTCGATGCCAGGACGCGCAGCAAGACCAGCGTCAACGAACTGTTGCGCGGTTTGGCCGATTGAGTGCCGCACACGCGCCTGCCGGCACGCTGCTGTCGCGTCCGGCCAGTGGCTGGATGCGGTGGGGCATCCCGGCCCTGTGGCTGGGATGGGCTGCGGTCTACGTGATGGGCTCGCTGGTGCGCGACGGCGTCCCGCAGCAGCTGGATGTGCTGCGCTGGCTCGCGCCTGTCGCGCTGGTGGGGCTGACCGTGCGGCACCTCGTGTCATGCAGGCGGTGGGCGCAGGTGCGCGATGCCGGCGATGCGCTGGAGATCACCCGGCAGGGGCGATCGCAGCGCGTGGACCTTGCGCAATTGCGTGCGGCGGTTCCTGCCTGGCTGCTCCCGCCGACGCGGCTGGCATTGAAATTCCACGGTGAGCGCACTCAGGTGGTGTTCCTTCCCGCACACGGGATGGACCCCGCCGAGTTGGCCACCACCTTGCTGACGCGTGCGGGCGCGCGCCAGGCAGTTGAAGAGAGCACGACATGACCACGCTATATGGATTGAAGAACTGCGATACCTGCAAGAAAGCCACCAAGTGGCTGGACCGCTTCGGTGTCGCCTATACGTTTGTGGATTACCGCGACAACAAGCCGTCGCCGGAGACGCTGCTGGAGTGGGCCGGCAAGGCCGGCGGATTCGATGCCTTGATCAACAAGTCGTCCACCACCTGGCGGCAGTTGCCCGACAACAAGAAGGCGCCCGGCTCGGAGGCGGAGTGGAAGCTGCTGCTGCGCGAGTATCCGCAACTGATTCGTCGTCCGGTAGTGGTGAGTGACGATGGAGCCCTGACCCAGGGCTTTTCCGATAACGGCTTCAAGCAGCGCTTCGGCGTCGGCTGAGTCGCGCAGCTGCATGCAGACTGCGGCGACGCTGCAGGCCTGCGCCCGCTGTTTCGATGGTGCAGGATCAACTCACGCCGCCAGCGGCGGCCTCCACGCAGGTGATGTTCCATGAGCGATGTGCTGGATTTGACCCGCGATCTGATCGCACGCGCGTCGGTAACGCCGGTCGATGCCGGATGCCAGGCAATGCTCGCGCAACGTCTGGATGCGGCCGGTTTCCGCTGCGAACACCTGCGCCTGGGCGAGGTCGACAATCTATGGGCCACCCACGGTAGCGGCGCGCCGGTGCTCGTGCTGCTCGGGCATACCGATGTGGTGCCGCCCGGCCCGCGCGAGGCGTGGACCAGCGATCCGTTCGATCCGCAGACCCGCGATGGCGTGCTGTACGGGCGCGGCGCGGCCGACATGAAGGGCAGCGTGGCTGCGTTCGTGGTGGCGGCCGAACAGTTCGTCGCTGCGCATCCGCAGCACCCAGGCACGCTCGCGGTGCTGCTGACCAGCGACGAAGAGGGCGATGCCATCGATGGTGTGCGGCACGTGGCACGGCTGTTCGCCGAGCGTGGCCAGCAGATCGATTGGTGCATCACCGGAGAGCCATCCTCCACCGAGCGGCTGGGCGATCTGCTGCGGGTTGGCCGCCGCGGCAGCCTGTCCGGCACGCTGGTCGTCAACGGCGTGCAGGGCCACGTGGCGTATCCGCACAAGGCACGCAACCCGATCCACCTGGCGGCACCGGCGCTGGCCGAACTGATCGCGCGCCGCTGGGACGAGGGCTTCGAAAATTTCCCGCCCACCAGCCTGCAGATTTCCAATATCCATGCCGGCACCGGCGCCAACAATGTGATCCCCGGCGAGCTGCAGGTCGCCTTCAACCTGCGCTACACCCCGCATTGGGATGCGCCGCGTCTGGAGGCGGAAATCACCGCAGTGCTGGAGCGCCATGCACTGGATTACAGATTGCGCTGGCACCGCAGCGGCGAGCCGTTCTACACGCCGGAGGGGCGCCTGCGCAGTGTCGCGCGCGAGGTGCTGGGCCAGTTTGCCGGGGGACCACCTGAGGAGAGCACCGGCGGCGGCACCTCCGATGCGCGCTTCATCGCCCCGCTTGGCGCGCAATGCATCGAGGTCGGCCCGGTCAACGCGTCGATCCACCAGGTCGACGAGCATGTGCGCGTGGCCGACCTGGAGGCGCTGCCGTCGCTGTATCGCACGCTTGTCGAGCGCTTGTTGATCGGTTGAGCAGGCGCTGCGCCGCCGTCGTTGCCGCTGAAACAGTTGCGCCAGCGAAAACGAACGGTTAGCGTCGGCTGCATGGTCATCCGCTTCGCCAACGTCAATAACGCCAACCGCAACACGCTGCGCGCGAATAATCGTGCGCGGTCGATGCGGGTCTGCGACTAGGCGAAGTAAAACCAAACGCCCAGGAATCAGAAAACCCGCATCGGCCGATGCGGGTTTTTTTTTGGGCGTCACTTGCATGCAGCATGCTCATCCATCGGCCATCCATCCCCGCAGTTTCATCAGGAGTGTTTCCATGTGTTCCATCTTCGGCATTTTCGGCCTGCAACCCGGCGACGATCTGCAGGCCCTGCGCCGGCAGGCGCTGGAATGTTCGCAGCGGCAGCGGCATCGCGGTCCGGACTGGAGCGGTGTGTATGTCGACACCGGTGCGATCCTGGTGCACGAGCGGTTGGCCATCGTCGATCCGGCTGGCGGCTCGCAGCCATTGCTCTCCGAAGATGGGCAGCTCGCATTGGCGGTGAATGGCGAAATCTACAACCATCGTGAACTCAAGCAGGAACTGGTGCAGCCGTACGCCTTCCAGACCGGCTCCGATTGCGAGGTGATCAACGCGCTGTATCGCGAAGATGCGCCGGCCTCCTATCTCAACCGCCTCAACGGCATCTTCGCGTTCGCACTGTGGGACAAGGCGGCAGGGCGGGTGATCATCGCGCGCGATCCGATCGGCGTGGTGCCGCTGTACTGGGGCCACGATCGCGAAGGCCGGCTACGTGTGGCCTCCGAGCTGAAGTCGCTGGTGGACGATTGCGCCGATGCGGCGCAGTTTCCGCCCGGCCATTGGTACGACAGCGCCACCGGTGCATTGAGCCGTTACTACGAGCGCTCCTGGCGCGAATACGCCGAAGTGGAAGGCGTGCAGGTGCAGTTGCAGGAGTTGCGCGAGGCCTTCGAGCGCGCGGTGCACCGTCAGCTGATGACCGACGTGCCGTATGGCGTGTTGCTGTCCGGCGGGCTGGATTCTTCGCTGGTCGCAGCCGTTGCCGCGCGCTATGCACGGCACCGCATCGAAGAAAACGACACCACCGAAGCGTGGTGGCCGCGCCTGCATTCGTTCGCAATCGGCTTGAAGGGCTCGCCGGACCTGGCCGCCGCCGAGGTGGCCGCCGCGGCGTTGGGGACCGTGCATCATGGGTTCGAGTACAGCTTCGAAGAAGGCCTGGACGCGTTGCCGGAAGTGATCCGCCATATCGAAACCTACGACGTCACCACCATTCGTGCGTCCACGCCGATGTTTTTGCTGGCGCGGCGGATCAAGGCGATGGGCGTGAAGATGGTGCTGTCGGGCGAAGGCAGCGATGAAATCTTCGGCGGCTATCTGTATTTCCACAAGGCGCCGAATGCGCGCGAGTTCCATGAAGAGCTGGTGCGCAAGCTCGACGCGCTCAACAACTACGATTGCCTGCGCGCCAACAAGTCGATGATGGCCTGGGGCGTGGAGCCGCGCGTGCCGTTCCTGGATCGCGAGTTCCTGGACGTGGCCATGCGCATGGATGCCAGCTTCAAGATGATCGACAAGACCAGCACTGGCGCCACGCGCATGGAAAAGGGCGTGTTGCGCGAAGCCTTCGCCGGCTACCTGCCCGAATCGATCCTGTGGCGGCAGAAGGAGCAGTTCAGCGATGGCGTGGGTTATGGCTGGATCGATGGACTCAAGGCGCATGCCGCCGCGCATGTGAGCGACCGCGAGTTGGCCGCGGCCGACCGGCGTTTCCCGGTCAATCCGCCACAGACCAAGGAAGCGTATTTCTATCGCAGCCTGTTCGAGCAGTTCTTCCCGAGCCAGGCGGCCGCGGAAACCGTGCCCGGCGGCAAGTCGATTGCGTGCTCGTCGCCGACCGCGATTGCCTGGGATGCCAGTTTCGCGGCGATGGCCGACCCGTCGGGTCGTGCGATCGCCGGCGTGCACGAACAGGCACTGGCCTCGTAACGCATGGTGCAGGAACAGCGGCCGGCTTGCGCGGCCGGCCGCTGTCATATCGCCCGTGCTTATTGCTCGTGGCGCACGCAATAGCCGTAGCGCTGCGGCTCGATATCCACACCGGCCACATCGGCCTGGTTGTTACGCCACAGGTTCGGCTTGAAGTCGCCCGCGGTGCAATTGGCCGCACGGTCCACACCGATGGTGTAGGTGAACGGCGTATTGGAGAAGCGGTTGTTCTCGAACACGTTGTCCTGGCTCATGCTGTTGTCCCAGCACAGGATTTCCGGCGTGCGATAGCGGATCGCGCAGGCCAGGAACACGCCGGCCACCTTGTTGCCATCGAACACGTTGTTGCTGAAGCGGTTGCGCCGCGCATCGGACAGGTAGATGCCCTGGCTGCCGTTGCGCTCGAAGCGGTTGTTGCGGATCTCGCTGTCTTCCAGATGTTCGGTGGTCAGGCCAGCGGCCACGTTGTCGTGGATGTAGTTGTTGACCATGGTGACCTTGGCGGTGCGGTTGAACGACACCCCGTCCCAGATCGCCCCGGACACATCGTTGTTTTCGATGGTGATCTCGCGGGTGTCGTACTCGCTCAGCAGGCAGGCGCTGCGGCACTTGTTGACCTGCAGGCCGGCCAGGCGAATTCCCTGGCCGGAACGCACGACCACCGCGCTATTGCTCAGGTACGGGCGCTCGGGCATGAACTCCTTGTCGCCGGTGCTGGCGACGATCTGCATGTCTTCGATGCTGACATTGCGGATCACGCCGGTCGGCTGCTGGTTTTCGTAGTCGCCGACCACCAGTGCCGGTTGCTGCACGCCATCGGCCATGCGCAGCACGGTGGTCGGGCCCTTGCCGCGCAGGGTGAGATTGCCGCGGTGGATCGAGACCAGGCCATTGAGCGGGAATTCGCCTTTTTCCAGGCACAACACCGCAGGCGTATCGCTTTGCGGGAGCTTGTCGATGGCTTTTTGCAGATCCTGTCCTGGCTTCACCTTGGCGGTGCAGGCAGCGACGGGCGCGGCCGGCGGGCCGGACTGGGCGGGCGGCGCTGCCGAGCAGGCAGTGGCAACAAGCAGAGGCAACAAGGCGGAAACGGAGCGGGCAAGCAGAGGCATGCGGATTCCGGTCAGTGGGGGGAAGAGGGCGATGCTGTGGAGCGGTACTCCACATCGCGACGGCCTCTAGTGTGTCCCACCGGACGTTAAAGTCTGGCTGATTCCGGCCTGCCTGATTCGGCGCAGGTTCATTGCACAGCCGTCGTCGAGGCCGCAAATGCGCGTGTAGCGGTCGACGAACGTCACATCTGAAGCCGCGCGCAAGGCCTGCGCAGGCGCGCGTTCGCCACGCTTAAAAACTATAAGCCAGCTGCGCGTAGATGCGACGCGGCTCGCCGGGAAAGTGACCGGTGCGCTCAGTGAACCCGCTGACGGCGTAAACCTTGTCGAACAGGTTCTTGAGGTTGACCTGCAGCTTCCAGGCATCCCACTGCGTCTGCCAGCTGATGTCGAAGATGGCGTACGGCTTGACGCGCTGACCTTCAAGGCTGACCCGCTCGCCCACGTAGTCGGCACCGAAGGCAATCGCCGAGTTCCAGGCCGGCAGGTCGTAACGCGTCCACAGACCGAAGGTGTTGCGCGGTGCATTGGCGAAGCGGTCGCCGGACGCATTGGTGATGCCGTTGGTGCCCGCATCGAGCACGCGCGCATCGTTGTAGGCGTAGGTCAGGTTGAGCACCCAGCGTTCGGTGAGGTCGGCCAGCAGATCCACTTCCAGGCCTTCGCTGCGCACCAGGCCGAGCGCGGAGAGCTGGTTGACGCCGGCAACGATGCTGCCGTTGGCCTGCACGATATTGCTGCGTTCGATGCGATACAGCGCGGTGTTGAGCGTCAGCCCGCCATCGTTGAGCGCGGTTTTCAGGCCGACTTCCCACTGCGTGCTGCGCTCGGGTTCGAACGGGCCACCGACGCTGCTGTCCTGGTTCGCCGCATCCTGCGGCAGGAAGCCGCTGGCATAACTGGCGTACGCGTTGACGCCATCGCGTAGCACGAAGGTGCTGCCCACACGCCAGCTGAGATCGTTGCCGGTGACGCGCGAGCCGTCCAGCCGGTTGTCGTCCTTGAAGCCGTCCCAGCGCAGTCCGGCCATCGCAAACCAGCGCGGCGTCAGGGTGAGTTCGTCCTGCAGATACGCCCCGTAGCGCTGGCTGCGCGTGCTGGTGGCACGCCAGGGCAGCGCGTCCAGGCCGTAGTCGTAAAAACCGCTGCGGCCATACACCGGGTTAAACAGATCGATGCCCGGCACCGGCCCGCGCACGCGGCCGGTATCTGCGGTATTGGCCGTTTGCGCGCGGAAATCGGCATCCAGGCGATAGTAATCAGCGCCCATCAGCAGTTTGTGTGCGATGGCGCCGGTGCTGGTACGGAACACCGCATTGACGTTACTGGAGATCGCATCGTTGTCGCGGAACTGGTTGCGCAACTGCCGTGTCATCCACTCGGCGGTGCCGTCGCGATCGCGATCGATCAAACCCATCGGCTCGTGATAGATCTGGTGCTCGTCGTTCTTGAACCAGCGTAGCGCCATGTCCACGTCCCACGCATCCGACGGCGCAAAGCGATATTGCGCGAACGCCACCTTGGCGCGCATGTCGAGAAAATCGGTGGGCTCGTTGTGGTTCCAGCGACGGTCGGTGAGGAAGTTGCCCTCGTCATCGACCGGCACACCGCGCAAGCGGTTTCCGCCCAGGTTCTGGGTGATGTCGGTGTATTGCAGGGTGAGCTCGCCGGTGTCGCCGACATCGAAAGCCACCGATGCATCGCCGATCTGGCTCTGGCTATCGGTGTTCCAGCGAAAGCCATCCTCGCCATCGGCGTAGGCGCCGATGCGATAGCGGATGCGGCCGTCTTCGCGCGCAGGGCCGGTGGCTTCGAACGACGCCGCGCCGAACGATTGATTGCCCAGCTGCAGCTCCACGCGCCGCTGCGCCTGGTGCGCAGGCTTGCGGGTGACGTAGTTGATGACGCCGCCGGGTTCGCCGCCGCCATACAACGCACCTGCCGGGCCCTTGAGCACTTCCACGCGTTCGATGTTGAACAGCTGCGGCACCGAGAAGCCGGCATACGGGTCGCCACGCAGACCGTCGTAGAGCACGTTTTCCTGGCGAAAGCCACGCAAGGTGACGCCCGCATAGCTGAAGAAACTGATGCCGCTGATGCTGCGATACAGATCGGTGATCTGGCGCGCGGCCTGGTCGTCGATCAACTCGCGCGGCAGCACCTGCACCGATTGCGGCACCAGCGACAGTGGCGTGTCGGTGCGCGTGGCGACCGCGGCGTCGTCGGACTTGTACAGCGTCTGCGCACGGCCGACGACGTCGACGCCATCCAGGTCGGTGACGGTTGCCGAGGTGCTGGTGTGTTGGGCAAAGGCGCGGGGCGAGGGTAACGCCAAGACAGCGGCGAGTGCGGTGACAAGGAGCGTGGGGCGCATTGGTCACTAATGGGAATGGTTATCAAATGCATCTTAGCATGTTGTGCTCGCTTGATTACGCAGGTCGGCAGGCGGACATAGTCGCGGACACTTGCGCGTGCCGATGTGCCGGGCGCGATCTGTAAACAGCAAAACGTGCAATTGCGTCGGTCGCATGGCAGGCGCCCATACCCTCACCCCAACCGCTCTCCCGGCGGGAGAGCGCTTGCTCAAGCAGATGGATGAAGCGCTGCCTGTCTGCCTTCTCCCCTCGGGAGAAGGTGCCCGAAGGGCGGATGAGGGTACGAGCGAAGCCTCGTGCTGTCTGTCGTGCAGGACGCCATTTTGCGATGCAGGAAACCGATCGAAGCCAGCGCAAGCTGAGTCGCATCGCCTGCCATCGGTCGCATGGCAGGCGCCCGTACCCTCACCCCAACCGCTTTCCCGGCGGAAGAGGGGATTGCTCAAGCAAACGGATGAAGCGCTGCCTGTCTCCCTTCTCCCATCGGGAGAAGGTGCCCGAAGGGCGGATGAGGGTGCAGGACGCCGACCGTAGAGACCCGTGTCGACAGACCAGAAAGCACGACCGCCTACTCCGGTTGCAAGTGCAGCGTGTAGCGCATGGCTGCCGGCAGGAATGGGGTCGGCCGGCCGTGCACCCAATCGTCGTGCCCGGCGCCCCAGAACGGCGACAAGGGATGTCCGCTCTGGCCGCCCGGCATGTGCACGATGCCGTCCTGCTCGTGGCCGGGCGACACCACCATGCGTTCGGATGCGCCGAAGGCCGGGCCTTGCACGCGCGGCATGTCGCGGTCGCCTGGCAGTTGGTCGGGCGGCATGCACAGCCAGTGCTTGGCGAGCGCAGGCAATGCCCGCGCGATCGGGTGACAGATGGCGGCGGTGTTGCGTTCGCCCCAGCTGCGCTTGTCGAGTGGCTGGCCGGGCGCCGCCTGCGCGATCAGGTCCGCCTGCGCGCTGCGTGCGGCATCGCTCAGCAACTGGTCCCAGTCTGCGAAGGCCGGTGGCAGCAGGTTGGCGGGGCGCTGCTGCAGCAACGGCCAGACGATGCCTTCCAGCTGTGCGCGACGCGGCGCGAGAAACTGCTCGCCCAGCGCTGCTTGGGCCGGCGCCAGCAGACCGGCTTCCACCGCATCGATGGTCTTGCTGCGGAACTCGCGCACGATGCGGTAGCTGGCCGAGCTGGTGGATGCATGGCCGTCCCACCGGCGCGTTGCCTGTTCGATCTGCTGCAACGCCGGGTCCTTGTTGTGCTCGACCACACCGCGCAACAGCTGCCACCACCGTGTCAGCAACAACGCACGATCGTCCAGCTGGATCGCCAGCAGATCGCGCTCGCTGAAGCGCTGCTTCGCGAACAGGTCGTCGCGGATCTGCTGCGCACGCGCGCCGAGGTCGTAGCCGGCATTGCCGAGCGTGGCCAGCTGCTGCGTATCGACCACGCGGCTATTGGCTGTCCATAGCCGATGCGAGGGCGGGTCGATCAACGCCGGCGCCGCATCGCTGCGCACCGGCCATGGTGTGCAGGCGGCCGCTGGTGTGTCCGCTTGCGCAGCGGGTGTGGGCGACGCAGACGGTGATGCGGCGCTCGCGAGCTCGGCAATGCCGGTCGGCCCGCATCCGGCATTGCGGGCCGGGCGCGCACCGATCAGGCGCCAGGCGATGCGCCCGCTGCGGTCGGCCAGCAACAGGTTCTGCGCCGGAATGCCCGAGCGGTCGGCCACTTCGAAGGCGCTGCGCAGGTCGCGTGCGCTGCTCATCTGTGCGAAGTCCAGACGGATCGCGCCCGGCAACTGCGCGGCCCAGCGCAGCGCCAGCAGGCTGCCATCCGGGTTTTCATGCAGGATCGGCCCCCACGCCGCTTCGCGCACCTCCAGGCGCACCGACTCAGCGCCCGCCACATCAATGGTTTCGACATGCGTGGTCAGCGCCTGCGGATGACCGGGCGTAGCTGCGGGAATCCGCGCAAAGTCGGCGGTGTCGATATAGCTGTTGGTGAACGCCCAGGCCACATGCCCATTGCTGCCGACTACCACCGCGGGCAGGCCGGGCAGGGTGAAGCCGGTGACGTCCACCTTGCCGTCCGGCGCAGCGCTGTCGGGGTAGCGCAGCCGCGCACGGAACCAGATGTTGGGCGCGCGCAGCCCCAGATGCATGTCGTCGGCGACGATGGCGCGCCCGTCTGCAGTGAGGCTTCCATCCACCGCAAAATTGTTGCTGCCTGGGGTGGGTTGCTCGGCAGGCGGTGTGGCGGGCGGGTGCGGCAAGGCACGCAGATCCAGTGCAGCCGCGTCGGGAAGCACGGCATCGCCATGTACCGGGCCCAGCAGCGGCGCGTCCCAGCTGGAGCCTTGATGATCGAGCAGCGCCGCCAGCGCAGGCGGCACCACGGCGCGGATGCGCGCGGCGGCCAGTTCGGTCTGGTTGTCGCTGTCCTGCAGGTCGGCATACATCGCCAGGCCGGTCAGGATGGAGTCGTCCAGCGTCCAGGCGCGCGGGGCCTGGCGCAGCAGCAGATACGGCCACGGGCGTACCGGCAAGGCGGCCAACCCGGCATTGACGCCGTCGGTGTAGGCCTGCAGGGCAGCGCGCTGGCTGCCGGCGGCGATGTCCAGGGTGGCATGCACGCGGGCGCGCAGCCGGTGCACGCGCCTGCGCTTGTCCAGATCCACCGCCTTGGGACCGAACAGTTCGGACAATTCGCCGGCGGGCGCGCGGCGCATCAGGTCCATCTCGAAATAGCGCTCCTGCGCATGCACGTAGCCGAGCGCGCGCATCGCATCGCTCTGGCTTGCCGCGTCGATGGTGACCACGCCGTTCTGGTCGCGCTGCACGCTGACGGCGGCGGCCAGGCCACTCAAGGGCGTGTCGCCATCCAGCTGCGCCAGGCTGCCACGCAGCAGCAGATACAGCGCCAGGCCGGCGGCGAGCACCAGCACCACAGTTGCCAGCATCAGCCGGGCCAGCCATTTGCGCATCGTCGGTTCCTTGGAGCGTGGTTCGGGGGTTGCCGATAGACCTGGGCGGTCAGTGGAGCGGGAGATGGCGGCTCCCGTGCATCAGGCGCGATGCGGGGCGAGGCCGCCCGTTCCTGCTGCGCCGAGGTGCCGGCCGTTTCAGTGTGGCTGCAGATCATGACCGCGACGGGTCTGGCCGCAAGCGCAACTGAAAGTGATTCCGATTAGATCATTGCCCGCCGGCTTAGTGCACCATGCGCGCATTGCGTCGCTGGAGCACACCATGAAAGGCCATCCCGAAGTCGTCGATTACCTCAAGCAGCTGCTACGCGGCGAACTGGCGGCACGCGACCAGTATTTCCTGCATTCGCGCCGCTACGAGGATCAGGGCCTGATGGCGCTGTACGAGCGCATCAACCATGAGATGCAGGAAGAAACCGAGCACGCCGACGCGTTGCTGCGGCGCATCCTGTTCCTGGAAGGCGACCCGGATATGCGCCCGGCCGAGTTTGCGCCGGGCAAGACCGTTGTCGAGATGCTCGAGCGCGATCTGGTGGTGGAATACGAAGTGCGCGCGGCGCTGGCTGCCGGCATGAAGCTGTGCGAAGAGCACGGCGATTACGTCAGCCGCGACATGTTGCTCAAGCAATTGCAGGACACCGAAGAAGACCATGCCTGGTGGCTGGAGCAGCAGCTTGGCCTGATCAAGCGGATCGGCCTGGAGCTGTACCAGACCTCGAAGATCGACAAGGGCCACGTGGCCGGTTGATTGCGGGATTGCTGGACTGGCGTACGCTCCAAGGCCGTGCGCTGGTGCTTGAGGCGGCCACGAACCGTGGTGCTTGGGGCATGCGGCCGGCACGTTGCACGGGAGTGTGCAGACGTGCAGACCTCCGTTACGTCACAGGCTCCAGTGCTGCAGATCGCCGGCTCGATGCCGGCTTTTTCATTCAGGCCATCCCGGCGCCCGGATTGGCGCTGCAGACTTGGTCTCGACGCTGTCAGTTGCGCTGCAGCCGATACACCGCAGTCGATAAGGCGGTGACGCCGTCGGCACGGAAGCGCGGCTCCTGATCCAGGATGTCGCGCCGTTCCAGCTGTTGCACCTGCCATGGCGCCTGAAACAGCGACTGCACCTCGGCCGCATCCACCGCAAAAGGCGGGCCGGCCTTTTCGGTTTGCGGATAATCCAGCGTGATCAGCAGCCCACGACACATTGCCGGCAAGCGCGCGTAGGTGGTTTGCAGATACCGCTGGCGCAGGTCCGCCGGCAAGGCCACCAGCGCAGCGCGGTCGTAGACCGCCATGCAATCGGCCAATACGTGCGCGTCCAGCGCAAAGGCATCGCCGCAGATGATCTCGATGGGACCGGCGACGAAATGTTCGCCAGCGCCGCTGCTATGGCGCTGCGGTTGCAGGTTGGCGTCATCGAAGAACTGCGTCACGGCCAGTGGCGAGACCTCCACGCCCAGAACGCGATGGCCTTGCGCGGCCAGCCAATGCATGTCCAGCGTCTTGCCGCACAGCGGCACCAATACGCGTGCAGCGTGTGGCAGCTGCAGCGCCGGCCAGTGCTTCTGCAGCAGCGGCATCACCTCATCCTGGTGAAAGCCGGTCTGTCCGTCCTGCCAACGTTGCAACCAGAAATCTGTGTCCATGGTCTCGTCATGTCGGTGCTTTGGATTCCTGGCCATCCGCATACAGCATTGAACCTCCCAGCCAAGACACCGCAACGCGGTGCGTTGGTGATCCGCGCCTCAGCGGGCTGGGGCGACCGCAGTGTCAGCCGCGCCGCCGCGCGCGGTGAGCGGATGCCGTTACCGCACTTCCAGCCCATCGACTTTTTTGCCGCGCCTCAGCAGCCTGAGGCGATAGCAATGTCAGTCGCGCCGCCGCGCGCCAGACGAGTGAATCACCGTCACTGCACCTCCAGCCCATCCACCTTCTGCCACCCGCGCGGCAACAACGATCCACGACTCGCACGCGCGCCCACGTACGTATCCAGATCCTTGAACGACAGGCTCATGGTGCGCGCGCCGCTGCGCACCAGCAGGGTGTTGCCCGGCGCCACCGCGACCACTGCCACCACGCGCTCGGTGCCGAGCTTGGCCTTGGGGATCTCGATGATCTTGTTGCCCTTGCCCTTGTCCAGCTCGGGCACGTCGGTGGCCGGCACCGCCAGCAGGTTGCCGGCGCTGGTGACGGCGACGATGCGGTCGGTTTGCGGGTTGCTCACCTGCGCAGGGCTGAGCACATGCGAGCCGGCAGTCAGGTTGAGCATCGCCTTGCCGGCCTTGTTGCGGCCGGTGAGGTTTTCGAAGCGGGTGACGAAGCCATAGCCGTGCGAGGACGCCAGCACGAAGCGGGTGGCGTTGTCGGCACTGGCCATGACCTGGAACGATGCGCCCGAGCCGGGCGAGAAGCGTCCGGTCAACGGTTCGCCGTTGCCGCGCGCCGAGGGCAGGGTGTGCACGGCGGTCGAATAGGCGCGGCCATCTGAATCCAGGAACGCCACCTGATGCGTGCTGCGGCTGCGCACCGCCGCCAGCAGGCTGTCGCCGTCGCGATACGACATGCCGGCCGGATCGACCTCGTGGCCCTTGGCCGCGCGCACCCAGCCCTTTTCCGACAGCACCACCGTCATCGGTTCGCTGGCGACCATTTCGGTCTCGTCGATCGCCTGCGCGGCGCCACGCTGCACCAGCGGCGAGCGGCGCGCGTCGCCGAACTTCTTGGCGTCGGCGGTCAGCTCGTCCTTGATCAGCTTCTTGAGCTTGGTCTTGCTTTCCAGGATCGCCATCAGCTGCGCGCGTTCCTTGGCCAGTGCTTCCTGCTCGCCGCGGATCTTCATTTCTTCCAGGCGCGCCAACTGACGCAGCTTGGTTTCCAGGATGTATTCGGCCTGTTCCTCGCTGAGCGCGAAGCGGGCAATCAACACCGGCTTGGGTTCGTCCTCGCTGCGGACGATGCGGATCACTTCGTCCAGGTTGAGGAAGGCGATCAACAGGCCTTCCAACAGGTGCAGGCGGCGCTCGACCTTTTGCAGGCGATGGTTGAGGCGGCGGGTGACGGTATCGCTGCGGAAGGTCAGCCACTCGCTCAGCAACTGGCGCAGGTTCTTCACCTGCGGGCGGCCGTCCAGGCCGATCACATTGAGGTTGACGCGGTAGCTGCGCTCAAGATCGGTGGTGACGAACAGGTGGCCCATCAACTGTTCGGCGTCGACACGGTTGGAGCGCGGCACCAGTACCACCCGCACCGGGCTGGTGTGGTCGGACTCGTCGCGGATGTCTTCCAGCCACGGCAGCTTCTTGGCGCGCATCTGCTGGGCGATCTGCTCGATCACCTTGGACGGCGAGACCTGGTACGGCAGCGCATCGATGACGATGTTGGCGTGTTCTTTTTTATAGGTGGCACGTGCGCGCACGCTGCCATGGCCGGTCTCGTAGATGCTGCGCAGGTCGGCGGCCGGGGTAATGATTTCTGCGGTGGTCGGGTAGTCCGGGCCCAGCACGTGTTCGCACAACTCGGCGACCGTGGCATCGGGGTTGTCGAGCAGGCGCAGCAGCGCGCTGACGATCTCGTTGAGGTTGTGCGGCGGCACGTCGGTGGCCATGCCGACGGCAATACCGGTGGTGCCGTTGAGCAGCAGGTGCGGCAGGCGGGCCGGCAACCAGGTCGGCTCTTCCAGGGTGCCGTCGAAGTTGGGCGCCCAATCGGTGGTGCCCTGGCCGATTTCGCCCAGCAGCACTTCGGCGATGGGGGTGAGCTTGGACTCGGTGTAGCGCATCGCCGCGAACGACTTGGGGTCGTCAGTGGAGCCGAAGTTGCCCTGGCCTTCGATCAGCGGATAGCGGTACGAAAATGGCTGCGCCATCAGCACCAGCGCTTCGTAGCAGGCGCTGTCGCCGTGCGGATGGTACTTACCGATCACATCGCCCACGGTGCGCGCGGATTTCTTCGGCTTGGCAGCCGCGTTCAGGCCGAGCTCGCTCATCGCGAAGATGATGCGGCGCTGCACCGGCTTCAGGCCATCGCCGAGGAACGGCAGGGCGCGGTCGAGCACCACGTACATCGAATAGTCGAGATAGGCGCGTTCGGCGTACTCGCGCAGCGGCAGCTGTTCGAAGCCATGGAAGGTGGGGCGGGTCAGATCGGTCATGTAAAGCCAGGTCCTGCGTGAGAGGAGACCGCGCCGCAGCGCGAGCTCGAAGAGCGCCGATTATCCGGATGCGGCGGGGGATGCCAAGCCGCGCGCGTGGCCGGCGGCCAGATAACGGGTGGGCGGGGCGCCGAAGTGGCGGTGAAACACACTGACGAAGGCACTGGGGCTGCTGTAGCCGAGCTGGTCGGCCACCTGCGCCACCGCGCTGCCCTGGCTGAGCCGGCGCAGGCCCTCGGCCAGGCGTGCCTGCTGGCGCCATTGCGCAAAACTCAGCCCGGTCTCGTCGCGAAAATGCCGGCTCAGGCTGCGCGGCGACAGCCCGCCCCAATCGGCCCAGGCATCGAGCGGGCGTGGGTCGGCAGGGGTGGCGAGCAATTGCCGGGCAATCCGCAGCAGGCGGCGGTCGGCCGGCATCGGCAGGTGCAGGTGGTCGATTTGGACCTGGCATAGCTCGTCCAGCAGCACCGCGGCCAGCCGCTGCTGGGCGCTATCCAGCGGCCGATCCAGCGGCCAGCCGGCGGCACGCATGATCGCCTCGCGGGCCAGCCCGGTCAGCCGGATCACTCCGCCTTGCGCGGGCAGGGAGGCGCAGGCATCCGGCCGCACCACCACGCCCCAACCGCGCATCGGGCCGGCCAGCTCGACGGTGTGCTGCTGGCCAGGCGGCATCCAGCCGGCGCAGCCCGGTGGCAACGACAGCGTGCCCTGTCGGGTATGCACGGTCAGCACGCCTTGTTCGACAAACATCAGCTGTCCGCGTACATGCGCATGCCAGGCGGTTTCGGGCGCCCACACCGCACGCAGGTCTGCCAGGAAGGCGATCAGCACCGGGCCGTCGGCCCATTCGAAGCTGCTGCGCACGCCGGGCGGTAGTGCGTCCACCGTCGTTGGCGGGTTTTCGATAGTCATTGGCCTGATTGTATTACCGGGCCAGTTGGAGTGGCGCGTAAGGTGGCGATCCTTGCTGGCGGTTTAATCCCGGGTGAGATATTTGCGTTGACAAATATATTTTTCGGAACAAAATGTGCCACATGAATTTACCGCCCACCGCTCCGCCGTCGTTCGGGTTGCTGTTGCGCCAGGTGCGCGACGCGCTGATGCGTCAGCTCGATGCCGAGATGAAGGGCGAGCTGCCCGACTTCGGTTTCAGCCACTACGTCGGTCTGAAGATCCTGGCGGTGCGTTCGCCCTGTACGGCCAACGAACTGGCTCTGGCGCTGGACCAGACGCCGAGCGCGGTGACCCGCCTGCTCGACAAGCTCGAGGCACTGGGCGCGGTGCGGCGCGAGCCGCATGCCCAGGACCGGCGCGCGCTGCAGATCGTCATGACCGAGCAGGGCGTGGCGCTGTGGGAACGGCTGCGCTTGCGCGGCGAACGTGCGATCGAGCATGGCCTGCGCGACCTGGATGCCCCTGAGCGCGAACAACTCACCTCTCTTCTTATCCGTGTCCGCGATGCACTCAACTCATGAACGCTGCTAGTTTTTCCATCCAGACGCTGCGCCCGCGCCCGATGCGCCGCGCGCGGCCACTCGTTGTCGCCGCCCTGACGCTGGCACTGGCCGCCTGCGCCAGCAGCCGTGGCCTGGCGCCGCAAGCCACCGTGCTCGACGCCAGCCAGCTGCATGCCGAGCGCACCCTGGGGCAGGCCGGGCTGAGTGCGGCCGCATGGCCGGCCAGCGATTGGTGGCGTGCGCTTGGCGATGCGCAATTGAACGCGCTGATCGGCGAAGGCCTGCAGCACAGCCCCAGCCTGGAGGCGGCCGACGCGCGCCTGCGCCAGGCGCAGGCCCGCATCGGTACCGCGCAGGCCGATCGCGGCCCCAGCCTGTCGGTCTCCGGCGGCTATGCGGGCGTGCAGTTGCCGGAGTCGGTGGCCGGCGAAGAGCGCGGCGGACGCTTCGGCGGCAACGGTCAGCTGGTGGTGGACTTCCGCTATGGCGTGGACCTGTGGGGCGGCAAGCGCGCCGCCTGGGAAGCGGCGGTGGACACCGCGCACGCGGCCGAGGTGGATGCGCAGGCCGCGCGCCTGAACCTGTCGGCGGCGATCGCCGAAGCCTATGCGCAACTCGACTACGCCTGGCGTCTGCACGACGTGGCCGACGAGGAACTGGCGCGCTCGCGCAAGACGGTGGAGCTGACCCAGCAGCGCCGCAGTGCAGGCATCGACAGCGATCTGCAGCTGCGTCAGGCCCAGGCACGGGTGCCGGCGGCGCAGCAACAGGTGCAATCCGCACAGCAGCAGATCGACGAAGCGCGCAACGCGCTGGCGGCGTTGCTTGGCCAGGGCCCGGACCGCGGGCTGGACATCGCGCGCCCGCTGCTGGGCGCGAGCGTCGCCGCGCAGCTGCCTAGCAACCTGCCGGCCGATCTGCTCGGCCGTCGCCCGGACGTGGTGGCTGCGCGCTGGCGCGTGGAGGCGGCCGACAAGGACATCGCCACGGCCAAGACCCGCTTCTATCCCAGCTTCAACATCACCGCGCTGGGCGGTGTGGTGAACCGCGATGTCGGCCAGTTGCTGGAAAGCGCTTCGGTCTTCGGCGTGGTCGCCCCGGCATTGAGCCTGCCGATCTTCGACGGCGGCAAGCTGCGCGCCAATCTGGCCGGCAGCGATGCGCAGTACGACCTGGCCGTGGCCGACTACAACCAGAAGGTGATCGCGGCGTTGCGCGAAGTGGCCGACCAGGTCAACGCGGTGCGTTCGCTGGAGCAGCGCGCACGCGCCCAGGACGATGCCGTGCAGACCGCCGCCGCCGCCTTCGATCTGGCCGAGCAGCGCTACCGCGCCGGCATCGGCGGCTACCTGGAGGTGCTCAGCGTGCAGGAGCAATTGCTCGTCGCACGCCAGCGCATGGCCGGACTGCAATCGCAACAACTTTTGGCCTCGGTGAGGTTGCAGCGTGCGCTGGGTGGCGGATTCGCGCCAGAGCCCGCACGCGACACCGCACACACCGCGCCCACTTCCGCACAACCGAATTCCTGAGACATCGACGATGAGCCAGACGACTCCAACTTCTTCCCAACCCGCGCCAGCCGCACCCAGCAAGCGCCGCGCGGCGCTGCGCATCGTGGCCATTGTGGTGATCCTGGCGATCATCGGCATCGTGACCTGGTACGTCCTGGTCGGACGCTGGTACGAGGACACCGACGATGCGTACGTGCAGGGCAACCAGGTGCAGATCACCCCGATGGTGGGCGGCACGGTGGTCAGCATCGGTGCCGAAGACGGCATGCGCGTGGAGCGTGGCCAGCTGCTGGTGCAACTGGACCCGGCCGATACCGCCGTGGCGCTGCAGCAGGCCGAAGCCAACCTGGCCAAGACCGTGCGCCAGGTGCGCGGTCTGTACCGCAGCGTGGAAGGCGCGCAGGCCGAATTGTCGGCACGCGAAGTCACCCTGCGCAGCGCCCGTGCCGACTTTGCGCGACGCAGGAATCTGGCAGCCAGCGGCGCCATTTCCAATGAAGAACTGGCGCATGCCCGCGAAGAGCTCGCTGCCGCCGAAGCGGCCGTGAGCGGCTCGCGCGAGAGCTTCGAGCGCAACCGTGCGCTGATCGACGACAGCGCGCTGTCCAATCAGCCGGATGTGCAGACGGCCGCAGCGCAGGTACGTCAGGCCTATCTCAATCATGCGCGCACCGGCGTGGTGGCGCCGGTATCGGGCTATGTCGCACGACGTTCGGCGCAGGTCGGTCAGCGCGTGCAGCCGGGCAGCGTGTTGATGGCGGTGGTGCCGCTGGAACAGGTGTGGGTGGAAGCCAACTTCAAGGAAACCCAGCTCAAGCACATGCGCCTGGGCCAGGAAGTGGAACTGCATTCGGATCTGTATGGCGGTGGTGTCGACTACACCGGTCGCATCGAGAGCCTGGGCCTGGGCACCGGCAGCGCGTTCTCACTGTTGCCGGCGCAAAATGCCAGCGGCAACTGGATCAAGATCGTGCAGCGCGTGCCGGTGCGCATTGCGGTGGACAGCAAGCAACTGGCCAACAATCCGCTGCGCATTGGGTTGTCGATGAAGGTCGACGTCAATCTACATGACCAGCAGGGCAGCGTGCTGCCGACCAAGCTGGCGACCGGTTCGGTGTTCTCCACCGATGTGTACGCGCAGCAGTTGCAGGCTGCCGACGCCGACATCCATCGCATCATCCAGGACAACCTGCCGTCGCAGGCTGCCAGCAAGGCGGGCTAGGCCACCATGTCTTCGCAAGCTCCCACTGCGTCCGGCGGCCCGGCAGCGCCGGCGCCCGCTGCCGGCTTTCGTCCGGCCAGCGTGGCGTTGTGCACCATGGGCCTGGCCATGGCCTCGTTCATGCAGGTGCTGGACACCACCATCGCCAACGTCTCGCTGCCGACCATTGCCGGCAATCTCGGCGCCAGTTCGCAGCAGGCCACCTGGGTCATCACCTCGTTCGCGGTAAGCACGGCGATCGCGTTGCCGTTGACCGGCTGGTTGAGCCGGCGCTTTGGCGAAACCAAGTTGTTCGTGTGGTCCACGCTGGCCTTCACCATCGCCTCGTTGCTGTGCGGGCTTGCCCAGAGCATGGGCATGCTGGTGGTCGCACGCGCGCTGCAGGGGTTTGTCGCCGGGCCGATGTATCCCATCACCCAAAGCTTGCTGGTGTCGATCTATCCGCGCGAAAAACGCGGGCAGGCACTGGCGTTGCTGGCGATGATCACCGTGGTCGCGCCGATCGCCGGCCCGATCCTGGGCGGCTGGATCACCGACAACTACAGCTGGGAATGGATCTTCCTGATCAACGTGCCGCTGGGCATCATCGCCAGCAGCATCGTCGGTTCGCAGTTGCGGCATCGCCCCGAACAGCTCGAAAAACCGCGCATGGACTATATCGGCCTGATCCTGCTGGTGGTCGGCGTGGGCGCGCTGCAGCTGGTACTGGATCTGGGCAACGACGAGGACTGGTTCTCTTCAGACAAGATCGTGGTGCTGGCCTGCGTTGCTGCCGTGGCGCTGGTGGTGTTCGTGATCTGGGAGCTCACCGACAAGGACCCCATCGTCGATCTCAAACTGTTCCGGCATCGCAACTTCCGCGCCGGCACGCTGGCGATGGTGGTGGCCTATGCGGCGTTCTTCAGCGTGAGCCTGCTGATCCCGCAGTGGCTGCAACGCGATATGGGCTATACCGCGATCTGGGCCGGCCTTGCCACCGCGCCGATCGGCATCCTGCCGGTGCTGATGACGCCGTTCGTCGGCAAATACGCCTTGCGCTTCGATCTGCGCATGCTGGCAAGCGTCGCCTTCATCTTCCTGTCGTTCACCAGCTTCCTGCGCTCCAACTTCAACCTGCAGGTGGACTTCAGCCACGTGGCCACCGTGCAATTGGTGATGGGCGTCGGCGTGGCGTTGTTCTTCATGCCGGTTCTGCAGATCCTGCTCTCCGACCTGGATGGGCGCGAGATCGCCGCGGGCTCGGGCCTGGCTACCTTCCTGCGTACCCTGGGCGGCAGCTTTGCCGCATCGTTGACCACGTATCTGTGGGCGCGCCGCACGCAGGTGCACCACGCGCACATCACCGAACACATCTCGGTGTACACGCCCGGCATGCAGGAACAGGTCGCCGCCATGGGGCAGGGCGACCTGCAACGCGGCGCGGCATCGCTCAACAACATGATCAATCACCAGGCCTCGCAGATGGGCTTCAATGACATCTTCTATCTGCTGGGCTGGACCTTCCTGGCGATCATCTTCTTCCTTTGGTTGGCCAAGCCGCCATTCGGCGCGGGCGCCGGTGGTGCGGCGGCGGCCGGGGGGCATTGAGCGCACGGCAGGTTTTGCCGCTGGGCTAGACTGGCGCTGTTCACTCGGGAGCAGCGCCGATGGTCGGGTGTTGGGCAGGTAGGGCATTCACGGATGGAGCTTTGCCAGCGGCGTCGCGATCATCGCACCTGCCAGCGCGGCGGCGACAACTGACCCAGTGGTTTGCATGGCTGCTGCTGTGTCTTGCGTTGTGCTGCTGCTTTGCCGTTGCTGCCACGCCTGAGTCTCTCGGCGACCGCCTGGCCCGGCAGATGCAGCTCAATCGGCAGCGCTACGGCATCGTCGGCCAGGCAGTGGTTGTCGTGCACAACGGCAAGCGGGAATTTTGCGCAGTCGACGGCGTCGCCGATCTGCAGACACAGCAACCGATCACGCGCGAGCAGATCTTTCCCGCATTTTCGATCGGCAAGCTGTTTGTCGGTACCTTGATCATGCAACTGGTCGAGGCAGGGCAGATCGACCTGGACCAGCCGGCCAGGCAGTATCTGCCTGCGTTGCCCGCGCCCTGGAAGCGCATCACCGTTCGGCAGCTGCTCGATCATACCTCCGGTCTACCGGAGTACTTCGAGCCGTCGCAGATGCGTGGCTCGGTCCAGGACAATGCGCGCTTTCCGGCCAGCGCGCAGGCGATGTTCGAGCGACTGGCCATACAGCCCTTGGTTGCCGTTCCCGGCAGCCAAACGCGCTACACCAACACCAATTACGTGGTGCTGGCGCAGCTACTGCAGGCGCACTACCGCAAGCCGTATCCGCAGATCGCATCGGAGCGGATCATCGCCAAGCTGCATCTGACGCGCACATCTGTTGGGCTCCCACTGCTGCCTGCACACAGCGTGGCCAGCGCGTACCTCGGTAAAGACGGCAAGCCGGAACTGGAGCCGACTGTCGCCTGGCCGGACTACGCGCTCGCACATGGGCAGTTGTATACGAGCGTCGACGATCTGAGCACGTTCCTGGAGGCGGTGCGGACCGGGCGTCTGGTGGGCCAGGACACGCTGCGCCAGCTCTGGCAACCGCAGACGCTTGCCAATGGACAGCGCGGCTGGTTCGCCAGTGGGTGGGAGCTCGGGCAGGACGACGCGTATCAGGCGATTGGCCACGATCGTGGCGCGCGGGCGAGAGTGCGGATCCTGTTCGATACGACGCTTGATGGGGACAGTTACAGCGTCGTCTATCTCACCAATGGCAGCGTACGCGGTGTGTGGAGCAGGGTGCTGCTGGATAGCGTGCTTGGCACGCTTTCGCCGCAACGGTTTGCCGATAAGTCGCTGGCTGAATCACTGATTGCCTACGCGCTGCGCGCTTCCGACGAGCAGGACAACCGTCTCTTTGTGCAGGCACTGCGGGCACGGCCCGGCCTCTCCGACACTGCGCTCGAACGCGCGATCAATACGACCGGCTACACCGTGCTGTCCAACCTGGGCGCCACCGCCGCGATCAGGGTGTTTGCACTCAACGTGGACGTGTTCCCGGCATCGCGCAATGCGCAGGACAGCCTGGCTGAAGCGTACGAGGCGGCCGGAGACCTTGCACGTGCCAAGCGCATCAGGCAAGCGATCAAGGACAAGTCCAGCAGTGCCGACTGAGGGCAGCTAACAAACCGACTGTGCTCACCGTCAGGCGGGTGCAGCCGGTGCCCGGTGCGGCATGGACCACGTGTCCCCCCGTTTTTGAGCGCGCTGTCCGTTCCCGCGTGACGACTGCTCGCCACGTTCTGGCCACTCTAGGTGCGGCTCACACGCCGCTGCGCGATCTCCTGGCGGGTGCGGCCGGTGTTCGCAATCGGCAGATGCCGCTCCTAGGACCCGTTTCTCCGCGCCGTGCGCCCGACCTCGCTCGCGGCATGTGGCAGTCGCTCCGGCACACTACTGATGCGTCACCGCAGCTGCCGGCGTGCCTTCGGTGCCGCCTTGCAGTTTTACCGGTTGCGGCAACGCAAGCGCTCCATCGTTGGCGATCTCTTTTTCAACCGGTGTGCGTGCGTGCGCGGCTGCGGTGATGGCGTTGCGATCGTCTTGCGGCACTGCATCGAGCAACTGCAGTGCATGGCCCTGATAGCGCACGTCCAGTGCATCCTGTAAGGCGCGTAGCGTTTGCACATCGCTGCATAAGGCGCTGGCCCTGGCTTCGATTGCGCGTGCCCGCGCATCCAGTCTGGCGTCGAGTTGGCCATCCATCGCCTGTGCGCGTGCATCGATCGCATCCGAGCGGCCGGTCATGATCTGCCACAGCATGTGACGCGCGATGCTGCCTTTGAAGGCTTCGGCTTCGTGTTCGACATAACGCTCGAAGTTCCCGTCGAAGGCCTGTTGGTCCCAGCGTCCCTTGCCCAGCGTGGCATCGACATAGTCGTTGGCACGCGTGCGCAGGCGTGCGATCTTGCGGGCGTTGAGCGAACTGCCGGTCAGCACCTCGATCACGCCGCCCAGCGCGTCGTAGCTCAGGTCGACCATCGCGTGCGCCATATCGGCGACCTGCGGCATCAGTGCGCGGCCGTGTTGTTCCATCTCGCGCAATCGCTCGCTGTCGGCAGCGCTGATCTGTTGCACCTGGTGATCGATGCTCAACTCGCCAGCGTGGAAGAACACCTCGCGCGGCACGCCAGTGTCGCGGTAAAGCCAGATGCCGCCGCTGTCGGCGAGCACATTGAACGCTGTGCCAAGGCCGCATTGGTGCGATGACACCTGGGCTCGATGCGTCTGCGCCGCGCCGCTATGGGCCTGCTGTGCCCATGCGGGCGTGCTGAACGTGGCAATCAGCATCAAGGCAAGTGACAGCGAACGGCGCATCGGGAATTGCCATGATGGTGACGAGGCATCCTCATGCGTGTGTAGCGCGTGTGGCGCGTGTCGAAAGTCACTGCTATGGCGCTTGGGTGTTTGTTGGGTGCGGCGGCGCGCAGTGATGTGTTGCTGGCAACACATCAGGAGATCACCACGCATGCGCTTGCTGCCCGGGCTGAGCTTGGCCCATGCCCGGTGACCTGGCCGCGCGATGGCGGAATCGTTCGATGCTGCTGCCGCCGGAGACTGCCTGCAACAGACCACGGCGCAATGGCGAGTAGTGCGCGAAGGCAGACGCCCAAACGCAAATGCCCAAACGCAAAAAACCCCGCCGAAGCGAGGTTTTCTGCGATCTACCGTGAGTCGTGGTGCCCAGGAGAGGACTCGAACCTCCACGAAGTTGCCCCCGCTAGCACCTGAAGCTAGTGCGTCTACCAATTCCGCCACCTGGGCGACTCAGGGGGCGAATTGTGCAAGCTGCGCGCGCGGCTGTCAACGCATCTGGCACAAATTCTTGACGTGGCTGGCGCCTGCCGGCGATGTGAGAAGACGGCGTGGCGGCCATGCGCATTGCATGGCCGCCACGGCACGCGATTACGGCAGCTGCGCCGCCTGCAAGCTGACCTCCGCACTTTGCACCGGTTCGCTTGCCGAACGCGCCAGCTGCACTCGGTAGGTGCCGGCAGCGATCTTCCAGTGACGTGCCTTGGCATCGAAATCGGCCAGCGTCTTCGGCTCGGCCACCACCTGCACGCTGCGCTTTTCGCCCGGCTTGAGCGTGAGCTTCTGCCAGCCGATCAGGCGCAGCGGGGTGGGGTGGCCGTCGGGCAGGGTGACGTAGAGCTGCGGCACGGCGGCGCCTTCGCGCGGGCCGGTGTTCTCCACGTCAAAGCGCGCGGTGAGGGTACTGCCTTGCGCGTCCACCTGCAGGCCGCCCATGCGGAACTGGGTGTACGACAGACCGTGCCCGAACGGATAACGCGGGGTCAGGTTGCGCGCGGCAGACCACTTGTAGCCGACGTTGGCGCCTTCGATGGCGTAGTCGATCGTGTCTTCGCCCGGCTTGGCCGGCTTGAAGCCCAGCCCCGGAATCGAGGGGCGCGGCAACTGCGATTCGTCCACCGGCCAGGTCACCGGCAGATGGCCGGAGGGATTGACCTTGCCGGTCAGCAGGTTGGCGATCGCCTCGCCGCCGCCGATACCCGGATACCAGGCCTGCAGCACTGCCGGCACGCGTTCGGCCCAGGGCATGCGCACCGGGCCGTTGGTTTCCAGCACCACGGTGGTTTTGGGGTTGGCCTTGGCCACCGCCTCGATCAAGGCATCCTGGTTGTCCGGCAATTGCATGTCCGGCAGGTCCACCGATTCGGCTGCCCATTGGGTGGCGAACACGATCGCCACATCGGCGGCCCTGGCGGCGCGCGCGGCAGCGGCGCGGTCCTTGCCGTCGACATAATCGATCTGCACGTTCGGCAATGCCGCGCGCAGCGCCTGCAACGGCGAGGAGGGATGGATGATCACCGGGCCCGGCCAGGTGGTCGGGGTGATACCGGGCACCGCGTTGCCGCCGTTGATGGTGTAGTCCACCCGCGAGGAGCCGCCGCCGGACATCACGCCCTTGTCGGCGTAACCACCGATCACCGCGATGCGGCGCACGTCCCTGGACAACGGCAGGGTCGCCTGCTCGTTACGCAGCAGCACGCTGCCTTCTTCGGCGACATGCTGCGCGGCCAGCAGCCCGGCCTTGCCGTCGATCGGCTGGCGCTGGGTGGGATGATCGAACGCGCCATGCGCGAACAGGCTGCGCAGCACGCGCTTGACCATATCGTCGAAGCGCGCGCGTGGCACCACGCCGGCCGACACCGCCATGCGCAGCGGGGCATCGAAGAACACCGCCGCATCGAACACTTCGCCGGCCGATTGCTGATCCAGTCCGGCCAGGGCCGCCTTGGAGCCGCTGTGCACGCCGCCCCAGTCGGACATCACGTAGCCGGGGTAGTTCCATTGCTGCTTGAGCACCTGGTTGAGCAGGTAATCGTGCTCGCAGCCGTAGATGCCGTTGATCTTGTTGTAGGAGCACATCACCGAAGCCGGGTCGCCGATCTTCAGCGCGATCTCGAATGCCAGCAGGTCCGATTCGTGCATTGCCTGCTCGCCGATCTGCGCGCTATGGAAGTTGCGGCGCGTCTCCATGTCGTTGAGCGCAAAGTGCTTCATCGTCGACAGCACGTGCTCGCTCTGCACGCCGCGGATCGACTCGCCGACCATGGTGCCGGCCAGCAGCGGGTCTTCGCCGGCATACTCGAAATTGCGTCCGTTGCGCGGGTCGCGCTGCAGGTTGACGCTGCCGGCCAGCAGCACATTGAAGCCCTGCTGCCAGGACTCGCGGCCCATGGTCTTGCCGCCGGCGTAGGCCAGTTGCGGATTCCAGCTTGAGGCGGTCGAGGGGCCGGACGGCATCGCGGTGGCGAAGTCGCCCTTGCGGATGCCGCCGGGATTGGTCACGCCCACCCCGGCATCGGCCAGCTGCTGCGCCGGGATGCCCAGGCGTGGAATGCCGGGCACATAGCCGGCCGACCCCAGCGCGCCTTCGGGCTTGGGAATCTTGTCGGTGCCCAGGCCGAAGTAGCTGCGCAACATCTGGAATTTTTCGTCCTCGCTCATTTGCGCCAGCAGCCGATCCGCACGCTGGTCGGCGGTCAATGCGGTGTCCATCCATGGCTGCGATGCCGGTGCGGATTGTGCGATTGCCAACGGTGCAGCCAGCGCAATGCCCAGGCCCATCACCACCGCCAATACGAGCGGGCGACGGCGATAGACGGTTGTTGTAAACGTTTTCATATCGGGGTGTGGCACGGGGTGTCCTTGTGGTGCTGGGTCATTACAAAACTAAGGGGCACCGAGATGCCCGAATGGTAGGGGCGCACAGGCGCCGCTCGGCCGCTCGCCGGAATCGGCGCTGCGGTTAGAAATCGGTCTGCGCGGTACGCAGCACCGGATACAGCTGGTAGCGCTCGTCCCAGGAGGAATGACGCCTGGCGAAGAACTCCAGGCGCGCTTGCGGGCTCTTGGCGAACTCCGGGTCGCTGGCGATGCGCTGTTCGAACTGCGCCTTCAGCGCGGGGTCGTTGGCCAACATGTCGCGCGCCACGTCTTCGGCCACGTAGGCCTCCATGTACTCCTTGCGCTCGAAGGCCGAATTGAAAAAGCCCCACTGCAGCAACGAGTCCGGTGCCTGCGGCTCCAGCATCGCCATCAGCAGGCGCGCCTTGGGTTGAGCGATCGGCACGAACAGCGAGCCGGCGGACACGGCGCGGGTTTCATCGCGCCACTGCCCAGCGACGTCCAGCGTCTGGTGGCCTTCGTTCGAGCGCGCGGCAAAGCTGGCGGTGTCGGCGCGGAAAGTCTGCACCGGGTGTTCGGCCGCACTGGCGACGGTGCGGAAATCGATGCCGTGCAGGCGCAATTTGTCTGCGACGAAGGCAGCCTGCGCGGCCGGCACCAGATACCCGCCACGCGGCGCGTCGACCACCAGGTCGGGCTTGATCTGATCGCGCAGCGGTAGCTTCCAGATCTGCGGTTTGCTCTCGTCGTAGCGCGTCATCAACGCGCCGGAAATCGGCGAGGGCGTGCGCGTGTACGCATAGCCGCGGAACGCCACGGTGCGCGCGGCAGGGCCGGCAGCAAAGCTCAGCGGCTCGGGCATGCCGGCCAGCTGGCTGGCGCGCCGATCGGCCGCCAGCGCATCGGCGCGCCAGGCGCTGCCGTGTTTTGCGGCCTGCTGCAGCACCGACACGATGGCATGACGGGTCACCCGCACGCGCGTGGGGTAGTCCTTCCACGAATGGGTTTCCACCAGCATGCCGAAGCGGTTGCGCAGCAGGAAATAGCCATGCGAAAAGCGCGGCGGCGAGACGTCGTCGGCGAAACCGGAGGCGGGGTCGTCTTCGTGCACGAAAGACGGGTAGTACGGCAGTGGCAGCGAACCTTGCCTGGCCAGATCGCCAAGCACCGCATCGCGCCAACGCGTGCCGTCGCGTTGCAGCACGGTATCGCCGGCGTGCACCGGCTCGACCTGCACCGAGACGTCGTGCTCGAACTTGGCGCCGTCGGTGACATGCAGGTCCACGTACATCAGCGGATCCCATTGTTGCACCAGCCGCAGCATGGCCTGCATCTCCGGCGCGTCGGCCTTGACGTAGTCGCGGTTGAGATTGAGGTTCTGCGCGGTAGTGCGCCAGCCCATCTGCTCCGGGCCGCGCTGGTTGGGGCGGTTCCAGGCGCCAAAGCGCTCATGCCCATCCACGTTGAACACCGGCACGAACACCCAGACCAGCTTGTCGAGCACGCCCTTGCCGGCCTCGCCATCGAGCAGCTGGCGCAAAGCCAGAAAGCCCGCGTCCTTGCCATCGATCTCGCCGGCATGGATGCCGCCCTGGATCAATACCACCGGCAGCTTGCGCTGCGCGGCGCTGCCCGCATCCAGCGCGCCGCTGGTGGAGGCGATCAACGCCTTCATCGGCCGGCCTTCCGGCGTGGTGCCGAACTCCACGCAGCGCACCGCCTGCGGGTAACGCTGGGCAAAGGCATCGCACAGTGCGATGACTTCGTCGTAGCGTCCGGTCTGGACGAAGCCGCTGCGCTCGGCCTGGGTGGTCAGCGGTTCGGCGGCCAGCGCGGCAGGGGCACAGGTCAACAACAACAGGCTCAGGGCCAGGCGGGTGAAGCGGGGCATCCAGCGGTCCAGTGTTCCAGGAAAACGTTTGCAATGTAGCCGAGCCGAGCTGGCAGGCCAATCTGCACTGCGACATTTGCCGACCCTTCGAAGCGGGCGCGAGCGCTTCGAACACGCTGCTTTGCCGGCTATCGATACGTTCTGCGCGCGCCTGCACGCGGCGTCGATTGCGCGCCGTCCGATGTCGGCAGCGCGCCGCGCCGGCCGCCGGCCTGCTCCTGCATGGCGGCCGGCCTCTCGGCGCCGGTACGATAGGGGCTGTTTACCGCTCGACCGGACCGCCTTTGACCACCTCGACCCTGCCGGGCCCCACGGCCGGCGCGCGCCTGCCGCGCCAGATTCCTTTCATCATCGGTAACGAAGCCTGCGAGCGTTTCAGCTTTTACGGGATGCGCAACATCCTGGTGCAGTTTTTGATCACTTCGCTGTTGCTGCAGGAAGTTGGCGGGCCGGGCCGCGAGGCCGAAGCCAAGCACATCCTGCACAGTTTCATGATCGGGGTGTTCTTCTTCCCGCTGCTGGGCGGCTGGCTGGCCGATCGGCTGTTCGGCAAATACAACACCATCCTGTGGTTCAGCCTGATCTATTGCGCCGGCCACGCGTGTCTGGCGATGTTCGAGGGCAGCCGTCACGGCTTCTTCGTGGGGCTGGGCCTGATCGCGCTGGGCGCGGGCGGCATCAAGCCGTTGGTGGCCTCGTTCATGGGCGACCAGTTCGACCAGTCCAACAAGAACATGGCCAAGGTGGTGTTCGACGCCTTCTACTGGATCATCAACTTCGGCTCGCTGTTCGCCTCGTTGCTGATTCCGCTGGCGCTGAAGAATCTGGGCCCGTCGTGGGCGTTCGGCATCCCCGGCATCCTGATGTTCGTGGCCACGCTGGTGTTCTGGCTGGGGCGCAAGCGCTACGTGCTGGTGCCGTTGCCGCCGAAAGACCCGCACGGGTTTGGCGCCGTGCTGCGCACGGCATTGCTGGCGCGCGCGCCCGGGCAGGGGCGGCCTGGTCTGGCGCTGGCCATCATCGCGGTGGTCGCTGCACTGGCCTGCATGGCGCTGATCGAGCCGTTGGGCATCGTCATCTGTCTGTGCATGGCGCTGGTGCTGCTGCTGGCCGGGATCGGTGGCGGCACCTGGTGGCAGCTGGAACGCGCGCGCGGCCTGCATCCTGATGCAGCGGTCGAAGGCGTGCGCGCATTGCTGCGGGTGCTGGTGATCTTCGCGCTGGTGACGCCGTTCTTTTCGTTGTTCGATCAGAAGGCTTCGACCTGGGTGCTGCAGGGGCGCGAGATGACCATGCCGGCGTGGTTCACCGCCTCGCAGATGCAGGCGCTCAATCCGCTGCTGGTGATGTTGCTGATCCCCTTCAACAACCTGGTGCTGTACCCGCTGCTGCGCCGTCGAGGCTGGGAGCCGACGCCGTTGCGTCGCATGACCAGCGGTATCGCCTTCAGCGGGGTGGCGTGGATTGCGGTCGGCGCGATCCAGGTCGTCATGGATGGCGGTGAGCCGATGCACATCGCCTGGCAGATGCTGCCCTATGCCTTGCTCACCTTCGGCGAGGTGCTGGTATCGGCCACCGGCATCGAGTTCGCCTACAGCCAGGCGCCGCCGTCGATGAAGGGTGTGGTGATGAGCTTCTGGTATCTGACCACCACGGTGGGCAATCTGTGGGTGCTGCTATCGAACGTGGCGGTGCGCAACGCGACGGTGACCTCCCATATCGCCGATACTGGGCTCAGCGAAGCGGCATTCCTGATGTTCTTCTTCGCGGCCTTCGCGTTTCTGGCAGCACTGGCCTTCGGCCTGTACGCACGCCGGTATCGCATGGTCGACAATTACCGTTCTGCCTGAGGTCCGCATGATTACCCTGATCCTGATCGCTATCACCGGCATCGTCTCGTGGATGGCGTTCAACAACCGCAAATTGAACGACCGCTTGATCCTTTGGCCGCCAGCGCTGGACAAGCAGCGCCAGTACGACCGCCTGGTGACCTACGGCTTCATCCATGCCGACCTGGGGCACCTGGTCTTCAACATGATCACGCTGTTCTTTTTCGGCCGGGTGATCGAAAGCGTGATGACACAGCTGACCGGCAGCGTGCTGACCTATCCGCTGTTCTATCTGGCGGCGCTGGTGGTGTCGATCCTGCCCAGCTATCTGAAAAACCAGAACAACCCCAATTACCTCAGCCTGGGCGCCTCCGGTGCGGTGTCGGCGGTGCTGTTCGCCTTCATCCTGCTGCAGCCGTGGACCATCATCCTGGTGCTGTTCATTCCGGCACCGGCGATCATCTATGCGGTGTTCTACGTGGGCTACAGCCTGTGGATGGACCGCCGTGGCGGCGATCGCATCAACCACAGCGCGCACCTGGCCGGTGCGGCATTCGGGGTGATGTTCATGCTGATCATGGAGCCGCGGGTGTGGCAGGTCTTCCTGGAGCAGCTGTCCAATCCCCGCTTCGGCTGAGGGCGCTGGCCCGTCCTGCTGCCTGGGGGTACCGGGCTGGCCGGCGCTGCGGTGACGCAGCTGACGCATCAGTGCAGCGGTTGCCTGCGGCAACCGGGCCAGGACCGACGCCATGGCGTCGCAGGTCCTGGCGGATGGAACGAGGCCGGCGTCAGGCCGCGTTGCGTTCGCGGTCGGTGCTGAGCGCTGTGCCCGACGCTGCGCCGTAGGCCTGCTGCAGACGTTCGTAGACGGTATCGTTGAGTTGCGCGAAATCGGGGTTGTGGGTGTCGCCATTGATGGCGAACTGGAACAAGCCTTCCAGCAGCGAGCTATCGCTGTCCGTGCCGTTTCCTGCCGAATCGTTGTGCATGCGGTGACTCCTCGTTGATAAGGCGAGGGCACTGGCCAGGCCGGAGACCGGTTGCAGGCAGCGCCGTCGAGTCAGCTATCGGCGCTGCCACGGCGAACTTAAGGACGTCGTCGCCAAGTCGCGCCGGCAGTCACAGCGGGGATTCATTTTCACGCAGGCGCGGCGTCGCGCTGGTCACACTTGGCGCATATTCACTGCCGGGCGCAGACCACGATGGAGGCAGCGACAGTGCACGCCGAACACGATTCCACGCAGCAGCGCTTCGTTGTTGACACCGAGGGACATCATGCCGAGCTGGTCTATCAGCTCGAGGGTGCGCGCATGACCATCACGCACACGCTGGTGCCGGATGCCATTGCAGGCCGCGGGATTGCCGCGGTGTTGGTCGAGGCCGCTCTGCAGCATGCGCGCCAGGCCGGGCTGAAGGTCGTGCCAGCGTGCAGCTACGCCGCCGCCTACGTGCGCCGGCATCAACAGTTTCAGGATCTGCTGGCCTGACGGACAGCAGTGGGTGGGTTCGATCAGGGGAGCAGGTGGGATGGGGCGGTTGCTTGGATTCAATAGTGCGCGCGGTCTGCTGATGCTGGCCCTGTTGACTGGCTGTACGCAGCGCGAACCCGCGGCAGTCGAGCCGACCGAGCCGGCAGCCGATGCGGGGGCATCGACAACGCCGGCTCCGGAACCGCAGATGGTGCAGAGCGGCCCGCTGGAAGATGTGATCGAACACGCGCCGGCCTACATGATTGGTATCAGCTATCCGCCCGGGCTGGATGCATACCCTGACCTGGCTGCTTTGATTCGCAAGTATGCGCAGGATGCCCGCAGCGAATTGATGGAGGCCGTCTCCGGTCTGGGCAACGACAAGCCCGCCGCGCCTTATGAGTTGTCGCTGGCATTCGAAAAATTGTTGCAGACCACGGACCTGATCGTCATCGCCGCCGATGGCAGCCGCTACACCGGCGGCGCGCATGGCGAGCCGCTGGTGGCGCGTTTCGTGTGGCTGATCAAGGAGCGCAAGCAACTGACCGCGCAGGCGTTGGTCCCCGACCCGGCCGGATGGGAGAAGATCGGTCGCGATGTCGCTGCACAATTGCATGCGGCGGCTACCCAACGTGTGGAAGCCGATCGGGTACCGGTCGAGGAACAGGCCGAACAAGTCGCATCGGCCGACCGCATGATTGCCGAAGGCACTGCAGCGCAAGTGGACAACTTCGCGCAGTTCGTCCCGGTGTTGAACGCAGCCGGGCAGATCACTGCCGTGCGCTTCGTGTTTCCGCCTTACCAGGTCGGGCCGTATTCGGACGGCACGCAAACGGCCGAGGTCGCTGCAGCCACCTTGATGCCCTGGGTCGCGCCGGAATATGTACATCTTTTCGCTCGCTGAGGTGTTGCCGCGCAAGTGATGTGATTGAATGGTTTGGCCATTCAGTAATGTAGCCAAACGGGTGATATGAGTAGTTTCGATCCAACCGCAAATCGCGTGGACCACACCTGCGCGCGCTACCCAGCCTTCCCGCGGGAGCCCGCTGTCCTGGTGAGGTTGATCAAGCATCTCTACAAGCGGCTGCACACCATCAGTTGTGTGCGACTCAAGCCGTACGGGATCAGCCCGCCGGAATACGAAATCCTGATGATGTTGTACGGCACGCCTGAGCAGGCGATTACCCCGACCGAGGCGGCAGAGGCCGCCAGCGAGAAGCCGGCCAACATCACCCGGCTCACTGACCAGCTGTGCGAGAAGGGCTTGATCGCGCGTGGCAGCAGTCCCGACGACCGCCGCAAGATCATGCTGACCCTGCAGCCGGCCGGGCTGGCATTGATCGAAAGCGTGTTGCCGGAAGCATGCACGCTGTTGCACGAACAGACGGCCGACCTCAGCGAAGCGGAGCAGGCGCGTCTGGAAAAGCTGCTGAAGAAACTGCTCAATGGCGTGGACGCCGTAGACGCCTGAGCGCCACGCGGCAGCTGCGCCGCATGCCTTCGCAAAAAACCACAACGCCGCCCGGATCGCTCCGGGCGGCGTTGTCGTCATGCAGGTCCGATTACGGCTTGGACTGCGGCGCTTCCGGCGTTGCCCCATCGCCACCCTGCGCGCTCAGGCCGCGCTTCTCGAGCAGTGGCTCGATCTGCGGCGCATGGCCGGCAAAGTTCTGGAACAGCTCCATCGCGTCCACACTGCCGCCGCGCGACAGCAGCGTCTTGCGGAAGCGGTCGCCATTGGCGCGGCTCAAGCCGCCATGTTGCTTGAACCACTGCTGGGTGTTTGCATCCAGGACTTCGGACCAGATATAGGCGTAGTAGCCGGCCGCGTAACCGCCCATGATGTGGCTGAAGTACGGGGTCTTGTAGCGCGGCGGCACCGGCGCGTAGGCGATGCCGTCCTGCTGCAGGGCCTTGGCTTCGAAGGCCATCACGCCGGCCGCATCCGGCACCTGACTGGCGCTGATCTGATGCCAGTTCTGGTCCAGCATCGCCGCACCCAGATACTCGGTGGTGGCAAACCCCTGGTTGAACTTGGACGCGGCAATCACCTTGTCCAGCAGCGCCTGCGGCATCGGGGTGCCGTTCTGGTAATGCTTGGCGTAGTTCTTCAGGATCGACGGCTCGTCGGCCCACATCTCGTTGACCTGCGAAGGGAACTCGACGAAGTCGCGCGGCACGCTGGTACCGGAGAAATACGGGTATTTGACGTCGGAGAACATGCCGTGCAGCGCATGCCCGAACTCATGGAACATGGTGGTCACTTCATCCCAGGTCAGCAGCGTCGGCTGGCCGGCCGGCGGCTTGGGGATGTTGAGATGGTTGGCCACCACCGGCTTGAAACCGGTCAGGTCCGACTGCGACACGTAGGAGTTCATCCATGCGCCACCGCGCTTGGATTCGCGCGCGTACATGTCGGCGATGAAGATCGCCAGCTGCTTGCCGTCTGCGTCGAACACGTCGTAGACGGTGATGTCGTCGCGGTAGGTCGGCAGGTCGGTGCGCTGCTTGAAGGTCAGGCCGTATTCCTGGTTGGCCGCATAGAACACGCCGTTTTCCAGCACGTTCTTCAGCTCGAAATACGGCTTGAGCTGCGACTCGTCGAAGTTGTACTTGGCCTGGCGCACCTTCTCGCTGTAGTAGGCCCAGTCCCAGGCTTCGAGCTTGAAGGTCGGCTTGCGCGCGGCCTTTTGTTCCTTGTCGATCATCGCCTGCAGGTCGGCAGCCTCGCGCTTGGCATTGGCCACCGCCGCCGGCGCCAGCTTGCCCAGCATCGCGTTGACCGCTTCGGGGGTCTTGGCGGTCTGGTTTTCCAGCGAATACGCCGCATAGGTCGGGAAGCCGAGCAGCTTGGCCTTGTCGGCGCGCAGCTTCATGATGCGCGACACCAGCGCGGTGTTGTCGTACTGGCCGCCATGGCTGCCGCGCGACACCGACGCGTCATAGATCTTCTTGCGCAGGTCGCGATTCTTCAACTGGGCCAGCGGCGGCTGGCCGGTGGTGTTGAGCAGCGCGATCACGTACTTGCCGTCGAGCTTGCGCGCCTTGGCCGCTTCGGCGGCTGCGGCGATCTGTTCTTCAGACAGGCCGTCGAGCTGCTTGACGTCATCCACCACCACTGCAGCGGCGTTGACCTCGGCCAGCACGTTCTGGCTGAAGGTGGTGCCCAGGTTGGCCAGCTCGGCATTCATCGCCTTGAGCGTGGTCTTGTCGGCCTCGGAGAGCTTGGCGCCGTCGCGGACGAAGTCGCTGTAGTACTTCTCTACCAGGCGCAGGCTTTGCGCATCCAGGCCCAGCTTGGCGCGCTGGTCGTACAGGGTCTGGATGCGCGCGAACAACTTGCCGTTGAGCGAGATCGCATCGCGATGCGCGGCGAACTTCGCCGAATAATCGGCCTGCAGTTTCTTGCGTGCATCGTTGGTGTCGGCACCCACCAGGTTGAAGAACACCGTGGTGGCGCGATCGAGCGTGGCGCCACTCTTTTCCAGCGCGACGATGGTGTTGTCGAAGCTCGGCTTGGCTTTCTGGTTGGCGATCTTGTCCACTTCCTTCAACTGCTCGGCCATGCCGGCATCGAAGGCGGGGGCAAAGTCGTTGTCGGTGATCTTGTCGAACTGCGGGTAATGCAGCGGCAGCGTGCTGTCGGCAAAGAAGGGGTTGGCTTGGGTGGCAGCCTGCGTGGTCGCGGGTGCGGCGATGCTGTAGGACGGCATGGCAAGTCCCAGGGAAGCGGCCAGGGCAAAAGCGAGACGGGTGGTCAAGAAGGTAGCTCCAAAGTGCGAACCGCCGAGGCTAACCCAGCCTGCCGGGACAGGCGTGTGACAAAAGGCATGGCTGCCCTGGCTTCGCGCAGTTAACTGGTAGACGTGGCCGACGCGCGAGGCCGAGCTCGCCGGTTGGCCGGTCGTCATGCTGGCGGGTTCGGCCCGTGGCCGGCGTCGCCGGACCGCGATTCGCACGGCGTCGTGCCGGCATGGCAGGCAGCACGCAAGCGCCGTAGCGAAGTGCGCCCGCTGTGCGGGCCCTGCGATTGCGGGAGCGCTTCGCTCGGCGGAGCTGACCGGCGTTGCAGCCACGGCGTCGGCGCGGATCGGGCGCAGTGCTGGCTGGTGCGGACGGCCGCACCAGCGCGTTAGCTGTGTCGTTCTTCACCCTTGCACGGGGGAGCCGGGTCAGCCTTACCGCTGCAGTGCTGCATGGCCCGCGGCTGCGCTACGCTGCCGCTTCCCCTGGGCATTCGAGCACGCCATGAGCGATCTCTCCACGTTTGAATTCACCGACCTGGACGGTCGCACGCAATCGATGCGCGATTACGTCGGCAGCGTGGTGCTGGTGGTCAATGTCGCATCCAAATGCGGGTTTACCCCGCAGTACGCCGGTTTGCAGTCGCTGTGGCAGCGCTATCGCGAACGTGGCCTGGTGGTGATCGGGTTTCCCTGCGATCAGTTCGGTCACCAGGAGCCGGGCGATGCTGCGCAGATCCGCCAGTTCTGTTCGCTCGATTATGCGGTGGATTTTCCGCTGTCTTCGAAGATCGAAGTCAACGGCAACGGCGCGCATCCGCTGTGGCAATGGCTCAAGCACCAGCAGCGGGGCGTCTTGGGGTCGGAGGCGATCAAGTGGAACTTCACCAAGTTCCTGATCGGCCGCGATGGCACGGTGCTGGAGCGTTACGCGCCGACCACCAAACCGGAAGCCCTGGCAGCAGATATCGAGCGCGCGCTGGGCACCTGACCCGCAGCGTCCGCCCCCCGTAGGAGCGCGCCTGGGCGCGACGAGGCGTTCCTGGTAATGCCAGTCGCGCCCAGGTGCGCTCCTACGGCAGCGGAGCCTGCACGAGGCGCCGCGTCGCGCGCGCCGTATCACTTCTCGACGAAGGCGCGCTCGAACACGTAATGCCCCGGCGTGCCGATGCGTGGCGAGGTCTGGAAGCCGCGCGCGTCCAGCAGGGTGCGCAGGTCGGCCAGCATCTGCGGGCTGCCGCAGATCATGAAGCGGTCGTTGGCCGGGTCCAGGGTCGGCAGTCCCAGCGTCTGCTGCATGCGGCCATCGGCCATCAGCTCGGTCAGCCGGCCCTGGTTGGCGAAGGTTTCGCGGGTCACCGCCGGGTAGTACAGCAATTTGTCGCGCAGGATGTCGCCGAGAAATTCGTGCTGTGGCAGCTCGCGCTCGAAGTAGTCGCGGTAGGCCAGATCCTGCACGAAGCGCACGCCCTGGGTCAGGATCACCTTGTCGAAGCGCTCGTAGGTTTCCGGGTCCTTGATGATCGACAGCCACGGCGCTAGGCCGGTGCCGGTGCCCAATAGATACAGATTGCGGCCCGGGTGCAGGTCGCTGATCAGCAGTGTGCCGGTGGGTTTCTTGCCGACCAGGACCTTGTCGCCGGGTTTGATGTGCTGCAACCGCGAGGTCAGCGGACCATCCGGCACCTTGATGCTGAAGAACTCCAGATGTTCTTCCCAGTTGGCGCTGGCGATCGAGTACGCCCGCAGCAGCGGGCGTGTTTCGGTCTCCAGGCCGATCATCACGAACTGCCCGTTCTCGAAGCGGAAACCGGCATCGCGGGTGGTGGTGAAGCTGAAGTAGGCATCGGTCCAGTGACGGACCTCAAGCACCGTTTCGGCGCCGAAAGCGGAAGACATACCGGTAAGTGTCGTGGGAAGAGTACCGGCCAATTCTATCTCAAGCCGGCCAAATGAGATGAACTCTCATTTGGCTGGGAATGGGGAATGGGGAATGGGGAATCGGGGCGGCAGCTGAAAAATCACGGATGCTTCCCGATCAGCGCTTTCAGTAGCCCTCATCTGCCGGGAAGGCAGCTTCTAACGATTCCCCATTCCCGACTCCCCATTCCCAACCTCACCGATACCCCGCAGCCTGCAACTCGAACAGCTCCGCATACCGCCCACCCTGCGCCATCAGCTCGGCGTGGGTGCCGTTGGCTTCGATGCGGCCGGCGGCCAGCACCAGGATGCGGTCGGCCATGCGCACGCTGGAGAAGCGGTGCGAGATCAGCACCGCGGTGCGGTTGTCCGACAGCTCCTTGAAGCGCTGGAACACCTCGAACTCGCTGCGCGCATCCAGTGCGGCGGTGGGTTCGTCCAGGATCATCAGCTGCGCATCGCGCATGTAGGCGCGTGCGATGGCGATTTTCTGCCACTGCCCGCCGGACAGGTCCACGCTGTTCTTGAAGCGGCGCCCGACCAGCTGGTCGTAGCCATCGGGCAGGCTGTCGATGAGCTCGCCGGCCATTGCGCGCTGCGCAGCGGCGCGGATGCGCGGCGCATCGTCCATCGCATCGACCTGGCCGACGCCGATGTTCTCGCCCACGCTCAGGTGGTAGCGCACGAAGTCCTGGAAGATCACCCCCAGGTTGGCGCGCACATCGTCCAGGTCGTAATCGCGCAGGTCCTGCCCATCGAGCAGGATGCGGCCTTCGTCCGGGTCGTACAGCCGCGCCAGCAGCTTGACCAGGGTGGTCTTGCCGGCGCCGTTTTCGCCGACCAGGGCCAGCACTTCGCCGGCACGCAGTTCGAAATCCAGGTGCCGCACCGTCCACTGCTCGGCATCCGGATAACGGAAGCCCACGTCCTCGAACACGAAGCCCTGGCGGATTGGGCGCGGCACCGGCAGTGCGTTCGGGCGCGAGCGGATCTCCGGCACGATGTTGAAGAACGAGTACAGATCGTCCAGATACAAGGCCTGGCCGGCGACCTGCGAAAACCCGATCAGCAGCCCCTCCAGCAACTGACGCAGGCGCAGGAAACTGCCGGCCAGAAAGGTCAGATCGCCGATGCTGAAATCGCCGCGCACGGTGCGCCAGGCGATGTAGCCATAGGCCATGTAGTAGCCCAGCGTGCCCAGCGCGGCCAGCAATGCGCCCCACAACGCACGCTTGCGCGCCAGTGCGCGGTTGGCCTGGAAGAACTTGTCGGCCAGGCGCCGATACCGCGCGATCAGGAAACGATGCAGGTTGAGGATCTTGACTTCCTTGGCGGTCTCGACGCTGGCACCGACCTGGCGCAGGTAATCGAGCTGGCGCCGCTCCGGCGTCCACTGGAAGTTGAGCGAATAGCCCAATGCGTTGAAGTGCGCCTCGCCGATGAAGGCCGGGATCAGCGCCACCGCCAGCAGCGCGATCAACCACGGCGCATACACCACCAGGCCCACCGCCAGGCTGACCACGGTGATCGCGTCCTGCACCTGGCCGAACAACTGGCTCATCAGGTTCATGCGGTTCATGGTCTGGCGCCGCGCGCGATCCAGCTTGTCCTGCCGGTCGGGGTCTTCGAAGTCTTCCAGATCCAGCTGCGCGGCATGTTCCATCAGCCGCACGCTGGCAGCGTTGTTGAACAGCTCCGACAACAGCGCATCGGCATAACCGACCATGCGCCCGAGCAGGTCCGAACCGATCGCCAGCGCCAGTTCCAGCGCCAGCAATTCCAGCAGGCGGTTCAAGCGCCCGCTGCTCAATGCCTGGGTCAGCGACTCGAACGCCGGCGGCTGGCCGACCAGGTGGATCGCCTCGTCGATGATCAATTTGCCGATGTAGAGCGTGGCCACCGGCATCAACGCGCGCAGCACGCGCAGGCCGATGCTGCTGGCGCTCAACCAGCGGCTGGTCTGCCAGATCTGGCGCAGGAACGGGGGCAGATTACGCAGCGCATCCAGGCGCTCGCGCAGGGTGGGGCCGGTACGGGGGGCGGCGGGCGCGGTGGCGCCGGAACGGGAAGCTGACATAGCGCTAGTGTGCCGCGCGCGGCGTGGGTGCGGGGTGTTGGCACGGGCAGGGCGGGTGCAGCGTGGGTGGCGATGTCGGCGCCGCGTCGGGCTTGTCCTGGCAGGCGCACGCGTTCCACCTGTCAATCGCTGTGATTGATGCCACATCCGGCCGCGCCCGCGGTTTGCTCTAAAATATGCGGATTGCCCCCGCCAGCCGTAGAGCCAGCCGTGACCTCGATCAAGCAGGAAGACCTCATCCAGTCCGTCGCCGATGCGCTGCAGTACATCAGCTACTACCACCCGGTCGACTACATCAGGAATCTGTCCGCCGCCTACGAGCGCGAAGAATCGCCGGCGGCCAAGGACGCCATCGCGCAGATCCTGATCAACTCGCGTATGTGCGCCGAGGGCCACCGCCCGATCTGCCAGGACACCGGCATCGTTACCGTGTTCCTGGAAATCGGCATGAACGTGCGCTGGGACGACGCCACCATGGGCGTGGAAGACATGGTCAACGAAGGCGTGCGCCGCGCCTACAACCACCCCGACAACAAGCTGCGCGCCAGCGTGCTGGCCGACCCGGCCGGTAAGCGCACCAACACCCGCGACAACACCCCGGCAGTGGTCAATACCAAGATCGTGCCGGGCCACCATGTCGAGGTGATCGTCGCGGCCAAGGGCGGCGGTTCGGAAGCCAAGAGCAAGTTCGCCATGCTCAACCCGTCCGACTCCATCGTCGACTGGGTGCTCAAGACCGTGCCGACCATGGGTGCGGGCTGGTGCCCGCCGGGCATGCTCGGCATCGGCATCGGCGGCACCGCCGAAAAGGCGATGCTGCTGGCCAAGGAAGCGTTGATGGAGCCGATCGACATCGTCGACCTGCAGGCGCGCGGCACCTCCAATCGCGCCGAAGAGCTGCGCCTGGAGCTGTACGAAAAGGTCAATGCGCTCGGCATCGGCGCGCAGGGCCTGGGCGGCCTGACCACGGTGCTGGACATCAAGGTCAAGGATTACCCGACCCACGCCGCCAACCTGCCGGTGGCGCTGATCCCCAACTGCGCGGCCACCCGCCATGCGCACTTCACCCTGGACGGCAGCGGCCCGGTGATGCTGGACCCGCCGTCGCTGGAGGACTGGCCCAAGCTCACCTATAACCCGACCAACGCGCGCCGGGTCAACCTGGACACCATCACCCGCGAGGAAGTGGCCAGCTTCAAGCCGGGCGAGGTGGTGCTGCTCAACGGCAAGCTGCTGACCGGCCGCGACGCCGCGCACAAGCGCATGATCGACATGCTCAACAAGGGCGAAAGCCTGCCGGTGGATTTCACCAACCGCTTCATCTATTACGTCGGCCCGGTCGATCCGGTGCGCGACGAAGTGGTGGGCCCGGCCGGCCCGACCACCGCCACGCGCATGGACAAGTTCACCCGCCAGATGCTCGAGCAGACCGGCCTGCTGGGCATGGTCGGCAAGTCCGAGCGCGGCGATGCCGCGATCGATGCGATCCGCGACAACAAGGCCGTGTACCTGATGGCGGTCGGCGGTTCGGCCTACCTGGTGTCCAAGGCGATCAAGGCTGCGCGCGTGCTGGCCTTCGAAGATCTGGGCATGGAGGCGATCTACGAGTTCGAGGTCAAGGACATGCCGGTCACCGTGGCGGTGGATTCCACCGGCGAATCGGTGCACAAGACCGGCCCACGCTTGTGGCAGTCGCGTATCGGCAAGATTCCGGTCGTGGTGGAATAACGGCAGTCGCAACCGGCCAAGCAGACCGTCAGCAAGGCGGTCTGCGCCCGTTGGCGGAACAAGCGCGCAGACGCGCGTGTTCCGCATCCGCTGCATCCATCTGACGAATGCGCCACAGTACGCTCGTCAGGCGTGGCTGGAACCGCGAGGCAATGGCACGCCTTGCCGTTTGCTGCAGGTCACCGGGCAGATGCAGGCTGGTGCCGGCAGCGGGTCCAGTGCCGTCGGAGAGGCGACGCCTGCGATCTCTCGACAGAGAAGACAGGCGTGACTCCACGGGAACCGGCTATGCTCGCCGCACTGACCGGTGACCTTCAGGAGAACAGGAATGCTCCGACTCGTCTGCGTTGCGCTGTTGTCGTGCCTGAGCCTGAGCTCGGCGGCGCAGCAGCAAAAAGCACCCACGGTGTTGTTTCCCTCGCGCAACTACGCGCCGCCACCTGCCGCCCCGGTGCCGTTCGCAGAGCGCAAGCTGCTCAAAACAAACGATGCCGCGACACGCTTCAACGGACCCTCGGCTGCGGATCGCTGCATCGCGCAGTGCAACAGCGGCGCCCGACAATGCCGCGCAGACCGGCCCAGCGAGTCCAGTTGCAGCAGCAGGGTGGCGCCGCGAGGAAAGCGCTGCGACGACGTACAGACTCCGGCGCAACGGGCCAACTGCATGGCGCAGGTCTTCGACTGCACTCAGCAAAGCGACGACAATCGTTGCGAACCGCGCAAGCTCGCCTGCCTGCGCGCCTGTACCAACTGACCCGAGACCCCGCATGGCCGCCACGCTCTACCACACCCCCAGTACCGCCGCCCTGGTCGTCCATTGGCTGTTGATCGAACTGGACGTTGCGCACGTGCTGCATCCGCTGGATTTCGAACGCGGCGAGCAAAAGGCGCCGGAGTATCTGGCGCTCAATCCGGCCGGGGTGGTGCCGACCCTGGTGCTGGACGGGCAGGTACTCACCGAAGCGGCCGCCATCGTCATGCACCTGGCCGATCTCTACCCGCAGGCCGGGCTGGCGCCGCCGGTGGCCACGCCCGAGCGTGCGGCGTACTACAGGTGGATGTTCTTCTGCGCCAACACCTTGCAGCCGGCGTATCGCGCCTGGTTCTATCCGCACGAGCCGGCCGGCGCTGCGCACGTCGATGCAGCGCAGACCCAGGCTCGCAACAAGCTGGAAGCGGCCTGGACCCAGGTCGATGCGCATCTGCAGGCGCACGGGCCGTATCTGCTCGGCCAGACGCCATCGGCCGCCGATTTCATGCTGACCATGTTGATGCGCTGGTCGCGCAACATGCCGCGCCCGACCGATACCTGGCCGGCACTGCAGGCGCATGCGCAGCGTATGAAGGCGCGTCCTGCGTTTCAGGAAACCTATCGCCGCGAAGGCCTGACAGACTGGACCTGAACCTGCGGCGCGTGGGCGCGAAGTCATGTCCGTATAACCTCTCTGGCAGGCATTTTGCCGCGCTCGCCGCGTAGTAGGATCGCGACACCAACCAGAGAGCAGGGGCTCGTCCATGTCGCATTCCGCATCCCGCCGAAAATTGCTGCAGTGCGCCTGTTGCGCGCCGATCGCGGCCGCTGCCGCATCCCTCCCGTTCGCGGTGCGCGCGGCAGCACCTTCGAAAAAGACCGACTTGAATGCCGAACAGGCGCTGCAGGTGCTGCGCGACGGAAACGCGGCCTTCGTCGAAAATCGCCCCAAGAAGGTCATTTCCGACAGCAAGCGACGCCTGGAACTGGCGCTCGGGCAGACTCCCTTCGTGATCCTGGTGTCGTGCTCGGACTCGCGCGTGCCGCCAGAGCTGCTGTTCGGCCGCGGCCTGGGTGAGATGTTCATCGTGCGCAACGCCGGTAATACCGTGGATACCACCGCGCTCGGGTCGATCGAATATGCGGTGAGCCAGCTCGGCGTGCCGTTGGTGGTGGTGATGGGGCACGAAAGCTGCGGCGCAGTGGCGGCGGCGGTGTCGGTTGTCGAACAGAATGCCTTCTTCCCCGGCGCGATCGGCTCCATGATCGAACCCATCGTCCCGGCGGTGCTGGCCGCCAAGAGCAAGGGCAGCGACGACCTGCTCGCCGCCTCGGTCAAGGCCAACGTCAAGCGCACCGTCGACCGCCTGCGCGGCGCCTCCGAACCGGCATTGCTCGAACCGCTGCGCACAGGCGCATGCCGCGTGGTGGGCGCGTACTACACATTGAAGGACGGCAAGGTGGATTTCTTCGACGTCTGAGTCCCCGCCTGAAACAGGGCGGCTGGCAACGGTCTTTCGCCGTCCCTGTTGTGCGTGCGGTAATCGCGACACAAAAAAGCCGACATCGCTGCCGGCTTTTTTTATTCCTGTCCCTCACATCGCTGAGGTCCCACGCAGTCTCAGCACGTGGTCAGGCTGCGACGCACGCGTTGTCGTAATTCCGGAAACGTCAGAACCACTCCAGCAACGACACGCCCAGGCCGATGTAAGTGGCCTTGTGGTTGTAGTCGATCAGGCTTTCGCCGTAGCCGTCGAACACCTGCACATGGCCGCGCAGCAGGTTGGTGATGGGGAAGCCGTAATCCAGCTGCACCGAGCCATGCGAGCGGTCGCCGCCGCGCAGCGAATGCCGCGCGATCAACGCAAATTCGTGGCCGTCCTTGTTGTAGACCAGGGTCGCGTCGCCGCGGCCCATGTAATCCTCGATGTCCGGGTTGTTGTCGTCGACACGGTCTTCCTTGATGCGGAACCACGGGCGCAGCGTCAGCGCCCAGTTTTCGCGATCCAGCCCGATGTTGAGGATGACCCGGTTCCAGGAGCGCGACAGCGGATCTTCGCGGCCGTTGGACATGTGGTTGATGCTGATGCCGCTCATGCGGCCCTTCCAGCCGAACAGGCTGTAGTTGTTGCGGAACACCAGCATCGCTTCCGGCTCGTAATTGGTTTCCCGGAACGGGCGCGAGGCATCGGTGTTGTAAGCCTGCCAGCGCGAACTCTGGGTGTAGCCCATCCAGATGTCGCCGTTGTCGCCGAACAGGTCTTCGACCACCTTGGTCTTGAAGCTCAGCTGGAACTTCAACTCGGCGCTGTCCAGTTGCTGTGGCGTGCTGACCGAGTTGGCCGGATTCGGCGATTGCGGGGTGCGGTTGGAGTCGCTGGTCCAGAACGCCGGCAGCAGGTAGACCGGCTTGTAGCCGCGCAGCTGGAAGGTCCCCAGTTTGGAGTCCTTGGCGAGTTCCCAGCGGCGATCCAGCAGCGAACCGCGGCCGGCATTGGCGACCGCTTCTTCCTTCGGCTGATCCTGAGCGTCGGCGCGGAAAAAATCGCCTACGCGGCTGGTCTTGCCAGTGTCTTCCGATTTGGCGGCTTGCTTGGCCAACTGCGCTGCGGCATCTGCCTCCTGCACGGCCTCCGGGGTGTAGCCCAGCGCCTGGTCGTAGCACGCCAGGCGCGCGGCATCCGAGGTCACGGAGGTACAGGCCTGCGGCGACGCGGGCTGCGGAGCGATTTCCTGCCCATGCGCCAATGGCGCAGCGGCCAGGGCGATCAGCATCAGGGGACGGGTGTGGTGCTTGGGCATGGGCAGTCTGGCCGAGTGTAGGCGCCAGGCAGGCGCGTCAGGCGCGTAGCTTAACGGTCGCGTCTGCATACGCCGTGTGTACACGGTGGCATAACATCCGGGGCGGTGCATTTAGGCGGGTGCCGCTACGCTGGCGGGGCAGTTATTGAGGGCCGGTCTGCACGCTCGCGGCAACCGCAGCCGCGCCGGCCTGGGACATCGGCTCGCGTGTCAGAACAACCAGGCAATCGCAAACACACCCAGCATGCACATGCCCAGCGCCAGCTTGGTGGCGGTGCCCAGCATGATGCCGACCCAGGTGCCGAAGCCGACCTTGGTGGCCTGGCCGGTCTTGCGGGTCTGGTAGTACTCGCCCAACCACGCGCCGGCGAACGGGCCGACGAACAGGCCGATCGGCATGAAGAAAATCCCGGCAATGGCCCCGATCACCGAACCCCACATCGCCATCTTGCTGGCTCCCACGCGCTGCGCGCCATAGAGGGTGGCAAGGAAGTCGATGACAAAAGACAGGGCGGTGATCAATCCGAGTATCACCAGCGCGACCCAGCCGACATGGGTGAACCCATCTGCCCAGGCGGCCACCAGCAATCCGGCAAAGACCAGCGGCAGGCCCGGCAGTGCGGGCAGGATGACGCCGGCAAGACCCACCAGAACCAGTGCGCCAGCCAGCACGTAATAAACGACAGTCGTGTCCATGAAGGTTTGCAAATGTCCTATTTCAGGCTTGACAAAAATACGCAAGGGGTGCTTGAAAATTGGTTTTGCGCGGGTTAAGTTGCAGCCGCTGCTGTTTGCAAAGGTCACCGTGAATCGTGGCCTGATGCGGTAGATCGCCCGATCCGCTACATCCTTGTACCTCGCTTCCTCCTTGCAATCACAGCCACCACCGCCAGTCCATCACAGTGTCGTAGGGAGTCAGTCGAGATGTCCAACATCGAACGCGAGAATGGTGTCGTAAAGTGGTTCAACGATGCCAAGGGCTTTGGATTCATCAGTCGCGAAAACGGCGAAGACGTCTTCGTCCATTTCCGCGCCATCCAGATCCAGGGCTTCAAGAGTCTCAAGGAGGGGCAGAAGGTCAGCTTTACCGTCGTGCAAGGCCAGAAAGGCCTGCAGGCCGATGCGGTGCAGGTGGTCTGAGCTACGGCATCGGGGGCGATGCATCACGCGCCCAGCAAAAAGGCCCGTCACCGGGCCTTTTTGTTGTCTGCACGTCGGCCGCAGCCGTTGCTCAGCGCAGCACTACCTTGCCGTTGACCACGCGCACGTAAGCGTTTTCGCGCACACCGGCCAGGTCGCGCTGGTTCACCACGATGACGCGGCCATCGTCCATGCGCACCTGCACGTCGAAGCTCTCGCTGGTGACGTTGTTCTGGATGGCGTTGCCCGCCAGCGCGCCGGCAGCGGCGCCAGCCACGGCCGAGACATTCTTGTTGCCCTTGCTGCCGCCGGTTTCCTTGGAAATCTGGCGGCCGGCCACCGCGCCGACGATACCGCCGAGCACCGCCCCGGTGCCGGTGGGCGCGGTGCGGGTGGGGCCGACTTCGTCGATGCGGGTGACGATGCCGCAGTCCACGCAACGCGGCGCAGGCTGCGAATAGCCCTGGTCGTAGCCGCGGTCGCCGCGATAGCTGCCGTACTGGGGCTGGGATGTGGCGCAGCCGACCAAGGTCGCGGTTGCAGCCAGGCCGATAACGAGCAGTCGGGTTTTCATGGGTGTCTCCAGGTGGGTCGACAAGGCGGTCGGGGCCGCGGCGACGTCATCCTGTGTTGGTCCAGGTGAACGGTCCGCCAACTGGATCACTCCAGGCTTAACGAAACCCGAGCGTCGCCTTCATCCAGGCTCATCGAAAGTCGCGGTGACATGCCTCGCAGGCCTCCGCGACCTGCCGTTTGATCGGCACGAACGCGGCGCAGCTGGACGGCGCGCTGCGCTGCGCCTGCTCCAGGGCGACACGCAGTGCCTGAGCATGTTCGCCGAAGCGGCGATCTTCGCCAATCTGCGCAAATGCCGGTTCCAGTTCGTCGGCAAGCAAGCGCAGCGATTGCAGTCGCGCCTGCTGCTGCGCAGCTGTGCACGCGCTGCCGGGTGGCGGCTGCAGGGCGCGCAGTTGGTAGTCCAGCACGTGCATCAGGCTGTCGGGCAGCGGGTCGCGCCGCGCCTGCAACACCCGCGCCAGCATGACCGTGGTGATCAGCCCGATCAACACGCCCAGCACCAGCATGAAGGCGTAACGGGCCGCGCGTGACTGATGGGCAGGTGTGGCGGACATGGCGAGCTGCTCCGGCATTAAAGCCCACGGTGGGGCGGACGCGCGCACGGCGGCGCGCGTAAAATAGGCCGATGAAAGCACAATGGCGTGAACGCTTTGCCGGTATCGACCGGCTGTACGGAGTCGGCACGGTAGAGCGGTTGTCCGCTTGCCGCGTGGCGGTGGTGGGCATGGGCGGTGTGGGCTCGTGGGTGGTGGAGGCGCTGGCACGGACCGGCGTCGGCCATCTCCGCCTGATCGATGCCGACGACCTGTGCGTGTCCAATACCAATCGGCAATTGCCGGCGCTGGCCGGGCAGTACGGACGCAACAAGGCGCGCGCCATGGCCGAGCGCTGCGTTGCGATCAACCCGGAGATCGATGCCGAGGCGGTGGAGGCGTTTCTCACCACCGGCAACATCGAAACCCTGCTGGGCGACGGCCTGGATCTGGTGATCGATGCTTGCGACAGTTTCCGGGTCAAGGTGGAAACCATTGCCTGGTGCCGCCGCCGCAAGCTGCCGATGCTCACCGTGGGCGCTGCCGGCGGGCGCACCGATCCCACCCTGGTGCGCGTGCGCGATGTCTCGCGCACCGAGCACGATGCGATGCTGGCATTGATCCGCAAGAAGCTGCGCAGCGACTTCAACTTCCCGAAGAATGCGCAGCGCTATTTCGGCGTGCCGGCGGTGTACTCGCTGGAAAACGTCAAATACCCGCAGGCCGACGGCAGCGTGTGCGGCATTCGCCCGCAACTCGATGCCGATGCCACGCTCAAGCTGGATTGCGGGGCCGGGCTGGGCGCAGCCACGCATATCACGGGCACGTTCGCGTTTGTAGCGGTCGGCAAGGCGCTGGAGATGTTGCTCAAGCCCAAGGCCGCTGCGTCCAGGCCGGTGGCCGAGGTCGCTGCCGCGTCATCGTAACTGCATGCGCGCGCTGCGGCGGCAGCTTGCCTGATCAGCCCGGCAAGCCGAACAGGGCGCGTGCGTTTGCCGTGGTCTGTGCGGCGATGCGCTCGGCGTCTTCGCCGCGCAGTTGCGCGATGCAGTCCACTACCGTCCGCAGCGCGGCCGGCTCGTTGCGCTCGCCGCGGATGCTGGCGTCGGGTTGATCGGGTGCGTCGGTTTCCAGTAGCAGGTGCTGCAACGGCATGGTTGCGGCCAGGCCGCGCAGGCGATTGGCGCGCGGGTAGGTGACCGGGCCGCCCAGGCCGATCATGAAATCCAGTTTCCACAATTGCCGCGCCTGCTCGGGGCTGCCGGCAAAGCTGTGCACCACGCCGCGCAGGCCGCCGACGGCCTTGATGCGGGCGATGACTTCTTCGGTGGCGCGGCGCGCGTGCACGATCAGCGGCAGGTCGTGGCGCTTTGCCAGGCGCAGCTGCCCATCGAAATAGTCGCGCTGGGCCTGCGCGTCCAGTCCTTCGAGATAGAAATCCAGCCCGCATTCGCCGATCGCGCAGGGGCGCTCGCGCTCGATCCACTCGGCCAGCAGCTCCAGATGCGCGGGCCGGTGTTGATCCAGGAAGATCGGGTGCAGGCCATAGGCCGGATGCAGCCCAGGCGCCATTTCACACACTTCACGCAAGCCCGGCCAGCTGGCGGCAGTGACGGCCGGCACCACCTGTTGCATGACGCCGGCTTGGCGCGCGCGCGTGATCACCGCAGGGCGGTCGTGGTCGAATTCGCCCGCGTCCAGATGGCAATGGCTGTCGATCAACTGCATCAGTCGCGGCGCACCGGTGCCGGCAGCGGCGCCTTGCGGGTTTTCCAGTTCGCCAGCAGCAGCGTGGTCAGGCCGAACAGCAGTTCGTCCACGAACGGCACCAGATCCGGCACCAGCACATCCACCACGAACAGCGTGGCTGCCAGCTTGAACAAGGTGGGATAGCGCAGCTTGGCCGCCCATTCCAGGGCACGTGCGGTAAGGGGATTTCGCATGCGAAGACTCCGGCTGTTAGAAGTGCATGAAGTAACCGCTAGCTGAACTTAACCGTGGCGTTCATGAGCGAGGGCGTTTTCGTTCAGGGTTCCCGTGCTGGAATCACGCCGTCAACAACGCGGTGCGTCCGCAGGGAGCTGGTCATGAAGAGCAACACGACAACTATACTGGTCGCCGCTGGTGCCTTGCTGGTGGGAGGCGTGGCCACTGCCGCCTTCATGAACAACCGTCCGTCCTCGGGCGATTTCGTCGCCAACGGCGAGCCGGCACCGCGTGGTCTGGAATATGCCGACGTGGTCAAGGTCGCGCCGATCACCCAGCGCGAGCCGCAGTACGCGCAGGTCGTCAACAGCGCGGCCATCCGCGAAACCACCACCAGCTCCTCGCCGCGCGAAGTGTGCCGCGACGTGGTGGTGCAGGAACGTCTGCCCGAGCGCGATGGCAACGTCGGCGGCACCGTCGCAGGTGCCGTGATCGGCGGCCTGCTGGGCAACCAGGTGGGTGGCGGCAACGGCCGCAAGCTGGCGACCGCAGCAGGTGCGGTGGGTGGCGGCTTCATCGGCAACCGGGTCGACCGCAATCATGTCGGCGGCCGCGTAGTCGACCGCACCGAACGCCAGTGCCACACCGAGAACGCCAATTCGAGCTCCTCGCGCGTGGTGGGCTACGACGTGACCTACCGTAATGCCGACGGCACCACCGGGACCATGCGTATGGACAGCAAGCCGGGCGAGCGCATCTCGCTGGGCGACGCCGACAACGTGGTGGCCTACGACGTGACCTACCGCTACGACGGGTTCGAGAAGACCGTGCGTATGAACGACAAGCCGGCGAGCGATCGTCTGCCGGTGGTCGATGGCCAGCTGGTGACCCAGACCGCCTCGACGGCCGGTGACCGCGGCGTCCGTGTGGATGCGGGCAGCACGCGCCAGTGAGAAATCGCTGGCAGCCATCCACCCGGATCGCTGCGTGAGCAACAAAAGAGCCGGCATTGCCGGCTCTTTTCGTTTCAGGCGCCAGCGGTAAATTCCGTACACTGAACACGTCGCCGCCATGTTCGGCAGGCAACTGGCAGATAATCGCCGCTTCTCCAGTGGTGGAAATCAGCATGCCGGTGCGTCCCGATGATCTATTCGATGTCCGTGCGCTGCTGACCGACGAAGAGCGGGCGGTGCAGGACGCCGTCGCGCGTTTTACCGATACGCGGGTACTGCCGGCGATCGGCGATGCCTTCGATGCGGGGCGGTTCCCAAGCGAGTGGGTGCCTGACCTGGCGCGACTGGGGCTGCTGGGCGCCAGCCTGCCGGTCGGCGATGGCGGTGCGGGTCTGGGAGCGGTGTCCTACGGGCTGATCTGCCAGGAACTGGAGCGCGGCGACAGCGGCCTGCGCAGTTTCGTCAGCGTGCAGTCCTCGCTGTGCATGTATCCCATCCATGCCTATGGCAGCGACGCGCAACGCCAGCGCTGGTTGCCGGAGATGGCCGCCGGCCGCGTCATCGGCTGCTTCGGCCTGAGCGAAGCGCAAGGCGGCTCGGACCCTGCGGCGATGACCACGCGTGCAGTGCGCGATGGCGACGGCTGGCGCCTGAACGGCGCAAAGATGTGGATCACCAACGGCAGCATCGCCAGCCTGGCCATCGTCTGGGCGCACACCGACGATGGCGTGTGCGGTTTTCTGGTGGAAACCTCCAGCCCCGGTTTCACTGCGCAGGACATCGCCCACAAGATGAGCCTGCGCGCCTCGGTGACCTCGGCGTTGTTCCTGGACAACGTGTTCGTACCCGAGCAGATGCGCCTGCCGAACGCGGCCGGGTTGAAGGCGCCGCTGGGCTGTCTCAACCAGGCACGTTACGGGATCGCCTGGGGTGCCATCGGCGCGGCGGTGGCCTGCCTGCGCGAGGCGCTGGCCTACGCAGGCGAACGCATCCTGTTCGGCCGGCCGCTGGCGGCCACCCAGAGCGCGCAGATCAAGCTGGCCGACATGGCGCGGCGGATTTCCACCGCGCAGTTGCTGGCGCTGCAGCTTGGCCGCCTGAAGGAGGCCGGGACGCTGCGACCGGAACAGATCTCGCTGGCAAAGTGGAATAATTGCCGCATGGCGCTGGACGTGGCGCGCGAGTGCCGCGACCTTCTGGGGGCGGCCGGCATCACCACCGAACATGTGGCGATCCGGCATGCGCTCAACCTGGAATCGGTGATTACCTACGAGGGCACCGAAACCGTGCACCAGCTGGTGGTGGGACGTGCGCTGACGGGGCTCAACGCGTTTTGACGAGGAGTGGGTGTTGATCGGCAAGGATGTGGTGCGACGCCTGAGAGGCGTCTTCTGGACGATGTGCGGAATCTGCGCGATTGCCGCAATCGCGATACCGGCGCAAGCGAACGAGGCGCCTAGCATGGCGCCGGCACCGGCATGGGTGGTGGCCGATGCGGTGCCCGACAGCGTGCCGGGTGCGAGCGGGCTGCGCTATGAGCTGGTGTCCGATCAGGTCGATCTCACCGGCCCGGCGGTGCGCGCGTACCGCCGGTTGAGCTATACGGTACAGCGCGCCAAGAGCCTGGATGAGGCCGGGCAGATCTCCATCGATTACCAGCCGCAGTATCAGACATTGCAGCTCAACAGCCTGGACGTCTGGCGCGCGGGTCAGCGCATCGACATGCGCAGCCGTGCGCATTACGCCAAGCTGCGCCGCGAAAGCGGGCTGGAAGACGGTTTGATCGATGGCGCGCTGACGCTGTCGATCACCTTGCCGGATCTGCGCGTGGGCGACCGGGTCGATTACGGCGTGACCATCACCGGCAGCAATCCGGTGTTCGGCAAGGGCTATTACGACATCTTCGATGCGCGCTACGGCGTGCCGCTGGGCGAACGGCGGGTCCGTGTGCGCTATCCCGCCGACATGGCCTTGCAGTGGCGCATCAGCGCGCCGGGCTTCAGCCGCAATGTCGGCAAGGCCGATGGGGTCGCGCTGTTGAACATCGGGGCAAGCAACGTCGCCGCCGTGCAGGAGGAAAAAGGCGCTCCCGACGATGTGGACCCGTACGGGCTGATCGAAGTGTCCACTGCCGGAAACTGGGCGCGTGTGGCGGCGTGGGCCGCGCAGTTGTACCCGGATGCATTCAAGGATGCGCAGGTGGCTGCCAGCATGAGGCAGAGCCTGCGGCTGCGCAGCGACGATGCGCAAGGCGCACTGATGCGTGCGGTGGCCTTCGTGCAGGGCGAGATCCGTTACGTCGGCCTGGACATGGGCGAGAACTCGCATGCCCCGCATGCGCCGGAAGTGACATTGCGCAACCGCTACGGCGACTGCAAGGACAAGGCGACGCTGTTGATCGCGCTGTTGCAGCTGGCCGGCATCCGCGCCGAGCCGGTGCTGGTCAACAGCGACAAGGGCGCCACGCTGGACAAGCGCCTGCCGAGCCCCTACGCATTCGACCATGTCGTGGTGCGCGCGCATCTGCCGCAGGGCGATGTGTGGGTGGACGCCACGCGCGACCGCGAAGAAGGCTCGCTTGCGCAGCGTCGGCCGCTGCCGTTTGTGCGCGGATTGCCGGTCCTGGCCGGGCAGGACGCCCTGGTCGACGTGCCGGCGCCGATGCCGACCTTGCCGCAGGTCGAGGTGATTGAAGACATCGCGATTTCGCTGCGCAAACCGCAGCGCGTGGCCACCTTCAGCGTGGACACCACCTACCGGCAGGGACGCGGCGAGCGGGTGGCATCGAGTTTTGAAAACGATGGCGCGCAAACGGTGGGCGAGCGCTATCTGGAGTTCATGCAGCAGTACTACACCGCGCTGACACAGGTCGATGAGCCCACCATCGACGCTAGCGATGCATTGAATGTGCGCACGCACGAGACCTATCGGCTGGAATGGCCGGCGGCCGAAGGCGACGAAGTGGGCTTCCCGCTGTTTCAGCTCGGCGACTGGATGGACAGCTTGCCCAAGGAGGCGCGCAAGAGCCCGTTGGCGTTGCGCGGGCCGCAGCTGGCGCGGCAGACCGTGCGCGTGCAGACCGACCCGGCGGCCAAGGTGGATGCAGACACGCAGATCGTGTCCAACCCCTGGTTTCGCTTCTCGCGCACGATTGCGATGCGCGATGGCCGTATCGAGATCATCGGGCAATGGCAGCGCTTCACCGACCGCATCCCCGCCAATGGGGTGGCACGTGCGGCGGCCGATATGGAGCGCGCGCGCGACCTGCTGTACTTCAATCACGACCTCAAGCCGCAGCGGCGCAAGCAGCCGACCGATTGGCGGGCGCTGAGCTACCCACTAATCGGATTGCTGGCATTGATCGTGCTGGTGCTGGGTTGCCTGGCCTGGTGGCGTGGCGGCGGCCTGGGCGGGCTGCTGTTCGACCCGCACGGCACGGTGCAGCGCATGCCGCAGCAGAGCGGTTTGCGCCGCAGCGCCTGGGCGGTGTTTGCGGTGACCACGCTGTTGTCGGCGTGGATGTGGCTGCAGGCCTTGCCATGGTGGATGCAACTGGCCGGTGCGCTGGCCGTGGGAGCGGTACTGGTGCTGGGCTGCGTGCTGCTCAAACAGCTGTTGCGCTGGATGGACAGCGCAGCGCAGCTCGAGCGGCTGCTGCCGGCGATGGCGGGCAGCGTCTTGCCATGGCTGGTGTGCGTGCTCGCCGGGCTGGTCGCGCTCAAGGGCAGGCCGGCCCTGCTGCAGAGCGGTGCCAGCGATCCGGCCGGCATGGCGCAGTTGTCGACGTGCGTGCTGCTGTTGCTGCTGGGCAGCCTGTGGTGGTCGGTGTGCTCGGTTCAGGCCGTTGCCGGTGCCGCTGGATGCGGACGCACGCGCGCCTTCGGCGCCTGGGCCTTGACGCTGTCGCTGCTGGGTGTGGTCATCGCGGTGCTGGGCGTGCCGGTGGCGCTCGTGGCGACAGCCTGAGATGGGCCATCGCCGCAATGCCGCTGGCGATGGCAACGATGGCGGCAGGCAGCTGAGATGCATGCAAGGGCTTTGCAAAGGCGCACAGGGCTGTGACACTGCCAGCCCCTCGTCGTTGCCGCGGAGCCAGCTTGATGTCGACCGTGCGTCCCCCGTTGACCGTGCATGGCATGTCCAGTTCCGGCAACTGCTACAAGGTGCGTCTGCTGCTGGAGCAGCTGGGTAGCCGCTATCACTGGGTCGAAGTGGACAGCGTGGCCGGGCAGACCCGCACACCGGACTACCTGGCCAAGAATCCCAATGGCAAGGTGCCGATGGTGGAACGCGACGACGGCCGCGTGCTGACCGAATCCAACGCGATCCTGTTCTGGCTGGCCGAGGGCACGCCTTACCTGCCCACCGATGCGTGGCAACGCGCGCAAGCGCTGAGCTGGATGTTCTTCGAGCAGTACAGCCACGAGCCGTATGTGGCGGTGGCGCGTTTCATCAGCCTGTGGACACCGCGCGATGCAGCGCGCCGCGCCGAACTGCCGCAGCTGCGTGTGCGCGGCGAACAGGCGCTGGCGGTGATGGAGCAGCATCTGCAGCAGCACGCCTGGTTCACCGGCAGCGATTACGGCGTCGCCGATATCGCGCTGTTTGCGTACACCCATTGCGCCGAGGACGGCGGCTTCGATCTGGAGCGCTGGCCGGCGATCGGCGCCTGGCTGCAACGCGTGCAGGCCTTGCCCGGGTTTGTCGCGATGCCGGCGCCCGCGTCCGCCTCGGTGAGCGCATGAGCGATATGCACGGCATCGGCCGCCCGCAGGAGCACTGACGATGTGCGGATTGGCAGGAATGCTGCTGGCATCGCCGCGCCTGCACGGCGAGCAGCTCGATGCGCTGGTGCGACCGATGGGCGCGGCCCTGCGCCATCGCGGCCCGGACGATGCCGGCACCTGGTGCGATGCGCAGGCCGGTGTGGCGCTGGCGCATCAACGCTTGAGCATTCTGGATCTGTCGCCGCTGGGCCATCAGCCGATGCGCTCGGCCGACGGCCGCTACGTGCTGGCCTACAACGGCGAGGTCTACAACTTTGCGCAGCTGCGCGCCGCACTGGCCGCGCTGGGGCATCGCTTCCGCGGGCATTCCGATACCGAAGTGCTGCTGGCGGCGGTGGTGGAGTGGGGGCTGGACGACACCCTGAGCCGCTGCAACGGCATGTTCGCCATCGCGCTCTGGGACGAACGCGATAACTGCCTGTATCTCGCCCGCGATCGCGTCGGCAAGAAACCGCTGTACTACGGCTGGGCCGGCGACACGCTGGTGTTCGGTTCCGAACTCAAGGCGTTGTGGCAGCACCCGGATTTCGACAACGGCGTGGATCGCGATGCGCTGACCTTGCTGCTGCGGCTGGGCTATATCCCGGCGCCGGCCTGCATCCACGAGCGCACCTTCAAGCTGATGCCTGGCCGGGTGCTGCGGCTGGATGCGCAGACCGTGGCGGCCGGCGCGGCCGCGCATCGCCCCGACCAGGCGCAGCAGCCGTTCTGGAACGCGCGCGAGGCGATGCAGCGCGCGCTGGCGGCGCCGTTCACCGGCAGCGATGCGCAGGCCGAAGAGCAGCTCGATAGCGTGCTACGCGATGCGGTGGCGCTGCGCATGGTGGCCGATGTGCCGGTGGGTGTGTTCCTGTCCGGCGGCACCGACTCGTCCATCGTCACCGCGATGATGCAGGCGCAAAGCAGCCAGCCGGTGCATACCTTCAGCATCGGCTTCGAAGGCTCGCATCACGACGAAGCGCCGCTGGCGCGCGAAGTGGCCACGCATCTGCACACCGACCACACCGAGCTCTACGTCAGCGGCGCCGACGCGCTGGCGGTGGTGCCGACCCTGCCTGACATGTTCGACGAGCCCTTCGCCGATGCCTCGCAGGTGCCCACGGCGCTGGTGGCGCGGCTGGCGCGTGGCGGGGTGACGGTGGCGCTGTCCGGCGATGGTGGCGACGAGTTGTTCTTCGGCTATGGGCGTTACCAGCGCGCGCTGCGCAACTGGCGCATGCATGGGCTGGTGCCGGGGCCGCTGCGGCGGTTGATGGCGCTGGCGGCGCGCCGCAACGGCGAGTCCTCGCGTACCGGCGGCCTGGCCGCGCTGGTGGCCGAGGCCGGCGCACGCGGCATCGGCGACATCTACCGCAACCGCATCTCGCGCTGGCGCGACCCGGCCGCCGTGGTGCTCGGTGCGACAGAACCCGACAGTTTCTACAGCCTGGCCGACCCGCTGCACGGCTCCGGCACCCCCGCCGACGCGATGATGCTGGCCGATTTCGCCGCCTATCTGCCCGACGACCTGCTGTGCAAGGTGGACCGCACCACCATGGCGGTGGGCCTGGAGGCGCGCGCGCCGCTGCTGGACTGGCGCGTGGCCGAATTCGCCTGGTCGTTGCCGCTCTCGCTCAAGTACCGCGACGGGGTCAGCAAGTACCTGCTCAAGCGCGTGCTGTGCCGCTACCTGCCCGACCCGATGGTCTACCGCGGCAAGCGCGGCTTCGGCGCGCCGGTCAGCGCATGGCTGCGTGGCGACCTGCACGGCTGGGCCGACGATCTGCTGGCGCACGCCACCCTGGAGCGCGAAGGCGTGTTCGCCGCCGACACCGTGGCCGGGCTATGGCGCGACTTCAACGGTGGCGAGCGCAAATGGCATACGCACCTGTGGACGGTACTGATGTTTCAGGCCTGGCAGGCGCATTGGCGCGCGCAACGCGCGGCGATCACGCGCTGATCCAGGTGAGCGCGGTGATCTTGGGTGCGGCGGCCAAGCGCTGCGCGGTGTGCGAAACCGCGCTGCCGTTGCCGAGGTGTTGCTGACGCTTGAACCTGCCACGCGGACATCGGACAGGGCAGGGCGGGGCGCGTCAACGCCTTGCAGACTGTCACGGCGCCGGTTGCCGGTGCCTGCGGTCGATCGCCCGGAGCCGGACGGCGCTTCACCGGCTCTGAGCATCGCGCTGGGTAGGCTGGGGCTCGGTTTCCACGGAGCGTCTCCCATGAGCAAGATCACCATCGCCGTCCTGGTCGGCAGCCTGCGCGCAGAGTCCTACAACCGTCAGCTGGCGCGCGCGCTGGAGCATCTGGCCGGCGACAAGGCCGTCTTCGAGTATGTGGAGATCGGCGATATCCCGCTGTACAACCAGGACCGCGACAGCGACTACCCGGCCGAGGGCACGCGCCTGAAGCAACAGATCCGCGCGGCCGATGCGGTGTTGTTCGTCACCCCCGAATACAACCGGTCGATTCCCGGCGTGCTCAAGAACGCCATCGATACCGGCTCGCGTCCTTACGGCGACAGCGCGTTCAGCGGCAAGCCGGCAGCGGTGGTAGGCATCTCGCTCGGTTCGATCGGCACCGCGACCGCGCAGCAGCATCTGCGCAACGTGCTGGCGTATCTGAACATGCATGTGCTCGGCCAGCCGGAGGTCTTCCTGCAGTACAAGGACGGCCTGTTCGGCCCGGACGATGAGATCGCCAATGCCGACAGCCGCAAGTTCCTGCAGGGCTTTGTCGACGCGTTTGTGGGCCTGGTCGCGCACCTCAAGCGCTGAGTTGATCACAGCGTTGTCCCGGCGGCTGCACGCTCGCCGGGACGCTTGGTCGGTGGTCTGAAAGCCAGGCAGGGCAAGGGTCGCGGCTGCTGCGACAGTGCTCGCGTACAAGCGTGATGCACTGGCTGTCCACCAGTTATCCACAGAGTTGTGCATGGTCGTCGGCGCCGTCGATGACTATGCTTCCTGCCCTCGTCTCCCCGCGTCAGGTTTGTCTGTCCATGTCCGCTCGTCCTGGTTTCCGTTCCAAGCGCAATCGCGATCGCGACGACGACGATTACGATCGTCCCGAGCCGCGGATTGACCAGCTGCGCGTGCCCCCCCATTCGGTCGAGGCCGAGCAGGCGGTACTCGGCGGGCTGATGCTGGCGCCGGATGCGTTCGATCGGGTCAACGACCAGCTCACCGAAAACGACTTTTACCGTCGCGATCACCGGCTGATCTACCGTGCGATCCGCGAACTGAACGAGAAGGACCGCCCCTTCGATGCGGTGACCCTGGGCGAGTGGTTCGAATCGCAGGGCAAGCTGGAGCAGGTCGGCGATGGCGCATACCTGATCGAGCTGGCCAGCACCACGCCGTCGGCCGCCAATATCGCCGCATATGCGGAAATCGTCCGCGACAAGGCGGTGCTGCGGCAGCTGATCGAGGTGGGCACCACCATCGTCAACGACGGTTTCCAGCCGGAAGGTCGCGAGAGCGTGGAGTTGCTGTCGGCCGCGGAAAAGGCAGTGTTCAAGATTGCCGAGGCCGGCGCGCGCGGACGCACCGATTTCGTGGCGATGCCGGGCGCATTGAAGGACGCGTTCGAAGAGCTGCGCAACCGTTTCGAAAACGGCGGCAACATCACCGGCCTGCCTACCGGCTACACCGACTTCGACGCGATGACCGCCGGCCTGCAGCCGACCGATCTGATCATCCTGGCCGCGCGCCCGGCGATGGGCAAGACCACCTTTGCGCTGAACATTGCCGAGTACGCCGCGATCAAGTCCAAGAAGGGCGTGGCGGTGTTTTCTATGGAAATGTCTGCATCGCAGCTGGCGATGCGTCTGATCTCCTCCAACGGCCGCATCAATGCGCAGCGTCTGCGTACCGGCGCGCTGGAAGACGAGGATTGGGCGCGCGTGACCGGCGCGATCAAGATGCTGAAGGAAACCAAGATCTTCATCGACGATACGCCGGGCGTGTCGCCGGAAGTGCTGCGCTCCAAGTGCCGCCGGCTCAAGCGCGAACACGACCTGGGCCTGATCGTGATCGACTACCTGCAGCTGATGTCGGTGCCGGGCAACAGCGAAAACCGCGCGACCGAAATCTCGGAAATCTCGCGTGGTCTCAAGGGTCTGGCCAAGGAACTCAACGTGCCGGTGATCGCGCTGTCGCAGCTCAACCGCTCGCTGGAAACGCGCACCGACAAGCGCCCGGTGATGGCCGACTTGCGCGAATCCGGCGCTATCGAGCAGGACGCGGACATGATCGTCTTCATCTACCGCGATGATTACTACAACAAGGAAAACTCGCCGGACAAGGGCCTGGCCGAGATCATCATCGGCAAGCACCGCGGCGGCCCGACCGGCTCGTGCAAGCTCAAGTTCTTCGGCGAATACACCCGCTTCGACAACCTGGCGCACGATTCGGTCGGCAGTTTCGAGTAAGCGTTCTGTTTTGGTTCTCCAAAAAGCGACGACGCTCAGCGGGCGCGGCCCGCGTTGTGGCGCGCGTACGTACACGACCACGTTGGCAGCTGCGATGCCCTCACCGCTTGCGCGGCCGTGCGGCGGCATGGATGCCGCCACCGAGCCTGCATGGACGTACCTGCGGCGTGTCCCGCATGCGGTGAGGGCATCGCGCCCTCGACCCGCTCGGCGTGGCAACATCCAAATTGCGTTGAAGCTCAGCTCCCGGTCGCCTTGAGAGGTGATTGAACGGCGTGGATGCGGTGTTTTAGAGCGGATGATCTGCGGGTCTGCTGCAGAGGCCGTGCCCGCCCACCATCGCGGTGCACGCTGCAGGTACGTCCATGTAAGCTCTTCTGCGTCATTCATGCCGCATAAGGTCCCGCAACGGTGGACGGGCAAGGACCAGCGGAGATGGTCGGTGTGCATGGTTGCGAGCAGTGCATGCTGCGCGGCCGGTTGATCAGGTGCGGGGTGATCAACTCAGTTCGATCTGAACCGGACAATGTCACTGTTGTTCACGATATCGCTCCACTGGTCAACGAAGGCTGGTATGGCCAACCGCGCTGCCGCCATCGCTACAGCGTTCGGGAGGGCTCTTAGCCGGACCAGGAATGCTCACACCCTGCATCGCGCCATCGTTGCACCTGCTGTCTTATGCTGCGCAGCCTTATCGTCGCTGCCGAGTTCGTATGTCCTACGCCATCGTCTGGTTCCGTCGCGATCTGCGTCTGCAGGACAACCCGGCCCTGCGTGCCGCGCTCGATGCCGGGCATGACCCGATTCCGCTCTACGTCGACGCACCGCACGAAGAAGGCGAGTGGACCCCTGGCGCAGCGTCGCGCAGCTGGCGGCATCGCTCGCTGGCGGCGCTGGACAGCGCACTGCGTGCGCTGGGGAGCAGCCTGGTCGTGCGTGCCGGCGACAGTGCGCAGGTGCTGGATGAGGTGATCGCGCAGACCGGCGCGGTGGCGGTGTACTGGAACCGCAAATACGAACCGGCCACCCAGCCGCGCGATGCGCAGATCAAGCGCAGCCTGCGTGAGCGCGGCATCGAGGTGCAAAGCTGCAATTCTGCGCTGCTGTTCGAGCCCTGGCAGTTGTCCACCCAGCAAGGTGGCCCGTACAAGGTGTTCACCCCGTTCTGGCGCAACGCGCTGACCCAGTTGCAGTTGCCCGCCGCCGTGCCTGCGCCGCGCAGCTTGCCGCCGTTGCCGGCAGCGCTGAAAACCGCCGCGCTGGAGTCGCTGGCCTTGCTGCCGCGCTTGAACTGGGACCACGGGTTCTGGGAGCACTGGCAGCCCGGTGAGGCCGGTGCGCATGAAATGCTGGAGATCTTCAGCGACGGTGCGCTCAACGGGTATCGCGAAAACCGCGACCGTCCCGATCGCGTCGGTACCTCGCAGCTGTCGCCGCACCTGCACTTCGGCGAGATCGCACCGTGGCGTATTGCCGGCATGCTGGACGCGCAGCGCAATGCGCGCAACGGCGCCGAGATCGATGGCTATATCCGCCAGTTGGGCTGGCGCGATTTTTCGTATCACCTGCTGCATCACTTCCCCGACACCACCAACCAGAATCTCAATCCGCGCTTCGAAGGGTTCGACTGGGCCAAGGCCGACCCAGTTGCGCTGCAGGCCTGGCAACGCGGCCGCACCGGCATTCCGATCGTCGATGCGGGCATGCGCCAGCTCTGGCATACCGGCTGGATGCACAACCGCGTGCGCATGATCGTGGCCAGCCTGCTGTGCAAGCACTTGCGCGTGCACTGGATCGAAGGCGCGCGCTGGTTCTGGGACACGCTGGTGGATGCGGACCTGGCCAACAACACCATGGGCTGGCAATGGGTGGCCGGCACCGGTGCCGATGCCGCCCCGTATTTCCGCGTGTTCAACCCGGTGACGCAGGCGGAAAAATTCGATCCGCAGGCCGCGTACATCACGCGCTGGGTGCCCGAACTCGGCAAGCTCGCGGTGAAGGAACGCTTCGCCCCCTGGCTGCATCCGTTGTCGCTCGCGCGCTTGGCACCGGAGTATCCGCGCACACCGATCATCGGTCTGGCAGAAGGGCGTGATGCGGCGTTGGCTGCGTATGCAAAGACAAAGGGCTGAGTGAAACGTCGCTGCCAGTGCGCGTGCCGATGTGCTTTTCTTGATGAGACGTCGCGCCACGGGCGCGTCTTCGATGCGGCCATCTGGCAATGCAGGAAGAGGTCGTTTTGGTCTTGTTTTCGCGCGTGATTACCGAAAACGTTTTCCTGAATGGACGGCTATCCGCGCGGCGGCGATGGCCGGTTTCATCATGCGCCAGTCGCGTCGGTCTGTTTATCCTCGCCGACACGATTGAGCGCCGGATGTTCCGGCCACAGGAGAACACCATGTCCCCAGCAGCCACCAAGAGTCTCGCCGTTGCCCTGGCCAGCGCCATCGCGCTGTCCGCCTGCGCCACCGGCGGCTCGTATGTGCAGCGCGATCAATATGGCGACCAGACGCAACAGCAGAACCGTACCGGCCGCAATGCGCTGATCGGCACCGCGATCGGTGTGGCTGCGGGTCTGCTCACCGGCGATAGCGCCACCGAGCGTCGTCAGCACGCGATGGTCGGTGCCGGCATCGGCGCGCTCAGCGGCGCGGCCATCGGCCAGTACCAGGATCGCCAGGAACGCGCGTTGCGCGAGCGCACCGCCAACACCGGTATCGACGTGCAGCGCCAGGGCGACAACATCACCTTGAACCTGCCCGACGGCATCACCTTCGACTTCGGCAAGTCTGCCTTGAAGCCGCAGTTCTATGGCGCGCTCAATGGCGTGGCATCGACCTTGCGCGAGTACAACCAGACCATGGTGGAAGTGGTAGGTCATACCGATAGCGTCGGCAGCGATGCGGTGAACCAGCGCCTGTCCGAAGAACGTGCCGGTGCAGTTGCACAGTATCTGACCGCGCAAGGCGTGCAGCGCGAGCGCATGGAAACCATGGGCGCCGGCAAACGCTATCCGATCGCCGACAACAGCACCGACGCCGGCCGCGCGCAGAATCGACGCGTGGAAATCCGCCTGATTCCGCTGCGTGCGGAAGGCGCTGCCAGCAATACCGGCATGCGTTGAGGTGAGGTGATGCATTGAATCGTGGCGGGTCGATTGACTAGCCGACGATGCATGCGAAAAACAGGCCGCGAAAGCGGCCTGTTTTTTTGCGCTGCGTATCTTGTTGATCAAGAGCGGTGCATAAATCTCCCGAGTGCTGTTTTGGCAGGTGTGGAGCCTTTGCGGTTTTGTGGGATCCACGGGGCGGCATGGACCCTTCCGTGTATGGGGTCATGGCGCGCAGGAAGAAACAAGTCGAGAGCATTGCGGACTTGGTCGACAGCGGTGATGGTGGTTGGCCACGACAAAAGTACCGGCGCCGGATGGCCCCGACACTCCTGCAGGGATTCGGGAGTTGTAGCAGCCAGGACGTTTTCGCTTGTGCGGGCAACGTCCCCCCATCGCCCTTCGGATACCTTGTCCCGAGGGGGACGAGGGTGCTCCGTCAGGCGACTGTTTGAGTGCGGGCTACGCCGTGACGTTTTCCAGGATGCGCTTGCCCTCGGCACGCAGTTCCGCTTCTGCGCCCACTTCGACTTTCGCATCGTTGTCGGCTTTTTGCGCGGCCAGACGGGCCGGACACTGCGCCATCATGTAGTCCGCGTCGAAGTTCATCCGCGTGACCAGGAAATCCACGAACGCGCGCACTTTCGGCGACACCAGGCGGCCGCCGGCAAACACCGCATTGAAATCCACTTCCGGCCCGGTCCAGCCAGCGAGCACGCGGCGCACCAGACCCGATTGCACGAAGGGTTTGGCCATCACGTCGCCGGTCAGCAACAGCCCTTCGCCGCATAACACCGCACCGTTGAGCGCGGCCGGGTCATTGGCCACCATCAGTGGATTGACCGGGAAATCGCGCACATCGCTGCCGTCGCTGAGCGACCAGAAAAAGCGGTTGTTGTGCACGTTGCGGTTCTTGCGCAGCGCCAGCGTGCGATGGAATTGCAGCTCGTCCGGATGCAGCGGCTCGCCATAGCGTTCGATATACGACGGGCTGGCGAACACCTGCGTGCGCAGGCTGCCCAGCTTGCGTGCGACCAGGTTGGAATCGGGCAGGGCACCGACGCGCAGGGCCAGGTCGGCTTCGCCGCCGATCAGGTCCAGCTTCTCGTTGCCCAGGTGCATGTCCAGTTGGATTTCCGGGTACTGCGCATGGAATTCGCCCAGCAACGGCGCGATCCAGGTGATGCCCAGCGAGTACGGCACGGTAAACCGCAGCCAGCCGCGTGGGCCGGACTGCAATTGCCCGACCGCGCTTTCGGCTTCTTCCAGTTCGCGGGCGATGCGCTGGCAATGTTCGTGGTACACCGAGCCTGCTTCGGTCAGCCCGATGCGCCGCGTGGTTCGGTGCAACAGGCGCGCACCCAGGCGGGTTTCCAGTTCCTGAACCTTGCGGCTGACGGTGGTCTTGGGTAGGCCAAGCGCATTGGCGGCGGCGATGAAGCTGCCCTGTTCGACCACCTTGACGAAGATCAGGGTGTCGTTGAGATCGTGTGTCATGGGACTGCCTTCCGGGGGTCAGGAGGGATTAGACCGCTTACGGGACGATTATTCCCCTAAATCCGGACTAATCAAGTGCTGCTTTGAGGCCTAGCTTATGCAGCATCCCTTCAACGCAGGAGCACGGCCATGTGGTTGTGCGATGTCTTCGGCTTGTCCTCCAACTCCCGTAGCGCCCTTGAAAGCGCCTTCGATCCGGTGGTTTCCCCGGCAAGAAGCCCGCGCGCCAGCGTTTCGCGTGGCTTTGCCGCGTCGCCCAAGCGGCAGGCCGGCGGTGCGCCGACGCAGCGGACTGGACTGCAGGCGCGCTGGGTTCAGCGCGGAATTGTCCCGATGTCGGGAGTGAAAGTCCCATGACCGGGATGGTCCAATCCGAAACCGTCGTGATCGGCGGCGCGGGCAACGTGGGTACCGGGATCGTGACCGCATTGCTCGACGCCGGCATGCCGGTTCTGGTGATTGGACGCGATGCCGCCAAGCTCGACGCGCTGCGCGAGCAGCATCGCAATGCTGCGCTGCTGGACACCCTGCAAGGCTCGGTGGCCGAGGACGCCTCGGCGCAGGCGCTGGCCACCGAGCTGGCGCAGCGCCCGCGCCCGCTGGGCGCAGTGATCGCCAGCCTGGGCAGCCCGTTGAAGGCCGGGCGCCTGCTGGACCGGCCGGTGACCGCACTGCGTCGACGCCTGGAGCGCGACGTGTTGCCGCATCTGGCTGCGGCACGTCATCTGCTGCCGCTGCTGGCCGAAGCCGATGGCGGCGGCCGCTATCTGTTGCTGGGCAGCCCGTGCGCGCTGCGCGCCTGGGCGGCGCATGGCGACATGTCGGTGGCCGCGGCCGCCATCCGCATGCTTGCCCAGGTGCTGCATGAAGAAGCCAAACCGCTGGGCGTGCGCGTGCATCTGCTCTCGGTCGAACAACCGGTGTGCACGCCGGGCCGCGCCAAGGACGCGTGCCCGGAATGGATTCGCGCCGTCGATGTCGGCCGCGCCGCGGTCTCGCTCATTACCGGGCCCGGCCAGCCCGCACAACCCATCGTGACCGTCAGTCGTCGTCTTTCCACCGCTCCGTCGGTGGACCGGCTGGCCGGCCTGCATTTGCCCATCCCTACTCGAGAGATCTCACCATGACCCCGAACGCCACCCCGTTCCGTTTTCCAATGCGTACTGTTCTGACGGGCGCCGTGCTCGCGGTGGTGCTTGCCGCCTGCGGCGGCGGTGCTGCGCAGACCGGCGCGCCGCCGCCGCCCAGCGTCAGCGTCGCACCGGTGCTGATGAAGGAGATCAACCAGTGGGACGAGTTCAGCGGCCGCATCGAGGCGGTGCAAAGCGTCGAGCTGCGCCCGCGCGTGTCCGGTTACATCGACAAGGTGAACTACACCGAAGGCGCGGAAGTGAAAAAGGGCGATGTGCTCTTCAGCATCGACGACCGTAGCTACCGCGCCGAATTCGCGCGCGCCAACGCAGCGATGGTGCGGGCGCGCACCCAGGCTACGCTGGCGCGCAGCGAAGCGGCGCGTGCGCGCAAACTCTCCGATCAGCAGGCCATTTCCACCGAAGTGTGGGAGCAGCGTCGAGCCGCCGCCGACCAGGCCGATGCCGATCTGCTGGCCGCACAGGCCGCAGTGGACACCGCCAAGCTCAATCTGGACTGGAGCCACGTGCGTGCGCCGATCGATGGCCGCGCCGGGCGTGCGATGGTCACCGCCGGCAACCTGGTCACTGCCGGCGACAGCGCCAGCGTGCTGACCACGCTGGTGTCGCTGGACAAGGTGTTCGTCTACTTCGATGCCGACGAAGGCACCTTCCTGCGCTACTCGCAGATGGCCCGCAACGGCGAACGTCCGGACGAGCGCGGCGGCCAATTGCCGGTGCGTATCGGCCTGGTCGGCGAGCAGGGCTTTCCGCACGCAGGGCGCGTGGATTTCCTGGATAACCAGGTGACCCGCAGCACCGGCACCATCCGCGTGCGTGCCGTGCTGGACAACGCGCAGCGCCAGTTCACGCCGGGTCTGTATGCGCACGTACAGCTGCTGGGCAGCGGCCAGTTCAAGGCCATGCTGGTCGACGAAAAAGCCGTGTTGACCGACCAGGACCGTAAGTACGTTTACGTGGTCGACAAGGACGGCAAGGCGCAGCGCCGCGATGTGGAACTGGGCCGCAGCGCCGATGGACTCCGCATCGTGCGCAAGGGCCTGGCTGCCGGCGACCGTGTCGTGGTCGATGGCGTGCAGAAGATCTTCATGCCCGGCATGCCGGTCGATGCCAAGGCCGTGGCCATGGCCGCGACACCGGACAAGCGCACCGCGTCGAACTGATTCATCGCTGCATCGCGCCTTCGACCACCGGCCTGGTAACCAGGCCGGTCCGGGGCCGCCGTGCCGCGCCGCCACCTGGCGGCAACCTCTTTCAGGACCACCCCAATGGACTTTTCCCGTTTTTTCATCGACCGGCCGATCTTTGCCGCGGTGCTGTCGATCATCATCTTCGCGGCTGGCCTGATCGCCATGCCGCTGTTGCCCATCAGCGAATACCCCGAAGTGGTACCGCCGAGCGTGCAGGTGCGTGCGGTGTATCCGGGTGCCAACCCCAAGGTCATCGCCGAGACCGTCGCCACGCCGCTTGAGGAGGCGATCAACGGCGTCGAAAACATGATGTACATGAAGTCGGTCGCTGGCTCCGATGGCGTGCTGATGGTCACCGTGACCTTCAAGCCGGGCACCGATCCGGACCAGGCGCAGGTGCAGGTGCAGAACCGCGTCAGTCAGGCGCAGGCGCGCCTGCCCGAAGACGTGCGCCGCCAGGGCGTGACCACGCAGAAGCAATCGCCGACGCTGACCATGGTGGTGCATCTGACCTCGCCCAAGGGCAAGTACGACTCGCTGTACCTGAGCAACTACGCCACCTTGAAGGTCAAGGATGAGCTGTCGCGCCTGCCGGGCGTGGGCCAGATCCGGGTCTTCGGTGCCGGCGATTACGCCATGCGCATCTGGTTGAACCCTGACAAGGTCGCCGCGCGCGGGCTCACTGCCAGCGACGTGGTCGCGGCCATCCGCGAGCAGAACGTGCAGGTCTCCGCCGGCCAGCTCGGCGCCGAACCGATGCCCAACAAGAGCGATTTCCTGCTCTCGATCAATGCGCAGGGCCGACTCACCACCGAAGAGGAATTCGGCAACATCGTGATCCGCAGCGGCAACAGCGGCGAGATCGTGCGCCTGAGCGACGTGGCGCGTCTGGAACTGGGCGCCGGCAACTACACCTTGCGCTCGCAGCTGGACAACCAGAACGCGGTGGGCATGGGTGTGTTCCAGTCGCCCGGCGCCAATGCGATCGAATTGTCAGACGCCGTGCGCGCCAAGATGGCCGAGCTGGAAAAGCAGTTCCCGCAGGACATGGCCTGGTCGGCAGCGTATGACCCCACCGTGTTCGTGCGCGACTCGATCAGTGCGGTGGTGCACACGCTGCTGGAGGCGGTGCTGCTGGTGGTGCTGGTGGTGATCCTGTTCCTGCAGACCTGGCGTGCCTCGATCATTCCGTTGCTGGCGGTGCCGGTGTCGGTGGTCGGTACGTTCGCTGCGCTGTATCTGCTGGGTTTTTCGATCAACACGCTGAGCCTGTTCGGCCTGGTGCTGGCGATCGGCATCGTGGTCGACGATGCGATCGTGGTGGTGGAAAACGTCGAGCGCAATATCGAAGAAGGCCTCACCCCGCTGGCGGCCGCGCATCAGGCGATGCGTGAGGTGTCCGGGCCGATCATCGCCATCGCGCTGGTGCTGTGCGCGGTGTTCGTGCCGATGGCGTTCCTGTCGGGCGTGACCGGCCAGTTCTACAAGCAGTTCGCGGTGACCATCGCCATTTCCACGGTGATTTCGGCGATCAACTCGCTGACCCTGTCGCCGGCGCTGGCCGCGATGTTGCTCAAGGCGCACGACGCGCCCAAGGATGGCCCGTCGCGTTTGATCGACCGTCTGTTCGGCTGGTTGTTCCGTCCGTTCAACCGCTTCTTCAACAGCAGCTCGCACAAGTACCAGGGTGCGGTGTCGCGGACGTTGAGCAAGCGCGGTGCGGTGTTCATGGTGTACCTGTTGCTGCTGGTGGGCGCCGGTTTCATGTTCAAGATCGTGCCGGGCGGTTTCATTCCCACCCAGGACAAGCTGTACCTGATTGCCGGTACCAAACTGCCGGAAGGCGCCTCGCTGGAGCGCACCAATGAAGTGATCCGCCAGATCAGCCAGATCGCGATGCAGACCGAAGGAGTGGATCACACGATCGCGTTCCCCGGGTTGAATCCGCTGCAGTTCACCAACACGCCCAACACCGGAACGGTGTTCATCACGCTCAAGCCGTTCAGTCAGCGCACCCGCAGCGCGGTGCAGATCAATGCCGAGCTCAACGCGCGCATCAGCCAGATCCAGCAGGGTTTTGCGTTCGCCTTCATGCCGCCGCCGATTCTGGGCCTGGGGCAGGGCTCGGGCTACTCGCTGTATATCCAGGACCGTGCGGGTCTGGGTTATGGCCAGTTGCAGAGCGCGGTGAATGCGATGTCCGGTGCGATTTCGCAGACGCCGGGCATGCAGTTCCCGATCGGCACCTACCAGGCCAACGTGCCGCAGCTGGACGCCAAGGTCGATCGCGACAAGGCCAAGGCGCAGGGCGTGCCGTTGACCAACCTGTTCGACACGCTGCAGACCTACCTGGGTTCGTCGTACATCAACGACTTCAATCGCTTCGGTCGCACCTATCAGGTGATCGCCCAGGCCGATGGACCGTTCCGCGACAGCGTCGAAGACATCGCCAACCTGCGTACCCGCAATGCCAACGGCGAGATGGTGCCGATCGGCAGCATGGTCACGCTGGGCCAGACCTACGGCCCGGATCCGGTGATCCGCTACAACGGCTACCCGGCCGCCGATCTGATCGGCGAGGCTGACCCGCGCATGCTCTCCTCCACCGAGGCGATGCACACGCTGGCCGGCATGGCACCGAAGGTGTTGCCCAACGGCATGAACATCGAGTGGACCGACCTGAGCTATCAGCAGTCAACCCAGGGCAACTCGGCGTTGATCGTGTTCCCGATGGCGGTGTTGCTGGCGTTCCTGGTATTGGCCGCGTTGTATGAAAGCTGGACCCTGCCGCTGGCGGTGATCCTGATCGTGCCGATGACCTTGCTGTCCGCACTGTTCGGTGTGTGGCTCACCGGTGGCGACAACAACGTGTTTGTGCAGGTGGGCCTGGTGGTGTTGATGGGCCTGGCGTGCAAGAACGCGATCCTGATCGTGGAGTTCGCCCGCGAGCTGGAGATGCATGGCAAGGGCATCGTGGAAGCAGCGCTGGAAGCCTGCCGCCTGCGTCTGCGCCCGATCGTGATGACCTCCATCGCCTTCATCGCCGGCACCGTGCCGCTGGTGTTCGGCCATGGCGCCGGCGCCGAAGTGCGTTCGGTCACCGGGATCACGGTATTCGCCGGCATGCTGGGCGTGACCTTGTTCGGCCTGTTCCTGACCCCTGTGTTCTACGTGGCGCTGCGCAAGTGGGTGACCCGTCGCGGGCCTGCTGCACCGGCTGCCGTTTCGCATGACCCCGTGAAGGCGTAAGCCAGTCACTTCCCCCAATTCAAGAGGATGCACCACATGAGCAACACCAAGATCGCACTGGTCACCGGCGCCACCCGCGGCATCGGCCTGGAAACGGTTCGTCAACTCGCACAGGCCGGCGTGCATACGCTGCTGGCCGGTCGCAAGCGCGATGACGCGGTGGCCGCCGCGCTCAAGCTGCAGGCCGAAGGCCTGCCGGTGGAAGCGATTCAACTGGACGTCAACGACGACATCAGCATCGCTGCGGCGGTCGGTACGGTGAAGGAGCGTCACGGCCACCTGGACATCCTGGTCAACAACGCCGGCATCATGATCGATGACATGCAGCGCAAGCCGTCCGAGCAAAGCCTGGACACCTGGAAGCGCACCTTCGACACCAATCTGTTCGCGGTGGTCGGCGTGACCAAGGCCTTCCTGCCGCTGCTGCAGCGCTCTCTGGCCGGCCGCATCGTCAATGTGTCCAGCATTCTCGGCTCGCTCACGCTGCACAGCGACCCCGGCTCGCCGATCTACAGCTTCAAGGTGCCGGCCTACAACGCGTCCAAGAGCGCCTTGAACAGCTGGACCGTGCATCTTGCCTACGAGCTGCGCGATACCTCGATCAAGGTCAATACCATCCATCCCGGCTACGTCAAAACCGACATGAACGGTGGCGAGGGCGAGATCGACATCGAGCAGGGCGCGCACAGCAGCGTGCAGATGGCATTGATCGATGCGCACGGCCCGACCGGCAGCTTTACCCACCTGGGAGACACCTTGCCATGGTAAGAACATTGCTTGGCGCGGCGTTGGCCGCGTTGGTGCTCAGCGGTTGCGCGGTGGGGCCCGATTACCGGCCCGACCCGCCGCCGCCGGTCACGCTGCAGGGCGCGCAGGATGCCGCGTTCAGCGCACAATCCCCGGTCGGCAACTGGTGGTCGCAGTTCGACGACCCGGTGCTGGAGCAGCTGGTGCGCGATGCCTTGTTCGCCAACCACGATCTGCGCATTGCGGTGTCGCGGGTGAAGCAGGCGCGTGCGGTCTTCGTGGAGCGTCGTCTCGACCAGGCCCCGCACATCACCGCCCAGGGCAGCTTCGATCGACGCGAGCAGCAGCAGGTGATCGCCGGCAATCAGCGCTTCCTCACCGAGCAGACCACCCTGGGCCTGGATGCGGCCTGGGAGCTGGATCTGTTCGGCCGCCAGCGCCGCGCCTCTGAAGCGGCGCGCGCCGATCTGGACGCCGAGCAGGCCAGCCTGCAGGACGTACAGGTCACGGTCGCTGCCGAAGTGGCGCGCAATTACTTCCAATTGCGCGGCACCCAGAAGCAGCTCGATGTCTCCAAGCGCACCCTGACCAACCTGCGCGACACCCAGAAGCTGACGCAGACGCGTTGGGATCTGGGTGCCGGCAGCGAGCTGGATGTGCAGAGCAGCCTGGCGCGGTTGAAGGCGATCGAGGCGGATATTCCGTTGCTGGAAACTGCCGAGGCGCAATACCGGCACCGGCTTGCCGTATTGCTTGGCCAACAGCCGAATGCGCTGGACACCACTCTGGTCGCACGCGCCATGCCGGCATTCGCGCACCCGTTACCGTTGGGCGATACTGCCGGATTGCTGCGTCAACGTCCGGACGTGCGCAGTGCCGAACGCCGTTTGGCCGCAGCCACTGCGCAGGTCGGTGTGGCCACGGCCGATCTGTTCCCGCGCATCAGCGTCAGCGGTTTTGTCGGCTTTCTGTCCGGCGATGCGGCCAGGTTGACCCAGGGCAATGCGAAGGCCTGGTCGGTCACCCCGTCGATCAGCTGGGCCGCGTTCGACTTCGGTACCGTGCGCGCACGCCTGCGTGCCAGCAAGGCGCAGGCCGACGGTGCGTTGGCGCAGTACCAGCAAGCGGTCTTGCTGGCGCTGGAAGACACCGAAAACGCATTGATCGGCTATGGGCGTCAGCAGGCGCGCCTGGCGATCGTGGTTGACCAGGCCAATGCGGCCCGGCGTGCCGAACAGCTGGCGCAGATCCGCTACCGCGAGGGCTCGGAAGACTTCCTGACCTTGCTGGATGCACAGCGCACCCAGCTGGCGGCAGACGATGCGTTGGCGCAGGCCGAGGCGGCAGTCAATGTCGGCGTGGTCGGCGTGTACAAGGCCTTGGGCGGCTGGAAGCAGGGCGAAGCCCCCGCCGCACCGGTGGCCGTGGTCAATCGTTGACCGATGGACGGGGCGGCCGTTGGGTCGCCCCGCCTGGCAGAAGGGCGGGGTTCCTGATGTTGCGATCCAGCCAGCAGCGCTGCGCTCAGTCGGCAACCCGCACGCTGTCGCGGCCGCTGTTCTTGGCCAGGTACAGTGCTGCATCGGCACGCGAAAACCAGTCTTGCCAATGGGTTTCGCCATCGTGGCGCGCAGCGCCCAGCGAGACCGTGATGCGCCCGCCCGGGCCGCGCAATCCACTGCGGATCACCTTGCGCAAGCGCTCGGTGGCCGCTTCCAGTTCCGCCAGCGAACCGGCGCGCAGCAGTACCACGAATTCTTCGCCGCCGAACCGGAACACCTGATGCGGCTCGCGCACTTCGTAGCGCAGGATGGTCGCCAGATCCGACAGCGCCGCATCGCCGGCGGCATGTCCGTACAGATCGTTGACCTCCTTGAAATGATCCAGGTCCAGGATGATCAGGCTGTTGAGCCGGTCCTGCGGTTGGCGCTGATCGATCTGGTGGGTCAGCGCGCGTTCCAGCATGCGTCGGTTGGGCAAGCCGGTCAGTGCATCCAGCGAGGCCAGCTCTTCCAGGTGCACGCGGTCGTCCTGCATGCGTAGCGAGAACGAATATCCCACCGCCAGCGTCACCAAGGTCACCACCACGGTCGACACCCCCTGGCCGGGGCTGACGATCAAGCCGGGCAGGAACAGCAATGCCGCCATCAACGGCAGGCTCAGCAACACTGCACGCTGCGGCCCGCACAGGAAATAGTTGGTTGCCAATACCGGAAACAGCCAGGGCAGGGCGCCATCGCCCCCGGTCCAGCAAGCCACCAGGCAGCCGGCGACATTGATCGACGCCAGCCAGACACCGCCGGCAGCGGTGCGTTCGGCCGCGCGCATCTTCCAGCCGCGCCAGATCGCCAGCATGCCCAGCGCTGCGGTGATCAGGCACGCAATCGCCTGGCCGGTCATGGCCAGATACACCGCATAGAGGCAAAGCAACAGCGCGGTGATTGGCCCAAGCATCTTGACGATGCCGAGGCGGAAATCCCGCCGCAGGTGGAGGATCACAGGCAAGGTTCTGTCGGAGTCGGCATCATTATCGGCCGGCCTGTGCGAAAGTTGAGCATGCAGCCGCCGCTGCAGCGGGTAGGAAAATGAAGCGTTGCATGGCAAGGCTTCGCGCGTCCTTGACGGCCTTGCCGCAACCGTGACGGCTTTGATGCCGGAGCCTGTTATGCCTACACGCAAAGAGCTCGAGACGCGCCTGGACGCGTTGCAGGACGAACTGCCGCAGCTGTCTGCCGATGAGGATGCGGATTTTGACTATCTGGATTTCCAGGCACGCGCCGAAGCGGTGCTGCGCAGCGCCGACCCCGAAGATGCGGCCTATGTGCGTACCCGCGTCGACGGCATGCTGGCCGGCGCCGGTCTGATTCCCAGCGACGAAGAGGGACGCGGCTGACGGTGATGCTGCGCTGCTCGAAGCCGGATGATGCGGGTAGCGAACGCGGTGAACGCCAATCTCGCCGCGGTGAGCTGGCTGCAACCCACCAGTGCAGCGGTACCCAGCAACGGCCGGGCTCGATCTGTCGCAGACCGATATAAGTGAAATTGCATAGTTGCGCCTGGATCGCCAAGCGGTTAGCGACCAGTGGCGCCTGGCCGGCGGTCTGGCCAAGCGCATCAAGGCCAGGTTCGCGACGTCTCTTGCTGCCTTCAGGGCTGCTGCGCACAGTCGGCGTTCGCAGCGTCCGGTGCGCTGACCACCTGATTGCGCCCGGCCTGCTTGGCCCGGTACAAGGCCTCGTCCGCGCGCCGCAGCAGTTGCGCCGCAGTGCCCGCGTGTTCGGGAAAGCTCGCTGCGCCAAACGAGGCGGTGATCTTCGGCAGCGATACGCCATCGGCCATTACCTGCAAGGCCTCGATCCCGGCGCGCAGCTTCTCCGCCATCCTGCGCGCAGTTGCCAGATCCACTTCCGGCAGGATGATCGTCAATTCTTCGCCACCGTAGCGGCAGCAGATATCTTCGCCGCGGGTCTGCGTCAGCAACAGTTCGCCGATGGCCGCCAACACGCGGTCGCCGCCACTATGCCCATGCAGATCGTTGAAGCGCTTGAAGTGGTCGACGTCCAGCATCAGCACCGACAACGGCTGCTCGCGGCGCGTACAGCGCGCCAGTTCGTGATTGAGCGCTTCTTCCAGATAGCGGCGGTTGTAAAGGCCGGTCAGTGGATCGCGGATCGATTGCTGACGCAGCGTTTCGCGCAGACGCAGGCTATGCAGCGCCAGCGAGAGTTGTTCGGCCGCCGCTTCGGCAACGGTCAGTGAGCTCAGACCACCAGGCTGGTCGCTGCGCAGCGCCAACATGCCCAGTTGCGTGCCTTGAGCCGACAACGGAATGCACACCGTGCTGGCGTGCGTCGGAAGATTGGCGTCGGCATGGCGACACAGCATGCCCTGGCTGGCATCTTCCACCACGTGCGTACGATCGCGGCGCAGCGCCCAGCACGTCTCCGGCGCGATGCTTGCGCTGTCGCCGTCGGCCATCGCGCCCCATGCCACGACCTGCTCGGCGCGATCGCGCGATGCGCGCAGCAGATATACCGCGCCGGCTGCGCCGGGGATCAGCGGCGCAATCGTGCGTGCGGTGATTTCCAGCGCTTCTTCGGCGTCGCGGCAGTTCTGCAGCAGTCCCGAGTAGCGTGCCAGCGCTTCCAGTCCCGCAGAGGTTCGCTCCAGCGCCGCAAAGGATTCGACCAAGCGCTCGCTGGTATGGCTGGCATCGTCCTCGGCGCGCACGCGGCGTTGCAGCTCGCGCGCCAGCAAGCGGTAGGCCAGCAGCATCACCAGCAGCCCGCTGACGATGCCGATCACGGTCATCCGCAGCACCCACTGCGCACTGAGTGCATTGGCCTGCGTCCGCTTCACCAGTTGATGACGTTCCAGCTCGGTCATGATCTGCACCTGGCGCCGCAACGCCGAGGAGGTCTGGAACACGCCGCGCGCGATCGACCCGCGCGCGCCCTCCAGGCCATGGCTGCGGTAGTTGAGCAGCAGATCGTTGATCTGCACCAGTCGCGTGTTCACCAATCGGTTGAGCTCACGCGCATTGCGGCCCTGTACCGGGTTGTCCTGTACCAGCGCCTCCAGCCGCACGATGCGCTCGGGCAGGCGCCCGATCGCATCGGCATAGACGCCCAGGAACGCCTCGTTGTCGGTCAGCACGTAGCCACGTACCGACGACTCCGCCGACAGCAGCCCGGCCTGGATTTCGTCGATGCCCGCGAGGACCTCCTGTGTATGCGTGACCCAGCCCGCATCGGCCAGCGAGCGCTGCGTGGTGAAGTAGCCGCCGATGCCGATCACCACGAAGATGGCCCCGCCCAGCAGCAGCGCTCCGGCTGCATGACGTTTTGCTTGTTTGGTCAACACCGTGTTCCCCAACACCGATGGTATGGTCGAGGTCGATGCAAGTCGCGTGCCTCAACTGCCCAGTCAGCTGGCAGACGGGGCGGGACTCGCCGCCGCGATCTTGCGACGGTATGCTCACCACGCACCGCAGAGCCGAGCCCAGTTTGGTCATTTTTCTTGGAAACTATCAGCTGATTTGCCATGCGGCCCCAAGCCGTGGCGTCGACGCGACCTGGAGCGCGGACTGGCGTATCGAACAGATCGGCATGGGACGGAAAGCGGGCGAACTCGCAGGCGCCACTCTTGCGCGCACGTTTCCCGATCACCGCAGCGCCATGTCTGCCGCGCGCAGCGCCGGCATGGTGACCCTGGAAGTCATGCACGCCGAAGCGCAACGGCAGCTCGACTACAGCTGAGTCGAACACGGCTTGCATTGGCACAGACCCAGCCCGCGGCCAGGCGAGACGACAGCATGGCACCCGATGGCCGGGCAGCGCATCGGGCAAGGTTGCGGCTACGAACCTGCTTGCCCGGATCAGGTGCCGTCATGCTGGCACGCAGTTTGCGTCGCCGGCATCAGGAGCGCTGGGGAGCGCCGTCGGACCACATGCAATGGATGAACCCAACAAGAGTGCCCTGGTCCTGCTGCAGCAAGAGGCTACCGAGCTGCTCGCACTGTTCGACCAACTCCGCGGCGACCTTCCATCGGCGCGCGCGCGTGATGGCACGACCTGCACGTCCACGCCCACCACATCCGAACCGACCGACTGCGTCACTAACTGACGCGGCCGGTAGCGGTGATCGCTGGCGCCTCCCGTGCGAGCTGATTGAGCCGCAGTATCGTCCATGAAAAAGGCCGAGAACCTCTTTCGAGAATTCCCGGCCTCAGTCGGCCGTCTTAGGACCGTTGTGTGGTGGAGGTGGGCGGAATCGAACCGCCGTCCGGAAGCACTCCATCCCCGGCACTACATGCTTATCCCTCCGTTAGATCTCGTTCCCAGGCAGCACGGCGGGCAAAGCGCACCTGGAAACCAGCCTGCTTGATTTAGCCGGTAGCTGACAGGCAGCCACCACCGGCGGTTCCGTGATAATGACCCTACATCTACGAGCACGGGCACAAGTAGTTTCGGGGGTTCGCCTTAGGCGGCTGTAGAACTACAACTAAAGCCAATTAAGCGGCGATAGCGAAGTCCGAACCATAGTTGTCGTCGTTGGCAACTAAAAGTTTGCTGCTGGATTAACGAGGAAAGCTGCCCCCTCGGCATGCGCCAAGCGACTTCGCGACCCCCGTCGAAACCAGTGCACCCCCGGGGAAAGCATCAAACGCTGACCAGGCCAGTGTAGGGATCGGCGCGCCCTGTCACAAGTGGTGAGATGGACAGCGCTTACAGTGGCTTCAGTCCCGTACCGGACCGAACAGTCTGTAAACGAAGGAGCGAAGCGATGGCGACAGGCAAGCCCCCACGTCCACGTTCGACACGCGCAGCACCGCGCGCTGCCGCTGTACCTGCCAGGCAGCCACACAAGCGTGCACCGCAGTCAGGCACGCAGGCCGCGGCTGCGGCTCGCGTGCAGGGCAAGGCGCGCACCGTGATCTATATCCACGGCATCGGCAACAAGCCACCGGCCGACGTATTGCGGTGTCAGTGGGACAAGGCATTGTTTGGGCGCCCGATGGGCGAGCGCACCCGGTTGGCGTACTGGGTCAACCGCGAGCGGTATCCGGTGGCGGAGCCCGGCAATTGCGACGGGCGCGATGTGGGGCCGGCGCTCAACCAAAGCGTGCAGCGTGCATTGACGACGCTCGGTCTGGTGCCGGGCGGGCAGGATCTGCACGTGCTCGCCGACGCCTTGGCACAGAGCGATCAGGAGCGGGCCGACCTGCATCGCTTGCTGGACGAGCTGGAAAGTACGAGCGCACCCGGCAGCGTGCAGGCAAAGGGCCCGATCGACGCGATCAACCGGGTGCTGCTGCGGCTGATTTCCGCAGCGCTGCTGCAGGACGTGCACGACCTGTTCTTCGTGCCCGAGCGCGCGGCGTCGATGCGCGACAGTCTGACGCAGCGGCTGCGTGCGGGAGGCGGGCCGTTCGTGGTGGTCGCGCATAGCCAGGGTTCGATGATCGCCTACGACGTGCTGCGCCAGCTCGAGGCGGCCGACTGCGAGGTGACGTTGTTCCTGACCCTGGGATCGCCGCTCGGGTTGCCGCAGGTGCGCAGCATGTTCAAGCGCTGGACCGGCACCCGCAAGCTGCCGTTCCCTGCATGCGTGCGGCAGTGGATCAACGTCGCCGAGACGCGCGACCCGATCGCGCTGGACGCCGATCTCACCGACGACATCGCCAACGCGAAGGGGCGTTTCGAAAACATTGCCGGCGCGCGGATCAATCCCGACTGGCAGCACAACGCGCATTCGGGCTCGGGTTATCTGTCGATCCCGCAGGTGCGCGCAGCGGTGCGGCAAGCGGTGGGCGTGGGCTTCGACCAGCCGGTGTCCAATGCGGTGTTGATCAAGGACCTCAGCGAGCAGCTCGAAGCGCACGGCCCCGAGCATCGGCATGAAGTCCTGATCGAACTGGACCGGCAACTCGCCGGCAACGATCCGGCCGGTGTGCGGGCAGTGCTGATACGCCATCTGCGCGAGGTCGCTGCGCGCAGCACCGGCCTGCAGGGCGACGCGCTGGATGAGGCGATCGAATTGGAAGATGGCTTGCAGCGCTTCGTATCGGCGCGGTTGACCCGCTTCGAAATCGAATCGCTGCAGGGCCGCTATCGTGCGCTGGGGTTTCGCCGGGTGTGGCGCGATGCCGGCAAGCGCGCGCTGATCCACATCTCCGGCAACGTGCTGCATGCCGACGCAGCACGCAATGCCTATCGGGCGCGCGGGCAGCAGATCGGCTGGGCAGTGCTGGATACCGGTATCGCCGCCAGCCATCCGCATTTCTTCGTCAAAGGCCAGCGCGACAACGTGGTGGCGCAATGGGATTGCACGCGGCGCGGTGCGCCCAGGCAATTGACGCGCGCCGATGGCGATGCGTTTGCCCGGCTCGATCGCCACGGCCACGGCACCCACATCGCCGGGATCATTGCCGGCCATTGCCAGGCAACGCTGCCCGATGCGCAGGGCAAGCCTGGTCCGCCGCTGGAATTTGCCGGCATGGCGCCGGATGCGCAGCTGTATGGCTTCAAGGTGCTGGACGACGCCGGCGATGGGCGCGATTCGTGGATGATCAAGGCAGTGCAGCAGGTGGCTGCCATCAACGAGCGCGCAGGCGAGCTGGTCATCCACGGAGTGAACCTGAGCCTGGGCGGCTATTTCGACCCGGAAAGCTACGGCTGTGGCTTTACGCCGCTGTGCAACGAGTTGCGCCGGCTATGGCGACAGGGCGTACTGGTGGTGGTGGCTGCCGGTAACGAAGGGCTGGCCTGGTTGATGGGCAAGGATGGGGATGCCTACCCGGCCAACATGGATCTGTCGATCAGCGACCCGGGCAATCTGGAAGAGGCCATCGTGGTCGGCTCGGTGCACAAGAGCAGCCCGCACAATTACGGCGTGTCGTATTTTTCCTCGCGCGGGCCCACCGCCGACGGCCGCGGCAAGCCCGACGTGGTGGCGCCGGGCGAAAAGATCGTCTCGACGTATTACGACTTCGATCCGAAAGATCCGGCAAGCCTGATGGTGGAAATGAGCGGCACCAGCATGGCTGCGCCGCATGTCTCCGGCGTCCTGGCCGGCTTTCTGTCGGCACGCCGCGAGTTCATCGGCTTCCCGGACCGGGTCAAGCAGCTGATGCTCGACACCTGCACCGATCTGCAACGCGACCGCTACGTGCAGGGCAGAGGGGTGCCGAATTTGATGCGGATGCTTGGAGCCACGTGAGCAATCGGGAGTGGGGAATCGGGAATCGTAAAAGCTGAGGTGCCGCGTACCCAGTCAGTTTGTGCTCTTGCAGAAGCTTAAATTAGCCCGAAGCAGGCAGCAGACCAGCTCTCGCGATTCCCCACTCCCGATTCCCGATTCATGCATCTCGATTGTGCCGCCGCATCACGCGCTGCTTGTCGCGCTGCCAGTCGCGGTCCTTGGCGGCGTCGCGCTTGTCGTGATTCTGCTTGCCCTTGGCGAGCGCAATTTCCAGCTTGACCTTGTTGCTGCTCCAGTACAGGGCGGTGGGCACCAGGGTGTAGCCTTCGCGCTCCACGCGGGTAAGCACCTTGTCGATTTCGCTCCGGTGCAGCAGCAACTTGCGGTCGCGACGCTCCACCGGCACGGTGTGGGTGGAGGCCTGGATCAGCGGGGTGATCTGCGCGCCGATCAGGTAGATCTCGCCGGAGCGCACATACGCATAGCCGTCCACGATATTGGCGCGGCCGGCGCGGATCGCCTTGATCTCCCAGCCCTGCAACGCCAGGCCGGCTTCGTAGCGCTCTTCCAGGTGGTATTCGTGGCGCGCACGCTTGTTCAGCGCGATGGTTTTCGTGGCCTTCGCGCCGTTTGCTTTATCCTTGGTTGGTTTCTTGCTCATGACGCCATTGTCGCCGATTCGGTGTCGTCAAACGATCTTCCGTCTTTCACAAGTTAGCGAATGCCTACCATCCGTCGCAGCGCACTGGTCGAACACAGCGCCTCCCGCATGTTCGATCTGGTCAATGATGTCGCCGCCTATCCGCGCCGCTTCGGCTGGTGCGACGCTGCCCATGTGCTGGAGCAGGACGATGCGCATATCGTGGCGCGCCTGGACCTGGGGCTGGGCTCGTTCCGCACCTGGTTCACCACCGAGAACATGCTCGAGCGGCCCGAACGCATCGTGATGCATCTGCGCGACGGCCCGTTCAAGCGCCTGGAAGGCCTGTGGGAGTTTCAATCGCTGGGCGACAACGCGTGCAAGGTGAGCCTGACCCTCGAGGTGGAAACCAGCTCGCGCTTGCTGGGGCCGGCATTGGCGCTGGGCTTCCAGGGCCTGGCCGATCGCATGGTCAACGATTTCGTGCGGGTCGCCGATCGCGGCGACGTGTGACCGTGCAGGTCGAAGTCATCCTGGCCTGGCCGGATCGCTACAGCGCGATCGTGCTGGATCTGCCGCAGGGTGCCACCGTCGCCGAGGCAACCGCCGCATCCGGCCTCTGCGCAGAGGCCCCGCCCGCAGCGATCGCCATCCACGGTGTCGTGGTGCGCCCGGACCAGGTGCTGCGCGCCGGCGACCGGGTCGAGTTGCTCAGGCCGCTGCTGCTGGACCCGAAAGAAGCCCGTCGCCGTCGGGCTGCACCTGCGAAGAAGGCCGACACCGGCAGCTAGTGGCGGGATTGGCCGCAGTCGGCCGAATTGCTGGTGAGCGAGCTCTTCCAGATGGGGCGCCATTGCTGTGTCTTGCGTCGTGTCATGCGACGGCGCGTTGCGTCAGCTGCAGGCCCCCATTGCCTCCGGCGTGGGTGCGGGCAAACGGGTTCCGAGGACATCTGGCGCTGCGCTGAGTCGTGCGGCGGCTGTGCATGGGCGTAGCGGTACGGCAGTGCCGCTGCCATTGGCGTGGACGCTCCGCCCGGCAGTCGGGCGCCCTGCCGAGATGGGCAGGCGCGTCGCCGTTGGCATGCCGGTCGAGGGCGTTCAGGCGAGAAGATAAAGAAAAACCGGCACCAAGGCCGGCTTTCTGGCGCTGCGCGTGGTCAGGCGATCGCGCGATCGCCGACCCACTGCATCAACGGCCGCGCTGCTTCTTCTTGTCGCGTGCCAAGTTGCGGCCAAACTGCTTGGGGGCCGACTTGGCCAGCTGCTCGTCCTGCGACGGGAAGTAGTCGCCTTCCCAGCGCGCCACCTGATCGTTCTCGAAGAACACGGTGAAATTCTTGATTTCAGTACGCGCCAGACGGTCGACGCGCTGGGTGGACGTGTAGTCCCAACGCTGAGCATGGAACGGGTCCGGAATCGACGGAGTACCCAGCAACGCGCTGACCTGCTGCTTGCTCTGGCCTACCTGCAGTTGCTCCACGGCGTTCTGTTTGATCAGATTGCCCTGGTAGATCGGCTGCTTGTAGATGATGCCGCAGCCAGCGGTGGAAAGAGCAACGGCGGCGACCAGCAGGAGATTGCGCATCGGGGAATAAGTGCTGAGGAAATCACGCCGATGATACACTCCCGCCGGTCGCCGCGACCCGTTTGATGGCAGCTGGCGCTAAATCGCCAATGAACGGAGAACATATGGAAACCCACGACCTGCGCAAAGTCGGGCTCAAGGTGACCCATCCGCGGATGCGGATCCTGGAGCTGCTCGAACAGAAGAGCAACCAGCACCACCTCAGCGCAGAAGACATCTATCGGCAGCTGCTCGACCACGGCGACGAGATCGGGCTGGCCACGGTGTACCGCGTGCTGACCCAGTTCGAGGCGGCCGGTCTGGTGCTCAAGCACAATTTCGAAGGCGGCCAGGCCGTGTACGAGCTGGACCGCGGCGGCCACCACGACCATATGGTCGATGTGGACACCGGCCACGTCATCGAATTCGAAAGCGAAGAGATCGAGGCGTTGCAGCGTCAGATCGCCGCCAAGCATGGCTACGAACTGGAAGAGCATTCGCTGGTGTTGTACGTGCGCAAGAAGCGCCAGCGCTGAGCGCGATGCATCGCCAATGAGAACGACAGGGCGGCTTCGGCCGCCTTGCGCGTTCTGGGGCGTGTTGGTGGGTATGCCGCAGGCCCATGCCCCCATGCCCCCATCCGCCCTTCGGGCACCTTCCCCCGCAGGCGGGGGAAGGGAGCGGTGGAGGGGTGCCGTGCAATCGAGAGATCACGCGCAGCCAGGCATCGCTTCTCCCGCTGGCGGGAGAAGGTGGCGCGTAGCGCCGGATGAGGGGCAACACCGTTTGCGCTTGTCGCGCCTGTGGTGGTCGCGTCGCAGCGATGTTGCCCCCATCCGCCCTTCGGGCACCTTCCCCCGCAGGCGGGGGAAGGGA
>NZ_JANTYV010000002.1:0-444445 GCF_024806475.1 Xanthomonas sp. 4461 | reverse complement strand
CATCACCGTTTGCGCTTGTCGCGCCTGTGGTGGTCGCGTCGCAGCGATGTTGCCCCCATCCGCCCTTCGGGCACCTTCCCCCGCAGGCGGGGGAAGGGAGCGGTGGAGGGGGTGCCGTGCAATCGAGAGATCACGCGCAGCCAGGCATCGCTTCTCCCGCTGGCGGGAGAAGGTGGCGCGCAGCGCCGGATGAGGGGCAGCACCGTTTGCGCTTGTCGCCTGTGGTGGTCGCGTCGCAGCGATGTTGCCCCCATTCGCCCTTCGGGCACCTTCTCCCACAGACGGGGGAAGGGAGCCTTGTCAGCCAGGAAGGGAGCTTCGTCAGCGGGGGAGGGAACGGGTCCTTTGAATCTGCGAGCTGCTCGCTGCGCTCAGGCGCTCTGCAGCAACTTGCGCGCCGCCGCGCGGGCTTCCTTGCTGACTTCCACGCCGCCGAGCATCCGCGCCAGTTCTTCCTGGCGTGCCTGCGGGCCGAGCAGTTCGACCGCGCTCTGGGTCATGCCGTCCACCGGTGCCTTGCTGACCCGGTAGTGCGCATGGCCCTTGGCCGCGACCTGTGGCAGGTGGGTCACGCACAACACCTGGCGTTCCTCGCCCAGCGCGCGCAGCTTCTGCCCGACGATGTCGGCCACCGCGCCGCCGATGCCCGAATCCACTTCGTCGAAGACCATGGTCGGCACGCTGTCCAGGCCGAGCGCAGCCACTTCGATCGCCAGCGAAATTCGCGACAGCTCGCCGCCGGAGGCGACCTTGCGCAAGGGGCGCGGCGGCTGCCCGGCGTTGGCGGCGACCAAAAATTCCACCCGCTCGGCGCCGTTGGGGTCGGGGCGCAACGTGTCCTGCGGCTGCAGCTGGATCAGGAATTGCCCGCCGCCCATGCCCAACTCGCCGATCAGCGTGGTGGTGGCGGTGGACAAGGCCTCGGCGGCGGTCTTGCGACTGTCGCTGAGCACCCCGGCCGCGCTGCGCCAGACGCCGGTGGCGGACTCGATATGCTTGTCCAGCTGCTGCAGGCGCTCGTCGGCGCCGCGCAGGCTCTCCACTTCCTGACTCATGCGGTCGCGATGGGCGGCCAGTTCGTCCGGGGTGACGCGGTGCTTGCGGGCCAGGTCGTGCAGGCGGCCGAGACGGCGCTCCATCGCCTCGAACTGGGCCGGGTCGGCGTCCAGGTCGTCGCGCACGCGGTCGAGCAGCGCCAGCGCCTCTTCGATCTGGATCACGGCGCTGTCCAGCAGTGCGTCCACCTCGCCCAGGCGTGGTTCGTGTTCGGCGACGCGGGCCAGGTCGTGGCGGCTGTCCTGCAGCAGGCCCAGCGCGCAGGCGCCATCGTCGCCGTTGAGCTGCTGGGCCACGCTGTCGCAGGCGCCGATCAGTGCGGTGGCGTGCGCCTGGCGCCGGTGATTGACGTCCAGCGCGGCGATCGCTGCCGGGTCCAGGTCCTCGCGTTCCAGTTCGCCCAGTTGATGCTCGAGAAAGCCGATGCGGTCGGAGACGTCACCCTGCGCGGACAGCGCGTCGCGCTCGTCCAGCAGCGCCTGCCAGCGCTGGCTGGCCTGGCGCACCTGCTCGCGCTGGGCGCTGTTGCGGGCGTAGGCGTCGAGCAGGGCGAGCTGGCTGTTGCGGGCCATCAGGGCCTGGTGCTCATGCTGGCCGTGGATTTCCACCAGCCTTGATGCCAGCTCGGCCAGCTGCGAGGAGGTCACCGGGCGGCCGTTGATCCAGGCGCGCGAGCCGCCGTCGGCACGGATGATGCGGCGCAGCTGGCATTGGGACTCGTCATCGAGCTCGTTGTCGGCCAGCCAGGCCAGTCCGGGGTGCTCGGCCGGCAACTGGAATTCGGCCGACAGTTCTGCGCGGTCGGCGCCATGGCGCACCACACCGCTGTCGGCGCGCAGGCCGGACAGAAAGCCCAGCGCGTCCACCATCAGCGACTTGCCGGCGCCGGTTTCGCCCGACACCACGGTCATGCCCGGGCCGAATTCGAGCTCGGTGGCGCGGACAACGGCGAAATCCTTGATCGAGAGGTGTCTGAGCATGGGGGTCGAGTGTGAATGCGTTGGGGAAGCTTAGGGCAGGAAGGCGCGGGCAGGGAGTCGGACGCTTGCCATCCCCGGTGCCAGACATTATCTATGCCCAGTCTCACCGGATGATCCCATGCGCGCGTCCCAGTCCCCAATGCTCGACCCCCGCGCCCGCCAGTTGCTGCGCACCTTGATCGCGCGCTACATCCGCGATGGCGAGCCGGTGGGCTCGAAAACCCTGGCCCAGCATGCCGGGCTGGATGTGAGCCCGGCGACCATCCGCAACATCCTGGCCGATCTGGAAGACGTGGGGCTGCTCAGTTCCCCGCATACCTCGGCCGGGCGGGTGCCCACCGCGCACGGCTACCGGGTGTTCGTCGACAGCCTGGTGCAGATGCAGCCGCCGGGCGAAGAAGAAGTGCGGCGCCTGCGCGCGGAGCTGGCCAGCGGCAATGGCACCCAGTCGCTGCTGGGCAGCGCCTCGCAGATGCTGTCGGCGATGAGCCACTTCGTGGGGGTGGTGAGCGCGCCGCGACGCGCGCAGTTCGCGTTCCGGCATATCGATTTCGTGCCCCTGGACGCGCGCCGGGTGCTGGCGATCCTGGTGTTTGCCGACAACGAAGTGCAGAACCGGGTGATCGAGCCGCGCCGCGCCTACGAGCCGGCCGAGCTGGAGCGGGTGGCCAATTATCTCAATGCGCAGTTCGCCGGGCGCGCGCTGTCGGACATCCGCGCCAGCCTGCTGCGCGAACTGCGGATAGCCAAGAACGAGATGGAGCAGCTGCTGGCGCACAGCGTGGACCTGGCCAGCGAGGCGCTGGTGCCGGCCGATGCCGACGACATGGTGATGGCCGGGCAGACCCGGCTGATGGGCGTGCAGGACCTGTCGGACCTGGACCGGCTGCGCGAGCTGTTCGAGGCCTTCGCCAGCAAGCGCGAGATCCTGCAGCTGCTCGAACGCACCATCCAGGCGCCGGGGGTGCGCATCTTCATCGGCGAGGAAACCGGCATGGTGTCGCTGGACGATGTCTCGCTGGTCACCGCGCCGTATGCCGCCAATGGCCAGGTGCTGGGCGTGCTGGGCGTGATCGGGCCCAAACGCATGGCCTACGACCGGGTGATTCCACTGGTGCAGACCGCCGCCCAGGTGCTGGGCGCGGCGATGGAGCCGCCCGACAGGCGATAAGCGGCAGCGATCGATGCGATCGTTTTGCTTGAAACGCGCGCACGCGCCCACATACGGGGTGACGTTGGGGCGGGCGTTCCGCTTGCCCGGGAACTGCACATGAACCAAGACCACCCCGAATTCGACTCCGAAGACCTGTCCCAGAACCCACCCGAGACCGATCCGCTCAAGGCCGAGATCGAGTCGCTGCGCAGCGAGATCGCGCTGGTCAAGGCCGATGCCCTGCGCGAGCGGGCCGATCTGGAAAACCAGCGCAAGCGCATCGCGCGCGACGTCGAAAACGCGCGCAAGTTCGCCAACGAGAAGCTGCTGGGCGAGCTGCTGCCGGTGTTCGACAGCCTGGATGCCGGGCTCACCGCGGCCGGCAGCCAACCCAGCCCGCTGCGCGATGGCCTGGACATGACGTACAAGCAATTGCTCAAGGTCGCCGCCGACAACGGCCTGACCCTGCTCGACCCGGTCGGCCAGCCGTTCAACCCCGACCAGCACCAGGCGATCAGCCAGGGCGAAGCCGACGGCATTGCGCCGGGCCATGTGGTGCAGGTGTTCCAGAAGGGCTACCTGCTCAACGAGCGCCTGCTGCGCCCGGCCCTGGTGGTCGTGGCCAAGCACGACTGATTGCCGGCGCCCGGCTGAACTGCCGGACGCGCGGTTGGAACACAGATGCGCACAGATGGCTTGAACACCTGCGCGCCACCCCCACATCTCAGCCAGACCCGGCGTCGCCGGACACAGCTACAGAATCATCAGGAGCGTATCCATGGGCAAGATCATTGGTATTGACCTCGGCACCACGAACTCGTGCGTGTCGATCATGGACGGCGGCAAGGCCCGCGTCATCGAAAATTCCGAGGGCGATCGCACCACGCCTTCGATCGTCGCCTACACCAAGGACGGCGAAGTGCTGGTCGGTGCCTCGGCCAAGCGCCAGGCAGTGACCAACCCGAAGAACACCTTCTACGCGGTGAAGCGCCTGATCGGCCGCAAGTTCACCGACGCCGAAGTGCAGAAGGACATCTCGCACGTGCCGTACGGCATCCTGGCGCACGACAACGGCGACGCCTGGGTGCAGACCAGCGATGCCAAGCGCATGGCGCCGCAGGAAATCTCCGCGCGCGTGCTGGAAAAGATGAAGAAGACCGCCGAGGATTTCCTGGGCGAGAAGGTCACCGAGGCGGTGATCACCGTGCCGGCCTACTTCAACGACAGCCAGCGTCAGGCCACCAAGGACGCCGGCCGCATCGCCGGTCTGGACGTCAAGCGCATCATCAACGAGCCGACCGCCGCAGCCCTGGCCTATGGCCTGGACAAGAACGGTGGCGACCGCAAGATCGCCGTGTACGACCTGGGCGGCGGCACCTTCGACGTGTCGATCATCGAAATCGCTGAAGTCGATGGCGAGAAGCAGTTCGAAGTGCTGGCCACCAATGGCGACACCTTCCTGGGCGGCGAAGACTTCGACAACCGCGTCATCGAGTACCTGGTCGACGAGTTCAACAAGGATCAGGGCATCGATCTGCGCAAGGACCCGTTGGCACTGCAGCGCCTGAAGGATGCCGCAGAGCGCGCCAAGATCGAGCTGTCGACCAGCCAGCAGACCGAAGTGAACCTGCCGTACGTCACCGCCGATGCCTCGGGCCCGAAGCACCTCAACATCAAGGTGACCCGTGCCAAGCTCGAAGCGCTGGTGGAAGACCTGGTCAAGAAGTCGATCGAGCCGTGCCGCACCGCGTTGAACGATGCCGGCCTGCGCGCCAGCGACATCAACGAAGTGATCCTGGTCGGCGGTCAGACCCGCATGCCGAAGGTGCAGCAGGCGGTTGCCGATTTCTTCGGCAAGGAGCCGCGCAAGGACGTCAACCCGGATGAAGCGGTGGCTGTGGGCGCTGCGATCCAGGGCGGCGTGCTGGCCGGCGACGTCAAGGACGTGCTGCTGCTGGACGTGACCCCGCTGTCGCTGGGTATCGAAACCATGGGCGGCGTGTTCACCAAGATCATCGAAAAGAACACCACCATCCCGACCAAGGCCTCGCAGACCTTCTCCACCGCCGAGGACAACCAGTCGGCCGTGACCGTGCACGTGCTGCAGGGCGAGCGCGAGCAGGCCCGCTTCAACAAGTCGCTGGCCAAGTTCGACCTGTCCGGCATCGAGCCGGCCCCGCGCGGCATGCCGCAGGTGGAGGTGTCCTTCGACATCGACGCCAACGGCATCCTGCACGTGTCGGCCAAGGACAAGAAGACCAACAAGGAACAGAAGGTCGAGATCAAGGCCGGGTCGGGCCTGTCGGACGAAGAGATCCAGCGCATGGTCGCGGACGCGGAAGCCAACCGCGAGGAAGACAAGAAGTTCCAGGAACTGGTACAGGCCCGTAACCAGGCCGATGGCCTGATCCACGCCACCCGCACCGCGATCACCGAGCATGGCAGCAAGGTCGGTGGCGATGTGATCGGCAAGGTGGAAGCGGCATTGTCGGATCTGGAAAAGGCCATGAAGGGCGACGACAAGGCGCAGATCGAAGCGCGCAGCAAGACCCTGGAAGAAGCCGGCCAGTCGCTGTACGCAGCGGCCGCCGCGGCAGAGCAGGGCGGCAACGCCGATGCGGCCAGCGGCAACGCGCAGGCCTCCAAGGCCGCCGATGACGTGGTGGACGCCGAGTTCACCGAGGTCAAGGACGACAAGAAGGCGTGAGTGGGGAATAGGGAATCGAGAATGGGAGGAGCGGTGCTGCGGCATCGCTCCTTCCCGTTGTCTGACCCTTCCACTTTCGATTGCGATTTACTGAGGATGTACGCTTTGAACGATTCCCGTCTCCCGATTCCCGATTCCCTGTCATGAGCAAACGCGATTACTACGAAGTGCTGGGCGTTGCCCGTGGCGCCAGCGACGAGGAGCTGAAGAAGGCGTATCGGCGCTGTGCGATGAAGCACCACCCGGACCGCAACCCAGGCGACGCTGCTGCCGAGGCGATGTTCAAGGAGTGCAAGGAAGCCTATGAGGTGTTGTCGGACGGCAACAAGCGCCGCGCCTACGATGCGCATGGCCACGCTGCGTTCGAGCACGGCATGGGCGGTGGTGGCGGTGGGCCGGGTGGCCCGGACATGGGAGATATCTTTGGCGATATCTTCGGCAATATTTTCGGCGGTGGCGCCGCCGGTCCGCGCGCTGCGCGACGTGGCGCCGACGTCGGTTACGTATTGGAACTGGATCTGGAAGAAGCCGTCGCCGGTATCGAGCGCCGCATCGAGATCCCTACCCTGATCGAATGCGAGCCCTGCCACGGCAGCGGTTCGGAAGACGGCAAGGTCGAGACCTGCGGCACCTGTCATGGGCGCGGCCAGGTGCGCATCCAGCGCGGCATCTTTGCGATGCAGCAGAGCTGCCCGCATTGCGATGGACGCGGCACGCTGATCCAGAACCCGTGCAAGACCTGCCATGGCGCCGGTCGCGTGGAAGAAGACAAGGTGCTGTCGATCAAGGTGCCCGCTGGCGTGGATACCGGCGACCGTATCCGTCTGGCAGGCGAAGGCGAAGCCGGTCCGGCCGGCACGCCGCCAGGCGATCTGTATGTGGAAGTGCGCGTGCGCGAGCATGCGATCTTCCAGCGCGACGGCGACGACTTGCATTGCGAAGTGCCGATCCGCATTTCGCAGGCCGCGCTCGGCGACACCGTGCGCGTGGCGACCCTGGGCGGGGAGGCGGAAATCCGCATTCCGGCCGAGACCCAGACCGGCAAGCTGTTCCGGTTGCGCGGCAAGGGCGTGCGCTCGGTGCGCAGCCGCAGCGAAGGCGATCTGTACTGCCGTGTGGTGGTCGAGACGCCGGTGAACCTGACCGCCGATCAGCGCGAGTTGCTGCAGCAGTTCGAGGCAACCTTCACCGGTGAGGATGCGCGCAAGCATTCGCCCAAGTCGGCCACCTTCATCGATGGCGTCAAGGGTTTCTGGGATCGCATGACGTCGTAGACGACGTCATGGCAGTGGGCGACGCTGCCCAACGCCACGCCTGCTCCTGCCGGGAGCAGGCATGACGTCGGGCAAGGCGAGTGAGTGAAAGACGGCCTCGCTTCGCTCGCTGGAAAGCGATTGGGCAGCGACATCGTTCTCCCTTCGTGGAACGTGCCACACGAACGACATCCTTCTCGCTCGGCAGAAGTGCCAGGCGCGCGTTCGCAAGAAAACTAAAAGAAGCTCGCTCGCAAGAAATGCCAGAAGAACGACATCCTTCTCACTCGAGAGAAGGTGCCAGAAGAACGACATCCTTCTCGCTCGAGAGAAGGTGCCAGAAGACATCCTTCTCCCCTCGGGAGAAGGTGCCCGAAGGGCGGATGAGGGTACGGCATGCCGACTGTTAAAGCCGCCCTGCATCGATAGCCTGGTCGCTCGCTCTGGTTCAGCCGGGCAGCACTAGAACTATCCTAGTGGCGACGCGTCGTTCTGCGCTCCGTGCAGGCCCGCGCTTCATGTTGTCACGCGCGCCGATCGATCGAATCAATACGCCATGCCGCGGACTGCACCCGCGCCACTGACACCCTCGCGACGCTGCGTCGATACTCGCCCGGTCAGCACCATCGCGCCTGGTCAGACCGGAACATCTGCACAACATGCAGATATTGCGCAGCGCTGACGCGTTCGGCTCTGGCGTGCGCGTCACCACCGGCTCCAATGTCGGCGCCCTTCCGGATCGCATCCAGTCAAGCGCGTCGCACCGAACATTACGCGGCTCCAAACACTCCACGCGCTCACGCATTGCGGCAGATAATGGGGCTCTCCCTTCCCGACGGCGTCTCCCATGAGCGATGCAACCGATAGTCATCTCGTCCACGGTCGCCGCCAGCGCCCGGAGGGTCCCTCGCCGATCGATGTGATCTCGGTGCAGTCGCAACTGGTCTACGGCCATGCCGGCAACAGCGCCGCCGTGCCGCCGCTGCGTGCGCTTGGACTGCGTGTGGCCGAAGTGCCAACCACCTTGCTCAGTAACGCGCCGTTCTATGCGACCTTGCGCGGCCGTATCCTGCCGGCCCACTGGCTGGCCGACCTGCTGCTCGGTGCCACCGAGCGCGGCCTGCCGCAGCGGGCGCGTATGCTGGTCTCCGGCTATTTCGGCAGCCTGGCCAATGGCGAAGCATTCGCCGACTGGCTTGAACAGACCTTGCCGCAGGCCCCGCAACTGCGCTATTGCCTGGATCCGGTGATCGGCGATACGCATACCGGCCCCTACGTCGAGCCGGGGCTGGAGCGCGTGTTCGCCGAACGGTTGCTGCCGCATGCCTGGCTGGTCACGCCCAATGCGTTCGAGCTGGGACGCCTGACCGGTCTGCCCAGCCTGGAGCAGGACGACGCCATCGCCGCGGCGCGTGTCCTGCTCGCCCGCGGCCCGCAATGGGTGCTTGCGCACAGCGTTGCCGGCGCGACAGGCGAGTTGGTGACCCTGGCGGTCAGCACGGATGCGGTGTATCGCTGGGCCAGCCCGCATCTGCCGGTCGACGTGGCCGGCACCGGCGATGTGCTGATGGCGCTGCTGATCGGCTTTTTGCTGCGCGATATGCCGTTCGAGCAGGCGGTGGGACACGCGCTAACCGGCGTACACGGCGCGCTGGAGGCAACCCTGGCCGCAGGCTACGAAGAGTTCGACGTACTGGCCGCCGCGCCGGCCGCGCTTGCGGCACTGCCGCGCTTTGCCGTCGAGCGCCTGGCATGAATGCGCGGCCGGTGGTCGGCATCGTCGGCATTGCCGGCGCCTACGGACGCTGGCTGGCGCAGTTCCTGCGCACGCGCATGGGGTTGCAGGTGATCGGCTTCGATCCGGCCGGCGACGGCGATATGGACGAGGCCACCCTGGCGCAGCGTGCGGATGTGCTGATTTTTTCTGCGCCGATTCGCCACACCGCGGCGTTGATCCAGCGCTATGTGGAGCTTGCCGGCCCGCGTGCCGCGTCGCAGTTGTGGATGGATGTCACCTCGATCAAGCAGGCGCCGGTCGCTGCGATGCTGGCGTCGCAAGCAGACGTCGTCGGCCTGCATCCGATGACCGCGCCGCCCAAATCGCCGACCTTGAAGGGGCGGGTGATGGTGGTCTGCGAAGCGCGCCTGCAGCACTGGTCGGCGTGGGTGCAGACCTTGTACGCAGCACTCCAGGCAGAGTGCGTGTATGCCTCGCCCGAGCACCACGACCGGGTAATGGCCTTGGTACAGGCGATGGTGCATGCCACCCATCTTGCGCAGGCTGGCACCCTGCGCGACTACGCACCGCTGTTGGGCCACTTGCAGGCGTTGATGCCGTATCGCTCCGCGTCGTTCGAGCTGGACACGGCGGTGATCGCGCGAATCCTCTCGCTCAATCCATCGATCTACGAAGACATCCAGTTCGGTAACCCGTACGTCGGCGAAATGCTCGACCGCCTGCTGTCGCAGCTGCAGCAGTTACGCGCACTGGTGGCGCAAGGCGACGATGCGGCACGCGCGCAGTTCCGCAGGCAGTTCCTGGACGCGAACGTGCACGCTTTGCAACACACTGCGCTGGCTGCAGGCAACTACACCTACGAGCGCGTGGGCTACCTGCTGGCCGACCTCACCGAGCCGCTGACCTTGAGCGTGTATCTGCCCGAAGACCAGCCCGGTTCGCTGCGCACGCTGTTGCATGTCTTCGAGCGGCACGCGGTAAACCTGTCGTCGATCCATTCCTCGCGCACACCGGCGGGTGAGCTGCATTTTCGTATCGGGTTCGAAGAGGGCAGCGATTTTCAGTCATTGGCAGATGCGGCGAACGAGATCGATGCGCGTGGGATCGGGCGCGTGCTGGATCGTCCTGAGCGGGGACAGTGATTGCCGAAGGGATGCCCTGCGGCGGTCCATAGCTTCAAGACGCTAGTTGTGCCTGCGGTGTGCCTGTCACGCCGAAGCACCTTGCGCTTGGTGAATGCATCTTCGGCAACCGCCTGGTTTGCCGGCCGGATTCGGTGCCTTGTCTTTGTGTGAGCGTTGCTCGGTGCGTTTTTCAGTCCGCCTTGCGACATGGCAAGTGCGGTGTGCGGGATTATCTGTGGCCTTGGCTCGTCTGGGCGGCAACGGTGTCGGGACAGACAAGGTCGGTGGCGTTGGTCATTGATCGCGTATGCCTGGCGATGAAGTAGCGATGGGTTTCTGGACTTAAAAGCCGGTTGTTACGGTTCTGCAGTACAGTCATCTTACTATTCACTCAAGCCTATGCCGTTTTACTAGACGGATGAATCCAGACACGACGCCATGCAAATTTTCTTGAAAATTTTGATTGTTCTCGGGAGCTTTGTAGCTGGCGCTGTGGCTAGCGTCGTCCTGGCGAGTACTTATGTGAATGCCAGCTATTCCTGCCAGCCTGCTCCTGGCGAGCCATGTGATGCTGGCGGCTATGCGGGTCTGAGCTTGGCTATCCTTCTGACACCGGTGCTCGGTCTATCATTTGCCTTATTCGGCTACTGGCTGATTGTGCGCTATCAACGTCGATTAGAGGCTGAGTAATTGATCAAGCCAGCCGCTCCGCGGTGCGGCCGCCATCAGCGTTGGTGTACACAGGGGTCTCAATGGAATGTGCAGTGGCGGGCGCCACTGATATTGCATCATGGCCGGACCTTCATCGGGTCGAATTACTTCGGGCGCTAGCATCAAAATGGCTGCATTCGCATTTCAAGCAAACATCGTCACCACTTCAGATCCTGACGGTGGGTTCCTGCTAGTGGGATTCGCTGATCGTGAAGCCGATGCCGAGGTCTACCTCGTACTTCAGCGCGGCTTGGATCTCGATGGGCAGGACGTGGAGCATGGTATGGACACTTATTACGTTGAGTGGTCGGGCCAGCAATACGCCTGTTACGGTGGCATCTCCAAGGTTTCGCTGCAGTCGAACCGTGCCCTTATCACGTTTGCTCCAGATGCAGCGCGGGTGCTCGGTGGCATGGAAGCTCTCACCATCTCATTCCAATTGGAAGCGTCCAGGCATTTGGCGTTGCGTGAAGCGCTAGAGCGTGTGTTCGAGGGAAGTGACTGCCTCGTCGTTGCCGATGCCTGAAACTTGATTCAAATAGCTGCATTTCGATGCTCGCTTCGAGCCTCATGCCTCCATGGAAATAGTGGGTACTCGCCGCCGTCTTTCAGGCTGTGCAGCGGCCATAGAACGCCTTGCATGGAGGCGTTGCCCACCCAGTAGAGCCCCCTGGCGTCGACGGAATCGGTTCCTCGTTGCCTGAAGCCGACAAATGCAGATTTCATCCACACGGGGTGTGGATGAAAGTTGCACAAGCATGTGGATAACCGGTTGCAGCCCTTGCGGGGCAAGGGCTGTGGTCTGCTTGGTCAAAAATTGACCAGCCAGTGCTCAAGGCGTGGAAAGTTGCAGCTCGCCGCCGTCGGTGATGAAGCGCTGGCCTTGCCGTTGCAGGTGACGGCCATCGGGGAGCTCGTAACGTGGCGCTGGATGCGCGCCCGGGACAGTTGACTGTTCGTCGCGGAATTCGATGATGACGTACGGCTCGCCATCTGCGCCGATCGCGGGAAATTGCCGAAAAGACATATGCACCTCCGAGGGATTCCAAGCTTGCCGTGCGGACCACTGGCCCGCACCGCCAGCAGTCGGCTGGCACACCGAGGATGCGCACGCAGATGTTATTCAGATGTCGTCGTGGGATGAGGGGGAGCTGGAATGGCGCGTTCGCCATGCTGCGTCGATTCTGCGGTGTCTTTGCCCGGTCCCAGCGCAGTAACGGCAAGCTCGCGGCTGCTTGCAAGCGAGGCAGCCGCGACGCCTGCAGCCCGGTGCCGGCCGAGGCGATGCGGGTTTGTACAGGGCGCCCGGCGGTATCGTGATGGATGCAGCGTAAACCCTATCAGGCACTGCATGCGCCGCAGCGCAGGATCCACGCGTGCAGACGTGGACCAGCACAGACTCGACCCATCAACGACTCAATTGCAATGCATCGCGGTCCGCGGTGGCTGCTGCCAGTTCTGCGCGTGCCGACGCAATCCGCGCCTGCGCGTCGATCAAGCGCACGCGTGCGTCGTTGGCGGTTTCTTCGCGTTGATTGACCAGGAAGAAATCGCCGGAGCCCAGTTCGAAGCGCCGCCGTTCGGCGGCCGCCAGGCGGTCGGCGAGGCCGCGTTCTTCATCGGCCATCTTGGCCAGTCGCTCTGCTGCGTTGAGCGAGATGACGATCGACTCCACCTCCACCGAGATCTGGTCGCGCAGGAAGCGGCTGCGCTGATCCAGTGCTTCGATCTCGGCGCGCGCTTCGGCAACGCGGCCTTTGGCGGAGCGGTTCTCCAGCGGCACGCTGAAACGAAAGCCGATGATCGCATCGGTCGGCGAGCGGTTCGGCCCGCCCATGCCGGGGGGGCCCAGATCCTTGCTGACTTCGAAACTCACATCCAGCCGTGGCTTCAGATCGTTCTGCGCCAGCATCAGCCGGGCAGTGGCCTGGTCGATGCGGGTCAGCACGGCGCGGTAATCGGGCCGCTCCACCGGCGCGGTGATCTTGCTGGCACCGGCCAGACCTTCCAGCGCGGAGGTATCGGGCGGCAGGCGCTCGCTCGAGACGATCAGCGGCATGCCGGCGTCGTCGCGCAGATACAGCGACAAGGCATTGGCCGCGTTGGCGAAGTCCTGTTCGGAGCGCACCACCAGTGCGCGCCGGCGCACCAGGTTCTGGTCGTTTTCGGTCAGCAGAATGGTCGGGCGCGCGCCAAGCGTCACCTGCCGCGAAATCGCATTGCGGCGGCGCTCTGCCAACGCCAGCAGGTCGTTGTACGCACGCAGCTTCAGGCCGGCCGCCACCCAGCTCTGGTAGGCGTCCACGGCGCGCCGCTGCACGCCGATCGCCACCATCTCCGCTTCGTACTGCGCCACATTGATGTCGGCGCTGGCGACGCTGCGCCGGGTACGGCGCTCGTCCACCACGCGGTCGCGCAGCAGCGCGTACAAGGCACCGACCTTCACTTCGCCGCCGCGATCGGTATACGACTTGTCTTCGTAGACCGGGAACGCACCACGCGAGGAGCGGTAGCCGCCGTAGTAATAGCCGCCGTTGTTCTCGAACGGTCGCTTGACGCCGCTTTCGATGGTGCTGCCGTCGTAGTAGCCGGCCTCGCGCGAGCGGCCTTCGATGTCGAACACGGTATCGAACGCACCGTCGGCCGATATGCCTTTGCCTTCGGCCTGGCGGACTTTTGCCAGCGCTTCGACGATCTGCGGCGCAGAGCGGGCCGAGGAGTGCAGCACTTCGTCCAGGGTCAGCGGCGCGGCCTGGGCGAAGGCCGCACCGGGGCAGAGTGCGATCAGCAGGACCAGCAGATGCCGCATCATTTCTTGCCCGTCGTGTCGTCTTCGGACTTGTCGGCGGCGGGCTTGGCCTTGCCATCGTCCTGCGTGGCGGCAGAGGGGCGCCGGCCGAATTCCAACGGGAAGTTGTTGAGCTGGCGCCACAGTTCGTAGCCCACCCGCACCGTCTCGCCCAGCACCCAGCCGCGCACCTTGCCGCCCTGGCGGGCGAATTCCTGCGCCGGCCAGGCCGGTTTTCCCGGCTGCGGCTCGACCAGGATGCGGAACAGCCCATCCGGCGCGGCATTGGGGTCGATTGCGCGCACGCGGCCATCGAACATGCCGTGCGCCACCGACGGCCAGCCGCTGAACTGGATCGCCGGCCAGCCTTCGAACTCCAGCCGCACCGGGCGGCCGGGGCGAATCAACGGGACGTCGCGGCCATCGATGTACAGCTCCACTGCACGCTCCACGCGCTCGGGCGCGATCACCGCCAGCACCGTGCCGGGCGAGACCATGGCGCTGCCGCTGGCGGCGTTGAGCTGCTGCACGCGGCCATCGCGCGGCGCGCGCACCAGCTGCGCGGACTGACGGTTCAACTGGATGTCGATGCGGTTCAATTTGGCGCGCGATTCGGCCAGCTTGGCGTCGGCCTCGGCCACCTTGATCTGGGTCAGCTCGTAATCGCGGCGGCCGGCCAGTCCTTCGGCGAGCAATTGCCGGCTGCGTTCCACGTCGATGCTGGCGACCGCGCGCGATTGCTGGATGGCGGTGATTTCCGCCGCGACCTGCGCGCGCTCGCTGGCAAGCCGGGTGAGCAGATCCGGGTCCAGGTCGCCGACGCGCGCGATCGGGTCGCCCTTGGAGACGTGCTGGCCGTCGTGTACATACCAACGTTCGACACGGCCAGGCACAAAGGCGGTGACCTGCTGCTGGCGATCGCCCGGGTCGAGCGAGACCACCTGGCCCTTGCCGCTGGCGGTCTGCACCCACGGTGCGAACGCCAGGATCGCGCCTGCGATGGCGACGCCGATCAACAGCATCCACGCCAGCACCTTGGCGATGCTCGGTGGCCGCATCGAGGCCAGCGTGGGGAAGTGCGCGATCCGATCAGGGGCGTGCTGCATTGCTGGCCTCCTGGGTGGATGCGATCAGTTCGGCGCGCGTGGCGTAGCGCTGCTGGCGCTCGGGCTCCAGGCGGAACCAGCCATCCAGTTCGATGTCTTCCGGCCTGCCGGTGCACAGCAGCACGGTGGTGCCGGCCTCCTTCAGGCGGCCCAGCACGCGGGTCAGGCGTTCTGCCGGGAGCAGGTCGTAGAGCTGCGACAACATCAGCACGCGCGGGCGCACCAGCAAGGCGTTGGCCAGCTTCAATGCCATCACTTCGCCGATCCACAGCGGGAAGCCGGACGCGGCAAGACGCGTGTCCAGGCCCTGCGGCAGCGCGGCGATGCGCGCGCGCAGCCCCACCGTGTCGATGGCTTCCAGCATCGCTTCGGAGCTCACGTCCGGCGAGGCCATGGCCAGATACTCGCGGATGGTCACCTCGACGATGGTCGGTCGATCGAGCACGGTGACTTCCGAGCGCAGCAGGTACATGTCGAAGGTGGCCAGGTCCGCGCCACCCACCATGACCAGGCCACGATCCGGCACCACATGGCGCTTGAGCACCATCGCCAGCAGCCGTTCGGCGCCGCCATCGGCCAGCGTCACCAAGTGCTCGCCCGCTTCCAGGGTGAAATCGAAACGCGCGCCCTCGATCACCACGCCATCCAGCCGCACCGCGCTGTTGCCGGGGATCTTGCCGGCCGCCGCCACGGCGCGTTCCTGCGGAATGGCATACAGCAGCGACAATTCTTCCGCGCTGGCAACCAGGTCGTAGAACGTGTCCAGATAGGCGCCGAGCTGCGCGATGCCATAGAACACTGCGCTCAGGATCAGCTCGGCCGCCACCAACTGCCCAATCGACAGCTCGCCGCGCAGGATCAGGCTGCCGCCCAATGCCAGCAGCGCCGCGCTGGCAACCGCGTACAGCAGCAGGAACGCCACCGTCTGGGTGAAGCTGTAGCGGAAATGGCGCCGGTGCCGGTCGACGTAGGCCGCAGTGACCGCTTCGGAGCGATCCATCGCAAAGTTGAGATGGCGGCTGGATTTGTAGAAACCGTTGGAACCGCCGACGCTTTCCAGCCAGTGCGCGGCATTGTGCTTGGCGTGGCTGAGCTCGACCGCAGTGCGGATCGAACCGCGCGACCAGATCATCCAGATCGCGAAGATGATCAGCAGCAGCAAGGCGTTGAACCCGAGGAAGAACGGGTGGTAGAAGCTGGTGACGACCAGGCCGACCGCCGACTGCAGCACGATGGTGAAGGCGCCGATCGCCAGGCTGGGCACCGCTTTTTGCACCACCACCAGATCGAAGTAGCGGTTGAACACATCGCCGCGGTTCTGGTCGGCGAAGAAGGGGTTCTGCGCATGCACTGCGCGCACCGTGATCTCGGCCACCACGCGCGCAAACAGGCGGCGTTCGAACAGCGCCATCATCCACACCCGCATCGCGCTCAGGCACGCTACCAGCAGCAGCAGCCCCAGCAGCAGGCCCGACAACGTCCACAGCGGTGTGGGCAGGGCGGTGTTGGCGACGCTGTTGATCAGCAACTGCACCGAAATGGGCGTGGCCAGCGACAGCAGGCTGATCGCCACGCCGTACACCAGGGCAAGACGCACATACGGCATGTCCGGCCCGACGATTTCCGCCAGCCAGCCCACCGCTTCCCGCCATCCGATCCGCTGTGACGCCATTGAACTTCCATTGATGAGTTCAGTGAAGCATTGACGAGTTGCCGCTATAGGACAAGGCCGGAGCGCTTATCCGTTGTATAGGATTTTCCTATGCGGCTGCCGCACGCAGCAAATCGGCGATCAAACCGAACGCCGGCGCACGCCCTGCACCTTGCCGCCACAGCAGCCCGATCTCGCGGTAATAGCGGCCGCCCTTGATCGGGCGCACCACCACATCGTCGCCTTCGCGGATTTCCTGGCGCACGTACAGGTCCGGCAACAGCGCCAACCCCATGCCCATGCCGGCCATCTGCCGGATCGCATCCAGACTGGTTCCTTCGTAATCGCGCAGCACATGGGCGCCGACATCCATCGCGATGGCGGCGACCTGTTCGGCCAATCGGTACTCCGGCATCAAGGTGAGCAGGTTGGCACCGCGCAAGTCGGCAGGGGTGACGTAGCGCTTGGCGCGCAGCGGGTGATCGGCGGCCATGGTCACGTGCAGAGGTTCGCGGAACAGCCGCTCGCTATGCAGGCTGCGTCCGGCCACCGGCAATTGCGCCAGGATCAGGTCGTGCACGCCGTTGGCCAGGTCGCTGGCCAGGACGGTCGGCAGGCCCTCGCGCACGTGCACGCGCAGCGCCGGGTGCTCGCGGTGCAATCGTGCGACCAGGCTGGGCATCAGGTAGGCGCCCAGCGTGGGCGAGACCCCGAGCCGGATGGTGCCGATCAACGTGTCGGCCGCCGTGGTGCGCACGTCTTCCAGATCGGTCACGTCGAGCAGGATGCTGCGCGCGCGATCGAGCAGGTCGCGCCCGAGCGGGGTCAGGATGGCCGGCACGCCGCGCTCGAACAGCGGTGCGCCGATAATGCTTTCCAGTGCGCGGATCTGCTGCGACAACGAGGGCTGCGACACGCCCATCTGTTCGGCGGCACGGGTGAAGCTGCCGGTGTCGGCAAGTGCGACGAAGTAGCTCAGTTGGCGAAGGGTGGTTTTGGGGCGGGGCATGGTCGCATCGGTCCGTCGGGTCGCTCGGAGTCGCACTGCCGGCCGGGCCGGGCCGGTGCGCGGGCGCGTGGCCCGCAGCGGGCATCAACCAGCGGTCATTGATCGATGAATTGCAGCCGCGCCAGCTCGGCATACAGGCCGCCTTCGGCGATCAACTGCGCATGCGTGCCCTGCGCCACGATGCGGCCGGCATCCATCACCACGATGCGGTCGGCCTTGAGCACGGTTGCCAGGCGGTGCGCGATGACCAGGGTGGTGCGCCCCTGCATCAGCCGGTCCAGTGCCTGCTGCACGGCGCGCTCGCTCTGCGCGTCCAGTGCGCTGGTGGCTTCGTCCAGCAGCAGGATCGGCGCGTCCTTGAGCAATGCACGTGCGATCGCCACGCGCTGCTGCTGGCCGCCGGACAGGCGCGTCCCGCGCTCGCCCAGTTCGCTGGCGTAGCCTTGGGGCAGGGCGCGAATGAACCCGTCCGCCTCTGCCGCTGCCGCTGCCGCTTCCACCTCGGCATCGCTGGCCTGCAGGCGGCCATAGCGGATGTTGTCGGCGGCGCTGGCGGCGAACAGGGTGGGTTGCTGCGGGACCAGCGCGATGTTCTCGCGCAGGCGCACCGGGTCGGTCTGGCGCAGGTCCACCTCGTCGATGCGGACGCTGCCGCTGGCCGGGTCGTGGAAGCGCAGCAGCATCGCCAGCACCGTGCTCTTGCCGGCGCCGGACGGGCCGACCAGGGCAACGGTCTCGCCCGGGCTGACGTGCAGGTCGAAGCCGTCCAGCGCCGGTGCGTCGGGGCGCTGCGGATAATGGAATGCCACCTGGTCGAAATGGATCGCTCCGCGTAACGGCTGCGGCAACGGCGTCGGGGTGGCCGGTGCAACGATCGCCGATTCTTCGTCGAGCAGTTCGCCAACCCGGCCCATGCCGCCTGCGGCGCGCTGCAACTCGTTCCACACCTCCGCCAGTGCGCCCACCGAACCGCCGCCGATCAGCGCATACAGCACGAACTGGCCCAGCGTGCCGGGTGTCATGCGCCCGGACACCACGTCGTGTGCGCCCAGCCACAGCACGCCCACGATGGCACCGAAAATCAGCATGATCGCGATGGCGGTCACGCCGGCCTGGGTGCGGATCCGCAGCCGCGCGGTATCGATCGCCGCAAACAAGGCCTGGCTGAAACGCTGGCTTTCGTAACGCTCGCGCGCATGCGCCTGCACGGTGCGTACCGCACCAAGCGTTTCGGCCGCCAGCGTATTGGCATCGGCCACGCGGTCCTGGCTGGCGCGCGAAATCTTTTGCAACCGGCGCGCACCCAGCACGATCGGAAGCACCGCCAGCGGAATGCCGATCATCGTGAATCCGGCCAGGCGCGGGCTGGTGACGAACAACATCACCATGCTGCCGATCACTGTCACCGAGCTACGCAACGCCACCGACATGGTGGTGCCGATCAGCCCGCGCAGCAGTTCGCTGTCGGCCGACAGTCGCGACACCAGCTCGCCGCTGCGGCTGCGATCATGAAAGCCGGCATCCAGCCCGATCAGGTGCGCATACAGGCGGCCGCGCAGATCGGCGACGACCTTTTCGCCCAGCAAGGCCACGAAGTAAAAGCGCGCTGCGGTCGCCAGGGCCAGCACCACCGCCACCACAAACAACAGCGCAAAGGCCTGGTTGATCTGCGTGCCGCCGGAGAAGCCGTGATCGATCATGCGCTTGACCGCGGCCGGCAGGCTCAACGTGGCTGCCGAAGACACCGCAAGTGCGATCAGCCAGGCGGCGAACAGGCCTCGCTGACGTTGCACGAAGGGCCACAAGGTGCGCAGGCTGCCAAGCTTCCGCAATGGGTTGGGCCTGGCGGCGGCTGGCTGATTCATGCGGCTTCCGGTGTTGAGAGATGGACACGATTGCGAGTGGCGTCGCACAGACGGCTTTTCAAGCCGGCAAGCTGATCGGCAGGCAGTTGCACGCGCAGCGCTGCGCCTTGCGCGTGGAAGTGTTCGTCCAGCTTGTCGACATGGAATGCGGCAAGCGCCGCGTGCACCAGGCCCAGATCGTCGAACTGGCATTGCAGGTCGAGCAGGGTCAACGCGACCAGCGGTCGCCGCGTGGCCAGGCGCAGGCATTCGGCAGCGGTACCGCCGTAAGCGCGCACCAGCCCGCCGGCACCGAGCTTGATCCCGCCATACCAGCGCGTCACCACCACCACCACGCGATCGAAGCCTTGGCCATCGATGGCGGCCAGAATCGGCCGCCCGGCAGTGCCGCTGGGCTCGCCATCGTCGCTGGAACGGTACTCCTGCCCGAACCGGTAGGCCCAGCAGTTATGCGTGGCGTCCGGCACCGACACGCGCTGCACGATCTCCAGCGCCTGCGCGGAAGAATCGAGTGCAGCAGCATGGGCCAGAAAGCGACTGTGCTTGATGTCCAGGCTATGGTGCGCGTCAGCGGCGAGGGTATCGAGCATCGCCGCCATTCTATGCGAGGCAGCGGTGCCGGTTGCGGCAGTCAGCGTGACTGCCGTTGCAAGCTCGCAGACCGGGGCATTCGGGACGAGGTGCGTCTTGGCGATGCAACGTTGCCGTGCGTCGGACGTTGGCTAATGACATCGCGCCTGGCGGGTATGCGCGCGCCAGCAGGAAGCGGCGCGTCCAAGTCCGCGCAAGGCCGGCAAATCCTGATTACACCAGCGTGGAACGGCGCTTCTCGTCGATCCACTTGGACGCCTGGGCCGGCGTGTAGTGCTGCATCCACTCCAGCATCTGCGCCATGTCGTCGCCGTACCACAGGTCGGCGCGTTGATCCGGATGCAGGAACCGCTCTTCCACCATCCGATCGATCATGCCGATCAGCTGTGCATAGAACCCTGCGATATCCAGGAAGGCGCACGGCTTGTTGCCGATGCCCAGCTGGCGCCAGGTCAGCATCTCGAAGATCTCTTCCATGGTGCCGAAGCCGCCGGGCAGGGCGACGAAGGCATCGGACAGCTCGAACATGCGCATCTTGCGCTCATGCATCGAGCCGACGATTTCCAGCGTGGTCAGCCCGCGATGCGCCACTTCCCAATCGGCCAGCTGCTGCGGAATCACCCCGGTGACTTCACCACCGGCGGCCAGCACCGCGTTGGCCACCGTCCCCATCAAGCCGACGTTGCCGCCGCCATAGACCAAGCGCAGGCCCTGCTTGGCGATGCGATCGCCCAGCGCCATGGCGCGCTCGACGTAGACGGGTTTGTTGCCGGCATTGGAGCCGCAGTAGACGCAGATGCTTTTCATGGGAACGGGAATCGGGAGTTGGGAATAGGGAATGGGTCGAAGCAAAGCGGAAGCCGGAACGCATGACGCCGGACCTAGGTCCGGCGTCAGCGTGAAGAGCGAGGTGATGGGAACGCTCTTACGATTCCCAATTCCCCACTCCCGATTCCCGGCTTAATTGGCCTTATGAATCGCGCGCTTGCTCACCGCCATCGCGGCGTCGTGGATCGCTTCGGACAGGGTTGGATGCGCGTGGCAGATACGTGCCAGGTCGTCGGCCGAGCCGTTGAACTCCATCGTCAGCACGCCTTCGTGCACCAGCTCGGAGACACCCACGCCCACCAGGTGCATGCCCAGCACGCGGTCGGTTTCGGCATCGGCGATCACCTTGACGAAGCCGGCCGGCTCGCCCATGGCCACCGCGCGGCCGATCGCCGCGAACGGGAAGCTGCCGGCCTTGTAGGCGACGCCCTCGGCCTTGAGCTGCTGCTCGGTCTTGCCGACCCAGGCAATCTCCGGCTCGGTGTAGATGACCCACGGAATGGTGTCGAAGTTGACGTGACCGGGCAGGCCGGCGATCAGCTCGGCCACCGCGATGCCTTCCTCGAAGCCCTTGTGCGCCAGCATCGGGCCGCGCACGCAGTCGCCGATGGCCCACACGCCGTCGACGCCGGTATGGCAATGGCCATCGACTTCGATCTGACCGCGGTCGGTCACCTTGACGCCGGTGCCGTCAGCCAGCAGGTTCTTGGTCGCAGCCTTGCGGCCCACGGCCACCAGCAGCTTGTCCACGGTCAGGGTCTGCTCGCCGGCGCTGTCGGTGTAGCTGAGCACCACCTGCTTGGCATCACCGCTACCGGTGATCTCGGTCTTGCTGACCTTGGCGCCCAGTTTGATGTCCAGGCCCTGCTTCTTGAATTCCTTCAGCGCGGTCTTGGCCACTTCGGCATCGGCCAGGGCCAGGAAGTCCGGCAACGCTTCGAGGATGGTGACCTCGGCGCCCAGGCGCTTCCACACGCTGCCCAGTTCCAGGCCGATCACGCCGGCGCCGATCACGGCCAGGCGCTTGGGCACGGCGGTGAAGTCCAGGCCGCCGACGTTGTCGACGATGGTGTCGCCATCGAACTTGGCAAACGGCAGTTCGATCGATTCCGAGCCGGCCGCCAGGATCACGTTGGTGCCCTTGAGCTCGATCTCGCCGCCTTCGTGCTGGGCGACCTTGACGACGTTGCCCGGCAGCAGCTGGCCGAAGCCGTAGTACGGGGTGATCTTGTTGGCCTTGAACAGCATCGCGATGCCGCCGGTGAACTGCTTCACGATCTTGTCCTTGCGGCCGATCATGGTGGGCACGTCCATCTTCGCGTCGTTGAAGCTGATGCCGTGGTCGCCGAACAGGTGGCCCATGTTCCAGAACTGGCGCGAGGAGTCCAGCAGCGCCTTGGACGGAATGCAGCCCACGCGCAGGCAGGTGCCGCCCAGTGCGGGCTTGCCGTCCTTGCCGAGTGCGGCGTCGATGCAGGCGACCTTCATGCCCAGCTGGGCCGCGCGAATCGCCGCGTGATAGCCGGCCGGACCGGCACCGATGACGACGACGTCGAATTGTTCGCTCATTTCATTTGCTCACGGGAATGGGGAGTAGGGAATGGGGATATCGCAACAGCGCATGCGCCGCTCGCGTCCCATCCGAGTCAAGGCGGGAATGGAGCGGTCGGTGGGCGTTTCTCCCATTCCCGAATCTCCATTCCCGATTCCCGGCTCTTACAGACCGAACAACATCCGGCCCGGGTTTTCCAGCTGATTCTTGATGTCGACCAGGAACTGCACCGAATCCTTGCCGTCGATGATGCGATGGTCGTAGGACAGCGCCAGATACATCATCGGCGCGATCACGACCTGGCCGTTCTCGGCGATCGGACGTTCCTTGATCGCGTGCATGCCCAGGATGGCGCTCTGCGGCGGGTTGATGATCGGGGTCGACAGCAGCGAGCCGAAGGTGCCGCCGTTGGTGATGGTGAAGGTGCCGCCCTGCAGATCGTCCAGGCCCAGCTTGCCGGCGCGCGCCTTGGCGGCGTAGTCGGCGATGCCCTGCTCGACGTCGGCGAACGACTGGCGCTCGACGTTACGCAGCACCGGCGTGACCAGGCCCTTGTCGGTGGACACGGCGATCGAGATATCGCTGTAGCCGTGATAGATGATGTCGTCGCCGTCGATCGAGGCGTTGACCAGCGGGAAGCGCTGCAGCGCGTTGGCGGCAGCCTTGACGAAGAAGCTCATGAAGCCGAGCTTGATGCCGTGCGCCTTCTGGAACTCGTCCTGCAGTTCCTTGCGCGCGGCCGATACCTTGGCCAGGTTCACTTCGTTGAAGGTGGTCAGCATCGCGGTGGAGTTCTTGGACTCCATCAGGCGCTTGGCGATGGTCTTGCGCACGCGGGTCATCGCCACGCGCTCTTCCGGGCGGGCGCCGGATGCCTTGCCCACGCCGCCGGCCTTGGCGAAGTTGACGATGTCTTCCTTGGTCACTGCGCCACGACGGCCGGTGCCCTCGACCTGGGCCGGGTCCACGCCCTGGGTGATCGCGGCAAAACGCGCACCCGGAGGCAGCGCATCGGCAGCGGACTTGGAGGAAGCGGCAGGCGCAGCGGCGGCAGCCGGGGCCGGCGCTGCGGCCGGGGCAGCAGTGGCCGGAGCCGGTGCATCGGCCTTCTTCTCTTCGGCAGGAGCGGCGGCGGCAACGGCGCCTTCTTCGATGATCGCCAGGATCTGGTTGCTGGTGACCGTGCTGCCGGCTTCGAACTTGATTTCCTTCAGTACGCCGTCGACCGGCGAAGGAACTTCCAACACGACCTTGTCGGTTTCCAGGTCGACCAGATTCTCGTCGCGCTTGACCGCTTCACCGGCCTTCTTGTGCCAGCTGGCGATGGTGGCGTCGGAAACGGATTCGGGCAGTACCGGAACTTTGACTTCGGTGGCCATTCGGGGAGCGTCCTAGGGTTTTCGTTCTTTGGGGAAGAGGAGTTATTCAGCGACTTGGTCGTTGAACGGATTGAGGAGCGCATCGGCGACCAGCTTCTGCTGTTCGACGATGTGGTCGGCCATGTGGCCGGCGGCAGGCGAGGGCGAACGGGCACGGCCGGCGTAGTGCAGGCTCTGGCCGCTGGCCAGGCAGAAGTTCAGATGGTGGCGGATCTGATACCACGCACCCTGGTTCTGCGGTTCTTCCTGGCACCACACCACGTCGGTGGCATTGGCATAGGCCTTGAGCTCGGCGGCCAGCTGCGCACGCGGGAACGGATACAGCTGCTCCACGCGCAGGATGGCGACGTCGTCCTGGCCACGCTTGGTCTGGTCTTCGAGCAGGTCGTAATAGACCTTGCCCGAGCACAGCACCACGCGCTTGACCTTGCCGGCATCGGCCTTGGCGTCGGGAATCAGATGCTGGAACTGCCCTTCGGCCAGTTCTTCCAGGCTCGACACCGCCAGCTTGTGGCGCAGCAGCGACTTGGGCGTCATCACCACCAGCGGCTTGCGGGTGGTCATGCGCATCTGCCGGCGGATCATGTGGAAGCACTGCGCCGGGGTGGTCGGCACGCACACCAGCATGTTCTCCAGCGCGCACAGCTGCAGGAAGCGCTCTAGACGCGCGGAGCTGTGCTCCGGGCCCTGGCCTTCATAGCCGTGCGGCAGGAACAGCGACAGGCCCGCGATGCGGCCCCACTTGGCTTCGCCGGCGGCGATGAACTGGTCGATCACCACCTGCGCGCCGTTGGCGAAATCGCCGAACTGCGCTTCCCAGATGCACAGCGCATTCGGGTCGGTGGTGGAGTAGCCGTATTCGAAGCCCATCACCGCTTCTTCGCTGAGCAGCGAGTCGATGATGGTGGCGTCTTCCGGGTTTTCGACCAGTTGACGCAGCGGCAGGTAGTAGTTGTCGTTCTTCTGGTCATGCAGGATCGCGTGACGGTGGAAGAACGTGCCGCGACCGGCGTCCTGGCCGACCAGACGCAGCTTGTGGCCTTCGGCCAGCAGCGTGGCGTAAGCCAGGTTCTCGGCAAAGCCCCAGTCGCCCAGCTGCTCGCCTGCGGCCATCTTGACGCGGTCGTCGTAGATCTTGCCGACGCGTGCATGCAACTCGACGCCTTCCGGAATCGTGGTGATCAGCTTGGCCAGACGATCCAGCTGCTCGCGCTTGACGCGGGTGTCCACCGGATCGGCGGCGGTGCCGACCAGGTACTTGGACCAATCGATCGCAAATTCGTCCGGCTTGCGCTTGGCCAGTTCGGTGGTGTACTCGCCCGAATCCAGCTTGTTGCGGTAGCCGTCGACCAACGCCTTGGCCTCGTCTGCGCTCAGCACGCCGTCGCTTTCCAGCTTGGCGGCGTACAGCTCGCGGGTGGTCTTGTGCTTGCGGATGGTCTGGTACATCACCGGCTGGGTCGCGGCCGGCTCGTCGGCCTCGTTATGGCCCCAACGGCGGTAGCAGACCAGGTCGATGACCACGTCCTTCTTGAACTGCTGGCGGAATTCATAGGCCAGCTTGGACACGAACATCACCGCATCCGGGTCGTCGCCGTTCACGTGGAAGACCGGCGCGCCGATCATCTTGGCCACGTCGGTGCAGTACAGCGTGGAACGGGCATCGTCGCGCGTGCTGGTGGTGAAGCCGATCTGGTTGTTGACAACGATGTGCACGGTGCCGCCGACCGCGAAACCGCGCGCCTGCGACATCTGGAACAGCTCCATCACCACGCCCTGGCCGGCGAATGCGGCATCGCCGTGGATCAGGATCGGCAGCACGGTCTTGCGCTCGGCATCGCCGAAGCGCTCCTGGCGCGACCGCACGCTGCCGACCACGACCGGGTCGACGATTTCCAGGTGCGAGGGGTTGAACGCCAGCGCCAGATGCACCTGGTTGCTGTCGCCCACGGCGATATCTGCCGAGAAGCCCATGTGGTACTTGACGTCGCCGGTGTGCGCGCGGTCGTCGTGGGCGTGCTCGAACTTGCCTTCGAATTCGTCAAACAGCTTGCGCGGGTTCTTGCCCAGCGTATTGACCAGCACGTTGAGGCGGCCGCGGTGGGCCATGCCGATCACGATGTCCTTGACCTGGTCCTTGCCGGACTGGTGGATGATCGCGTCCATCATCGGAATCAGCGCATCGCCGCCTTCCAGCGAGAAGCGCTTCTGGCCGACGTACTTGGTGTGCAGGTAGCGCTCCAGGCCTTCGGCGGCGGTGAGCCGCTCCAGCGTGCGCTTGCGGCTGGCCGCGTCGCCGGCGATCTTGCCGCCGGCATCTTCCAGGCGCTTGTAGATCCACTGACGCTGGTCGAATTCCTGGATGTGCATGAACTCTGCGCCGATGGTGCTGGCGTAGGTCGCCTTCAACCTGGCCAGCAGGTCCTTCAGCTTCATCCGCGGCTGGCCACCGACGCCGCCGGTGCTGAACTCGCTGTCCATGTCGGCCTGCGACAGGCTGTGGAACGGCAGGTCCAGATCGGGCGGATTGACCGGCGGGGTGAGCCCCAGCGGATCGAGCTGCGCGCCAAGGTGGCCACGCGCACGATAAGCGGTAATCAGGCGGCCGACGTTGCGCTCGCGCTCGTCACTGGAGCCTGCGCCGGTCCCTGCATTGGCGGCTTGCCTGGACGCGCTGAGGATGTGGGCGATGGCCGCCGAGTGCGGGACATCACCGGCATCGCGACCTTTGAAGCCGTCGAAGTACGTCTTCCACTTCGGATCGACACTGTCCGGGGCGACGAGGTACTGCTCGTACAGATCCTCGATGTAGGCGGCGTTGCCGCCGGCGAGCTGCGATGACTGCGCGAACTGCTTTAGGAGATTATCCACGATGGTAAGTCGGGTCTGCTGTGGGGATGATTGTGCGGAAGCGGCAGGGCGAGTTGCCCTATCGGTCGGTCTCAAATCTCGAAAAATTATACCCCCTTGCGCTTGTGAGGGGGCGTCTGCGAGCTGACCGGCGGGGTAGACCAATTGGCCGGGCGCCTACGCGCAAGGGGCGCTGCGGCGTCAGATGCCGAGTGCGCGCGGTTCGTTCCAGAGCGTGCTGCGCTCCCATATCTGCGCGAATTCGCGCTCCAGCTGGCGGCTGCGGGCCGCACCGGACAACCAGGTTTCGCCATCGTCGTAGCGATGACCTGTTGGACGAAAGTAGTAGGCGTCGTCACCGACCAGGTAAGCCGCCGCATAGCTGGTATCGACCGGATCGCTGACCGCGCGGAACCGGAACACGCTGGGCAGGCGCTGGGCCAGGCGCAGCATTGCGCTGCTGCTGGCAGTGGCGCTGGCGGTGTCCTGCACCAGCACCTGCACGCGCTTGTCGTGGCGTGCAGTGGCGAAGCGGCGCAGCGCATCGAGCACGGCGGGGTTGTCGAACAACGGCGGGTCCAGTGCGCGGGTGTAGATCAGCACCTGCCGGCGTGCGCTGCTGAGCAGGCCGGTGGTGGCGGCCAGGGCCGCGGCGAGATCGTCCACCGCCATCGGGCCATCGAGCCGGCGATGCACGGGCTTGCCTGGCGCAGCGCCGGCATCGGCAGTGCGCCCATGCGAAGAATGCGGAAGTAACCCGGGGAGGAAGCCCAGGCGTGCGAACACCGCCTCGGCGCTTGCGGTGACGCGGGCGTGCAGGCTGGGCCAGCCCCGCTGGGTGGCGGCATCCACCGCTGCGGCAAGCAGGTGGTCGGACAGGCCGCGACGCCGCCAGTCCGGCACCAGGCCGAGCCGATCGATGCGGCGATCCGGCGTCACCCGCACCGAGGCGACCAGGTGGCCGTCATCGGTGCGCGCGGCCAAGTGCAGGCTGAGCGGGTCCAGCGCATCCCAATCGGCCTCGTGGACGATGTCCGCGATCTCGGTCGTGCAGGCCTGCCGCAGTGCACGCAGGGCCGCGGCATCGGATGCCGGGTCCAGCGAGACGATCTGCGGCCGGCTGTGCGGGCTCATGCGCGCTCCGGGGTCTCTGCGTCGTTGCCGTCTTCGGCAATATCCGAGGCCTCGGTGCCGTCATCCGAGTCCTGGCTGATGTCGACGAGTTCGGCCGGGGTGTCTGCCTCGTCCGCCACCGCTTCGACATCGGCCTCGGTATCGATGGCCTCGTCTGCGTCCGTGCGATCGTCGTCGTCCTGATCGTCGTGGTGGTCGGCCGACACCGTGAGCGCGTGCGCCTGCTCGTCGTCGATGTCTTCGTGCGCGTCGTCAAGGGCGCGCTGGTAGTGGCCTTGCGCCAGCAGCTCCAGGACCACTTCGCGGCCGCGGGCAGTCAGCTGCGCATAAAGCCCGCCATCGATCTCTTCGGCCGCCGCCAGGCGCGCCGCGTCCTTGGCCGACAATGCGAATTCCAGTCCGCTGCAGAACAGCGTGGCACCGCGCTTGGCGCGCCGCCAGGCCAGCCGCGACCAGGGGTGGCGGTACAGCACCACGCCTTCTTCCAGCGCCTGTTCGACCGCTTCGCGCGGGATCGGCTCGGGCGCCGGCACCACGTCGCCGGAGGCGCGGTAGGTGGTCATGAAGCGGCCGAACCAGTCGCCCAGTCGATCGGGGTCGTTCATGCGCAGCGCATTGAGCGCTTCGACCACGCGGTTCATCGCGGTGACGTCGATCTCGTATGGATCGGCCGGCACCTTGAGGTCTTCGTCGTGGTAGCGCACGGCCTCGTCGGCATCGGCGATCAGGGTGTCCAGGTAATCGCCGATCAGCTCGGCCGAGGAGGGCGCGCGGGTGCCGATCGAGAAGGTCAGGCAGGCGTCTTCTGCCACGCCGTGATGCGGTAGCAGCGGCGGCAGGTACAGCATGTCGCCCGGACCCAGCACCCAGTCGTGGGTCGGCTTGAACTCGCGCAGCAGCTTGATGTCGACGTCGTCGCGGAACGCCTGAGGCGTGGGCTTGCGGCCTTGCGAGGTGCGGGCGTCGATCTGCCAGCGGCGATGGCCCTGGCCCTGCAGCAGGAACACGTCGTAGTGATCGACATGCGCGCCGACCGAGCCGCCGGTGGCGGCGAAGCTGATCATGATGTCGTCGATGCGCCAGCGCGGCAGGAAGCGGAACTGGTCCAGCAATGCGCGCACGTCGGCGTCCCACTTGTCCACGTCCTGCACCAACAGCGTCCAATCGCGATCGGGCAGGCCGGGGAAGTCGGTCTCCTGGAACGGGCCGGTACGCACGCTCCAGTCGTCGGTGGCGCGGTCGTGGCTGATCAGGCGCGCCAGCACGCCATCCTCGCAGGCCAGCCCGGCCAGGTCTTCCGGCTGCAGCGGCGAGACGAAGTCCGCGAAGGCATTGCGGATCAGCAGTGGGTGCTTGTGCCAGTAGGTGCGCAGGAAGCGCTCCACCGGCATGCCCAGCGGCTGACCCGGACGGGCCTGGACTTCGATGACGGGAGGGTTTGCCTTGCGTGCAGCCATGGGGAGTCCTTGCAGATGTCGATGGGATGCTGGGGCGCGGCAGTGCCGGCGCAGATGCTCCATTGTCCGATGCCTGCGCCGGATCTGCACGTGCGCGCGAGGCTGGCGACAGGCCATGCTTCAGGGACGTGGTGGTTCGGCCTGCGCGGCGCGGGAGAATGCTCCGGATGGCGGTCACCTCACCCAGTTCCATAGTGCTGTGCGGGCGGCAACAGCGTGCCTGCCTTGGGGGCCGATGACGAGGTGCGTCGGCTGCTTCGCGGCCAAGGCCGCTCCTACGGAAGCGGGGCGGGCCGGACCATGGGGTAGCAGGTCACGCGCTGCGAGGCGCGTCACTTTCGGGGTTGCCGCTGACGCCGCCCGACAGGCTGCAGTTGGCGATGCTGTCATCGACGTGTACGCCGCAATGCAGCCCGCATCAAGGTTGAGCGGACGAGACACTGCCTTGTGTGATCGTACGCGGCACCGTCAAGCGCGCCGTAGCGCTATTGGCGGCGCGGCGACCGTAAGTGCCGCGGCTCGGGCCGTGATGGCGTCCCGGGTGGCGCGTTCGTGGCCCGCGCCGGCTGACAAAGATGACGAGCACCCGGCACGCACGGCGCTCCATGCGTGCGTCATCCGCAATCTTGCTGCCTTGCCTTGCGAAGGCTGCGCTAGCGCACCGTCGCGGCCTCACATCACCTTGTTGCCGCTGCCGCGGTCATCCAGCGAGGGTTTGCTGGACGGGTTGACCGTGTTGTCGTTGCCGGAAAAACGGACCTGCTTGATCTCACGCGCCAGCACCAGGTTCTTGTTGCCCTGGATGTCCACGCTGTCGACATTGGTCAGATTGAGCGTGTTGTCATGGCCGATGATGCTGAGCTCGCCAAGCTGCTTGTTGAGGACGGTGAAGTTGCTGCCTTCCACGCGGATGCTGCGTGCGTTGTCCAGATTCATCGCACCGCGCGAGGCGGTGATGGTCACCGTGCCGCAGTTGCCGTGCAGGATCCACTCGCTGTCGTCGCGGGTCAGGCGCACATCCTTGCCATCGCAATCGGCGCCGCTGGCCGGGTCGGTCACTGTGGACGAGACGGCCGATACCGCCTGGGCCGCCGGGCCGTCGGCACCGCAGCCGCCCAGTGCGACGATGCTGGACAGGGCAAACAGCGACGCGATACTCCGAACTGCACGCATGGATGGTCCCTCGCTTGGATGAGGCCGGCACCATAGCAGTCACGCCGGGAAGCGTCGTTGACACCGGCTCGACGCCTGGGGATTGCCGGCACATCCGGCCGCGCATCCCGTTCAGAACAGGGGCGCAGGCGCGGGGATCCATGGCACATCAGCAACGGCCGCGCCTGCCTGGCGCGGTGGCGCCGGTGGTTTTATCCGCGGGGAGCGACCGACAGGCCCTAGCGAGCGGCCTTGGATCAGCAAACAAACGTAACGAGCAGGCGCCGGGGGGATGGATGGCGTGGAGCAACCGGAGTGTGCGAGTGGTACCTGCCGCACCGAGCCGCGGTCCCGCCCGCCTTGCGTCTGCACTTGAGCTTTGTCGGCCGCTCTCAGGGCGCGCACGAAAACCGGAAGCGACCAGTGGCGCATGCCGACTCCGTGCACCGCCCGCATGCGGACGGTGGTTGTGCAGCAGTTCGGTTGGCCGTGCCTAGATCGCGCGCGCCAGCTGCTCTGCCAGACCGGTGTAGCCGCCTGGGGTGAGCGTACGCAGGCGCTGCTTGTCCTCTTCGGGCAGCTGCAGGCTTTCCACGAAGGCCTGCATCGAGGCGGCGGTGATGCCGTGGCCGCGCGTCAATGCCTTCAATTGTTCGTAGGGGTTGGGCAGGCCGTGGCGGCGCATCACCGTCTGCACGGCTTCGGCCAGCACTTCCCAGGCGGCGTCCAGGTCGGCATCCAGGCGCTGCGGATTGACGGTCAGCTTGCCCAGGCCCTTGGCCAGCGAATCCAGCGCCACCTGGGTGTGGCCGAACGCGGTACCGAGCGCGCGCAGCACGGTGGAGTCGGTGAGATCGCGCTGCCAGCGGCTGATCGGCAGCTTGGCGGAAAAATGTTCGAACAGCGCGTTGGCGATGCCGAAATTGCCTTCGGCATTTTCGAAGTCGATCGGGTTGACCTTGTGCGGCATGGTCGATGAGCCGACTTCGCCTTCCTTGAGCTTCTGCTTGAAGTAGCCGAGCGAGATGTAGCCCCAGATGTCGCGCGACAGGTCGATCAGGATGGTATTGGCGCGGCGGCTGGCGTCGCCGATTTCGGCCACGTTGTCGTGCGGCTCGATCTGGGTGGTGTACGGGTTGAACACCAGGCCCAGGCTCTCCACGAAACGCTGCGCGAATGCGGCCCAGTCCAGCTGTGGGTACGACACCAGGTGCGCGTTGTAGTTGCCCACCGCGCCGTTGATCTTGCCGGTCAGCTCGACCGCGGCGATCTGCTTGCGCTGGCGCTCCAGGCGCGCGACCACGTTGGCGATTTCCTTGCCCAGCGTGGTGGGCGAGGCGGTCTGGCCATGCGTGCGCGAGAGCATCGGCTGGCCGGCCTGGGTGTGGGCGAGGGTGCGCAGCGTGGCGGTGATGCCGTCCAGCGTGGGCAGCAGTACCTCGCGGCGCGCCTGTTCCAGCATCAGGCCGTAGCTGAGGTTGTTGATGTCCTCGCTGGTGCACGCAAAGTGCACAAATTCCAGCGCCGGGCCAAGCTCGGCATCGTCCTTGAGCTGTTCCTTGATGAAGTACTCCACCGCCTTGACGTCATGATTGGTGGTGCGCTCGATCTGCTTGACGCGTGCGGCGTGGGTCACGCTGAAGTCGTCGGCCAGTGCGCGCAGGCGCTGGCTGGCGGCGGGCGAAAACGGCGCTAGCTCGGCGATGCCCGGCTCGGCGGCCAGGGCCAGCAGCCATTCGATCTCGACCTTGACCCGCGCCTTGATCAGGCCGTATTCGGAGAAGATCGGGCGCAGCGCATCCACTTTGGAAGCGTAGCGGCCGTCGAGCGGGGACAGGGCGAGCAGGGCGGAATCCGACATGGGCAGGGCACTGGGAGGCTGGCGGGGGTGCGTATTCTACGCCGCCCCGGCGCCGGCTTCGCCGATCGGCCGTACCGTGATCGCCTGGATCCGGTGCCCGGCCATGCGCCGCACCGTCAGTGCATGGCCGTCCAGCTCCAGGGTCTCGCCTTCTTCGGGCAGCCGCTGCAGCCGGTGCACGATCAGCCCGCCGACCGAATTGACATGGTCCGGGGCGCTCAGGTCCTGGCCCAGCAAGCGTTCCAGGCGAAAGATCGAGGTGCTTCCGGCCACCAGCAACGAGCCGTCCTGGCCGCGCACCGGGGCGTCGCGCACCACATGGCGATGTTCGTCCTCGATCTCGCCAACCACCACTTCCAGCAGGTCTTCCAGGGTGAAGAAGCCCAGGATGCGGCCCTGGTCCTCCACGCACAGCGCCAGATGGGTGGTGCCGGTGCGGAACTGCTCCAGCGCGCTGGGGATCGGGGTTTCCAGGGTCAGCAGGGTGGCCGGGCGCAGCAGCGGGCGCAGATCGTCCAGGTCCTGGCCGCGTGCCATCGCCACCAGCAGATCCTTGGTGTGCAGGATACCCAGCACCTGTTCGCCATCGGCCTCGAACCAGGGGTAGCGGCTGTAGCGCGATTCGCTGAACTCGGCCAGCACCGCCTCCAGGTTCATGCCTTCGCGCAGGCTGCGCAGGTGCTCGCGGGGCCGCATCAGGTCGCCGGCAACCAGATCCGGCAGTTCCAGCGCATGGCTCATCAGCGCCAGCCCATGATCGGCGGTAGCTGCGTTCGGGTCCTGGCGGCCGACGATCAGCTTGAGTTCCTCGCGCGAATAACGGTGCGACTGGTGCTCCACATCGCCCCATCCCAGCATGCGCAGCAGCCGGTTGGCGCTGGTATTGAGCACCCAGATTGCCGGATACATCAGCCAGTAGAAGACATACAACGGCGCGGCAGTCCACAACGACATGCGCTCCGGGCGACGGATCGCCATGGTCTTGGGCGCCAGCTCGCCCAGCACGATGTGCAGGAACGAGATCAGGCTGAAGGCGATCGCCAGGGCGGTGAACTGCGCCGCGTCCTCGGACATGCCCAGCACATCGAACAACGGCTGCAGCAGATGCGCGAAGGCCGGCTCGCCGACCCAACCCAACCCGAGCGATGCCAGGGTGATGCCAAGCTGGCAGGCCGACAGATACGCATCCAGATGCGCGTGTACCCCCAGCAGCAAGCGCCCGCGCCAGCCATGGGTCTGTGCCAGCCCCACCGCCTGCGTGTGCCGCAGCTTGACCAGAGCGAATTCGGCCGCAACGAAGAATCCGTTCAACAGCACCAGCAGCAGCGCGACGATCAACAGCAGCACATTACCGAGCATCGTCGCCTCCACGCGGTGCAGCGGCGGCGGGTGAGCCCATCAACGCAGGGATATGCGTGGTGGCGTGGTGTGCAGCGAAACAGAACGCAGGCAGTGCGTTTCTACAGTCAGGGTCGTCGCCCATGGCGGCGTGGTACCTCGTATGGATCAGCGCTGAGTCTAGTCCACGCGCCGCGATGACATCGTTGCAACGCTGCCAGCGAGTATCGTAATGGCCCTCGCCAGCGTGGGTGCGCCCGCTGCCAGCCATTGCGTCACCACAATCCAACAATGTGCGGAGAATGCAGATGAGCGAACGTTTCAGGACCGAACACGACAGCATGGGCCAATTGCAGGTGCCTGCCGACGCCTTGTGGGGCGCGCAGACCCAGCGCGCCGTGCAGAATTTTCCGGTGTCCGGCCAGCCGATGCCGCGCGGTTTCATTCGCGCGCTGGGCTTGATCAAGGCCGCCGCTGCCGGTGTCAATGCCGAGCTCGGGCTACTGCCCAAGTCGATCGGCAAGACCGTGCAGGAGGCGGCATTGCAGGTGGCCGACGGCACGCACGATGCGCAATTTCCGATCGATGTGTACCAGACCGGTTCGGGCACCTCGTCCAACATGAATGCCAACGAGGTGATCGCCACCCTGGCCACGCGCGCCGGCAAGGACGCGGTGCATCCCAACGATCACGTCAATCTGGGGCAGAGTTCCAACGATGTGGTGCCCACCGCGATTCGCGTGTCGGCACTGCTCGCGGTGCAGGAACACCTGCAGCCGGCGCTCAAGCACCTGCGCAAGACCATCGACAAGCGCGCCAAGTCGCTGGACAAGATCGTCAAGACCGGCCGCACGCATCTGATGGATGCGATGCCGCTGACGTTCGGGCAGGAATTCGGCGCCTGGTCTGCGCAATTGAGTTCGGCGCAGGACCGGCTGGACGATTCGCTCAAGCGGCTGCGCCGTCTGCCGCTGGGTGGTACCGCCATCGGTACCGGCATCAATGCCGACCCACGCTTCGGCGGCAAGGTGGCCAAGGCATTGTCGGGCCTGAGCAAGGTCAAGTTCGAAAGTGCGGACAACAAGTTTGAAGGCCTGGCCGCACAGGACGATGCGGTGGAGTTGTCCGGTCAGCTCAATGCGCTGGCCGTGGCGTTGATCAAGATCGCCAACGACCTGCGCTGGATGAACGCCGGCCCATTGGCAGGCCTGGGCGAGATCGAATTGCCGGCGCTGCAGCCGGGCAGCTCGATCATGCCGGGCAAGGTCAACCCGGTAATTCCGGAAGCCACCGTGATGGCGTGCGCGCAGGTCATCGGCCACCACACCGCGATCACCGTGGCGGGGCAGACCGGTAACTTCCAGTTGAACGTGACGCTGCCATTGATCGCCTACAACCTGCTGGATTCGATCACCTTGCTGGGCAACGTATCGCGCCTGCTGGCCGATACCGCCATCGCCGGCTTGAAGGTGCGCCAGGACCGCGTGCGCGAGGCATTGGACCGCAACCCGATCCTGGTCACTGCACTCAACCCGATCATCGGCTACGAGAAAGCCGCCGCGATCGCCAAACGTGCCTACAAGGAACAGCGGCCGGTGCTGGAGGTGGCGCTGGAAGACAGCGGGCTCAGCGAAGCGGACCTGCGCCGTTTGCTGGATCCTGCTGCACTGACGCGTGGTGGCATCCAGGCCGGCAGCAGTGGCGGCGGTGGCTGATCACTAACAGCATGTGCATGTAGGAGCGCACTGGTGCGCGATGAAGCCTTCCCGATAAGGCCCCATCGCGCACCAGTGCGCTCCTACACGGTCTCGCGCCAGTTTACGGTTTTGTGCGGCCTTGGCCGGCGACTCAGTGCCGCTCGGCCTGCACGTTGCCGAAGCTCTCGCGATACGGTTGCAGCGACGGGATCTCGTCCAGCAATTCGCCGCTGAGCTTCTGAATCTCCGGCGTGGCGGTCAGCTTGATCGACTTGTACTCCGGGTCCGGGCCAGCGTCGTTGACGGCCTGTTGGCGCAGCATCTGCAGATGCCCGAACAGCAACTGCAGCTTGGCGCGGGTCGGTTCCTTCTGCGGCAACGCGATGTCGTCGATCTTGAGCGTACCGTCGGGCGTGATTTCCGCATTGGCAGCCGGCGGGCGGCGGATCATCACCGATTGCGTGGTGATGGCGACACGCGGCTTGCCGCGTTCGGCGCGGCGGGACGACTGGTCGCCACAGGCGGCAAGGGTGCACAGCAGCAACGCCATGCAGAGCATCACGAACTTGTTCATGGGGTCGATGATCGGGGAGAGCGCGTTAGTGTAATCCCGCGCGGGTCTGCGAATCGTCGCAGACGCGATGCCTGGGGGCTGACAAAATGTCGCAGGGTGATGCGTGAGATATGCTGGCGAGCGGGCCAGGTCCTGCCGCGATGCGGGTGCTTGTTTCCGACGCCATCGCACGCCGTCATGCCTGGCGAAGGTCAATCGAGGCAGGCGCAGGTAACGCTGCGCAGGAGGCATCCCTCCGTCTTTACCAGTCGATCGCTGCCATTGGCAATTGACGCAAGGCCCATGCCTCACCGCCGACAGGCATGGATCCGACGCGATCATCATGGGTGGATACGGCAGGGGGGCAAACGCGGCGGCACCGATCTCGCCGCTGGGTGTGCACCCGCCAGGTGCACACCCGACCAAGGTCCGCGGCAGTGGCGCAACGCGTGACGTGTAAGCCGCAGCCGCAATCAGTTACGGCAGTCGTCGATATCTTTCTGCGTCAGGTTGGCGTATGGCCCGAACTCCGGCACCACGCGAGTGGCGGCGTCCTGCGCAGTGCGCAGCTTGTCTAGCTGGTCGCAGATCAGCATGGTTTTTTGTTTGAAGGTCTCCGCCTCGGCCTCGATCTTGTCGCCGATCTGGTCAGGGTTGCCACTGAGCACGCCCTTGAGCGCTTCACCGGCCGCATGAGCGCCGAATGCAGCGCCTTGGGTGCCGATATCGATGCCCTTCGCGGCAACCCCCTGGATCTGCGTGTAGACGCTGCGCATCGCCAGCTGCTGCGCAGCGTTCAAGGCGACCGGCTTGCCATCGATGCTGAGCGCGCCGTCCGCGCCGACGGTGGCTGCAGGCAGGCCGTCACGCTTGAGCGTCACGCTCTTGCCATTGAAGGTCACGCCACCGCCGTTGGCCTGGGCCGATACGTCGACGGTAGGCTCGGACTTGCCGCAACCGACCAGCAGAACGCTTGCCAACACCGCGAAAATCAACAGTTTCATCAGGAGTTCCCCTTTCAAATGGTCAATGACGCAATTACTGTTGGGTCGGCACGCGGGTGTTGCCGGCAACATCGCTGACGTCGATATCGCCGCTGCCCTTGCGCGCAACGCTGACGTCGCCGCGCACCTTGTGCACACTCAGGGCGCCGGAGTTGACCGCTTCCACGCCGACATCGCCTTGCACATCGTCGATGTCCACATCGCCGGAGCCGATCGTGCCTAACTTGACGTTGCCTGCAACGCCGCGCAGCTTGACGTCACCCGAACCGACCTTGCCGATCTCGGCCGCGCCACGTATCTGCGTGGCCTTGAGATCGCCCGAGCCGACCGCCAGCACGCGCAGCGACCCCATGTCTTCCAGCTCGATATCGCCGGAACCGACCTTGGCGGTGACCCGGCCCTTGGTGCGGCGGATGGCCATGTCGCCGGAACCGACATCGGCACTGACCGCAGCAGCGCCACTGATCTCGGCATCACCGGAGCCGACGTCGAATTGCACCAGGAGCGAGTCCGGCACGCTGCCGCGCAGGTCCAGGTAGGAGTAGCTGTCGCCGATGGAGATGCGCAGCGGGCGATCATCAGCCAGCGTCACCACCAGCTTGTCGCCGTCGCGCTTCTGGGTGACGGTCAGGCCCTTGAGCAGATCGGCCCTGGCAGCACAGGCGCGGCCGCCAAGACGCCCGCTGTTGCCCGGCGCAGCGTCCAGATGCAGATCGTTGGAGGCGACCTCGAACAGCACCGACTTCACTCCGCTCAGCTTCAGCTCCAGGCTGCGCGGTTCGGAAAATTTGCATTGCTCCTCGGCAGACGCAGCGCCAGGCAGTGCGAACAGGATGGCCAGGGTCAAAGGCAGGCGCATGGGAGGTCCTCAGGCTTCGGAGCGCCGGCGGCGCAGGTAGATGGAAGCGGCGATCAGCGCGATGCCGATGGCGGCGCCGATCCAGATGTCGGGATCGGCATAAACCCGCGAACTGTCGGTGTGCTGCAACGCCCACTGCACCAGGTCGCTGGGGTTGCTCATCGCACTGCTGTCCAGATTGCCGCTGACGGCAAGCGGCGACCAGGTGCCGGGCAGGGCGCTCAGCAGACCGCGATAGCCGACGATGTACCAGATGTCGCCGATCGGCAGCGACACGCCGGGCATCGCCGACAGGATGCTCAACATCACGCAGGCCAGCAGCGGAAACAGCACCGCCCACAGGAACGGCTTGCTGCTGGCCCAGGCCGAACAGAACATCAGCCAGCCCACGGTCGGCAGCGACCACAGCAGGCCCATCGGCACGGTCCGCAGCATCAGCCACAACAACGAGAACGGATGCGAGTGCGTGGCCAGCCCCCATGGGTTGGGCACCCCGGCGATCAACGCGCCGCCGATGGCGATCAGCCATAACGCCAGGCCGACCAGCACGCCGATGGCGATTGCGACCAGCGGCGCCAGCAACAATGCCCAGGCGGCCTTGGACAGCACCGTCTGCACATCGGACACCGGCAGCGATTTCCAGAACAGCACGCTGCGGTCGCGGCGGTCGTCGTACAGGCTGCCCAGCGAATAGAAGAACACCACGAACGCCAGGACCACCGAGGCGATACCGACGCCGCCGAGCAGCAGGCCATCGCCGACCTGGCCCAGCGTGCGGGTGTATTCGGCCAGATCGTTCATCGTCATGCTGTCGCCGACCATGTTGCGACGTGCGCTGATCGCCCCGATCACCGCACCCAGCAGCGCGAAGAACACCGCGATGCCGCCAGTGATGACCTGTGCCCAGACGAAGCCGCCACGGTGTTCCCAGTACTCGCGTTTGAGCAACCAGCCGAACGTGCGGGCGGGAGAAGCTTGGTGGGTGAGTGCATTCATGCGTAGGTCCCCTTCATGACCGCGACGAACAGGTCGGCAAGGCCGGGATTGCGGGTTTCGCCAAAACGGGCGAGCTGCGCTTTCGGCTCGCCATCGAACAGCATGACGGTCTTGCCGAACGGCAGGCTGCGCTCGTCGATCGGTTTCATGGCTCTGGCAGCGTCCAGGTGCTCGGCACTGACCAGCACCTCGGTGTAGCGCTCGGCGACGTTTTCCATGTCGGCGGTCAGCACGATGCGGCCGTCGCGGATGAACATCACATCGGTGAGGATGTGTTCGATCTCTTCGACCTGGTGGGTGGTGACGATGATGGTCTTCTGCTCGTCGAAGTAATCCTCCAGCAGGCGCTGGTAGAACTGCTTGCGATACAGGATGTCCAGGCCCAGGGTGGGTTCGTCCAGCACCAGGATGCGCGCGTCGATGGCCATCACCAGCGCCAGATGCAACTGCACGATCATGCCCTTGGACAATTCGCGCACCCGCGATTTGCGGTTGAGCTGGGTGTTGGCCAGAAAACGTTCGCACTTGGCGCGATCGAAGCGCGGATGCACGCCGGCAACGAAATCGATCGCTTCGCCCACCCGCAGCCAGCGCGGCAGCACCGCCACGTCGGCGATGAAGCAGACCTCGTTCATCAGCGCGTTGCGCTGGGTGCGCGGGTCCATGCCCAGCACCTTCAGCTCGCCATCGAAGTCGGTCAGCCCCAGCACGGCCTTGAGCGCGGTGGTCTTGCCGGCGCCGTTGGGGCCGATCAATCCGACGATGCGGCCCGGGGCGATGGTGAAGCTGGTGTTGTCCAGCGCCAGCCGATGTTTGTAAGCCTTACGCAGGCCACGCGCGTCGACGACATGGTCGGTGGAGACGGCGGTCATGGTGTTTTCCCCTGTGGCAACAGATCGTCGATGGACAGGCCCAGGCGCTGGATGCGTTCCAGTACCGCCGGCCATTCTTCATTCAAAAAGCGGTCACGTTCGCTTCCGCGCAGCTTCTGTGCGGCTTCCGGGGTCATGAACATGCCCAGGCCGCGGCGTTTTTCCACCAGGTTCTCGTCGGCCAACTCCTGGTAGGCGCGCGAGACGGTGATGGGGTTGAGTTGGTAGTCCGCCGCCACCTGGCGCACCGAAGGCAGGGCGTCGCCAGGTTTGAGGATTCCATCGAGCATCATGGCAATGACCCGTTCCTTGAGTTGGCGATAGATGGGAGCGCCGTCGCTCCATTGGATGTCGTTCATGATCAGCTCCGTGGGCGCAGAACCTGCGCGAAGGAGAAATAGGGCATCGACAGCGAGGCACGCAGGTGACGGCTGGGCCGGGTGCGTCCCTCGGGGGGAGTTGTCGCGTTTTCCGTAACCGCCTCCGACACGCCATAATCGGCGCCGGACTCCGTGACCTGACTGGAAGCGGCTCCCAGCCAACCAATGGCAAACAGGGTGCTGCCGAGCAGCAACAGCGGAACTGGTCGCCTGACACGTGTGCTGTTCATGCTTTCCCCCTGCGTTGGATGACTGGTGTTGTATTCAACTATAACACCGACACGCAGGCAGTCAACTGTCTGTCATAGCCAACTGATGGCACCCCGCGCAAAACCGGGTGCCGCACCATCTTCGAGGGCCTGCCAATGTTGCTCAACCGTCTATTGGTCGTTGTATTTGCTGGTTTTTTTGCCAGCTCGGCGCTGGCCGCCGGAGCGCCGTTGCTGGATCTGGAGTACCGCCCGCTGGCCGGCAAGGCGCCAATCAACCTGAACCGTAGTTACGGCGGCAAGGTGGTGATGGTGGTCAATACCGCCAGCAAATGCGGCTTCACCCCGCAGTACGAGGGCCTGGAAGCGCTCAATCAGCGCTTCGCCAGCCGGGGGTTTGCGGTGCTGGGCTTTCCGTCCAACGATTTCCAGGGGCAGGAACCGGGATCTGAGAAGCAGATCCAGGAATTCTGCACGCTGACCTATGGCGTCAAGTTCCCGATGTTTGAGAAGGTGCATGTGCTGGGCAAGCAGGCGACGCCGCTGTATCAGCGCCTGACGCAGGCCACCGGCGTGGCGCCGGGCTGGAACTTCCACAAGTATTTGATTGGGCGCGATGGACGCGTGGTGGCGCAGTTCCCCAGCAAGATCAAACCGGACGATCCGAGCGTTGTGGCGGCGATCGAACGCGAGCTCAATGCGCAGTCGCGCTGAGCGCGGCTCTCGCAACGCCGCGTGCGCATGCGACAATGCGTGTTCAGCGCCGTCGGTGGCGTGTCTTTTCACTTTCGGGAAGTGCATCGAATGAAGATGGGAAAGCGCGGCGCGGCGGCGTCGCTACTGATGGTGGCAATGACGGCTTCGATGCCGGCGATGTCGCAGCAACCGGCCGCAGCGGCCACCAAGGAGAAGCCAGTTTTGAATGCATCGTCTGAGAAGAGCACGCGCGACAACGTCAGCTACGCCATCGGTATGGACGTGGCGCGCTCGTTCGAGCCGATTGCCCAGGACATCGATCTGAGCGCGATGCAACGCGCCATCGAAAATGCCTTCAAGGGCGGCAAGCCGCTGTTGTCCGACGAGCAGACTCAGGCGACCGATACCGCATTGCGCACCGCGCTGGCCGCCCGTAACGGCCAGCAGGTGCCGGGCATGGCGCCTGGCTCCACGCCGGCCGCGCCGTCCAAGGAAAACGTCGGCTTGATGCTCGGCGACCGCGCGGTCGGCCCGTCGCTGGCCGGCATCAAGGACGAGATCGATCTGTCGATCCTGATGGAAGCGGTGCGGACCGTGTTCGCCAAGGGCACCACCCGTCTGACCCAGCAGGAAGCCGCTGCCACCATGCAGGCGTTCGCCGCTGCCAAGCAGGGCGCTGCCGGTGCCAAGAATCGCGAAGAAGGCAACGCCTTCCTTGCCAAGAACAAGACCGAGAAAGGCGTTATCACCACCGCGTCCGGCCTGCAGTACATGGTGCTGCGCCAGGGCAGCGGCGAGCGCCCGATGCGGACCAACAAGGTGCGTGTGAACTACGAAGGCAAGCTGCTCAGCGGGCAGGTCTTCGACAGTTCGTACCAGCGCGGCCAGCCGGCCGAGTTCGGTCTGGATCAAGTCATTCCCGGCTGGACCGAGGGCGTCGCCTTGATGCCGGTCGGTTCGAAATATCGTTTCTGGATTCCATCCAACTTGGCCTATGGCCCGAACGGCACGCAGGGGGGGCCGATCGGACCAGACGCAACGTTGACGTTCGATGTCGAACTGATGGGTATCCTTCCCTGATCCCCCACAGGAGTACCCCCACCCATGCGAGTTGCGATCTTTGGTACCGGCTATGTTGGTCTTGTCACCGGTACCTGTCTGGCGGAAGTAGGTCATCACGTTATCTGCGTGGATATCGACCAGGCGAAAGTTGATGGTCTCAATCGTGGGGTGATACCCATCTATGAACCCGGCCTGGAGCCGATGGTGAAAGCCAACCACGCCTCCGGCCGGTTGCGCTTCACCACCGACGCCGCCGAGGCGATTGCGCACGGCGAAATCACCTTCATCGCCGTGGGCACGCCGCCGGACGAGGATGGCAGTGCCGACCTGCAGTACGTGCTTGCGGTTGCGCGCACTGTCGGTCGCCATATCGATGGCCCGTCGGTCGTGGTCAACAAGTCCACCGTGCCGGTCGGTACCGCCGACAAGGTGCGCGCGGCGATCCAGGAAGAACTGGACGCACGTGGCGTGGACCACGAATTCGATGTCGTCTCCAACCCAGAGTTCCTGAAGGAAGGCGATGCGGTGGCCGACTGCATGCGTCCGGACCGGATCGTGATCGGCGCCAAGAAGCCGGCGGCGATCGCACGCATGCGCCGTCTGTATGCCCCGTTCAACCGCAACCGCGATCGCATCGTGGAAATGGACGTGCGCTCGGCCGAGCTCACCAAGTACGCGGCCAACGCGATGCTGGCGACCAAGATCAGTTTCATGAACGAGATCGCCAATATTGCCGAGCGTGTCGGTGCGGACGTCGAGCACGTGCGTAACGGGATCGGCTCGGACCCGCGTATCGGCTGGCACTTCATCTACCCGGGTGCCGGTTACGGCGGCTCGTGCTTCCCGAAGGACGTGCAGGCGCTTGCCAAGACTGCCGAGCAGTACGGCATGGAGCCGACCCTGCTCAACGCAGTGGAAAGCGTCAACAACGCGCAGAAGGGTCACCTGTTCGAGCTGGTGCAGCGTCATTACGGTGGCGAAGGCGGCAGCATCGCCGGCAAGACCTTTGCGGTGTGGGGCCTGGCGTTCAAGCCCAATACCGACGACATGCGTGCGGCATCCAGCCGTCGTCTGATGGCGCAGTTGTGGGAGGCCGGTGCCACCGTGCGCGCCTACGACCCGGAAGCCACCCATGAGGCCAAGCGCATCTTCGGCGAGCGCGACGACCTGACCTTCTGCGACGAAGCCTTTGCTGCACTGGAAGGCGCCGATGCACTGGTCGTGGTCACCGAGTGGAAGCAATTCCGCAGCCCGGATTTCAGCAAGATCAAGCAGGCCTTGAAGGACGACGTCGTGTTCGACGGTCGCAACCTCTACGACCCGCAGGAGATCGAGGCTGCAGGCCTGGCTTACTACGCCATCGGACGAGGCCGTTCGTTGCATGCATGAGCAACTCTCGCCGCGCGACCAGGCACTGGACGCGCGGTTGGTGGAACTGGAAACGCGCCTCTCCTTTCAGGAGCAGGCGCTCAATGAACTGAGTGAAGCACTTGCGGACGCCCGTTTGACGGGCGCCCGCAATGCCGAACTGATCCGCCACCTGCTCGAGGATCTGGGCAAGGTGCGCTCCACGTTGTTTGCCGATGCAGCGGACGAACCGCCGCCTCCGCACTATTGATTGCAGATTGCCACCGCCATGAGCGATACCTTACGTGACCAGTTGCTTGGCCTGGGCTTCAAGTCCGCGCCCAAGCCCGAACGCAAACCCGACGCACGTCCTGCCGCGCGTCAGCATGGCAATGGTGGCAAGCCCGCGCCCGGCGGCAACAGGCCGGGTGGCCAGGGCAGGGGACCGCAGCGGCCGCACGCCGCTGCGGCGACCGATGCAGCCGGCGCACGTAAAAGCGATGGCCGGCCCAACCGGCGCCACGATGGCAAGCCGGCAGCGTCGCCGCGCCCGCAACAACCCAATGCAGACCGACGCGGCCCCCGGCCGGCGCGCACGCGCGAGGACATCGACCTGGCCAAGGCCTATGCGATCCGTGCGCAGCGCGAAAAGGACGAGCGCATCGAAGCCGAGCGGCTGAAGCAGGAAGAAGCACGCCTGCGTCGCGAAGCCAAGGCCAAGCTCGAAGAACTGCTCAAGGACAAGGGCCTGAACCATGCCGATGCCGACATCGCGCGGCATTTCCCGTATGGCGGCAAGATCAAGCGCATCTACGTCACCGCCGATCAGCTCAAGGCGCTCAACGCCGGCGAGCTGGGCGTGCTGCAACTCAACGGCCGCTACCTGCTGGTGACCGCCGAGGTGCTCGCCGAGGCCGAATCCGTATTCGCGCCGTCGGTCGCCCTGAAGGTGGACCCGAATGCACCGGCAGGCGACGACCCGTACGCCGATCCCAAATTCCAGGTGCCCGACGATCTGGTCTGGTAACACCTTGATCCACTGATGATGTGACACCTGGGCACCTGTTGGGTGCCCTTGTTGTTTGCGATGTTTTCCAGGCCATGCAACGTTGGATGCGCTTGCATCGTGGTGGTGCAGCCCGTTTCATATCGTCTCGTGTAATGCAGTTGCCTGCTGCACGCTGCGTCTGGGTCGGCCGAACAATCTGTCGCCGATCAAGCCGGCAATCGATGCCCTCTTGTAGGGCGACAACTAGCGCGAACACTGGCAATTGCTTATCGATTCCGAGTGCTGCCGTGCATCTGTTTGGATGTTCTTTGCAGGCCGCCGGTTGCGGATCAGCGACGGGAGTACAGTCGCTATACAGGCTGGTCACGGCCAGGGCCGCACTATGCGCGCCATTACAGATTGGCGCTCGCAGTCTTCGAGTCTGTTGCGTCGTGGCTCACTTCCCGATTGGTGCTGCATATGTCCACATCCTCGAAATGCATGAAGCCCTGCGCTGGCGAATCGATTTCATCGGCCACGGGTAACGCACTGCGTTCGCATGCCGGTCGCCTGCTCGTGTCGTTCGGCGTAGTGTTTGCGCTGTGTGGTGCGAGTCCGCACGCATCTGCGCAGTCGGAAGATGCGCCAGCCTTTGATCGTCCCGGCATCCCGTTCGCTGCCGAGGTGCTGCAGCCCGGTGCGTTCGCCTGGGAGCAGGGATTGCCCGATGCCAGTACCGACCGTGCAGATGGTCAGCGCACGACGCTGTATAGCGCTGACACCGTGCTGCGTCTGGGGCTGTCACAGCAGGTGGAGCTGCAACTGGGCAGCGACAGTTACAACTGGCAGCACGGCGGTGGCGCGCGTGTGCGGGGCGGCGGCGACAGCCATGTCGGTTTGAAGGTCGCCTTGCCGTCGCGATCGGAGAGTTTTCATTGGGCGGCACTTGGCACCTATAGCGTGCCGACCGGCAGCCCTGCTTTCAGCGATGGGTATTCGCGCGAGCTCGGGGTGACTGCATCCTGGGATCTGTCGCAGCAGCGCGCGCTCGCCTTCTACGTCAACTACGCACGCGACAACGACGGGCACACCTGGACGTTCTCGCCCAACTACACGTTTTTCTCGGGCGAGCATTTCAGCAGTTACGTGGAAGCGGGTCTGGATACCGGTAGCGAGCATTCGCGGGTAGCGGGCGCTGGCGGCGCCTGGCAGCTGCCGCATGCGATGCAGCTCGATGTCTCGGTGCTGCGTGGGCTGACGTCGGAAAGCCCTGATTGGCAGGGCGGGATCGGGTTGTCGATCGCGTTTCAGTAATCGAGCAATGGCAGCGCACGAACGCATGCGACGCAGAGGCGCGACATCGGGTGCTGCTTGATTATTGGGGGCATGCCCCGGTAACAGTGCCGCCTCTGGCCAACGGTGCTTGCGTGACCACGATTCATCGAGCTGGAAACGTCATTGGGTGTCGGTAGACAGGTGGGCGAAGCGAGTGTGGGGTTCGCGTGCGGCGCCAAGGACAGCGTATCGGCAACTCACGCCGCGTCTGCTGGAAGCTGGAGCAACCTGTTGTTGCCGCCGGATGCCGTGACTCGATGGGGTGCCGACATCGGGCAATCCTCTGGCGCTGGCCCGGCAAGGGCGGTGGTCCAGGCTGCACCGAGAGCACCATGCCCATGCTGCACTGCCGCATGCATTGAATGGCGGGAAAAGGCCTAATTGGATCGATCCAATTCCAGTCCATTGCATGCACGTTTTTCATTCAGCGGAGTTTGGCGCTTGACGCGTCCCAAGCAGGCCTCGGGCGTCGCGGAGGCTGGCGACGCGCGCCTGGCGCGGCGCGGGGCGGTGACGCTGCGCGACATCGCAGGCGCAATCGGTGTCTCGCGCGCGACCGTGTCGCTGGTGCTGCGCGGCAGCCCCCTGGTGCATGCCAGCACGCGCGCGCGCGTGGAGGCCGAACTGGACCGGCAACATTACGTCTACAACCGCGCTGCCGCCAATTTGCGCCAGCGGACCTCATCCAGCATTGCGCTGGTCATCAACGATCTGTCCAACCCGTTCTTCGCAGAGTTTGCGGCTGGCGTTGACGAAGCGTTGGGCGCGGCCGGCTATGTCACCCTGCTGGGCAGTACCGGCGAGTCCACGCAGCGTCAGCAGGCGGTGCTGACCTCGTTGATGGAACACACACCGGCCGGGATCATCCTGTCGCCCGCCGAGGGCAGCCAGGCGCAGGCCCTGGCGCAGGTGCTCGGCCGCCAGCGCAACGTGGTGTTGTTCAACCGTGAGGTGGAGGGCGCCGGTTGGGACCTGCTGGCGCTGGACAACGAGCAGGGCGCGTATCTGGCCTGCACGCATCTGATTGCACAAGGCCATCGGCAGATCGTGTTTTTCGGCGGGCATGCCGAATCCAGCTCGTGCCGGCAGCGTCGTGCCGGCTATACGCGCGCCATGTCCGCTGCGGGCCTGGCGGTGCGGTACGTCGAGTCGGCACCCAATCGGCAGGATGCGGCACTGTGCGGCGCGCGTATGCTCGACAACGCCGACCACGCTGCGACTGCGGCGGTTTGCTACAACGACAGCGTTGCGCTCGGCCTGATGGCCGCACTGGCGATGCACGGCAGCGTGCCGGGCCGCGATTTCGCGGTGACCGGCTTCGACGACATTGCCGAAGCGGCATTGTTCACTCCGGCACTGACCACGCTGGCTGCCGATCCGCGCGCGCGCGGCCAGCAAGCTGCGCAGCTGGTGCTGCAGCGCATCGGCAGCCCGGACCTGGCCTCGCAACGGCTGACCGCTGCAGTTGCGCTACAAGTCCGCGCGAGCAGTGCGTGCGCACCCTCTCACCTGTCTTCTTCGCACCATCCCGTAAGCGATTCCCCCGTCCATTCCCCCACCAAGGCCTCAGGCCGCTGACCAGGCAACTCCTATGGTTTCCCTTTCCACGCAATCCACTGTGCCAAGCGGCAACAAGGCGCCCGTCAACAACGGCGTCGCGTTGTCGGTGGTGACCACGATCTTTTTCATGTGGGGCTTTCTCACCTGCCTCAACGACATCCTGATTCCGCATCTGAAGGCGGTGTTCGAGCTGAACTTCGCGCAGGCGATGCTGGTGCAGTTCACCTTCTTCGGTGCGTACTTCCTGATGTCGCTGCCGGCGGGTTGGCTGGTCAATCGCCTGGGTTACAAGCAGGGCATCGTGGCCGGGCTCGCGGTGGCGGCAGTCGGTGCGCTGGGCTTCTGGCCGGCGGCGGAACTGCGCGTGTACGGCGCATTCCTGGGCGCGCTGTTCGTGCTCGCCACCGGCATCACCATCCTGCAGGTGGCGGCAAATCCATATGTTGCGTTGCTGGGTCCGGAGCGTAGTGCCTCCAGCCGCCTGACCCTGGCGCAGGCGCTCAACTCGCTGGGTACCGCGATCGCGCCGTTGCTGGGTGGCTGGTTGATCCTGTCCAACACGGTGATGAGCGGCGACCAGCTCAAGGCCTTGCCGGAAGCCGAGCAACTGGCCTATCGCGTGCAGGAAGCCCAGGCCGTGCAAGGCCCCTACATCGGGCTGGGTGTGGTGCTGTTCCTGCTGGCGATCTTCGTGTTCCTGTTCCGTTTGCCGGCATTGACCAATGGCGGCGCGCAGAAGGAAGAGAGCAAGCATTCGCTGCTGGATGCGCTGCGCCACCCGCATGTGCGCTTCGGTGTGCTGGCGATCTTTTTCTATGTCGGCGCAGAAGTCGCGATCGGCAGCCTGATGGTCAATTACTTCTCCTTGCCGGAGATCGGCGGGTTCACCGAGCGCGAGGCGACCAAGTACGTGTCGGCGTACTGGACGCTTGCCATGATCGGCCGCTTCATCGGGTCGGCCTTGCTGGCCAAGCTGTCGCCACGCGTGCTGTTGTCGGTATTTGCGGGTATCAATGCCTTGCTGCTGGGCCTGACCATGGCCAGTGGCGGCATGCTGGCGGTGTATGCGCTGGTGGCGATCGGCCTGTTCAACTCGATCATGTTCCCCACCATTTTTACCCTGGGCATCGAGCGTCTTGGCCCGCTGACCGGGCGTGCGTCCAGCCTGTTGATCATGGCGATTGTGGGCGGCGCGATCGTGCCGTATCTGCAGGGCTTGCTGGCAGATCACATGGGCCTGCATGAGTCCTTCGTGCTGCCGCTGGTGTGCTACCTGTACATCGTGTTCTACGGCATCTGGGGTTCGCGCCTGCGTGGCGCACTGGCGGAGGCGCGCGCATGAATGCTGCCAAGAACCAGGTGGTCTGTTTCGGCGAAGCCCTGATCGACATGCTGGCCTTGCCGCAGGCCAGCACCGACGACGCGCGCACCTTTGCGCAATATGCCGGTGGTGCGCCGGCCAATGTTGCGGTGGCGGTGGCAAAGCTCGGCGGCGCCGCGCATTTTGTCGGCATGCTCGGCCGCGACATGTTCGGCGACTTCCTGCTGCAGAGCCTGCAGCAGGCCGGGGTGATCACCGATGGCATCGTGCGCACCGATCAGGCCAAGACCGCGCTTGCCTTCGTCGCATTGGACGAGGCGGGCGAGCGCAGTTTCAGCTTCTACCGCCCGCCTGCAGCGGACCTGCTGTTCCGCCCAGAACACTTCGCCGCAGACGGATTCACGCAAGCCGCCGTGCTGCATGTGTGTTCCAACAGCATGACCGAGCCTGCGATCGCGCAGTGCACGCTCGACGGCATGCGCCGTGCACGTGCCGACGGCGCCATCGTCAGCCTGGATCTGAATCTGCGCCCGATGCTGTGGCCGCAGGAGGTGGACCCGGCTCCGTTGCTGTGGGAAGCGCTGGCGCTGGCCGATGTGGTCAAGCTCTCGCGCGAGGAACTCGACTATCTGGCCGGCACCTTGAACGCCGACGCCAGCGCGGTGACGCAGAAGCTGTGGCAGGGCAATGCGCGCTGGCTGCTGGTTACCGATGGCGGCGGCCCGGTGCATTGGCAGACACGGGTGGATTCCGGCCAGGTGTCGGCGTTCACCGTGCAGGTGCGCGACAGCACCGCTGCTGGCGATGCCTTCGTTGGTGGTCTGCTGTATCAGCTGGCCGCACGTGCGACGACGCTTGAACACCTGTGCGGCGATGCTGCGGCGATGACGCAGGTGATTCGTTTCGCCGCCGCAGTCGGTGCGCTGGCAGTGACACGCAAGGGCGCGTTTGCTGCGATGCCCAGCCTCGATGAAGTCCATTCTCTGATCCAGGAACAAGCATGAGCCCGTTGCCCGCATCTCCCGCCCCCGATTTCCGCTCGGCCGATGTGTTGCGCCAGCATATTGCCGACACCATGGCGTTCTATCACCCGCGCGCGATCGATCCAGCCGGTGGCTTCTTCCAGTATTTCAAGGATGACGGCAGCATCTACGATGCCGGTCACCGGCATCTGGTGAGCAGCACGCGCTTCGTCTTCAACTACGCAATGGCCTACCGCGAGTTCGGCAACGCGCAGTACCTGGAGGCAGTGCGCCACGGCCTGGATTATCTGCGCAACGTGCATCGCAACGCCGCCACCGGCGGTTATGCCTGGACCTTGCGCGATGGCGTCGTGGAAGACGACATGAACCACTGCTACGGCGTGGCGTTCGTGCTGCTGGCGTATTCGTGTGGGCTGAAGGCCGGCATCGGCGAGGCGCGTGCGTGGATGGGCGAAACCTGGCAGCTGCTGGAAAAACACTTCTGGGAGCCGGAATTTGGTTTGTACCGCGACGAAGCCGATGCGCAGTTCAACTTCACCACGTATCGCGGCCAGAACGCCAACATGCATATGTGCGAGGCGATGATCGCCGCGTACGAAGCCAGCGGCGAGCAGCGCTACCTGGATCGCGCGCTGCAGCTGGCCGATCACATGACCCGGCGCCAGGCGGCCAAGGCCGATGGTCTGGTGTGGGAGCATTACGACCCGCAGTGGAACATCGATTGGGACTATAACCGCGACAACCCCAAGCACTTGTTCCGGCCCTGGGGCTTCCAGCCGGGCCACCAGACCGAATGGGCCAAGTTGCTCATGCTGCTGGATCGTTATGCACCCACGGACTGGTTGTTGCCGACTGCGCAGCATCTGTTCGATGTCGCGGTGGAGCGCTCCTGGGATACGCAGCGCGGCGGGCTGTATTACGGGTTCGCGCCCGATGGTCAGGTGTGCGACGACGACAAGTATTTCTGGGTGCAGGCCGAGTCGTTGGCTGCAGCGGCCTTGTTGGCACAGCGCAGTGGCGATGCGCGCTACTGGCAGTGGTACGACAAGCTGTGGGATTACTCCTGGAAGCACATGGTCGACCATCGCTATGGCGCGTGGTATCGCATTCTGGATGCAGATAACCGCAAGTACAGCGATGAGAAGAGCCCGGCCGGCAAGACCGATTACCACACCATGGGCGCGTGTTACGAAGTGTTGAACGTGTTGCGGCCAGCAGCTTGATGGGGGGTAACAGAGCACAGCCGCCTATGTGCGGCCGCGCCGTGACGTAGGAACGCACCCGGGCGCGACGGGGCGTTATCGGTAAAGCCTTGTCGCGCCCGGGTGCGCTCCTACGTTGGTCGGAGGGCGCGTCCGGGGATGCTGGCCCGATGTTAATTGGGTGCCGCCCCGTGTGGGAGGACTACGACGTTCGAATGTAGTGCGGACAGCGGCTTGATGCTGGAGGTGACATGGCGTGGCCGTACATGTGCGGCCGCGCCGTGACGTAGGAGCGCACCCGGGCGCGACGTGGCGTTATCGGTAAAGCCTCTTCGCGCCCGGGTGCGCTCCTACGTTGGTTGGAGGGCGCGTCCGGGGATGCTGGCCCGATGTTATTCCGGGTCGTAATCCAGGTTCGATGCCAGCCAGCGCTCGGCCAGTGCCAGCGTGATGCCCTTGCGCTTTGCGTAGTCGGCGACCTGTTCCTTGCCTAGCCGTCCCACCACGAAGTACTGGCTCTTGGGATGGCTGAAGTAATAGCCGGATACCGCCGCGGTGGGCAGCATCGCAAAGCTTTCGGTAAGCGACATGTCTGCATTGCGTTCGGCATCGAGCAGATCGAATAGCCTGCGTTTTTCGCTGTGTTCCGGGCATGCCGGGTAGCCCGGTGCCGGGCGAATGCCGCGATAGCGTTCGGCAATCAATGCTTCGTTGTCGAGGTCTTCATTGTCGATGTAGCCCCAGAATTCGGTGCGCACACGCTGGTGCAGGCGCTCGGCCAGGGCTTCGGCCAGGCGATCGGCCAACGCTTTGAGCAGGATCGCGTTGTAGTCGTCGTGCGCCGCCTCGAAGCGCGCCACATGCGGGTCGATCCCGATGCCGGCAGTGACCGCAAACGCGCCGATCCAGTCCTGCTTGCCGCTGCTCTTGGGCGCGATGAAATCGGCCAGGCAGAAGTCGGGGCGGTCGACGGGTTTGTCGACTTGCTGGCGCAAGAAATGCAGGAGCTGCCGGGATTGGGTATTCGGGATTGGGGATTGGCCGGGGTGCTGCGAATCCCCAGGCCCGATTGCCGAATCCCGGTGATCTGTGAGGATCACTTCGACATCATCGCCCACGCTATTGGCTGGCCACAGCCCAAATACCGCCTTGGCCGTAAGCCATTTTTCGTCGACGATCTGCTTCAGCATGCGTCGCGCGTCGCGATACAGTTCGCTGGCCTGGGTGCCGACGATCTCGTCGCTGAGGATGGCGGGAAATTTGCCGGCCAGCTCCCAGGCCTGGAAGAACGGCGTCCAGTCGATCAGCTGGGTCAACTCCTGCAGCGGGTAATCGTTGAAAACATGCAGGCCCGGCTGCCGCGGAATGGGCGGTGTGTAGTTCACCCAATCGCCATCGAAACGCTGTGCGCGCGCCTTTTCTAGCGATACCAGCCGTTTGGCATCGCCACGGTTGCGATGGCGTGCGCGGATCTCGGCGTAGTCCGCATCGTTGGCAGCGACGAATGCCTGACGCAGGTCGCGCGAGATCAGCGATTGCGCAACGCCCACTGCACGCGAGGCATCCTTCACCCAGACCGTGGGCGCGGTGTAATGCGGGTCGATCTTCAGCGCAGTGTGCGCGCGCGAGGTGGTGGCGCCGCCGATCAACAACGGGATCTCGAAACCCTGCCGCTGCATTTCGCGCGCCACATGCGACATCTCTTCCAGCGAGGGCGTGATCAGGCCGGACAAGCCGATCAGGTCTGCATTCTCTTCGCGCGCACGGTCAAGGATCACCTGCGCAGACACCATCACGCCCAGGTCCACCACATCGAAGTTGTTGCATGCCAACACCACGCCGACGATGTTCTTGCCGATGTCGTGCACATCGCCCTTGACGGTGGCCATGATGATCTTGCCGTTGGATTTGCCGACATCGCCGGTGCGCAGTTTTTCCGCTTCGATAAAGGGGAGCAGATAGGCCACGGCCTTTTTCATCACGCGCGCGGACTTGACCACCTGCGGCAGGAACATCTTGCCGGCGCCGAACAAGTCGCCGACCACGTTCATGCCGTCCATCAGCGGGCCTTCAATCACATCCAGCGGACGCGTGGACTGTTGGCGCGCCTCTTCGGTATCGGTTTCCACGTAGGCGTCGATGCCATGCACCAGCGCATGCGCCAAGCGTGCGCGTACCGGCTTGTCGCGCCATGCCAGGTCTTCGACCTTGGCCGCACCCTTGCTGCCCTTGTAGCGTTCGGCGATTTCCAGCAGCCGCTCGGTGCCGTCCTTGCGCCGGTTGAGGATGACGTCTTCCACACGCTCGCGCAGATCCGGGTCCAGTTCGTCATAGATCGGCATGCCACCGGCATTGACGATGCCCATGTCCATGCCAGCCTCGATCGCATGGAACAGAAACACCGAATGGATCGCCTGGCGCACCATCTCGTTGCCGCGGAACGAGAACGACACATTCGACACGCCACCGGAGACATGGCAGTGCGGCAGCGTACGTTTGATCTGGCGCGTCGCCTCGATGAAGTCCACCGCGTAGTTGTCGTGCTCCTCGATGCCGGTGGCCACGGCAAAGATATTCGGGTCGAAGATGATGTCTTCCGGTGGAAAACCCACCTGCTCGGTCAACACCTTGTAGGCGCGCGTGCAGATTTCCACCTTGCGCGCGCAGGTATCGGCCTGGCCCACTTCATCGAAGGCCATCACCACGGCGGCGGCGCCGTAACGCAGCACCTTGCGCGCCTGTTCGATGAAAATTGCCTCGCCCTCTTTGAGCGAGATCGAGTTGACCACGCTCTTGCCTTGCAGGCACTTCAGGCCGGCCTCGATCACCGTCCATTTGGACGAATCCACCATCACCGGGATGCGTGCGATATCCGGCTCGGACATGATCAGGTTGAGAAAGCGCGTCATCGCCTTTTCGGAATCGATCAGGCCCTCGTCCATATTGACGTCGAGGATCTGCGCGCCGTTGGCGACCTGCTGGCGTGCCACCTCTACCGCCTCTTCGTAGCGCTCTTCCTTGATCAGCTTGCGGAACTGCGCGCTGCCGGTGACGTTGGTGCGCTCGCCGACGTTGACGAACAGCAGGTCCGGCGTGATGACCAACGGCTCCAGGCCGGACAGGCGGGTGTAGCGGGGAGTGCTCATGCGAGGCTCTTGTGGGCGTCGGACGTGGCGAATGTCCAGGCGAGGCGATGACGGGTGGCGGTCGGCCGGGCGCGGATCGAGATGGCCCTCATCCGCCCTTCGGGCACCTTCTCCCGCGTGCGGGAGAAGGGGGCTTTTGTCCACATGCTGCGCAATGTGCTGTCGTTCTCCCGCGTGCGGGAGAAGGGAACTCTCGTCCACGCGCCGCACAACGTGTCGTCCTTCTCCCGCGTGCGGGAGAAGGTGGCGCGAAGCGCCGGATGAGGGCCCATGTGCCGCATCACGCCGCCAGCTCTTGCGCACCCGGCAACTGTCGCGGCGGTAGGCCCGCTACCGCCTCTGCAATTGCGCGGATGTGGTCCGGCGATGTGCCGCAGCAACCGCCAACCAGATTCAGCAAGCCGGACTGGGCAAATTCGCGCAAGGTCTCGGCCATTTCCTCGGGCGTCTCGTCGTACTCGCCGAAGGCATTGGGCAGGCCGGCATTCGGATGCGCGCTGACATAGGCGTCGGCAATCTGAGCCAGCGTTTCCACATGCGGGCGTAGATCCTTGGCGCCCAGTGCGCAGTTCAAACCCACCGACAGTGGGCGGCCATGTGCGACCGAGGCGTAGAAGGCTTCGGCTGTCTGCCCGGACAGCGTGCGACCGGACGCATCGGTAATGGTGCCGGAGACCATCACCGGCAAGCGCCCGCCGCGCGCTTCGAAGACCTCTTCGATCGCGTACAGCGCGGCCTTGGCATTGAGCGTGTCGAAGATGGTCTCCACCATCAGCGTGTCGGCACCGCCATCGATCAAGCCTTCGACGGCCTCGCGGTAGGTCTCGCGCAGCGCGTCGAAACTGGTGTTGCGGTAGCCGGGGTCGTTGACGTCCGGACTGATCGAGGCGGTGCGGCTGGTGGGGCCGAGCACGCCGATCACAAAGCGCGGTTTGTGCGGCGTCAGCGCTTCGACGGCATCGCAGCATTCGCGCGCGATCTGCGCGCCGGCCTTGTTCAATTCGTACACCACGTGCTCGAGGTGATAGTCGGCCTGGCTCACCGAGGTGGCGTTGAACGTGTTGGTTTCCAGCAGGTCGGCACCGGCATCCAGGTACGCGCGATGGATACCGGCAATGATCTCCGGGCGGGTCAGCAACAGCAGATCGTTATTGCCCTTCAGGTCGTGGCCTTCTGGCGTGTGTGCGTGATCGCAGCCCGGGCCGTGCACATGCGCGCTGTCGTAGCCTTCGGCGAACCGCGTGCCGCGGTAGTCGGTTTCCTGCAGATCGTGGCGCTGAATCATGGTGCCCATCGCACCATCGATGATGAGGATGCGTTCGCGCAGTGCAGTGCCGAGTTTGTCGGCGCGCTCCGGGTGCAGCCAGGGCAGCGAGAAGGAACGTGGGGTGTGGGGCTGTGCAGGCGTCATGGTGCGGTTCTCCGTGGTGCAGTGCTCTTGCCGTCAATCGATCCCGAATCCAGAGTCCCCATTCCCGGCTTCATCGCAATCAGCGAAATCACCTCGAAATGCGGTGGGCGTTTCTCACGCGTCACCGTCTCCAGGCTGGAGACATCCAGCCCGGCTTTCTCGACGAACTTGCGCAATTCCTTGGCGGCAAATCCCAGATTGACGTGGCCATAGGCATGCACGGCCGCGCGGTGTTCGTGCTTGGCCAGGCTGCACAGCAGCAGGCGGCCGCCCGGGCGCAACACGCGTGCAGATTCGGCCACCGCTTGCGCCGGTCTTGCGGCATAGGTGAGCGCGTGCATCAGCACCACCAGGTCGAAGCTGGCATCGGGGAAGGGCAGTGCATGCATATCGCCTTCGCGTACTTCCACGTTGCGCAGCTTGCGCAGACGCTCGCTGGCAGCGGCAACCACGCGTGCGCTGGTGTCGATGCAGATGTAGCGGGTGGCGTGCGGGGCGACCAGTTCCGCCAGCACGCCGTCGCCGGAGGCGATGTCGAGCACGTCGCCGGTTTCCAGCAGGGGCAGGGCGGTGCGTGCCAGTGCTTCCCAGGTGCGCCCCGGGGAGTAATGCCGTTCCATGTCGCCGGCCACCGAATCGGCCCAGTTCTGGTCGGCGGCGCGGTTGGCCAGCACGGCGGCCACGCGCTCGGCATCCTGGCGCAACAGCGGGTCGTCGCTGCCGGTGCTCAGCGCCAGCCACAGGGCACGCTGTGCGGGATCCAGCGATACTTCGTCGAAACGGTAATACGCCGACACGCCGGCGCGGCGGTCGCGCACCAGCCCGGCTTCCTTTAGCTTGGCCAGGTGGGTGGACACGCGCGGCTGGGCCAGGCGGGTGATGGCCGACAGCTCGGCCACGGTGAGCTCTTCCTGTTCCAGCAGCGCCAGCAGGCGTACCCGGGTGGCATCGGCAAACACTTTCAGTCGCGCCGACCAGTCTTCCAGATCCATGAATATCTCTATATCGCGATATGGAGATATTTTCGGCCGGGCGGGGTACCGGGTCAACTACATACGCATGCGAATGGTTGGGGCTACAATGGCCGCTCAGTCAATACCCGGGAGGGGTCGAACGTGGATTTCAGCTTTACCGAAGAACAACTGATGATCCAGGACGTGGCCCGCCGGATCGCCCAGGAAAAGATCGCCCCCAGCGCCGAGCAGTTCGACCGCAGCGGCGAGTTCCCGTTGGAAAATATCCAGCTGCTGGGCGAAAACGGCCTGATGGGCATCGAGGTGCCGTCCGAGTATGGCGGTGCCGGCATGGATCCGATCAGCTACGCGCTGGCGATGATCGAGATTGCGGCCGGCGACGGCGCGCACTCCACCATCATGTCGGTCAACAACTCGCTGTTCTGCACCGGCATCCTGAAGAACGGCACCGAGGCGCAGAAGCAGCTGTATGTGCGCGCGATCGCCGAAGGCACGCACATCGGCGCGTTCGCGCTGACCGAGCCGCAGTCCGGCTCGGATGCATCGGCGATGCGCTGCCGGGCGGTCAAGCAGGCCGACGGCAGCTTCGTCATCAACGGCAAGAAGAGCTGGATCACCTCCGGCCCGGTGGCCAAGTACATCGTGCTGTTTGCGGTGACCGAGCCGGACAAGGGCTCGCGCGGCATCACCGCCTTCATGGTCGACACCGACAAGCCGGGTTTTCATCGCGGCAAGACCGAGCCCAAGCTGGGCATCCGCGCCTCGGCCACCTGCGAGATCGAGTTCGCCGATTACGTTGCACAGGCCGACGAGGTGTTGGGCGTGGAAGGCGAGGGCTTCAAGACCGCGATGAGCGTGCTCGATGCCGGGCGGATCGGCATTGCCTCGCAGGCAGTGGGTATTGCGCGCGCCGCGTATGAAGCGACGCTTGCCTACGTCAAGGAGCGCAAGGCCTTCGGCGCTGCCATCGGCACGTTCCAGATGACCCAGGCCAAGATCGCCGACATGAAATGCAAGCTGGATGCGGCGTTGTTGTTGACGCTGCGTGCGGCCTGGCTCAAGGGGCAGGGCAAGAAGTTCGGTACTGAAGCGGCGGTCGCCAAGCTCACCGCATCGGAAGCGGCGATGTGGATCACCCACCAGGCGGTACAGATCCACGGCGGCATGGGCTATTCGAAGGAAATGCCGCTGGAGCGCTACTTTCGCGATGCCAAGATCACCGAGATCTACGAAGGTACCTCGGAGATTCAACGCCTGGTGATCGCGCGCGGCGAAACCGGGCTGCGCTGAGGCCTGCCGCACTCCAGCGCTGCCGCGAGTGCGGCAACGCTGGAGCGCTCTCCGCGCTGCCAAAATCACCGAGATCTATGAAGGCACCTCGGAAATCCAGCGCCTGGTGATTGCACGCGGCGAAACCGGGCTGCGCTGAGGCCGGCCGCACTCCAGCGCTGCCGCGAGTGCGGCAACGCTGGAGCGCTCTCCGCGATGCCAAGATCACCGAGATCTACGAAGGTACCTCCGAGATTCAACGCCTGGTGATCGCGCGCGGCGAAACCGGGCTGCGCTGAGGCCGGCCGCACTCCAGCGCTGCCGCGAGTACGGCAACGCTGGAGCGCTCTCCGCGCTGCAAAAATCACCGAGATCTACGAAGGTACCTCCGAGATTCAACGCCTGGTGATCGCGCGCGGCGAAACTGGACTGCGCTGAGCCCGGCCGCACTCCAGCGCTGCTGCCAGTGCGGCAACGCTGGAGCGCTCTCCGCGTTGCCAAAATCACCGAGATCTATGAAGGCACCTCGGAAATCCAGCGCCTGGTGATCGCGCGCGGCGAAACCGGGCTGCGCTGAGGCCGGCCGCACTCCAGCGCTGCCGCCAGTGCGATGCAGCGTTTGGTAGGAGCGTGCTTGCACGCGAGGCGGCGTTGGCGATAACGCTGTAGCGTGCAGGCGCGCCTTGGCTCTGGTGGATCCGCGCTGGGTAAGTCGCCAGCTCATAGCATCTCCGGCCGCAGCGCCCGGCGGCAGGTGCACGGCGTTCACGCTTGTCGTTGACGGCACGTGCGGACCACAATCGCCGCTTCTCCCGTCTGCTGGTGCGCGCATGCCCCGGTTTCTGCACGCCGTGTTTCCCCGCCCTTCGCGGTCTGCCATTGCACCCGCATTGCTGTGCTGGGGGCTGTTGCTGGTCTGCGCCACCGTCGGCGCGCAAACACCACCGCCGTCGATCGTGCCCACCGACCGCCTGCAGGAGCCGTGGTGGGCCCAGCGCCACGCGCAGGTGCTGGAACAGGTCAAACAGCATCCGGAGACGAAGCTGCTGTTGATCGGCGATTCGATCACCCAGAACTACGAAAAATCCAAGGCGCCCGACGAAGACTTTCAGCCCACCTGGCAGACCTTCTATGGCAGCCGCGGTGCACTCAATCTGGGCTTCAGCGGCGACGGCACCGAAAACGTGCTGTGGCGGCTGGCCAATGGCGAGGTCGACGGTCTGCAGCCCAAGGTCGCGCTGGTGTTGATCGGCACCAACAACACCGGCCATCTCGGCCAGACCGCAGAGCAGACTCAGCTCGGTATCGATGCGGTGGTCGCGGCGATCGAGCAGAAGTTGCCGCGCACGCACATCCTGCTGCTGAGCGTGCTGCCGAGCGCGATTTCGGCGGAGAAATCCGCTCGCGATGCGCAGATCAACCAGGGTCTGGCGGTGCGCTATGGCGACAACCCGCGCGTGACGTATCTGGATGTGAGCTCGGTCTTCCAGCGCGACGGCAAGCTGCGCACCGAGTTGTTCTACGACACGCGCTTTCGACCGGCTGCTGCAGCATTGCATCCGGATACCCAGGGGCAGCGCATGCTGGCCGAAGCGATCGAACCGACCCTGGCGCGGCTGCTGGGTGAGCCGCCGGTCAAGCCGGTGGCCGAACTCGGCCGCGACATCGCCACCTCGTTGATGCCGGTCGATTGGCTGGAGCAGGATTCCTACGACTGGTATGCGCGCCACCATGCCGCGCTGGCGGCGGCACGCACGCTCAAGCCGGAGGTGGTGATGATCGGCGATTCGATCACCCACTTCTGGGCCGGCCCGCCGCAGGCCACCCGTGTCAGTGGTCCGGAGTCCTGGCAGTGGCTGTACGGCAAGCGGCCGGTATTGAACCTGGGCTTCGGGTGGGATCGCACCCAGAACGTGCTGTGGCGCATCCGCCAGGGCGAACTCGACGGCCTGGATCCGCGCTGGGTGGTGCTGCATATCGGCACCAACAACCTCACCGGCACCACGCAGTCGCGTGCGAGCACGCCGGCCGAAACCGCGCAGGGCATCGATGCCATCGTGCGCGAAGTGCGCACGCGCATGCCCAACAGCAAGCTGATCCTGATGGCGATCATGCCGCGCGGCCGCACTGCCGGCGACCCGCAACGCGGCCCGATTGCCGAAACCAACCGCCTGCTGCGCGCACGGTATGCGGCCGAGCCATCGCTGCGCCTGGTCGATATCGGCAAACAACTGCTGCAGCCCGATGGCAGCCTGCCGGAAGCGCTGATGCCCGACGGCACCCATCCCAGCGAAGCCGGCTACCGACTCTGGGCACAGGCATTGCGCGATGCTGGAATCACCGCCGCTCCGTAGGACGGCCCATCGCGGCGCCGCCTGCCGCGCAGCTAGTTGCTGTCGTTTCGATGTAGTGGGATGGGGCCGTGGCGCAGCGTGCGTCATAGGTCCGGGTCGCGACGAGTTGCGCGTAGCGCTGATCGACGGTCGTTAATGGACCATGCCGCAAGGCCGCGTAGGCGTGGCAATCATCCGATCGCTTCGATGGATCAGTCGACTGGAGGCGGCTAACAAGTCGACAGCGCTCATCGGGCTGCGTTAACGACCAAGCGGACGCGGCGGGCGCTTGGAACTGTGTGCCCTGCGGTTTTGAGGGCGTCGGCCACACCCGGCTGACGACCGCTCCTACCTTCCATTGCCTGCTCTGACTCGCATTGGTCCCCAGCGCTGATCGGCGTCGGCATCTGGGCGCAGCGGAGATGTTTTCGAATCCCAGAAACCAGAAGACCCCCGATTGCTCGGAGGTCTTTTTAAACTGGTGCCCAGAAGAGGACTCGAACCTCCACGAAGTTGCCCCCGCTAGCACCTGAAGCTAGTGCGTCTACCAATTCCGCCACCTGGGCAGGTGAGCCGCGAATTTTGCAGACTCCTGACAGGCTTGTCAACGGGTTGTCTGTCGCAATCGTCAATGGTCCGGCCGGCCTTGCCGCCCACGTCAGGACAGCAAGGGGTACCATTAGGGTAATGACAAAGAAAAACACCCCAGATTCCGACCGGCCCAGCCGCCGCAAATCCACCAGCCCGGGCGAGTCCACCACCGCCGAGCAACAGAAACTGCCGGGTTGGATGCCGGACTTCCTGGTCCGCGCTGCGGCCGGTGCGTCCACCAAATCCGCCAACAAGCGCGCTGCGGCAAAGGCGTCGCCCGACCAGCCGCCACCGCCCGTCGAGCCTGCTGCACCCCGCGCACCGCATCCACGCAAGAGTGGGCCGCCCGCGCCGCCGCCGGAACGTTTCCAGCAAGAGGTCGTCCAGGCCGACGCCGTCGGCTTCAAGGACCCGCATGCCGATCGTGAGGCGCTGCGCTACGCGGAGCCGATTGCCAGCCGCGAAGCGATCCTGCAGTTGCTGGACGCCTGCGACGGCCCGCAGACCGCCGAAGAGATCGCCGAGCAGCTTGGTCTGAGCGACCGCATCGATGCGCTTGGCAAGCGCCTGGCTGCGATGGTGCGCGAAGCGCAACTGGTGCAGAACCGCCGCGGCGGCTATGCGCCGGTGCAGCAGACCAGCCTGATCGCCGGCGTGGTGATCGCCAACCCGGAAGGCTTCGGTTTCCTCAAGCCGGACGAGGGCGGTGACGACCTGTTCCTGCCGCCGTTCGAGATGCGCAAGGTCATGCATGGCGACCGTGCGCTGGCCAACGTCACCGGCATCGACCGCCGCGGCCGCCGCGAAGGCGCGATCGCGCGTGTGCTGGAACGCCGCATGTCGCGCATGATCGGGCGGTTCTTCTACGAGCACGGTGTGGCCTACGTCGACCCGGACGACAAGCGCGTGCAACGCAATGTGCAGATTGCGCCGGACGGTATCGGCGAGGCGCGCGAAGGGCAGCTGGTGGTGTGCGAACTGATCGCGCCGCCGGACGCCCGCCGCCCGGCGATCGGCAAGATCATCGCGGTGCTCGGCGACAAGCTCACCCCGTCGCTGGTGGTGGAGATGGCCATCCATGGCCATGAATTGCCGCACGAATTCCCGCAGGAAGTGCTGGATGAGGCCGCAGCGGTGCCGTTGGTGGTCGAGCCGCAGATGATCGGCGGGCGTGTGGATCTGCGGCAGATGCCGCTGGTCACCATCGATGGCGAGGATGCCAAGGATTTCGACGACGCGGTGTATTGCGAACCCAACGCCGACGGGTTCCGTCTGGTGGTGGCGATCGCCGACGTGTCCAACTATGTGCGTCCCGGCACGCCGCTGGACGACGAAGCGCAAAAGCGCGCTACCTCGGTGTATTTCCCCGGCTTTGTGGTGCCGATGCTGCCGGAGACCTTGTCCAACGGCATCTGCTCGCTGATGCCCAAGGTCGACCGCATGTGTTTCGTCTGCGACATGCAGGTGGGACGCGATGGCGAAGTGACCGGTTCGCGTTTTTACGAAGCGGTGATGAACTCGCACGCGCGCCTGACCTACAACCAGGTCTGGAAGGCGGTTGGCGAAGACGATGCCGATACCAAGGCGTTTATCGGCCCGTTGTTGCCGCAGGTGCAGCGCCTGCATCAGCTGTACAACGTGCTGTCGAAGGCGCGCACGCACCGCGGTGCGATCGAATTCGAAACCTCCGAAGTGCGCTTCGTGCTCGACAATACCGGCGAGGTCACCCAGGCCGGCATGCTGGTGCGCAACGACGCGCACAAGCTGATCGAAGAATGCATGATCGCCGCCAACGTGGAAGCCGCGCGCTATCTGCTGGGCGTGCACGTACCTGCGCCGTATCGCGTGCACGAGCGGCCGCCGGAGAGCAAGTACGAAGACCTGCTGGAGTTTCTCAAGGAATTCCAGCTCAGCCTGCCGGCATGGAGCAAGGTGCGCCCGGGCGATTACACCAAGTTGCTGAAGAAGGTGCGTGCGCGCCCGGATGCGGCGCTGCTGGAATCGGTGCTGCTGCGCAGCCAGAGCCTGGCGGTATATTCGCCAGACAACAACGGCCACTTCGGTCTGGCGTTGGAGGCGTATGCGCACTTCACCTCGCCAATCCGCCGGTATCCGGATCTGCTGGTGCATCGCGCCATCAAGCACGCGCTGACCGGTGCCAGCCCGGAAAAATTCATCTACACGCCGCGGCAGATGGCGGCACTGTCGCTGCAATGCTCCGAGCGTGGGCGGCGTGCCGATGAGGCCGAGCGCGAAGTGGACGAGCGGTATCGCGCGGCCTGGATGGAAAAGCATGTCGGCGGCCAGTTCGATGGCGTGATCAGCGGCGTGACCGGCTTCGGCCTGTTCGTGGAATTGACCCAATCCAAGGTCAACGGTCTGGTGCATGTCACCCAGTTGCCGCAGGACTATTACCAGTTCGATCCGATCCGCAAGACGCTCAGCGGCGAGCGCCGTGGCCGTGAGTTCCGCCTGGGCGACCCGGTACGCGTGCTGGTGCTCAAGGCCAGCATGGAAGAGCGCAAGATCGACTTCCGTCTGGCAGAGGACGGCGCGCCTGTCGAAGCGCCGCTGCCGCCGCGCGAGAAGCCGGCCAAGCGCAAGAAGAAGTCGTATTGATGCTTGGTGCATGCTGTTGCGGGCGGCCGAAATGGCTGCCCGCAATGCGTGGAGTCTGCATGCGTAGTGGGTGCCGCCGCGTGCCGTAGTGACGCGGCGGCTTGCATGACACGCTGATCTGCGAGGCAAACGATGAGCACATCCCCCGAGTACAGCGGTGGCTGCCAATGCGGCGCCGTGCGCTTTCATGTGCGCGGCGTGCTGGACGACGCATCGATCTGTCACTGCCGCATGTGTCAGAAAGCGTTTGGGGCGTATTACGCCCCGCTGGTGTCGGTGCGTGGCAGCGAGTTCCGCTGGACCCGCGGCGAGCCCAGGCGCTTTGCGTCGTCGACGCTGGTGCAGCGCGGGTTTTGCGCCGACTGCGGTACGCCGTTGACCTATGAGGCGCCCGATGGCGTGGCGATTGCCGCCGGCGCATTCGATACGCCGGAGCGGTTGCCTCCGCATATCCAGTACGGGCTGGAGCGCAAGTTGCCGTTCGTCGATGGCTTGGCGCAGCTGCCGACACGCCGCAGCGAGGACGATGCTGCGGCATTGGCGTTTCAGACCGCGCTGGTATCGCATCAACATCCGGACCACGACACCGAGCGCTGGCCGGCATAGCGGCGAGGTGGCTTTCGCAATGCAGGTCGCCGCTGTCTCCATCAGGCTGATGTCGGCGCGCTGCGGTTGGTTGCCGACGTCAGCGCAGTACGCGTCCAGGCACCGCCTCACGGCGGTCCACGCTGCGCGAAGACCGCCGGTGCAGTGATGCGGTTGCAGCGTGTACGGCGCAGTCAGTGACGCATGATTCCCGCAGGTGCCAGCGGCATTGCGGCGTCACCTTATCCGATTTTCCCAGGCCCATCCTTGCCCCGGCCGTGACGTAGCAGGCCGCAGGCCCTACCATTCCCCCTCATTTCTTCGTATGCCCGCGCAATGAGCAAGCAGAACCAGTGGATCGTCGGCGTCAACGCTGTCGCCTCGTCCGTCGAGAACGACGCCGACAACGTGCGCGAGGTCTTGATCGAGGCCGGTAGCAAGAACCCGCGTCTGACCGAGATCGAAGAACAGGCGCGCCGCAAGGGCATCGACGTGCGCCGGGTCAATACCCAGGCGCTGGACGGCGTCGGCGGGCAGGTGCGCCATCAGGGCGTGGCCGCGCGCTACGCCGCCGCGCGCCTGTGGGCCGAAAACGAACTGGAAGGCCTGGTCGAGGCCGCGCAAGGCCGCGCGCTGGTGTTGGTGCTCGATGGCGTGCAGGACCCGCACAACCTCGGCGCCTGTCTGCGTAGCGCTGCGGCGGCGGGGGTCACGGCGGTGGTGATTCCCAAGGACAAGTCGGCCACCGTGAACGCCACTGTGCGCAAGACCTCGGCCGGTGCCGCGGACCGCATTCCGGTGGTCGCGGTGACCAATCTGGCGCGCTGCCTGCGCGATCTGCAGAAGCAGGGCGTATGGCTGTATGGCCTGGCAGGCGAGGCCGAAGCGTCGTTGTACAGCGTGGACCTGCGCGGCAACGTCGGGCTGGTGCTCGGTGGCGAGGCCGATGGCCTGCGTCGCCTGACCCGCGAACACTGCGATGGTCTGGTCAAGATTCCGATGCCCGGCGATATCGAAAGCCTCAACGTGTCGGTCGCCACCGGCGTGACCCTGTTCGAGGCCGTGCGCCAGCGCCTTGGTGTCTGAGGACGGTGATTGAGGCGCGCCCGGGCGCTGCCCTGCGGCACGCACCCGGTCTGCTGCGCGCAGGCGTGTTGCCTGCAATCCGCGCAGATTGTGCCGCTGTGACTGGTGGGCAGGCGCGATCGATGGCGCCTACAACGCCGCCACGACAGGGATTTTGACGTCGAGTGGCGCACACGCCCAGCGCCGCTGCGACTTTTTGCCTACCATATCGTCAGCAAACGGCGTGTCATGTCTGATGAAACTTGGGGTGGGCGCCTGTGGTAGGGGCGGGAACGGGGGCGCCGGCATGGCGTCGGCACGATGGCAGGGGCAGTGGCGGCGCTGGCTGAGCGCTGCCGTCTGCATGTTGCTGGCGTTGTGCTCGCTGGCGGCGGTCGCCGCACCCGCCGGGACCGCCCAACTGCGCGATTACGCCATCGACAGCTGGAGTTCGCGCAGTGGCCTGCCGCACAACTCGCTGCGCGACATCGCCCAGACCCGCGATGGCTATCTGTGGTTCGCCACCTGGGAAGGGCTGGTGCGCTACAACGGCCTGGAATTCAACGTCATCGATCGCAGCACGCGCCCAGGCCTGCCCGATAACGGTGTCGGCGCCTTGTACGTGGATCGCGATGGCGCGCTGTGGCTGAGCGATGCGCGCGGCAATCTGGTGCGTCACGGCGCCGATGGGCAGTGGCGGCAATGGCAACGCAAGGGCCAGTGGCCGCAGGCATTGATCCACGCGATGACCATGGATGCGGACGGCCGGATGTGGCTGTTGTTCGAAGGGCACGGGCTGGGCTGCCTGTGGCCGGATGGCCGCTTCGACTATTTCCCGCCGCGCGATGGGGTGCCGCTGCAGAGCAGCTTTCCGCGCATGCTGTTCGATGCCCAGGGCCGGCTGCTGATCGGTACGCTGGACGGCCTGATCTACCGCGAGCCCGACGGGCGCATGCATCGCGCACCTGCCGCGTTCGGCTTGCCGCCCGGCCTGGCCTGGCCGTATCGCGCCCCGGATGGCACGGTATGGGTGGTCGCGGGCGAGCAGCTGTATCGCCTGCACGACGAGCGCGCCGAGCTGGTGCATCGGCTGGCGGGGCAGGGCCACTTCACCGCGATGCTGCAGGATCGCAATGGCGATCTGTGGCTGGGCAGCGAAAATGAGGGCCTGCTACGGATCGGCAGTCATGGGGTGGAGCATTTGCCGGCAGGCCGCAGCCTGCCCACCGGGCGCATCGTCAGCCTGCGCGAAGATGCGGAGGGCAGCATCTGGGTCGGCGCCAACGGCGGCCTGTTCCGCTTGCGCGAGACTTTGTTCAGCAGCTACAGCCAGCGCGATGGGCTGAGTGGCGACTACGCGCGAGCCGTGCTCGAAGATCGCGATGGCAGTCTGTGGATCGCCAGCACCGCTGGTCTGGACCGCATGCTGCCGGACGGCCGGATCGTGCCGGTTCCTGTCGCCACGCCGTCCGGACGCCGGCTGTCGGTGCTCAGCCTGGCGCTCGACCGGCAGGGCAACCTCTGGGTGGGCACCTATGCCGACGGCGTCTTCGTGCTGCGCGATGGCCGGGTGCTGCAGCACTACGGTGAGGCCGACGGCATCCCCAGTGGCCATATCCGCGCCATCGTGATCGATGCGCGCGATGCGGTGTGGCTTGCCACTCAGCGCGGCGTGGTGCAACTACAGGATGGCAGGCGCGTGCCGGCGACGATCCAGGGCCTGCCCGATGGCGTGGTGACCGCGTTGGCCAGCATCGACGGCGCGCTGTGGATCGGCTCGGTCGATGGCGCGGCGGTATTGCGCGACGGCAAGTTGCAGCAGCTGGATCTGGAGCGCCTGGGTGGCGCGCGCAGCGTGTTCGGCTTCCAGTCGATCGGCGATGCGGTGTGGATCTCCACCGATCGCGGCCTGTATCGCGTGCGCGGCGGCACGCTTGCACGTGTTGGCCTGGAGCAGGGTATGCCGGTGGATACGGTGTTCCAGCTCGTGAACGACCGGCTGGGCAATGCGTGGATCAGCAGCAATCGCGGCGTCCTGCGCACCGAGCTTGCCGCGCTCGATGCGGTCGCCGATGGGCGCGGCCAGCTTGCCATCGAGCGCTATGGCGAGATCGATGGCATGGGCAGCGCACAGGCCAACGGCAGCTCCGGCCCCAGCATGATCGAACGTGCCGATGGCACGCTGTGGGTGGTCACCGCCGGCGGTGTGAGCACGGTAGATCCGACGCGCCTGCAGCGGTTTCGCGAGCGACGCCCACCGCCGCCGCTGATCGAAAGCGTGCAGCAGGACGGTCGGCCGCTGGCCTGGCGCCAACAGGCGCAGTTACCTGGTGGCTATCGGATCAATGTCTCGTATGTGGGCATGAGTTTCCTGCTGTCCGAGCGTATCGAATACCGAACGCGTCTGGACGGCCTGGACAATGTGTGGATCGCGCGTGGCCGGCAGCGCAGCGTGGAGTTCATCGGCTTGCCGCCCGGGCACTACACCCTGCGCGTGGCCGCACGCCATCCGGGCGGTGCGTGGAGCCGGCAGGAAGCGCGCTGGACTTTCGATGTACTGCCGCTGTGGTGGCAACGCCACGATGTGCGGTTTGCTGCGGTACTTGGCGCGATTCTGGCGCTGGCCCTGCTATATCGGGCGCTGCTGCATCGCTACAGGAGCCATAACGCGCGTCTGGCCGAGCTGGTGCGCAAGCGCACGCAGGATCTGCAGCTGCAGGCGCAGCGCCTGCTGCAGGCCAATCAGGAGAAAAGCGAGTTGTTGACGCGCCTGCGCATCAAGTCCGACGTGTTCGAGCGCCAGGCGCATGAAGACGCACTGACCGGCTTGCCCAACCGTCGCCACTTCGACGAAGCGCTGGCGCGCGACATCAGCCGCGCACGTCGCAGCGGCCGGCCGTTGGTGCTGGCGATTCTGGACATCGATCATTTCAAGCGCATCAACGACCGCTACTCGCACGCCAGTGGCGATGCGGTGCTGCATGACGTCGGCGAGCTGCTCACCGAAGCCGCGCGCACCTCGGATCTGCCTGCGCGCCTGGGCGGCGAAGAATTCGCGCTGCTGCTGGCCGAGACCACCCTGAGCGAGGCACAGGTGCTGTGCGAGCGCCTTCGCATGCTGTTCCATGCGCGCGCCGACTGGGGCGACGTGGAAGGGCTGCAGGTGACCTTCAGCGCCGGCCTGGCCGAGTTGCGCGACGACGATACCGGCTCGTCGCTGATGCAGCGCGCCGATCACGCGCTGTACGTAGCCAAGAGCGCAGGCCGCGACCGGATTTGTGTGGGTTAGAGGCCGGGATTGGGGAGTCGTAACAGCACTGTCGGTGGTGCTTTTGTTCCCGTGCCGGGCGGTGGGGAACTACCACGGCCCGCACCGCAGGCCGGGGGGCACTGTTGCAACCGGTCATGCGGTGCGCATCGGCTGCTCCTGTTGCAGCTTCAGCCGAGCGATCTTTCAGCCGCGCACAAACCTGGCCCTTGCCAATCCCGAGTCCCCAATCCCGCCCTAAACAGGCCCCGGCCAGGCATTGGCGATCGTGCAGAACAGCCGCGCGGTCTGCTCGGTGTCGTAGACCGCGCTGTGCGCATCGGCGGTGTTCCAGTCCAGGCCGGCGGCCTGCGCGGCACGCGCCAATACGGTCTGCCCGTAGGCCACGCCGGCCAGGGTCACCGTATCGAACACGCTGAAGGGGTGAAACGGATTGCGTTTATGCCCCACGCGCGCAACCGCAGCGTTGAGGAAGTTCAAATCGAAATGCGCGTTATGCCCGACCAGGATGGCGCGCTGACACCCGTACTTCTTCACTGCGGCGCGCACGGGGGCGAACACGTGGTCCAGCGCGTCCTTTTCCTGCTTGGCAAAACGGAACGGGTGATCGAGCACGATGCCGGTGATCTCCAGCGACTTGGGGTCGATCTCCAGGCCCGGTGCCGGCACCAGATGCGCGCTGGCGGTTTCGCCGGGAAAAAAACGCCCGTCGGCATCCATCTCGATCGGCACGCAGGCGATTTCCAGCAGCGCGTGCTTGTTCCAGTCGAACCCGCCGGTTTCCACGTCCACCACCACGGGCAGATAGCCGCGGAAACGCCGCGACATGGGCAAAAAGGAGGGGGCAGGCTGCGGATCGACCGGTGCGTTCATCTGTATAGCCTAGCAGGTCGCACCCCGGGCTCGGCCGGTGCACCACGCCCGGTCTCTTCGCCGTCGGTCCGGCGAGCCGGTCGACAGGCCAGGCGTCGCCGCGCATCGCCAGGATGCTGCCGAGGCCCAGCGGCGGTTGGTGCAGTGACGCGGCGGATGGATCGCCAGGCAGCGGGGCCTGTGACGGTCAATGGCGGGGCTCAGCAGGGCGGACAGACCGGACGAGCAGTCGTCAGCAAGGTCTGGACGATCCCTGCAGAAGCGCCGTGCACGCGTCGTGCATGTTCGCGCCGAGCAACGGCAAGGTCCATCCGGAGGGGAGCTCAGAACGTGGTGTTAGCTGCTTCAGAAGGAAGCCGCGTCCTGATCAGAAAGTCGCCTGGTGCCCCGCCGTCCGCAGGCGTTTACGCCGATAAGCCATGCATCGATTCAGAGCGGCTAGCCAAACGACTGCGCTCAGCGCCAGGGGCCGCGGCCGGTGCTCGGTGCGGCATATCGGTGCGGCATCGACCACTCGTAGACTCCGGTCACTCCGCGTCCCCCTCACGACTGATCGCTACGTGTTGTTAGCCGCTGTAAATGCACCGCATCGCGTCTGTTCGATGCGCCATGGGTCGCTGCGGCTTCGCTCCGCCATCCAGAGCACAACTGCACGCAACAGAAGGCCCGATCCGCGTTGCCACGGACCGGGCCTGACTGATGACACCGACACGTCGGAATCAGTTCCCGCCGACCACGCTGGCGATCACGCCGGTTGCGATGGCAATCAGCACGTACTGATTGTCTACGCGCCGCCACTCATGCCCGCGCGGCGGTTGCTTGAGATGATGCTTGCGGTAATCGGCAACGTGGCTGCCGCGATGGTCCGGGGCCAGGCGCTCGCCGCGGTGGAAGGGCGGGCCATGGCGACTGTTGCGATCGTCGTGGTGTGCGCTGCGTCGGTCGTCGCGCTTGTCGTTGCGACGATCGTCATGCCGGTCCGGGCCATGCGCGTCGTGGCGCTGCTCGATGCGGTCGTGATCGTGATCGTCATGCTGCTGGGGTGCGGCGAACGCGGCACCCGAGGCCAGCAGCGACACAACCATGAAAGATCCAATGAGGCGCTTCATCTGCATACTCCTGCACCACAGGAACGGCCTGTGCACCACCACCGTAGGGATGTGAAGCTGAATACGCAATGAGACTGTCGGTCGCCCAATACCGGCGCGCTGTGCCGACACCTTGCTGCGATCAGATCACGCCGGTGGTGCTGGTCTCGTCGCGCTTCAGACGCGGCGGCAGCGGCTGTTCGCCGTGCACCAGGAACCACACGTTCTCGGCGATGTTGGTCGCATGGTCGCCGATGCGTTCCAGGTTCTTGGCCATGAACAGCAGGTGCGTGCATGGCGTGATGTTGCGCGGGTCTTCCATCATGTAGGTCAACAGCTCGCGGAACAGCGCCGTGTACTGCGCATCCAGGCGTGCATCTTCGTCGCGGACACGGATCGCTGCATCGGCATCCTTGTTGCGATACGCCTGCACGGCTTCGCGCACTGCATCGGCCGCCATCTGGCCAAGCGCGCGCAGGCCCACCGTTTGCGGCAGCGGCGGTGCGGAATTGAGTGCGATCGAACGCTTGGCGACGTTGGCCGCGTAGTCGCCGATGCGCTCGATATCCGCAGGAATCCTCAGGCCGGCCAGAATCTCGCGCAGATCGCGCGCCATCGGGCCGCGCAGTGCCAGACGCATCACGTCGTGGCTGATCGCGTGTTCCAGTGCGTCGATCGCCTCGTCGTTGACCACGATGCGATGCGCAGCATTGTCGTCGCGACGCTCCACCACATCCAGCGCCGCTTCCAGCTGCGCCACCGCCGTGTCGCCCATGCGCACGATCTCGGCAACAAGACGGTGCTGCTCCTCGTCGTAGCTTTTGACGATGTGGTCGTTGAGGTGCTGGTTCATCGTGTTCTCGATTCTTGGCAGTGGTGGATGTCCGCCTTGACCTTGGCGGTCTGGCACGTGAAGCAATTGTCGTGCCGGTATGTGCGATGGCGTTGCGTCAGTGCGGTGTTGCGACGGCTCGCCTTACATCAACCGAACCGGCCGGTGATGTAGTCCTCGGTCTGTTGCTTGGAGGGCTGGGAAAAAATGGTTTCGGTACGGTCGTGCTCGATCAGGTCGCCCAGATACATGAAGGCGGTGTAGTCGGACACGCGTGCGGCCTGCTGCATGTTGTGGGTCACGATCACGATGGTGTAGTCGCGCTTGAGTTCTTCCACCAACTGTTCGATACGGCTGGTGGAAATCGGGTCCAGCGCCGAGGTGGGTTCGTCCAGCAGCAGCACGTCCGGCCGCAGCGCGACTGCGCGCGCAATGCACAGGCGCTGCTGCTGACCGCCAGACAGGCCCAGCGCGCTTTGCCCCAGCTTGTCCTTGACCTCGTCCCACAACGCGCCCTGGCGCAAGGCCTGTTCCACGCGGTTCTGCATGTCGGGCTTGGACAGTTTCTCGTGGTGACGGATGCCGTAGGCAACGTTTTCGAAGATGGTCATCGGAAACGGCACCGGCTTCTGGAACACCATGCCCACCTTGCTGCGCAGGCGGTTCATCGGGTACTTCGGCGACAGGATGTTTTCGCCATCCAGCAGCACTTCGCCGCGCGCTTCCATCTTCGGGTACAGCGCATAGATGCGGTTGAAGATGCGCAGCAGGGTCGACTTGCCGCAACCGGACGGACCGATCAGTGCGGTGACGCGCTTTTCCGGAATCTCGATGTCGATGCTCTTGAGCGCGTGGTACTTGTCGTAATAGAAATCCAGATTGCGTGCGGCCACCTTCACCGGCGCCTGCGCCGTCGGCGCCCCCTTGGCGGCCGGAACAGCGATGCGATGCATCGGCTTGGCGTTTTGGAGATCGTTCATGTCGGGTGTCCGGAAAGAAAGGTCAGTCATTGGAAATCTTGTTACGCAACAGCAGCGCACGTGCGCCCAGGCTCACCAACAGGACGAACACGGTCAGCACCAGTGCGCCGGACCAGGCCAGGGTCTGCCAGGATTCGTACGGGCTGCCTGCAAACTGGTTCATGATCACCGGCACGCTGGCCATCGGTTGGAAGATGTTGCTGTTCCAGTATTGATTGCCGAATGCAGTGAACAGCAGCGGTGCGGTTTCGCCGCTGATGCGTGCCAGCGCCAGCAGCACGCCGGTGAGAATGCCGGCCGAAGCCGCGCGGTACAGCACCTGCACGGTGACCTTCCACTGCGGAATGCCCAGCGACAATGCCGCTTCGCGCATCTGCGCCGGTACCAGCCGCAACATCTCGTCGGTGGTACGCACCACCACCGGCAGCACGATGAAGGCAAGCGACAACGCGCCTGCAAACGCGGAGAACCGCCCGCCGGTCTGCATCACGTACAGGGTGTAGACAAACAGGCCCAGCACGATCGACGGCGCCGACAACAGGATGTCGTTGACGAAGCGCACCACGATGCCGGCCTTGCGCGCATTGCCGTATTCGGCCAGCCAGGTGCCGGCTGCCACGCCCAAGGGCGTGCCGATCGCCAACGCCAGCCCGCACATCACGGCGCTACCGAAGAAGGCATTGAGCAGGCCGCCTTCCTGCATCGGCGGCGGTGTCATCTTGGTAAACAGATTGAGATCGATGCCGGGCACGCCCTTGGACAACAAGGTCCACAGAATCCACGCCAGGAAGAACAGCCCGAACAGCGCGGTGATGCACGACAACAACAGTGCCACCACATTGGTGATGCGGCGCCGGTTGTACAGCGATTGCGAAACCGAAGATGCAGACATCAGTTGCCCTCCCGGCGCGACAGCTGCATCAGCATGAAGCGTGCAATCGCCAGCACGATGAAGGTCACGATGAACAACACAAAGCCCAGCAGCAACAAGGCCGAGCGATAGGTTTCGGTGGCTTCGCCGAAGTCATTGGCGATCAACGCGGCGATGGTGGTGCCGGGCTCCAGCAGCGAGGGCGACAGCCGCACCGTGTTGCCGACCACGAAGGCCACCGCCATGGTTTCGCCCAGGGCGCGTCCCAGCCCGAGAAACACGCCGCCGATCACCGCAGAGCGAGTGTAGGGCAGCACGATGTCCCAGCTGACTTCCCACTTTGTGGAGCCCAGTGCGTAGGCCGACTCCTTCAGCCGTGTCGGCACGGTCAGGAACACCTCGCGCATCACCGAGGAGATAAACGGGATCACCATGATCGCCAGCACGAAGCCTGCGGTGAGCAAGCCGATGCCCAGCGGCGGGCCTTGAAACAACGGGCCGATCACCGGCAGCGTGCCCAGGTGATCGTTGAGCCATGGCGTCACGTGTTCGGTCATCACCGGCACCAGCACGAACAGGCCCCACATGCCGTAGATGATGGAGGGGATGCCTGCCAGCAATTCGATCGCCGTGCCGACCGGCCCGCGCAACCAGCGCGGCGCCACTTCGGTGAGAAAGAACGCGATGCCAAAACTCACCGGCACCGCGATCACCATCGCAATCAGTGCGGTGACCAGGGTGCCGTAGATCGGCGCCAGCGCGCCGTATTTGTTTTCGACCGGATTCCAGTCGGCGGAATAGAAAAAGCTCAGGCCCTGCATCTGCAGTGCGTGGCGTCCGCCCCACAACATCGATAGCGCGGCGCTGCCGAGCGCCAACAGGACGAACACGACGGTGGCGGCCAGCGCAAGCTTGAACAGGCGATCGGCGCGCGCATCGCGCAGGTCGCGGCCGCGGGGTGCGGTCATCGCTTCGGGAAGGGCGGTGGCATTCATTCGATTGAACTCGTCACCCGCGCACTGGCGGGAGCGTGAGACATCAGGAACGGTGAGGCGCCCGCAGGCACCTCACCGCCGCGCAGCCCACCGTGCAGGCGGGATGCAGGCATTACTTGAACTCGCTGCCCCAATAGGCCTGGATCTGCTTCACCAGCTCCGGCGGCAGCGGCACATAATGCAGCTCGCTGGCCTGGGCCTGGCCGTTCTCCAGCGCCCACTTGAAGAAGTCCAGCGTCGCCTTGCTGCGCGCCGCGTCCTTGGCCTGCTTGTGCATCAGCATGAAGTTGGTGGCGGTGATCGGCCAGGCCTTTTCGCCCGGCGCATTGGTGATCACCAGGTTGAAGTCCTTGGCATTGGCCCAGTCGGCGCTGGCGGCAGCGGCGGCAAAGCTGTCTGCATTCGGCTCCACCCACTGGCCGGCAGCGTTCTGCAGCGAGGTGTACGGCATCTTGTTCTGCAGCGCGTAGGCCAGCTCGACGTAGCCGATCGAACCCTTGATCTGCTGCACGTACGATGCCACGCCTTCGTTGCCCTTGCCGCCGACGCCACCGGGCCACTGCACGGAGGTGCCTTCGCCGACCTTGCTCTTCCACTCCGGGCTGACCTTGGACAGGTAGTTGGAGAAGTTGAAGGTGGTGCCCGAACCGTCCGAGCGGTGCACCAGATTGATCTTGGTGGCCGGCAGGGTCACGCCCGGGTTGGCCGCGACAATCGCCGCGTCGTTCCACATGCTGACCTTGCCCAGGAAGATGTCGCCCAGCAGCGCGCCGGTCAGGCGCAGCTTGCCCGGGGCGATGCCTTCCAGGTTGACCACCGGCACCACGCCGCCGATGGCGGACGGAAACTGGCCCAGGCCGGCCTGCTGCAGTTCGGCGCTATCGAGCGGCTTGTCGGTCGAGCCGAAATCCACCGTGCCCGCCTTGATCTGGGCAATACCGCCGCCCGAACCGATCGACTGGTAGTTGACCTTGTTGCCGGTCGCAGCGTTGTAGTCGGCCGACCACTTGGACACCAGCGGGTAGATGAAGGACGCACCGGCACCGGAGATTTCCGCGGCCTTGCTGTCGCTGGCAGTGGCGCCTGCGCCGGGAGCGCCCTTGGCGGCATCGCCGGACTGCGCGTCCTTGCCGGGCGAGCACGCGGCCAGGGCAAGGGCGATGGTGAGGGACAGGGCGGTCAGGCTGGCCGACTGCAGTTTCATGGAAGCTCCGAGGCTGGATTGGCCGGGTGTCCGGCAGACCACGCTATGAAATGATGTTTTTGTTACACCCGCATGACAGTGCCTTTTAGAAGAGGCATCACAAAAAAAGACGCGGATCGCGGAGGGCGTCGCACCCCCCGAGACCCGCGTCCCGGTTCCGACGCCGGGGAGAGAGACGGCGTCGTTCCTGTCTTGCTGAGAGTGGCCAGTCAACGTGACACGCAGGTGTCAGTCCGGCCTGGTGGAGCACGCCAAGCCTGTGCTTGTGCGCAATCACCGTGTTCGACGGCAGCCGCATGCACCTGGCGATGCATGCGGCAACCTCGCTGCCTGCGGTTAGTGCGGCAGGTTCTTGGCCCAATACCCTTCGATCTGCGTCACCAGGCTGTCCGGCAGCGGCACGTAGTCCAGCGCCTTGGCCTGCGCATCGCCCTTGCTGTAGACCCAGCGGAAGAACTCCAGGGTGTTCTTGAGCCCAGCGGCGTTCTTCGGCTTCTTCTGCACCAAAATGAAGTTGGTGGCAGTGATCGGCCAGGCGTTGTCGCCGGCGGCATTGGTCATCACCAGGTAGAAGTCCTTGGCCGAGCCCCAGTCGGCGCTGTTGGCCGCGGCGGCAAACGTCTCATCGGACGGCTGTACGAACTTGCCGGCGGCGTTCTTCATCGCGGTGTAGGCCATCTTGTTCTGCAGCGCATACGACAGTTCGACATAGCCGATGCCGCCCTTGATCTGCTTCACGTAGGCAGCCACGCCCTCGTTGCCCTTGCCGCCGATGCCGGTCGGCCACTGCACGGCGGTGCCTTCGCCGACCTTGCTCTTCCAGTCCGGGTTGACCTTGGACAGGTAGTTGGTGAAGTTGAAGCTGGTGCCCGAGCCGTCGGAGCGGTGCACCACGGTGATCTTGCCTTCGGGGAGCTTCACGCCCGGGTTGAGTGCGGCGATGGCCGGATCGTTCCAGGAGCTGACCTTGCCCAGGAAGATGTCGCCCAGGGTCTTGCCATCGAGCTTGAGCGCGCCGGCGGCAATGCCCGGGACGTTGACCACCGGCACCACGCCGCCGATCACCGACGGGAACTGCGCCAGGCCGGCAGCGGCCAGCTCTTCCGGCTTCAGCGGGGCGTCGGAGGACCCGAAGTCCACGCTGGCCGCCTTGATCTGGGCAATGCCGCCGCCCGAGCCGATCGATTGATAGTTGACCTGCTTCTTGGTAGCGGCGTTGTAGTCGGCCGACCACTTGGACATGACGGGGTAGATGAAGGACGCACCGGCGCCGGTGACATCGGCAGCCTGGGCGCACAAAGCCAGCGAGGCGGCGAGCATGCCGACGGCCAGACGGGTCTTGAAGGAATGGGTCACGGAACAGCTCCAGAGAAGGTAGGGATCGCGACGTCCCGCGGTGGCGCCATTGCAGGGCAAGGGCATGACCGTGAGGTGTCGGAGAGATGACAGAAACAAGATGGCCCCGGGCAAGTGCGCGCTGCAACACGTCGAGGCGGATCCGTCCACCGCATGCGCTCGGGCGAGCGCACACGGTGACCAGGGACGCAGACGCTTACCAATAGAACTGCGCACGCGCTTCGATGATCGACGGGTTGTCATCGACCAGGCCGCGCGTGGCACTGCTGTAACGGGTGCTTTCCACCTTCGCGTAGTCCAGCGCCAACTTGAAGTTGGAGCGCCAGTACCAGTTGGCGCCGACGGTCCACACGTTCATCTTGCCGCCGAGTACGCCATCCACGAACGGGGTGTTGCCGTTGGCGATCAGGTGACCATCGTTGAGATCCAGGGTGTCGTAGCGCACGGCCAGCTGCCACAGGCCCGATGCCGGTTCGTTCGGCAGCGGGGTAGTCGGCACACCGGCCTTGTAGCCCCAGGTTTCGCCGGTGATGTTCCACACGCCGCTGACGTACCAACCGTCGCTCTTGTAGTCCTGCGCGTTGTTGCCGATGCGCTTGGCGTTTTCCTGGAAGTACTCGCTCTGCAGCTTGAACGGGCCGGTGACCCACATCGCCTCGGCACCGGCCACACCCACGCGATCGACATTGGTAATGGCGCCGCTGTCGATCAGGCGGATGGTGGTGAGGTCGGCGTCCGGACGTGCGCGCAGGCGCAGGGTGTCGTCGTCGGTGTCGTAACCCAGGTAGCTGAGGCCAAAGTGCAGCACGTTGCCGCTTTCGTTGATCGGCGCCCAGGTGCCGCGCGCGCCGTAGCCGCTGCCATGCGCCTGGTTACGCGTCAGTTCGCGGCCGAACGCGCTGGCGGTGACGCTCCAGTTGTTGTCGCCCATGCCGTACGCCACGCCCAGCCGGCGCGAGATACCGTAGGTGTTGGTCACCGACGCCTTGGAGACGAAGTCGTTGTTCTTGGTGCTGGACAGTTCTTCCAGGCTGTTGGGCTGCTTGAACTGACCGATCTGCAGATAGGTGTTGGCGTTGCCGCCGAACTTGTACTTGACGTTGTTGTCCAGGAACCGCCCGGTGCTGCGGATGGTGGTGCCGCGGATGGTGACCTCCTTCAGCACGCTCGGGTCGTACCCGGCCACCCATTCAAAGTTGCCCGGGCCCTTGCCCTTGAGCACCAGCTCGGCGCGGCGGATGCTGAATTCGGAATTGTCGCCATTGGCGCCGATCGGACCATTGAGGTCCTGCACATCGTTGTGGAACCAGTTGCCGTCGGCCTGGACCAGGCCTTCCAGCGAGATCTCCGAGCCGCCGATCATATCGATGGCGATTTCGGCATGCGCGGCGGGCGCGCTCAGTGCCAGCAACAGGGCCGAGCCAAGCAGGGTGGGAGCGAGATTCATAGATGCCTTGCGACATGAGGAAGTGGGCGCAGGCTATGGCGTGAAGGTTGCGTTAATGTGACAAAACAACAGAATCGTCATAAACGATTTTTGTCAATAAAGACAATACTTTACGTGTGTTTAGACTGTGTCACCGTGTGTCAAAAATCTGAACGGCGCTGCCATGTGACAGTGCTCTGCGTCACGCTCGTTTGGCTGCTTTCGCGGTCGTCCGGCATGGCGACCTGAACCGCAGTTCCTTTCCGCTGAACGTATGTGTCAGCTTGTGCAACGCACCACTTGCGCATGCAGCTTCTAAATTGTTAGTTTCGAGGCCATGTTTCCTCGATTCCTCCAATTGCTGTTGGTCTGCCTGCTCGCGCTCACCGCGTGGTCGGCAGCCAATGCACACACGCGCATCCACAATGCGTTGGTGGGCGATGGCTTGGCGGTGATGGTGGATGCTGGTGAAGAACGTGATGCAGCAGAAGATCCGCAGGACGAAGGCGATACACAAAGCCAAGTCGATACACAGCCTGCAGACGATATCCCCTTGCTCTCCCAAGCATGGCCGATGCTGGCGCGGTATTCCCCTTCTTGGCACGCGCATCACGCGCCGGCAAATCAAAAACGCGACCTGATCCCGCAACTGCGTCCTCCAAACGCATTGCTTGGCTGATCCACGCTGTCGCTGTACCCGGTGCGTTGCGCGCCGGACTTCCTATTGATTTGTTTGTCTTTGCAATTCGCGGTTTGCGCCGCGGAGAGCCATTCGTTGCCTAGAGGAATCTCCCATGGAAAGTTTGCTAGAAGGTTTTCGTCATTTCCGTAAGGAAGTGTATCCGCGCCAGAGTGCGCTCTTTCAGGAGCTGGCCGGCGGCCAGAGCCCGCATACCCTGTTCATCACCTGCGCCGACTCGCGCGTCATGCCGGAGCTGATCTTCTCCGCGCAGCCGGGCGAACTGTTCGTCTACCGCAATATCGGCAACGTGGTGCCGCCGTATTCCCAGCATGTCAGCGGCGTGGTTGCGGCAATCGAATACGCAATCGCCGTTCTGGGCGTGCGTCACATCGTGATCTGCGGTCACACCGACTGCGGCGCGATGAAGGCCGTGCTCAAGCCGGAATCGCTGGAAGACGTGCCGTCGGTGGCGGCGTGGCTCAAGCACACCGATGCCGCGCGGCATGTCACTGCCCACCACGGCCACGACCCGGCCAGCCACGATGCGCTCAGCTGCATGACCGAAGAGAACGTGGTCTCGCAGCTGGACCATCTGCGCACGCAGCCGGTGGTCGCAGCGCGTCTTGCGGCTGGCACCTTGCGCATCCACGGCTGGATCTACGACATCGCCCATGGCGATATCCGCGCCTTCGATGCAGAGAAGGGTGGCTTCCGTCCGTTGCTGGGCGAGAACACTCCCGAAGCCACCCCGCGCCCGCGACTGCAACAAGTCGTTCGCGCTGAACTCGCCTGACGGAGTCGATCATGAACACATCAGGTATCGGCGGATATTTCCGTCAGGGACTGTTCGGGCGTGATTTGTTGTCGTCTGTCGTGGTCTTTCTTGTCGCGCTGCCGTTGTGCATGGGTATTGCGATCGCGTCCGGAATGCCGCCGGCCACAGGTCTGATCACCGGCATCATCGGTGGGCTGGTCGTTGGCTTCCTGGCGGGCTCTCCTTTACAGGTGAGCGGTCCGGCCGCCGGCCTGGCTGTGTTGGTGTTCGAACTGGTGCGTGAGCACGGCGCTGCCGCGCTTGGTCCGGTGATCCTGGTGGCCGGTGCGATCCAATTGGTGGCCGGCCTGTGCCGGGCTGGCGTGTGGTTCCGCATGACATCGCCGGCCGTGGTGGCCGGCATGTTGTCGGGCATCGGCATCCTGATCGTGGCATCGCAGGCGCATGTGTTGATGGATGCTGCGCCCAAGGCGCGTGGCTTGGAGAACTTCGCCGCATTGCCTGCCGTGTTGTGGCAGGCGGTCAGCGAAGGCACCGGCCGCACGGCGTTGTTCGTGGGTCTGGCGACGATCGGCATCATCCTGGCCTGGGACAAGTTGCGTCCACAGCGTCTGCGCTTTTTGCCGGGTGCCCTGATCGCTGTGGTTGCGGTCACCGCGACGGCGCAGCTGCAGGGCCTGGACGTCAATCGTGTCGACGTTCCGAGCAACCTGTTCTCGGCGATCAGCATCCCCAGCATCTCCGACATCTTCGGCGTGTTCAATCACACCTTGCTGGTGTCGGCGGTGACCTTCGCCTTCATCGCCAGTGCCGAAACGTTGTTGTCGGCGGCGGCGGTGGATCGCATGCATCAGGGTGCGCGGACGCAGTACGACCGTGAGCTGGCGGCGCAGGGCGTGGGCAATATGCTGTGCGGCTTCCTGGGCGCGTTGCCGATGACCGGCGTGATCGTGCGCAGTGCGGCCAATGTGCAGGCCGGTGCGGCCACGCGTGCGTCGACCATCCTGCATGGCGGTTGGTTGCTGGTGTTCGCAATGCTGCTGCCATGGCTGCTGCGGATGACGCCGGTGGCCTGTCTGGCCGGCATCCTGGTCTACACCGGCGTGAAGATGATCAAGATCGGTCAGGTCAAGGAGTTGGCGACCTACGGTCGTGGAACTGCGGCCATCTATCTGGCGACCACCTTCGCGATCGTGGCGACCGACCTGCTGACCGGCGTGCTGATCGGCTTCGGCCTGTCGCTGTTCCGTCTGGCCTTGCACTCCTCGCGCCTGAAGGTCGAGGTGCGCGAGCACGCCGACAAGAAGGACGAAATGCACCTGACCCTGCAGGGTTCGGCAACGTTCCTGAAAGTGCCGGCAATGGCGCGGACGCTGGAGAGTGTGCCGCCGAACACCGCGCTGCATCTGGACGTGGCCAAGCTGCATCACGTCGACCATGCCTGCATCGAACTGCTGCGCGACTGGAGCCGGAATGCGGCTTCGCGCGGATGCGAGCTGGTGGTGGACTGGAAGGAACTGGACCGACGCGTCGAAGGTCAGCCGACCGTGGAAAGCGTGCCGGTAGACGAACCGCGCAAAGCGGCGTAATCAGTGACAAACGCCCGGCGTTCGCGCCGGGTGACAGCTGTCGTGACCGGATGATGCATGGCGCCGAAAGACGCATCATCCGGTCACGATTTTTTTTTGGCGGGATTCGAGAATCGGGAATCGCAACGGCTTTTTGCGTTGACGGTACTAGATTGTTTTGACGGCACCAGGGGGCGAACGCGGGCCCGTGTGTCGCTGTTTTAGGGGGTGGCTGTGCTACAGCGTGTCCGCCACGTGCTCTTGAAGCGGCTCAACAAGCGCGGCGAGAGTCTCGGGGTGGCTGTGGCTGGCGCGCTCAGGACCGGAATGCCGGAATGCGCGAGTTGCAACGCCGCAGCCGCACCGGGCACTGGCGGCGCCCGCCTGGCGGTGAGGGCATCGTTGCGTTGGCTGCGCTTGGACCGGCTCAGCGCGTCGACGCTGACGGCCGTTCGGCGGGCGCCGGGGTCTTGTCCCGGTAGCGGCACAGGTCGTGGATCACGCAGCCCGGGCAATCGGGTTTGCGCGCCTTGCAGACGTAGCGGCCGTGCAGGATCAGCCAGTGGTGCGCATCGTCCAGGAAGTGCGCGGGAATGACCTTGACCAGCTTGTCCTCCACCACGCGCACATCCTTGCCCGGTGCAAGGCCGGTGCGGTTGGCGACACGAAAGATATGCGTGTCCACGGCCATCGTCGGTTCGCCGAATGCGGTGTTGAGCACGACGTTGGCGGTCTTGCGGCCGACGCCGGGCAGGGCTTCGAGCGCCGCGCGATCGTGCGGCACCTCGCCGCCGTACTGCTCGAGCAGGATGCGGCAGGTGGCGATGACGTTCTTGGCCTTGGCGTTGAACAGGCCGATGGTCGCGATGTAGCGTTTCAGCCCTTCTTCGCCAAGATCGAGAATGTCGCGCGGGGTATTGGCGACCGGATACAGCTTGCGGGTGGCCTTGTTGACGCCGACATCGGTGGCCTGCGCCGACAGCAACACCGCGATCAATAATTCGAACGGCGTGGTGTATTCCAGCTCGGTGGTCGGGTGCGGATTGAGTTCGCGCAGACGCTCGAACATTTCCTGTATTTCAGGCTTGCGCATGGTGCTGCCGCGGCGTGCCGGCGGGGCCGTCTGTGCAACGTTCAAGGCTGCGTGCCTCCGGCTGCCTTGGCCTTGGCACGCGCAAGGATCGCCGCGGCCAGCGGCGGCAACGCAGCCGCTGTCGGCTGGCTGGGCGCCGGTGCGGGTGCACGCCGCGCGTCGCGCTCGGCGGCGCGGCGTTGCAGGCGCGCGGCACGTGCGCGATAGCGTTCGCGCGCGGCCCATGCAGCGTGCAGGCGTTGCTGTGCGGCGCGCAGGGTTGCAACCATCGGTGCATCCGCTGCATCGAGGTGCGGCTCGGGCTGGTAGTCCATCAGGCCAAGCTGCAGTGCGCGATCGAGATCGTCCGCTTGCACGCAGTCGAACAGGTGCAAGGCCAGTGCGCGCGGTGTCGGCATGGGGGCGTTCGGCATCGGGGGCTCAGCGGTTGTGGAACTGTGCGGCGCGCTTGTCGAGGAACGCGCGGGTGCCTTCGCGCATGTCTTCGCTGGCGAACAACAGCGCAAATTGCGCGGTTTCCAGCTGCAGGCCTTCTTCGATGCCGCATTCGCCGCCAAACACGACCGCGTCCAGAATGCCGCGCAACGCCAATGGCGCGGCGCTGGCCAGCTGTTGGGCCAAGGCCTGGGTTTGTTCCTGCAAGGCGTCCGGTTCGACGACGCGATTGACCAGGCCCAGTTGCACGGCGCGCGCTGCATCGATCGGCATGCCGAGCAGGCACAGCTCCAGTGCTGCGGCACGTCCGGTCAGGCGCAACAGGCGCTGGGTGCCGCCGAAGCCGGGAATCAGGCCAAGATTGATTTCCGGCTGCCCCAGGCGGGCGGTGGACGCGGCGATGCGCAGATGGCAGGCCATTGCCAGCTCCAGCCCGCCGCCAAGCGCAAATCCGTTGACCATGGCGATCACCGGTTTGGGCATGCGCTCGATCCGGCGCATCAAACGCTGGCCGACCAGTGAGAATTCGCGGCCGTCCATCGCCGACAGGTCGCTCATTTCCGCGATGTCCGCACCGGCCACGAAGGACTTGGGCCCGGCGCCGGTGAGGATCACCACGCGCACATCGTCGGCATCGGCCGCGTCCACGAACGCCTGGTCCAACGCCAGCATGGTGTCGCGGTTCAATGCGTTCAGTTTGTCCGGCCGATTGACCGTAATGGTCCGGACACTGGCGTGATCGGCGATCAGAATGACGTCATTGGACATGGCAAACCCTTGCGAACGTAAAAAAATAGTAAATACGGAACTTCCGAAAGCCTTGCTGGTCATAGCTTTCGTGATAAGTAGCGGTTCGGTATCGCGGCCGCTATCCTAGCGCGTCATCTCAGGCGGCAGACCCGTCCTGTGCCACCACCCTGGAGAATTGTTTGATGAAGTTGCGTTCTATCGCGGTCGCTGTGGCGGCCCTGGCCCTGACGGGCAATGCACTGGCCCAGGACACGACGTCCGAAAAGGGCAAGTTGAGCTATTACTTCGGTTACGACTACGGCAATAACCTTGCCGAGCTCACCGGTCGCGGCGAGCAGCTCGACATCAACGCGGTGGTAAAGGGTCTGCAGGACGCCTATGCCAAGAAGCAGCCGGCGATCACCGCCGACCAGCTCAAGCCGGCGGTCGAAGCGTTCCAGAAGCGCGAGCAGGGCCGTGCCCAGCAGGCCAAGGCCGAGTACGACAAGGCCGCCGCTGCCAACAAGACCAAGAGCGACGCATTCCTGGCCAAGAACAAGGGCACCGCCGGCGTGCAGACGCTGCCGAGCGGCGTGCAGTACCGCGTGATCGAGGCGGGCAAGGGCGCCAAGCCGACCCAGGCCAGCACCGTGCAGCTGGAAGTGGCCGGTCCGTTCCCCTTCGGCGACCGCGAGAAGGCGCGTCCGGCCCAGCAGATCCCGGCCATCAAGGTCAGCGAAGTCGAAATGAAGGCCATGCGCGAAACCCTGCTGCAGATGCCGGCCGGCTCCAAGTGGGAAGTGACCTTGCCGTCGGATCAGGCCTATGGCGCCGACCCGCGTACGCCGTTCCCGCCGAACGTGGCCGTGCAGTTCGAGATCAAGCTGGTCAGCGTCAAGTAATTGCGCTTGCTGTTGCACTGACAACGCCGGCCACCAGGCCGGCGTTGTCGTTTTGGCCTGGCCGACTTGCCTGAAGAAGCCGATGAAACATCCACGCCGCGTCTGCGGAAACGAGCGATGAGCGACGCCGATTCCAATCGCGGGGATCTGCCCAGCCCGTGTATCGGTGTATGTTCGTTGGACGCGCAGTCGCACTGTGTCGGCTGCTTGCGCAGCCTGGATGAAATCGCACGCTGGATGAGCATGAGTGACGCCGAACGCCAGGAGTTATTGCATACCGTGTTGCCTGCACGCGGGCTGATGGCGGCGCTGCCCGAATACGCGCAGTTGCGCCGGGCGCTGTATCCGCTGGACACCGCACCCGACGGCCCAGGCTGGAACCATGCCGAATTGATCGACCTGAGCGAAGGGGGCGCATCCGCCGAAGCGGCGGTGCTGTGCGGCCTGGTGCCGCGCGAGCAGGGCACGATGGTGCTGCTGACCCGGCGCACCGACAGCCTGCGCCACCATGCCGGGCAGGTCAGCTTCCCTGGCGGGCGGATGGAGCCCTCCGATGCCGACGCGGCAGCGGCGGCGTTGCGCGAGAGCTGCGAGGAGATCGCGCTGGGCGCGCAGCAGGTGCATGCGCTGGGATATCTGGATCCGTTCCTGACCGTCAGCGGGTTTCGGGTGACGCCGGTGGTGGCGGTGATCGACCCTGCGTTCGTGGCCGTGCCGCAACCGGAGGAAGTGGCCGAGATCTTCGAGGTGCCGCTGGCCTATCTGATGGATCCGGACAATCTGCGCAGCGTGGAGCTTGAGTTCCGCGGCCGTCCACGTCGCGTGCTCGAGTACGCCTGGCCCGGGCAGCGTATCTGGGGCGCCACCGCGGCCATTCTTCTCAATCTTCGTCGTCGCCTGGAGCAGGTTGCATGAGTGCCGATCCGAACTGGACCACGCTGGTCGATAGCGCCACCCTGGCGGCAGCATTGACGTACCCACAGCTGCGGCTGCTCGACGCGCGCGCCGCGCCGCCGACTGCCCCCGACCCGCAGGCGGCGCGCAAGGCGTATGCCCAGGGGCATCTGCCCGGTGCGCATTACGTCGATCTCGATCACGACCTGGCCGACCTGTCGCGTGCCGATCAAGGGCGCCATCCGTTGCCGCGCAGCGCCGACTTCGCCGGGCGCCTGGGTGCGTGGGGCATCGATCCGCAGAGTCAGGTGGTGGTCTACGACGCCGGCGATGGCAGCATGGCCGCCGCACGCGCGTGGTGGATGCTGCGGCTGATGGGGCATCGCCGCGTGGCGGTGCTCGATGGCGGACTGGCCGCCTGGCGCGCCGCCGGTCTGGCGCAAACCACCGAGCCGCCGGCAGTACACGACGGCGCTGCGTACCCCGGCAGTTTCGACGCCGATGCCGTGGTGGACGCCGACCAGATCCTGGCGCGACTGGGGCAGGCTCCGGGTTGGCTGCTGGATGCGCGCGCAGGCGAGCGCTTTCGGGGTGAGGTGGAGCCGATCGACCCGGTTGCCGGGCATGTGCCGGGTGCGGTGAGTCGCCCGCTGGGTCTGAGCATCCGCGATGGCCGTTTCAAGCCGGCCGACGAATTGCGTGGCGAGCTGTCTGCATTGCTGGGCGCGTACCGGCCCGAGCAGGCCGTGGTGATGTGCGGGTCGGGCGTGACCGCCTGCCACCTGCTGTTGGCGTTGGAAGTGGCTGGCCTGTCAGGTGCGCGCGTGTATGCCGGTTCCTGGAGCGGCTGGTTGCAGGATCCGGCGCGCCCGGTCGCGACCGCTTCCTGATCAGGCACAATACTGGCAGGAATGGTGGTCTGTGGGGACGCAGGCTCGCTGCGCGGAGCGCAGTTTCTTGCAGTGGTGGGTGGATGCATGCGGTTGCAGTTGCAGAAGGGCGCCTTGTGCGTCGCGGTGATGGCGATGGCTGCGTGTTCGGCAAGCTCTGGTGATGCCGGCGATGTGCGTGTCTCCACGCGTTCGACGACCGATAAGCAGCTGTATCGGCTCGCGCTGGAACGTGTGCGCGCGCAGCGGCTGGCGCAGGTGCGCGCCCCCGATGGCTGGCTGAGCTACACCGGCTCCGGCCGCGTGCGTGCAGGTCGGTATCAGGTGGGCAGCGATCTGCGCAGCGATCTCGTCCTGCCTGCCGGCCCCGCACAGCTGGGCGAGCTGAGCCTGGATGCGCAGGGGCACGCGCGCTTCAAGGCGGCGGCCGGAGCGGCGGTGCGCTTGAACGGACAGCCTGTGCTTGACGTCGGCCTGACACCGGAGCGCGCGGGCCAGCGTGGCGACCGGCTCGACGTGGGCGAGCGTCAGTTCTACCTGGTGCAGACCGGCACGTTGTTCGGCTGGCGTTTTCGCGACCAGTCAGCGCCGGCGTTGAACGCATTTCAGGGGTTTGAGTATTTTCCGATCGATCCGCACTGGCGGGTCGATGCACGCTGGCAGCCGTATGCCATGCCTCGCTCGGTGACCCTGCTGACATCCATCGGCACACCATTGACGGTCCAGGTTCCGGGCGAGGCGGTCTTTACCCGCAGTCGTCAGGAATACCATCTGCAGGCGATCGCGCAGGACGATGGCAGCGGCCTGTTCTTTCTGTTTACCGATCGCACCAGCGGCAAGGAAAGTTATGGTGGCGCGCGCTATCTGTTCACGGCGATGCCGCGCGATGGCCGTGTGCTGCTCGATTTCAATCTCGCCGAAAATCCACCCTGCGCGTTCACCCCGCACGTGGTCTGCCCGATCGCGCCACCGGAAAACCGGCTGGCAGTGGCGGTAAATGCCGGCGAAAAAACCTATCGCGCCCTGGACCCCTGATCGATCGAGTATTGGGGGCGTTGCCGACGCGTGAGCTGCGCCCTCAACGCAATGCGTGCGCCCAGCCGATCGCCGCTTCGATCCGTGGCCATGGAAACAACGGCCCGGGATCGAGCTTGCGCTGGATCTTGCGTGCGGGATCGTCGCTGGCCGCTTCCTGGGTGGTGTCCAGTTCCTGATGACCGGCAATGCGACGCACCGATGGCAGCTGCTGCTGCAGCCATTGCAGCAAGGTGACCAGTGCGGCGATCTGCACGTCCGGATACGGTTCGTGCATCACCTGATGGCGCGAGTCCAGCCAGTGCGGATAGCGGCCGCTGTTGACCAGTTCGATGCCCAGGGTGTGGGGATTGTGGCCGCGCACGTGATGCGCCACGCGCTCCAGCGCCACGTACTGCTGGATGCTGCCGTTGCGATCGATGTAGTAATGCCCGCTGTTGCCGGTGCCGCTGTCGTAGAGCACGCGCTCGCCGTAGTCGCGCGCCATCGCCATGTCCGGTAGTTCGGTGCAGTGGATGACCACCATGTCGATGTGCTCGAGCCGGCGGCGGGCCAGTCGCGATTGATAAGGCAACGGCGCGTAGGTGATCGGCGGCGACGGCAGGACGGCATCGGACATGAAGCGAATGCTAGCATTGCCCGATGGCTTTGAATCCCGACAGCCCGCTGGGCAAATTGATGGCGACGCTGCCGCAGACCGGTCAGGTGACCTGGATCGGCGTGCGTCCTGCGCGTGATGTAGACATGCTGGAGGTGGACGCCGCACAGGCCACCACCGGCACCGGGCTGGTGGGCGATCGCTACAAAGGCGGCAGCGGCAAGCGTGGGATCACCTTGATCCAGGCCGAGCACCTGCCGGTGATCGCGGCGCTGGCAGGGCACGCGGCGATCGCGCCGGCCACGCTGCGGCGCAATCTGGTGGTGTCGGGCATTCCGCTGATCGCGTTGAAAGGGCGGCGCTTTCGCATCGGCGATGTCGAGCTGGAAGGCACCGACCCGTGCGACCCGTGTTCGCGCATGGAAGACGCGCTGGGCGCTGGCGGCTACAACGCGATGCGTGGACACGGCGGGTTGTGCGCGCGCGTCTTGCGGGGCGGTGTGCTGCGTGTTGGCGATACGGTGCAGGCGCTATGAGCCGCGGCCATTGCATTCTGGCGCACGGGTTCGAGAGCGGCCCTGCGGCACGCAAGGTCAGCGCATTGGCCGAGGTTGCCGACCGCCTGGGCTGGACCCACGAGCGCCCGGATTTCACCGATCTGGACGCGCAACGCGACGTCAGCCCGCTCGGTGACGTGCGCGGACGCCTGCAGCGCCTGTTGCAGATCGCACGCGACGCCGCAGGCAAGGGGCCGTTGGTGCTGGTCGGGTCCAGCCTGGGCGCCTATATCGCCGCGCAGGTGTCCCTGCAGGTGCCGACGCGCGGACTGTTCCTGATGGTGCCGCCAACCACGATGGGCCCGTTGCCGGCGCTGGACGCCGCACCGGTGCCGACCTCGGTGGTGCATGCCTGGCGCGATGCCTTGATTCCTGCCGCAGACGTCATCGCCTGGGCGCAGGCGCGTCGGGCGCGGCTGTTGTTGGTCGACGATGAGCACGATCTTGCTGCGCATGTGGACACGGCAGCGAGCGCGTTTGCCGAGCTGTTGCAGCGCCTGTGATGCACGAGGCCGACGACATGCCGCCCGCGCAGTCCGAGCCGCCGATGGCGGTACTGATCCGCGAAGCCAGCGACGGCGACGCAGCAGCCATCGAGGTATTGACCATGGTGGCGTTCATGCGCGCCGAGCACAGCCGCCATGACGAGCAGCACGTGATCGCCGCGCTGCGCGAGGACGATGCGCTGGCATTGTCACTGGTCGCCGACCACGATGGATATGTGGTCGGCCATCTGGCGGTGTCGCCGGTGAGCCTGTCCGACGGCTCGTCCGGCTGGTTCGCGCTGGGGCCGCTGGCGGTGGGCCCGGGCCACCAGCGCCAGGGCCTGGGCACCCGTCTGGTGCACGCAGCCCTGGCCACCTTGCGCGAGCGCGGTGCGGCGGGATGCGTTGTCTTTGGCGAACCCGGTTTTTTCCGCCGGTTCGGGTTTGCTGTCGAGCCGGGCCTGAGCGTGCCCGATGCACCCGTATCGGAACTGCAGGCGCTGGCGTTCGGGGACCGGCTGTTGCCGCTGGCCGACGTGGCCTACCACCCGGCATTCGGTCTGGGCTGAGTCGCGCTGCGCCGCACACGCGTGCCCGGTGTCGTCGCAACCCCGCGCGCACCGCCGCGCCCGTTCGCTCAGCCGCACCCTGCATCGCGCTTCCGGCCGCAGCGCAGCGCCGCCATCGTCACCATGGTCGGCACCAGCGATTGACGCTTGCCGAGGTGAAAGATGCAACGTGACGAGCCACCGGTGCCGCCAACCGCACCGCATGCGCGCCTGATTTCGCACGCAGGCGATGCCTTGCACGACGATGCGACCCTGCTCGCGTCGATCAGGTCGCGACTGCGACAGGACGCCAGCCGTTCTGCTGCCGAGGTGGAGCGTTTGCTGCAATTGGTCGATGCGCTGTGGGCGATGGAGCTGGGCCGGTTCCTGTTGCGCAATCGCGGGCTCAATGCGGAGTGGACGCATCGGTTGGTCACCTATCAGGCGGGCACCCTGCCGCAAGACACCACGCCGGCACTGGAGTACGAAATTTTCGAGAAGACGCCGGCCGTGCTTGCAACCCGCGAGCGGTTCGGCATCTTCCGTGCGCAATTGCAGGCCTTGTTGTGGCCCGGGATCACCATCGCGTCGGTACCGTGCGGATGGATGGGTGACGTGTTGAGCCTGGATTACCGGCAGTGCCCGGATGTGCGCCTGATCGGCATCGATCTGGACCCGCAGGCGCTGGACGGTGCGCTGCAACTGGCGCGTGGCTACGGGCTGGAACAACAGCTGTCGCTGCGTCTGGACGATGCCTGGGCGCAGGGCGATGCAGGCAGTGTGGACGTGGTGACCAGTAACGGCCTCAATCTCTACGAGCCCGACGATGCACGCGTGGTCGCGCTGTACAGCGCGTTCTTCAACAGGCTGCGGCCGGGCGGTACGCTGGTGGCGAGTTTCCTGACGCCTCCGCCCAGCCTGTGTGCGCAATCCCCATGGAAGCTGGCGCTGTTGGACCAGGCGTCGCTTGTGCTGCAGAGCCAGGTCTTCATCGATATCGTCCAGGCGCGCTGGGCATCGTTCCGCACCCATGCGCAGACGCGCGCGCAGCTGGAAAGTGCCGGCTTTGCGAGCGTGCGATTCATCGACGATCGCGCCAGCATTTTTCCCACGGTCATTGCGCAAAAGCCGATGGGTCACTGACGGCAGCGGCCAATCGCTCTTGCCGCGTGGAGTGTCGCTGCGTTGTTGGCGCGTGTCCGCTGCGTCGGCGCGCGCTTGCAGACGCCGATAATCGCAACCGCACTGATCTGCTGTGCCAGCAAGGTGGCGGCCAGGGTGATCTAGTGCACTGGCGGGTGCTTGCTGCGGCCAAGAGCGGCTGACAAAACGACTGTGCTCCGCGCCAGGCGGGCGCGGCCGGTGCCCGGCATGCTCAGGTACCACCCGTACACCCCGGTTCCTCCGCGCCACCCACGCACCTGACGACCGCTCGCCACGTTTTGTTAGCCGATCTAAACCATTGCAGCGAGCGGCCCTGCGGCGCATCCGGGCTCGAAGTTTTCGCTGCAGCTCCGGGCTCGAAGTTTTCGCTGCAGCCGCAGACCGGCCTACACTTGGGCCGCACCCCGATTCGAGGATTGGTCCAATGCGCCATTGATGCCGCCGTCGCGATGACGGCCATACCCGTTGCCGTTCCGTCTGGAGCGCGACGTGTCCTGGCATGCAATGGAGACACTGATGACCTGTCCGTTGGTGACGCTGGAAAGCGTCGCGTTCGTGCTGCCCGATGGCAGTACGCTGTTTTCCGATCTGACCCTGCACCTCGATCAGCGCCATACCGGCCTGGTCGGGCGCAATGGCGTGGGCAAGAGTGTGCTCGGCCGTTTGCTGGCCGGCCAGCTGGCTCCCGGCAGCGGCCGCTGCGTGCGCAGTGGCAGCGTGCATTACCTGCCGCAGCGCGTGAGCGCAACGCCGGGGCAGCGCATCGCCGATCTGGCCGGGGTGGCGCCGCTGCTGGATGCATTGAAGCGGATCGCCGCCGGGAGCGTGGCGCCTGCCGATTTCGAGCGGGTGGGCGAGCGCTGGAACGCCCACGCCGAGTTCGCTGAAGCACTTGCGCGGCAGGGGCTGGGCGGCTGCGATCCATATGCTCCCGCCGCGCATCTGAGTGGCGGCCAGGCCATGCGGGTGGCGCTTGCCGGTGCCTGGCTGATGCAGCCGGACATGTTGATCCTGGATGAGCCCAGCAACCATCTGGACGGCCCGCAGCGACAGCGGCTGATGGCGCAGCTGCAGGCGTGGACTGGTGGATTGCTGGTCATCAGTCATGACCGGGTGCTGCTGGACGGCATGCAGCGCATCCTGGCGCTGTCCGCGCACGGGGTGCGCAGTTATGGCGGCAACTACACCCACTACGCCCAGCAACACGCAGGCGAGCAACAGGCGGCCGGCGAACTGCTCGCCCAGCGCAAACAGGCGCGCGCACGCGGCGAACAGGCACTGCGCGAGCAGCACATGCGCCAGCAACAGCGCCAGGCGCGAGGGGCGCGGGCGGCCGCGCAGGCCAACCAGGCGCCGATCCTGCTCGGGGGCCAGCGGCAGCGCAGCGAGGTGAGTGCCGGCCGGCTGCAGCAGCAACGCCAGGCCGAACAGGCGCGCCTGGCGGAGGCGGTGACGCAGGCCGCCGCCCAGGTGGAGGCGCCGCAGGCCATTGCACTGCTGGCACCGGCAATGGCGGTGGGCGCGTCGCACCGCCTGGCGACCCTGCGGCAGGTGGAGCTGGCGGCTGGGCGGCTGGGTGGGCGACGCGTGGATCTGCTGCTGCACGGCCAGCCCCGCATCGGGCTGGTCGGCCCGAACGGCAGCGGCAAATCCTCGCTGTTGCAGCTGCTGGGCGGGCGCCTGACGGCACAGTCCGGCCAGTGCGAGGTGCATGTGCCGGTGGCCTATCTGGATCAGGACCTGGCCATGCTCGACCCGGCCCGCTCGGTCGTCGCGCAGCTGCGCGATGCCGATCCTGCCGCGGCCGAGCACGCCCAGCGGCTGCGGCTGGCGTTGCTGGGGCTGGACCGGCAGCGCGCGGACCTGCCCACCGGTCAGCTCAGCGGCGGCCAGCGGCTCAAGGCGGCGCTGGCCTGCGCGCTTTATCGGGCCCGGCCGGCGCAGCTGCTGTTGCTGGACGAACCCACCAATCATCTGGATCTGGCATCGGTCGAAGCGATCGAAACGCTGCTGCGCAGCTACACCGGCGCGTTGCTGGTGGCCTCGCACGATGCCGCCTTCCTGGACAGGTTGGGCCTGCAGCAGCGGCTGGACACCGGGCAGGCGCAGTGGCGGCTGGCGCCCTGGTGAACCGCGCGACGGGCCGTGCAGCCGGCGGGGGTGGTAATGCCGGCCGCGATGGCCGACCATTTGCGGCCCACCCACGGCGACCACGGCACTGCCCACCCGGGCGCCGGCCCGCTGTCCTGCTCCCACGCTCGCCGCCGCGCCAGCGTCTTATCGATACCTGCCTACGTGAAATTCTTCGCATCCTGTGCCAAGGGCCTGGAATACCTGCTTGCCGACGAGCTGCTGACGCTCGGTGCCAGCAAGGCCACCGCCACCATCTCCGGCGTCAATGTCGAAGGCGAACCGCGCGACGCGCTGCGCGCCGTCATGTGGTCGCGCCTGGCCAGCCGCGTGCTGTGGCCGCTCACCGAGTTCGACTGCCCGGACGAGGACGCGCTGTATGCCGGCGTGTCCGAGTTGCCGTGGGACGAGCACCTGTCCGTCGGCCACACGCTGTCGGTGGACGCGCACGTCTCCGGCACCGCGATCACGCACGCGCGCTATGCCGCGCAGCGCATCAAGGACGCGGTGGTCGACACCATGCGCAGGCAGGGGCTGGAACGCCCGTCGGTGGATGTGGAAAGCCCCGACCTGCGCTTGAACCTGTCGCTGCGCAAGGGCCGCGCCACCATCTCGGTCGACCTGGGCGGCGGCCCGTTGCATCGGCGCGGCTGGCGCATGGCGCAGAACGAGGCGCCGCTGAAGGAAAATCTGGCCGCGGCGGTGTTGCTGCGCGCCGGCTGGCCGCGCGTATATGCCGACGGCGGCGGCTTGCTGGACCCGATGTGCGGCAGCGGCACACTGTTGATCGAAGGTGCCTTGATGGCCGCCGACGTCGCGCCCGGCCTGCAACGCTATGGGAGCGATGTGCCCAGCCGCTGGCGCGGCTTCGACCGTGAGGGCTGGCAGCAGCTGGTGAACGAGGCGCGCGATCGCGACAGCGCCGGGCGTGCCGCGCTGAAGCAGGTGATCCACGGCAGCGACATGGACCCGCATGCGATCCGCGCCGCCAAGGAAAATGCGCAGGTAGCCGGCGTGGCCGAAGCGATCTGGTTCGGCGTGCGCGAGGTCGGCGATCTGCAGTCCCCGCCGCAGGCCACCGGCGTGGTGGTGTGCAATCCGCCGTACGACGAGCGCCTGGCTGCCGATGCGGCCTTGTATCGCAAGCTGGGCGACACCCTGCAGCGCGTGGTGCCGCAGTGGCGGGCGAGCCTGCTGTGCGGCAACGCCGAGCTGGCCTATGCCACCGGGCTGCGCGCCGGCAAGAAATACCAGCTGTTCAATGGCGCGATCGAGTGCGCGTTGATCGTCTGCGACCCGATCGCGGTGCTGCGCCGTACCCCATTGGCGGCACCGACTGCGCTCAGCGAAGGCGCGCAGATGGTGGCCAACCGCCTGCGCAAGAACCTGCAGAAGTTCAAGAAGTGGCGCGCCCGCGAAGGCGTCGAGTGCTTCCGCGCCTACGATGCGGACCTGCCGGAGTATTCCGCTGCCATCGACGTGTATCAGCAAGCCGATGGCGACCGGCGCCTCTTCCTGCATGTACAGGAATATGCCGCGCCGGCGACCATTCCCGAGGCGGATGTGCGCCGGCGCCTGGGCGAGCTGCTGGCGGCTGCGCGCGAGGTGTTCGAGGTGCCGGCCGAGCGTGTCGCATTGAAGTCGCGCGAACGGGGCAAGGGCGGCAGCAAGTACGGCCGTTTCGAGCAGCGCAACGAAATCGTCAACGTGCGCGAGCACGGCGCGCTGCTGCGGGTGAACCTGTTCGATTACCTGGACACCGGCCTGTTTCTGGATCACCGCCCGTTGCGCGGCACTATGGCGCAGCAGAGCAAGGGCAGGCGTTTCCTCAACCTGTTCTGCTACACCGGCGTGGCCAGCGTGCAGGCGGCGGTAGCCGGTGCCAGCGCCACGACCAGCGTGGATCTGTCCGGCACCTACCTGCAGTGGTGCGCCGACAACCTGGCCTTGAACGGCCAGGCTGGCAGCAAGCACAAGCTGGTGCAGGCCGATGCGCTGGCCTGGCTGGAGGCCGAGCGTGCGCACTTCGACGTGATCTTCTGCGACCCGCCGACCTTCTCCAACTCCGCGCGCGCGGAGGATTTCGATATCCAGCGCGAGCATGTGCGGCTGTTGCGTGCGGCCGTGGCACGCCTGGCGCCGGGTGGGGTGCTGTATTTCTCCAACAACTTCCGTCGCTTCAAACTGGATGAAGAGGCGGTGGCCGAGTTTGCGCAATGCGAGGAAATCAGCCCGCGCACCATCGACCCGGATTTCGAACGCCATGCACGCATCCATCGCGCGTGGCGGTTGACGGCCTGAGCCCAGCCGGTTGTGTCCGATGGAGTACTGCCTGCGGTGGCGAAGTCGCCAGCAAACGCAGGTACTGCATGGACACACGGCCAAGGCGTGGTGGCGCCTGAACGCGCGGGCGCAATCGCGGCCGCGCGCGCGAGGGCAGGGCGCGCTGGCAACAAGCCCACCACAGTGCTGCGGTATGCTGATTCGCATGCTTTGGAGTCAACGATGACCGCATCACCCCGCATTGCCTTTCTTGCCAGCCACACCGAGCCCGCGGTGAGCGCGCGGGCGCGTCTGGTGCAGCGCTACGGCGATCATCCGCTGGAGAACGCCGAGGTCGTCTGCGCGCTGGGTGGCGACGGCTTCATGCTGCAGACGCTGCATCGTCACGGTGCCGCCGACAAGCCGGTGTTCGGCATGAAGCTGGGCTCGGTCGGCTTTCTGATGAACCAGTACCGCGACGACGAAGACGATCTGCTGGCGCGCCTGCAACGCGCCGAACCTGCGCACCTGCGGCCCCTGGAAATGCTGGTGCAGACCGAATCGGGCACCAGTGCCGGCTCGCTGGCCTACAACGAGGTCTCGTTGCTGCGCCAGACCCGCCAGGCCGCGCATCTGAGCGTGGATCTCAATGGCCAGACCCGTATCGCCGAACTGATCGGCGATGGCGTGATGGTCGCCACGCCGGCCGGCAGCACCGCCTACAACTATTCTGCGCACGGGCCGATTCTGCCGCTGGGCTCGCATACGCTGGCACTGACGCCGATCGCGCCGTATCGCCCGCGCCGCTGGCGTGGCGCCATCCTCAAGGCCGATACCGAAGTGCGCTTTCGCGTGCTCGACCCGTACAAGCGTCCGGTCAGCGTCACCGCCGACTCGCACGAGATCCGCGACGTGGTGGAAGTCACCATCCGCGAGTCCACCCAGCGCCAGGTGACGTTGCTGTTCGACCCCGAACACAATCTGGAAGAACGCATCTTCAGCGAACAGTTTGCGGTGTGAGGGGCGGGGATTGGGCATTGGGGATTCGGGATTGGCAACGGCTGCAGCGCGACGCGTGGCGCATGCGATGGTGCCGACACGGTAGGCTGCGGCAGGAATGATCCGATCCCGAATTTGAAATTCCCCACTCCTTAAGCTTCTGACCAATCCCGAATCCCCACTCCCCAATCCCGGCACCCAAATGGCTGACAACTCCCCCAGGCTCCTGACCGTCGCGGTGACCTCGCGCGCGCTGTTCGATCTCGAAGAGGGCCATGCGTTGTTCGAGGCAGACGGGGTGGAGGCGTATTCGGCATTTCAGCGCGAGCATGAAGACGACATCCTGCAGCCGGGCGTGGCATTTCCGGTAGTGCGCAAGCTGTTGGCGCTCAACCACGATGTGCCCGAAGAGACCCCGCGCGTGGAAGTGATTCTGCTGTCGCGCAACTCTGCCGATACCGGGTTGCGCATCTTCAATTCGATCCAGCACTACAACCTGGGCATCGTGCGTGCGACCTTCACCTCCGGCGAGCCGACCTGGCCGTACGTCAAACCGTTCGGCACCGATCTGTTCCTGTCGGCCAACCCGGACTCGGTGCGGCGTGCGCTGACCCACGGCATCGCTGCGGCCACCATCATGCCGCGCGCGCCGGGCGAACGTGCCGAAGCGGCTGCAGCGATCGTGGACAACGACGAGAGCCGACTGTCCACGCAGCTGCGCATTGCCTTCGACGGGGACGCGGTGATCTTCGGCGATGAGAGCGAACGCATCTCGCGCGAGCAGGGTGTGGAAGCGTTCGGGCGCCACGAGCGCGAGCGCGCACGCGAGCCATTGTCGGTCGGGCCGTTCCGCAATTTCCTGTCGGCGTTGCATACCTTACAGGCGGCGTTTCCGCCGGGCGAAGCGTCGCCGATCCGCACGGCGCTGGTCACCGCGCGTTCGGCGCCTGCGCATGAGCGGGTGATCCGCACCTTGCGCGAATGGGGCGTGCGCCTGGACGAAGCGCTGTTTCTCGGCGGCCGGCACAAGGGGCCGTTTCTGGAAGCGTTTGGCGCGGATATCTTCTTCGACGACTCGCAACACAACATCGACAGCGCACGCCAGCACCAGCATGTGGCGGCCGGCCACGTGCCGCACGGCGTGGCCAACGATCCGCCGAGCCGATGAGCGAAGCGCCGCAGGCGCCAGCGCGTGCCGGGCTGCTGCGGACCTGGCGCAAGCTGGAACTGACCTTCACCGACGACACGGTGCAGACCCGGATGTCGCGCTGGGCACCGTATCGGCTGATGCTGCCGTATACGCGCAGCATGCTGGCTGCGTTGTGGCTGCAACCGCGCCCGGAATGCATCGGGCTGATCGGGGTGGGCGGCGGTGCGCAGCTGAAGTTCTGCCATCGCTACTTGCGCAGCACGCGTCTGGAAGCGGTGGAGGCCGACCCGCAGGTGCTGGCATTGCGCAATGCATTCGCCATCCCGCGCGACGACGCGCGTCTGGAGATCACGCTGGGGGACGGCGCCGACTGGATCGGCAGCCGCGCCGGCCGCTACGACCTGTTGCTGCTGGATGCCTACGACGCCGACGGCATTCCGCCGGCGCTCTGCACGCCGCAGTTCTATGCCGATTGTCGCGCGGCCTTGCGCGAGGGCGGGGTGCTGGCACTGAATCTCTACCAGGTGCCGATGGCCGAGCATCTGGCGCAGCTGCGAGAGCTGTTCGACGGGTTGGTGCTGCTGCTGCCCGAACCGGATCTGCGTAACCAGGTGGTGTTCGCCTGGAATAGCCGACGTACACCGGGTACGCCGGACGCCGCGCTGGCCGGCTTGGCATGGTCGGCACGCCGGCAATTGCGATCGTCGATGCTGCGCTTGCAGGCGGCATGGCAGGAACGGGCCTGGCGGTTTTCCTGAGGCGTTGCGTTTTGCAGGTCCGGCCATGAGCGGCTAACACGACGTAGCGAGCAGTCGTTGGCGGTGTGGGGGGACGGCATGCCCGGAACGGCAGTGCCCGCGTGCACCAGCCCGCTGTCGAGCGGCTGCGCCAGCCTCGGGCTGCTACACACTGGTTTTGTTGGTCACTCAAGGCTTGTGCGTCGACGCCCTGGGCCTCGGCGCTACTCGATTATGGCGTGCGCTCGCTGGGTGTGGCAGGCAACGGCAACTGGATATCGGTCAGTCGCCAGCGCAGGCCCTGGCGGGTCAGCACGAAGGTCACCGGCGCGCCATTGGCAGTCTGCGTGGTGGCGGTGAAGCGGCGGGTGGATTCGAAGCGCTGCGTGGCGCCTTGCAGCGGGCGCGCCGGCGCCGGTGCCGCATAGGTGTCGGCGCTGACGGTGTCGCCGATGAGACGGTTCCACACGCTGTGGCCTTGCAGCAAGGCACCGATCCCCAGCGGCGTGACCAAGGTATCCACGCCGGCGCCGCTGATGCCGCTGGCCAGTTGCAGCGCAAAACCGCCGAGCAGGCTCGATTGCATGCTGCTGCCGGCCTGGCGGATCAGGTAATCGTCCAGTTGCGCCTTGAGGTTGACGCGCAGGCTGGGGAAATCCACATAGCTTTCCAACTGCGCGGCATCGCGATCGGCGACCGCCTGACTGATGCCGCGGATGGCCAGATACGGGCCGGCCACCACATACCCCGCCAGCAGCACCACGGCCAGCAATGGCAGGATCCACCAGCGCTTTCTCATCGTTCGCACTCCGTTGCAAGGCGTGATGTGGGCAGGGTGCGCGACGGCAGCCGAACGGTAGCGACAGGCCGCCGGCGCGGCAGCGCCGTGGCGCGAGGTGCCTGCGCCGCCGCTGGCCTCAAAATTCCAGGTCCAGTGCCGCGCACAGATAATCGACAAACGGCGCCAGCGTCACCAGGTCCGCCTCGATGGTCTGGCGCAGGCGCGGCCCGGTCATGATGGCGTCGTCCAGATGACGCAGATACGCCCAGTTGCGGTGCTTGAGATCGTCGATGAACTCGAAATCGTTGGGAAACCCGCGCGGTGCGCGGACCAGTTTTTCGCTGTCGTCCAGAGCGAACTTGCGACGCAATTTGGGAGCATAGGCGGCAGCCTTCCAGCTGCCCGGATTTTCGAAGATGAACTGGCGCAGCTTGCGCTGCGTGTCCGGTTCCGGGTGCCATAGCCCAGCGCCGACAAAACTCTCGCCCGGCTGTAGATGGATGTAGAACGAGGGTGCCGGCACCTGGCGCCTGCGCTCGTGAAACAGGCGCGCGCCCTGCCAGTTCTTGTAGGGCGATTTGTCGTTGGAAAACCGCGCATCGCGATAGATGCGAAACAGCGAGCCGCCCTGGGTCTTGGGGTCGGCACGATAGTGCTCGCTGACCTCGGCAAGCGCCGGCTGCAGATCGGTGATCAGCTGCAGAAACGGCTGGCGCACGTGCGCCTCGTACTGGTGGCGATGATCGGCGAACCAGGTCTTGTCGTTGTGGCGGGCCAGGGCGCGCAGGAACTTGAAGCTGGCGTCTGAAAAATAGGTGGTCATAGCGTACGTTGGAGGTCCGAACCCCAGGCAGCGAGCTGGTCGAGCAGGGTTTGCTTGGTAGCATCGTCGGGGTGAGCGAGCCGTAAATCCGCAATCTGCGCGTTGTACTGCTCCAGGGTGACTTCGCCCAACCCATGGTCTTCGAGCAGGCGCTTGCGGCGATACGTGTTCCAGCGTTCCTGCTCGTCGAACGACAGCGTCTGCGGCCAGTTGCGCGCGCGGTAGCGGAAAAGAAGCTCGATCAGGCGCGGATCGCGAAACCGCGTTTCCAGCGCGCCCAGTTCGTCCGGTGCGCTGGCGCGCACCTGGCCCAGCAGGCGTTTGTCGCCTTCGGCCAGGAAACCGTCGTAGAGCGAGGCGTCGGCATCGTTGACGGCCGGCGCCGCAGCGCGCTCGTTGCCGTAGACCCTGCGCACCTTTTCGGCCAGTTCAGGGCCCAGTTCGCGCAGCCGCGCGGCCTTGGCCAGCACCGCATCGCGGTCCACGCCCAGGCGCTGGAAATCCGGCTCGCGCAGATGCTGCCATGCCACCAGGGCCGGCGACTTGTTCAGATGCACTTCCTTGAGCGGGATGCGTTGTTCGCCGTCGGGCAGATCGGCCGCACGGATATACAGCCGGTCGGCGATCTCATCCGGGCTCAGCCGCAGCAGTACCTCCGGGTCGCCGTCCAGATCGAACACGATCACGCGGCTGTCGATGCGCGGATGCCGCGTCAGCGGCAGCACCGCCGCAGCGCACATGCGCGAGGCCGGGTAGCGCTGCGAAATGTGCAGCACCGGCTCCATTGCAATCACATCGAGCAAGCTGGCAGCAAAGCGCTTGTCGCGCAGGCGCAATGCGTACTCCCACAACTTGGGTTGATGCTGCTGAAATTTACGCGCCATGCCGATGGTGGCGTACACGTCGGACAGGGCTTCGTGCGCATCGCCTTCGCGCACGGCGTTGGCGTCGGCCAGATGTTCGAGCTTGAACGAGGTGGCGCCATCTTCGCGCTGCGGCCAGCTGATGCCGTCCGGGCGCAAGGCGTGCACCAGCCGCAGCACATCCAGCAGGTCCCAGCGCGAATTGCCGCCGCGCCACTCGCGCTCGTACGGGTCGTAGAAATTGCGGAACAGGCCGCAGCGCACAAACTCGTCGTCGAAGCGGATCGAGTTGTAGCCCAGCGTGCAGGTCTGCGGGCGGCTCATCTGCTCGGCGATGCGCGCGAACGCTTCGGCCTCGGTCACGCCTTCGCGCAATGCGTGCTGCGGGGTGATGCCGGTGACCATGGTGGCGTAGGGCGAGGGCAGCAGATCGTCGGCCGGTTTCACGAAGAAACTGATCGGCTCGTCGATCACGCGTAGTTGCGCGTCGGTACGCACGGCGGCGAACTGCGCGATGCGGGTGCGGCGCGGGTCCTGGCCGAAGGTTTCCAGGTCGTAGAAGAGAAAGCTGTCAGGCATGCGGGGGCGAGATCCAGATCCGCGGCGCACGGCGTATGCGCCGCCAGTGCCCGCTAGTATCCCTCATCGCAGTGCCGGCTCGCTGAGGCGCAGCTGTGCGTTGGGGCAGTCACATGCCGTGCGGGGCCGCGTGCTGTGCGTGTTGGCGAGCGCCGCGTGCGCGTTTGCGCACGGTGCGCAGACGCGCAGATGACCTTGGAGCGGCTGATACCACATGGAGAGCCGCCGTCGGGTGGGTATGGCCGGCGCGCGCTGTACCGGAGAGTACGAACGCTCCATGCCGCGCAGAGCACCGGCCGCGCCCGTCCGGCGGTGGGCGCAGACCTTTGTCAGCCGTTCTTAGTGCGCGCCTTCCAGTGGCTCCAGGCGTGCATGCACCACCGCTTTCAGTGCGTCCCAGTCGATGCGCGACAGGTCGCTATGCCCGCGCGTGGCCTCGACCAGAATCTGCCGCTGGATGTCGCTGCGTGCCAACGCGATCGAATAGCGCGTGCGCAGGAAGGTCACCATCGTGTAATGCGGCACGAAGCGCGTAGGCCAGCGCGCCTGCAATTGCTGCTCGAGCTCGCGTTGCAGCAGGAACTCGGCGTCGCCGACGCGGTCGCGCATTTCCAGATAGTTTTCCAGCGCCATCTGCTGGATCGCCGCGGCGTCGTCGCGGCGCGCGGCTTCGAACGCGGCAAATGCGCTGCCGATATCGTCGTGCGCATCCATCTGCTCGGCCAGCGCCACGCAATCTTCGAACGCGCAATTCATGCCCTGTCCGTGGAACGGCACCATCGCGTGTGCTGCATCGCCGATCAGCAAGGCGCGGCTGTCCAGATGCCAGCGCTCCAGGGTGAGGGTACCGAGCAGACCGGGCGGATGCTCTTCCCAGTGTTCTTCCAGCTGCGGAATCAGCGGCAACGCGTCGGGGAAATCGCGCGCGAACAAGGCATGCGCTTCCTCGCCGGTGCGGGTGGTGGCGAAACTGGGGTCGCCGGCGTTGGGCAGGAACAGGGTGACGGTGAAGGTGCCGCCATCGTTGGGCAGCGCGATGCACATGTAGCGCCCGCGCGGCCAGATGTGCAGCGCGTTGCGTTCAATGCGGAAGCCGCCGCCCGGCAGCGGCGGGATTTCCAGTTCCTTGTACGAGTGATCCAGGAACTCGGTGCGTTCGCCCAGCGGCGATTTGCGCTGCATGGCCGCGCGCAGTGCCGAGCCGGCACCGTCGCTGCCGATCAGACTCTGGAAGTGGATCTCGTGCGGCTGGTCGTCGCGGTCGTCGATGAAACGCGCGTAGCCGGCGTCGAAGTCCACCGTGTGCAGGCGGCGATAGAAGTGCACGCGCGCACCGGCCTGCTCGGCCAGATCGAGCAGCGCGACATTCAATGCCGCACGGTGGATCGACCAGATCACTTCGCTGTCGTCGCGGCCGTAGCGTTGCAGCTGCGGTTCGCCGTCGAGCGGGTGCACCATGCGGCCGCGCATCATCACCGCCTTGGCCATCACCGCCTCTTCGGCACCGGCCTGACGCAAGGCGTGGCGTCCGCGTTCGGCCAGCGCCAGGTTGATCGAGCGCCCGGACTCGTAGCCCTTGATGCGGGGGTCGCCACGCCGTTCGTAGACGGTGACCTGCCAGCCGCGACGCGACAGCAGAATGGCCAGCAGACAGCCGGCCAGGCCGGCGCCGATCAGGGTCAGGGAGCGGGGGGAGACTGGGCTCAATGCAATGTCCGGCAGCGGCCGGATGCGCGAGCCGGCAAAGGTGAGGGAAGAGCCGCTGGCGAAAGCGGCCGCCTGCGTTGTCGCAGGCGGGCTGGGAGTGTACGTGGGCCTGCGCGGGTTTCGCGTGTGCCTGCCGCGTCATCGGTGGTGTTGCAGTCAGCGTGCCGCGCTCAGCGAGCGGCCCAGGCTTCCACCTGTTCCACAAAGGTGTGCAGATCGCTGAAGCGGTTGTACAGCGGTACCGGCGCGATACGGATGACGTCCGGTTCGCGCCAGTCGCCAAGCACGCCGGCCACGTGCAGATGCTCGAACAACGCGCGTCCTTGCGTGCGTCCGCCGGCCACCCGCAACGACAGCTGGCAGCCGCGCCGCGCCGGCTCGGCCGGGGTGACGATCTGCAGCACCTGCGGCACGCGTGCGTGGATCAGCTGTTCCAGATGCCCGGTGAGCTGTTCGGACTTGGCGCGCAACGCGGCCATGCCGGCCTGGTCGAACAGGTTCAGCGATGCGCGTAGTGGCGCCAATGCCAGAACCGGCGGGTTGCTCAGCTGCCAGCCTTCGGCGCCGGGGGTGGGCACGAACTGCGGGTCCATGCGGAAGCGGGTCTGCTGCTCGTGTCCCCACCAGCCGGCCATGCGCGGCAGATCGCTGGTGGCATGGCGCGCATGCACGAAGCACCCACCCACCGCACCCGGGCCGGCATTGAGATACTTGTAATGGCACCACACCGCAAAATCGGCGCCGTCGTCGTGCAGGGTCAGCGGGATATTGCCCACCGCATGCGCCAGGTCGAACCCCACCGCCGCCCCTTGCGCGCGCGCCAGCCGCGCAATTTCGCCCAGGTCGAAGGCCTGGCCGGTGCGGTACTGGATACCGGGCCACAGCACCAGCGCCAGCCGCGGACCATGCCGTGCGATGGCATCGGCAATCGCTGCCATCGACACCGTGCCATCGGGCGCATCGGCGTCCACCTCGATCAACTGCGTGGCCGGGTCCAGTCCGTGCAGGCGCAGCTGCGATTCCACCGCATGGCGGTCGGACGGGAACGCACCGGCTTCGATCAGGATCGCGCCGCGCTCGGGGGTGGGGCGATAGAAGCTGGCCATCATCAGATGCAGATTGACGCTGAGGGTGTTCATCGCCACCACTTCGCCCGGTTGCGCGCCGACCACGCGTGCCAGCCCGTCGCGCACCAGCTGGTGATAGGTCAGCCATTGCGTGGGGCCGGTGAAGTGGCCTTCCACCGCAAGCGCGCCCCACTGATCGAGCACTTCGCTCACCATCGCGCGGGCCTGACGCGGCTGCAGGCCCAGCGAATTGCCGACGAAATAGGTCTGATCCCGGCCATCGTGCTGCGGGAACACAAAGGCCTCGCGCAGGCTGCGCAGCGGGTCGGCGGCATCCAGCGCCGCGGCGTGGGAACGGGACAGCGGGTCGGTGCTCATCGGGCTCGCAGGGTCTGAATCGATGTGGCAGTTTACCCGCCGGCACCTTGCGCGCCGTCATGCACCGCTGGCGTTGCGGTCGAGGCCGGTCGGGCTGGGCGCAGAAGATGGGTGAGCGTGCCGATGCTGTCGGTGACGCGGTCGACGGTGTCGGCAAGCGCGGCGGCGGTGGGCGAGCCGTCCGGCAGCGCGGCCAGCGCATCGGAGAGTTTGCGCTCGGCGCTGCGTAGCGTGGCCGTAGCCGGCGTGCCGCCGCTGCGCAGGCAGTCGATCAACTCGGCCAGTGCCCGGTCGGCGTGATCGGCGAAGTCCGGCAGTGCCTCCAGCGAGGGCAGCCGGTGGCCATCGCGCAGCACCGCCTCCAGCAGCAAGGTGGCGCGGATCAGTCGGTTGCCATTGGCCAGCAGCGATTCGGCCAACTTGAGTTCGTGCAGGTTGCGGCGGCTGCGCGGCTCGCCGCGCAGGCGTTCGATCGACGCCTGCGCATTGGTGCGCGCCACGCGTGCGGCGGCGCGGCTGTCGCTCAACCGATCCATCTCGCCCAGCAACAGGTTATGCAGATGCTCGCGATAGGCCGTGAGCAACTGCGCCAGCGAGGCGCGGATATGCCGGCGCTCGCGGGTCGGCCACAGCGCGTAGGCGATCAGCGCCAGCGCGCTGCCGGCCACGGTAGCCTGCAGCCGCGCGCCGACCGCTTCGCCAGGCGTCATGCCTTCGAAGGACAGCAACAGCACCAGCATGCCGGTGAGGAAGGCCACGCCGATGCCGTAGTTCACCTGGGTCAACAAGCGAAAGCCCAGGCAGAACAGCGTCAGCAAGGCCAGGCGGAGACCGGCGCCATCCATCGCAAAATGGGCCAGCAGGGTAGCCACCAACAAACCGATGAAGGTGCCGGCCACGCGCAGGGCGCCGAAGCTGAAAGTGCCGCCGAAATCCGGCTTGAGCACGATGGCGGTGGTCATCGGGATCCAGAACCCGTGCGGAATCTGCTGCCAGCGCTGGAACGCGATCGCCAGGGCCAGGCATACGCCACAGCGCAGCGCATGCCGGAACGCCACCGAGGACAGATCCAGGTTTGCACGCAGGGTGGCCCAGGTCGCGGCAGGTCGCAGTGCGGCGGGAAGCCGCGCTTCGGCCAGCTGCGCCTGGATTTCGCCGCGGCTGCTGGCCCAGTGCGCGTTTCGGATCAAGGCGCGCAATTGCCCGCCCAATCCCTGCGCACGGGCCACCGCCACGCGGACCAGGCGGCGCTCGCGGGTATCGGCGTTGTCGTGCTGAAACTGCGCCAGCGCGCCGACCAGATCGTCGAAGCCGGTCATCGATGCATCGGCCGCCTTCGGGTCTTCGCCCACCGTCATCGCATGCGCCAGCTGTTCCAGCACGATGGCGCTGCGTTCAAGCACGCGCTCGATCGCCGGGCGTGCCTGCGAGTCGGTCAGGCGGGCGTGGGCATCGGCCAGCGACAACAGCTCCAGCCGCACGCGGTCGCACAGCTCGGCGATGATGCGAAAGCTCTGCACCGCAATCGCGCGCGAGCGGTGTTCGCCGTGCAGCATCACCATCGCATCGAGGACTTCCTGCGTTGCGGGCGGCGCCGCGCTGGCTTCCGGCCGTTGCCGCGCAATCCCTGCCAGCTGGCGCATCAGCTCGGCCAGCGCGAAGCGTTCCGGGCGATAACGTTGCAAGGGCCAGGCCGCCAGGGCCAGCAACACCTGCAGCAGGCCACCGGCAAAGATCAGCGCAGCCACGCCGGGCGCCTGGTCCACCGGCAGTCGCATGTCCGCACTGACCACCAGCAGGATCATGCTGGTCAGCCCCACCCGCGCCGCGACCGGGCCCAGCGCCACCAGCAGTCCGCCGCCCAGGCCGAGCAATAGCCCGGCCACGACCAGGGCCGGCGTGTGATGGCCGACGCAGATGCCGAGCAAGGCCGCGCCACCGGCGGCCAGGGCCGCCATCAACATGCGTTGCAGGCGGGCGCGATACGGGCCGGGCTGGTCGGAAAACATGGTGTTGAGCGCACCGCTGGCCACGGCCAGCCCGGCCGCGACATGCCCGGTCGCCACGCCTGCCGCCAACGGCAAGACCACCGCAGCGGTGTTGCGCAAGGCCACGCGCAGTGGCACGTCGCGCGGCTTGAGGTCGATCAGTGCGCGCAGCATGGCGCGCAGGTCGGCCGGTTTGGCTGCAGGCAAACGGGCAGGGCGAGGCGGACGGCGATCTTCACCCGGTCCTCGTGTGCACACATCACCGGCCTCGGCCTTGCGCCCGGCGATGGTGGCCCCGGCACCGGTGCGCCAATGACGCTGCACGTCGGCTCACGCCCACCGCACTGGATCCGCTCGCCGCCGTCGCGGCCCGTCGTCGGCTCAGACCTCGACCGTGGCATAGCGCTCCGGCGCCGGGTGTATATGCCCGCATTGGCCGCAGGTACGCAGCGCCAGCGAGCGATAGAAGTGATCGAACACAGGCGGGAAGTCGGTTTCGATATTGCCCAGCGGAAACATCGCCTCGTACAGCTTGTGATTGCAGTGCGGGCAATACCACTGCAGCCCGTCCCGCTCGTGCGGCAGGCGCTCGCGCTCGATGACCAGGCCGATCGAACCGGCGGCGCGTTGCGGGCAATGCGGCACCTTCGGCGGCAGCAGAAAGATCTCGCCGGCGCGGATCGGGATGTCGCGTTGCACGCCCGCATCCTGCACCTTCAGCACCATCTCGCCTTCCAGCTGGAAGAACCACTCCGGGCCTTCATCGTAGTGATAGTCAGTGCGCGCATTGGGCCCACCGACGATCATGATGATGAAGCCATCCTGCTGGATGCACTTGTTGCCGACCGGCGGTTTGAGCAGGTGGCGGTGTTGCTCGATCCAGGCATGCAGGTTGATCGGCGGGACCAGCATCGACATTCCTCGGCGAAGAAGACGTCCAGCATAGCCAACCGCGACGCCGATGGGCGTCGCGGTCGACCAAGCATGCAGCGCCGACTCAGCGTTCGGCGTGATCGGCCTGGATTTTCGCCAGCGCCGCGTCGTAACGCTCCTGCAGCAGGTCGGCGCGGTCGATGGACATGCCCAGATCGTGCGCATGGCCATCGCGCAGGCTGTATACCCAGCCATGCACGCACAGTTCCTGCCCACGCTCCCACGCATCGCGCACGATGGTGGTGCGGCAGACGTTGACCACCTGCTCCAGCACATTGAGCTCGCACAGGCGCGCATGCTGCACCGGCAGGTCGCCGGCATCGTGCAGGCAGGCTTCGTGCTTGTCGGCCACATCGGTGACGTGGCGGATCCAGTTGTCGACCAGGCCCATGCGCTTCTGGGTCAGGCTGGCGAACACGCCGCCGCAGCCATAATGGCCCACCACCAGGATGTGCTTGACTTTGAGCACGTCGACGGCGAACTGGATCACCGACAGGCAGTTCAGATCGGTGTGCACCACCACGTTGGCGATATTGCGATGCACGAACACTTCGCCCGGCGCCATGTCGATGATCTGGTTGGCCGGCACGCGCGAGTCGGAGCAGCCGATCCACAGGTATTCCGGGGTCTGCTGCGTCGACAGTTTGGAGAAGAATTCCGGGTCTTCGCGACGGATACGCTCGGACCAGGCACGGTTGTTTTCAAGTAAATGGTTGAGCTCGTTCATGGGCGCAGTATTCCAGAAAACGCGTTCGTGGTGGCCAGTGTCGGGGCACAGGATGAATCAGCTTTCAGGCTCCGTAGTATCGGTGAACGGCCGATGTCCGACCATTGCATCGATGCCGAAACTGGCGCCACCGATCAACTCGACAGGTGACGCCGATGGGAGCGAATGTCCGCATGGCGTGCTTTGGTTTGACGGCATTGCGTTCACGCATTGGACGTTTCATCCGTTTGTGGACGTGCACTTTCCGCTGCCGGGGCGGTGCCATGAGGTTGGTGCTGTCCGACGCCGATGCCCATGCGGTGACCGAACGGCTGGAACTGATGTGGCCGCCTTGCATCAGATCTCTGTCGGCGTTCTCGGCGCCGACAGCGATCCATCTTCATCATATGCCCGGCTGCCGTTCCGGTGATTGCTGCTGCGGGCGTGCCGAGTAGCAGCTTGATCGATCTCTGCATCCTGTCTAACTTCTTATCGGAGTTTTCTCATGTCTGGTCAACGTCATCATCAACGTCACACCTTGCGCATCACCTCGGCACTGGCCTTGTGTCTTTCGCTAGCTGCAGGACAGGCCGCTCCGGTTGGCAGCATTCCGGCCGGTGACTGGCGCGGAATCCTGTCTGCCAGCGGCGGTGCCGGCCCGGTCTATGTCCGCCTGAGCGGGCGCGCGGCGGGATCCGATGGCATCCAGACTGCGGACGTGCGATTTGGTCCTCCCTTCAATTGCGCGCTTGAGCTACAGGCGCAGCCGGACGGCTACGCGCTGTCCTCGCGCAATGGCGGCAAGTTTTGTGACGCGCTAGCCGGTGGGCGTGCCCAGCTTCAGATGTCCGATGGTGCGACCTCCGGCATGCAACTCACGCTGCCCGGCCGCGACTCGCCGTTGATCGTTGTCCTGGACCAGAGCAGCACAGGACTGGCCGAAGCCGGCCGCTGGCGCGGGGCGGGCCTGATGGCCGTGCAACTGGAGATCGTGGCGGCCACAATTCGCCCGGGCGACGTGCTTGGACGCTTGCGCTATGGCGCTCCTCGCGACTGCCAGGTGGAGTTGCGCTACGCAGGGCGTTCGGCAGGCGCGTTGAACGCCTGGATCGGGGCCAACGATAGAGGCTATTGCCGTCAGCTCAGCGATGGCCAAGCCAGCCTGCGGATCCGTGCCGACGGCAGCGCAGAGCTTGCACTTGTCTTGAACGGCCAGCGCGATACGACACTGTTCGAGCGGATGCCCTGAGGTTATTGCAGGCGCGCGTCTGCCATTGAGGACATTACTTATGTGAGTGCGAGCCAGGATGCGCGTCGGTCGCGCCGGGCGCCACCACGACTGCATCCTTCAGCGGGGCGAGGCATACATCCAGAGCCGGCAGCGCGAACGTTCGGGTACCAGCGATGTGCTGACCGGAGATGTGGAATACACGGTGATAGGGGAGGGCCGTAGCAATGTGCAATTGATCTTCGACTATTTCGATACGCGCTTTTCTATCTCTCCCAGTCATTACAAACCGTGGACCAGGGCCGACGCATTGGCTGCGCGTCGCCATCTAGGAGTCGATCCGGCGCGGTATCGACTTTGCGCCGCACGAAGCGGGCATTGGATGAGCAGAGCTGACACGACGACGAGGTGGATGGCCCCATCTGCTGATCCTGCTATGAGCCGGGTCAGGGGCAATGTCGGGTGGAGGGAAGAATTGCAGCGACAGCCAATGATGCGGCCGACGCGTCGCGGCGGTCTGGCGATCAGTCGTTGGGGTGCGCGGCCGAGGCTGTCTCAGCGTGTCGTATCGGCGTCCATCGCCGCCTGCATCAACGCTGCAATCGCGTGCGAGGCTTGGTCGGGTTGCTGTGCCAGGAACTGACTGACGCTGCGGCGATTGGCTGGCGGGTGGTTCTGACTCAACTTGAAAGTGAGTTCGATGCGGCTGGGCACGAAGCGGAACCCGACCAGGCCGCGCAGCTGGCGGCGATGGCTGTCGCGCTCCATTTCGAACAGCCAGTCGCTACCGACACGGTGCTCGAAATGCCGGCTCATGCGGTCGATCAGGTCGCCCAGGGCCGCTTCGTCGTCGACCCGGCTGCACTGGCCATGCAGGTGTGCAACCGCGTAATTCCAGGTCGGTACGCGCGCGGCGGCCTCCTTGTCCGGATACCAGGCGGGCGACACATAGGCGTGCGGCCCGTGCACCACGATCACCACATCGTCAGGTGCGCGGGCCTGTGGATTGGGGCGTGCCCAATGGCCTTCGATGATGATGGCCTCGCCATCGCGGTGATACAGCACCGGCAGGTGCGAGATTGCCGGCGCTCCGTCCTCGCCCTGACTGATCAGGGTGACGAACGGGTCGCGCGCCAGCAGCCAGTCCAGCAGCGCCAGATCGGTCTGTGCGAACGCGCGCGGTGCGTACATCTCAGGCGCGGCCGCCCATGGTCACCACCATGCGCGCACGCAGGTCGGCATCGCTGTCGCCGCGTGGCGGCGAGATTTCGTGCAGCGAGAAACCGCGCATCAGCGCGTCTTCTTCGTCCAGCCCGTCCAGTGCCACGAATTCGGCATCGAACAAGGCCGCACGCGCGGTGTCCTCGCTGTCGTAGGGCAGCGTCTTGCCATCGCTGTCCAGCACTTCGGCGGTGCCGGCGGCCTTGATACGCAGGCGCGCCCAGATCAGGGTGCGGCCGATGGTCGCCAGCCACCATTGGTCGTGGCTGTCGGAGCCGTGCGCTGCGTCGGTGTCGATGATGTTCATGCCAGTACCTTGGAAAGCAGCCCGAGCAGGGCCGCCATGCCCAGGCCGAAAAAAATGGTCAGCAGCGAGAGCCAGGCGGGTGTGGCCAGACCGGACAGCGCACCGTCGCGGTAGCTGCGGTAGCGGCGCGCCAACAACCAGCGCCATGCGGTGGGACTGATGAAGGCCGGGTCGCCGAAACTGTCCAACGCATCCGGATGGCGGTCGCGCAGGTGCACCAGGGTCAGCGGCCAGAAGATCAGCAGCGCGGTCAGCCCGGCAACGGCGACACCGACAAAACACAGCGCGAAGAACAGCGTCATACGGAATGCTCCTGGGGTGGAGCGTCGAAGCGGGCGATGATCGCAATGACGCCGACGATATTGTCGTTCAATGCATCCAGTTCTTCGGCAGGAATCCACCATTCGGTGTGATGTGCGCCGCCGACTTTCTGAATGGCGTAATTGTCGACGAACGACTTGCGCACATCGAACTGCGCCACATAGCCAACGCCGCTGTCCTTGACGTTCCAGCGCGATGCGATTTCCTCGGCATAGCGCTGATTGGTGACGGGATAGAAGATCGGCTGCTCCGGCAATCGCGGCGGCCAGCGTCGGAAGCCGGAGTCACGCACCAGGGCGTATTCCTCCGGCCCCAGCGGACGGTACATGGTCACCGTGGCCGCATCGTTGCTCACATCAGAACTCGGCGCTGCCCGGTGCGCGCGGATACGGAATGGCGTCGCGGATATTGCTCAGGCCGCACACGTAGACCACCAGGCGCTCGAACCCCAGGCCGAAGCCGGCATGCGGCACCGAGCCGTAGCGACGGAAATCGCGGTACCAGCTGTAGTGCTCCTGATCCAGGCCGAACTGCGCCATGCGCGCATCCAGCACGTCCAGGCGCTCTTCGCGCTGGCTGCCGCCGATGATCTCGCCGATGCCGGGCGCCAGCACGTCCATCGCTGCGACGGTCTTGCCGTCGTCGTTCAGGCGCATGTAGAAGGCCTTGATGTGCTCGGGGTAGTTGGTCACCACCACCGGGCGGCCGATATGTTCCTCGGTCAGCCAGCGCTCGTGCTCGGTCTGCAGGTCCAGGCCCCATTCGACCGGGAAGTCGAACTTCTTGCCCGAGTTCTGCAGCAGCTTCACCGCCTCGGTGTAGTCGATCTGCTCGAACGGGGCATTGATGAAGGCCTCCAGCTTGCTGATTGCGTTCTTGTCCACGCGCTCGGCCAGGAAGGCCAGGTCGTCGCCTCGCTCGTCCAGCACGGCGCGGAACAGATACTTGAGGAACTGCTCGGCCAGGCGCGCATCTTCGGCCAGGTCGGCGAAGGCGATTTCCGGCTCGATCATCCAGAACTCGGCCAGATGGCGCGTGGTATGGCTGTTCTCGGCACGGAAGGTCGGCCCGAAGGTGTAGACCTTGCTCAGCGCCAGGCAGTAGGCCTCCACATTGAGCTGGCCGGACACGGTCAGGAAGGTTTCCTTGCCGAAGAAGTCGCGGCTGAAATCCACCGCGCCGCTGGCATCGCGCGGCAGGTTGACCATGTCCAGCGTGGAGACGCGGAACATCTGCCCGGCACCTTCGGCATCAGAGGTGGTGATGATCGGGGTGCTGATCCAGTTGAAGCCGTTCTGGTGGAAGAAGCGGTGCACCGCCTGCGCCAGGCAGTTGCGGATGCGGGTGACCGCGCCGAACAGGTTGGTGCGCGGGCGCAGGTGCGCCACTTCGCGCAGGAACTCCGGCGACATCGGCTTGGGCTGGATCGGGTAGGTCAGCGGGTCCTCCACCCAACCGACGATTTCCACAGCGCTGGCCTGGATCTCGAACGACTGGCCCTTGCCCTGCGACTTCACCAGCACGCCCTTGGCGATCAGCGAGCAGCCGCTGGTCAAGCGCTTGATCTCGTCGAAGTTGGGCAGGGTGTCGTTGGCCACCACCTGGATCGGAGCGAAGCACGAGCCATCGGTCACGTTGATGAAGGCCAGTCCGGCAGATCCGCGCAGTGTGCGCACCCACCCCCGTACCGTGACTTCGCCGCCTTCGGGGAGCTTGCCCGCAAGCGCATGTTCAACGCTGACCACCGTCATGACTTTTCCTCGCCGTAGCGACCTTGAATGGCCTGCGAGTTTACTGGCTGCGGGCGCGCTGGCGCGAGCGCCTGAACCGCTTGCGGGTGGTCGCGCTTGTCGAAGGCTCGGCATGGCCCCATCTGGAGAGCACGTCGTATCGGCGGGTGCAGTCCTTGGTTCTTGCAGCCTCGCTATACTTGCCGTCATCGTTTCACCATCGTTTCTGGAGCACGCCCATGGCCATCAGCCTCACCCCCGCCGCGCTGGAGCGCGTGCAGCGTTTCGTGCAGCAGACCCCGGGGACGCTGGGTCTGCGCTTTGGTGTGACCAAGACCGGTTGCTCGGGCTGGGGCCACATCACCGATCTGGCGCGCGAGAAGCGCGATGACGATGCGGTGTTCGAGCAGGACGGGGTCCGCATCTTCGTGGACCCCACCAGCCTGCCGCTGGTCGACGGCACCCGCATCGATTTCGGCAAGCACGGCCTCAGCGAGACTTTCACGTTCAACAATCCCAATGCGACCGCCGAATGCGGATGCGGGGAGAGCTTCACGACCGAAGCCGAGCATCGCTGAGCCCGGCTAAGCCAAATTCCCCTGGAGGTCCTTTTCCCCTCGGGAGAAGGTGCCCGAAGGGCGGATGAGGGTACGGGGCGAAGCCTCGCGCGGTGAGGCGTCACGAGTGGCTTCGCCGCTGACCCTCACCCCAACCCCTCTCCCGGCGGGAGAGGGGCTCAAGCAGTTGCCGCGCAGATGTTCTGTTCGTAGGCCGGCCGCTAGCACAGCCCGGTTGCAGCTAAGCAACTGAACTGCCATACTTTCCTGCTTCCTGCCCGGTTCCGGGCCGGAACCCTTGCTCCACCGGCCGCCTTGCGCGGGTCACCGGGGAGCTGTCCGGCCCACGTGGCCACATCCGAAAGGTAAAACAACATGAGTCGTCATTACGAAGTCGTGTTCCTGGTCCATCCGGACCAGAGCGAGCAGGTCCCGGCCATGATCGAGCGCTACAAGTCGCTGATCGAGGGCGGTAACGGCACCATCCACCGTCTGGAAGACTGGGGCCGTCGTCAGCTGGCCTACCCGATCCAGAACCTGGTGAAGGCGCACTACGTGCTGCTCAACATCGAAGTCGACCAGGCCGTGCTGAGCGAGCTGGTGGAAAGCTTCCGCTTCAACGATGCAGTGCTGCGTCACCTGGTCGTCAAGCGCGATGGCCCGGACACCGAGCAGTCGCTGATCATGAAGAGCAAGGACGAGAAGGGCGACAAGCCCGAGCGTAGCGAGCGTCGTCGTCGTGACGATGAAGAGGGCGAAGCCCCCGCTGCCACCGATACCGACGGCGACAACGCCGAAGCCGCTTAAGGAGCGCTGTCATGTCCAAGTTCTTCCGTCGTCGCAAGTTCTGCAAGTTCACCGCCGAGGGCGTCAAGGAGATCGATTACAAGGATCTCAACACCCTGCGCCAGTACCTCACCGAGAACGGCAAGATCGTGCCGAGCCGCGTGACCGGTACCAAGTCCAAGTACCAGCGTCAGCTGGCCACGGCCGTCAAGCGCTCGCGTTTCCTGGCGCTGATCCCGTACACGGACAACCACGACGTCTAATCCGAGTCGTTGATGTGAGTTCCTCACAAGAGCCCGCACGGCTGTATGTGAGTCCCTCACAGAAGCCCGCAGTTTGTATGTGAGTCCCTCACAAGAGCCCGCACATCCATGTGCGGGTTACTTAAAAAAAATTAGAGGCCGGTCATTCGAGATGCGGTGTTGATCGTGCTTTTGCGATTCCCAAATCCCGATTCCCGAATCCCGTCTTTTCGGACAGCAAACGTTGCGTCGGCCAAAGCGCCGGCGCTAACGAATAACGGAGCACCACCATGGATCTGATTCTTCTGCAGAAAGTGACCAACCTGGGCAATCTGGGCGACAAGGTCAGCGTCAAGCCGGGCTACGGCCGTAACTTCCTCGTGCCGCAGGGCAAGGCCGTCCCGGCCACCGCTGCCAACGTCGAAGCGTTCGAAACCAAGCGCGCCGAGTACGAAGCCAAGGCCAACACCATCCTGGCCGATGCACAGAGCCGCGCCACCAAGTTCGAAGGCGCCAGCGTCACCATCGGTGCGCACGCGTCGACCGAAGGCAAGCTGTACGGCTCGGTCGGTCCGCGCGATATCGCCGAGGCGTTCACCGCCGCCGGCCTGCCGCTGGAAAAGAGCGAAGTGATCCTGGGCGAAGGCGCATTCCGCAATGTCGGCGAGTACGACGTTGTGCTGCACCTGCACGCCGATGTGGAAACCACCGTCAAGGTCATCGTCGAATCCGACGCCTGATCCTGGTCAGTGGCATCTAAGCGAAGCTGATCTTAGGGAACAGTTCGCTTGCGGCAACAACAACGGGCGCCTCAGGGCGCCCGTTGTGCGTTCGGGCGCGGCATGCTGCCGATCGTTCTCAAGCGCTGTACGGCGGTGGCGAGCCGCGACCGATGAGCCCGACGACATGGCGCGGAATCAATGCGCAACCACCCGGCACTGATCGGTTGCGGCTGGGCGCGGCGCTGGCAAGCGCCCGTTCGCCATTGGCGCGCGGGTATCGCTTCGGCAGCGTCAGCGTGCCGGTTGGCGACGATGACGCCTGTCGCTGGCGCATCCGTTTTGCGATTCCGCACGCGGTAACGCCCAGGCGTGGCGCTCCGGGGCTGTGGATGCTGGACGGCAACCGGGCGCTGGGCCTGTTCGATCCCGTGACGCTGTGGCGGCTGGCGCGCCTGCCGGTGCCGCCGGTGCTGGTCTTTGTCGACGCGGACCACGCGCTGCTGATCGACTTGCCCACCCGGGCTCGCCATTACACGTTCCAGCCGGCCGATCATCCATTCCTTGCCGCGCCCGGTGCCGCTGCAGGGCGGGTGGGCGGCGGCGCGCAGGCGCTGCACGCTGCGCTGCTGCAAAAGGCGGTGCCCGCGCTGGCGCAGCGCGTACGACTGGATGGCAGGCGGCAGGCGCTGTGGGGTCACTCGCTGGCCGGCCTGTTCGTAATGCACGCGCTGTATGCCGGCGAGGGCTGGTTTACCGATTTTGCGGCCGCCAGTCCGTCGCTCTGGTGGGGGCAGGGCGCCCTGCTGGGCACGCCCGAACACGCGCTGGTCGCGCGCGGCCTGCGTCATGCCGAGCGGCTGTGGCTGTTTCTTGGCGGCGCGGAGCGGGCCGGGCAGATCGATGCGCGCCGCCGCGATGACCCCGATCGCGCTGCGCTGCTGGCCGCGATCCAGGGCGCGCCGGCCGATGCGGCATGGCAGCTTGCCCGGCGCCTGATGGCCCTGCCGGGTCTGGATGTGCGTTACCGCCAGTTCCCTGCGCTGCACCATGCGGCGGTGTTCCAGGCGTCGTTGCGGGCCGTTTTGCGGGAGGTGGTCGGGTTGCCGGCAAGGGGCCAGGCACAGCCCAGGGTCTGAATCGACGCAGCCTCCGGACACCGGCGCTGGCGGGCCTGCCGGTGTCCGCCGTGCCCGGCCGTTATACTCAACGCCAATCGTTCGCGTGGCCCGTGTTGCTGGCGTCCTGTCGGCCAGCGCGACGCCGTTGCAACCCCGACCCGATGGCGTGCCCCGCGCCGTTGACCGAGATCCCTGTTTCCATGCGCCTGTCCACGATCAAGCTGTCCGGTTTCAAGTCGTTCGTCGACCCGACCACGTTGCACCTGCCCACCAACATGACCGGCATCGTCGGCCCCAATGGCTGCGGCAAGTCCAACATCATCGATGCGGTGCGCTGGGTGATGGGCGAAAGCTCGGCCAGCCGGCTGCGTGGCGACTCGCTGACCGACGTGATCTTTTCCGGCTCCTCGGCGCGCAAGCCGGTGTCGCAGGCGACGGTGGAACTGATCTTCGACAACTCCGATCACACCATCACCGGCGAGTTCGCCTCGTTCAACGAGATCTCGGTCAAGCGCCTGGTCAGCCGCGACGGCAACAGCGCCTACTACCTCAACGGCACCAAGTGCCGGCGTCGCGACATCACCGACCTGTTCCTGGGGACCGGCCTGGGCCCGCGCAGCTACTCGATCATCGAGCAGGGCATGATCAGCCAGATCATCGAGGCGCGCCCCGAAGACCTGCGCGTGTATCTGGAAGAGGCCGCCGGCATTTCCAAGTACAAGGAACGCCGCAAGGAAACCGAAACCCGCATCCGCCACACCCGCGAAAACCTCGACCGCCTGGGCGACCTGCGTGAGGAAATCACCAAGCAGCTGGCGCATCTGCAGCGCCAGGCGCGCCAGGCCGAGCAGTACCAGGCCTTGCAGGAAGAACGCCGGATCAAGGATGCCGAGTGGAAGGCGCTGGAATACCGCGGCCTGGATGGGCAATTGCAGGGCCTGCGCGAAAAATTGAACCAGGAAGAGACCCGCCTGCAGCAGCTGATCGCCGACCAGCGCGATGCCGAGGCGCGGATCGAAACCGGGCGCGTGCGTCGCGAAGAAGCCGCCGAAGCGGTGGCCAAGGCGCAGGCCGATGTGTACCAGGTGGGCAGCGCGTTGGCGCGCATCGAGCAGCAGATCCAGCACCAGCGCGAACTCTCGCATCGCCTGCACAAGGCGCGCGACGAGGCGCAAAGCCAGTTGCAGGAACTGACCCAGCACATCAGCGGCGATTCGGCAAAACTGGCGGTGTTGCGCGAGGCCGTGGATGCGGCCGAGCCGCAGCTGGAACAGCTGCGCGAAGACCATGAGTTCCGCCAGGAATCGCTGCGCGAAGCCGAAGCGCGGCTGGCCGACTGGCAGCAACGCTGGGAAACCCATAATCGCGACACCGGCGAAGCCTCGCGCGCCGGCGAGGTGGAGCGTACGCGTGTCGATTACCTGGACCGCCAGTCGCTGGAAGCCGACCGCCGCCGCGAAGCGTTGGTCAACGAACGTGCCGGGCTGGATCTGGACGCGCTGGCCGAGGCGTTCGAGCAGATCGAGCTGCGCCATGAGACGCAAAAGACGTCGCTGGACGGGCTGACCGAGCAGGTCGAGGCGCGCAAGCACGCACTTGGCGGGCTGCAGGAACAGCAGCGCGCCAGCCAGGGCGAGCTGGCCGAGGTGCGCAAGCAGGCGCAGGCCGCGCGTGGCCGGCTGTCGTCGCTGGAAACCCTGCAACAGGCCGCCCTTGGCCAGGAACAGGGCGCGGCGGTGGCGTGGCTGAAGTCGCGCGGGCTGGATTCGGCGGCGCGCGTGGGCGAGCGCATCACGGTGGAAAGCGGCTGGGAAAATACCGTCGAAAGCGCGCTGGGGCAGTTGATCGAAGGCGTGCTGGTGGATGCGCCCGAGCAGCTGGTCGACGCGCTGGGCGAGTTGGGCGAAGGCCGCATCGCGCTGGTGTCCAGTGCCACCGATGCCGCCACCTTCGCACCGACCTCGTTGGCGGCCAAGGTACAGGGGCCGATCGCGATTCGTCGCCTGCTGGCGCGTCTGCACGCCGCCGACGATCTGCAGGCCGCACGCGCGTTGCAGGCCTCGTTGCCGGAAGGCGACTCGGTCATTACCCGCAACGGCGAGCGCTTGGGCGAGGGCTGGGTGCGCGTATCGCGCTCCGGCGCGGCCAAGCAGGGCGCCTTGCTGCGCGAGCGCGAAATCCAGGAGCTGCGTGCGCAGATCGAAACGCTGCAGGAGCGCGAAGCCGAACTCGAGCAGCGCCTGGGCAGCTTCCGCGAGCAGCTGCTGGCGGCCGAACAGCAGCGCGAAGATGCACAGCGCCAGCTGTACATGGCGCACCGCAGCGTGTCCGAACTGGCCGGCCAGTTGCAGAGCCAGCAGGGCAAGGTCGATGCCGCGCGTACGCGCATCGAGCGCATCGAAAACGAGCTGTCGCAGTTGCTGGAAACGCTGGACACCAGCCGCGAACAGGCCCGCGAGGCACGTGCGAAACTCGAAGACGCGGTCACCTTGATGGGCGACCTGCAAGGCACGCGTCAGGCGCTGGAAGACGAACGCCGCCAGCTCACCGATGGCCGCGACCAGGCCCGCGATGCCGCACGCGGCGTGCGCGATGCGATGCATGCGCTGGCGCTCACGCTGGAATCGCAGCGCACCCAGATCACCTCGCTCAGCCAGACCCTGGAGCGAATGGACAGCCAGCGCGGCCAGCTGGACACGCGTCTGGAGGATCTGGTCGCCCAGCTCAGCGATGGCGATTCGCCGGTGGAAACGCTGGAGCACGAACATCAGGCCGCGCTCAGCGAGCGCGTCCGCACCGAGCGTGTGCTCAGCGAAACGCGCGCGCTGCTCGACAGCATCGACGGCGAGCTGCGCAGCTTCGAGCAGACCCGCCAGCAGCGCGACGAACAGGCGCTGGCGCAGCGCGAGCGCATCAACCAGCGCAAGCTCGATCAACAGGCGCTGGTGCTCAACGCCGAACAGTTGTCTGCCGCAGTGGTCAAGGCCGGCTTCGTGCTCGAAGACGTGGTCAACGGCCTGTCCGAGTCCGCCAACGTGGCCGAATGGGAAGCGGCGGTGAACCAGATCGACGGCCGCATGCGGCGCCTGGAGCCGGTGAACCTGGCGGCGATCCAGGAATACGGCGAGGCCGCGCAGCGTTCGGAATATCTGGACGCGCAGAACCTGGACCTCAACACCGCACTGGAAACGCTGGAAGAAGCCATCCGCAAGATCGACCGCGAAACCCGTGGCCGGTTCAAGGACACCTTTGATCGCGTCAACTCAGGCGTTCAGGCGCTGTATCCGCGCCTGTTCGGCGGCGGCCACGCATACCTGGAACTCACCGGCGAAGACCTGCTCGATACCGGCGTGACCATCATGGCGCGCCCGCCCGGCAAGCGCGTGTCCAGCATTTCGCTGCTGTCCGGCGGCGAAAAGGCGATGACCGCGGTGGCGCTGGTGTTTGCGATCTTCCAGCTCAATCCGGCGCCGTTCTGCCTGCTGGACGAGGTGGACGCGCCGCTGGACGAAGCCAATGTCGGCCGCCTGGCCAACATGGTGCGCGAGATGAGCGAGAAGGTGCAGTTCCTGTTCGTCAGCCATAACAAGGCGACCATGGAAGCGGCGCGCCAGTTGTCCGGCGTGACCATGCGCGAGCCAGGCGTCAGCCGCCTGGTCAGCGTGGACCTGGAAGAAGCCGCACGTTTGGCGGGTGCGGCATGACGTGCCATGCTTGTCGGAATATCGACACCTGTCACTCTTATGCGGAGGCACGCTGAATGTCCGACATGGCCATGATCCGGATCGGGATCCTGATCGCGGGAGTGCTGCTGGTCGCTGCCATTTTTCTGTTCGGCCGCCCGAAGAAGTCGCCGCAGGGACGTCGCGTCGACAAGGACGAGAGCCAACCGCGCGAACGCCGCGAGCCGGTGATTTCCGGCGATGCGGGGATTGACGCAGACGCGTTCGAGCGCAGCGAAGGCGGCGCCGAACAGAGCGAGCTCGACCTGGGCGAGCAGGATGCGGCAGGCGGCAACGACGTCGGCAAGCGCCCGAATCAGGACTTCGACAAGATCGTGTCGCTCTTCGTGGCGGCCAAGGCAGGTCAGATCCTGCGTGGCGAAGATGTGGTGGTCGCTGCGGAAAAGACCGGCCTGGTGTTCGGCCATATGAATGTGTTCCACCGCCTGGTGGAAGGGCATCCGGAACGCGGGCCGATCTTCAGCATGGCCAGCATCCTCAAGCCGGGCAGTTTCGACATGGCCAACATCCGCGAGATGCAGACGCCGGCGATCGCGTTTTTCCTGACCCTGCCGGCGCCGATGACCGCGCTGGATGCCTGGGAAAAGATGTTGCCAACCGTACAACGCATGGCCGAGTTGCTGGACGGCGTGGTACTGGATGACAGCCGCAATGCGCTGGGCCGTCAGCGCGTGGCGCATATCCGCGACGAACTGCGTGCCTACGATCGTCAGCACCAGGCACCGCCGCTGACCAAATCCCCGCGCTGGTGAGTTGAGCGATGTTGAGTCTGCAGGGCATGCTGGCAGTGGCATTGCTGCTGGTGCTGTGGACGATTCTGGCAATGCCGCTGTTGTGGATCTTTTCGCTGATCACCGCGCGCCTGCGCAAACGCCCGCGCAACTCGCCGTGGGTGGTGGGCAGTTTCGCCGCTGCCATCACCTTGCTGGTTGCCCCGGTGCCGACGCCCTTCATCAGCGTGTTCCTGCCGCATGCGATCGCGCTACTGGATCGCCGCTATTACGCGCATATCCTGCAAGGCCCGCCGATGTTGCGTGAGCTGCTGCTGTGGAATGCCGGCTCGATGGTGCTGACCTTTGTGATCAGTTATTGCTGGATCCGGCACACGCTGCGCACACCGCAGCGGGAGGCGTTGGATCGGTAGCTCTAACGCACCTCTCCCTGCGGGACGAGCACGCACGGCTTTCGCGCCGCACGCGCGGGCCGGGGCGCGGAGCAGGGGTGCGGGCACGGAGCGAAGCAGTGGCGCAGTTGGTGATTCACTATTGACGGCGCGTGGCGACGCGTTTGTCATTACATGTGTTGGCAGATCTTCGAGGCGCACCCTCATCCGCCCCTTCGGGGCACCTTCTCCCGTAGGGAGAAGGGATGACCACGCAATGCTCAGTGCTCAGCGCTTGGCTTTGGTGAATGCCTCGCGGAACCGCACCATCTCCGCCTCGGTGCCGACGCTCACGCGCACGCGCTTGGGCCAGATCGGCCAGCTGCGGCCGACGATCACGCCCTGCTTCTGCATCGAATCGACAAACACGCCGGCGTCGCGCTTGACGTCCAGCATGAAGCAGTTCGCTTGCGTGGGCAGGCAGGTGTAGCCCTTGCCCTTGAGCCAGGCGACGGTCTCATCGCGCACGCGCGCGTTGTCGGCGCGCCGGGTCTGCACCAGCTGCGGATCGCGCAGGCTGGCGATGCCGGCGGCCATCGCCGGGACCGGCAGCGGGTTGCTGCCGAAGCTGGCGAGCTTGGTCTGCAGGCCCGGCGGGGCCAGCGCCGCACCCAGGCGCAGACCGGCCATGCCGTAGAGCTTGGAGAAGCTGCGCAACACGATCAGGTCCTGGCGCTGACGCACCAGATCGACCACCGACGGCTCGTTGCTGTAGTGGATGTATGCCTCGTCGACCACCAGCACCGCGCTGGCCGGCTTGTTGGCCAGCAGCCATTCGATGTCGCTGCGCGGGGTGATGCTGCCGGTGGCGTTGCCGGGGTTGCACAGATAGATCAGGCCGGCGGTCGGGTCGGCCTTGGCCATCGCCTTGACGTCGTGCGCGCCGTCGGCCCGCAGCGGCACCTTGCGCACCGCGACGCCGCGGGCAGTGGCGCTGTCGATCACCGGGTCGAAGCTCGGGTCTGCCACCACCAGGCCGGCGCGCGCCGAGGTGAACAGGTTGCCGGCGCGGTTGAGCGCATCCCTGGAGCCGGCAAACAACGCCAGATGGTCGTTGGGCAGCTGCAGTTCGCCGGTCATCAGATTGCGCAGGTCCTGCTCCATCTCCAGCAGGTAGCGCCCCGACCGCGCCAGCGACCGCGTTGCGGCATCCAGCGCGGCCGGAGCGGGCCCAAGCGGGTGCTCGTTGAGATTGAGGTACACCGTGCCGGCCGCCGCGGCCACGCCGGGCGCTGCCGGAGCGGCAGCGCGCTTGCGGGCTGCCTCGGCCGCGGGTGCCAGCCCCAATGCGGAAACCGCCACGCCAGTGGTGGCAAGGCTGAGAAACGAACGGCGCGAGACGGGCAACGACACGGGTGAGCTCCAGATGGGGCGGCGAAGAGGGCGCCACGCTAGCGGGTTTGCGCCGGTCTGCCTATCGGGAAATCCCCGGGCGGTAGGCTGTCGGCCGTCAGCGGGCAGAGCCGTTGGTCCAGAAAGCCCGTCGAGGCCGGCTGCGCTCTGGCGCCTCCTGCCGGGTTTGCTGGCCGGCTGCGCCCCACGCTCCAGCAGCGCCATCGCCTCCAGCCTTGCGGTTGCCTGCATCGGTCCATTCAGTGAGGGGGGCATGTCGGGCGTCGTGGTCACGCCCACCATCGCTTGCGTATCGGCACGGCCCGTTAGAATGGGCGGCCCAGTGCCAGCCCAGCGATCGTATGACTGTCAGCCCGGATCCCGCTCAGCGCATCGACGCCTTGCGTCGTCGAATCGAAGACGCGAACTACCGCTATCACGTGCTCGACGAGCCGCAGATGGCCGACGTCGATTACGACCGCCTGATGCGTGAGCTGGAGGCGCTGGAAGCCGAGCACCCGGCACTGGCCAGTGCCGATTCGCCAACGCAACGGGTGGGCCATCTGGCCGCGTCGCGCTTTGCCGAGGTGCGGCATGCCATGCCGATGTTGTCGTTGGGCAATGCCTTCAGCGACGAGGAAGTGAACGAGTTCGTCCGACGCATCAGCGAGCGGCTGGAGCTCAAACAACCGGTGTTCTCGGCCGAACCCAAGCTCGATGGCCTGGCGATCAGCCTGCGCTACGAAGACGGCGAATTCGTGCAGGGTGCGACCCGTGGCGACGGCGCCACCGGCGAGGATGTCAGCGCCAACCTGCGCACCGTCAAGGCGATTCCGTTGCGCCTGCGCGGGCAGGGCTGGCCGAAGGTGCTGGAGGTGCGCGGCGAGGTCTACATGCCGCGCGTCGCGTTCGAGGCGTACAACGCGCAGATGCGCGCGCAAGGCGGCAAGGTGCTGGCCAATCCGCGCAATGGCGCGGCCGGCTCGCTCCGGCAGCTGGACGCGCGCATCACCGCGCAGCGTCCGCTGAGCTTTTTTGCCTATGGCGTGGGCGAGGTGCGCGACGGTGCCTTGCCGCAGACGCATTCGGCCATCCTGGCGCAGCTGCGCGACTGGGGGTTTCCGGTCAGCCAGCTGGTGGAGGTGGTGCAGGGCGGCGACGGCCTGTTGGCGTACTACCAACGCATCGGAGCGGCGCGCGACGGGCTGGCTTTCGATATCGACGGCGTGGTCTACAAGCTCGACGATCTGGCCGGGCAGCGCGAGATGGGCTTTGTCTCGCGCGCACCGCGCTGGGCGATCGCGCACAAGTTCCCGGCCCAGGAGCAATCCACCACGGTGGAGGCGATCGAGATCCAGATCGGCCGTACCGGTGCGGCCACGCCGGTGGCGCGACTGAAGCCGGTGCATGTGGCGGGCGTGATCGTCACCAACGCGACCTTGCACAACGCCGACCAGATCGCGCGGCTGGATGTGCGCGTGGGCGATACGGTGATCGTGCGCCGTGCCGGCGATGTGATTCCCGAAGTGGCCGGTGTGGTCGCCGATCAGCGCCCGCCGGGCACGCAGGAATGGCGCATGCCCACCCAATGCCCGGTGTGCGGGTCGGAGATCGTGCGCGAAGAAGGCCAGGCGGTGTGGCGCTGCTCGGGCGAGTTGACTTGCCCGGCGCAGCGCAAGGAAGCGTTTCGGCATTTCGTCTCGCGCCGCGCGATGGATGTCGATGGCCTGGGCGAAAAATTCATCGAAGTGCTGGTCGATAGCGGGCTGGTGCAGGGCGTGGCCGATCTGTATCTGCTCACCGTCGATCAACTGCTGCAGTTGCGCCTGATCAGCACCGCCGACAGCCCGCATGCGTTCTTGCGTGAGGCGCGTGAGCATCTGGCAACCGCTGCGTATGCGCAGCTGGAAGCCACCGTGGCGAGCATCGGCGTGGATCTGGCCGGCGAGCGCGAGGCGCCGCAGAGCTGGCAGGCCGACCTGCTGCGTGCGGGGCTGCCGAGCTTCGATTGGAACCGCCGCAAGATCGCCACCAAATGGGCCGAGAACCTGATCGAGGCGATCGAAACATCGCGCGACACCACGCTGGAACGTTTCCTGTTCGCGCTGGGCATCGAGCATGTGGGCGAGAGCACCGCCAAGGCCTTGTCGGCCTGGTTCGGCGATCTGGAGCTGATCCGCCATCTGCCGTGGCCGCTGTTCAAGCGCGTGCCCGATATCGGTGGCGAAGTAGCTCGTTCGCTCGGGCACTTTCTCGATCAGCCGGGCAATCAGCAGGCCATCGACGACTTGCTGCAACGTGGCGTGCGCATCGGCGATGCACATCCGCCATCGCCCAAGCTGCGCGATGCCCTGAGTTTTGCCAGCGTGCTGGAAGACATGGACATTCCCAAGGTGACGCCGGTGCGCGCCCAGCAACTGGCGGCAGCGGTGCCGTCGTTCGATGCGCTGCGTACTGCCGGCAGCGACGCCTTGCTGCAGGCCGGCGTGCCCGCACCGGTGGTCGCCGCGCTGCTGCAATGGCTGGATCGCCCCGAAAACGCGGCACTCGCCACATCGGCGCAGCAGGCGATGGAAACAGTGCTGGCGCGCCTGCCGGAAGCCGAGGCCGTGCAGTCCGGTCCACTGGACGGGCAGACCGTGGTGATCACCGGCACCCTGGCCGCATTGACGCGCGATGCCGCCAAGCAGCGGCTCGAAGCCTTGGGCGCCAAGGTCGCCGGCAGCGTCTCCAAGAAAACCGCGTTCCTGGTGGCTGGCGAAGAGGCCGGTTCCAAGCTCGACAAGGCGCAATCGCTGGGTGTGGAAATCTGGGACGAAGCACGGCTGCTGGCCTTCCTGGGCGAGCACGGTCAACAGCCATGACGGCAGTGCAACTGGATCTGGCCGCGCTGCAACTGCGCGCGCAGCTCAATGCCGCGATTCGCGCGTTCTTTGCCGAGCGCGACGTGCTGGAAGTGGAGACGCCGGTGCTGTCGCAGGCCGGCAACACCGAACCGAACATCGACAGCTTCAGCACCTGCTTCAGCGGGCACGTGGATGCCGGCGCGCCGGTGCGCTGGCTGCGCACCTCGCCGGAGTATTCGCTCAAGCGATTGCTCGCAGCCGGCCTGGGCGATTGTTACGAGCTGGGACGCGTGTTTCGCAATGGCGAAGCCGGCGGCCGGCACAATCCGGAATTCAGCATGCTCGAGTGGTATCGGGTGGGCTGGGACGACCGCGCCCTGGCCCAGGAAACCATCGCGCTGGTCCAGCGCGCACTGGCCCTGGTGCAGCGCCAAGCGACGGTACAGGTGTTCAGCTATCGCGAGCTGTTCGTGCAACGCCTGGGCATCGACCCCTTGCTGGATCCGGTCGACACGCTGCGTGCAGTACTGCATGACGTCGCCATCGATCCACAGGGACTGACGCGCGACGATTGGCTGGACCTGTTGATGACCCATCGCCTCCAGCCGGGCTTTGCCAGCGATACCTTGACCGTGGTGCACGACTGGCCCGCCAGCCAATGCGCGCTGGCACGGATCCGTCAGGACAGCCCGCCGGTGGCCGAGCGCTTCGAGCTGTATCTGGGCGCCTATGAAGTGGCCAACGGCTACCACGAATTGAACGACGCCCGGGAGCAACGGGCCCGCTTCATCCGCGACAACAGCGTGCGTGCGGCGCGCGGCTTGCCGCAGCTGCCGCTGGATGAGCACCTGCTGGCGGTGTTGTCGCAGCTGCCCGATTGCGCCGGCGTGGCGGTGGGAGTGGATCGGCTATTGATGGCCTTGCGCGACACTACGCAGATTGCCGACGTGCTGGCATTCGACTTCGCGCGCGCCTGATGTGTTGACAGGCAGTGGCGGCGTAGCAGGCACCGAGAGCGGTCAATGAACTGGCTGCGCGCATCGCCAGGCGGGTGTAGGCGGTACTCGGCGCGGTACGTGGTGCCCGTTGCGGGCGTCACTCCGGTTCGAGCGCACTGTTCATGCCCACCTGACGACGACTTGCCAGGCGTTCTTGGCCGCTCCTGATCCACTACGGGAATGCAGTTGTCGCGTCGCGGTAGGCCGCAGTGGGCCAGCACCGATCACGGCATAGATCCAATCGGTGCAACTCATTCCATGCAAGCAATACCGCCCGCACCCGGCAGTGCGACCACCACGATGGCGTGACGCTGCCATCCGGTTGTCATCGCCACCGTATTGCCATCTTCACATCGATGATGCTCTCATCTTCACGTCCACGGGGGCGCGACGTCGATCGTTTCGGGTGAGGATTGTTGGCATGAAGTGGCTGATCAGCTTATGCGGTTTGTGGTGCCTGCCGCTGCTGATGCTCGCTGATGCGCGTGCCGCCGAGCGGGGCTCGGGCGTGGTGCGTTGCGAATCCAAGGACCTGGCCCGCGTGCACTGCGCGATGGATGTCGCCAGCGGCGTGCAGCTGGTCCGTCAGCTCTCCGAAACCAGCTGCATCCGCGGCAGCGAATGGGATGTCGACCGCGACGGTGTGTGGGTGGAGCAGGGCTGCCGTGCCGAATTCGCTACCGCTGCGCCTGCGGCTACCTTGATGCGGCGCGTGGTGCGCTGCGATTCCAATGGCGGCAAGGTCGCGTGCCCGGTGGTGCTGCGCGGCGCGCCGGTACGCCTGCTGCGTCAGCGCTCGATGTGGCCGTGCAAGGAAGGCCGCACCTGGGGAACGCGCCGTAACGAAATCTGGGTGTCGCGCGGTTGCGACGGCGAGTTCGAGGTCGGTGCCGAAGATGGCTCCGGGTTCGTGGCGGTGCCGCGCATGGTCACCTGCGAATCGAAGAAGAGCACGCGCCGCACCTGCGGGGTGTCGGTGGAGCGCAAGGTGCGCCTGGGCCGGCAGATGTCCCGAACGCCGTGCGTGGAGGGCCAGACCTGGGGCTGGAGCCGCGACGGGGTGTGGGTCAACGACGGTTGCCGCGCCGAGTTCATCGTCGACTGAGCGGCTGACAAGCCCGTTGGGTGTCGGCCTAAGTATTGAGCGGGATGTCGGCTTGCGCCGTAGCGCGCTGATCTGTGGTTTGGTCGCAGCGTCCTTGCCCGCCCACCATCCCGGCACGTGCTGAAGGTACGTCCTCGCAAGCTGTCACGCCGTCCACGCCGCGTAAGATCCCGCGACGCTGGGCGGGCAAGGACCAGTCGAGATGGTCGGCGTGCGTGGTTTGCAACAAGCAATCGGCAGACAGCGACGCGCTGCCCTCGTTCTTCAATAAACCACTAGCCAACTGTCTGGTGCGGTGTCCTCGCCGATTGCGGGACCGTTGGCGGCATGGATGCCGCCACCGAGCCCCCATGGACGGGTTCACGGCGTGTCCCGCGAGCGGCGAGGGCACCGCGCCCTCAACCAACCGGGCGTTTGCGCTTACGCATCGCCGTGCGCGCTGCGAGCTGCCCATTGACGGCCCACTGACTGCACCGCCCCTGCGCCTTACAATAGACGCATGAACGACAGCGCCCATATCGATTACGCCCGCTACGACCACATTCGTCCCCTGTTGTGGACCGGCGATGCCCTGGAATTGCTCGACCAACGCAAGTTGCCTTTCGTGGTGGAGCATGTGCGCTGCCAGAGCAGCGATGCGGTGGCCGAGGCCATCCGTTCGCTGGCCGTGCGCGGTGCGCCGGCGATTGGTATCGCGGCCGGGTGGGGCGTGGTGTTGGCGGCGCGCGACATCGCTGCCGACGATGGCAGTGCGGCCTTGCAGAAACTCGAACCGGCGCTGTTGCGGCTCAATGCTGCGCGCCCGACCGCGGTCAACCTGGCCTGGGCATTGATGCGGATGCGTCGCGTGCTGGGCGCGGCCGGTGCCGACTGGCGCGAGGTGATTGCCCGCGAGGCACAGGCCATCGCCGATGAAGACCTGGCCGCCAATCGTCACATGGGCGCGCTCGGTGCCGGGCTGATCGCGCCGGGTAGCGGCGTGCTCACCCACTGCAACACCGGCTCGCTGGCCACCGCCGGTTTCGGCACTGCGCTGGGCGTGATTCGCGCCGGCATGGCGCAGCAACGCATCGCCAAGGTGTTCGCCGGCGAAACCCGCCCGTGGCTGCAGGGCGCGCGCCTGACCGTGTGGGAACTGCAGCAGGACGGCATCGATGCCACCCTGATCGCCGATTCGGCGGCCGCGCATCTGATGAAATCCGGCCTGGTGCAATGGGTGATCGTCGGTGCGGACCGCATCTGCTCCAACGGCGATACCGCCAACAAGATCGGCACCTATCAGCTGGCCATTGCCGCACGCCACCACGGGGTCAAGTTCATGGTGGTGGCGCCGTCGTCGACGGTGGACATGGCCACCAGCGATGGCGATCAGATCGAGATCGAACAGCGCGATCCCGGCGAGCTGTTCGGCGTGGGCGGGGTGCGGACCGTGGCCGAGGGCATCCATGCCTGGAACCCGGTGTTCGACGTCACCCCGGGGGCACTGATCGATGCCATCGTCACCGAGCGAGGGGTGATCGAGCACCCCGATCCGGCCCGAATGCAGGCCGCTTTCGGCAGCTGAGCCGGACCGGCGGCAAGGTTGCCGCCAACGTCCCGCCAAAATCCCCGCAAGTGCTTGTTTCTGGCCGTAAAGCGACGGTATCGGGAAGCCCCTTCGTGGTACAATCCGGGGCTTGAATCGATCGGCGGGAGCGTAGGGTCGGCAGCCTGTGACTAAGGCGCCCCTGACGCGGCTTTCCGGCTCGCCCGCCACCTCACTTACGGAACCCGAATGGCAGAAACCGCCAAGGAAATCATCCAGGTCAACCTGGAAGACGAGATGCGCAAGAGCTATCTCGATTACGCCATGAGCGTGATCGTGGGCCGCGCACTCCCCGATGCCCGTGATGGCCTCAAACCTGTGCACCGCCGTGTGTTGTTCGCGATGCACGAACTGGGCGCCCACAGCAACAAGGCCTACTTCAAGTCGGCGCGTATCGTCGGCGACGTCATCGGTAAATACCATCCGCACGGCGACCAGTCGGTGTACGACACGCTGGTGCGCATGGCACAGCCGTTCTCGTTGCGCTACATGATGGTGGACGGCCAGGGTAACTTCGGTTCGGTCGACGGCGACTCCGCCGCGGCGATGCGTTATACCGAGTCGCGCATGTCGCGGCTGGCGCATGAACTGATGGCCGATATCGACAAGGAAACCGTCGATTTCCAGCCCAATTACGATGAAAAGGAACTGGAACCGACGGTCATGCCGACGCGGTTCCCGAGCCTGCTGGTCAACGGTTCGGCCGGTATCGCGGTGGGCATGGCCACCAATATCCCGCCGCACAACCTGACCGAGGCGATCAACGCCTGCATCGCGCTGATCGACACGCCCGAGCTGGACGTCGAAGGCTTGATGGAATACATCCCGGGCCCGGATTTCCCCACCGCCGGCATCATCAACGGCACCGCCGGCATTGCCGCGGGCTATCGCACCGGCCGCGGCCGCGTGCGCATCCGCGCCAAGGCCGATGTGGAAGTGGCCGACAACGGCCGCGAGGCGATCGTCGTCACCGAGATCCCCTACCAGGTCAACAAGGCGCGGTTGATCGAAAAGATCGCCGAGCTGGTCAAGGAAAAGAAGCTCGAAGGCATCAGCGAGCTGCGCGATGAGTCCGACAAGGACGGCATGCGCATCTACATCGAAATCAAGCGCGGCGAGTCGGCCGAGGTTGTGCTCAACAACCTGTACCAGCAAACCCAGATGGAGTCGGTGTTCGGCATCAACATGGTGGCGCTGATCGACGGTCGCCCGCAGTTGATGAACCTCAAGCAGATGCTGGAGGCGTTCATCCGCCACCGCCGCGAGGTGGTCACCCGCCGCACCATTTACGAACTGCGCAAGGCGCGCGCGCGTGCGCATGTGCTGGAAGGCCTGACCGTTGCGTTGGCCAACATCGATGAAATGATCGAGTTGATCAAGACCTCGGCCAACCCGCAGGAAGCGCGCGAGCGCATGCTGGCCAAGACCTGGGAACCGGGTCTGGTCGGTGCGCTGCTTGGCGCGGCCGGCGCAGAGGCCTCCAAGCCGGAAGACCTGGCGCCGGGCGTGGGCCTGGCCAATGGTTTCTATCAGCTCAGCGAAGTGCAGGCCGCGCAGATCCTGGAAATGCGTCTGCATCGCCTGACCGGGTTGGAACAGGAAAAGCTGACCGACGAGTACAAGCAGTTGCTCGAGGTCATCCAGGGCCTGATCCGCATCTTGGAAAACCCGGACGTGCTGCTGCAGGTGATCCGCGACGAGCTGATCAACATCCGCGAAGAGTACGGCGACGAGCGCCGCACCGAGATCCGTCACAGCGAAGAAGATCTGGATATTCTCGATCTGATCGCGCCGGAAGACGTGGTGGTGACGCTGTCGCACGCCGGTTATGCCAAGCGTCAGCCGGTGAGCGCGTATCGCGCGCAGCGGCGTGGCGGCCGTGGTCGTTCTGCCGCAGCGACCAAGGAAGAGGATTTCATCGACCAGCTGTGGTTGGTCAATACGCACGACACGCTGCTGACCTTCACCAGCAGCGGCAAGGTGTTTTGGCTGCCTGTGCATCAATTGCCGGAAGCCGGCTCCAATGCGCGGGGCCGCCCGATCATCAACTGGATTCCGCTGGAATCCGGCGAGCGGGTGCAGGCGGTATTGCCGGTGCGCGAATACGCCGACAACCGTTTTGTGTTCTTCGCTACCCGCAACGGTACCGTCAAGAAGACCCCGCTGAGCGAATTCGCCTTCCGTCTGGCGCGCGGCAAGATCGCCATCAATCTGGATGAAGGCGATGCGCTGGTCGGCGTGGCCCTGACCGATGGCGATCGCGACGTGCTGTTGTTCGCCTCCAACGGCAAGACCGTGCGCTTCGGCGAGTCCACCGTGCGTTCGATGGGCCGTACCGCCACCGGCGTGCGTGGTATCCGCATGCCCAAGGGCGAGGAAGTGGTCAGCCTGATCGTGTCCGACCCGGCCGGTGGCATCGAGATCGAGTCCGATGAAGACGCTGCCGACGAAGTCGTCGACACCGCCGACGGCGCCGATGCAGGCGTGATTGAAGTCACCGACGACGGCAATGTGGCCTATATCCTCACCGCCACCGAGAACGGCTACGGCAAACGCACTCCGCTGGCCGAATATCCGCGCAAGGGGCGCGGTACGCAGGGCGTGATCGGTATCCAGACTACCGAGCGCAACGGCAAGTTGGTGCGTGCGGTGCTGCTGGGCGCTACCGACGAAGTGTTGCTGATCTCCGATGGCGGCACCCTGGTGCGCACACGCGGTTCGGAAATTTCGCGCGTCGGCCGCAATACCCAGGGCGTGACGTTGATCCGCTTGTCCAAGGGCGAAAAGCTGCAGGCGGTCGAACGCCTGGATGCATCGCTGGATGAAGTGGACGACGTGGCGGACGACGCGGGCGCAACCGCCGAGTCCGTCGCACTGCCACCGGCAACCGAAGAGTGATCGTGTAGCGTCATCGCTGCAGTCGAACGAAAACGCCGGCAATGCCGGCGTTTTTTTTTGCGTTCCAGTGTTACGTGCTTGGTTTGTTGCACGCGATGACATGTGCAACGCAGTGTTTACCCTTCATCCCCGCGAAAAACGCGGTGCTTTCACCGCTGCGGGTCGAAGGTAAGTGGCGGTGCGGCGGCGTTGCGTCGCCGCTGAGTCGAAGAGGAACAACTGATGACGAATGTGGATCGTCCTTCCGGTCGCGGCCATTGGGCGCTTGCGATCCTGGGAGGCGTGATTGCCGTACTGGGTGCGGTGTTGCTGGCCGGTGGTGTGTGGTTGGCCGCGCTGGGTGGCTCCTGGTATTACGCTCCGGCTGGTGCGGCGATGCTGATTTCAGGCGTGTTGCTGTTGCGTGGCCGCAACGCGGGCGCGTGGTGGTTTGCAGCTGTGGTGGCCGGCTCGCTGCTCTGGACATGGTGGGAGTCGGGCAGCGATTACTGGCGTTGGGTGCCGCGCCTGGGCCTGATCGTCGGTCTGGCGTTGGTGCTTGCGCTGCTGTTGCCCAGGCTGCAACGCCCGGTATCGCGCGCGGTGTCGCGCAGCGTGGCGGGTGTGTTGGCGGCGGTGTTTGTGGTCGCGTTCGCGCTGGCGTTCAAGCCGTTTGGGGTGACCGAGGCCGATGGCGCGTTGGCCCATGCTGCAGGGATGGTCGGCGGCTTGGTCAATGGCGATGCATCGGCAGCGTCTGCAACGGCCGACGTGCAACCGGCCAACGCGCCCGCCGATGGCGATTGGGCCGCATACGGGCGTAGCCAGGCAGGTCAGCGCTATTCGCCGCTGCAACAGATCAACCGCGACAACGTCGCGCAGCTGCAGCAGGCCTGGGTCTTCCACACCGGAGACTTGCCAAACAAGCGCTGGGGCGCGGAAACCACGCCGTTGAAGGTGGGCGACAGCCTGTACCTGTGTACTGCGCGCAACCAGGTGATCGCGCTGGATGCGTCCAGCGGCAAGCAGCGCTGGCGCTACGACCCCAAGGTCAAGGACGAGGCGATTCCGTATACCGCCGCGTGCCGTGGCGTGTCGTATTACGAGGTGCCGGCCGTGACCACGACGGGCGCTGCCGAGGCCGCAACCGCCGGTTCGGCGCTGTGCCGCACGCGGGTGATCGAAGGCACGCTGGATGGACGCCTGATTGCGCTGGATGCACGTAGCGGTCAACTGTGCCCGGACTTCGGCAGCAATGGCCAGGTCGATATCACCGTGGGCATGGGCGACACCCCGCCGGGCTATGTGTCGATCAATTCGCCGCCGGCCATCGTGCGCGGCGTGGTGGTCACCGGCCATCAGGTGCTGGATGGACAGAAGCGCTACGAACCCTCCGGTGTGATCGAAGGGTTCGACGCGATCACCGGAAAACTGCGCTGGGCCTGGGACATGACCCATCCGGACTGGAATGGCGCACCACCGCCGGGCCAGACCTGGACGCGTGGTACGCCCAATATGTGGACCACCGCCGCTGCGGACGAGCAGTTGGGCTATGTGTACCTGCCGATGGGCAACTCCACCGCCGATTACTGGAGCAGCTCGCGTACGCCGCAGGAGAATCGCTACGCGACCTCGCTGGTGGCGCTGGATGTCACCACCGGCAAGCCGGTGTGGAATTTCCAGACCACCCATATCGATGCCTGGGATTACGACCTGGGTTCGCAGCCGAGCCTGATCGATTTCCCCAAGGACGGCGTCAACGTGCCGGCAGTGTTGCTGCCGAGCAAGCAGGGCGAGCTGTATGTGCTGGATCGACGCACCGGCAAGCCGCTGGTTGGCGTGGAAGAGCGCGCGGTGCCCGCCGGTGGCGTCGAGCCACAGATGCGCGCAAAGACCCAGCCGTTTTCGCTGTATCACACGTTGCGCAAGCCGGATCTGACCGAACGCGACATGTGGGGCATGACCCCGATCGACCAATTGGTGTGTCGTATCCAGTTCCGCAAAGCCAGTTACAAGGGCATCTACACCCCACCGGAAGCCGAGCGGCATTCGATCGAATACCCCGGTTACAACGGCGGCTCCGATTGGGGCAGCGTGGCGGTGGACCCGCAGCGCGGCGTGATCGTGGCCAATTACAACGACATGCCGAACTACAACCTGCTGGTGCCGCGGGCCAAGGCCGACAAGCTGGGTTGGGCGCCGCGCGACCAGGTGCGCGGCGATGCAGGCGGCGCAGAAGGCGCGGGCGACCCGCAGGCCGGCACGCCGTATGCGATCAACGTCAACGCCGGCTGGCGGCTGCCGTTCACCAAGCTGTTGTGCAAGGAACCGCCGTATGGCGGCATCCGCGCCATCGATCTGGCCAGCGGCAAGACGCTGTGGGATCGCCCGTTCGGCAGTGCGCGCGGCAATGGCCCGTTCGGCATCCGCTCCGGCCTGCCGATCGAGATCGGGACGCCCAACAACGGTGGCTCGGTAGTGACTGCGGGCGGGCTGATCTTCATCGCGGCAGCCACCGACGACCTGATCCGCGCCATCGACCTGTCGACAGGCAAGGAGCTCTGGCACGCCAAGTTGCCGGCAGGAGGGCAGGCCAACCCCATGGTGTATTCCTATGGCGGCCGCGAGTACCTGGTGATCATGGCCGGCGGCCACCACTTCATGGAAACCCCAGCAGGCGACGCGTTGATCGCCTACGCATTACCGCAGCATTAGTGCTGGAAGTGGAAACAAAAACGCGCCGATAACGGCGCGTTTTTTTTGCGCTAGCCAGGCGCGGCTTCAAGGCCATCAATCCATGCGCACGCGGTGACTCAGCAGTTCGCGCCACACACGCTCTTACGATTCCCGATTCCCGATTCCCGATTCCCGAATCCCGAATCCCGAATCCCGAATCCCGAACTCACTGCGCCACTGCCACCGCATCGTCCTGCACCGCATCTCGCACATCCTGCGCCAGCGTCGCCTTGACGATGATCGAGCGGATGGCGTCGGTGGCCTCCGACAGCGGCACGTCGCTGCTCAGGCGCTGGAAGGTATCGCGGCTGTTGTAGCCGGAGCCGTCCTTCAGATAGTGCTCGTACATCGACAGCAGATCCTGGCAGGCGGTGATCAATGCGGCGATATTGCCGCGTACCAACGCGTGGCCGATCTGGTCGAAACTGTGCAGGCAGTCGGCCAGCCAATGCAGATCGTAACGTGCGGTGCTGGGCTCGGGCGCATTGTGACCGCGGCTGTAGGCGCTGTAGCGGCGCAGGCTGCGGGCGACGCGCGCCACGTGGGCAAACAGCGTTCCGATCTCGTTGGCGATATCCAGCTGTTGCACCATGACCATCGGGATCACTTGCTCGGGCGCGTCCGCGCCCTGCTGTTCTACGGCGCTTTGTTCCTGCTGCTCCAGCGACTGCTTGAGCACGGTATAACTGCGCTGCAGCGATTCCAGCTCCAGCGTCGTGGCTGCGGCGCGCGCCTTGAGCTGTGACAGCGCTGCCTGATAGCGCGCAAGACTGTCCTGGGTGCTGGCGTGCTGCCCGTACTCGGCGTTGAGCTGGCGCCCACGCACGTACGCCAGCCCCGTGGCGATGAGCGCCCAGAGTGCGAAAGCAGGCACCAGGTAGATCAGGATGCCCATGGGGATTCCTCGAAACGTTGCATACATTGTCGGCCTGCAACGTCCAGTCTTGAGGGCAATCACCGCACCACTGCGAGAGGGCACTCAGCAGCCGCAGCGCCAACGGCGCGAGCGGACGACCGGCTCAGCGCACCGGGTCGCCCGCCGGCACGGACGTTGCCGCCATGGCCGGCGCATGTACACCCAGCGCGGTTGCAGGCTGGCGCAGCAAACGCAGGCCGAGGCGACGCAGCAGGGTATTGGCCGGCATTTCGAGCCATCTGTACATCAACCAGGACGCGGCCACGATCGCCAGCAGCACCGGCAGAGCGAGGGCGGGCTGGGGAGCGCGGTCGCCGAGCAGCGCCAGGGCGATATAGATGACCGGAGCATTCAACAGATACATCGAGAAACTGCAGTCCCCGCACAGGCGGATGAGGCGATTCCCCAGAAGGCGTGCGCTCAATCGGGTGTCGAAAGAGAAAAGGAAGACGAAGACCCCGGTAAATCCGGCGGTTTCCAGGTCCAGATAGAGCGTGCGCGCGGTGCCGAGGTCGAGATCGATCACGCCGGTGAAGACCATCACGCACAGCACGATCGCTGCCGCCTGCACGCAGGCCAGCGCCGTCATGCCTGCGGTGGCGGGCACCTGGCTGCGGATCAGGCCCAGCACGACGCCGGTGCAGAAGTAATGGATCTTCGAGCCTACGAAGGTGCCAGGAAACTGGGCGCGATAAGTGACCAGGACAACCACCAATGCCAGCGCCACGATCAGCGGGGCAGCATTGCCCTTGCTGCGCAGGGCATGCAGGGACATCCACAGCCCGACGAAGATTGCGTAAAACTGGACCTCCGGCGGAATGCTCCAGAGCGCCGATACATTCCCGGAAAACAGCAGGTGCCGCAGCAGGTTGCCGTTGTGGATGGGATAGACAAAGTTGGGGTCGACCAGGGTGTAGATCATGTAAGAGAGGATGACGATCGCCAGGTACGCCGGCGCAATGCGCGCGAATCTGGAAATGGCATACCGGCCGATCGCCCGGCTGCTCGGATCCTTGTCGCCATACAAAAAGGCCATCAGGAAGCCGCTCAGGGTGAAAAACACCATGACGCCGAGTTCGCCCAGATGCAGATCGCTGCCGACGAAGAAGCCTTGTTCGCCCAAATGGTCGTAGACCACCATCAGCGCGGCCAGGCCGCGAATGCCGGTCAGCGCGTCGATCCGTCTTTCCTGCTCCATTGCAGTCCCACTCCATGCATTTGCGGGCAGGCACGGTGGCGCCTATCGTCGGCGCAGGTCGTGCTGCGGTAAGCCAGGAGTCCCCATGAGTCCTGTCCCGGACATAAGCGTACCTGACAGTATGGCTGCGGAAAAGAGCCAGGCCATGCGCTCGCAGGACGTGCTGCGATGTCACGTGGCTGGCTGCAATGGCGCTGCGTGGATCGGCCTGGCTCCGGCCGGATGGGCGCGGCCTTACGGTCGCTCGACTTGCACGCCCTGTCCGACCTGTGGCGCCTGGATCAGTACTGGCCCGGCACCTTCCACCGCCGCAGGCACAACGACCGGCGCGCTGCGCGGGCGCAGCAACAGCCACGTCCCCAGCTGGCGCAGCAGGGTATTTCCCGGCATTTCGATCAGGCGGTACATCGTCCAGGCGGCCGCGATGGTGATCGCAATGATCGGCAAGGCCAGCGCCGGCCTTGGGGGCAGGCCGCCCATGACCGCCAGGGCGGCGTAGATGATCGGGATATTCAGCAGATACATCGAGAAACTGCATTCGCCGCTGAGCATCATCAAGCGGTTGCCGAGCAGGCGCTTGCTCAGCCCGGTGTCGAAGGAGAACAGGAACACGAAGATGCCGGCGAAGCCAGCGGTCTCCAGCGTGAGGTAAAGCTCGCGCTTGGAGCCTAGATCGACATCGATAATGCCCAGGATGACCGCAAGCACCAGCCCGATGACGCCGGCCTGCAGCACCGCCAGGGTGGTCATGTTGACGCTGGCGCCAACCCGGGTGCGCACCAGGCCGAACACCACGCCGGCCAGGAAATAATGGATCTTGGAGCCGACAAAGGTGCCGGGCAGCTGTGCCCTGTAGGCGATGAGCATCAGGATGGTGCCGAGCACCGCCACCATCAGGGTGACATTGCTGTTGGTGCGGAAGGCACGCAGCGCAAACCAGATGCCCACGAAGATCACGTAGAACTGGACCTCCGGCGGAATGCTCCACAGCGCGGACACGTTGCCGGAAAACAACAGATGGCGTAACAGGTTGTCGTGGCTGATGGCGTAGACGAACTGCGGATCGACCAGGTTGTAGATCAAATAGGACGCCAGCACGACAGTCAGGTAGGCCGGAGCAATGCGCGAGAATCTGGAAATGGCGTAGCGCGCCACCGAGGGGTAATTGGGGTCTCTCTCTCCGTAGAGAAAGGCCATCAGAAACCCGCTCAGGGTAAAGAACACCATGACGCCCATCTCACCTGGAAACAGGTGGGTATCGGTGAAGAATCTTTCTTCCGCCAGATGCGCGTAGACGACAAGCAACGCAGCAAGACCGCGGATACCGGTCAACGAATCGATGCGCTGTTCCTGCTGCATGAGTGGGGGCTCTCAGTGTGATCCATACGAAAAACCCGCGCCTGCCGGGGGCGCGATGTCGTTTGAGTGCGTTTCAAGATCGGTACCGGTCAGACGCTTCCCCACGTTCGTCTGACTTGCCGCGAGCTTACTCGATCGGCAGGTTGCGCATTATCGTTTTGCCTGGCGTTATCGAGAGTCGTGACCAAGATCACTCTGCGTCCAGCTCGCCCGCAACGATGCATTCAACAGCTGCGTAGCGAACTGATGTGTGCGGCGCGATGCAGCGGAGTGAGCCGCTGCATCAGCGGCACTGCATCAGCGGAGTAAACCAACGCCTGTGTGCGGCGGTTCAGTGGTGACCCTGCGCACCATGCAATCGTTAAAAGCTGCGGCTGCCGTCGGTTACGACAGCGGCGCACGCACGCCGCTGTGTGCTGCCGCGTCCGCAGCCGCGACCCACTTCCGCCCCATTGGCGGAATGCGAGCATCAGGACAGGATGGCAGGTAGATCCAGGCCCTTCTCGCGCGCGCAATCGGTTGCAATGGCATAGCCGGCATCGGCATGGCGCATCACGCCGGTCGCCGGGTCGTTCCAGAGCACGCGTTCGATGCGTTTGTCGGCCGCTTCGCTGCCGTCGCAGACGATTACCATGCCGGCGTGTTGCGAGAAGCCCATGCCGACGCCGCCGCCGTGGTGCAGCGAGACCCAGGTCGCGCCGCTGGCGGTATTGAGCAGGGCATTGAGCAATGGCCAGTCGGAGACCGCATCGGAGCCGTCGGCCATGGCTTCGGTTTCGCGGTTCGGCGAGGCGACGCTGCCCGAATCCAGATGATCGCGGCCGATCACGACCGGCGCTTTCAACTCACCGCTGCGCACCATCGCGTTGAAGGCAAGGCCGAGCCGGTGGCGGTCGCCCAGGCCGACCCAGCAGATGCGCGCGGGCAGCCCCTGGAAGGCGATCTTTTCAGCGGCCATGTCCAGCCAACGGTGCAGGTGCGCATCGTCGGGAATCAATTCCTTGACCTTGGCATCGGTCCTGGCGATATCTTCCGGATCGCCGCTCAGCGCCACCCAGCGGAACGGGCCGATGCCGCGACAGAACAGCGGGCGAATGTAGGCCGGCACGAAACCGGGGAAGTCGAACGCGTCGGACACACCTTGCTCCAGCGCCATCTGGCGCAGGTTGTTGCCGTAGTCCACGGTGGGCACGCCGAGCGCGTGGAAGGTGAGCATCGCGCGGATATGGTTGGCCATTGTCTCGCGCGCGGCGGCTTCTACTTCCTTGGGCGCGCTGACGCGCTTTGCGTCCCACGCTTCCACGCTCCAGCCCTGCGGCAGATAGCCGTTGACCGGGTCGTGTGCGGAGGTCTGGTCGGTCAGCAGGTCCGGCTTGATTCCGCGTAGCAGCAGTTCGTCGAGCACGTCGGCGACGTTGCCGAGCAGGCCGACCGACAGCGGCTTCCTGGCCGTGCACGATTCCTCGATCAGGCGCAGCGCTTCGTCCAGCGAGTCGGTCCAGGTGTCCAGATAGCCGGTGCGCAGGCGCATGTCGATGCTGGAACGGCGGCATTCCACCGCCAGGCACGAAGCGCCGGCCATCACCGCAGCCAGCGGCTGCGCGCCACCCATGCCGCCGAGGCCGCCGGTGAATAGCCACTTGCCGGCCAGGTTTCCGGCGTAGTGCTGGCGGCCCATCTCGACGAAGGTTTCGTAGGTGCCTTGCACGATGCCTTGCGCGCCGATGTAGATCCAGCTGCCGGCGGTCATCTGGCCGTACATCGCCAGACCTTTTTTATCCAGTTCGTTGAAGTGGTCCCAGGTGGCCCAGCGCGGCACCAGGTTGGAGTTGGCGATCAGCACGCGCGGCGCATCGGCATGGGTGCGGAACACCCCGACCGGCTTGCCCGATTGCACCAGCAAGGTCTGGTCCTCGTCCAGGCGGGTGAGTGCGGCGACGATCGCATCGAAGGATTCCCAATCGCGCGCGGCGCGGCCGATGCCGCCATACACCACCAGTTCCTGCGGGCGCTCGGCCACGTCCGGGTCCAGATTGTTCATCAGCATGCGCAGCGGCGCTTCGGTGAGCCAGCTCCTGGCGGTGAGCGTGGTGCCGGTGGCGGCGCGGATGACGCGGGTTGCATCGTGACGGGTCATGCCGGGTTCCTTGCAATCAACGGTTGGCCGCGTGCGGCGCGGTGTTGGAGAGGGGCGCATTGGCGAACTGCAGGCAGGCCAGCAGCACGTGTCGCAGCACTGCGCGCAACGCGACGGCGTGCACCGGCTGCCACGGCGTGGGCCAGCTGTCCTGGGTGATGGTGTCCGGCTCGCGCATGTAGCCGCGGCAGGCCAGCTCCATCTGCAGCGTGTGCACGCCGTGCTCGGGCTGCGCGTAATGACGGGTGATCCAGCCGCCCTTGAAACGTCCGTTGCGCACGGTGCTGGAGCCGCTGCTGCGGCACAGCTGTTCGACGGCGTCGGCCAGGGCGGGATCGCAGCTGCGATCGTCGTTGCTGCCGATGTTGAACTGCGGCAACTCACCGTCGAACAGATGCGGGATGACCGAGCGGATCGAGTGCGCGTCGTACACCACAATCTTTGCGTGGCGCTGACGCAGGCGCGCGATTTCGTCGGACAGGGCGAGGTGATACGGGTCGAACCACTGCGTGCGGCGCAGATCGATCTGCGCCTGATCCGGCGCCTGCCCGTCGGCATACAGCGGCTGATTGTCAAAGGTGGTCAGCGGACACAGGCCGGTGGTGTTCTGGCCCGGATACAGCGATGCGCCACTGGGGTCGCGGTTGACGTCGATGACCGAGCGCGAGATGGCCGTGCGCACCGTCGTGGCACCCATCGCCTGTGCGAAGTCGTACAACTGGTGCACCCACCAATCGGCGTCGCGGCGCGCCAGCCATGGCGACACGAACTGGTCGGCCACCGTATCGGGCAGCTCGGTGCCGGTATGCGGGAAGCTGATGAGCAATGGCGCCTCGCCGCGATGCACTTCCAGCCAAGCGGGCAGGGCGCTCATCGCTGTGCTCCGGTTGCATGCATGGCAACCAGAAAGTCGTGCCGGCCAGAGCGAGCGTCATGGGGTTGAGTACGCAATGCAGCCGTGTTGCGTGCAGATCTCGCGTTGGCCGCCAACGCGCCGCACGGCGCCATGGCGCTGCGCAAATGCTGTGTTACCCGCCGCGTCATGCGTGCTGCTCCACGCCCGGCAACGCGATCGCCGCCGCGTCTGCCAATGCACCCGAGCGCACCAGCGCGCTGGCCGCCAGCATGTCGGGATGAAAGTAGCGATCGTCCTGCAGCATGGGCACCTGTGCACGCAGCAGGGCGCGTGCGGCTTCCAGTGCAGTGCTGGAGCGCAGCGGCGCATGGAAATCGCAGCCTTGCACCGCCGCCAGCAACTCGATGCCGATCACGTGCGCGGCATTTTCCGCCATGGCCAGCAGGCGTCGCGCGCCATGCGCGGCCATCGACACATGATCTTCCTGGTTGGCCGAGGTCGGGATCGAGTCGACGCTGGCCGGATACGCGCGCTGCTTGTTTTCCGACACCAATGCCGCAGCAGTCACCTGCGGGATCATGAAGCCGGAATTCAGGCCCGGGCGCGGGGTCAGAAACGCCGGCAGGCCGGACAGCGCCGGGTCGACCAGCATTGCGGTGCGGCGTTCGCTGATCGAGCCGATCTCGCACACCGCCATCGCCAGCATGTCGGCAGCAAAGGCCACCGGCTCGGCATGGAAGTTGCCGCCAGACAAGGCCTCGCCGGTGTCGCTGAAGACCAACGGGTTATCGGAGACGCCATTGGCTTCGATTTCCAGCGTGCGCGCAGCCTGCCGCATGATGTCCAGCGCTGCGCCCATCACCTGCGGCTGGCAACGCAGGCAATACGGGTCCTGCACGCGCACATCGCCAAGACGATGCGATTCGCGGATCGCCGAGTCGGCCATCAACGCCCGCAGCGCCGCAGCGGTTGCGATCTGCCCCGGTTGCCCGCGCAGTGCATGGATGCGCGCATCGAACGGCGTATCGGAGCCCTTGGCCGCTTCCACCGATAGCGCTCCGGTCACCAGCGCGGCCTGCAACACGGTTTCGATCTCGAACAGGCCGGCCAATGCACAGGCGGTGGAGAACTGGGTGCCGTTGAGCAGCGCCAGGCCCTCCTTGGCGCCGAGCACGCGGGGCTGCAACTGCGCCTGCGCAAGCGCGTCGGCGGCAGGCAAACGCTTGCCGCCGACGAAGGCTTCACCGACGCCGATCATCGCCGCCGCCAGATGCGACAGCGGCGCCAGATCGCCGGACGCACCGACCGACCCCTGACACGGCACCACCGGGGTGATGCCCTGACGCAGCATCGCTTCCAGCAATGCCAGCGTGTCCGGCTGCACGCCCGAGGCTCCCTGGGCAAGGCTGGTGAGCTTGAGCGCCATCATCAGCCGCACCACCGCCACCGGCGTGGGATCGCCGACGCCGGCTGCGTGCGACAACACGATATTGCGTTGCAAGGTCTGCAGGTCCTGCCGCTCGATGCGCACGCTGGCCAGCTTGCCGAAACCGGTGTTGACGCCATAGATCGGCTCGCCGCGCGCGACGATGGCCTCCACGGTCTGCGCGCTGCGTAGCACCGCCGCCGCGCAGGCATCATCCAATGCCGCGTCAGCGCCGCGATACAACGCGCGCCATTGCGCCAGCGTCACCTGGCCGGGTTGCAAGACAACAGAAGCACTCATGACAACTCCACGATCGATCAGGTCGAATGCCCGCGCCAGATGCGGGCATGAAGAGGGTTGAAACCCATGCGATAGACCAGGTCGGCCGGCGCGTCGATGTCCCAGATCGCCAGGTCGCAGTCCATGCCGGCGCGCAGCTGGCCAAGCCGGGCGCTGCGGCCGAGCGCACGCGCAGCTTCGCGGGTGAAACCGGCGATGCATTCGTCCACCGTCATGCGGAACAACGTGGCCGCCATGTTCATCGCCAGCAACGGGCTGGTCAGCGGCGAGGTGCCCGGATTGCAGTCGGTGGCCAACGCCAGCGGCACCCCGGCCGCACGCAGCGCATCGATCGGCGGCAGCTGGGTATCGCGGGTGAAATAGAACGCGCCGGGCAGCAGGACCGCCACGGTACCGGCAGCGGCCATCGCATCGATGCCGGCCTGGTCCAGGTATTCGATGTGGTCGGCCGACAACGCGCCATGGCGCGCCGCCAGCGCTGCGCCGTGCTGGTTGCTCAGTTGCTCGGCATGGATCTTGACGCGCAAGCCCTGGGCCTGCGCGGCGATAAAAACCTGTTCGGCCTGCGCCGGCGAAAACGCCAGGTGCTCGCAGAACACGTCAACCGCCTCGGCAAGCCCCTGCGCGGCAATGGCCGGAATCATCTGCGTGCACACCGCATCGATGTACTGCTGCGCATCGCTGCCCGGCGGCACCGCATGCGCGCCTAAAAAAGTCGGCACGACTTCGACCCGACGCAGCGTGGCAAGTTGGCGCGCCACGCGCAGTTGCTTGGTTTCGTCCTCGAGCGTGAGCCCGTAGCCGGATTTGATTTCCAGCGTGGTCACGCCCTCGGCGAGCATGGCATCCAGGCGCGGCAGGCTGGCGGCGAGCAATGCGGCATCGTCTGCGGCGCGGGTGGCGCGCACGGTGGCCACGATGCCGCCACCGGCCGCGGCGATCTGCGCATAGCTGGCGCCGCGCAGGCGTTGTTCAAACTCGTTGGCGCGATTGCCGGCATAGACCAGGTGGGTATGGCAATCGATCAGGCCCGGGCTGATCCAGCGCCGCTGGCAATCGTGCGTGCTGTCTGCTTCAAGCGCGGGCGCCTGTGCCGCCGCGCCGGCATACACGATGCGGCCGTCCCGGCAGGCGATCACGCCATCGTCCACGATGCCCAGGCCAGCATCGGCGGCGTCCAGGGTCATCAGCTGCGCGTTGTGCCAGAGGGCGTCGCAATGCATGGCGCAGGCTCGTGGTGTCTGATATGTATATACAATAAGATCGTCAATCGAGGGTGTCCAGTGGCAGATCAACCGGTACAGGCGTTGTGGGCAGCGCGGGCCCTGTTGCCCAGTGGCTGGGCGGGCAGCGTCCGGATCACCCTGGAGCAGGGGCGCGTCGCCACGGTACAGACCGAGGTGGCCGCGGCCGCCACCGATACCCGCGCAGAGATGCTGGTACCAGGCCTGGGCAACCTGCACAGCCATGCGCTCCAGCGCGGCATGGCCGGCCTGACCGAAGTGGGGGGGCGCAGCGGCGACAGCTTCTGGAGCTGGCGCGAGTTGATGTACCGCTTCGTCGACCGGCTGGATCCGGACAGCCTGCAGGCGATCGCCGAGCAGGCCTATGTCGAGATGCTGGAGAGCGGTTTCACCCGCGTCGGCGAATTCCATTATCTGCATCACGCTGTCGGCGGTGCGCCCTACGCGCATGCCGGCGAGATGTCCGAGCGCATCGCCGCTGCGGCCGTCAGCAGCGGGATCGGGCTGACCCTGCTGCCGGTGTTCTATGCGCATTCGGATTTCGGCGGGGCTGCACCGAGCGCGGCGCAACAGCGCCTGATCCATGACATCGATGGGTTCGCGCGCCTGCTCGAGCACTGCAGGCTCAGCCTCAAGGCATTGCCCGATGCCGTGCTCGGGCTGGCACCGCACAGTTTGCGCGCGGTCACGCCGCAGCAGCTGCAGGCGCTGGTGCCGCTCACCGATGGCCCGATCCACATCCATATCGCCGAGCAGCAGCGCGAAGTCGACGCCTGCCTGGCGTGGTCGGGCCAGCGTCCGGTGCAATGGTTGCTGGGCAACGCACCGGTGGCGGCGCACTGGTGTCTGGTGCACGCCACGCATGTGGATGCCAGCGAGCTGCGGGCGATCGCCGACAGCGGCGCGGTGGTCGGGCTGTGCCCGATCACCGAGGCCAATCTGGGCGACGGCTTGTTCCCGATGCAGGCATTCGCCGCCGCCGGTGGTCGCTTTGGCGTGGGCTCGGATTCGAACGTGTTGATCGATGCGGCCGAAGAACTGCGCCTGCTCGAATACGGCCAACGACTGCACCGGCAGGCGCGCAACGTGCTCGCGCCTGCCGACATCTCCAGCGGGCGCTGGTTGTACGACCAGGCGGGCGACGGTGCAGCGCAGGCGCTGGGCGTGGCGCGGCATGGAATCCAGTCCGGCGCTGCGGCCGATCTGGTGGAGCTGGACACTGCCCATCCGTCCTTGCTCGCCCGCAGCGGCGACGCCTTGCTGGACAGCTGGCTGTTCGCCGCACGCGCCACTGCCGTGCGTCACGTCTGGCGCGGCGGGCGCCAGGTGGTGCGCGATGGTCGGCATGTGGATCGCGCGCGCATTGCCACGCGTTTTGCCGGCGTGTTGCGCACAGTGCTGGGCAATTGAGACGATGCGGGCACAATGCAGGTCTGACCGGAGACCGCAGCTTTGACCGCCACCCCCATCGCCGCACCCGGCACCTTGCATCAACGCATCCGGCAGGATCTGGAGCAACGCATTCATAGCGGCGACTGGCCGCCGGGCCATCGCATCCCGCCCGAACACGAGTTGATGACGCAGTACGGCTGCTCGCGCATGACCGTCAACAAGGTGCTCGGCCTGCTCGCCGATGCGGGCATGATCGAGCGCCGCCGCCGCACCGGGTCGTTCGTGGCCCGGCCGCATCCGCATCTGGAGCAGGTGGCGCTCTCGATCCCGGATATCGAAGTGGAAATGACCACGCGCGGTCACCTGTATGCGTTTTCGCTGTTGTCGCGCCGGCTGCGCAACGTGCGTCAGCGCGTGCCTCAGGAGCGCGCGTTGGGCAGCACCGGCAAACTGTTGGCGCTCGATAGCGTGCATCTGGCCGACGGCAGCCCGTTTGCGCTGGAGCAGCGCGTGATCGATGTGACCACCGTGCCAGACGCATTAAGGCAGACGTTCACCGATGTGGCGCCCGGGAGCTGGCTATTGCGCAACGTGCCGTGGACGCGCGCCGAGCATCGCATCAGTGCGGTCAGCGTCGACGCCGTACAAGCCAGGTGCCTGCAGGTCAACGAGGGTGCTGCATGCCTGGTGATCGACCGCCACACCTGGCGCGGCGATCAGCCGGTGACCTACGTGCGGCAAATGTTTCTGGGCGGCTCATACGATCTGGTGGCGCGATTTGCGCCCGGCATGCGTTGAGGGGCGGTGCTGGAATGGGTGGGTGGCATCGGTAACGGTGCTGTGGACGATGTCGGCGTGATCGACATCGACGTGTCGCAGGCAGGGCTGCCTGAGCGGGTCAGCAGCTGCAATCACGCCGCAAATCGAACGCGCAATCCCTTCGAGGCGTCGGTCGGCCAATCCATGTATCCCGACATTTGGCTGACAGAGGGGCGTGACTCCCGACTGCAGGCAGCCAGCCGGTCTATCTGCGGCAGGGCAGCGCCGGTGTGCAGACGATCATGCTCACGACTGCCTTCTCATGCCTTCTCGTGCTGTCTTGGCTGGATCGGGTGACATAAGGATCGCGACCTCGACGTCCGCAGGTAGTCAGCCGGCGCATTTGCGCCACTCCTTTCTGGACTTGCAGCTGCTTGTGCATGCAACTGCCGTCTCGATCAATCGCGTCCATATCAGAACCGCCGGTGCTCGATGGCGCGGCGCAATCTGTAGGGCACACCCGGTCAGATCGTGGTGCATTGCCGCCAGCGTACCGGCTCGTCCACACCGGGGCGGGGATTGAGCTGCACGCGGACCGTGCGCAGATAGGGGTAGCGTTCGAGCTGCTGGCAGATCAATGGCCAGGCCGCGCTGTCTTCCACGGTGCGATCCACCGCCAGCGTTGCCTGGGTGATCCAGATGCCGCGCACCAGGCCCGGCGTTTGCGCCAGCGTCCTGGACACTTCGCGGCGATAGCCTTGCAGCGTTGCGTCGTCCGGCTCTGCCGCCGTTGCCGGCGGCAGGGGGGCGGCCGTTGTCGACGCTGCACCGGGCGCGGCCTGCGTAGCGTTCACCGGCGAAGTGGCCGCCGGTGGCGTGCGCGGTGCCGCATCCGCCGATGCACGCGCAGCGGCCACCGTCTGCGCCGGTGCCGGAGCAGGCTCAGGGGGGCGCAGCGCCAGCACCGCTACCAGCGCCAGCGTGGCCAGTGCGGCACCGGCGATGATGCTGTGGCGGATCGCCCGTCGCCGCGCCATGTTGACCACGCCGGTCTCCACATCGCCTGGCAGATAAGGCTTGAGCAGTGGCCATAGCCGCGTGCCGTCCAGCACTTCGATGGACTGTTTTTCCGCAGCGGCCAGGCCTTCGCGCTCCATGCGGCCCTCGGTCACCATCACCCCGCCGCCGGCACCGGCCAGCCGCGCCATCGCGCCCAGCTCGTTCACAGCAGCCACGCCGATGCGATAGCCGCGGCCATGCTTGCAGGCCACCAGGCGGGTGCCGTGATCGGTCTGCATCATGAAGTCGGCCGTGGGCAGGCCGTCCTGCGGCAGCTGGACCGGCTGCCAGCCGCGCTGGTCCTGCAGGACCCGCAGCACCACGGCGGAAAAATCGCGCCAGTGCATGGCCGCCAGCGCGCGTATGCCCGCATCGGTTTCGTTGGCGCGACGTCGCACCAGCCAGAAGTAGACAGACACCGCCAGCCAGAGCAGCAGTGCGGCCAGCAGCGCCAAGATCCAGGAAGGCATAAGCATCAAGCGAGGGTATGGCGCGTATAACGAATCGGTACGCCTAGAAGAATCCTTCGCGCAGGTTTCGTCAATGCATCGCAGGCAGGGATGTCACGAGCCGTGACCCAGGCAGCGAAAGACCCGCCAGTCCGAAGCCGTGAGGGGAGGGGAGCAAACGGACTTCGTGTTGCAGGACTGGCGGGTCCTTCCCGATTGTCCGAAAAATAATGCTGCCTTGCAACATCGCGCATGCGTATGGCTGCTGCCCAGCCGCAGGTGTGTAAGCGTGGCGCAGCATGGCGACGCAAGCACGGCTTGCGACGCCATCCTGCCGTAATGGCGTCCAGCCTATCGATACCTGACGGAAGGCTCAGTAGTGCCGATAGCCCACAGAAGGTCCGACCCCAAAGAGTTGCACGGGCAACCCACAGGCAGATCGAACTGCCACCTCTACCCGCCGCCGGGGGCCGTGAGATTTCGCCATCACCAGCGGCGGTAACGCTTATTCCCCGTCGAACGCCGCCGGATTGCCGGTCGACGAGCCCGCGTCGCTGCTCGCAGCCTGTGCGGCCTGGTTGGCGGTGCGATTGGCCCGCTTGGTTGCGGCGGTGTTGGCCCGCACCTGCGCCTTCAACGATTCGACCTCGCGACGCAGGTTTTCCAGTTCTTCCTGCTCGGGGATATTGAGCGTGCGCAGCACCCCCTTGACGCGCTCGTCGAAGGCCTTGCCCAGCTTGTCCCAGCCGCGCACTGCGGTATCGCGGGCCTGCTCGAACTGGGTCTCCACTTCCTCGCGCAGCTCGTCCACGCTGTCGGCGGCCTTGCGCTGGCCGCTGCGTTCGTAGGCGGCGCCTTCGCGCACCAGCGAGTCGAACAACTTGCCGCCTTCGCTCTGCACGCGGCCCAGTGCGCCGAGTCCGGCCAGCCATACGGTCTGCGCCGACTCGCCAAGCCGCCGCGAAATCTGCTCTGCCTGGGCCTGGAAGCCCGACGCCGTGGTGTCACGGTTGCCGTTCTGATCGTATCCGGTCGTCATGCGATGCTCCTGTCGATTGCCGAAGTGACGTTACGTTCACCCTAGTGCCGGCCCTGCATCGGGCAGGTGAAGCGGTGCCCGACCTGGCCCGGCTCAAGCATCCGCCCATCGCGTGCGGGGCGGGTGACTTGGCGCTGAAGCAGCTGTGACGACAGCGCTCGCTCAGGCGAGCTTTTCCGACAGCAGGCGACGTATTTCCGACTCCACCATCGGCTGCATGGCCGATAGCAGGAAGCCGAGTTCGGCGGTGACATGCACCTGCTGCGGCAGTAGCGCGATCGCCCCGTCCACGCCGGCGCGGGAGATGCGCAAGGTGTCGCCTTCCCAATGCGAGGCGACGCCGTAGCGATCGGTCAGTTTGCGCGCCGCCTCGTCGATCGCCGCGCGGGCCTGTGCCGGCGGCAGGGAATGGTCGTGGCGGATATCGATGCTGGACATGAGCTGCCTGGGTAAGACGAAAGTAGTCGCGCATTGTGCGCATGCGCGCGGCTGGCTCCAAGTGCGGACGCACGTGGCAAGGCCGCACCGAGGCGAGCAAAGCGATGCTGCGGCGATGCGGTGACGGACGCGGCCCGCATTTCGAACGCGTGGTGGCCGCTGCGCGCGATGCCGGCACCCAGCGGCTGGGCGCGAGGTGATTGGCCGCTGGCGGGGGCAAACCTGTTAGTCTGCCGCGGGTGCGCGACCTGCAAGTTCATTTCACTCACCGGCAGCAGCCGGATCATTCCCTCAAGCCCGGCGTCCACCGGATCGTCCGTCATGCCTCTGGCAGCGTGCGGGTGGTGGCTGATGCCCAGGGGGCGCTGCTGTTGGCGCAATTCTGTCTGGACCAGCGCGGCCTGTGGCTGCAGGTGGCCAACGGCATCCGCGGCATCCACGTCAACGGGCGCCCGGTGCGCCGCATGGCGTTGTTGCGCCCGGGCGATGCGATCTATGCCGATGGCGTGGAGATGCTGTTGCGCAGTGCGCCCTCCAGCGCGCCGGCCAACGATACGCAGGAAGACGATGCCGGCCTGAGCGAAGTCTGCCTGCTGTTACGCGGGCTGGGCGGCCGTCACCACGGGCGCAGCTTCACCCTGGACCGCTCGCGTCTGGTCGGCAGCGACCCGGCCTCGGACATCGTCATCGACGACCCCGCCTTCGCCGCGCAGCATGCACGCCTGGAGCGTCATGGCGACCGCGTACTGATCCGCGATCTCGGCTCGGAGGAGGGCAGCTGGATCAACGGCGTGCAGGTGCGCGATGGCTGGCTGCAGGCCGGCGACCAGGTGGTGTTCGACGCCCGCCACCGCTTCGTGGTGGAAGTGCCGCGCATCCATCACGGCACCACCTGGGACATCCCCGATTCCGAGCCGCCGCTCCCCCCGCGCGCCGTCGCCGAGCCGGCGCGCGCGCCGATGAAGGTGGCGCGTTGGCCATGGCTGCTGCTCAGCGCGGTGTTGCTGGCGGCTGCGCTGAGCGCCTTGCTGTGGTTCGGCGCGCGCTGAGCTTCTTCCAGATCCGCCAGCCCAGCAGGGCCGCAAGGATGCCGGCATACAGCGCCGGTTCGCGGATATCGGATTTCACCAGCCACCAGAAGTGCAGCACCGCCAGCACGCCGATCGGATAGATCAGCTGATGCAGGCGGCCCCAGTTGCGCTTGAGCCGCCGCATCCAGCCCTGGGTCGAGGTGATCGCCAGCGGCACCAGCAGTAGCCACGCCGCAAAGCCCACGGTGATGTAGGGGCGCTTGATGATCTCCTCGAAGATCTGCGTCCAGAAGCCGCGCAGGTCCAGGCTCAGGTACACCGCCAGGTGCACGCTGGCATAGAAGAAGGCGTACAGCCCCAGCATGCGGCGGAAGCGGATCAGCACGGCCTGGCCGGTGAGCTGGCGGAGCGGGGTGATCGCCAGGGTGATCACCAGAAAGCGCAGCGCCCACACCCCGGTGCGATGCTCGATCTCGGCCACCGGGTCGGCGCCAAGTGCATCGCTGCCGGTCTGCCACACCTGCCAGAACTGCCAGGCCAGCAATGCGATCGGCGTCAGTGCGGCGGCATGGACCAGGGTCTTGGCGGCAATCAGGGAAGCGGACGTCTTGGCCATGCGATCTCGAACAAGGAAGCGGTGCCACGCGGGCAGGAGATGCCACGCGGGCAGGAAACGTAGGGGCGCACCCGGGCGCGACAGGCATTACCGGTAAGGCCCGTCGCGCCCGGGTGCGCTCCTACGCGGGGGACATCACTGCCTAGAACCACTTCTTCAGGTCCATCCCCGCGTACAGCGAGGCGACCTGATCCGCATAGCCGTTGAACGGCTTGGTCGCGATGCGCTCGGCGAACAGCTTGCTGGCGGTACCGGCGATCCGGCGCTCGGTCTTCTGGCTCCAGCGCGGATGGTCCACCGCTGGATTGACGTTGGAAAAGAACCCGTACTCGGAGGGCTGCAGGTCGTGCCAGGCGGTCTCGGGCATCTTTTCGACAAAGCGGATCTCCACGATCGACTTGATGCTCTTGAAGCCGTACTTCCATGGCACCACCAGCCGCAGCGGCGCGCCGTTCTGCTGCGGCAGCGGCTTGCCGTACAGGCCGGTGGCCAGCAGCGTCAGCGGGTGCATCGCTTCATCGATGCGCAGGCCTTCGCGGTAGGGCCAGTTGATCGAGCGATAGCGCACGCCTGGCATCTGCTGCGGATCGGCCAGCGTGGTGAACGCCACGTACTTGGCCTTGGAGGTTGGCGCGAAGCGCTTGAGTACCTCGCCCAGCGGCACACCGGTCCACGGGATCACCATCGACCAGCCTTCCACGCAGCGCAGCCGGTAGATGCGTTCTTCGGCGCTGATGCCTTTGAGCAATTCGTCCAGCGACAGGCTGCCGGGCTTTTCGCATTCGCCGCTGACCTTCACCGACCAGGGCGACAACTTCAGGGTCTTGGCGGCCTTGGACGGGTCGGTCTTGTCGGTGCCGAACTCGTAGAAGTTGTTGTAGCTGGTCACGTCTTCCAGCTTGGTCAGTTCTTCGGCGGTGCGGAAGCCGCTGCGCGCCTGCGCCGGCGTCACCACGGTCTTGGGCGGAGGCGGCGGGTCGGCCTCGGCGCATCCGGCCATGCCCAGTGCCGGGGTCAGCGCAAACAGCTGCAGCAGCCGGCGCCGGTCGCGGTAGACGGACTCATCGGTGATCTGGCTGGACGGCAGTTTGAACGCATCGCGAAACGACATGGCAGGCTCCGGCAGTGGCTGCAGCGTGAGAGTAGCCCACAGGGGTGAACGTTCGTCCCGTGGCTGTCACCACGTTACGTGAGGCCCGGTCAAAAGGATGCAGCTGCAACTTTTTTGCCCGCTGCCAAGCCCGATGCGCTGCGGCATACTAGAAGGCTAGCTCGACAAGGTGTGCCATGACACGCGCGTTCAATTTCAGTGCCGGCCCTGCGACATTGCCGGAAGCTGTCCTGCGGCAGGCGCAGGCGGAAATGATCGAGTGGAATGGCGTTGGCGCCTCGATCGTTGAAATCAGCCACCGCAGCGCCGATTTCATGGCCGTAGCGGCCGCGGCCGAAGCCGATCTGCGCAGTTTGTTGTCCATTCCCGACGACTACGCGGTGCTGTTCACCGCTGGTGGCGCCACCACCATCCAGGCCTTGTTGCCGCTGAATTTCGCCGCGCCCGGGCAGGCCGCCGACTACGTGATCACCGGGCACTGGGGCAAGACTGCGATCAAGCAGGCGGCCACCTATGTGGATGCGCGCATTGCCGCCGATGCGCAGGCAGATGGCTTTATCGACATTCCGCCGGTGGCCAGCTGGACCTTGTCGCCGCACTCGGCCTACGTGCACATCACCGCCAACGAGACCATCCACGGCGTCGAATTTCGCGACACGCCGGATGTCGGTACCTTGCCGCTGTTTGCCGATTTCAGCTCGTCCATTGCCTCCGAGCCGCTGGATATCTCGCGCTACGGGCTGATCTATGCCGGTGCGCAAAAGAACCTGGGCCCGGTCGGTATCTCGGTGCTGATCGTGCGGCGCGACCTGCTGGAGCGCGCCGGCCAGCCGCGTGCGGACATCTTCAACTACGCCTCGCATGCCGCGCGCGATTCGATGCTCAACACCCCGCCGACCTGGAACTGGTATCTGCTCGGGCTCACCGTGAAGTGGATGCTGGAGCAGGGCGGGGTGGAAGAGTTCGCACGTCGCAATGCCGAGAAAGCCGCGTTGGTCTACGGCGCCATCGATCGCTCCGGCGGCTTCTATCGCAACCTGATCAAGCCGGCCGTGCGCTCGCGCATGAACATCCCGTTCTTCCTGCCGGACGAGCAGCTGGACGCGTTGTTCGTCAGCCAATCCAAGGCCGCCGGTCTGCTGGCATTGAAGGGCCACAAAGCCGTCGGTGGCATTCGCGCCTCGCTCTACAACGCCATGCCGGTGGCTGGCGCGCAGGCGCTGGTGGCCTTCATGCACGACTTTCAGCAGCGTCACGGCTGAGTCCCATCTTCGACCGCGGCGCAGGCCGCGCAGGCGCTTGCGCCGTTTCTCAAGGAATGCCCAGCGATGGCTCCCAAGTCCAACAAACCCGCTGCTGCCAAGGGCAGCAAGACCAAAACAGCGAGCAGCGCGGCTGATGCCTCGGCGACCAGGCAGGTCGCCCAGCCCGCGACCAAGCCGGGCAACGCCATCGGCAAGCCTGCCGCCGCCGCACCGGTGCTGGCCGACGTGCGCGCCAAGATCGACGAGATCGACCGCAACATCCAGGCCTTGATCGCCGAGCGCGCCAACTTCGCCCACCAGGTCGGCAAGGCCAAGGGCAAGCTTGCCGCAGCGGTGGATTACTACCGCCCCGAGCGCGAGGCGCAGGTGCTGCGCATGGTGGTGGACCGCAACGAAGGCCCGCTCAGCGATGAAGTGCTGGTGCACGTGTACCGCGAAATCATGTCGGCCTGCCTGGCCCAGCAGGAGCCGCTGAAGATCGGTTATCTCGGCCCGGAAGGGACCTTCAGCCAGCAGGCGGTGCTCAAGCACTTCGGGCGCTCGGCCGTGGGTCTGCCGATGGCGACCATCGAGGAAGTGTTCCAGGAAGTTGAAGCCGGCAATGCGGACTTCGGCGTGGTGCCGGTGGAGAACTCGGGCCAGGGCACCATCCAGGTCACGCTGGACATGTTCCTGACCTCCAACCTGAAAATCTGCGGCGAAGTCGAGCTGCGCGTGCACCAGTACCTGCTCTCGCGCAACGGCCGACTGGAAGACATCGAGCGCATCTACGCGCATTCGCAATCCTTCGCCCAGACCGCCGGCTGGCTGCGCTCGCACCTGCCCAAGGTCGAGAAGATCGCCGTCTCCAGCAATGCCGAGGGCGCGCGGCGCGCGCGCAATGCCGAAGATGCCGCAGCGATCGGCGGCGAGAGCGCCGCGCACGTGTATGGCTTGAAGAAAGTCATCATGAAGTCGATCGAAGACGACGACGACAACACCACGCGTTTCCTGGTGATCGGCCGGCAGATCTTTCCCACCTCCGGGCATGACCGCACCTCGGTGCTGGTGTTCATCCACGACAAGCCGGGCGCGTTGTTCGACGTGCTCAGCCCGTTCGCGCGGCATGGCATCAGCATGAATCGCATCGAGTCGCGTCCCTCGCACCAGGCCAAGTGGGAATACGGCTTTTTCATCGATCTGGCCGGCCACGTAGAAGACGAGGCGATGAAGCAGGCGTTGGCCGAACTGGAAGCGCATTCGGCGCAGATCAAGGTGCTGGGCTCGTATCCGGTGGCGATCCCCTGAGCACTCGACCACCCGCCCAACTGGCGCGCCGCCGCTCTGGCGATGACGGCGCTGCCATCTCTTACCCAGCGCATCGCCTGCATGGCGGCGCAGCAATCGGATCATTCGCATGAGCAGCAGCACGCAACACTGGATCGCGCAGCAGGGCAGCGCATTGCGCGGTACGTTGGCCATTCCCGGCGACAAGTCGGTGTCGCATCGTGCGGTGATGTTTGCCGCGCTCGCCGATGGCATTTCGCAGATCGATGGGTTTCTCGAAGGCGAGGACACGCGCTCCACCGCAGCCATCTTCGCCAAGCTGGGCGTGCGGATCGACACCCCATCGGCATCGCAGCGCGTTGTGCACGGCGTCGGCGTGGACGGCTTGCAGGCGCCCACCGAGGAACTGGATTGCGGTAACGCCGGCACCGGCATGCGCCTGCTCGCCGGCCTGCTGGCCGCGCAGCGCTTCGACAGCGTGCTGGTCGGCGATGCGTCCTTGTCCAAGCGGCCGATGCGACGCGTGACCGGCCCGTTGGCGCAAATGGGCGCAAGCATCGAGACCCAGGACGACGGCACGCCTCCCTTGCGTGTGCACGGCGGTCAGTCGTTGCACGGCATCGATTTTGTGTCGCCGGTCGCCAGTGCGCAGGTCAAATCCGCCGTGCTGCTGGCAGGTCTGTACGCCCAGGGCGAGACCTCGGTGACCGAGCCGCATCCCACGCGCGATTACACCGAGCGCATGTTGTCTGCATTCGGTGTGGAGATCGATTTTTCGCCGGGCAAGGCGCGTCTGCGTGGCGGCCAGCGTTTGCGTGCGACCGACATTGCGGTGCCTGCGGACTTTTCGTCGGCAGCGTTTTTCATTGTGGCTGCCAGCATCATTCCCGATTCGCAGATTGTGCTGCGCGCGGTGGGCCTGAATCCGCGGCGCACCGGCCTGCTGGCTGCATTGCGGTTGATGGGCGCGGATATTGCCGAAGAAAACCATGCCGAACATGGCGGCGAGCCGGTGGCCGATCTGCGCGTGCGCTATGCGCCGTTGCAGGGCACGCAGATTCCCGAAGCGCTGGTGCCGGACATGATCGACGAATTCCCCGCCTTGTTCGTGGCCGCTGCGGCCGCCAACGGCAAGACCGTCGTGACCGGCGCTGCCGAGCTGCGGGTCAAGGAGTCCGATCGTCTGGCCGCCATGGCCACCGGTCTGCGCACGCTCGGCGTGCAGGTCGATGAAACACCGGATGGCGCCACCATTCACGGCGGCACGATTGGCAGCGGTGTGATCGAAAGTTACGGCGATCACCGTATCGCGATGGCATTCGCCATTGCCGGTCAGCTCTCGACCGGCGCCGTGCAGGTCAACGACATCGCCAACGTCGCCACCTCGTTCCCGGACTTCGATACGCTGGCGCAGGGCGCCGGTTTCGGGCTCAGCGCTCTGCGCTGAACTCGACCGGCACCTGCACGCTGCTGACCACTGCGTGGCCATCGCGCGTGGCCGGTTCGAAACGCCACTGGCGCAGGCTCTCGGTCACCGCTGCGTCAAGCCGCGGGTCGTTGCTGCCGCTGCGGTCGACGATTGTCACTGCACGCACCTGGCCCTGCATGTCCAGTTGCAGGCGTGCGGTGCGGCTGCCCTGAATGCCGGCACGCGCAACATCGGTCGGGTAGCGGGGCATCGTGTTACCCGGCAGTGGCTTGGCATCCACGCTGTTGATCGCCGCGCGCACCGGCTGATGCGCAATCATCGTCATCGCGCGCGGGCCATCCGCGCTGGGCAGGATCTGGCGGCTGGCAGCAGGGGCAGGGCGGATGTCGGTGGCGAGCGACTCATCGCCATGCCGGGCCCACCACCACGCCGGGATCACCACCAACAAGGCCAGCAGCGTTGCCCATAGCCACGGCGAGGCACCGTCGTCCTGCATGTCCTGCCGACGCCCGGACGCTGTAGGGGCAGAGCGAGACAGTGACGGCGTGTGATGTGACGAGGGGTTCGAGATGAAGGACATGGCCGCCTCCTGGCGCATCTTTGGGATGACGCAGCCAGTCTGGTCGGCGCTGCCTGAGGGGCAGCTAAGGCGAATGCCCGCGTCACTGTTACGACGCTGTAGTCGTTCAGCTTGGTGAGGCGCCTATTGCGTGATGGCACTGCCGACAATCGTCCGGGCAGCGCCAGCCGATCCCTTGCAAAACAGCCCCTTGCACGTGCTTATGGTGGCGGACCGAGTCCGCCGGTCCAGCTGGCGTGCCGTGCTTACTGCGCCGGCTTGAACTCGAAGGGGATATCCAGACTTCCTGCAGCCGGCTGCCCGTTTTGCTGGGCTGGGTGAAAGCGCCAATGGCGTACCGCTTCCATTGCGGCGCGATCCAGATCGCGTGAGCCGCTGCGCTTGACCAGGGTCACACCGCCCGGATTGCCGGCGGCATCGACGTCCACACGCACGACCACATCGCCGGCATCGCCGCGCCGCAGTGCTGCCGACGGATAACGCGGCGGTGGCATCTGGCCCTGCATGGGGACCGGGCGGTTGCCGCCTGCCACTGGCGCGTTAGGCGGCGCCGAAGTGCCTGGCGCACCGGGTACCGTGTTCTCCGGCAACGGAGCCGGTGCAGGCGGCGCCGGTGGCGCGGTCTCCACCAGGGTCGGCGCCTGTTCGGGCGGCTTGGCCTGTGGCATGTCGCTGGCGCCGTCCTGGGCGGGCAGCGGCGCCGGCAGCGGTTGAATGGTGTCGTCGGCGGCCGGCGTGCCGGCCGTCGGCTGTGTCGGGGAGGCCTTGTAAAAATCGTCCTTGCGGCCGGTTGCCCACACCAGCAGGAACAGCAGCAGGCCGGCGCCGAAGGCGATACCGGCGATTTTCAGGGTGTGGCGGGGCAGACGCAGGACGATCTGACGATCGGATGCAGGGCGGGGCGCGGGCATAGGGCTCACCTGAAGGATCGCGGTAATTCTGGCATAGCCCCGGTGAATCGATCGCAGCAGGTGGCGGAACAGGCGATAATCTAGTGCTCCTCACCGACACACAGACTTCCGATGCTAGATCCGGCCCTGCTTCGCCAACATCCCGCCGACCTTGCCGAGCGCCTGCGCAGCACGCGCAGTTTCTCCCTGGACACTGCGGAACTGGAGTCGCTGGAGAGCGAACGCAAGCGGATCCAGGTGCGCACGCAGGAATTGCAGAGCATGCGCAATTCCAGATCCAAGGCGATCGGGCAGGCCAAGGCCAAGGGGGAAGATGTCGCCGCGTTGATGGCCGAGGTGGCCGGCTTCGGCGATGAGCTCAAGGCTTCGGAAGACGCGCTGGACGTGATCCGCGCCAAGCTGGAGACCATCGCGCTAGGCCTGCCCAATCTGCCGGCCGACGATGTGCCGCTGGGCAAGGACGAGGGCGAGAACGTCGAGCAGTCGCGCTGGGGCACGCCGCGCAGCTTCGATTTCCCGGTCAAGGACCATGTGGAACTCGGCGCGCCGCACGGCTGGCTGGACGGCGAGACTGCCGCCAAGCTGTCGGGTGCGCGCTTCACCGTGCTGCGTGGGCCGATTGCGCGGCTGCACCGCGCGCTGGCGCAATTCATGCTCGACCTGCATGTCGGCGAGCATGGCTACGAAGAAACCAATGTGCCGCTGCTGGTCAATGCCGAGTCGATGCGTGGCACTGGGCAGCTGCCTAAGTTCGAGGACGACCTGTTTCAGACCGAGGTGGGTGAATCCCGCCGCTATCTGATCCCTACCTCCGAGGTGCCGCTGACCAACATTGTGCGCGACGAGATCGTCGATGCCGAGCGACTGCCGCTGCGCATGACCGCGCATTCGATGTGCTTCCGTGCCGAAGCCGGTAGCGGCGGCCGCGATACGCGCGGCATGATCCGCCAGCACCAGTTCGAGAAGGTGGAGCTGGTCACCGCCTGCGCGCCGGAACACAGCGATGCCGAGCATCAGCGCATGACGCGCTGCGCCGAAGTGGTGCTGGAACAACTCGGCCTGCCGTATCGCAAGGTGCTGCTGTGCACCGGCGACATGGGCTTTGCTGCGATCAAGACCTACGATCTGGAAGTGTGGCTGCCTTCGCAGGACACCTACCGCGAGATTTCGTCGTGCTCCAATTGCGGCGACTTCCAGGCCCGCCGCATGCAGGCGCGCTGGCGCAACCCGGCCAGCGGCAAGCCGGAACTGCTGCATACGCTCAACGGTTCCGGCACCGCCGTGGGCCGCGCGATGATCGCGGTGATGGAGAACTACCAGAACGCCGATGGCTCGATCGATGTGCCGCAGGTGCTGCGTCCGTATATGGGCGGGCTGGAAAAGATCGGCTGATCTCACTTTCGTTGGGCTGGGGCGCTACGCATCGGCTCCAATGCGCGGCAACGCGCCTTGCGTGACGTCGATGCCGGCGCGCAAGGCCGATCTGCAGCCTGGTTGCTGCAGGCGGCTGCGTAGCGCTGCAGCCTCGTCACGCACAGCAGCATCCAGAACGGCGATTGAAAACGGGACCTGCGAAGGTCCCGTTTTCTTTTTCCGGCTCCTGCAGCGCTGCCGGGGCCTGGGCAACCGCGTCGCTGCGAAGACTAGGTCGTTGCTCTGTTGGGATAAAGGTGATTAAATATCGCTTATCGTTCTATCCATGGATACCTGCGCCATGCACGACCTGAATGACCTGTACTACTTCGCGATGGTGGTGGACCACGGCGGCTTTGCTGCCGCCGAGCGTGCGCTCGGGATCCCCAAGTCGCGCCTGAGCCGTCGTATCAGCCAACTCGAAACCGACCTGGGGGTGCGCCTGCTGCAACGCTCCACGCGCCGCTTCGCGGTCACCGACGTGGGCACCAGCGTGCACCGGCACGCCCAGACCATGCTTGCCGAAGCCCAGGCCGCGCGCGAGGTGGTGGATCGTCTCAGCGCCGAGCCGCGCGGTCTTGTACGGGTGAGCGTTCCGGTCTCGCTCGCGCAGATCCAGCTACCCAAGCTGCTGCCGGAGTTTCTGGCCAAGTACCCCAAGGTGCGGCTGCAGCTCAACATCAGCAACCGCCGCGTCGACGTCATCAACGAGGGCTACGACATCGCGCTACGGGTGCGTTCGCGCCTGGACGACGACGGCAGCCTGGTGATGCGCAGCTTTGGTCAGGTGCAGGAATTGCTGGTCGCCAGCCCGAAGTATCTGGACCGCGCCGGTCGCCCGAAAGACCCGAGCGAGCTGGCCAACCACACCACCATGAGCACCAGCGAAGACGAAGCGCATCAGCGCTGGGAACTGCACGGCCCCAATGGCGAGATGCGCCGCGTGGACCTGCAGCCGCGTCTGGCCGGTTTCGATTTCCCGTTGCTGCAGTCGATGGCGCGCGATGGCTTCGGCATCACCATGCTGCCGGAAACCGTCTGCGCCGAAGCGGTGCGCAGCGGCGAACTGGAAGTGGTGCTGCCGCACTGGTCGCTGCCGCAGGGCATCTGCCACGCCGTGTTCGCCTCGCGTCGCGGCCTGCTGCCGGCGGTGCGGGTGTTCATCGACTTCCTGGCCGAACACCTGCCGCAGGAAATCGAACGCTCGCGCCTGGATTGCGGCGGCAATTGCGCCGAGCTGGCCGAAAAGCTCAAGCGCGCCGCTGGCACTGCGCCGCGCTTGGCGGTGGCCGAGGCAGGCTGAGCAGTCGTGACCGAAGCAAGCTGAGGGCTGTGTTCGCCGCTGCGCTGGCTGCCCGGTTGTTTGGCAGCCAGCGAGCTGCTCGGCAGTCAGCTCGCCTCAGACATTCGGCAGGCTGCATCTATGCTTAGGTGCATCCCGCCGACCACCACGTGCAGCGGCCGGCCACGATTAGCGCCGCACTACGCTGCGCCAGCCATAAGCGAGTAGTGCCCAAGCAAAACGCGCCCGGGCATGCGAGAATGCGCGCCCGGGAGCGATCCCGGGAGTGGTGGCTCTGCACAGGACACCCGTGCGGTCACCGCCAGGCGCCACCCGCGCGATTCGGGTCGCCAGCGTAACAACCGATGCTTTCGGCGGTCGCGCGCAGCAACATCGGAGAGATGGCCGAGCGGTTTAAGGCACCGGTCTTGAAAACCGGCGAAGGGTCAAACCTTCCGTGGGTTCGAATCCCACTCTCTCCGCCAAGTTCCCGCATAAATCATTGATTTATAAGAGATTGTTTCGGATATTTTAAGGTCTGAGGCAGGGCGCAAATCGGGACACATCTCCCGGTGCCCATCCCTCATCATCTCGTCCGATCCTCCTCCGGCCACTGGTCCTTCCGCCAATGCGTTCTCATTGATCTGCAAGTCTTGGGACGGTAGATCGTCAAGCAGAGCCTTTGTCGACTCCCCGCAATTCAAGGGGGCGCTTGGCGGCCTTGTTGGTGGATGGAGAGGCGTTGTCACCGATAAAGATATAATGGATGTCATCAAGGGTGCTGTAGATGCAGCCGGTCCAACTCATTGTAATTCTGGCGGATAAAATTATGTCCTTGTTTTGGCTTAAATTTTGGGCTTTTACTTTTGGGCTTTCATCAGTAAGATTTTTATTCTACTTCTTTAGTAAATTTTATATGGGGCAGGAGCTTGAGGAGGCTGACTATATGGTAATTCCTTTTGCAGTAATTTGTGCTTTTCTTAGCTTTCAACTTCTACGGCAGTTGAAAAAGAGGCGTGCATTGTTAAAAAAATAGTTTGCCGTTAAGGGCTTCGATATATCGAGGCCCTTCATCATGACACTGGGCCTGCGATCTCCTCTCTGTCAATTTTAAAATGATGCCTAATAATTTCTTGTTGGGATGTGCGGGGCGGATTTTTGAGGTTTATGTGTAGATTTTATGGTCGATTATTGGGATGGGTATGAAAATCTACATTGGTGCAGTTTACGTTTACCCCTCATTATAGATTTTTGATGCCTGAAGTTGTGCTGGACGGATTGCCGACTAGGTAGGAAATTAACGGCAAGAGCGAACTTGTGGTTTGCTTTGCAGAAATCGTGCGCCAACGCTGCGCATCGGTGCGGTAGCTTTCGCCAGCTCGTTGCTATGCCTGCGCTGAGCAACGCAGCCTTTTTAAAAAAATTGAGATCAAAGTCTCTTTAATTGTCGAATTCGTTTGTCTCTCGACAAGGGCAGTTTCCTTGTGCGCTCCAAAGACATGAGTTTCACAAGCGGCGGTTTAGTACGCGCCAATTAAGTCTTTCAATCGGGAATGTCGATTTGTTAGTCGCAGCAGCTGCTTGCCGAGCAGGGTTTGATTTGCTCGATGCAAGTACAGGGCTTGTTCATCATTATTCTCGCCGAGGCGGAGTCAAACAGCGATGACAGTTTGTCTGTGTGCTGAGGGGAGTGAATTCTTGCGACAGTGGACGAGCAGGTCATAAGGTGGTCTGGCCACAAATTGTTCATGGAATGATCCAGATCATCGGGTTGGAAGGACCAGGTGCCGGCGTTCTTCAAGGAAGCGACCGCTGCGAGTCGGAGAGCGAAAGGACTGCGGGGGCGGGGCTGGATCACCCGCCTGTCGGCTAGTGCCATTGGAAGGGCTGGGCGGAGTAGACGTGCGCCCCTCGACAGTTGACTCTCCTCGACTTCGACGGAGCGTAAACAGCGGGTGTAGCACATTGGCCTGACCAGCCATAAAGCCAGGAACCTCATGAACGCGCCCGTCGAATATCGCCCCGATCTGGAAACGCCCAGCGTCAGCGAGCAGGAAACCATTCGTTCGCTTGAGGCGCTGTTCGTCGACATGGCAACGACCGTGGCCGAGAAGGAAGGGCACGCGCACCGCGCAGTCCATGCGAAAGGGCAGGGCCTGTTCACCGCCAAGCTCACCGTATTCAACGATCTGCCCGAAGAGCTGCGGCAAGGGTTGTTCGCAGGGCCTGGGCAATACGATGCTTACATCCGCCTGTCATCGCCACCTGCCGAACAGCTGAGCGATGCTGTCTCGACCCCGCGTGCCCTGGCGTTGAAGGTGTTAGGTGTCAGCGGTGAGCGCGTCGAGGGTGGAGACGAAAAGCACAGTCAGGATTTCTTGATGGTCAATGGCCCTTCCTTCACCACCCCTGGTCCCGATGGGTTCTTGCGTAATTTTCGCGTTCTTGCGGCGACTACGGAAAAGGCGCCACGCGCCAAGGCCGCACTTTCAAAAGTGCTTCGGGGTGTCGAGAACACGCTTGAGAAGATCGGTGGGGGAAGCGGCAGCATCAAGCAGATTGGCGGGCAACCGCAGGTTCATCCGCTGGGCGAAACGTTTTTCTCGCAGGTGCCGTATCTCTACGGGCGTTACATCGCCAAGTTCTCGCTGGCGCCGGTGTCCAGAAACCTCCTCGAACTCGATGGTCGGGAAGTCGGCGACTCCCAGGACGCGCAGCGCGAGGCCGTTCATCACGCCATCAGCACCCTGGACAGCCCGGCCGAGTGGGAGCTGCGCGTGCAGCTGTGCCGGGATGTGGAAAAGATGCCGGTCGAGGATGCGTCGATAGAGTGGCCGCAATCCATCAGCCCCTTTGTGGCGGTCGCGCGCGTCGTGGTCGAGCGCCAGGCCGGATGGGACGGAAAGAACTCGCAGCAGCTGGAAGACCGTATCGCCTTCTCGCCGTGGCATGCCCTGGCCGCTCATCGGCCGCTGGGTGCGATCAACCGGGCGCGCCGTATCGTAATGGCAGCCTCGCGCCGATTCCGCTCCGAGTTCAATCGCTGCCCGATCCACGAGCCGACTGGCGTCTAGCTGTTCTTGCTGCGTGTCTGTGTCGTGCAGCACGTCTGTAACCGCGGGGCCGGAGTGCCCCGGATCGCAGCTGCCAGGCGAGGATTTCGATTAGTCGTTGAGCGACTGCGGCGACTAGCGTGGCGTGCCAGGGTGACCGCCGCCGCGTTTGGCGAGGAGTAGCAGACAGCGGACTCGATCTACAGGGGCTGCTGCTGTCTAGCTGAATGCTCGACTCGCCCAGGGTGGTGGATCGGAAAAGGGCCATCAAGAACGGCCGACCGCTGCCGCTAGGGACGCATCCCCAACGCAAGCAGCAGAGGCCGCTATGTTTTTCTCCGACAGCCGCAAGGTGGACGCGCTGACCAAGGCGGTTGATGCCACGTTGAAAGGTGGCAGTGCGCAGTGGCCCAATAACGGATCGGCTCTACTGCTCAAGAAAATGGCCGAGCGCTTGTATGCGGCCCAGCAGGAGTGTGATTTGGCCAAGGCCGAGGCGGAAGACGCGACCACCGCGTTGCGCCATCTGGAGGGCCGTTTCGACCTAGTCGCCAGTGGTACAACCGACGGGCTCTGGGATATTGGTGTCATTGCCGGGGATCCCAGCCACCCCGACAGCCCGGTGTGGTGGTCGCCGCAGATGCGTCGGCTGCTGGGCTTTGCCTCTGAACAGGATTTTCCCAATGTCCTGGACAGTTGGGTCGCATGCCTGCACCCGGATGACAAGCAGCCGACGCTGGATGCCTTTGCGGCGCACCTTGCCGATCGCAGTGGTCGAACCCCCTACGACGTCGAAAACCGCCTGCGTCTGAAATCCGGCGAATATCGCTGGTTCCGCGCATTCGGCACGACCGAGCGCGATGCGCAAGGCGTGCCGCTCCGTGTGGCCGGTTCGCTCACCGACATCACCGAGCGCCGCGAGCGGGAGCAGTTCCTCGACATCACGCTGACGCGCTTCGAGCTCGGCTCACAGATGCTCAGCGATGGCTTGTGGGACATGAGCGTGATCGCGGGTGACCCGATCAATCCGAACAACGAGTTCTGGTGGTCGCAGCAGTTCCGCCATCTGCTCGGCTTCGAGTCCGAGCAGGACTTCCCCAACGTGCTCGATAGCTGGGCGTCACGGCTGCACCCGGAAGACAAGGAGCGTTCTCTGAACGCCTTCGCGGCGCACTTGAACGACCGTAGTGGCCGCACCAACTTCGATATCGAGTACCGCCTGCAGCTCAAGAGCGGCCAGTACCGCTGGTTCCGCGCACGCGGCCTGACCAAGCGCGCTGTCGATGGCACGCCGTTGCGCGCGGTTGGAGCATTGATGGACGTGGAAGCCGGACGTCAGCTGGGCGAAGTGGCAAACACGCTCAGCAGTGCGGCAGGCGATATCGTGCGCAGCAACGATGACCTATCGCGGCGCACGGAGCAGCAGGCAGCTGCCCTCGAGGAGACTGCGAGTTCCATGGAGGAGATGACCAGCATCGTTCGCAAGAATGCCGAAGGTGCGCGTCAGGCCAACTCGCTGGCGAGCAAGGCCGCAGAGACAGCATTGCATGGCGGTGAGCTGGTCAATGGTGTCGTCAGCACCATGGCGGCGATCCAGGCGTCGTCGCGCAAGATCGGCGAAATCATCACCGTCATCGACGGGATCGCGTTCCAGACCAATATCCTTGCCCTGAACGCGGCCGTGGAAGCGGCGCGGGCGGGCGAGCAGGGACGTGGTTTTGCGGTCGTTGCATCCGAGGTGCGCAGCCTCGCGCAGCGCTGCACCATGGCTGCCAAGGAGATTCGCGATCTGATCGCCGATTCGGGTGCGAAGGTGGGGCAGGGCGCGGAGCAGGTCAACGTGGCGGGCAAGGCCATGGAAGAACTGCTTTCCTCGGTGCGGCAGGTCAACGACATCATGAGCGGCATTGCGGCGGCCAGTCACGAGCAGAGCGCCGGCATCGAGCAGATCAATCAAACCATCTCGCAGATGGATGCAGCGACGCAGCAGAATTCCGCTCTGGTTGACACCATGGCATCGTCGGCCCGTGCACTTGAGGATCAGGCGACCGCTCTGGTGGAAAGTGTTGCAAGTAGCTCACGCAGCGCCACCGGCAAGACGAAGCTCGCATTGGCTGCATAACGCATGCAGCCAGTCCGCCGCCCTGCGACTTGGTGACGCCGGACGCAGGGCGGTGCGCTGAAAGCCGGAATGCATTCGGCGGTTTTTTACGCTCGGCCTGAAAAAGCGCCCACTCCAAACCGATCGCCTGGGATGTTCCATCCAGCAGGAGCGATGCCAATGCGCGATCTGGTCGCGACTGAGACTCTCTGGATTTTCCATCGGAAAGAGCTGGGTCAGGTGCACTTTATGAATTAACCTGATCCTGTTCCCACTCATCCCATGATGGCTCACGCACTCACATCATCGTCGCCTTGACCTTGAACACGTCCACTGCGCGGGTCAGTTGCACGGAATGGTCTTCCAGCGCACGCGCGGCGGTGCTTGCGGCTTCGACCAGGCGCACGTTTTGCTGGGTGGTTTCGTCCATCTGCGCGATGGTCTGATTCACCTGTTCGATGCCGCCGGCCTGTTCCAGCGAGGCGGCGGAGATCTGGCCCATGATGTCGGTGACGTGCTGCACGCTGGTGACGACTTCGCCCATGGTGGTGCCGGCCTTGTGCACCAGGGCCGAGCCATCGGCCACGCGCTGTACTGAATCGTCGATCAGGCGTTTGATTTCCTTGGCGGCATCGGATGAGCGGTGCGAGAGGGTACGTACTTCGGAGGCGACGACGGCAAAGCCTCGGCCTTGTTCGCCGGCGCGTGCGGCCTCGACCGCTGCATTCAACGCCAGAATATTGGTCTGGAAGGCGATACCGTCGATGACCGAGATGATGTCGGCGATACGCCTGGACGATGCTTCGATCCCGGACATGGTATCGATCACCTGGCCGACCACATCGCGTCCTTCCGATGCGATGTTGGCGGCGCCGCGTGCGAGCTGGTTGGCGCGGCCGGCGTGCTCGGCGTTCTGCTTGACAGTGGAGGTCAGCTCTTCCATCGAAGCTGCGGTTTCTTCGAGATTGGCGGCCTGTTGTTCGCTGCGGCGCGCCAGTTCCTGATTGCCGCTGGCGATGTCCTCGGCAGCAAATCCGATGCTGTTGGAGGTCGTTTGTATCTGGCTGACGATGTCTGTCAGGCGATGCACGGTGCTGTTGGCATCGTCGCGCATGGCGGCGAACACGCCATGGAAGTTGCCGGACATGCGCACGGTCAGGTCGCCGTCGGCGATGGCGCGCAGCAGCTCGGAGAACTTGGCCAGGTTGCTGTCGGCGGTGGCCATCATGGTGTTGAGGTTGTCCACCATCAGGCGGAAATCATGTTCGAACTTTTCGGGTTGACCGCGCAGCGCGAAGTCGCCAGCACATGCGGCCTGGGTCAGTGCGTGGATTTGTGCGTTGATGGCGCGCAGGTTCTGCTTGACCTGCTGCATGGTGGTGGTGATGGCGGCTTTTTCGCCGGGGTAGTGTTCGATTTCCGGAGTCAGGTCACCGATTGCATAGCGTCCCATGACCTCGGTCATGCGCAACTGGGTCTGCACATGCGCGTGCACCAGCGCGTTGGTGTCCTGCACCATGTGCGCGTACTCGCCAGGAAATTGCTGCGCGTCGGTGCGATAGCTGATCTGGCCGGCGTCGTGACGCGCGGCCATGGTGCGTTGCGCCGATATGACATCGCGCAGGCGGCGCTGCATCTGCTGCATGGCACGCAATAGCTGGCCGGATTCGTCCTTGCCTGCCGTGGTATCGGCCGTGCCGAGGTCGCCTGCGCTGATGCGCTCGGCTAGTTGCAGTGACAGAAGCAAGGGTAGTACGACGCTGCGGGTGAGCAGCAAGGCAATCGCTGCACCCAGCAGCAGTGCGATGACAGTGGAGATCACCATCAGCATGGCGAAGCCACGTGCGGTGGCGACGGCCTGCGTGGCGGCTTGGCGGTTCTTGTGCTCTTGCAGATCGATGAAGGCGTTGATGCTGGCCAGCCAATCGATGAAGGCCGGGCGTGCTTCCTGCAGCAAGCGTTGTTCGGCATGCGGCCGGTCCGACGCGTCGCGCAATGCGCGCACCTGTGCGATCAATGGCAGGGTGCGCTGCTCGATGGATTTGATCTGTTGCAGGATTGTTTTTTCCTGCGCGTCTGTCGAGGCGGCGATCATGTCGTCGAGCGGCTGGGCGGAGCGGGCATAATCGGCGGCCAGCTTGTCGATCGATTGCTCCGCAGTGCGGCGGTCAGCCGGCGCATCCATCAGCACGACATCGCGCAAGGCGATTGCGCGGTCATGCACACTGCCACGGAAATTGATTGCGTACCGTTGCTTGACGCTGTTGACTTCATTGATGGCGGTCAATTGCCGGTCGATGCTGCGCACGCGCTGGATGCCCACCACGGTAAGGATCACCATCAGGATGATGATCGCGAGAAAGCCGAGGGACAGGCGTTGGCCAATGCGCAGGTCGGAGAGGGTGTGCATAAGAGGAGATCGGTGATCCGGAGGGCGGGGGGAATCCCGGCATGGGCAGGGATGCGGGGCAGCAGGGAGGCCTCCGACAGGGCTGCGTTGCTACCCCAATCGTGTATCGCCTCGTCCGTTAGCGACCTCATCCACTGGAACTGTACGCACCGCGCATCCGGCATTCAGGCGCCGTTGGATCGCGCTGCGGATGCGCATGCATGGGATCGAGCGGGCGACGTTGGACGTGCGCAGCAAGATGGCGAACGGGGCCCTGGAGGGCCCCGATGCAGTGGCGGCGGCGACGCAGGCATGGTTTGCGGTAGTTCCTGCGGTAGGTGTCGCGTGCATATTTGATATACGCGTCCTGATTCCCAGCACAGCGGCGCGATGTGCCTGTCGGCACGCACCCCGGGCGGCGGCGCGGCCGTTGCTGGTCCAGCGAGTCGTCGCGAACATGCTGCTTCCGTTGGCTTCGGCGCTTGAGAGCTCCATGGCGGACTCACGCCATGTCCCGTAGCGGTGGGCGGGCAAGGGCCCCGCAGCCGGGCGCCGATCAGCGGCTCTCCCATGACGCACCTGGAGCGGTCAAGCATGCCAAGGACAACCGACACCTTCCGATCTTGAAGGCGCCGAGGAAACGTCGCGAGCAATGGACGGGTGAGGTGCACTAGGGACTTGAGGGCGCCACGCAGGCAATCCGCACGGCGGACAGGCCCGCCGCGCGGCGCGGGCTGGCAGTCGCGCACCACGTCGCCCTCGGCTAACCCACGTCCTCACACGCGGCGCAGTACCGTGGCGCCATGGCAGCGAGTGGCTGTATGGACGCCGCCTGCCGCGCGTTGGATGATGACAGTGGTGTGGGCGGTCGATCGTGCTTCCTGGCGATGCGCCGCGCGGTCTCGGGCTCTTTAATAACGGTTTGGCACAGATGCACGGATGGGTGAACAATCATCAGGGCGTAGACGGTGCGGCGACACACTTGCCTTGTGCAGGCGACCTGCATGGCGTGGCCGTGCGGATGCGCGCGGCATGATCGCTGCATTTCCGTATGGCGACAGCGCCATGGCGCAGGCGGTACGTGCATACGACTGGTCTGGCACGCCGTTGGGGCCGAGCGAGCAGTGGCCGTCACCGTTGCGCAACGCGGTCAGCCTGATGCTCACCTCGCCAGAGAGCATGTACGTGGTATGGGGCGAAGCGCTGACGTTTTTCTACAACGATGCGTATGCGCCTATCCTCGGGCCGCGTCAGCCGTATGCACTGGGCGCGCCGCTGCGCGAGCTGTGGGCCGATGCCTGGGAGGCGGTGCGTGCGCCGATCGAGGCGGCGTTTGCCGGGGACGCCTCGCGCTTTGAGGAAGTGCCGATCGCCATGAACCGCTACGGTGTGCCGGAAGACACCTGGTGGACGTTCTCGTTTTCGCCGATCTATCTGGACGATGGCAGTATCGGCGGCGCGTTCTGCGTGACCAACGAGGTGACTGCGCGCAAGCTGGCGCAGACGCGGTTGGCCGACGAGCATGAGCGCTTGATCCGCTTGTTCGAGCAGGCGCCGATGTTCATGGCGTTTTTGAGCGGGCCGCAGCATCGCGTCGAGTTTGCCAACCCCTGTTATTCGCGCCTGATCGGACACCGCGACGTGATCGGGCGTCCGCTCGCCGAAGCGTTGCCGGATGCGCTGGAGCAGGGTCACTTGCGCCATCTGGATGAGGTGTATCGCTCCGGGCGCGCGTACACGGCCAACGCGCTGGTGTACGACGTCCAGGCAGTGCCGGGCGGGCCGACCGAGCGACATCTGCTGGATCTGGTGTATCAACCGATTGCCGGCGCCGACGGCACGGTGTCCGGTATCTTCGTGCAAGGCTTGGACATCACCGATCGCATCAGCCTGGAACGCGCCGTGCGCGAGGCGGAGGTGCGCAACCGGCAGATCCTCGATAGCGTCATGGATTACGCGATCATCGCCACCGACATGCGCGGCCGGGTAACCTCGTGGAACGAAGGTGCGCGCCGCATACTGGGCTGGACCGAGGCCGAGATGCTCGGGCAATCGCTGGAGCGCACGTTTACTCCGGAAGATGTGGCCAATCACCAGATTCTCATCGAAGCCGCTGCAGCGCTGGAAAGCGGCAGCGGCATGGACGAGCGCTGGCATATGCGCAAATCCGGCGAGCGGTTCTGGGCCAATGGGTCGCTGATGGTGCTGCGCGAAGAAACCGGCGCGGCGATCGGCTTTGTCAAAGTGCTGCGCGACCGCACCGCCGAGCGCCTGGCCAGCGAGGCCTTGATCAAAAGCGAGCGCCGGCTGGACGCCTTGGTACGCGCGTCGTCGCAAGCGATCTTTTCCGCCACTGCGAGCTGGAGTGCGTTGCGCCTGCATGCGGGCGACGGCTTGCTGGACGATGGTCGTCCGGCAAATGCGCACTGGCAGCAGGAATGGATTCATCCGGACGATCGTGCGCCGTTGCTGGAAGCGATCGATACTGCGATCGGCGACAAGGCTGCCCTGGAGCTGGAGCTGCGCGTGCTCGACAGACAGCAGCGGGTGCGCTGGACGCTGTTGCGTGCAGTGCCGTTGCTGGATGCGCAGGGCGGGATCGAGGAGTGGTTCGGCACCGCCTCGGACGTCAGCGACCGACGCGCGGCCGAAGAGCAACTGCGCTTGCTGACCGAGACCCTGGAAGAACGCGTGCGCGAGCGGAGTGCGGCGTTGCTGCTGGCCGAAGAAAAACTGCGCCAGAGTCAAAAGATGGAGGCGGTCGGGCAGCTCACCGGTGGCCTGGCGCACGACTTCAACAATCTGCTGACCTCCATCACAGTGGGGCTAGAGCTGCTGCAGGCACGCGTGGAGCAGGGCAAGTACGACCGGCTGGAACGCTATGTGGAAATGGCGCAGACAAGCGCCGCGCGCGCTACCGCGTTGACGCAACGCCTGCTGGCATTTTCGCGCCGGCAGACGCTGGCCCCCAGTGCCCTGGAAGTGGACGCCCTGGTGCACGGCATGCGCGAGATTATCTCGCGGACACTGGGGCCATCGATCACCTTGCAGGTGACGCCGGCGCCGCAGCCGTGGAAGGTGCTGGTGGACGCGCCGCAGCTGGAGAACGCGCTGCTCAATCTGTGCATCAATGCGCGCGATGCCATGCCCGACGGCGGCGAACTCACCATCAGCCTGCACAACCGCTCGCTGGATTCGGCTGCGGCGCTGCCGCTGGATCTGCCGCCTGGCGATTACGTCTGCCTGAGCGTGCAGGACACCGGCACCGGCATGACCGACGAGGTCATGTCCAAGGTGTTCGAGCCGTTTTTCACCACCAAACCGATCGGGCAGGGCACCGGTCTGGGATTGTCGATGATCTACGGGTTTACCCGGCAGTCCGGCGGCCATGTGCGTATCGATTCGGAAGTGGGCGTGGGCACCACCATGGCGCTGTATCTGCCGCGGTTCACTGGCGCGCATGCGCAGGACCATGCCGTGGCAGCACCGGAACAGCTGCAGTGCGCCGACGTACGCAGTTGCACCGTGTTGCTGGTGGAGGATGAAATCGCGATCCGTACCCTGATTTCCGAGGTGCTCACCGAGGCCGGTTATCACGTCATCGAAGCGGCCGAAGGTAGCGTCGCGGTGGAGCGCTTGCGCTCGCTGGAGCCGATCGATGTGTTGGTCACCGATGTCGGCCTGACCGGCGGCTTGAACGGGCGCCAGGTGGCCGATGCCGGCCGGCAATACCGGCCAACGCTGCCGGTGTTGTTCGTGACCGGCTATGCGGCAACCGCGGCAGTAGGCGCTGGGCAGCTGGACGACGGTATGGAAGTGTTGACCAAACCGTTCCTGGCGGCCGAGCTGAAGCTGCGCGTGTTGCAGTTGCTGGCGCGGCAGGTGTCATGATGCGTCGGCAGTGTCGGCAGCACCGCCGCCGCTGGCATCGGGCGGGCAGCCGGGCTGCTGACGCCCGTATCAAGCGCCAGGTGCGGTGCTTGCCATCGCCCGGCCAGCGCGCGCTATGGGCTGGCCTTGCAGCGCTTGGGATCGCCGCGGCTGCGCCCGGTTACAGCGCCGTCTCCACGATGCCCAGCAAGTCGCGCAATGAAAACGGTTTGGTCAGCAAGCGCATGCCGGTATCGAGAAAATCCGTGCGCTTGGCGCTGACGCCTGCATAGCCGGTCATGAAAATGATCGGCAGCGCGGGGTACAAGCGCCGTGCATTGTCTGCCAGGTCGCGCCCGTTCATGCCTGGCAGGCAGATATCGGACAGCAGCAGGTCGAACGGGCAGGCCATGGTGAGCTGCTCCATGGCCTGTTCGGCGTCGGCAGATACCACGACCTGGTAACCCTCATCGCAGAGGATATCCGCAGTCATCGCGCGAATGGCGTCGTCGTCTTCTACCAACAGAATGCGTGCGTTACATGGTGCGTCGTTCACCGCGATCCTCAAGCGATCGCAACAACGCGACCTACTTCACTGTCGAGGCTATGCGTGCGCCCGTGACGAATGTGTCGGAGTTGTCACACCTGGCGGCAAGACGCGCGGCATAGTGCCGATCCTGCGAGACGGCGCGCCGCGAAAACAGCGACGGCTGTCGCGGCGAAAGGCAGCCCGCAGGCACGGTGGGTCAGGCCAGGCAAGCTGATCAGTTCAGTCGTTGGCAGCGGGCGATCGCGGGCGCGTGTTAACTTAACGGTATGAAAAACGTGAAGCCGATGATCGCAAACCGCATCACCACCGGGACGACGGGGCTTGACACCATCCTCCGCGGAGGATTGCCGGCCAACCGGCTCTACCTGCTCGAAGGCCAGCCGGGCTCCGGCAAGACCACGCTGGCGTTGCAGTTCCTGCTCGATGGCGCAGCCAAGGGCGAAAGCTGCCTGTATGTCACCTTGTCCGAGACCATCGACGAGCTCAACGAGGTCGCCGCTTCGCACGAATGGTCGCTGAAAGCCTTGCACATCTTCGAGCTGGCCTCGGCTGAAGCGTTTCTCGGCGACGGGCGCCAGCAGTCCATTCTGCATCCGTGGGAAATGGAACTGGATGGCACGATCAAGCTGATCCAGGCCGAGGTCGATCGAGTCAAGCCGACCCGCGTAGTGTTCGACTCGTTGTCCGAACTGCGTCTGTTGGCGCAGGATTCGTTGCGTTACCGGCGGCAGGTGCTGGCGCTGAAGCAGTTCTTTGCACCGCGCAACATCACCGTCTTTCTGGTCGACGACCTCACCGACGAGAACGGTCAGCGCGATGCGCACCTGCACAGCCTGTGCCACGGCGTGATCTCGCTGGAACGCATGACGCTGGATTTCGGCGCGGCACGCCGGCGCATGCAGGTGCAGAAATTGCGCGGGGTCAATTTCATTGCCGGCTATCACGACATCACCATCGTCACCGGTGGCATGCGGATCTATCCACGCCTGATCGCGGCCGATCATCACGTCCCGTTTGTCGGCCAGGCGGTGCCCAGCGGAGTGGACCGTATCGATGCGCTGCTGCATGGCGGTCCCTTGCGCGGCACCAGCACCTTGCTGACCGGGCCTGCCGGCTCTGGCAAGACCAATGTCGCCCTGCAATATGTCAGCGCGGCCTGCGAGCGAGGCGAGCATTGCTGCGTGCTGCAGTTCGACGAGCGCACCGGCACGTTGTTGACGCGTGCCGAAAACCTGGGCATGGATCTGCGCAAGCATCTGGCCTCGGGCATGCTGGAGCTGCACCAGATGGACCCGTCCGAGCTGACGCCCGGCGAGTTCGCCTGGGCGGTGCGCGAAAGCGTGGAGATGCGCAACTGCCGCATCCTGGTGATCGACAGCCTCAACGGTTATCTGTCGTCGATGCCGCAGGAAAAGCAGTTGATGCTGCAGATGCACGAGTTGCTGTCCTACCTGAACCAGAGCGGCGTGACCACGTTCCTGATCAATCCGCAGCATGGTCTGGTGGGAACGATGTCGACCGGCAATCTCAATATCTCCTACATGGCCGATACGGTCATCTTGTTCCGCTTCTTCGAAGCCCAAGGGCGGATCCGCAAGGCGCTGTCGGTGATCAAGAACCGCAGTGGCGCGCATGAGGATTCGATTCGCGAGATGCGCATCAATAGCAGCGGCCTGCATTTGAGCGAGCCGCTGGAGAAGTTCCATGGTGTTCTGACCGGCACCCCGCAGTTTGTCGGAGACGGCACGCCGTTGCTGGATCGTGCGCTTGACCAGCCGTGAAGCGGATGGCTCGGTCGTCCACATCATTGCGCCGTTCGGTCGCGATGCGGAGAGTATTGCGGCCATCGTTGGTGAGCGTGGGCTGACGCGCCGGGTCTATGGCGCCTTGGCGGCCCTGGCCGGCGACCTGCTCGACAGTTCCGGCGTGGTGGTGCTGACCGAAGAAGCCGTCCGCGGCGATCTGCAGCAGTTGCAGCAGATCCTGCAGGGTCAGGCGGCGTGGTCGGATATTCCCTTCGTGCTGTTGCGCGCGCCGCGCGGCAGCCAGCACGGTCGACGGGTGAGCTTGCCTGCCGAGATGACCAATGTCATCGAGCTGGAGCGGCCGCTGAGTTCGTCGTCGTTGTTGAGCGCGATTTTCAACGCGTTGCGGTCGCGACAGAAACAGTTCGTGATCCGCGACCAGATGGCCGAGCTGGCCGAAGGCCGCGCCGCATTGGCGTTGAGCGAAGCCGAGCTGCGCCGGGTCACCGACGCGTTGCCGGTGTTGATCGCCTTCATCGACAAGCATCTGGTGTATCGCTTCGCCAATCGCTCTTACGAAGACTGGATCGGGATTCCGCCGCAGGACGTGATCGGAAGGCCGCTGGTGGATGTGATGGGGCCTGCGGTCGTGGCCGAGCGGCGCGCCTGGATCGAAGCAGCGCTGGCCGGCCAGGCGTTGACCGTGGAAGCGAGCTGGCCGCATGCCGATGGACGCCGCCGCGATGCAGAGATCCGCTACATGCCGCGCCTGGATGCCGATGGCAAGGTGGATGGGTTTCATGTATTTGCCACCGACATCACCGCACGTGCATTGGCAATGGAATCGATCCAGGAGCAGGCCAACGTGCTGGAGGCCAAGGTGGCCGAGCGCACCGCCGAGCTGCAGCAGCAGATGCTGGCGCGCGAGTCCAGTGAGGCCGCGCTGCGTCAGGCGCAGAAGATGGAAGCCGTGGGCCAGTTGACCGGCGGCATTGCGCACGACTTCAACAACATGCTGACCGGCATCCTGTCTGCCCTGGATCTGGCGCGCCTGCGTATCGACCAGGGGCGCACCGAGGGACTGGGGCGGTTTCTGGATGTGGCCTCGGCGTCGGCCTTGCGCGCGGCCGCACTGACCCAGCGCCTGCTGGCGTTCTCGCGCCGGCAGTCGTTGCAGGCGCGGCATCTGCAGTTGAACGATCTGGTGCTGTCGTTGCAGGAATTGCTGGTGCGCACGCTGGGCGAGTCGGTGCGCCTGGAAGCGGACCTTTGCGATGCGCTGCCGCAGGCGTATGTCGATGAGAACCAGCTGGAAAGCGCATTGATCAACCTGGCCATCAACGCCCGCGATGCCATGCCGGATGGCGGCCAGTTGCGCATTGCTACCCGGCATCTGCATGTCGACGAACACCGGCTCGAACTTGGCCGCGGCATTACCCTGGCGCCGGGCGATTACGTCGTGGTGTCGGTGGCCGACACCGGCACCGGCATGCCGGCCGATGTGCTGGAGCGCGTGTTCGAGCCGTTTTACACCACCAAGCCGATCGGGCAGGGCACCGGCCTGGGCATGTCGATGATCTATGGCTTCATGCAGCAGTCCAACGGACAGGTCTGGGTGGAGTCGCAGGTGGGCGCAGGCACCACGGTCAGCCTGTATCTGCCGGCCGGTGCGGAAGCGCAGAGCGTGGCGACCGGGCCCCAGATCGGAGCAGTGGTAGCCGGGCAGGGGCAGCAGGTGCTGGTGGTGGAAGACGACGAGCAGGTGCGCCTGCTGGTGACCGAGCTGCTTGGCGAGTTGGGTTATGAGGCGGAGGTGGTCGCCGATGCCGACGCCGCGCTGCCGATCCTGGCATCGCAGCGACGGATCGATCTGTTGGTCACCGACGTCGGCCTGCCCGGGCTCAATGGGCGACAGCTGGCCGAGATCGCGCGCCAGTCGCGCCGCGACCTGCCGGTGATCTTCATGACCGGTTATGCGGAAACCGCACGCGACCGCGGCGAATTTCTCGCCGAGGGCATGAGCATGATCGCCAAGCCGTTTACGCTGGGCGAGTTCAGTGGAAAATTGCACGAGGTGCTGGGGCCGTCGTCCTGAGCGAGGCAGGCGCGGCATCTGCCGCAGTGCTGGCTCAACGTTTCTGGGTAGCCGCGTCGACTGCCTTCATCCAAGCACAGGTGCGGGCTGCGCAGGCAAGCTCGCACACCGCGCTTTGGCCTGGTCGGCTGCGTCGGCGTGCCGCCGCTGCGCAGCATGACCGCTGGCGATGGACTCTGCGGGCTCAGATCGCCGTCCCGGGTGCGCCTGCAGGTCTTTGCGCCGGTGTTTTCAGCGTGCAGCACGCCCGGATTGCCGCGCGCTGGCCATCGATTCGGCCACGGCAATCTTGTCTGCCACCGCGTTCTGCATCGGCGAGCCGGTTTCCAGCAGTCCATGCAGATGGCGCCAATGGGTAGTGGCTGCGGCATAGTCGTGCTGCTGGAAGTCGCTGATGCCCAGCAGCCATAGTCCGCGCTGATTGTCCGGTTCGCGCGCGATCAGTTGCTGCAGACGCGTCCGCGAGGCGGCATCGATGGCGAAATCGCTGTGCGTTGCCATATCCGCAGCGATCCAGCCGACGATTGCGGCACTGGTGTCGGGCGCGATCTTCAGCGCCTGCGCGTAGGCATCGCGCGCCTCGGCGGAGCGGTCGGCCTGCTCATACGTTTTGGCCTGTTGCATCCACGAGGCGAGCGCCGCCAGTTGCGCCTGTTCGGCAGCCGTCGGTTGTGGTGGTGCGTCATCGGCTGCAGCGGTCGGTGCGGCGGGCACGGGCGGCAATGCTGTCGCGTACACCGGATGCGCGATCGCATCGGGCGCGCCAACCAGTCGATACAGGCCGGCAGTGGCGACAGGCAGGCCCAGTATCAGCAGAATCGGCAGCGTGTAACGTGCGTTGCCATTGCGCGTGGGGGTACGTAGCAGCGGCCGCAGCAACAACAGCAGCGCAACGACCACCAGCCCAGCACTCAGGAAATAAAAGCCCGTCATCACCACTCTTCCTCTGCCTGCGGCGCTGCTGCGGTGCCAGCGTGCGCGCGTTTGCGCACGGTGTGTGCCACCACCGCAGCGCCGGCGCCCAACATCAGCAGCGGTCCGAACCACAACAACCAGGTGCCGCGCTTGACCGGCGGGTCGTACAGCACGAAATCCGAATAGCGCTCGACCATGTACTGCTTGATCTGCGCATCGCTCTTGCCGGCCTGCAATTGTGCGAATACCTGATGCCGCAGGTCGCGGGCCAGGCTGGCATTGGAATCGGCCAGATTCTCGTTCTGGCACACCAGGCAACGCAGCTGTGCGGTCAGTCGCTGAAAGCGCGCCTCTTCGTTGCGGTCCTTGAACGGCAGTGGGTCCACCGCCTGCGCCTGGACGCAGGGTGCGAGCACTAGACCGAGCAGCAGCACCAGCAGCAGGCGCAGCTTGCGTGCCTGCCGACGCCGATGCGCCTGAAACACGCCATAAGCCCGCATCACGGTGCCCCCTTGGGCAGTGCGGCGATGGCGGGCAGCAACTCCTCGTTGATGACATCGGGAGTGAGCACGCCGATGTGCTTGTAGCGGATCACGCCTTGCGCATCGATCAGGAAGCTTTCCGGCGCGCCATAGACGCCGAAATCGAGGGCGGTCTGGCCGGCTTCGTCGGCGATCACCACGGCGTACGGATTGCCCAATCGTGCCAGCCAGGCGGTCGCATCGGCCGGCACGTCCTTGTAGTTGTAGCCGATCAAGGGCACCCCGAGCCGGCTGGCCTGCGCCATCAGCACCGGATGCTCGTGCACGCATTCGGCGCACCAACTGCCGAACACGTTGAGCACATAGGGCTTGCCCAGCAATTGCGCGCCGCTGAGATGCTGGTCGGGTGCGTCCAGCCGCGGCAGCGAGAACGCCGGTGCCGGTTTGCCGATCAACGGCGAGGGCACATCGCGCGGATTGTGCTGCATGGTCCAGTAGATGCCGAAACCGAACAGCGCAGCGACCCACAGAAACCCCAGCAACGGCAGCATGCGCTTCACGGGTGCGACTCCTGCGCGATGAGGCGTGCATCGTAGGCGGGCGATGCAGCGGCATTGCCTGCAGACACCAGCGCGCGAAAGCGCCGCGCGCAGGCGCTGACGAAGCCGCCCAGCATCATCAACAGGCCGCCGGCCCAGATCCAGCGGATGAAGGGTTTGTAGTACAGCCGCAAGGTCCAGTCGTGTTCGATGTGCTGATCGTCCAGTGGCTCGCCCAGCGCGACATACAGATCGCGGGTGATGCCGGGATCGATCGCCGATTCGGTCTGAATGCGTTCGCTGCTGTACAGGCGTTTTTGCGGATGCAGTTGCGCAATCACCCTGCCATCGCGACTGACCTGCACGCTGCCTTGTTCGGCCTTCCAGTTCGGCCCGTCGACCAGCTGCACGCCGTCGAAGCGGAACGCGTAGCCGGCGATCTCGGCGGTCTGTCCTGGCGACAGCCGCACGTCGCGTTCGACCGACAGGCTGTCTGACACCAGCACGCCGGCCACGAACACCGCCACGCCCGCATGCGCGAGCAGCATGCCGGCCATTTCCGCCGGAAAGCGCCGGCCGCGCGGCATCTCGCGCCAGCGCTTGTGCATGTACAGCGCGGTGCCGGCCGCCACCCACGCGGCGACACCGATCCCGGCAATCGCCTTGACCTGGCCATCGGCAAACAGGCTGCCGACCAACGCACAGGCGATCGCGGCGATGCCGGCGCGCGTGCCCAGTGCCTTCAGCGGCGCCGCCTCGGCCTTGCCCCAGCGCAGGTATGGGCCGAACGGCAGCAACAGCACCACCGGCAACATCAGCAACGGGAACAACAGGCCGAAGTAGGGCGGCCCCACCGACACCTTGCCCAGGCCGAAGGCATCGGCGATCAACGGGAACAAGGTGCCCAACAACACCATCGCCGCGGCGACGGTGAGCAATAGATTGCCGATCAGGATGGCGGTCTCGCGCGAGGCGGCGGCAAACGGTTTGCCGCTGGCGATCTTCGGTGCGCGCAGGGCGTACAGCAGCAACGAGCCGCCCACCACTGCCACCAGGAAAATGAGGATGTACAGGCCGCGGCGCGGATCGGCGGCAAACGCATGCACCGAGGTGAGCACGCCCGAGCGCACTAGGAAGGTGCCCAGCAACGACAGCGAGAACGCCAGGATCGACAGCAGGATGGTCCAGGCACGCAGGCTGCCGCGTTTTTCGGTGACCGCCTGGGTGTGGATCAGCGCCGTGCCGACCAGCCACGGCATGAAGCTGGCATTTTCCACCGGGTCCCAGAACCACCAACCGCCCCAGCCCAGTTCCGCGTACGCCCACCAGCTGCCGGCGACGATGCCGGCGGTGAGGCAGGCCCAGGCCACATTGGTCCACGGCCGCGCCCAGCGCACCCAGGCCTGTTCGAGCTCGCCGCCGAGCAGCGCCGCCACCGCGAATGCGAAGGCCACCGAGAAACCGACATAACCGGTGTACAGCACCGGCGGATGGAAGGTCATGCCCGGATCCTGCAGCACCGGATTGAGCTCGTTGCCATCGAGCGGGATCGGCGACAGCCGCCCGAACGGATTGGAGGTCAGCAGGATGAAGGCCAGAAAGCCCACCGATACCAGACCCAACACCGCCAGCACGCGTGCGGCGAAGTGCTGCGGCAGATGCCGGCTGAAGGCGGCCAGCAACACCGTCCATGTCGCAAGGATGGCGATCCACAGCAGCAACGAGCCTTCATGCGCGCCCCATACCGCGGCAAAGCGGTAGTACCAGGGCAGGGTGATGTTGGCGTTGGCGGCGACATAGCCCACCGAAAAATCCAGCGACAGCAGCGACCAGGCGAGCAGGCCGAATGCCATCCACACGAACACTGCCTGGCCCACCGCTGCCGGCCGCGCAATTCCCATCAAGGCGGTATTGCCGCGCCAGGCGCCGATCAGCGGCAACACGCCCTGGGCAAGCGAAAGCAGCAGCGCCAGGATCAATGCGATCTGGCCGAGTTCAGGCGTCATGGGTAGGTCGCAACGTGCAGCAGGAAGAGGTCATCGAGTGAGCGACGCGCAGCCGATGCCGCCTCAACGCGGCGCGGCCAGCGGCGCGGCGGTGGCAGGGATCGGCTTGCCGACATGGCCTTCGGCCATCGCGTCCTTGAGTTCTTTGGGCATGTAGGTTTCGTCGTGCTTGGCCAGCACTTCGTTGGCGACGAAATGCCCGCCCTGCATGCGCCCGTTGGCGATCACCGATTGGTTGTCGCGGAACAGGTCCGGCAGGATGCCGGTGTACTCGACCTGGGTGGCGGCGTGTTTGTCGACGACGGTGAAGCTGACTTTCAGCGAGTCGCTGGCGCGCTGGATCGAGCCGGCCTTGACCATGCCGCCGAGACGGAATTGCTGATAGCTGGCCGCTTCGCCGGCGCGGACCTGGCTGGGCGTGAACAGGTAGCTCATGTTCCGCTGCAGTGCCAGTACGATCAGCGTCACCGCGAGCGCGGCGGCGGCGATCACGCCGAGCACCAGCCACAGGCGTTGTTTGCGCGTGGCATTCATGGTGCGTCGCGCTCCAGCGGTGGCGCGGGGTGATCGCGCAGACGCCGCGGGGTTTGCCGCTGCAACTTGCCACGCAGTTCGCGCGGCAGGCGCCGGCGTCGCAACCACGGCGCTGCCAGGTCGGCCAGCAGCACCAGCACGAACAACGCATACGACGTCCACACGTATTGGCCGTAGCCGCCCATCGCCAAAAACGTGCTCATGCAGTGCGCTCGGTCAACACGATGCGGCGTGCCCAGTCCTTGCCGCTTTCCAGCGCCAGCAGGTCCACGCGCACGCGGCCGAACAGGCTGGCGAGGTAGTAGCACTTGGTGGCGAGCATCATGGTCAGCAACGGCCACAGCATGTCCGCGCCCATCTTGGACGGGCCGAGCAGCCGCACGGTGGAGCCCTGGTGCAGCGTGTTCCACCACACCACCGAGTAATGCACGATGGGCAGATTCACCAGGCCGACCAGCGCAAGCAGGCCGGCCGCACGCATCGCCTGACGGCGGTCTTCCACCGCGTGGTACAGGCCCAGCACGCCCAGGTACAGAAACAGCAGCAGCAACTCCGAGGTCAGCCGCGCGTCCCAGGTCCACCAGGTGCCCCACATCGGTTTGCCCCACAACGAGCCGGTGCACAAGGTGATGAAGGTGAACGCCGCACCGATCGGTGCCGAGGCCATGGTCACCACTTCGGCAAGCTTGATCCGCCACACCAGCGCGATGAACGCCGACACGCCCATCGCTGCATAGATGAAAAGGCTCATCCAGGCGCTGGGCACGTGGATGAAGATGATGCGGTAGGCATCGTGCTGCTGATAATCCGGCGGCGCCAGCACCAGCCCGCCGTAAGCGGCGACTGCGCCGAGCAGCAGCGCCAGCGCCAGCGCCCACGGGCGCACGGCACCGGCAAAGCGGTAAAACATCGGCGGCGAGCTGAGCTTGTGCAACCACAACGGGATCCACTTGGCCATGCCGGTGTCGTCAGTTGGAGTGTTTGGAGGGCGACAGCGCATCGACTGCGGCGCCGGCGTTGACCTGCAACTGGCCGTCGGAGACCTTGCTGGTGCGCTGCAGGAGCTCGCGCAACGCCGCGGCGTCCATCGACGGCGACAGCGACAGCAGCAGCGCGGCCATGCCGCTGACATGCGCGGTGGCCATCGACGAGCCGGAGGTGAAGTCGTAACGCCCGTTCGGCTGGGTGGTCAGGATGTCCTTGCCCGGCGCGCTGAGCACGCCCGGCATGGCCGCGCTGGCGCTACTGCTGCGCACCACCAGCACGCCCGGCACATCGTTGGGAAAGCCGTCCAGTCGCCCGTTCGGCGGCATGGCCGCCACCACGATGCGGCCCTGCTGCACCAGATGGGTGAGCATCTTGCTCAGCAGCGGGTCGGCCGGCCCGCCCAGGCTCAGGTTGACCACCCGCGCGGAGCTGTTGTTGATCGCCGCCAGCGCCTTGGCCAGGGTGAAGGTGTTGCAGCGTGCGGTGGCGCCGACCGTGGGCGCGTACCAGCACGCCTTGTAGACGCTCAGCATGGCCTTGGGCGCCATGCCGACGATGCCTTGATGGTTGTTGCTGCCGGCGGCGATGATCCCGGCCACCTCGGTGCCGTGCGAGTCGCTGCTGGTCATGCCCGGCTTGTCGTCGACCAGATCGTGCACCTCGCGGATGCGCGCCTTCAGATCGGGGTGGGTGGTGTCCACGCCGGTATCGACCACCGCCACCACCACGCCGCGGCCCTGGGTGACGGCCTGGGCACTGGCGGCATCGGTGTCGATGAAACCGCGCTGCATGTCCACGTACGGGTCGTTGTAGCCGGACAACGGCGTGGTCTTTTCTGCCGCATCGGCCGAAAACACCGAGAAGTCCTGCACCGGCTGCACCAGCTCCACGCCCTCGTCGTTGGCCAGGGCGGTGACCAGCTCATCGCGCGACACGCCCGGTGGTGGCTGCAGCACGGCGCAATACAGGCCCAGCGAGGTGATCGGCCAGCCGGACACTTCGCGCAGCTTGTAGCGCTGCTTGATGGCTTCCATGCGCACCGCCGCCTTCTGGCCGGCGCCGTAATAGCTGGACGCGTAGCCGATCAGGCTGGAGCCGGCACGTGCCGGCGGTGCGCTGAGCGGGTTGGCCACCGCCAGCAGGATGTCGCGGCTGCTGTCGGGTGTATGCGCATCGGCGGGCGCAGCAACGGTGCCGGCGTCCTGCGCCTGCGCGTTACCGTGCAGGCCCGGTCCGGTCAGTGCGAGCAGCAGGCCGATGACGAGGAAACGGCTCATGGGGCGGAGATGACCTCGGCCAGCCGGATGCCCGGATTGGCGCGCAGTTGCTGCACGGTCCGCTGCGGCTGGGCCGGCGGCTGCGGCGCGGCAGGCACCACGGTGTAGGCGCCCATGTCGTTGGGCCCGCCGATCACCTGCAGCTGCTGCGCATGCAGCAGGCGGTCCCAATCGGCCACGGTCATGCTGGCGTCTGGCACCACGCGGATGGCGCCTTGCGGCACCGGCAGCGCGGTGGCGCTGCTGAGCGTGCGGTAGTCGTGCGACGGCGCCGGCGAGGCCAGCTTGACGCCCATGACGCCCAGGCCGATGGCCTGGACCAACGCGGCAGCGGCCAGCGCACGGACGGTCCAGCTGCCGGAGCGACGTGCGGCCGGCGCCGGTGCGGCGCGGACCTCGGGCGCATCCAGGCGGCCGAGCAGGCGTTGCAGGCCGGCGTTGGCGTCCAGCGTGACCGCACACGGCAGCGCCAGCGCCTGGCGCAGGCGATTTTGCTGGGCGAACTCGGCGCTGCACGAGGCGCATTTGGCCACGTGCGCGATCAGCCAGGCGTTCTCTTCTTCGGTGGCGCTGTCCAGCAGCACCGCCGGCATCAGTTCCCAGGCGTGCGAGCATTCCTTGCCAGGCGCGATGAAAAACGTCTTCATTGCAGGGTCTCCGTGTAAGGGGTGTTGCCGGCCAGGCCGGGCAGCACATTGCGTAATTTGACCCGCGCGTGAAACAGCCGGGCTTTGATCGTGCCCACCGGGCACTGCATGATTTCGGCGACTTCTTCCAGCTTGTGGCCGACGCCGTAGACCAGTTCGATGACCAGGCGCTGATCCGGCGAAAGCCGTTCCATGCCCTTGTCCAGCCAGTCGCGCAGCTCGCGGTCGTCGTTGTCGTCGGCGCTGGGGGCATGGTCTTCCACCACGGCGGTGTCGTCGATCGCTTCGCCGTCGTGCTGGCGCAGGCATTTGAGCCCGCAGCGATAGGCGATACCCATGATCCAGGTCGACACCTGCGAGTCGCCGCGGAAGTCGCCCGCTTTTTGCCAGGCGATCCAGAAGCAGTCGTTGATGGCTTCTTCGATGATGTCCGGGCGCCGCGTCAGCCGCGACAAGAACCGGCACAGGCGGCCGTGGTAGCTGTGGTACATGCTCGCCAGGGCGTCGCGATCGCCCGCTGCCATGCGGCGTAACAGCATGCGGTCGGTGGCATCGCCAAGGGTATCGGAGTCATTCATCAAAGCAGACATGGCGTTAGACACCTCTAGGTGCCCGCAGGCGGAGAAAAGGTTGCGTTTGGATCAGAAACTGCGGGAAACCATGCCGACCCACTGCAATGCGCCGGGGCCGCCCTGCGCACGCGGGGTATTGCTGCTGGTCAGTACCCGGTCCAGCTTCACGCTCCATGCCGCGCGACTCCACTTCAGGCCCAGTTGCCCATACCGATAGCGGCCGGAACTCGCAGCGCCGTAGGTCATCGCCGGAAAGTCCGAGATGCCGGCGCCGGCCGACAGGCTGAAATCCCCGGTCAGCGGCAGGTTGGCGGTTACGTCGACCGCCGTGTTCCAGGGCGAGCGTTGCGCGCGGGGGAAATTAAACCTGGAGAGCGAGAAGGTGAGCGTGTCGCGATAGGACCAGGCCAGGCTGGCTTCCTGGCGGTCGAAGGTGCGCGACTGGCGGTCGGCCGGATAGGCGTAATACAGCAGGCTGGCCTGCATCTGCCAGCGGTCGCCCAGCATCCAGCCCCGTGCGCCCTGCAACGTGAGCGCCACCGGCTTGCTGAAGGAGGGCGATTGCAGCGCCGCGGAGGCCGACACCGACCAACCGGGCGCGGGCAGCCAGTAGCCGGCCGCCTGCAAGGTGACGCGGTTGGGCGCGATGGAGATGCCGCGGTCGATCAAGGTGGACGCCACCGCCACGGCGCCGCCGACGTTGTCTGCCGATGCGGTCCCGCTGGTGCCCATGACCAGCGCCAGCAGCAACGCGCGACGTATTCCCAGGTGCTGCTGCAGGACCCGCCGACAGTGTCGGCAGCGGCGGGACAGGCAGGGCGACCCCGGCAAGAGGGGCGGGTGCGGCTGTGCTGCCGAGCCGCTCGCAGGCCACGGCTGCCCGTCGCAGACGCCATGGCGTTGCGCTCGGGAAGGGGGCTGCTGCTGGGCGGACGAAGCGTTCAACAAGGGCGGGGTGTGGACCGTGGCGGTGCGCGATAGTGACCCATCACGCTGGGCGAGACCGCCGATGTGTGGCGGTTCCGTCCGTATACGCGAAGGGTTCGTGTCAGGCAACGCGGGGCCGTGCACCCGTGCAGGTGCAGCGGTGGCCCGGATGCAAGCCGCGGACACTGCGGCCGGCGGGATGTACCGGGCTTGAAGCGATCCTCACAATGGCGCGGGTTTCGTTCAGGCCGGCGCAGGCGATGCCCGCGTCCGGCTTTGCCACCGGGCCGCACCGGGGCCGCTCGCATCCTGCGTGCCAGCCCGGCCGTTGCGGTCAGCGCGGGCCGGTCGGTCCTCAGCGCAGGGTGTTGAGGTAAGCGATCAGCGCGTCCAGCTCCTTTTCGTCTTCGAGCCCTTCGTACTTCATCTTGGTGCCCGGCATGGCTTTCTTCGAGTCCTGCTTCAGAAACGTCTTCAGGTTGGCTGCATCCCAAACGCTACTGATCGGCATCTTTTCTGTCGAGCGGCTCTTGAGGACCGCCGAATAACCTTTGAGGTCCGTCGAGTAGCCGCTGAAATCGGCCACGCTGCCGGGAGGGCGGTTGACGATGCCAAACAGGGACGGGCCCTTTTTGTTCTTGCCCTGGGTGGCGCTGTGGCATTCGGCGCATTCGCTTGTGAAAACGCTCTTGCCATCGGCGGCACGCGCCGGGGTGGTCAGGGTCGCGCCGGCCAGCAGCAGGCCGGTCAGCGAAGCGCACAACAGAGTCTTGGGGAATGGAGGCATGGGGATCCGTACGGTTGCGTGCAACAAGGGAAATCAGAACGCCAGGTTCACCGACAGCGTGAAGCTGTCGAGGTCGCGCGGATTGGTGATCGGCGGGCCGCGGAACACGTTGGAGGTGCTGCCGTTGAACTTGTCGAAGCGGAACCAGCCAGCCGACACGCGCAGGTTGGCATTGGTGGTGTAGGTGCCTTCGCGCCCGAACGGGCTCCAGTACACCAGGATCAGATTGCTGGTGGTGTCGGGGATGCCGACCGGCGAATAACGCGCTGCATCGAACGAACCGGTGTTGATCATGTGCGCGGCCAGCACGCCATAGGTCTGCTTGAACGAGTAGTTCATGCTGATGGTCTGATCGCGCACGTTGCCGCGTTCCAGCGCAGGCATGGTCGGGTCGGACGGAATCAGCGGGCTGCCGTACTTGCGGCGCTCGTAGATGTTGACGTAGGCCAGCGACATGACGTGTTCGCGGGTGCCCAGGAACTGATAGGTCAGGTCGTAGCCGAAGTCGGTGAGGTCGTCGCTGGGCCCGTTGCGCGGACGCTGGCGGCGCGTGTTGAGCGCGGTCAGGCCCACCGAGAAGAACTGCCGCTTCATGTCCTTCATATAGGCAAGCCGCGCATAGCTGGTGTCGCTGAGCTTGCCCGGGTCGCCGTTGATCGGCCAGCCGAGGCGATCCTGCGCAGACGGCGACAACGCGCTGTAGCTGCCTACTTCGCCGTACCAGTTGCGGTCGTACAGCCCGTACACGCTGGCACCGATGACGCGGTTGGACAGCGACGAGGAGCTGAGCATGGTGGACGCGCCTCCGTTGGAGGCCGGCGTCAGGGTGGAGGCATTGGGCAACACATGGATCGGGTCGGAGATGCCCGGATTGTTGTTGACGCTGACACCGATCATGGTGTCCTTGCCGGCCATCTGGAACGGCTTGCTGACAAAGCGCAGATCCACGTCGTCCAGGCGTGTGTCGAAGGTGGCGTTGCCGCTGTTGTTGGAGCGGATCTTGGAATAGCCGCCGATGTTGTCGTTGACCCGGCCGGCCAGATACAGGTCGGCCTGGGTCAGGCGCGCGGTGCTGTCGCCGCGGCTGGGGTTATTGCGCGCCCAGGTGAGCTGGCCGGACACCGGAATCTTGGTGCCCTCGCCATTGGTATCGGTGAAGCCGCCCAGCTTGAAGCGCATGCCGTAGGGCGTGAGCGAGGGACCGTAGGAGCCGATATGGCAGTCCGCGCACGAAGAACCGGTCTGGCGGGCGAACGAGGGAATCGCCTGCGCCTGCGTGCTGGCCAGCAGCAGCAACGGGCCGGACACGCATAACAAGGACGTCAGGGAGGCGGTGCGCGATGGGTTGGCGCGGCGCGAAGCAGGCTGGGAAATAGGCATGGAAAGTCCTTGTTCGACGGTGCGGGGTTCAACTGGGAAAGAGCGGACGAGGGCGAGGGAGGTGCGAGGACTCATGCGCGCTTGCCCGGCAGCACGCGGTACAGCAGGCCATCGCGCAGCACCAGGTGATGCCACAGCGCGGCGCCGATATGCAGCAGCACCAAGGCCAGCAGCGCCCAGGCGGCATTCAAGTGCCACACGCCGATGGTGTCGCCCAGATCCGGATCGGCCTCGATGAGGTTTGGCAGCGCCAGACCCAACAGGTAGACCGTCTTGCCGAACGCGTTGCTCAGTGACCAGCCGATCAACGGCAACGCAAGCATCAGCCCGTACATCGCCAGATGGGTGCCGCCTGCAGCCAGTCGAGTCATCAACGGTGCGGGCGGGCCGGGTGGCAGCTTGCGCAGCCGCAGCCGCAGGCCGACACGCAACACGAACAGCAGCAACACCATCAGGCCGAAATGGCGATGGCCTTCGAGCAGCCACTGACGCAATGCGCGCCCATCGAGCTCGGCGCGCAGCAGGATCAGGCTGGCCGCCATCACCAGGCACAGCACGGTGAGCCAGTGCAGCACGCGCATCGGTTTGGGCAAGGGCGTGACCCGTGCGGCTGGCGCTGCGGGCGTGGAGGGAGGCAGCGTTGTGGCGCTGCCGGCGGCTGCCGTGTCCGGCGCCTGGGGGGATGGATGCATCTGGGTGGTGTCCTCACCGGTGGTGGTCGTTGGTTCCGGCAGCGCGTGCTGCGCTGCCAGGCCTGGCTCCCCACGCCGGCCGGAACTGCGGCCAGGTGAACGTGCACCGATATGTGCGGCGCTAGCGATGAAAGGTTGCATCGCCACAACGAATTTTTATCGTGGCCGAGCGCGCTCGGCATGCGATTGCGCTTGTGCGCACGCCACTTCGCAGTGCCGTGACCTGGCGCAACCTTTCGCGCATCCCGGCGCACTCAGGCATGTCGCACTACGTGCAGTCAGCGGTTACGCCCCGGAACCATGGCCTTCGAACCCATCCAGTTGCATACCCACGGCGACGATCGCGGTCTGCTCATTTCGTTGGAGCAGGAGCGCAACGTGCCATTCGAGATACGCCGCGTGTATTACCTGTTCGGTACCCGCAGCGGCGTGCACCGTGGCCAGCACGCGCACCGCCGGCTCAATCAGCTTGCGGTGGCCCTGCATGGCTCGGTGACGATCCTGCTGGACGAAGGCAAGGGCGATGGTCCGACCGAGGTGACCTTGAACGACCCCTCGCAAGGCCTGCTGCTGGGCCGCATGGTCTGGCGCGACCTGCACCATTTCAGTCCCGACTGCGTGCTGATGGTGCTGGCCGACCAGTTCTACGACCCAGGCGATTACATCCTCGATTACGACCAGTTCCTGGGCGAAGTGCGTGGGGAACACCGCCTGGACGCGTGCAGGCTGGAAGCATGAGCGTGCGCAAACCTCTGGTGATCGTCGGTGCGGGCGAGTTTGCGCAGATCGCCTGCGAATACTTTCAGCACGACAGCGACTACGACGTGGTCGCCTTCAGCGTGGAGCGCGATTTCCTGTTGCGGCCCACCCTGGCCGAGTTGCCGGTGGTGGCCTACGAGGAACTCGAGCAGCGCTATCCGCCCGCGCAGTACGCGGTGTTCGTCGCGATTCCGGCAACGCAGTTGAACCGCTTGCGCATGCGCTTTTACCAAGATGTGGTGCGCCGCGGCTACCGCTGCGCCACCTATGTCAGCTCGCGCGCGTTCGTCTGGCGCAATGCACAGATCGGCGCCAACAGTTTCATCTTCGAAGGCAACGTCATCCAGCCGTTTACCCGTATCGGCGACAACTGCATCTTGTGGAGCGGCAACCACATCGGCCATCGCACCGTGGTGCAGGACCATGTGTTCATCGCCTCGCACGCGGTCATCTCCGGCTATTGCGAGATCGGCAGCGGCAGCTTCGTCGGCGTCAACGCCACCTTGAGCGACAAGGTGCGTATTGCCGCGGACAACATCATCGGTGCAGGTGCACTGGTGACGCGACATACCGAGGCCGGGCGCGTGTATGTCGGTTCGCCCGCGCGCGCCGTGGCCGGCAGGTTCAGCGCCGACGTGGAGCTCTGAGGCCGTGTTTACCTGGACCAAGCGTGGGCTGGTATTCGATGTCGCGCGCGATGGCGTGGGCGGATGGATGCAGCACGCAGCGCTGACGCCTACGCCGTACCGCTTGTCTGCGCAGGTATTGCGCGTGTATGCCGGCTTTCGCGACAGTCAGGGCGTGAGCCGGATCGGCTATGTGGATGTGCGCGCCGATGCGCCGACGCAGATCGTCGGTGTGAGCAAGCTGCCGGTGCTGGACATCGGGCGCGATGGCTGCTTCGACGACAACGGCATGATCCTGGGCGATGTGGTCGCCGGCCCGGACGGCTTGTACATGTTCTACGTTGGCTTCCAGCGGGTGGCCAAGGCGAAGTTTCTGGCGTTCACCGGCCTGGCGATCTCGCGCGATGGCGGCGAGACGTTTGAGCGTCGTCAGGAAACGCCGCTGCTGGACCGCGCCCCTGGCCGCAGCACGATCGCGGCGGTGCATTCGGCACGCTACGAAGATGGGCGCTGGCGTCTGTGGTACGCGGTGGGCGACGACTGGGAAGACATCGGTGGTCACCCGTATCCGCGTTACCACATCCGCTATGTGGAAACCGACGACCTGCGCTGCATTCCGCTTGCCGACAGCGTGTGCCTGCGTCCGCACGATGACGAGTACCGCATCGGACGCCCGCGCGTGTACCGGCTGGACGAGCGCTATCTGATGTACTTCACCCGCGGCGATATCGGTGGCGGCTATTTTCCCGGCATCGCGTTCAGCCGCGATGGCGTGCACTGGGAACGCAACGATGAGGCGCTGGGTCTGCAGTTGTCCACCGAGGGATGGGATGCGCAGACGTTGTGCTACCCCGCATTGATCCAGCAGGGCGAGCGGGTATTGATGTTCTACAACGGCAACGCGATGGGCCAGGCCGGCTTCGGGCTGGCCGATGCCGCGTTGCCGGTGGAGCTGCAGGGCTGTCATGTATTCGGTTAGGCCCTACGTTGCCGGCGATGCGCTCGCCTGGGACGCATTAGTGGCGTGTTCGCGCAATGGCAACCTGTTGCATCGGCGCGGCTACATGGATTATCACGCCGACCGCTTCGTGGATGCCTCGTTGCTGGTGGAACGTGGCGGCGAGGTGCTCGCGGTGTTTCCCGCCAGCGTGCAGGGCGATTGCGTCAGCAGCCATGCCGGGCTCACCTATGCCGGCCTGCTGTCGTCGATGGCGATGCGGGCCAGTGCCACCTTGCAGGTGCTCGAACAGATCGCGGCGCATTACCGCGCAGGCGGCATGCGCGAGCTCGTCTACAAGCCGGTGCCGCATGTGTTTCATGCCTACCCGGCTGAGGAAGAGCTGTATGCGCTGCATCGGATGGGCGCGCAGCTGTATCGACGCGATCTGTCGTCGGTGATCGCCTTGCGCCAGCCGTTTACCTTCAGCGCCGAGCGGCGGCGTTCGATCGCCAAGGCGCGCAAGGCCGGCGTGCACATCCAGACCGGCACCACGCTGGATGCGTTTCATGCACTGCTGAGCGAGGTGCTGCAGCGGCATGGCGTGGCGCCCACGCATCGGCTGGACGAGCTGCAATTGCTGCAGGGGCGGTTTCCGCATCACATCGTGCTGCACGAGGCACGCGTCGAGGGACAGCTGGTGGCCGCTGCGCTGGTGTACGACTTCGGCCGCAGCGTGCACACCCAGTATCTGGCGGTGTCCGAGCACGGGCGCCGGCTGGATGCGCTGAGCCTGCTGCTGGCCGAACTGATCACCCAGGTGTATGCGGCGCGCGACTACTTCAGTTTCGGCATTTCCACCGAGCATGGCGGGCAAGTGCTCAATGAAGGCTTGGTCGAACAAAAGGAGCGCTTCGGCGCACGTGCGGTTGTGCAGGACTTCTATCGATGGACCTTGTAATGGATGTGCCGTTCCTGGATTTGCGCGCGGTCAACGCGCGCTACGCCGATGAACTCAAAACCGCGGCCGCGCGGGTGATCGATGCCGGCTGGTATGTACTCGGCCAGGAGCTGGCCGCATTCGAAGAAGAATTCGCCAGTTACTGCGGCGCGGCGCATGCGGTCGGCGTCGGCAACGGACTGGACGCGTTGTCGCTGATCCTGCGCGGTTACCGCGAACTGGGCGTATTGCGCGAGGGCGATGAGATCATCGTGCCGGCCAATACCTTCATCGCGACATTTCTGGCGATCAGCCAGAACCATCTGGTGCTGGTGCCGGTGGAGCCGGACCCGGCCACCTTCAACATGGACCCGGCCAGCGTGGAAAAAGCGATCGGGCCGCGCACCCGCGCCATCATGGCGGTGCATCTGTACGGCCAGCTGGCCGACATGGCGGCGTTGCAGACGCTGGCGCACCGCTACGGCTTGCTGCTGCTCGAGGATGCCGCACAGGCGCACGGTGCAATGGCGAAGGCCCGGCGCGCGGGGGCCTTCGGCGATGCTGCCGCGTTCAGTTTTTTTCCGACCAAGAACCTGGGTGCCCTCGGCGATGGCGGCGCAGTCGTCACCTCCGATGCGCGGCTGGCCGAGCGCATCCGCGCGTTGCGCAACTATGGCTCGGAGGTGAAGTACCACCATCTCTACCAGGGCGTGAACTCGCGACTGGACGAGCTGCAGGCGGCCTTGTTGCGCGTCAAACTGGGCTACCTGGACCAGGAGATCGCATTGCGGCGCGCGGTGGCACGACGTTATCTGCAAGGCATCGACAACCCCTTGATCGTCTTGCCGACGGTGGTCTGCGACGAGCAACATGTGTGGCATCTGTTCGTGGTACGCAGCCCGCAGCGTGATGCGCTGCAGGCGCATCTGTTGCGCCATGGAATCCACACCCAGATTCATTACCCGGTGCCGCCGCATCGGCAGCCGGCCTACGCGACACTCGGCGATACCTGCCTGCCGATCAGCGAGCGCCTGCATGCCGAGGTGTTGAGTCTGCCGATGGGCCCGGCACTGGATGCGGCATCGGTGGAGCGCGTGATCGCTGCCTGCCAATCGTTCGGCGCCGGCACATGAATCTGGTGCGCAGCAGCGCCTACACCGGCGTCGCGACGCTGGCGAAATTGCTCGCTGCGCTGGTGGTGGTCAAGCTGGTGGCCGTGTATGCCGGGCCGCAGGGGGTGGGGCGGCTGGGCCAGTTCCTCAATCTGATGGCGGTGCTGGCGGTGCTGGCGGGCGGCGGCATCAGCGCCGGTATCGTCAAGTACGTCGCCGACTATCGCAACGACCCGCAGGCGCAGGCGCGTCTGCTCGGTGCGGCGCTGTGGTATGCGTGTTGTGCGTCCTGCGTGCTGGCGGTGCTGGCGTTGGTGTTCAGCGGCTTGCTTGCCGAGCGGCTGCTGGGAGATGTCGGCTACCGCCCGTTGATCTGCGTGCTGGCTGTGGCGCAGTTGGGCATCGCGGCGGTCAACTACATTCTTGCGGTGATCAACGGTTTCATGGATGTGCGCCGCCTGGCCATCGTGCAGGTAAGCGGCGCGGCGATGAGCGTTGCGCTGGTGGCATGGCTGTCGGGCATGGCGCAGCTGCAAGGGGCCTTGTTCGCACTGGTGCTTGGGCAGGTGCTATGGCTGTTGGCGGGGGTGCCGGCCCTGCGACGCAGCCCGTACTTTCGCCGCGAGATGTTGCGCCCGCGCTTCGATGCGGGGATGACGCGCCGGCTGGCGGCCTTTTCGGTGATGACGCTCACCTCCACCCTGGTGCCGCAGCTGGTGATCATTCTGGTGCGCGACCATCTTGTCGCCGAGTTCGGCTGGGAACAGGTGGGCTACTGGCAGGCGGTGAGCCGGGTGTCGGATGCCTACCTGCTGTTCTTCACCACCGCCATCAACGTGTATTACCTGCCCAAGCTGGCCTCGCTGGAGACGCGTGCCGACCTGGGCCGCGAACTGCGCGCTGCATATCGTTATGTAATGCCGGCGGTGATCGTGATGGCATTGGGCGTGTATGTCTGCCGCGATTGGGTGACCTGGCTGCTGTTCGACCCGCAGTTTGCTGCGGCCAGGGCGCTGTACGGCCCGCAGCTGGTGGGCGATGTGGTCAAGATCGCGGCCTTCGTTTTGTCGTATGTGATGTTGGCCAAGGCCATGACGCGCCTGTTCGTGGTGTCCGAGTGCGTGTTTGCCGCCAGCTATCTGGGGTTGGTGTACCTGCTTGCCGCGCGATTCGGGCTGATCGGTGCGATGTACGCCTTCGTCGCCAACTACGTGCTGTATCTGCTGTTCAATCTCGTGGTGGTGCGGCGCTACCTGGTGCAGCCGGCATGAACGAGCGTACCCAACCGGCCGGACGTGCACGCTGGCCGTTGGTGTCGGTGCTGATCCCCGCGTTCAACCATGAGCGCTTCGTCCAGCGCTGCCTGGACAGCGTGTTGGAGGACCCGTACCCATGCAAGGAGATCGTCATCATCGACGACGGCTCCAGCGATGCCACCGGTGAACGGATTGCGCAGTGGCTCGCCGCCCACGGGCATCGGCTGCCGGTGCAGTTCGTCCAGCGGGCCAATCGCGGGGTTGCGGCCACGCTCAACGAACTGGCGTTGCGTGCCAATGGCGAGTTTCTGCGTCTGGGTGCCAGCGACGACTATCTATTGCCCGGCGGGCTGGATGCGCAGGTGCGCTATTTGCGCGCGCATCCGCAGACGCTTGCGGTGATCGGCGATGCCTGCGTGGTGGATCAACATGGCCGGCTACTGCACGACAGCGCGATGCGCGACCTGCATGGGGTGGATGTCGATCTGTATCGCTCCGAACAAGGCATCCGCCGCGCGGTGATCCGGCAATGGGCTGTCAGCGGTGCCGTTGCCTTGTTGCGTCGCGGCGCCTTCGATGCACGCAGTGGCTGGGACGAGTCACTGCGTATCGAGGATTGGGACTTTTTCCTGCGCCTGGCTGCGCGCAACGCGCTGGGATTCATCGATATGCAAGTCTGCGCGTATCGCTTGCACGGCAATAACCTCAGCAAGACGGCGGACGTGCCGGCACGTATCGCCAATCTGAGCGAGTCGCGACGGGTGGCCCTGCGCTGCGCGGTCTTGTTCGACGAACCCGATCGCACGTTGTTGTATGCGCAATCGCGCTATATCGCGGCCAAGGTGGCTTTCCTGCAGCGTAGGCCACATGCGGTGATCGCTAACTTGCTGGCCTATGCGTGGTTGTCGCTGCCGGCCGCATGGCGGCCCAGGCCCGCGCGCAGTGCGACGGAGCCGGCATGAGCGCGTTGCTGCGGCGGCCTGCGACCTACCTGGCCTTGCCGATGCTGCTCAGCTGCGCATTGACGTTGCTGACCTATACGCTGCCGGACGGCTACCTGGATGGCATCGTGTTGCTGGCGATTGCCGCGACGGTGACCGTCGCGCTCGACGCTGCGCTGCGCACCCGGCTGCCTGCGGTGGAGGATTTCCGCCGTTATCGTTACGCCGGCACGCGCGATGCGTTTGTGGTCATGACGCTGGCAGCGGTGGTCACGGTGTTCTGCATTGCCGACGTGGTGCTGTTTCCGATTCCGTTGTTCAGCGATCCATCGTCGTACGCCACCTTGAGCCCATTGCGCTCGCACGTGCGGCATATCTCCAACATGTGCTGGATCCTGCCGCCGATTGCGTTGCTGTGTATACGCCATCGCGGCCTGCGTGCAGCAATGGTGGCGTTCGGGTTCGTATTCCCGATTGTGGTGATCGACCGCAATCGCATCTTTGCCGGGCTGTTTTCGTTCGTGCTGGTGATGCTGCTGCGCCGCGACCCGACGCGCGCGCTGCCGTGGAAGACCATCGGCGCGCTGGTACTGGCAGGTGCTGGCGTGTTCTCGGTACTCGGTGCGGTGCGTTCCGGCTCGCTGGCGAGCGTGACATTGCCGTTCAGCGCGTTCTACCGTGCCATGCCGCAAGGCGTGCAATGGCTGCTGCTGTACATCAGTGCCGGGCCTTACAACTTTGGCGCCATCCTGGCCAAGGGGTACGAAAACGCCAGTTTTCTGGTCAACCAGCTGGTGCCGTTCAGTGGGTCGATCGCCACCGCCGGTACCAGCATTCCGTTGGATGCGCCCAACATCAATGTGGGCACCGAGTTCTTTCCGTTTCTGATGGCCTGGGGCGCACCGGGTGCGTGGCTGGCGTTGTTGACGCTGTATGCAAGCCTGGTGTGGAGCGTGCGCCGGCTCAAGGGCTCGCTCTCGATTTTCCATGTGCTGATCTTCCTGCGCATCGCCTACGCCTGCCTGATGTCGCCATTCGCGCCGCAGGCGTTCACCTGGACCAACCTCGGCTTCATTGCGCTGTGTCTGGCGCTGCACGCCTGCACCGTGTTGTTGCCTAGCCGACATCCAGCGCATCCGTCTGTCGCATAAGTGCGGCAACCCACTGTCACGTTCCAGAGCCTGCGTACCATGAATCAACACGACGAAATCTACCTGATCGACCTTTGGCGCATCCTGCGGCGCGAGTGGCGCTGGGCGCTGGCCGCATTGGTGGTGGTGCTGGGCCTGACGTTTGTCTTCCTGCGCGTGGCCAAGCCGCAATGGGAAGCCGCTGCATGGATCCAGGTGGGGGAAATCGGCCCCACGCCTGCCGGACGCGACCCCAAGGTCGAGCCGTTCCAGCGGGTGATCGATCGCATGAAGACGCGGCTGTTTCAGGACGCGGTCCTGCACCAGGCCGGCGTGCCGCTCAGCAGCCGTGCCGCGCAGTTGTATCGCAGCAGCCTGAAGCCGGATCCGGACCCGTACGCCAATCTCATCGGTGTGACCATTCGCGCCGAATCCGTGCAGCAGGCGCGCACCTTGGCGCTGGCCACCGTCGCCGCATTGCAGGGCCTGCATGGCGACACCAATGCCGCCGCGCTCGCACTTGCACGGACGCGCCTGCAGGGGCTTGACGAGGATCTGCGCGTTGCCACGCTCACTCGCGCGCAACTGCAAAAGCAACTGCAATCCGGGTCTGCGGCAAGCCCGGAGCAGGTGCTGGCCGGGGTGTTGCTGACCGAAAACACCACCAGCCTCCGTGCGATCAAGAGCGAACGTGATGATCTGGTTGCACGGCTGACCGCGCGTTACACCTATCAAACCTCGTTGGCGTGGCCGTTGTACGTGCCCGAGCAGCGGGCGTTTCCGAATGCGGTGATGATCTGGGCGGTCGGTCTGCTCGGTGGGGCAGGGTTGGGCGTGCTGGTGGCGGTGGTGCGTAATGCCTGGCGTCGCCGTCGGGTTGAAGGCGCCGGCGCCATTGCGTAAGCGCTGATACAAGCGACTGCGCGCACCGCCTTGCGGGCGCTGCCGCTGCACGCTGCGGCATGGCCCACGCGTGCCCCCCGGTCCTGGCAGCCCCGTCCATACCGACCTGGCGACTGCCCGCCATGGTCCGTTAGCCGATGCAGGACGCGCGATCGTCGTCATGGACTGCGGCGTGTCGGGCGAGCGGGCAGTTCGGACGCGCAAGCGCGGCACCCAGTGATCAAGACGGAGTCCTGCCGGCCAGGGTTTTTCACTGCCGAGTCTGTAGCCGATCATGTCGGGCAATCCCCGCGCGAACGGCCTGACTGCAACCAAACCGGCGCGGCCCGGCACTCACCGGTCTATCAAGCGATACCGCGTTGCCGGTGCCGCGTCTGGAGAGTGCCGTGAGATCAGCAGGACGGGTGGGGGAGGCAATGCATGTCAGTGCTCAGTGAGCATGCCGCGCGCGGCGGGACGGTCGCGCCCGAGCAGTTGCTGGAGACGCAACGCGCGTTCGACAGCGTCGCCCCCGATTACGATGGCCCACGCGGCAACAATGCGTTGATCCAGCGCATGCGCACCACATTGTGGGATACGGTGGCCGCAGAGTTGCCGGTCGGCGCGCGGCTGGTGGATCTGGGCTGCGGGACCGGCCTGGATGCGGGTGAGTTTGCCCGTCGCGGCTACAGTGTGCTGGCCACCGATTGGTCGCCGGCCATGATCGAACGCACGCGCCACCGCGCCGCCGCGCAGGGGCTGGAACAGCGCCTGACAGCCGCACATGTCGGCATCCAGCAGCTCGATCAGCTGGAGGGTACCTTCGACGGTATGTACTCCAACTTCGGCCCGCTCAATTGCGCGCCGGATCTGCCGGCAGTGGCCGCCGAATGCGCGCGCCTTCTGCGTGCCGATGGCTGCCTGGTGTTTTCGGTGATCGGACGCATCTGCCCATGGGAAATCGGCCATTACGCGCTGCGCGGGCGTTTCAAGCGCGCGGCGGTGCGTGCGGCCAAGGGCGCAACCGCGGTGGGCATGAACGGCCACACCATCTGGACCTGGTACCACCTGCCACGCGAGTTCTATCGCGCATTCGAACAGCACTTCGTGCTGGACAGCTACCGTGCCCTGAGCCTGTTCCTGCCGCCACCGTACCTGGTCGACTTTTGCCAGCGGCATCCGCGTGTCTCCGAGCGCTTGGGTGGGCTGGACGACCGCTTCGGTGGGTGGCCGCTGTTGCGCGACATGGGCGATCACTTCCTGATCGTGATGCGCAAGCGCTGAGTGGAGATGCCGATGTCCATGGCCGATGTCTGCCTGCAAGGCGCGCGATCGATCACGCTGGCGGGGCCGTCGCGCGCAGCGGTGAACATGCGCGCCGGTCGCTTCGGCGGCACGCTCGGTACCGGCACCTTGCGCCTTGACTTGCAGGGCCATGTACTGGCGCCTGGGCTGATCAACGCGCACGAGCACTTGCAGGTCAACTGCGTGCCGCCGCTGCCGCAGGGCGCGCCGTTCGCCAACAGCTATGCATGGATCGAGGCGTTTCAATCGCACTTTCAGCATCCATCCGTGGCCGCGGCATTGCGCGTGCCCAAGGCGGTGCGCCTGCGCCATGGTGGTTTGAAGAACCTGCTCGCCGGGGTGACCTGCGTGGCGCAGCACGACCCCTGGCACGCCACGTTGGACGAGGCCGACTTTCCGGTCAGCGTCCTGCGCGAATTCGGCTGGAGTTATGCGCTGGGCTGGACCGGCTACGGCCCGCCGGTACAGGGCAGCTTTGCGGCAACGCCGGCGGCGCACCCATGGATGATCCACCTGGCCGAAGGCACCGACGCGGTGGCGCGTGCCGAACTCGACGCTCTGGATCGGCTCGGGTGCCTGGCGTCCAACACGGTCTTGATCCATGGCGTGGGCATGGGCGAGCAGGATATCGAGCGGGTGATTGCGCGCGGTGCGGCGGTGGTGTGGTGCCCGTCGAGCAATCTGGCGCTGCTCGGGCGCACGCTCGAGCCATGGCAGCTGTGCATGGCCGGGCGGCTGGCGCTGGGCAGCGATTCGCGCGTCAGTGGCGCGCGCGATCTGCTCGAAGAATTGCGCATCGCCGCCGGCAGCGGGCTGGCGCCGGATTTGCTATTGGGTCTGGCCACCGATCAATCCGCACGCATCTTGCGCATGGCAACACGCGGACGGATCGCACCGGGCGCAGTGGCGGACCTAGTGATCGTGCGCGACCGCGGCGGCGAGCCCGCCAGCAGCGTGATCGGCTGCGACCGCAGCGAGTTGCGTGCCGTGATCCGTGATGGCAAGCCACGCATCGCCGATCCGGATTTTGCACCCTGGTTCGATGCCGCCGGCATCCAGACCATCCCGGTGGTGCTGGATGGACGCCCCAAGTTGCTGGACGCCAGTCTGGCGGACCCGGCCGTGCTCGCGCTCGAACCCGGCTTGCAACAGGTGCAAGGCGTCCGGCAATCGTCGAACGCGCTGGCATCGATCGGTGTCGCGTCGTGAGCGCAGTCCCGGTGCTCGAGCCTGATGCGGCGTATGCGCTCTGGGCGCAGGCGTATCCGCCGCATGCGCATAACCCGGTGATGCAGGCAGAAGAGCGCGCAATGCTCGATCTGATGCCCTCCACCCTGCAGAACCTGCATGTGCTGGATGCCGGCTGCGGCAGCGGCCGCTACATGCTGCATGCGTTGCGCCGTGGCGCGCGACATGTCACCGGTGTCGATCTGTCGCCGCAGATGCTTGAGCGCGCCAGGGCGGAACTGTCACAACATTGGCCACCGGCGCGCGTGCAATTGCAGCAGGGCAGCCTGGACCAGTTGCCGCTTGACGATGCGGTTGCCGACCTCAGCGTGTGCGGCCTGGTGGTCGGGCATCTGCAGCTGCTATGGCCGGCGCTGGAAGAACTGCATCGGGTCACCCGTGTCGATGGCCTGGTGCTGTGCAGCGACGTGCATCCGATCGGCCATGCGCTGGGCTGGCGCCGCGACTTCAAGGCCGATGGCCTGCACTATGCGGTGCGCCACACCCAGCATCTGTACAGCCACTGGCATTCGGCATGCACGGCATTGGGGTTTGCGATCGAAGCGGTGGCCGAGCCGATGCTGGACCCGGCCGACATCCCTGCCGGCGCGCATTTCGACCAGACGGCGCTGCAGGTGCCGGTGGCGCTGGTGCTGCGGCTGCGGCGCCTCGCGTGAGAGTCATGCCGACAGTTTGCCCGCGCAACCCGGGCGGTGCGGGCAACCGGCATGACCGGGCGTCGCGCCGCGCGGCGCGTGGCTGCGCCGGCCCGACACGCGTCAGCCCATCGGCAAGCGCACCGTGACACTGCATGTTGCACAGCTCAATCTGCTACCAACGCCGGTCGGTTTGAGCGCCGCGCAGGTGTTTGCATACTGGCCCTCGCTTGCCGACATTGCCGAGGCGGTGGCCAGTGCGCAGGTGCGCGTTTCGGTGATCCAGGCCTCTGCGTTGAACGTGCAGATCGCGCGGCAGGGCGTGGACTATCGCTTCGTCGCGCTTGGTGCACGTGGCAGCGCCACGCGCGCGGCGAAGTTGTCCTCGCTATTGCGTGACATCGGCGCCGATGTCGTCCACGTGCACGGCCTGGAATTCGCCGGCGATGCGCGCAGGCTTGCGCGGCTGCTTCCGCACGTGCCCATCCTGCTGCAGGATCATGCCAATCGCCCGCCGCGCTGGTGGAGCAGAGCAGTGTGGCGGGCGCGCTATGGCGCCGCTGCCGGCATCGCGTTTACCTCGCTGGAGCTGGCGGAACCGTTTGAGCGTGCGCGCCTGTTTCGACGCCGTACGCAGCTGTTTGCGATTCCCGAATCCAGCAGCCGATTCGTGCCCGGCGATCGCCTGCTGGCGCGCGAGCAGAGCCAACTGCGTGGCGACCCCTGCGTGCTGTGGATTGGCCATCTGAGCGCGGCCAAGGATCCGCTGTGCGTGCTCGATGCGGTTTCCATCGCGGCGCGCCTGTTGCCGGGCCTGCGGCTGTGGTGCGTGTTCGACCAGGCGCCCTTGCTGGAAGAAGTGCAGCAGCGGTTGCGCGACGATGCGAATCTGGCGCGCTGCGTGCAGTTGTTGGGCAAGGTCGAGCATGCACGCGTGCAGACGCTGTTGCAGGCGAGCGATGTCTTCGTGTCCGCCAGCCACGCCGAGAGCTGCGGGTATGCCGCGCTGGAAGCCTATGCCTGCGGCGCCCTGCCGTTGTTGACCGATATTCCGGCCTTTCGCGCACTCAGCGACGGTGGCGCGGTTGGCGAACTGTGGCCAGTGGGCGATGCCGGCGCATTGGCGGAACTGTTGTTGCGCGTGGCGCGGCAGCGTCCCGGCCGCGCGCAGGTACGCGCGCATTTCGATGCACGGTTGTCGTTCGCGGCAGTGGGGCGGCGCTGGGCGCAGGCATATGCCAGCCTGCTGACACCGATGCGAGCGCACGCCCGATGAAATTGGCGCTGGTGGTGCCGGGGGGCGTGGATCGCAGCGGCGACGTGCGGGTGATTCCGGTATTCCTGACCTTGATCGAATGGCTGGCACGCAGCCACGAGGTGCACGTGTTCGTGCTGCATCAGGAACCCTTGCCCGATACCTGGATGCTGCGCGGCGCCAAGGTGCACAACATCGGCGCGCGACGTACGCGTCTGCGTGCCATCGGCGCCATTGTCGAAGAACACCGGCGCGCCCCGTTTGCGGTGATCCAGGCGATCTTTTCCGGTTACTGCAGCCTGATCGCAGTCAGCGCAGCGAAGCTGCTGCGACGTCCCAGCGTGGTGCATATCGCCGGCGGTGAACTGGTGGCGCTGCATGCCATCGGCTACGGCGGCCGCCGCAAGTGGCGTGGGCGCCTGCGCGAAGCGGTGATCCTGCGCCTGGCCGATCGTGTCACCGCTGCCAGCGCGCCCATCGTCGCGTCGCTGCAGGCGCTCGGCATTGGCGCGCAGCGTGTGCCGTTGGGAGTGGATCTGCGTGCCTGGCAGCCGGTTCCACCGCGCGCCCGCCAAGGCGCAGTTGCACGTCTGCTGCACGTGGCTAGCCTGAATCCGGTCAAGGACCAACCGACCTTGCTGCGCGCGATGGCCGCGCTCAAGCGCGCCGGCGTCGCCTTTACGCTGGACATGGTCGGTGTCGATACGCTGGATGGTGCCATGCAGCGCCTGGTACAGCAGCTGGATCTGCAGGAGCAGGTGCGCTTTCTCGGCTTCAAGACCCAGCGCCAGTTGCGCCCGATCATGCTGGCTGCCGATCTGTTGCTGATGTCGTCCCTGCACGAAGCCGGGCCGATGGTGTTGCTGGAAGCGGCCGTGGCCGGTGTTCCTACCGTCGGCACCGCCGTCGGGCACCTGGTCGAATGGGCGCCGGTCGCTGCGCTGGCGGTGCCGCCGGGCGATTGGGCGGGCCTGGCCGAGGCGGTCCGGCAGGTGCTCGGCGATGACGAGCTGCGCCTGCGTCTGGCGTGGGCGGCGCAGTGCCGCGCGGTGCGCGAAGACGCGGCCATGACCACGCGCCTGTTCGAACAGATCTACCGTCAGTTGTGCGAGCGCCGGCCGTTTGGTCCGACGCATTAGAACGACCGAGACGCTGCCGCGTCGCGGCCAGGCGGGCGCAGCCGGTGTTGCGCATGCCGTGCATGGACACCTGAAGACTGCCCGCCACGTGGTAATGGCTGTGCTTGCGTAACCCGGTTCGGATCACATCATGCGCTGCCGGCACGCACGACGCAGGTCCAGCGCCCATCTAGCGTGGCACGCACGCAGCGCCCGCTGACTGCTGCTCTCTTCAGTCACCGTGACCGCCAAGGCCGCGATGCCGACTCGCGGTCCGCGCCGACGCAGGCGGCAGACGCCGGCCCATCATTCTGCAGGACACCCACGCAGTCCTACGCAGGCTGCAGATACCCATCGAGCGCGGCACGCACCACATACAGCATGTCGGTGCGCGGGACGGGGCGGGTCAGCCGGGTCATCAGGCGGCGCGCCTGGGTCTGGCGCACCCACGGTTGGTCCTGCAGCCACAACTGGGTCTGCAGCATGTCGGCCCGCTCCTTGCGGCCCTCCGCCGACGGCACCACGCGTTGCTGCAGGTACTGCCGCGCCTCGCGCAGCGAACCCGACCACTCGATCCCGGGTAGCGCAGACAACCACAGGTTCGAGCACGAGGCGGTGGTCAGCGACTGCCGGGCGGCCCGCATGCGCAGCAGTCGCGGACACTGCGCATGCAGGCGCGCCATCACCGTCGCTGGCACCACGGCGCGGTAGTAGCGCTGCAGCAGCAACAGCGGCGGCAAGGCCCACCACGGCGAGACGGCCGGGTCTTCCCACAGCTCCTCCCAGTCGCGCGGCCCCATGCGCGTGGCCAGCAAGGCCAGATCGTGCAGATGCATCAGGCGGATGCTGCGATGGCAGATGCCGCCGGCCGCATGCAGCAGCAGGTGGCACATCAACGCGCCGATGGTGGGGTAGGGATTGAGCCCAGGCTGCGGGCGCTCCGGCCATATCCGCGCGGTGATCTCCACGCTGCGCACAGGCAGACGCTCCTGGATGCGCGTATGCAGCTCGATGTTGATCGGCGCGTCGCGATGCTCGCCCAAGCCGGCAATGGCGTCGCCTTGCAGCGGTTTGAACGCCTGGTGCTTCCATTGTTCGAAAGAGGCCACATAGCCGAGCCCGCACAACAGCGCCGCCGCCGCAGGCGCGTCATCCGGCTGCACCAGCAGATCGATGTCGGCCATTGGACGATCGCCGGGCAGATACACGCCAAGCCGATGCAAGGCGCTGCCCTTGAGTCCCACCAGCGCGATGCCCGCGCTGCGTGCGGCCGCATCGATCTGCGTCAACAGCAGCGCAATCCGCCGGTGCCGGTCTTCGACATGGCTGCGCTGCTCGCTCAGAAAGGCAGTCCATTCGGCGTTCTGCCACAACGAGCGGCGCTGCAGCAAGGGCGAGACGCCATGCGCCGCCGCCGCCGCCGCGGCCAGCTGCCACTGCAATCGGTCCCATTGCGGCGAAGTGTCGCCAGGCTGTGCCAGCTCGTGCGCCAACTGCTCGGTGGCGGTGTGCAGGCCATGTCTGATGGTACGAAGCGAAGGCTGCATGCGGGTGGTCCGGAAAGTCGAAAGGGTGGGTCAATGGAATGTCGATGCTGGATGCTGATCACTCGGCTGGCATGAGCGCGACGCAGGCCGACGCCCGCGCAGGCCGCCGCTTGGCGAGCACGCGTCCGCTTGCTGCCGCCTTCGATCAGCCCACCAGCACCGTCTCCAGTTGCCGTGGCTGGCGTGCCGCCAGGGTGGCGAGCGGCTCGGTGCGGTGGAGGTGTTCCGAGGCGATCAATGCGGCCCAGCGCGTTTCCAGCTGCTGGTCCGCTTGCGAAAAAGCATCGGCCGTCATCGTCGGGCGTGCCTGCTGCAGGTCGACCTGTGTATGCAGCAGATTGCGTACGCTGCGGTAGAACTCCGAGTCGTAGGCACCATGGAACATCATCGCCAGGTCGTCGCTGTCCTGCCAATGCGTCTTGCCGCCCAGCTGATTCTTCACTTCTTCGTAGAACTTGGTGCCGGGCAGGGGATAGGACACGCTGACGCCGATGATGTCCGGGTTGGCCTGCGTCACCAATGCGCGCGTGGCCAGAATGTCGTCGAGTTCTTCGCCCAGATATCCCAGCTGGATGAAGAAACCCACGCGGATGCCGTGTGCGCCCAGCCGTTGGCGTGCAGCGATCACCTCGCCCACCTGTGTGCCCTTGGTCATCTTGTCGAGGATGCGCTGGCTGCCGCTTTCCGCACCGATCCAGGCTTCCGCACAACCGGCACGCGCCAGCGCGGCGGCCATGCGATCGCTGGCCAGATCGGCGCGGGTCTGGATGGTGAACGGGATGGCGCCGTCGTCTTCGCTCAAGCGTTGCGCGAACGTCTCGACCCAATCGATATGGAAGCCGAAGATATCGTCGGCCATCCACAGGTGGTCGGGTTGGAAATGACGTTTGAGATGAATCATCTCCGCAGCCACGTCTTCGGCGCCGCGGCGTTTGTAATGGTTGCCCCAGATCGGCTTGGCGCACCAGTTGCAACGGAACGGGCAGCCGCGCGAAGCCGCCATGTTCAAGCTGAAATAGCCATGCCGTTGCTGCCAGAACTGCCGATAGCGCGGCATGTCGACCAGATCCCAGGCAGGCAGCCCGCTCAGGCGTGCATCCGGTGGCTGCGCGCCCGGGTGCGCGCGTGCCGCGACAGGGTCGCTGGTGGCAATGCGCGCAACGCCGGCCAGCCAGGCCTGGTCATCGAGTTGCGGTGCGCTTTCCAACCGCTCGATCAGCTCGATCAGCGGCGCGATGCCTTCGCCGATCAAGACCGCATGTGCGCCGGCGGCCAGAAACACATCGGGGTTGTCGGAGGCGTCCGAGCCCGCCACCAGCACACGGCACCCGGCGGCGCGTGCCTGCCCGATCATGCGGCAGGCTGCGTCGCGCATCCGGCTCAGGCACATCTTGGTGAGAAAGTTGAAGTTGTCCTCGTAGAACACCACCAGGTCCGGCTGTGCCTCATGCAGCGCGCCGGCATAGTCCTCCACGTCGTCGGCGAGCATGGCGTCGAACAGGCTCAGCGCGTGCCCGCGCTCGCGCAGCAACGCGGCAATCTGCAAGGTAGCCAGCGGCGGATACGGCTTGCCGCGTTCCCATTGTTTCGGGTCGTAACGCAGGAAATACGAATGACTGACCTGGATCTTTAGCATCTGCACAAGGCTCTCGTTCTGTTGCCAGATGACGCGCAGCGGTAGCGTGCGCAGACACCGGCATTCGGCTCGGCAGTAGGTGCGCACGCAGGCGCCTTTGGTTGCGCCATCGCGTTGCGCTCCAGCGTCGATGTGTTGCGGCAGTTCAGCGCATGCGCCGATGCAACCTTTCGCCATGCACAGCGCACACACGGGTTGATCAACGCAATGGATGACAGGCATGCCGCAGTCGGCTGCGTGGGCGCAACACATGCCGGTGAGCGAACGCGCGGGCGTGGTTCCGCCGAGGACGCCCGCGCCGGACACGGGCGCGGCAGACCCGTTCGGCGAGCAGCATTCGCGGCGCTTCAGCGTGCAGCGGCAGATCCTGGGTGCACTTTTCCACTTTCATAGCGACAGCGAGGCGTTGCTGGCGCTGGTCGATGCCGCATACGCGGGCCTGCCGGCGCATTGCCTGCCTGCAGCGCCGCAGTTCCATCTCACGCTGGATCTGGTGCCACGCACGCCGGGCGCAGTGGTCGGTGTGCCGCCGCCGGTACGCACGCACGCGGTTGGCGGGCTGGTCTGCGGCGTCATGGATGACTGCAATTACCTGATGCTCTCGGTGCCCGAGCGTCGCGCGATGCTGATGGTGTCCGAGGACATGCTGGCGCACGCGTATCACGTGCGCTACGAACTCATCGAGTTTGCGGTGTTCCTGCTTGCCGCGCGCGGCATCGGTCTGGTGCCCTTGCATGGCGCCTGCGTTGGCCGCCACGGTCGCTGCGCGCTGTTGCTGGGCGCCAGCGGTGCGGGCAAATCCACGCTGGCGCTGCACAGTCTGCTGCACGGCCTGGAATTCATTGCCGAAGACGGTGTATTCGTGGCAGCGGACAGTCTGCTGACCACCGGTGTGGCCAACTTTCTGCATCTGCGGCCGGAATCGCTCGGGTTGCTCGATGCGCGGACGCGCGCATGGATCAGTGCCTCGCCCACCATTGCGCGCCGCAGCGGCGTGGAAAAGTACGAAGTCGACATTCGCCACGGGCATGCCACGCTTGCGCCCACGCCGTTGCAGTTGAGTGCAGTGCTGATGTTGTCCAGCCAGCCTGCCGATACCTCCGCACCCGTCTTGGCGCCGGTGCCGGTGACGCAGATTGCCGAGTGCCTGGCACGCGACCAGCCGTACGCAGCCGGTCAGCCCGGCTGGCTGCGTTTTGTTGCGCAGGTGCAGCAGCTGGGCATGTTCACCCTGCGCCGCGGCGCGCACCCGCACGCCTCGGTGGAGGCCGTGCTGCAGGTGTTGCGATGACAGCCTGCGCCATTGCGCACGCGCCGCGCCTGCCGCGGGTGGCGGATCCAGCAGCGCATCAGGCATGCGGTGCAGCAGATGCATAAGCCCGCACATGGCGGCCGGATTCGAGCGGCGCTGCACAGCTTTGCCGACACGCTGGTGCCCGCAGACCTGCCGGCTGTCGCGCTGTACGTCGCGCTGTCGCTGGCCGCCGCGTGCGTGGGCAGCATCGTCGCGGTGTGCCTGCTGCCGCTGGTGCAACCCGGCCACAGCGTGCAGTTGGCCGGCTACCGACTCGCATTGCCGGGCGGGCTGCCGACACAGGCAAGCCTGTTCGTGATGGTGAGCCTGTTGTTCGCCGGCCTGCGCTGGTGGGTCGCACGCCTGGCCGCTCGCCTGACCAGCCGCTATGCCGTGGGTCTGCGCGGGCGCGTGCATGCCGCATTGATCGATGCGCCGTTGCCGGCGCTGGCAGGTGCCAGTTCGGCCGAAATCGCCAATGTGCTCACCTACAACATCGAGATCGCCACGCAAGGCTTCAGCGCCGTGCTGCAGTTGCTGGTGGCAGGGATTACCGCAGTGGTCAGCCTGTGCATTGCCGTGCTGATCGCACCTGCGCTGCTGTTTGCCATCCCGCTGTTGTTGGTGCTGGCCTGGCTGGGTGTGCGCCTGTCCAGTAGCGATGCGCAGGCACGCATCAGCCGCGACTATGTGGCCGACATGACGCAGCTGTTCTGGTTGAGCGAAGATTTTCCCAGACGCCTGCGCCACGTGCGGTCGTTTCAGCGCGAAGAGGTCGAAACGCGGCATTACGAACACATTTCCACGCGATTGGGGCGGGGCTACGCACAGCAGCAGGAGCTGGTGGCCAGCAGCCGGCTGATCCTGGAGCTGATCGCCGTGGCCGCAATCGCCGGCATTCTGGTGCTGGCCAATCTGTGGCAGGGTGCCGACCGCGCCGCGCTGATCACGGTCAGCCTGCTGCTCGGCCGGCTGTTGCCGTATCTGGTCACCACGCGGCAGAGCGTGCAGCAATTGCGTTCTGCCTGGCCGGCGCTGCAGCTATGGCGGCGCCATGTGGATCTGGGGTCGACGCGCATGCAGGCATCGGCCGAGGCCGCGCCGCCGCTGCCGGCTGCGCTGCATGTCGAACGCGTCGAACTGGCAGCGCCGCTGCCTGCGCTGGATATCGGCCCGCTGCTGCTGGTGCCCGGAGAAATGACCTTGATCGTCGGGCCCTCCGGTGTCGGCAAGAGCAGCTTGATGGACGTGCTCTCCGGTCAGACGCCGCCTGCAGCGTTCGATGCGCACATGGGGGGGCGCCGGCTGGATTTCGCCGCTTACCGGCAGCTGATCCGGCACAGCGCCTACATCGGCCAGGGCGTGCGCCCCTGGCAGCGCACGGTGCGCGACTGCCTGGAGTGGGCGTCGCCAGGGACCACCGAGCCCCGCATGTGGCAGGTACTGGCCGACGTCGGGCTGCACGCGCGTCTGCAGCGCGACGGCCGTGGCCTGCTGACGGCCATCAACGGCCCGGAGAGCCGCCTGTCCGGTGGCGAGCTGCAACGTCTGCTGTTGGCGCAGGTGCTGCTGCGCGCGCCGACCCTGGCGGTGCTGGACGAGGCGACCAGCGCACTCGATGCGCAGGCCGAACATCAGCTGCTGTGCACGGTGCGGCAGCGTCTGCCGCATACCGTGCTGGTGGTGGTCTCCCATCGCACCAGCCTGGCCTCGGTAGCCGATCGCACCGTCGCACTTGGACAGACACCGCTCCTGCAGCCGCAGGGCAGGCGCGCCGCCCTGACGACGCGCCTCGGCGCGTGAGCCGCGTGCATCGCCGGCCTGTCAGCGCCGCGCAAAGGCGCTAGCCGGCAATCTCCTCCAGCGCACGATCGCGTGTGCGCGGCCCGAACACGGCGATCACGCCTGCGACGATCGACATGCTGATCACGATGAACATCAGCACGCCATGGCTGCCGACCTGCGCAAGCAGCCAGCCGATCAATACGCTGCTCACTGCCGTGGCCAGACGGCTGAACGAGTAGCAAAATCCCACCGCCCGCGCACGCAAGCCGGTGGGGAACAACTCGGCCTGATAGCCGTGGTAGGCAAAACTCATCCAGGCATTGCAGAACGCGATCATCGCCCCGCACAGCACCATGCCGATGGCCTGGTGCTGCAGCGAAAACAGCACGCCAAACAACACCGCGCCCAGCGCCGAGGCGGTGATCTGCCACTTGTTTTCCCAGCGTTGCGCAAAGCGCAGCAACAGCAGCGGCGCAAGCGGGTAGGCCAGCGAGATCGCAAACGAATAGCCCAGGCTCTTGGTCACCCCGGTGCCCTGCGCGGCAATCAGCGCCGGCAACCAGTTGCCGAAGCCGAAGAAACCGATGGCCTGAAACACATGGAACACCACCAGCATGCCGATGCGCCTGCGATAGGGCGCCCGCCACAAGGCCGACACCCGCGCCTGAGCGGCAGGCGCCGCGACAGCCAGTTGCGGCGCGGGCAAGGGTCCGCCGATATCGCGCACGCAGCGCGCCTCCAGTTGCCCCAGCACCGCATCGGCTTCGGCATGGCGTCCCTGCGCGGCAAGCCAGCGCGCCGATTCCGGCAAGCGGCTGCGCAACCACCAGATCGCCAATGCAAACACGCCGCTCAGCAACACCACCCAGCGCCAGCCGCTGATTCCCAGCGGCGCTTGCGGCACCAGCAGCCAGGCGGTCAGGGCCACCGTGGGGACCGCCAGAAACTGCACGAAGAAGGCGAACGCAAACGCCGCGCTGCGCATGTGCCGCGGCACCAGCTCGGACAGGTAGGTGTCGATGGTCACCAGCTCGATGCCCAGTCCGATGCCCACCACAAAGCGCAGCACGATGACGCCGGTCGCGGTGCTTTGCAGGCCCATCGCCACGGTTGCCGCAGTGTACCAGACCAGCGCGAAGGTGAACACCAGGCGGCGGCCGAAGCGATCGGCGAACGGGCTCAACAGAGCGGCACCGACGAACAGGCCGACAAACGTGGCCGCAGCGAAGGCCGCCTGGTCGGACATGCCGAAGACGCCATCGGCCCCCTGGGCAAAAATGCCGTCGGCAATCAGCCCGGGGCTGATGTAGGCGGTCTGGAACAGGTCGTACAGCTCGAAGAACCCGCCCAGCGCGAGCAGCCCGACCAGCCGCCACAGCGTTGCGCTGGCCGGCAGTCGATCGATGCGCGCGGCGATCTGTGCGGCACTGGCGTCAGGGGTAGCGGGGGCGCTCATCGCCATGGTCGTGTCGCATTGTCAGGTTAGCCCGCATCATAGCCAGCGGCCCGATCCGCCAGCGCCGGCCCTTCGTGGCACCGTCGACGTGTTCGCGCCCTGGTCGGTGCATCTGCTGCAGCGGCGCGGCCAGCCGAGCCTGGAGCAGTCAACAGAACGACGCTACCGCTGCCAAGTAGGCGCGGCCGATGCCCGATGCGGCATCAACCGCGCGCGCGCGCCGGCTCTTGCGCCGTCCCAGCCCCCGACGGCTGCTCGCGATGGGTGTGCCAGCCACGCTCGGTGGCGCAGGTCCGGGCCACGGCCGGTGTTCGGCTGCTGGAATGCTGTAATCCTCTCAGCGTCAGACCGGCAGCTGGCAATGCGGCGCGGGCAGCCCCATCTCTTGCCCATCACTTAGTTCCGGAGCCGTCCGATGACGCCCATTTCCGTGCTCGACCTGGCGCCCGTCTGCGAAGGCAGCGACACCACCCACGCCTTCGCCAACATGCTCGATCTGGCGCAACACGCCGAGCGCTGGGGCTATCACCGGTATTGGTTGGCCGAGCACCACAACATGCCCGGCATTGCCAGCGCCGCCACGGCAGTGTTGATCGGACACGTCGCCGGCGGCACCAGGACCATCCGCGTCGGTTCCGGCGGCATCATGCTGCCCAATCATGCGCCGCTGCAGGTGGCCGAACAGTTCGGCACGCTTGCCTCGTTGTATCCGCAGCGCATCGACCTGGGCCTGGGCCGCGCGCCTGGTACCGACCAACCGACCGCGCGCGCATTGCGCCGCTATTTCGACAGCGCGGACCAGTTTCCGCAGGACGTGGCCGAGTTGCTGCGTTACTTCGCCCCTGCCGTACCAGGGCAGCTGGTGCAGGCCGTTCCCGGTGCCGGACTCGATGTGCCGGTGTGGCTGCTCGGGTCCAGCCTGTTCAGTGCGCGCCTGGCTGCCGCGATGGGGTTGTCGTTTGCGTTCGCCTCGCACTTCGCGCCCGACGCGATGGACGAGGCGGTGGCGATCTACCGCCGCGAATTCCGCCCGTCCGCGCAACTGGCCAAGCCGCACGTGATGCTGGCCTTGAATGTGGTGGCAGCGGAGACCGAAGCGCAGGCGCGTCGTTTGTTCACTACCCAGCAGCAGAGTTTCGTCAATTTGCGCCGCGGCAAGCCCGGCAAGATTCCGCCGCCCATCGACGACATCGACAGCTTCTGGCAGCCGCATGAGCGTGTCGGCGTGGAGCGCGCCCTGGCGTGCACCGTGCTCGGCGATGCCGAGCAGATTGCGCAGGGCGTGGCCGCCTTCATCGAGCGCCACGCGCCGGACGAGCTGTTGTTCACCGCCAACATCTACGACCATGCCGCGCGCCTGCGCTCGTTCGGGATCGCAGCCGAAGCGGTGCGCGAGCTGGACGTGACCATCGCGTGATTCACGTCGCTTTGCGCGGCAATCCGCTCAGATGCGTGCATCTCCATCGGGAACAGACGCATGCAACTTCAGGAACGTAGCGAGAGCATCAAGCAGTTGGCGGAATTGATTCGCGGCGTGGACATTGCGATGTTCACCACCGTCTCGGCAGACGGCAAGTTGGTGAGCCGCCCGCTGGGCACGCAGGAAGTCGAATTCGATGGCGACCTGTGGTTCGCCACCGCAGCCGACAGCCCCAAGGTGGCGGAGATCGCCGCCGACCCGCGCGTCAACGTGGCCTACGCCTCGGCGTCCAGGAACACCTATGTGTCGGTTGCAGGCACCGCCCGCGTGGTGCACGACCGCGCCAAGATCGATGAGCTGTGGTCGCCGGCAATGAAGGTGTTTTTCCCCGGCGGCAAGGACGACCCCAACCTGCGCCTGATTCACGTGCGCGCCGAGTCGGCAGAGTATTGGGACGGCCCCAGCGGCCTGCTCGGCAAGGCGCTGTACTTCGTCATGGCTGCCGTCACCGACGATACTGCCAGCCTCTCGGACAACCGCGTGGTCGATCTGAAGTAAGCAAGACCCTGGCGTAAGCGCCAAGTCCCGATCTGATTACCAGGGCTTGGCTTTGGATCGGGCGCTCGACACGACCGGTCCTTCCAACTGCGGCGAAAACGCATCGCCGCAAGATTCCCTGGTCCGCATGTGGTGCGATCTGTCGCCCCCAACGCAACGCAGTCCGCATGGCGCGTATCACGTACCACCGCACCCAGGATCGCCCAACTGCGCGCCAAGCGCTTTAGCCCTTCTCCTGCGAGAGGGGTTGGGGGGAGGGTACGTCGGCCAGCGATCTCGACGTTCGACTGACAGTCCCAACCGGCTTTCGCCAGCGGAAAAGCTGTACCACGTTCCAGCGTGAAGCGTGATCAGTCAGTGCCGACAAGCGCAACCGCTGCGCACTCGACGGTGGAACTCAACGCCAGGCCACCGGCCACCACCCGCGAATCAGATCCACCAATTGATCCGACGTGATGCCGAACACGGCGATCGATACCAGTGCCGCCGCCCAGCCAGCCAGCATCAGGGCGCCATCGCGCTCCAGCAAGGCCAGCGCGAACAGCAACAGGATCAGGCCGAACAGGTAGTTGGTAAACGGGATCGGCAGCGTCAGCAGGATACCGACCAGCACCAGCAGCAGCCCGGTAAACACCTGCGCCGGTATCCGATCGAGCATGCCGTGCAGACGCGGCTTGAGCAGGCGATCCAGTCGCTGCAGCGTCGGTGCCAGTTTCGCCACGAAGCGCTGGCTGGTGCGTCGCCGCGGCCCACGTTCGCCGATGAAACCTGGCACCCACGGCTTGCGCAGGCAGCACATCATCTGCACCCCGATCAGCACCGTCAGCGGACCGCTGATGCCGCCAGCCACTCCCGGGATCGGAATGAAGGAAGGCAGGATCGCCAGGAACAAGAACACCCCGAACGCGCTCTGCTGCAGGTCGGCGAGGATGTCGCGCACCCGCAGCACGTGCTCCGGGTCGCCGTCGCTGAAGGCGGCCAGCAAGCTGCGGATGCCTTCATTGCGGTACCGCATCTGCTCGCCGCCGGATGCGTCGGATGGCGGAGCGCCGTTATCCGACGATGTCATCGCTGCCCTCGTCGCCGATGCGGCTCAACAGCAGCTTGTCCACACGTGCGCCATCCAGGTCCACGATCTCGATGCGCCAACCGGCCCAATCGAAGAACTCGCCGGCCTGCGGAATGCGGCCGAAGTAGTAAATGCAAAGCCCGGCCAGCGTGTGGTAATCGCCTTCGTCGGCTTCCGGCAGTTCGGCGCCCAGCACTTCGCGTAATTCTTCCACCGGCAGCGAACCGTCGATCAGCAGCGAGCCGTCGGCGCGGGTCACCACCAGCGCGTCTTCGTCGGTGTTTTCCACCGCCTGCAGACGTCCGACCACCGCGCCCATCAGGTCGCTGATGGTCACCAATCCGCGGATTTCGCCGTATTCGTCCACCACCAGCGCCATCGACTGCTGTTCTTCGCGGAAGATCTCCAGCAGCTTCATCGCATGCGTGGATTCGGAGACGAACAAGGTATCGCGCAGTGCCTGGAACAGGTTCTCGCCGTGCCCGCCCAGGCGCGTGACCAGCGATTTGACTTCCAGCACGCCGGCAATGTCCTGGTCGCTGCCGCGGTACACCGGGTAACGCGAGAACTCGTGCTCGCGCATCACCAGCAGATTGCGTTCGGGCTCGGCATTGGCATCCAGCCAGGCGATACGGTTGCGCGGCGTCATCAGGCTATCGGCAGTGCGATCGCCCAGCCGCATCACCCGGTTCATCATGTCGCGCTCGTGCGCATCGATCACGCCGGCCTCGTGGCTTTCGGCCACCAGCATGCGGATCTCTTCTTCGGTGATCGAGGCCGATTCGTCCTTGCCCATGCCCAGCAGACGCAGTACCAGCCGGGTGGAGCGCGCCAGCACCCACACTCCCGGCGCGGCGATCTTGGCCAGCCAGGTCATCGGCACCGCGACAAAGCCGGCGATGTCCTCGGAATTGCGCAATGCCAGCCGCTTGGGCACCAGCTCGCCGAAGATCAGCGTCAGAAAGGTGATCAGGGCCACTGCCAGGGTGCTGCCGATCACCGCCGAATACGGTTTGGGATCGCCAACCAGCGAAAAAGTGGCCGACAGCGCGGGGAAGGCCAGCTGCAGCCGTTCGCCGATCGCCTCGCCGATGGCTTCGCCGCCGAACAGGCCGGTCAGGATGCCGATCGAGGTGATGCCGATCTGGACCGTAGACAGGAAGTTCTCGGGGCTCTCGGCCAGTGCCAAGGCCCGCGCGGCGCGCTTGCTGGAACCGGCCATCTGCTTCAGGCGGCTCTTGCGCGAGGTCATCAACGACATCTCCGACATGGCGAAGAAGCCGTTCAACACGATCAGTGCGATGACGATCAGAAACTCAACCACGGGCGTCTTCCCCGGTCAGTGAAGGGGAGGGCGGGCAAGCACGGGGTTGGCCGGCGCGCGCGAAGGCGGGGCGGCAACGGGGAAATATAGGGTCGTCTTCCATAGGGTGCGCCCGAAGGCGCGGGGGCATGTTAGCAAATTGCAGGGTGATTCGAGCCGGGAAATGCCGGCGTGAAGGCCGCGCGCGGCGCCGATATACCCAGACAGGTCATGGAACGGTCATAATTCGCCCTTGGCGCCCGTCTCTCCCTCGACGGCAGGAAGTTCCCCACCCATGTTCTCGTTGCAGACCATCTTCGGCTCCGGCAAGCAGTTCTATGCGCTTCTGAACGAAGCGGCGCAGGCCGCCTACGACAGCACCAAGGCGTTGCACGCCATGATGCGCACGTCCGACCGGCAACCGGCGCTGGACGCCTTCAAGCTGGCCCGCCTGCGCGAACGCGCCGCCTCCGACAAGATCGGCCAGGCGCTGGTGGACAGCTTCATGACCCCGATCGAGCGCGAAGACATCGAAGCGCTGGGCTCGGCGCTGTACAAGATCCCCAAGCAGGTCGAAAAATTCGCCGACCGCTATTCGCTGGCCACCAAACACCTGGAACACATCGACTTCGCCCCGCGCGCGGCGATGCTGGAACAGGCCGCTGCGGTGGTGGTGGAGATGGTGACCGACCTGCCGCAGATGAACATCGATCGCATGACTGCGCTCAACGACAAGCTGCGCACGCTGGAAAACGAGGCCGACCGCCTGATGCTCGAGCTGTACCGCGACATCTATTCCGGTCGCCTGGACACGCTGCAGATGTTTCTGCTCAAGGAGTTCTTCGAGATCCTGGAAAAAGCCATCGACCGTTGCCGCGAGGCAGGGGTGGTGGTGTACCAGATCGTGTTGAAGAACAGCTGAGGTCGCCGCGTGCTTACCCTTGTTCTGGTGGTGATCCTGGCCGCATTGGTGTTCGAGTTCATCAACGGCTTTCACGACACCGCCAATTCCATCGCCACCGTCGTCGCCACCAAGGTGCTGTCACCGGGCTGGGCGGTGATGCTGGCCGCCGGCATGAACCTGATCGGCGCCCTGACCGGTACCGCGGTGGCGTTGACCATCGCCTCGGGCCTGCTCAACACCAATGTGGTCGAGGTCACCCCGCAGGTGATCCTGTGCGCGTTGCTGGGCGGCATCATCTGGAACCTGATCACCTGGTGGAAGGGCCTGCCGTCGTCGTCGTCGCATGCGCTGATCGGCGGTCTGTGCGGCGCCGGCCTGGCTGCCGCGCACAACAACTGGGATGCCTTGATCTGGTCGGAAAGCGTCGGCAACTGGGCCAAGAACAAGGGCCTGTTGTGGAAGGTGTTCGTGCCGATGATCACCTCGCCGATCGCCGGCTTTTTGCTCGGTATCGTGGTGATGGTGCTGCTGTGGGCCATTATTGCTGGCATGTCGCGACTCGGTGGCCCGATCGGGCGGCTGGCGCGTCCGCGCTGGGTCAATGCGTTCTTCGGCAAGGCGCAGATCGCCTCGGCCGCCTACATGGGCTACGCCCATGGCCACAACGATGCGCAGAAGACCATGGGCATCATCGCGATGACGTTGATCGGCGCGCAGTCGGCCGGTGCGCTGGACAACCTGCCCAGCTGGCTGGCGTTCCTGCATCCGGGCACTGGCCTGGCCGCCGGCGACGGCATCCCGATGTGGATCGTGCTGACCTGCGCGGTGGTGATGGCCGCCGGCACCGCCTCGGGCGGCTGGAAGATCATCAAGACGCTCGGCCACAAGATGGTCAAGCTGCATCCCATCCACGGCTTTGCCGCCGAAACCAGCTCGGCCACCGTGCTCACCGTCGCGGCGCATTTCGGCATGCCGGTGTCGACCACGCACAGCATTTCCACCGCGATCATGGGCGTGGGTTTTGCCAAGAATCCGCGCTCGCTGCGGTTGGGCGTGATCGAGCGCATCGTATGGGCATGGATTCTCACCATCCCCGCTGCCGGCGGTGTGGCATACCTGATCCTGACGATGTTCGAGCTGTTCGGCTGGACCTGAGCCGGTGTCGCGGTGCGGTCACGCGCCGCTGTCACGCTGCGGCGTTATTGCGCAAGGGATCTGCCGTGACCGGGCTGCCTGCGCGTGCTGAGTGAGAACCTTCCGCGATGATGCTTGCCCTGGTGTGCGTGTTGTTCGGCTTGGCCTGGTTGATCGACCGTCGCGGCTTGCGTCGGTTCTCGCGCACGCTGGCCGGCGCAAGCCTGGCGCTGGTGTTCGCGGTCGGCTGCGGGCCGCTGCCATCGTGGATGCTGCAGAACCTGCAACGTACCGGGGTCAACGATTTCAACGGATGGGGCGGGCGCAACGTCATCGTGCTGCTGGGCGCCGGCACCGTGCGCCCGGAAGGCCGCGACGCGGTGGCCGAAGCCAACTTGTTCGCCTATGGGCGCATCGTCGAATCGGCGCGGCTGTACCGGCAATGCCGACACAGCGGCGGCGAGTGCAAGATCGAGATCAGCGGCGGCGATGCGCGCGGCCTGGGCCTGTCGGAGGCGGTGGTGTATCAGCGCGTGTTGATCGGGCTGGGGATCGATCGGGTGGATCTGATCATGGAGCCGTCCAGCATGAACACCTGGCAGAACGCGCAGTTCAGTCAACCCTTGCTGCGCGCGCACCGGCCCGATCGCGTCGTGCTGGTGTCCTCGGCTACGCATCTGCGTCGTGCCGCGCTGTATTTCCGGCATTTCGGGATCGATGCCATTCCGGTGCGCGCCGACTGGCTGACCGCCTCCTGGTCGATCCTGCCGCAGAGCTACAACTTCACCCTGGCCGATGTCGCCCTGCACGAATACCTGGGCATCGCGCGGTATCGGCTTTACCAGTGGCTGGGCTGGAACGTCAAAGCGACTGAGCCCGGCGCGGTCTGAGCGTCACGACGCGGTTGGTCCATCGCCAGGCGTAGCGAGTACGCCCGGCGTTGCCTGCGCTCAGCGCGTTTCGTACATCGCCTTGACGTCGCGACGGAAGGCGGCCTGGCTGTCGGCGCGGTTGTAGAACATGTGGCCACCGGGATACTCGCGCACCTCCACGCGCGTGGGGTCGCCCATCGCCGGCATCTGATCCACGGTGAGCACCGAGCCCATGAACGGGCAGGAGAGATCGTTCCAGCCGTGCGCGATCAGCACGCGCAGCTTGGGGTCGATCGCCACCGATTGGCGCAGCTGCGTCACCGCGCCCTTGCGTAGTTCGTCGCCCCAGTCCCACGCCGAGTTGACCTCGTAATTGATCGCCTGATAGCGGGCATCGACCTTCCAGCCGACGATCCGGGTGACGAAGTCCACCATCGCGGTGGTGGTGGGCGCGATGATGCTGTCCAGCAGCGGGTCGCTGGCGCGCTGCGTGGGATCGTTGGGGAAGGGGTCGAAGGCGGTCACGTTGGCGTCGTAGCGGCTGCCCAGCTCGCCCTTGTCGCGAAACACCTCGCGCAGGTAGGCCTGGGTTTCCAGGCGTCCACCGGAGCGGCGTACATAGGCCGGATCCAGCCCGGTCATGCGTGTGACCTGCTGCAGCATCGCCTCGGTGGCCTGCGGGTCGGTGCGGCCTTTCATCAGCGCCACCGCATAGTCGCCGCGGGTGTAGTCGATCACCTGGCGCATCGCGCTGTCGCTGAGCTGGCCCTGGCGCTCCAGGTGCGCGGCGGCGATCGACGGCAAGGTCAGCATCCACGCCAGCGGCGAGACGTCGCTGTTGTCGTCCAGGGTCGGGTTGAGGAACGGCGAGACCAGCACCACGCCGTTCATCGCAACCCCGAGCCGGGTCTGCAGATACTGGGTGATGCGCGGGCCGCGGAAGCCGCCATAGCTTTCGCCGACCAGATACTTGCGCGTCTGCAGGCGGCGATTCTTCAGCAGCCAGTCGTAGATCACGCGCGAGAGATATTCCACGTCGGCCTGCGGGTTATAGAACTGCTTCTTGGCTTCGTCCTCGCCGATGAGCGCGCGGCTGAAGCCGGTGCCGACCGGGTCGATGAACACCAGGTCCGTGAAGTCCAGCCAGGTGCCCGGATTGTCGCGCAAGGTCGCCGGCGCGGACGCGCTGTCGCCTTCGGCGCCGAACCCGACCACCTTCGGCCCGATCGCGCCCATGTTCAGATAGACCGACGCCGCACCTGGTCCGCCGTTCAAGGCAAAGGTGACCGGGCGGTCCTTGCCGTCCACGGTGTAGGCGGTGAACACCACTTCGCCAGTGGTCTTGCCCTGCGCATCGCGCACCGGCAGCGTGCCGACGCTGGCGGTGTAACTCAGCGTGCGTCCGGCCAGGCGCGTGGTTTGCCGCACGCTGGTATCGGCCGGCAACGGCGCGGGTTTGGTCGCAACGGCATCGGCCTTGGCGTCGGGCTTGGAATCGGTCTTGCCGTCCTGCGCGGCGGCGAAGACCGGGACGCCGAGCAGCAGGTAGGCCAGCAGGCCGGTATGGAGCAAGGAGGGCATGGGCAATCGGCATTCGAACGGAAGAACGCTGATGCTAGGCCGCGGCCCCGCGCGGTGGATGTGCAAAAAGGCATGGCTGTCGCGCTGACCGATGCCGCACCGCTCGCTATCATGGCGCGCCCTGATGATCGAGCTGCAGATGAGGCCTTGTGTCGTTCGCTCTGCCTGCGCCGTGGTGCTGTCGGTGGCCGGCTGTGCGGTGACGCCACCTGCGCCGGTACACCATGCCAGCGACCCGGATGCGTTATGGCGCATCGTCTCCACCCGCTGTTTGGCAGAGGCGTCGCGGCCACCCGATTGCGTTGCGGTGTGGTCGGATCCGGCGCGTCAGGCGGTGGTGTTGAAAGACCGTCACGGCAGCTTCCAATACCTGTTGGTGCCCAGTGTGCGGGTCAGTGGAATCGAAGACCCTGCGTTGCTACGCGCCGATGCGCCGAATTATTTCGCCAGTGCCTGGGACGCGCGCAGCTTCGTGGCACAGGCGTTGCAGCGTCCGCTGCCCAGGCAATACGTGAGCCTTGCGTTGAACTCGCCGCACGGGCGCTCGCAGGAGCAGCTGCATATCCATATCGATTGCCTGCGTCCGGACGTGTACGCAGTACTGCAGCGTCAGCGCACCGGGATCGGCCCGGAGTGGCGCGCTTTGGCCGAGCCGTTGCTGGGCCATGCGTATCTGGCCAGGACGCTGCAAGGCGAGGCGCTGGACCAGGATCCGGTTCGCCTGCTCGCAGCCACGCTGCCTGCCGATGCCAGCTTGCGCGATTACTCGCTGGTGGTGGCCGGCGCGCAACTGCAGGACGGGCGACCTGGATTCATCGTGCTGGCAACGCGGCAGGATGCGCACAGCGGTAACCGTGCCAGCGGCGAGGAAGTGCAGGACCACGCCTGCTCACTGGTGACCGGTGCGACCCAGGTGTTGCCCGGGGTGCGCTGACGGAGCGCCAGGTCCGCACTTCATCGGAGACGGATGCCGGCAAGGTGCTGCGTGGCGGTCCAGGCAGATGGATCGCTGCCGGTGGATGGCGGTGATCCATCGCCGTACCGTCATCGGCCTGCCTGCGTTGCCTGGTAACCGGGCGTGTGGCGAGGCCGCTTGGCGGCGCGCTTCATTGGCAAGCGCGCCCACAACGCCCTCTCTGTGCTGAGTGAGGGCATGTTTGCCGGGCTTCAGACTTCCAACGACGCCAGGTCGCCCTTGGATTCCAGCCATTGCTTGCGGTCGCCCGCGCGCTTTTTCGCCAGCAGCATGTCCATCAGCGAGCGGGTCTGTTCGCCGTCGTCGATGGTCAGCTGCACCAGCCGGCGCGTGTCCGGGTGGATGGTCGATTCGCGCAGCTGCTGCGGGTTCATCTCGCCCAGGCCCTTGAAGCGGGTCACGCTGATCTGGCCCTTCATCTTCTCGCGCGCAATCTTGTCCAGCAGCGTGGTCTTTTCTTCTTCGTCCAGTGCGTAGAACACCTGCTTGCCCACGTCCACGCGGAACAGCGGCGGCATTGCCACGAACACGTGGCCGGCCGCGACCAGCGCCGGGAAATGCTGCAGGAACAGTGCGGTCAGCAAGGTGGCGATATGCAGGCCGTCGGAGTCCGCATCGGCCAGGATCACCACCTTGCCGTAACGCAGCCCGGTGATGTCGTCCTTGCCCGGGTCGCAGCCGATCGCGATCGCCAGGTTATGCACTTCCTCGGAGGCCAGCACGCTGCCCGATGCCACTTCCCAGGTGTTGAGGATCTTGCCGCGCAACGGCAGGATCGCCTGGAAGTCCTTGTCGCGCGCCTGCTTGGCCGAGCCGCCGGCCGAGTCGCCCTCGACCAGGAACAATTCGGTACGCGACAGATCCTGGCTGATGCAGTCGGCCAGCTTGCCGGGCAGGGCCGGGCCCTGGGTGACCTTCTTGCGGACGATCTGCTTTTCGGTCTTCAACCGCGCGCTGGCACGGTCGATGGCGATCTGCGCGATCTTCTCGCCGATGTCTACGTTCTGATTGAGATACAGGCTGAAGGCATCGTGTGCGGCACCTTCGATGAAGCCGGCGGCCTGGCGCGAGGACAGCCGCTCCTTGGTCTGCCCGGAAAACTGCGGGTCGGTCATCTTCAGGCTGAGCACGAAGGTGACCCGGTCCCACACGTCTTCCGGCGCCAGCTTGACGCCGCGCGGCAGCAGGTTGCGGAAGTCGCAGAACTCGCGCAGCGCATCGGTCAGGCCAGAGCGCAGGCCGTTGACGTGGGTGCCGTGCTGGGCGGTCGGGATCAGGTTGACGTAGCTTTCCTGCACCAGCTCGCCTTCGGGCACCCAGGCCGCGGCCCAGTCGACGATCTCGGTGTCCTTCTTCAGGCTGCCTGCGAACAGGTCGGCCGGCAGCATCTCGTGCTCGGCCATTTCGCCTTTCAGGTAATCGCGCAAGCCATTCTCGAAGTACCAGCTGTCCTGCTCACCGGTCGCTTCGTCGTGCAGCTTGACCGTCAGGCCGGGACACAGCACCGCCTTGGCGCGCAGCAGATGGCGCAGCGCACGCACGTTGAACTTGGGCGTGTCGAAATACTTGGGGTCGGCCCAGAAGCGTAGCCGCGTACCGGTGTTCTTCTTGCCGACAGTGCCGACGACCTCCAGCTTGGAGGCGGCGATCCCGTCGCGGAACTCCATGCGGTGCTCGCTACCCTCGCGCTTGATGAACAGCTCGACCTTGGTCGACAGCGCGTTGACCACGCTCACGCCCACGCCGTGCAAGCCGCCGGAGAAGGTGTAATTGCGGTTGTTGAACTTGCCGCCGGCATGCAGCCGGGTCAGGATCAGTTCCACACCGGGAATCTTTTCTTCCGGGTGCAGGTCCACCGGCATGCCGCGACCGTCGTCTGACACCTCGCAGCTGCCATCCTTGTATAAGGTGACTTCGACCTGCTTGGCGTGGCCTGCCAGCGCCTCGTCGACCGAGTTGTCGATCACTTCCTGCGCCAGATGGTTCGGGCGCGCAGTGTCGGTGTACATGCCAGGGCGGCGTTTGACCGGGTCCAGGCCCGACAGCACTTCAATATCGGCGGCGTTATAACGGGTGTTCATGCATCTCGTCGGCACGTGAAACGACGCGCAAGTGTGGGGGCAGAACCGATTTTTTGCACGCGACAGGCGTTCAGTGCAGGGCGGGGTGCGGCTGGATACCCTGGCGTTGGATTCGGAACCAAACGTCCCCACCTGAGGATGTCACCGAAACCGGAGGACACCATGAAGTTCAAGCACATCCTGATGCTCACCCTCGGTGCCGCCGCAGTGGCCGCGCTTCCTGCGTTGGCCCAGGCCGCTCCTCAGCAGGCCGGGCAGGGCGCCACCGCCCAGAAAAGCGACGACGCCAAGGCCAAGACCGACGCCGAGCGCAAGGCCGAGCGCCGCGCTGCCGCTGCCGCGCAAAAGCCCAAGGCCGACAGCGCGCCGCGTGAGGAAGAGGAAGAAGAGAAGCCCGCACGCTGAGGCATCTGCGCAGCGTTACGTGGTCCACGGACGCCCCGGCCTCGGCCGGGGCGTCTGCATTTACGCGTTGTTGCGCGCATTTGCCGTGTGAGACCGCCCGGTCGTCACGCAGCCCTTGGGCATTCGCCCGTCACCCGCTAAACTATGGCTTTCCGGGAGGCTTCAAGCCCCATGACCCCCCTGATTTTTGTTACCGGCGGCGTAGTGTCCTCGCTAGGCAAGGGCATTGCCGCCGCTTCGCTTGCCTCCATTCTGGAAGCGCGTGGCCTGAAGGTCACGATGATGAAGCTGGACCCGTACATCAATGTGGACCCGGGCACGATGAGCCCGTTCCAGCATGGCGAGGTCTACGTCACCGACGACGGCGCCGAGACCGACCTGGACCTGGGTCACTACGAGCGCTACGTGCGCACGCGGCTGTCGCGCAAGAACTCGGTCACCACCGGCCGGATCTATGAGAACGTGATACGCAAGGAGCGCCGCGGCGATTATCTGGGCGCCACCGTACAGGTGATCCCGCACATCACCGACGAGATCCGCCGCTGCATCGACGAGGCCACGGCCGGCTTCGACGTGGCGTTGATCGAGATCGGCGGCACCGTCGGCGATATCGAATCGCTGCCGTTCCTGGAGGCGATCCGCCAGGTGCGCACCGAGCGTGGCGCGGAAAAGGCGATGTTCATGCACCTCACCCTGGTGCCATATATCGCGGCGGCCGGTGAGTTGAAGACCAAGCCGACCCAGCATTCGGTCAAGGAACTGCGCTCGATCGGTATCCAGCCGGACGTGCTGTTGTGCCGGTCCGAGCAGGCGGTGCCGGATTCGGAGCGCCGCAAGATCGCCCTGTTCACCAATGTGTCCGAGCGCGCAGTGATCAGCTGCCCGGATATCGACGTGCTTTACGGCATGCCGCTGGAATTGCTGCGTCAGGGGTTGGACGAGCTGGTCATCGACCAGTTCAAGCTGCGCGACAAGGTCGCCGCGGCCGATCTGTCCGAATGGGCGGCGGTGGTGGATGCGGTCAAGCATCCGCTGGACGAAGTCACCATTGCGGTGGTCGGCAAGTACGTCGATCACCAGGACGCCTACAAGTCGGTGGCCGAGGCGTTGCGCCACGGCGGCCTGCGCCAGCGCACCAAGGTCAACCTGAAGTGGCTGGAAGCCCAGGACCTGGAAGGCAGCGACATGGCGGCGCTGCAGGATATCGACGGCATCCTGGTGCCTGGTGGCTTCGGCGATCGCGGTTTCGAAGGCAAGGTGCTGACCTCCAAATACGCGCGCGAGCACAAGGTGCCGTATTTCGGCATCTGCTACGGCATGCAGGCGGCGGTGGTGGACTATGCCCGCCACGTGGCCGACCTGGACGCAGCCAACAGCACCGAGAACGATCGCCAGTCGCCACACCCGGTGATCGGGCTGATCACCGAATGGCGCACCGCCACCGGCGAAGTCGAAAAGCGCGACGAAAAATCCGACCTGGGCGGCACCATGCGCCTGGGTCTGCAGGAGCAGCGGCTGAAGCCGGGCACGCTGGCGCGCGAGGTGTACGGCAAGGACGTGGTCGCCGAACGGCACCGTCACCGCTACGAGTTCAACAACCGCTACCGCACCCAGCTGGAAGACGCCGGGCTGGTGATTTCCGGCAAGTCGATGGACGACACGCTGGTGGAAGTGGTGGAGCTGCGGCGCGATGCGCACCCGTGGTTCCTGGCCTGCCAGGCACATCCGGAGTTCCTGTCCACCCCGCGCGACGGGCACCCGTTGTTCATTGGCTTCGTGCGCGCTGCGCGCGAGAAGAAGGCTGGCGGCAAGTTGCTCAAGGAAGCGCGTGCGTGAGTTCCTTCTCCCATCGGGAGAAGGTGTCCTGAAGGGGCGGATGAAAGGCGCCGCAACACGCTGAAAGATTGAAGCCATGATGAACGCGTCGCCACGCGCCAGCCAGGGCAAACCATCTGGCCTTATAAGCGCTTGCAAACCTTGACCCACCCCCAGCCCCTCTCCCGATCGGATAGGGGCTAAGATCAAAAAACGGGTGGTTAATTCCCTTCTCCCACTGGGAGAAGGTGCCCCGTAGGGGCGGATGAGGGCCGCCGCAACACACTGAAAGATTGAGGCCATGATGAACGCGCCGCCACGCGCCAGCCAGGGCAAACCATCTGGGCTTATTAAGCGCTTTCAAACCTTCCCCTCGTCCCAACCCCTCTTCCGACGGGAGAGGGGCTTCACTCAATAGGTGACCTGATGAAACTGTGTGACTTTGAAGTCGGCCTCGACCAGCCGTTGTTCCTGATTGCAGGCCCCTGCGTGATCGAGTCGATGCAGCTGCAGCTCGACGTGGCCGGCAAGCTCAAGGAGATCACCGGCAAGCTGGGGATCAACTTCATCTTCAAGTCGAGCTTCGACAAGGCCAATCGCACCTCGGGCACCAGCTTCCGCGGCCCCGGCCTGGAAGAAGGCCTGAAGGTACTGGCTGCGGTGAAGCAGCAGATTGGCGTGCCGGTGCTCACCGACGTGCACGAATACACCCCGATGAACGAGGTCGCCGCCGTCGTCGACGTGCTGCAGACCCCGGCCTTCCTGGTGCGGCAGACCGACTTCATCAAGAACGTCTGCGCCGCCGGCAAGCCGGTGAACATCAAGAAGGGCCAGTTCCTGGCGCCGTGGGACATGAAGCCGGTGGTGGACAAGGCCAAGTCGACCGGCAACGAGCAGATCATGGTCTGCGAACGTGGCGCTTCGTTCGGCTACAACAATCTGGTCAGCGACATGCGTTCGCTCAGCGTTATGCGCGATACCGGCTGCCCGGTGGTGTTTGACGCGACCCATTCGGTGCAGTTGCCGGGCGGGCAGGGCAGCAGCTCCGGCGGCCAGCGCGAGTTCGTGCCGGTGCTGGCGCGCGCGGCCGTGGCCGTGGGTATTTCCGGCCTGTTCGCCGAAACCCATCCGGATCCGTCCAAGGCGCTGTCCGATGGTCCCAATGCGTGGCCGCTCGATCGCATGGAGGAGCTGCTGGAAACGCTGATGGAGCTGGATGCAGTGACCAAGAAGCACGGGTTCGCGCGCTTCGCATGAGTTCCGATCCGTGGGCGTTGGCGGCATCGCGTCGCCAACGCCGGCACTGGCGGCGCTGGCCCTGGGGCTGGATGGCGCTGGGCCTGTCGCTCGCTGCATGGGCCTGTCTGGCCGTCATGGCCTTCCTGGTGACTACCAGCATCGGCATGCCGGGCGACGGCAACCATGCGATGCAGGCTACGCGCACGCCGATGCTCGTGACGTTGCTGACAGGCGCGTTGCTGACGTTGGGCGGTCTTGTCGCCAGCCCGGTCGCGTTCTCGCTGCGTCGCCAGCCAGGCGCTGCCACCACGGGCTTGGCGCTGCTGCTGCTCCTGCTACTGCTGTTTTGCGCTTCGCTGCCGGGCCCGAGGGCCTAGCTGCAGGGTCTTGCCGGTCAGGCGCGCATCGGGCCCGTGCGATTTGGCAATGGCGCGGTGTACAGCGATAATCCGGCAGCTTGTTTCCGGTGTACTTCCCCCTTACTGGTAACCGATCGACCTATGACCACTATCGCCAAGATCCTCGCCCGCGAAATCCTCGATTCCCGCGGCAATCCCACGCTGGAGGCCGAAGTCACGCTGGCAGACGGCTCATTCGGCCGCGCCGCCGTACCCTCGGGCGCCTCGACCGGCACCAAGGAAGCGGTGGAGTTGCGCGACGGCGACAAGACCCGTTACATGGGCAAGGGCGTGCGCCATGCGGTGGACAACGTCAACGGCACCATCGCCGAGACGCTCAAGGATTTCGATGCGGCCGACCAGCAGGGCCTGGACCGTCGCCTGATCGACCTGGACGGCACCGAGAACAAGGGCCGCCTGGGCGCCAATGCGTTGCTGGGTGTGTCGCTGGCCGCCGCGCACGCGGTTGCCGCCTCGCGCAAACAGCCGCTGTGGCAGTACCTGTCCACCATCACCGAATCGGACGTGGCGCTGCCGGTGCCGATGATGAACATCATCAACGGCGGCGCGCATGCCGACAACAACGTCGACTTCCAGGAGTTCATGGTGTTGCCGGTCGGCTGCAGCTCGTTCTCCGAAGCGCTGCGCGCCGGCACCGAAATCTTCCATTCGCTCAAGTCGGTGCTCAAGGGCCACGGCCTGAGCACGGCAGTGGGTGACGAAGGCGGCTTTGCGCCGGACTTCCGCAGCAACGTCGAAGCGCTGGACACCATTCTCGAAGCGATCGGCAAGGCCGGTTACACGGCCGGCGAAGACATCCTGCTGGGTCTGGACGTGGCCTCCAGCGAGTTCTACGACAACGGCAAGTACAACCTGGTGGGCGAGAACAAGCGCCTGACCAGCGAGCAGTTCGTCGACTTCCTGGCCGACTGGGTCGCGCAGTACCCGATCATCAGCATCGAAGACGGCCTGGCCGAAGACGATTGGGCCGGCTGGAAGCTGCTCACCGACCGCGTCGGCAAGAAGGTGCAGCTGGTTGGCGACGATCTGTTCGTCACCAATCCGAAGATCTTCAAGCAGGGCATCGACTCGGGCACCGCCAACGCGATCCTGATCAAGGTCAACCAGATCGGCACGCTGACCGAGACGTTGGAAGCGATCGCCATGGCGCATGCGGCCAATTACGCGTCCATCGTCTCGCACCGTTCGGGCGAAACCGAAGACACCACCATCGCCGATATCGCCGTGGCCACCACCGCCACCCAGATCAAGACCGGCTCGCTGTGCCGCAGCGATCGTGTGGCCAAGTACAACCAGCTGCTGCGCATCGAGCAGGCGTTGGGCTCCGGCGCGCGTTACGCCGGCCGCGACGCGTTCGTTTCGATCAAGCGATAAGCCGTGCGCAACTGGCGCTGGCTACTGCTGGTGCTGGCGGTGCTGCTGGCTTGGCTGCAGTACCGCTTCTGGTTCGGGCCTGGGAATTCCGGTGAAGTGATGATGCTGGAAGCCCAGGTCGCGCATCAGACACAGGACAACGAAGGTCTGCGCCAACGCAACCAGGCGTTGGCAGCAGAGGTGAAGGATTTGAAGGACGGCGAGGAGGCAATCGAAGAGCGCGCACGCAGCGAGCTGGGCATGATCAAACCGGGCGAGACGTTCTATCGCGTGGTCGAGGACGCACCGCCACTGCCTGCCGCAACGCCCGAAGCGACACCTGTGCCGGCTACGTCCGATCCTGCATCCGCAACGGAACCGCATCCATGACCGGCTCGATCTGGGCCATCGTGCCGGCCGCAGGGCGCGGCACGCGGTTTGGTGCTGCGCTTCCCAAGCAATATCTGCCGGCAGCGGGACAACCGCTGATGGCCTACACGTTGGCAGCGCTAGCTGCGCATCCGGCGGTCGCCGGCATCCTGGTGGCGATTGCACCGGGCGATGCCGACTGGCCGGGCTGGACGTCGGTGCAGTCCAAGCCCGTAGTGACCTGCGTGGGCGGTGCCACGCGCGCAGCGTCGGTGCTGGCGGGCTTGCTGGCCCTGCCGGAGAGCGTGCGGGCCGACGACTTTGTGCTGGTGCACGATGCCGCGCGCCCGAATCTGGCGCTGGCAGATCTGGACCGGCTGCTGGAAATCGGTCGCGGCGACCCGGTCGGTGCGATCCTGGCCGCACCGGTGCGCGACACCCTCAAGCGTGCCGGCGACGATGGCGGTATCGACGGCACCGAGCCTCGCGAGCGCTTGTGGCGTGCGCTGACACCGCAGCTGTTTCGGCGTCATCAGCTGATCCGTGGTCTCAATGAAGCATCGGCTGCCGGCGTCGACGTCACCGACGAGGCCATGGCGATGGAGCGGCTCGGGCTGCGTCCGTTGCTGGTGGAGGGCGCCGAGGACAACTTCAAGGTCACCACGCCGGCGGATCTGGCGCGCTTCGAGTTCGAACTTGTACGCCGCGGCGTTGCGGTCGACGCCGACCCCGCCGCTGCGCCCACCTATGAGGCTGCGCCATCCGCGCGCGGCGATGCCGGGCTGGCTGTCGTTGCCAACGACGGCGACGACGGCAACGACGCCTCTTAAATCACCACAGGTTTTCCATGTCCTTCAATTTCCGAATCGGCCAGGGCTACGACGTGCATGCGTTCGGCGATGGCGACCACGTGATGCTCGGCGGCGTGCGCGTCGCGCATAGCCAGGGCGTGCTCGCGCATAGCGATGGCGACGTGGTGTTGCACGCGCTGTGCGATGCGATGCTGGGTGGGTTGGCGCTGGGCGATATCGGCCAGCACTTTCCGCCGTCCGACGCGCGCTGGAAGGACGCCGACAGCGCGCAGTTTCTGCAGCATTGCGATCAGTTGTTGCGCGAGCGCGGCTGGCGCGTGGGCAATGCCGACATCACCGTGATCTGCGAGCGGCCCAAGGTTGGCCCGCATGCACTGGCAATGCGCGAACGCATCGCCGGGCTGCTCGGCATCGAACTCGATGCAGTCAGCGTCAAGGCCACCACCAGCGAAAAGCTCGGCTTCACCGGTCGCGGCGAAGGCATTGCCGCGCAGGCAGCGGTGCTGCTGGGCAAGATCGCTATGTAGGCGTCGCGAACAAGACCTGGCGAACATGCTTCAGTTGGACGTGCGCAGCGGGCGCCCGGTGCAACGATCGCATGAGCGGCTTCTGTTGCATCCAGCGCCGGTCGCGGCCGTCTGTCGGCCACCACAGCCGGTTTGCCGGCTGCACTAAACTGCACTTCTGCATGCCGGGTCGCCGGCGCGCACCACCACATTCGACGCCGCACTCCCGGCACACAGCGCACGATGCGTCGGCGCGAGGCAAACCACACCATGAGCGAGACGTTCCTCCTGCCACGCGCGCACGGCGCTGCGGTCCTTGGCGCGGCAATGCGCAGCACGCCGGAAGATTTCCAGGTCGACGAACTGCCGTCGTTCGAGCCGTCCGGCGAAGGCGAGCACCTGTTGCTCACCATTCGCAAGCGCGGCCAGAACACCGCCCATATCGCCAGACAGCTTGCGCAGTGGGCGGGCATCGCGGAGATGGGCGTCGGTTATGCCGGGCTGAAGGATCGTCATGCAGTGACCACGCAACGTTTCAGCGTGCACCTGCCCAAGCGCATCGCGCCGGACCTCGCCACGCTCGACGATGCGCAGATGCAGGTGGTCCACAGCACCTGGCATAACCGCAAGCTGCAGCGCGGCGCGCTGCTGGGCAATCGCTTCGTGCTGACCTTGCGTCAGGTGCAGGGCGAGCGCGACGCCATCGAGCAACGCTTGCAGTCGATCGCCGCACGCGGGATTCCGAACTGGTTCGGCGAACAGCGCTTCGGGCGCGATGGTGGCAACGTGGCTTCTGCGTTGGCGATGTTCGGTTATCTGCAGGAGGCCGACGGCACCTTGGTGCCGGCGCCGAAGCGGCGTCTGCGCAACGATCAGCGCTCGATCCTGCTGTCTGCGGCGCGCTCGGCGCTGTTCAATCGCGTGTTGACCGCGCGCGTGGAGCAGGGCAGCTGGGATGCGGCGCTGGATGGCGAGGCGTGGATGCTGGATGGCTCGCGCAGCGTGTTCGGCCCCGAACCCTGGAGCGAGGTGCTGGCCGAGCGGCTGGCGCGCTTCGACATCCACCCCAGTGGCCCGCTGTGGGGCGCGGGCGAGCTGCGTTGTACCGATCAGGCCGCGGCGGTGGAGCAGGGCGCGTTATCGGATCGGCAATCGGAGGTGTTGCGCCAGGGGCTGGAAGCGGCCGGACTGAAACAGGAGCGCCGCGCGTTGCGTCTGCGTCCGCAGGATCTGGAATACCGCTGGCTGGACGGGCGGGCGTTGCAGGTGGAATTCGCTCTGCCGCCAGGCTGCTACGCCACTGCAGTGCTGTGGGAACTCGGCGATGTCAGCGATGCCGGTCGTGCCGCGGCAACCACGCGCGCCGACGACTGAGCGTCCTCAGGCAAGTCGTCAAATCCCGCACGCACAACAGCCGTGTGCGTTCTCGCAGCAGCGGGCCCGGCCGCGACCCGCGCTGCCGACAGCCTGCCAGACGCACACAGGCACCGTTGCCTGCGAAGCACGACGACCTGCGCAGCGAACGCCGGGGAACGAAGATGGGCGTCGCAAAGCAGGCGTCAGGGCTGCATGCGCATGGATCGCAACTCGTCTTGGCACGATCTCTGCCTGCCAGACGGCAGGGTCGCCAGCGCCTGCCCCATGCATCGCCACTACCGCCGCGCCAACAACACCAGTAACGCACCGGTACCGCCCTGGGTCGGCGGTGCCGAATGAAATGCCAGCACATCGTTGCGCTGGCGCAGCAGGCGGTCCATCAGGTTCTTCAGGACTGGCGCGCCGTTGTCCGACTGCAGGCCCTTGCCGTGGATGATGCGCACGCAGCCATGTTCGTGCGCATGCGCCTCCAGCAGGAATTGCCGCAGCAACGCTTCGGCCTGCGCTGCGGTGGCGCCATGCAGGTCCAGTTCGTCCTGCACCGAAAACTGCCCGCGCTTGAGGCGTTGGAACAGACGGGTGGGAAGATTCTCGCGGCGATAGCTGGCCGTGTCGCCGGCTTCCAGCGGCGCGCTGTCACGCAGCAATCGTGCAAATTCGGTATGCGCTTGCGCCTCGTCGCGCTCGGCCATGCGCGCGCGCGGCTTCGGGCGCGGCTTGGCATTGGCCGGTGGCGCGACTTCGCGGATCGGCTTGACCGTGCCGATCGCCGCGCGGAACAGCGCGCCGTCGTCTTCGTCTTCAGGGTGTGACATCGGTACAGCGTAACCGCTCCAACCCCAGACACGCGCGAAGATCAAGCGGCAAGCGCATGGACGCATCCGGTATCATGGCCGGGTTTTCCGAGGAGTCTCATGCGCGTACTGGTTAGCAACGACGACGGTGTCGACGCCCCCGGCATCCAGATCCTGGCCGAGGCGTTGCGGCACGCCGGTCATGAAGTGATGGTGGTCGCGCCCGATCGCGACCGCTCCGGCGCCAGCAATTCGCTGACGCTGGATGTGCCGATCCGCACCCGCCGCATCGACGCGCAGACCTGCGCGGTGGCCGGTACACCCACCGACTGCGTGCATCTGGCGCTCACCGGCATGCTGGATTACGACCCCGACATCGTGGTTTCCGGCATCAATAATTCAGCCAATCTCGGCGACGACGTGATCTATTCCGGCACCGTGTCTGCCGCGATGGAAGGCCGCTTCCTCGGCCTGCCCGCGGTCGCGGTGTCGCTGGTCACGCACAATCACCAAGCGGATCACTACGAGACCGCCGCGCGCGCCGCAGTGGAAATCGTCGCGCGGCTCAAGGCCGACCCACTGCCGGCCGACACCATCCTCAACGTCAACGTGCCCGATCTGGCGTGGTCGGATGTGCTCGGTTTCGAAGTCACCCGGCTGGGCAACCGGCATCGCTCCGAGCCCTGCGTGCCGCAGCAGGACCCGCGCGGCCGCACCGTGTACTGGATCGGCCCGGCCGGTCCGGAGCAGGACGCCGGCGCCGGCACCGATTTCCATGCCGTGCGCACCGGGCATATCTCGATCACGCCGATCCATGTCGATCTCACCCGCTACCAGGCGCTGGAGACGGTGGCCGGCTGGGTAGGCGGGCTGACCGCTGCGCTGGACGGCCCGGCATGACACCGAGGCTGCGCATGCTGCAACCGGAGTCGGTCGGCATCGGCATGACCTCGCAGCGCGTGCGCGACCGTCTGGTCGAGCGCCTGCGCGAGGCCGGCATCCAGGACGAAGCCACCCTCAATGCCATGCGCACCGTCCCGCGTCATCTGTTCATCGATGAAGCGCTGGCCTCGCGCGCCTATGAAGACACTGCATTGCCGATCGGCCACGGCCAGACCATCTCGCAGCCGTGGGTGGTCGCGCGTATGACCGAGGCAGTGCTGCAGGTCGGCCCGACCAAGGTGCTGGAAGTGGGCACCGGCTCCGGCTACCAGGGCGCGATCCTGGCCGCGCTGGGCCTGGAGGTCTACACCGTCGAGCGCATCGGCGACCTGCTGCGACAGGCGCGCAAGCGCTTCCGCCATCTGGGCATGAACGTGCGCAGCAAGCACGACGATGGCCGCATCGGCTGGCCCGAGCACGGCCCCTACGATGCCATCGTGGTCACCGCCGCTGCTCCGGCCCTGGTGGATGCGCTGGTCGATCAACTGGCGGTCGGCGGGCGCCTGGTCGCCCCGGTCGGTGGCGCCTCCTCGCAGTCGCTGGTGCAGCTCACCCGCGCTGCCGATGGCGAGATCGAGCAGCAGGTTCTGGCGCCGGTCACGTTCGTCCCGCTGTTGTCGGGCATGCTGGATTGATCCCATGAGAGTTCCTCGATGAAGATTTTCGGGCCGTTGTACGACGTGGCCATCCGTTGGTCACGCCACCGCCGCGCACCAGCGCTGCTGACCGGCCTCAGCTTCGTGGAGGGCTTCATCTTTCCGGTGCCGCCGGAAGTGATGCTGGCGCCGATGTCGCTGGCCGAACCCAGGCGTTCGCTGTGGTTCGCCACCTTGAGCCTGATCGGCTCGGTCTGCGGCGCGCTGGTCGGCTATCTGCTGGGCCATTTCGCCTTTGCCGCATTGCAGCCGCTGATCGAGTGGCTGGGCTGGAGCGCGAAGATCCAGGCGCAGATCGAAACCCTGCGCACGCTGGTCGCCGATTCGCCGTGGAAGGCCTTCTGGGCGCTGGTGCTGGTGGGCTTCACCCCGATTCCGTTGAAGATCTTTACCTGGGCCTCGGGCGTGGTCGGCGTGCCGATCCTGCCCTTCATCGCCAGCATGCTGGTCGGCCGCGGCAAGCGCGTGTATCTGGTCGCCGGTGCGATCCGCCTCGGTGGCGCACGGGCCGAAGCGGCGCTGCATCGCTGGATCGAACCGCTGGGCTGGGTCGCGATGGCGGTGCTCGCGGCGGGCGCAGGCTGGCTGGTGTGGAAGACAACGAACGGATGAGCAAGACGCAGATGAATTCGGTACGCAAGACAGCAGTCGTGCTCCTGGTGGCGATCGGGCTGACCGCCTGCAGCAGTGCCACCGTGGTGCGTTCGCCTGGCGCCAGTGGCGGCTCGTCGTCACGGCCGACCACCGCAGCGCCACGACCGTCGGTGCCACGCCCCGGCGTGACGGTGACCGTGCAGCGCGGCGATACCCTGTATGCGATCTCGCGTCGCACCAATATCACCGCGCCTGACCTGGCGGCGTGGAACGGCCTTTCTTCGCCCAACACCATCTATCCCGGCCAGACCTTGAAGCTGTATCCGCCCGGTGCGGGCAAGCCGGGAGCCAGCGCACCGGTGGCCGGCGCCGGCACGGTGGTGCCGCCGCGTCCGGCAGCGCCGGTCGCCGCCCCGGTCAGCAGCGGCTTCTCCTGGCGCTGGCCCGCCGATGGCGTGGTGGTCGGTACCTTCGTGAGCGGAGAAACCACCAAGCAGGGTGTGGATATCGCCGGCGCCAGCGGCCAGGCCGTGCGCGCGGCCGCCGATGGTGTGGTGGTGTACTCCGGTGCCGGCCTGGTCGGCTATGGCGAGCTGATCATCATCAAGCACAACGACCAGTGGTTGTCGGCGTACGGCCACAACCGCAAGCGCCTGCTCAACGAGGGCCAGAGCGTCAAGGCCGGTCAGCAGATCGCCGAAATGGGCCGCAGCGGCGCCGCCCGCGACATGCTGCACTTCGAGATCCGCTACAACGGCAAGCCGGTCGATCCGCTGTTGTATCTGCCTAAGAAGTGATTCGGGAATAGGGAATAGGGAATCGCAACAGCCTTGGGCCGCGGCTTTATCGATCGGTGGCGGATGATGCCTTGCATGAGCAGGGCATCTGAGGCTTGGTCAATTTTCGCTTGACAGCGAAACTTCAGTCCAGCCTGCTTTCCCGATTCCCGATTCCCGATTCAGCCTTGCAGAATCATTGCCAGCGCCACCCGGCGGCCTTCGCTGGCCAGCACGTTATAGGTCCGCGCGGCAGCGGCGTTGGTCATCGCTTCCAGGCCGATGCCACGGGTCAGGCAGGCGGCAAGCACTTGTGCGTTCGGAAAGCGCTGGCGCTCGCCGGTGCCCAGCAGGATGACCGCTGGCGCCAGCGCCAGCACCGCGTCCATGTGGCTTGCCTGCAGGTGGTCCAGATCCTGCACCGGCCAGCGTTCCACCAGTTCATCCGGCATCAGGATGAAGCTCTGTTGCAGGATCTGGTCGTTGACCTTGGCATGGCGGCCATCGGCCGCGCGCAGCGCATAGGTGTAGTCGGGGTGTTCCTGGCTTAAAGGCATAACGGACTCGGTGGGTCAGCCGCGCGGCAGCACGATCTGGCGCTTTTCCTTGCTGGGGCGGTACAGGATGGCGACGTGGCCGATCCGCTGCACCAGGGCGCTGCCGGTCTGTCCGACCAGTTCGGCGATCAGCGCATCGCGGGTCTCACGATCCTCGGAGGCCACCTTCACCTTGATCAATTCGTGGCGCTCGAGCACTTCCTCGAGTTCGGCCAGAAATGCCGGCGTGACCCCTTTGCCGCCGGTTTGCAGCAGCGCCTTGAGATCGTGGGCCTGGCCGCGCAGGAAACGGGTCTGGGCGGAGGTGAGAACAATGGACATGCAGGATCGAAAGGCAGCAAAGGGTGTTCAGGGTATCATGGCGGCCCGTTCCGACCCCCGTCGCCAATGCCTTCCCGTAGTAAAAGCAGCCAGCGCTGGCTCAAGGAACACTTCGCCGACCCTTACGTGAAGAAGGCCCAGGCCGAAGGCATGCGCTCGCGCGCAGCCTACAAGCTGGAAGAGCTGCTGCAGCGCGATCGCCTGCTCAAACCGGGCATGGTGGTGGTCGACCTGGGGGCCGCGCCGGGCGGCTGGTCGCAGCAGGTGCGCAAGTCCATGGGCGACAGCGGGCGCGTGCTGGCGCTGGATATCCTGGACATGCCGGCCCTGGCGGGCGTGGACTTCCTTCACGGCGACTTCAGGGAACAAGCGGTCCTATCGGAATTCGAAGCGATGTTGGGCGATGTGCCGGTGGACCTTGTGCTGTCCGATATGGCCCCCAATAAGAGTGGCATGGATGCGGTCGACCAACCGCGGATGATGCACCTGGCGGAACTGGCGATGGAATTTGCCGACACTCACCTCAAGCCGGGTGGGGCGTTTTTGATCAAGCTGTTCCAGGGTGTCGGGTCCGACGACTACATTCGTGAGCTTCGCCGCCGCTATGAGAAGGTGACGATTCGCAAGCCGGCGGCCTCGCGCAAGCGCTCCCCGGAAGTTTATGCGCTCGGTCAGGGCAAGCGTGTCCAGATCAAGTAAGCTGCCAATGACCACCGTGTTTCAAGAATTAAAGAGTAGAGGGCACCGGAGCCAATGAGGATGAACGACTTGACCAAGAATCTGCTGCTGTGGGTGGTCGTCGCGGTTGTGCTGATGGTCGTCTTCCAGAGCTTCTCGCCGCGGATGGCGGGTGGCGTCGGTGCCGACTCGATCACCTATACCCAGTTTCTGAAAGAAGTGGACTCCGGGCGCGTCAAATCGGTGGATTACACCGATGAGACCAACCTCGCGGTCAATGCGATCCGCTTCAAGCGCACCGACGGCAGCGAAGCTACCGTCTACGGCCCGCGCGACGACAAGCTGGTCGACGTGCTGTACAGCAAGAACATCGAAATGACCCGCCAGAAGCCGTCCACCGGGCCGGGCTTCTGGTCGCTGGTGCTCAACTTCCTGCCGGTCATCCTGATCATCGGCTTCTGGCTGTTCATCATGCGCCAGATGCAGGGCGGTGGCGGCGGTGCCAAGGGGGCGATGAGCTTCGGCAAGTCGCGCGCCAAGCTGCAGGGCGAGGACCAGGTCAAGATCACCTTCGCCGACGTTGCCGGTTGCGACGAGGCCAAGGAAGAAGTCAGCGAGCTGGTCGACTTCCTGCGCGACCCGACCAAGTTCACCAAGCTGGGCGGCAAGATCCCGCGCGGCGTGCTGATGGTCGGCCCGCCGGGTACCGGCAAGACCCTGCTCGCCAAGGCGATCGCCGGCGAAGCCAAGGTGCCGTTTTTCAGCATCTCCGGTTCGGACTTCGTCGAAATGTTCGTCGGCGTCGGTGCAAGCCGCGTGCGCGACATGTTCGAGCAGGCCAAGAAGCATGCGCCGTGCATCATCTTCATCGACGAAATCGATGCGGTGGGCCGTCATCGCGGTGCCGGTCTCGGCGGCGGGCATGACGAGCGCGAGCAGACCCTGAACCAGTTGCTGGTCGAGATGGACGGTTTCGAAGGCGGCGAAGGCGTGATCGTGATCGCAGCCACCAACCGTCCCGACGTGCTGGACCCGGCGCTGCTGCGTCCGGGCCGTTTCGACCGCCAGGTTGTGGTCGGGCTGCCGGACGTCAAGGGTCGCGAGCAGATCCTGCGCGTGCATATGCGCAAGCTGCCGCTTGCCGACGACGTGGTGCCGATGGTCATCGCACGCGGCACGCCGGGTTTCTCCGGTGCCGATCTGGCCAATCTGTGTAACGAAGCCGCGTTGTTTGCGGCGCGCGGCAGCGAGAAGGAAGTCCGTATGGATCACTTCGACCGTGCACGCGACAAGATCCTGATGGGCGCCGAACGTCGTTCGATGGCCATGAGCGAGGACGAAAAGACGCTGACCGCGTATCACGAGGCCGGCCATGCCATTGTCGGTCGCCTGGTGCCCGAGCACGACCCGGTCTACAAGGTCACCATCATTCCGCGCGGTCGCGCGTTGGGTGTGACCATGTACCTGCCGGAAGGCGACCGCTACTCGATGAATCGTGTCGCGATCGAATCGCAGCTGTGCTCGCTGTATGGCGGCCGCGTTGCCGAAGAATTGATCTTCGGCGGCGACAAGGTCACCACCGGTGCGTCCAACGACATCGAGCGTGCCACCAAGATGGCGCGCAACATGGTCACCAAGTGGGGCCTGTCCGACGAGCTCGGCCCGGTTGCCTATGGCGAGGAAGAGGACGAGGTGTTCCTGGGCCGTTCGGTGACCCAGCATAAGAACGTCTCGGATGAAACCGCGCGCAAGATCGACGAGGTGGTGCGTTCGATCCTGGACAAGGCCTACAGCAAGACCAAGACCATCCTCACCGACAATCTCGACAAGCTGCATGCGATGTCGCAGTTGCTGCTGCAGTACGAAACCATCGACGTGCCGCAGATCGACGCGATCATGGAAGGCCGCGAGCCGCCGCCGCCGGCAGGTTGGGGCAAGTCCGACAAGGACGGTGGCAACAACAACGACAAGGGAAGCCCGCGTCCGTTGCCGCCGATCGCAGGACCGGCCGAGCAGATCTAAGCCGACGATTGGCGATTGCAGATGATCCGGCGGGGCCAGGAAGCGATTCCTGGCCCCGTTGCGTTGCGCAGCGTCGACGAGGTGATCGATCTGCCGGTGGCGAGCGATGAGCGTGGTGTGTGTGGTGTCGTCGGATGCCATCGGCGACGGGTTGATGCCATCGGCGACGTGTTGTTGTGTCGAGTCGCCGGACGCCGCCGGTGCAGCAGTCCGCTGTCGGATATGGCATTGAATCCTCAACGCACCGGATGCGACACGCGACGGGCTGCGCGACAATGCGCGGTGTCGTGGCAACAGGCAGCATCCGCTTGCTCCGGTCGTTCCCCGGGTTTGCGCAGCCGCTGTATTCGATAGCGAGGTTCTGCGCGCAACCCAATCGATTGGCAATCGCTTGCGTGGGCACCAACCCGCTCGGTCAATCATTCTTTCATCCGCTTCAGGAGAAACCACCGATGTTCGATACCGCGCTCAAGCTGGATTGCGCTGGTCGCAGCTTGCGACTGGACGCGCCGCAGGTGATGGGGATCGTCAACGTCACCCCGGACTCGTTCTCCGATGGCGGCCAGCACGCGACCTGCGAAGCGGCGATCGCACACGCACTGCGGCTGGTGGAGCAGGGCGCTGCGGTGCTCGACATCGGCGGCGAATCCACCCGTCCCGGTGCCACGGCGGTTTCGTTGGAAGACGAATTGCAGCGTGTGATCCCGGTGATTGAGGCGCTGGTGCAGCAGACCGGCGTGCCGATCAGCGTGGACACCTTCAAGCCGGAGGTGATGCGCGCGGCGGTCGCGGCCGGTGCCGGCATGATCAACGATGTCTACGCGTTGCGTTCGCCCGGCGCACTGGACGCAGCATCCGACCTGGGCGTGCCGGTCGTGCTGATGCACGCACGCAGCGCACCGCACGCCATGCAGGATGCGCCCCAGTACGACGACGTGGTGGCCGAGGTGCATCGTTTCCTGGCCGAGCGCATTTTCGCCGCCGAGATGGCTGGCATCGACAAGCGCCGGTTGATCCTCGACCCGGGCTTTGGCTTCGACAAGAACACCACGCATAACCTGACCTTGCTTGCGCAACTGCAGCGCCTGCAGGAATTCGGTTTGCCGGTATTGGCGGGGTTGTCGCGCAAACGCAGCATCGGTGAAGTGACCGGGCGCGAGATTGCCGCCGAACGGGTGCACGGTTCGGTTGCCGCGCATTTGATCGCCGCGCAGCATGGCGCACTGCTGTTGCGTGTGCACGATGTGGCAGCGACCGTGGATGCGTTGAAGGTCTGGACCGCGGTGGCGGCGATTCCGACCCCGCGGGTCAACACGCCGGCCGCGCCGACCATTCGCTGGCCGGACGAGGACTGATGCCCGCCGACCGACGCCCGCTTGCGATCGCCTTGATGGGCCCCACCGCCAGCGGTAAGACCGCGCTGGCGCTGGAGGCGGCGCAACGCTGGAACGGCGAGATCGTCAGCGTCGATTCGGCCCTGGTTTACCGTGGGCTGGAGATCGGCGCAGCCAAGCCCGATGCCGCGATGCGCGCAGCGGTGCCGCATCATCTGCTCGACCTGCGCGACCCCTGGCAGATCTATTCGGCCGCGGAGTTCGCCGACGATGCACGCAAGGCGATCGACGACATCGTCGCGCGCGGCAAGTTGCCGATCCTGGCCGGCGGCACCGGGCTGTACTTCCGTGCCGTGCTCGAAGGGCTGTCGCAGTTGCCCGAAGCCGACCCGGCGGTGCGCGCCGCCATCGCCGCCGAGGCCGGGCAGGTGGGCTGGGCCGGATTGCACGCGGAACTGGCGCAGGTCGACCCGATCGCTGCCGCGCGTATCCATGCCACCGACCCGCAGCGCATCCAGCGTGCGCTGGAGGTGTACCGCCTCAGCGGGCGGCCGATCAGCGACTGGCAGGCGCTGGCGCCGGGACCGCGCCTGCCGTTGCGGGTCTTGAAAATCGTGCTGGCGCCGCAAGATAGGGCGGTACTGCACGCACGCATCGCGCAGCGGCTGGACGCGATGCTGGCGCAGGATTTTCTCGCCGAGGTGACGCGATTGCGGGAGTTGCCGCAGATGCGCGCCGTGGCTGCGCCGCTGGACCTGCCCGCGGTCCGCGCGGTCGGCTATCGCCAGGCGTGGGCGTATCTGGAGGGTGCCGGCAGCCTGGCCGAGTTCCGCGACAAGGCGATCCAGGCGACCCGGCAACTGGCCAAACGGCAGCTCACCTGGCTGCGTGGCGAGCTCGACGCACGTTGGTTCGACCCGGAGCGTGATCGGCATCAATTGGACGACGCACTTGTCGGCTTCCTCGCTCATCGTCCCACTGTGCAGCAGGCTTCAGGCGTGTAACATCCCGTTTCCGGGGCCGGCTGGGGATGGCAGGTGTCGACCGGGACAATAAGAACAAGAATGAAGAGGATTTTTCGATGGCTAAGGGGCAATCTTTGCAGGACCCATTCCTGAATGCGCTGCGGCGCGAGCGAGTGCCGGTCTCTGTGTATCTGGTCAACGGCATCAAGCTGCAGGGCACCATCGAGTCGTTCGACCAATTTGTGGTCCTGCTGCGCAACACCGTGAGTCAGATGGTTTACAAGCACGCCATCTCCACGGTTGTGCCGGCGCGCAATGTGCGCGTGGGGCCGGGTGGTGGGTATGTGCAATCCAATGAAGGTAATCAAGCGGAAGATGACGACGTCGAGCAGTAATGGAGTAACGCGTGTTTGATCGTTCCCGCAAGGGTGAGCACGCGCTGTTGATTCAGACCCACGCAGGTGGGCCTGCCGAAGACGATGTGCTGGAGGAGTTCGCCGACCTTGCGAGGTCGGCGGGCGCCACGGTGGCGGCAACGCTCACCGCGCGCATCGACAAACCCAGCCCGTCGACCTTGATCGGCAGCGGCAAGCTGGAAGAGATCAAGGCCGCCGCCGAGGCGACCGGCGCGGATCTGGTATTGGTCAACCACACCTTGTCGCCGGGTCAGGAGCGCAATCTCGAGCGCTATCTGGAGCGGCGCGTGATCGACCGAACCGGCCTGATCCTGGACATCTTTGCGCAACGCGCGCGCAGCCACGAAGGCAAGCTGCAGGTGGAACTGGCGCAGCTGCGGCACATGGCCACGCGGCTGGTCCGCGGCTGGACCCACCTGGAGCGTCAGCGCGGCGGTTCGATCGGCCTGCGCGGCCCCGGCGAAACCCAGCTGGAAACCGATCGCCGGCTGCTGCAGAAGCGCGTGGAGCAGTTGCAGCAGCGGCTGGAAAAAGTCGAGGTACAGCGCACCCAGATGCGCCGTGCGCGCATGCGCAGCGAGCTGCCGCGCATCGCATTGGTCGGCTATACCAACGCAGGCAAGTCGACGTTGTTCAATGCGCTGACCGGTGCGGAGGCCTATGTGGCCGATCAGTTGTTCGCCACGCTGGATCCGACCGTGCGCCGTATCGCATTGCCGGGCGGCAGCGCGATTCTTGCCGACACGGTGGGTTTTGTCCGCGATCTGCCACACCAATTGGTTGCCGCGTTCCGTTCGACCCTGTCCGAAGCGCGCGACGCCGACCTGTTGTTGCACATCGTCGATGCCGCCGACCCGCTGCGCGAAGAACGCATCCAGCAGGTCGATGAGGTGTTGCAGGCGGTCGGTGCAGGCGATCTGCCGCAGCTGCTGGTGTTCAACAAGATCGACAAGATCGACGGCGCCGAAGTTCGTCACGACGCCCAGGATGGCATCCCGGATCAGGCGCGGCGCGAACGCGTGTGGGTCTCGGCGCGCGACGGGCGTGGCTTGCAGGAACTGCAGCAAGCACTCGGTCAACGCCTGGATCTGCGTCATCTGACCGGACAGCTGCGACTGCCGTCGTCGGCCGGTCGCCTGCGGTCCAAGCTGCATCAGCTGGAAGTGGTGCGCAACGAGCAGTCCGACGAGGACGGCTGGTTGCTTGAGGTCGATCTGCCGATGGTCGAAGCCGAACGGCTTGCCGCCGGAGAGGATGGCGCACCGTTGCGCGCGATGCTTCCTGACCGTCGGGAAGACTGGGAAACCTGACGCGCGCGTCGACGGAGCTGGGCGCAGCCAGCTGCGCGCCAGCGGCGGAGTGCAGGCCCCGTCCGCCGATGATACGCGTCATGACGCAGCGGACGTGGCGTTGCGATGCGATGAGCGACAGCTAGATCGCCAGAGATGCCATGACGTGGTGCCGCGCGCGGTGTCAGGATCGAGTATCTGGCTCGTGCGGATCAGCGCAAACGGTCAAGCACGTGGCGATATCCCACCGCAGCTGTAGCGGTGGTGATCCGCGTTGCGCCGGGCGGCGCTCGCCGAGACAGGCGAGCGGTCCGACAACCGATCGCTGACCGGTCACCTGGCGGAAGACAGCGCGGGCAAATTCGGATAAAAGTGACCGCTGTCCAATCCTGACCCTGGCGATGACGTCTCCCACTGATCACGACCTTTTGCAGCTTGCCGAGTCGCTGAGCGCCCAACTACGCGCTGCGCGCGAGCGGCTGGTGACGGCCGAGAGCTGTACCGGCGGCTGGATCGCCAAGGCAATGACCGACATCGCCGGCTCCTCGGACTGGTTTGATTGCGGCATGGTGGCGTACAGCTACGAAGCCAAGCAGGCGCTGCTCCGGGTCAGGCCGCAGACGCTGGAGGTGCATGGCGCGGTCAGTCGAGAGACCGTGATCGAAATGGTGTCCGGTGCATTGGTGACGTCCGGTGGCAGCATTGCGGTCGCCGTGACCGGTATTGCGGGTCCGGGCGGTGGCAGCGAAGACAAGCCGGTGGGTACGGTGTGGATCGGCTGGAAGCGGCGCGGCGGCTACGCCACGGCGCAATTGTTCCAGTTCGATGGCGACCGCGATGCGGTCCGTCGTCAAACCGTGGTCGCGGCGCTGCGTGGTTTGAGTGCTCTGCTGTAACTGACTTGCGCGGGCAATCCGGATCCTCCTTGTCGCGGTTTCAGATCCTCATGTGATCGCCAACGCCTGAAGTCTCCGCGCCTGCTGAGTAATGCTGCGTGCGATGCATGGCTGGCATACATGCACAGCGGCGCGGCATTCGTCCTGCGCGCCGTGCATTCCGCTCCCTGCGCCATGTATTGAAGCTCAACCGGTAAGGTGAGGCTTGGCGCCAGCTGCGGCATTGGCTGCAGCACATCGCGCGCACGTCCGCCGGGGGGCACGCATGGAAATGGAACGGCAACCTTGCGCCTTGCTGGCGCTAGCACTCTTGGCAGCGCTGCCTGCGCCTGGTCTCCATGCACAGAGCGCAGCGGCCGACGCGCCGACGACGCTGTCTGCACTCAAGGTCACCGCGCAAAAACGCGAAGAATCGCTGCAGAATGTGCCGGTGGTGGTCTCGGTCTTGCCCGAGCAGCTGCTGCAGGACAGCGGCGTGCATGACATCAAGGAACTGCAGGTGCTGGTGCCGGGCCTGATCGTCACCAGCAGCCAAAGCGCAGCGCAAACCACTGCGCGCATCCGCGGTATCGGCACAGTCGGCGATAACGCCGGGCTCGAATCTTCGGTCGGCGTGGTCATCGATGGCGTGGCGCGTGCACGCAACGGCGTGAGCTTCGCCGACCTGGGCGAGCTTGAACGCATCGAAGTGCTGAAGGGACCGCAAGGCACCGTCTTCGGTAAAAATACCTCGGCGGGCGTCATCAATGTGGTCACGCGCAGGCCGAGCTTTGCCCGCAGCGCCGATGCCGAATTCACTGCCGGCAATTACGGTGCGCTGGGAGTTGCCGGTGCGTTCAACGATGCGCTGGGCGAAACCAGTGCGCTGCGCGTGTACGCGGCAAGGCGCAGTCGCGATGGGTTCGAGCAGGTGGTGACCGGCGCGGGCCCACGCACCGCCACCGATGATGGCGATCAGAATCTGCGCACCGCGCGCGTGCAGTTGTTGTGGGAGCCGACCGACGATCTGGATATCAACCTCGCAGCCGATGCCACCAGCCGCAAGGAAAATTGCTGCGTCACCGTGACCACCGAGCGCGGCCCGACTGCCGCGTTGATCGATGCACTGGCCGCGGGTGGGCAGGGCACCAGTCCGCGAGCGGAGCCGGCTCGCCGCCGTGCCTATAGCAATCGCAGCACGGCGCAGGACATCCAGGACCGCGGTGTCGCGGCGCAGGTCGATTGGGCGACGCCATGGCTGAACCAGGCGGTGCTGACCTCGATCACCGCGCTGCGCGATTGGAAGTCGGTCAACGGCCTGGATTTCGACTATGGCGCGGCCGACATCCTCTATCGCGAACCGCGCGAGAACGAGATGCTTACCAAGTTCCGCACCTTCAGTCAGGAACTGCGCCTGGCCGGAGCCACCGACAGCATCGATTGGCTGGTGGGCGCGTTCTACGCCGATGAAACCCTGCATCGCAACGAGTCCTACCGTTTCGGCAGTGCATACGAACCCTATCTGTCCAGCGTGCTGTTGGCACGGGTGAATCCGGCGTTGGCCGCGCGTGCGGATACGACGCGGTTTTTGGCCGATGCCACCGGTCTGCCTACAGGCAGCCTGTTTCGCGGGCAGGGTAGCCAGGATCGCTTTCGGCAGGATGGCACCAGCGCGGCGCTGTTCACCAACAACACCTGGCATGCCACCGATGCGCTGGATGTGGTCGTGGGCCTGCGCTATACCTACGAGCATAAGGCGCTGCGATCCGCGTTCGAAAATCCAGATGGCAGTCCGGCGTGCGCCAGTTATTTCGCACCCAATGGAAGCGTGAGTCCGGCAGCGCTGCGACGCATTGGCGCAGCGTTGACTGCGCGTGGCGTGCCCGCGGCCGCGGTGCCGGCCATCGCGCCGCAGGTGATCGGCTTCACCTGCCTGCCCTGGGCAAATAGTGCCCATGCCGGTCGCGTGACCGAACAACGTCTCACCGAGCGCGAGTGGTCCGGTACCGCAAAGCTGGCGTATCGCTGGAACGATGCGCTGATGACCTATGCGTCGGCCGCGCGCGGTTACAAGGCCGGTGGTTTCAATCTGGATCGCGTGCAGTCGTCCGATGGCCTGTCCAGTGGCGTGCAAGGCATCCTGCCCGTCGATGACACCGCATTTCCGGGCGAGTTCGTGGACAGCTACGAACTCGGCGCCAGGACCACCTGGCTCGGCGGCAACCTGCTGTTGAACGCGACGCTGTTCTACCAGAATTTCAGCGATTTCCAGCTCAACAATTTCCTCGGCACCAGCTTCGTGGTGCGCGCCATCCCGACCGTGGTCTCGCGCGGCATCGACACCGAAGTGCTGTGGCAGGGCGCCCTGCCGGGACTGATGCTGCAAGGCGGGCTCAGCTATGCGGATACCAGCTATGGCGACGATCCGTTACCGGATGCAGAGTTGGCGCTGCTGCCTGGCAGCCGCCTGAGCTTTGCGCCGCGCTGGTCGGCGAATCTGTCGGTCACCTACGAACATGCCATCGGCAATCGCCTGACCGGCCGTGTCAATGTCGGCGCCAAACACACGTCCGAGTACAACGCCGGCAGTGATCTGGATCCGCAGAAGGCGCAGCCGGGCTACACCCTGCTCAACGCACGCGTGGGCGTCGGTGCCGATGACAAACGCTGGCTGCTGGAGGCGTGGGTAGAAAATCTGGGGAACGCAACCTATCGACAGATTGTCATCGATACGCCGCTGCAGACCGGTTCCTGGAACGCATTTCTCGGCGCGCCGCGGACCTATGGGTTGACCTTGCGCCTTCGGTATTGAAGCCACTGCGCCGCACTGCATGTTGCGCAATCGATGCGTCGGCGTGTGCGCGCACCACGCTCTGCGCTCAGCCCGAGGCCGGCACAAGCGCGACAGCGGCGCAGAGATCGGCTACAAACTAGAGTCTCCTTGCCAGCCTGTGTGCCGATGTTCGCGTTTTCCGCTGCCGTGTTCGAGACATTGCCATCCCTCTTCACCTCGCGCAGTCCGCCTGGTGCATCGTGCGTTGTCGCTGCGCATGCGCGCCGGTTCGTGTGGCGTGAGGCGTGGCGTCATGCGGTTGTCTTGCCGGCACGCGATGCTGGTGGACTTGGGGTAACGCGGCGGTCGGCTCGCGAGGCAGTGCGGCCGCATCGAGCGATCGCTCACGTCTGGGCCCGCGCACAGGCGTGCAGCAGGCCCGGCGCCGGTTGCGAAGCAACACAGGCGGTGCACTGATGTGGGAAGCGCTTGGCACTGTGCGTGATCTCGGGCGTCTGCAGGAAATCGCCTCGGTCCTGATTCGGTACGGCTTCGGCGATGTGGTGCGCCGCATCGGGCTGGCCGACGTGCTCGAACGCGCCGGCAGGCTACTGCACTGGAGCAACGCCGAGGGCCGCTTGCGGATGTCGGCCGCTGTGCGTGTGCGCCGTGCGCTGGAGGAACTGGGGCCAACCCTCGTCAAGCTGGGGCAGGTGCTGGCGACGCGTGTCGACTTGCTGCCGCCGGAATGGATCGAAGAACTGAGCGAACTGCAAAACGCGGTTCCTGCATTGCCGTTCGAGCAGATCCGCCCGCAATTGGTCGCCGCATTGGGCGCTGAGCCGGAAAGCGTGTTTGCGCGATTGGACGAACAGCCGCTGGCCGCTGCGTCGCTGGCGCAAACGCACCGTGCCTGGCTGGCCGACGGCACACCGGTGGTCTTGAAGATCCGTCGTCCGGACATCGGCGATACCATCGATGCCGATCTGCGCCTGCTGGCACGGCTTGCCGACATCGTCGAAACGCGCGCACCCGATCTCAAGCGCTATCGCCCGGCTGAAGTGGTGCAGCAATTCACCGTTTCGCTGCGGCGCGAACTCGACTTCGCCGCCGAATGCCGTAATGCCGAGCGCATCGCTGCCAACTTCGCGCACGACCCGCAGGTGGTGGTGCCGACGGTGTATTGGCAGTGGACCTGCGAGTCGCTCAATGTGCAGGAATTCATCGACGGCATTCCCGGGCGCGACCTGGTGTCGGTCGATGCGGCGGGGCTGGATCGTAAGGCGCTTGCGCGCACCGGTGCCGGCATCGTGCTCAAGATGGTGCTGCAGGACGGCTGCTTCCACGCCGACCCGCATCCGGGGAATATTTTCTATCTGCGCGACGGGCGTATCGCGCTCATCGATTTCGGCATGGTCGGGCGCGTCTCCGAACAACGCCGTTTCCAGGTGGCGCAACTGCTGCACGGCATGGTGAGCTACGACGCCGACGCCGTCATCGACGTGCTGCTGGAGTGGGCCGGCACCAGCCTGGAGATCGATGAGGCGCGGCTGCAGCAGGACATCGGTGCATTCGTCGACCAATACCGCGGTGTGCCGCTCAAAGAGCTACGCATCGGCGCGATGCTTGGCGACGTCACCGCCATCCTGCGCGACCACGGGCTCACCCTGCCGTCGGATCTGGCGCTGATGATCAAGGCCTTTCTCACCCTCGAAGGGATGGGGCGCCAGCTCGACCCGGATTTCGACATGGCCAGCGAAGCGCGGCCGTATCTGGAGCGAGTGGTCTTGCAGCGGTATGCGCCAAGCGCGATGTTGCGTCGCAGCCGGCGCACCGTGACCGGGGCGATCGATCTGATCGGCGATCTGCCGCGCGATCTCAAGCGCCTGATCCAGGCGGCGCGGCGCGGCAAGTTGCAGCTGCACGTGGAAACGCGCGCCTTGCGCGAATTCGGCGAGCAGGTCGACCGCGCCGCCAACCGGCTCACCATGGGGATCGTGACCGCGGCCCTGGTGATCGGTTCGTCGATCGTCATGAACAGCGTCGGCGGGAGCGCCAGCCGCTGGCTGCTGGCGTTGGGCGTTGGCGGCTTCATCGGCGCAGGCTTATGCGGCATCTGGATCCTGTTCTCGATCTGGCGCAGCCGGCGTTAGCGATCAGCAGCGGGCTTTGCTTCGGCGCTATTGCACATGGCGGTGTTAGTAGTAATACTACTAACCATGGACCTGACCGATACCCAGCAAGCAATCCTGGCCTTGATCGCCGACCGCATCGACGCCGACGGCGTCCCGCCGTCGCAGACCGAGATCGCCCGCGCCTTCGGCTTCAAGGGCGTACGCGCCGCGCAGTATCACCTGGAGGCCTTGGAGCAGGCGGGTGCGATCCGCCGCGTCCCGGGACAGGCGCGTGGCATCCGGCTGGCCGGGCAGGGCGCGCAGTCGCGGACGCCGCCGATCACCGAGCCACTGCGCGACGACGTGCTGCGGCTGCCGGTGCTGGGTCGCGTGGCAGCGGGCTTGCCGATCGGCGCCGATATCGGCTCGGACGACTTCGTCGTGCTCGACCGGGTGTTCTTCTCGCCGTCGCCGGACTACTTGCTCAAGGTGCAGGGCGATTCGATGCGCGACGAAGGCATCTTCAATGGCGACCTGATCGGCGTGCATCGCACCCGCGATGCGCGCTCGGGGCAGATCGTGGTGGCACGGATCGACGAGGAGATCACCGTCAAGTTGCTCAAGATCGGCAAGGACCGGATCCGGCTGCTGCCGCGCAACCCCGATTACGCCCCGATCGAAGTATTGCCGGATCAGGATTTCGCCATCGAAGGCCTGTATTGCGGGCTGCTGAGGCCAAATCGCTGAGGGTTGCACCGATGCGCGCGCCGGCGTTTTCCTCAGCTGACACCGCAGGATTCGCCGCTGCCAGCACAATGTTCGCAACATTAATCTAGATGTGTCGCAGCCAGTCTCAGCCTGTGCGATACACCGCCGCTACATTAGCCCTACACCGAAATCACTGACAAGGATCACCCAGATGGATGAGAACAAGAAGCGCGCCCTTTCCGCCGCACTGAGCCAGATCGAAAAGCAATTCGGCAAGGGCTCGGTGATGCGCATGGGCGACCGCGTGATCGAGGCCGTCGAAGTCATTCCGACCGGCTCGTTGATGCTGGACATCGCACTGGGGATCGGCGGCCTGCCGAAGGGCCGCGTGGTGGAAATCTACGGACCGGAATCCTCGGGCAAGACCACCTTGACCCTGCAGGCGATCGCCGAATGCCAGAAAAAGGGCGGGACCGCCGCGTTCATCGATGCCGAGCATGCGCTCGACCCGATCTATGCCGCCAAGCTGGGCGTCAATGTCGACGATCTGCTGCTGTCGCAGCCCGATACCGGCGAGCAGGCGCTGGAAATCGCCGACATGCTGGTGCGTTCCAGCTCGGTGGATATCGTGGTGATCGACTCGGTGGCTGCACTGACGCCGAAGGCCGAAATCGAAGGCGAAATGGGCGATCAGCTCCCGGGTCTGCAGGCGCGTCTGATGAGCCAGGCGCTGCGCAAGCTCACCGGTAACATCAAGCGGTCCAATACCCTGGTGGTCTTCATCAATCAGCTGCGCATGAAGATCGGCGTCATGATGCCGGGCCAGAGCCCGGAAGTGACCACCGGCGGCAATGCGCTGAAGTTCTACGCCTCGGTGCGTCTGGATATCCGTCGTATCGGCGCAATCAAGAAGGGCGACGAAATCATCGGTAACCAGACCAAGATCAAGGTGGTCAAGAACAAGCTGGCGCCGCCTTTCAAGCAGGTCGTGACCGAAATCCTCTACGGCGAGGGCATCAGCCGCGAGGGCGAATTGATCGACATGGGCGTGGAGGCCAAGCTGGTGGACAAGGCCGGCGCCTGGTACAGCTATGGCGACGAGCGCATCGGTCAGGGTAAGGACAATGCACGTGGTTATCTGCGCGATAACCCGCAGGTGGCGGCCAAGCTCGAAGCCGAGCTGCGTGAGAAGTTCCAGCCTACCGAAGCCCCGCCCGAAGCAGGCGAAGACGCCGACAAGGAATAAACGCCGCCGGCTGTGAGCGATTGCGGTCGAGTCGGTCGACGCTGCGCACCATCCGTCAGGTGCTCGTAGAGCATGACGGACTCAAGCGCTTGGCGACAGCCCACTGCAGCGCGAGCGGTAACGCAGCAAGTTTTTCTATCGCGGGGACGGCGGAGTCAGTGCCGTCGCTTCTCGCGGTAGATCTATCGAAGGCCAGGAGGGCAGGCGCCATGGAGGGCGCATTGATTCAGTGATCGGGGACACGTCACGATGGACGAGCACGAGCCCGCACCCAAGCGGGGACGCCGGTTCAAGGAGCAGACGCCGGTCCAACGCGCACTGGGGCTACTGGTGCGGCGCGAGCACTCGCGCAAGGAATTGAACCGCAAGCTGCTGGCGCGCGGAATCGAGCCAGATGCCGCACAGGCGGCGGTTGAGCGGCTGGCGGAGGAGGGTTGGCAAGACGACACCCGGTTCGCTGCTGCGGTGGTGCGCAATCGTGCCGGCTCGGGCTATGGCCCCCTGCATATTCGCGCCGAACTCGGAACGCATGGCCTGGATAGCGAGGCCATCAGTGCTGCCATGGCGACATTTGAAGGCGATTGGACCGAGAACGCACGCGATCTGGTCCGGCGCCGGTTTGGCGAGCAAGGCCCGGTAGATCTGCCGCAACGACGCAAGGCGGCCGATCTGCTGGCCCGGCGTGGTTTCGACGGCAACAGTATTCGTAGCGCCACCCGCTTCGAGCTTGAGGACTGAGGGCGTCAGGCCTGCTACCCTTTGTGGTTTCAGGTTGTTCCGCTCATCTGCGCCCACATGTCATTGGGTGACCGGGACTGCCGCCCGCCCAATGCCAGCTCATGAACGCACCTGCCAAATTCAGCACTTCCCAGATTCGTAGTGACTTCCTCGCGTTTTTCGAGGGGAAGGGCCACACCATCGTGCCGTCCGCGCCGCTGGTGCCGGGTAACGACCCGACCCTGCTGTTCACCAATTCCGGCATGGTCCAGTTCAAGGACGTGTTCCTGGGCGCGGAAAAGCGCAGCTATGTGCGGGCCGCTGATGTGCAGCGCTGCCTGCGTGCCGGCGGCAAGCACAACGATCTGGACTCGGTGGGCTACACCGCGCGCCACCACACCTTCTTCGAAATGCTGGGCAACTGGTCGTTCGGCGACTACTTCAAGAAGGACGCCATCGCCTGGGCCTGGGAACTGTTGACCCAAGTCTGGAAGCTACCGGCCGACCGTCTGCTGGTCACCGTCTACCACACCGACGAAGAAGCCTTCGCGCTGTGGCGGGACATGATCGGCGTTCCCGAAAGCCGCATCGTGCGTATCGGCGACAACAAGGGCGCGCCATACGCCTCGGATAATTTCTGGCAGATGGCCGACACCGGTCCCTGCGGCCCGTGTACCGAGATCTTCTTCGATCATGGCGATCACATCGCCGGTGGTCCGCCCGGTTCGCCGGACGAAGATGGCGACCGTTTCATCGAGATCTGGAACCTGGTCTTCATGCAGTTCGACCGACAGCCCGACGGCACCCTGGTGCCGTTGCCTGCGCCATGCGTGGATACCGGCATGGGGTTGGAGCGTCTTGCGGCGATCCTGCAGCACGTCCATACCAATTACGAAATCGACCTGTTCCAGGCCCTGATCGGCAAGGCCAGTGCCCTGACCGGTATCACCGATCTGGAAAACAAGTCGCTGCGGGTGATCGCCGACCACATTCGCGCGTGCTCGTTCCTGATTGTCGATGGCGTACTGCCTTCCAACGAAGGGCGCGGCTATGTATTGCGCCGGATCATCCGGCGTGCGCTGCGGCACGGCTGGATGCTGGGCGTGCGCCAGCCGTTCTTCAGCAAGATGGTGCCGACCCTGGTCGAGCTGATGGGCGAGGCCTATCCCGAACTGGTGGTCGCACGCGAGACCGTCGCGCGCGCGTTGCTGGCCGAAGAAGAGCGCTTTGCCGAGACGCTGGACGCCGGCATGAAGATCTTCGACGAGGTTGCCGCCCGCTCGCAGGAGGTGATTCCCGGCGCCGATGCCTTCCGCCTCTTCGATACCTATGGATTCCCGGTCGATCTGACCTCCGACATCGCACGCGAGCGCGGCTTGCGTGTGGACATGGAGGGTTTCGAGTTTGCCATGGAGCGTCAGCGCGAGACCGCGCGTGCGGCAGGCAAGTTCGGTGGCGGCGTCGCATTGCCGGCCGATCTGGTTGCGACCATGTCGCCGACGGTGTTTCTGGGCTATGAGGCGCATGACGCCGACGTACTCAAGGTTGTCGCGCTGCTCAAGCAGGGCCGTCCGGTCGAGCGTGCCGAAGCCGGCGACGAGGTCATCGTGTTCACCGATCGCACGCCGTTCTACGCCGAATCCGGCGGCCAGGTCGGCGACAGCGGGCAATTGAGCAACACCGATGTGTCGATCGACGTCACCGACACCCAGAAGTTCGCCGGCCAGTTCCATGGGCATGTCGGACGCATCACCGAAGGCGCGCTTGCGCTGGGCGATGTGCTGGCCGGCGGCATCGATGTGCAGCGCCGCGGCAAGACCATCCTCAATCACTCGGCCACGCACTTGCTGCATGCCGCGTTGCGCGAAGTGCTGGGCACGCATGTGCAGCAGAAGGGCTCGTTGGTGGCACCCGACCGCTTGCGTTTCGATTTCTCGCATTTCCAGCCGATCACCGCGGAGGAGCTTGCGGTGATCGAGCGCAAGGTCAATGCCGAGGTGCGCACCAACCATAGTGTCGAAGTGCACAACATGGCGATGCAGGAAGCGCTGGATTTCGGCGCGATGGCCTTGTTCGGTGAGAAATATGGCGAGCACGTGCGCGTGCTGAAGATGGGCGATTATTCCACCGAGCTGTGTGGCGGTACCCACGTCAGCCGTACCGGCGACATCGGTCTGTTCAAGATCACCTCCGAGGGCGGCGTGTCTTCGGGCGTGCGCCGAATCGAGGCGGTGACCGGGCAGGGCGCGCTGGATTACGTTGCCGATGAGGAGCGTCGTTTGTCCGAGGCGGCAAGTCTGCTCGGTGGCAACGCCGCCGAGGTGGTCGACAAGGTGCGTGCACTGACAGAGCGTCAGAAGCGGCTTGAGCGCGAACTGGAATCGCTGAAGGCCAAGCTGGCCTCCGGCGCGACGGCAGATCTCGGTAGCAGTGCTGTCGACGTGGCCGGGGTCAAGGTGATTGCGGTGCGTCTGGAAGGATTCGATGCAAAGGCGCTACGCGAGGCGATGGATCGCTTGAAGCAGCAGCTCGGCGATTCGGTGATCGTGTTGGCCGGTGCCTCGGCGGGCAAAGTCGCACTTGTCGCCGGCGTGAATGGCAGCCCAACTGGCAAGGTGAAGGCGGGGGAACTCCTTGGCCATATCGCCAGTCAGATCGGAGGCAAGGGCGGTGGCCGTCCGGATCTCGCCCAGGGTGGTGGCGAGGACGGGCCCGCCCTTGCGACCGCACTCGACGGTGTGACCTCCTGGGTCAAGCAACACTTGGGCTGAACACTTGTCCTGCTATGCCTTGCTGGCTGGCAGGATGTCCCGCTACCATTTCTGGTCTATTCCCTTTACCTAGGGCGCGTCTCACTCAGGAGGCCGTCGATGCTGGTGGGAAACCCACCGGTTCCAGGAGATTTGCAAAATGTTGATCCTCACTCGCCGGGTAGGCGAAACCTTGATGATCGGCGACTCGGTCACTGTTACCGTGCTCGGCGTCAAGGGCAATCAGGTGCGAATTGGCATCACCGCACCGAAAGATGTGGCTGTGCATCGCGAAGAGATTTATCAGCGCATCCAGCGTGGGGACGAGCCGGTTGCTTCTGGCGCGCATCACCACGGCGACGATTCTTCGAATTGATCGCCATAAAGGGTTTACGTTAGCCCCTGTTACCCGGTATTCTTCGCGGCCTGCCACGGACATCGCGGCAGGACGCAAAAACTGGAGCGATGCCCGAGCGGCTGAAGGGGCTCCCCTGCTAAGGGAGTATAGGGTCAAAAGCTCTATCGAGGGTTCGAATCCCTCTCGCTCCGCCAGTGTTCTAGACGCCCGCAAATCATTGATTTGCGGGCGTTTTTATTTGGCTAACTGACGCGGTCAGCACCAGTCGATCGTCGCTTGCCGGTGGTCCAGTTAGCACCACTGCCTCGCAGTTGAGGGCCCTGCGAATATCACGCGTTGCTTGTGGTCGGGAACTTCTCGGCACTCATGTCTTCGGTGTGCCGATATGTCCTGATCGGTTTGTCTGCGGCGGTCTGCGCCGCCCGGGTCGTTGCATCGCGCATTGCCGGTGTCGCGTGGCGCGGACGCGTTGCATCGTGGGTATGGGCCCACGATGCCCGGATGTGCGAGCTTGCCGGTGGAGTGCATGCACGAGCGTATGCGTCGACGATGCGCAGGGATGCGATCGCAACCTGGTTGCGGGAAGTCCCGGCATGCGGCGAAACGTCCAGTCCGCCCAGTGCTGTGAATGGCAGCGCTCGCTTTTGGTAAGAAGTGTTTGCCTGGAATGACTGATCGCCGCCGCGCGGCGCTGCTGGCGAGTGTCCCTTCCTGTGTGGTGACTGTTTGGTGACCTGAGCGATGGCAAGACGGGTCGCAGGAAGATCGGTTTGTGGTGCAGGCACTGCTGCCGCGCATTGCGAGCGACCATCGATCGCGACCGACATGCGGTTGCTGGGTCTGACCGGTCCCGTCTGCTGCCTATGTTGGCACCGAATGGCGTTTTCGAAGCAACCTAAGTTGGTTGCGGCTACCACTTCGGTCGGTCCGTATGCTGTCCTTTGCTTGCTGCTTGCTGCTTGCTGCTTGCTGCCTTCGTGCGTCTTTCTCTTCTCTGTTGCTGGAAAACAGGCAGCTGGAGAATGGGCTTGGCAGACTGCGAACTATCTTCGCTTGAAGCTGTGGCTTGCAGCTGTGGCTTGCAGCTGTTGGCCGACGCTGATTGCAGCGAACGAGCGAAGAGCTATCTGCAGCGTCATGCTTCTGCGTTCAACCAGGCAGCCGCCTGCTGCACGCCTTGCAATCCAACGCGGAAGACCTTGTGTCATCGGTCCTTGATCTGAAGCTTCAGAGCTTTTGCGTGTGGTTTCTGGCCAGCGTGTCTATGCCGCGCACTCTTGATGCAAGGCCCGGCAGCATCCATCGCACGCGATTGCAGGTGTGCTGACTAAGCGCGCGCCTTGGCAGTCGATTTACAGTATCCGCCCCCTGGCTGTCGCATCTGGTAAGAAGGCCTGGTCTTCTTCGTCTACACGGAAGCAGCGTCTGGATTTCGGAGATGGGCCGCGCCTGACCAGGCCGATCAAGGCGGGCCGTGCGACGCCTGAATCGCTCGGCTCCGTGGCGAGCGAATGGGGGTCAAGTAAGCCGCATGCGTGTCGCTAACAACGTGAACCACAACTCGGATTTCGACGTGATGCGCCTACCGTTGCTTGGACGCCTGTTCTCTTTGTGGAGCCGTGGGCTGCAACACAAGGCCAATGCGGTGGACCGGGTGATGGCGGTGATCGAATTCGATCTGGATGGCCGCATCCTTGAGGCCAATGAGAATTTCCTGTCGCTGATGGGATACCGGCGTGATGAGGTCGTCGGCCAGCATCACCGCATGTTCGTGACCACGAGCGATCGCGACAGCGAGAGCTACCGCCAGTTCTGGGATGCGCTGCGGCGTGGCGACTTCAATGCCGGGCGTTTTTGCCGGCTGGACAAGCAAGGCCGCGAAGTCTGGATCAATGCTTCCTATAACCCGTTGCTGGATCGCACGGGCAAGGCCTACCGCGTGGTGAAATACGCCACCGACATCACCGAACAGGTACGTCAAACCGCCGATTTCGAAGGGCGGATCGATGCGATCGACAAGGTCATGGCCGTCATCGAGTTTTCGCTGGATGGCACGGTGCTCGATGCCAACCAGAATTTTCTGCAGGTGATGGGCTATCGGCTCGATGAGATCCGCGGCAAGCACCACGGCATGTTCGTGGATGCGCAGACGCGTCAATCGGCTACGTATCGCGCGTTCTGGCAATCGCTGGGGCGTGGTGCATTCGATGCGGGTCGCTACAAGCGCATCGGCAAGGATGGCAGGGAAGTGTGGATACAGGCCTCCTACAATCCAGTCCTCGACGAGCTCGGTCGCCCTTACAAGGTGGTCAAGTACGCCACCGATGTCACCCGTCAGGTCATCGATTCGGCCGACGCGGATGGCCGCATGCAGGCCATCGACAAGGTAATGGGCGTGATCGAGTTCGATCTGGACGGCCGTGTGCTGAATGCCAACGAGAATTTCCTGGCGATTATTGGCTATTCGGCGCAAGAGGCGGTTGGCCAGCATCACGGGATATTCGTGGATGCGGCCTACCGCGCCTCCGACGAGTACCGGCATTTCTGGGCAAAGCTGGCGCGTGGTCAGTTCGACGCGGGACGGTATCGCCGGCTGCGCAAGGACGGCACCTCGGTGTGGATCCAGGCCTCCTACAATCCCATCCTGGACGTCTCCGGGCGCCCGTACAAGGTGGTCAAGTACGCCACCGACGTAACCGATCAAGTGCGATCGGCCGAGCGCATGCGCGACCTGATGCGGCAGACCATGAGCATCGCGCAGAACGTGCAGCGCGAGTCGCATCATATTTCTGCCAGCAATCAGGAGCTGGTCAGCCGGGTGTCCACGCAATCCGGCGCAGTTGCGCAGACCTCGAGCACGATCGATCAACTGGCGGCCACCGTGCGCGCCAACTCCGAAAACGCCGGCTCGGCACGCCGCATGGCCGAAGACTCGGCTGCGGTGGCACGGCGCGGTGCCGACGTCATCGCCGATGTGGTCAAGACCACCGCCGGCATCCGCTCGGCAACCGACCGCATCGGTCAGATCATCGAAGTGATCGACGGGATCGCGTTCCAGACCAATATCCTGGCGCTCAACGCGGCAGTGGAAGCGGCGCGCGCCGGTGAGCAGGGGCGTGGGTTCGCGGTGGTCGCCACCGAGGTGCGCAGCCTGGCGCAGCGCTGCGGCGTGTCGGCCAGGGAGATCCGCTCGCTGATCGACAATGCCACCGGGCAGGTCGGCGACGGCTCGCGCCTGGCCGAGCAGGCCGGTGTGGTGATGCAGGACGTGGTGACCTCGGTGCTGCGTGTCACCGCGACCGTGGAGCAGATCGCCGCTGCCAGCCACGAGCAGGCGCAGGATATTTCGACGGCGAACACGGCGCTGCAGTCCATCGGCGTGCAGGCGCGCGACCAGGCGCAGATGGTCGACGACCTGGCGCGGTCGGCACGTGTGCTGGAGGCCGATGCGGACGCCCTGTTTGCGCTGGTCAACGGCGATGCCGACGGATCGGCGCAGCCCGATGCGCCGTTCGACCCGCAGGTCAAATCGCAGGCCGCATAACCGACGCCCGCGCCGATTCCACGGCCGGGTTGGAGCGGCTGCAACGTGGTTGCTTTCGTCGCTGACGTCGTACACCGTGTCGTGTGGCTGCGCATGTGCGGCACCTGCTCTCGCAGCACGGTGGCAAGCGTACAGGGCATGCGTGCAGCGTCGCGACGATGTCCTGCGCACAACACAAAGCCCGCTAAAGCGGGCCTTGTGCATTGCGATCAGCGCCCCGGCAGCGCGTGCGCATCGCATGCGCTGCAAGGCTTACTTCGGCAGATCGAACACCAGTACTTCCGCGTCGCTTGCGTCAGCCAGCACGATCTCCGGCTCGCCGATGACCTGCACTGCATCGCCGGCCGACAGCGCCTGCCCGTTGACGCTCAGGCTGCCGCGGGCCACCTGCACATAGCCGATGCGGCCTTCGGCCAGCGGCTGTTGCAGGCGCACGTCGCCATCGAGGATCGATGCATACAGCCGTGCATCCTGGTGCAGGCGCAGCGAGCCGTCGTCACCGGCCGGCGAGGCGATCAGGCGCAACTGGTTGCGCTTGCTGTCGGCATCGAAATGCTTCTCTTCATAGCTTGGCTCGATGCCGTTGCGCTCGGGCATCACCCAGATCTGCAGGAAGTGCACCGGCTCGCTGGACGAATGATTGAACTCGCTATGGGTCACGCCGCTGCCGGCGCTCATGCGCTGCACATCGCCGTAGTGCAGGACCGAACCGGTGCCCATGCTGTCCTTGTGCTCCAGCGCGCCGCCCAGGACGTAAGAGATGATCTCCATGTCGCGGTGGGCGTGGGTGCCGAAACCTTCGCCCGGGGTCACCTTGTCTTCGTTGATCACCCGCAGCGGGCCGATGCCCATATGGCGCGGGTCGTGGTAGCTGGCGAAGGAGAAGGTATGGCGCGAGGACAGCCAGCCATGCTCGGCGCGGCCACGGGTTTCGCTCTTGCGGACATTCAACATGCTGCTTCTCCTTGAAAGGTTCGAATTGGCGCTAGGGGCGAATCGCTGTCCCAGCGGCTTGATGCGTAGTCTCCACCCCTTCAATGCAGAGAAAAAGCGAGTAGATTTGGTCGCCACCATCGAAAAATTCGAACAATGAAGATCAGCCTGGAAGCCTTGCAGATCCTGGATGCGATCGACCGCCGCGGTTCGTTCGCCGCCGCGGCCAAGGTGTTGTTCAAGGTGCCGTCCACCATTTCGTACACGGTTTCCAAGCTGGAAGACGATCTGGGTGTGCAGCTGTTCGAGCGGGTGGGGCCGAAGGCAACGCCGACCCAGGCCGGGCGCGAGCTGCTGCGCGAAGGACGAAACCTGCTGCGTGCCGCGCAGGAGCTGGAGGTGCGGGTGCGGCGGGTGGCCTCCGGCTGGGAATCGGACTTTGCGATCGGGCTGGACGCGATGTTGCCGGCCGCGCTGTTGCAGGCGCAGATCCTGGACTTCTACGCCGTGGCCGACAGCACTCGGCTGCGTGTGCTCAGCGAGTCGTTGTCCGGCAGCTGGGAGGCGTTGCTGGACCGGCGCGTGGATTTGATCGTGGCGGCGGGCGAGGGGCCCAGCGGTGGCGGTTATGTCGCCGAACGGATCGGCACCGTGCGCTTCGTGTTCGTCGTGGCGGCGAGGCATCCGCTGGCGGACGCGAAATTGCTGGGTGCGACCGAGCTGGCCGACCATCGCGCGATTGCCGTGGCCGATTCTGCGCGGCGTCTGCTACCGCGCACGGTCGGTTTGTTGTCCGGCCGCGACGTGCTGACCGTGCCGGACATGCACACCAAGTTGCTGCTGCAGCTGGCCGGGGCAGGTTACGGGTTTCTGCCTGAGCCGTATGCGCAGGGCGCGCTGCTGAATGGTCGTTTGCGCGAGGTACCGGTGGAAACTCACAAGGCCGACGAGACTTTCTACCTGGCGTGGCGGCCGGGCGAAGAGGGCGAGGCGCTTGGCTGGTGGCGGCGCGCCTTGCGTGCCGATGGGCTGTTCGAGCGATGGTTGCAGGCGCTTGCCGAAACGTATCGTTTCGCTGCTGCCGGGCAGTCGCAAACGTGATCAAGAGCGGATAATGGCCGCTTGCCGTCGCGCAGGACCCTCGCATGCAAGGCTTGATCGAACAGTACGGATTGGCGCTGGTGTTTGCCAACGTGCTGGCACTGTCGCTCGGGCTGCCGGTGCCGGCGTTGCCGACGCTGGTGCTGGTCGGCGCCGGTTACGCACTGCGCGGTGGCAGCGAGGCGTGGCTGGCGGGTCTTGCAGCGTGGGGTGTGTCAGTGCTGGCGAGTCTGCTTGGCGATCTGGCGTGGTATCTGGCGGGTCGCCGCTTCGGCAATCGCACCTTGCAGTCGCTGTGCCGGTTATCCCTGTCGCGCGATACCTGCATGAAGCAGACCGAGCGGTTCTTCTCGCGCTGGGGTGTGCGGGTCCTGGCAGTGGCCAAATTCGTGCCTGGCCTGTCGATGGTGTCGGTTCCGATGGCCGGTGCGATGCGGGTGCGGCCGGGCGCGTTCCTGCGTTACGACGCATTCGGCGCTTCGCTGTGGGCATTGGTCGGGCTGGGCCTCGGGGCGATGTTCGCCAATCAGGTGCAGGACGTGCTCGCGTTCTTGTCCGGACTCGGTTCTGGTGCGGTGGTGATCGTGGCCGCGCTGCTGGCTTGCTACGTCGGGTGGCGCTGGTGGCGGCGTCACACGCTGCTGCGGTCGCTGGAGCGCGCGCGCATTGCGGTGGACGAGCTGGTGCCGCTGCTGGATGGCGACGAGAGCCTGCGGCCGGCGGTGCTGGATATCCGGGCACCCGGATACCGCGAGCTGCAGCCGTACACGATTCCTGGCGCGGTCTTCGCCGACGAACGCCAGCTTGCGCAGATTCTGGCCAGCGTGCCGCGCGATCGCAGTGTGGTGATTTATTGCGCGTGCCCGGATGAAGTGTCTGCGGCCTGGTTGGCGGGCCGGATGCGCGAGCATGGATATCGCGATGTGCGTCCGTTGCTTGGCGGGCTGGATGCTTGGCGCGATGCCGGACATCCGGTGACCTCGTTGGTGCCGGTGGTGGTGGTCGCTAAATCGGATGCTGTTGGCGCGACAACGTGAGCGTTCTGCGTCTGGTTCGGTAACAGGTGTCGCAGCGCATTCGCTCGGTGCGTCTGCACGATCGGTACGCTGCGCAAGCCGGGCTCGCAGGCGATGCAGTCAAAACGACAGGCAAAAAAAAGACCAGCAAGCTGGTCGTTTTCTTCAAGATTGGTGCGCCCGGAGAGATTCGAACTCCCGACCGCCTGGTTCGTAGCCAGGTACTCTATCCAACTGAGCTACGGGCGCATATCTTGTTTTGACTTGCAATCCGATGCACTGCAGTCGGACTTTTAACTGAAAAGACAGCGGTTCAATGCTGTCTTTTTTGTTCCTGAAGATGGTGCGCCCGGAGAGATTCGAACTCCCGACCGCCTGGTTCGTAGCCAGGTACTCTATCCAACTGAGCTACGGGCGCCTCGTCAGGAGCGGAATTATGCGGATGCCCGGCGTACTCGTCAATCCCTTTGTGAAATTCGATCGCCACTGACTGTATCGGCACGCCTGCGATGCAGCGCAGCCGCCACAGCGGCGGGTGCCTTCATCCATGCAAAGTGATCGCTGCGCACGCCCAGTTGCGCATCATCCAACTGCTGCAGCTCGGCATGCGCGTGCGGCATCTTGTGCAGCAGTGCATGCAGCGCCGCAGCCGGGCCGAAGTGATCGTGTGCAAAGGTCAGCGCCTTGATCGGTACCGTCAACGCGCCCAACCCGCGCTCCAGTTCCCAGTCGCTGCCTGCAGCGCGATAGCGATTGCTGCGGCCGACCCGCGCCCAGTCGGCGATCAGGCTGCGTGCCTCGGTGCCGCCGAAGCCGAGCGATCGCCCGTGCAGCACGCCCTGTACGCGTGCAAGCCAGGGCAGGGCGCGATACACCAGCGGCAGTCCGTAACGCATGGGACGCGGAAAATTACGCCAATACGGCGAGCCGCTGGCAACCAGCCATAGCTGCGTCAAAGGCGAGTCGGGTTGCGATGGCAATCGCCCGGCCTGCAACGCGGCATGGCAGCAGGCCAGCTGACCGCCCAGGCTGTGCCCGCCGACGATGCGCGGGTGCTGCGGATCAAGCCGGTCCATCAGTGCCTGGCTGGCCGGAATGTCGTCGGCCAGTAGGGTGCGATAGCCCCAATCGTGTCGACGCGATGGGCGCAGCGTGCTGCTGCCATTGCCGCGCCATTCGTGCAGATACACCGCAATTCCGGCAGCGGCCAAGGCATGGGCGAACGGTTGGTAATGCCGTGCCGCCACGCCCAGTGCGGGCAGCCACAGCAAGGTGGCGATCGGTTGCAGCGGTGCGATGCGCATCACTTCCCAGCGATGTCCGTCCGCTGCGCTGGCCGTCAGCGTCTGGCTGTGCGCGCTCATACGCCAGGAGCGGCGCCGAAATGGTCGAGCACCAGTACCTCGCTCTGCCCCGGGCGCTGCCCCAGGCGGATGGCGCGCGCCACGTAGTCGATCGCGGCCTCGCAGGCGTTGAGTAGCGACAGACCCTGGCACAGCTGTGCGGCGATCGCCGCCGACAGGCTGCAGCCTGTGCCGTGCGCGTCGACGTCGACACGCGGATGCATGAACACGTCCTGGGTGACGCCGTCATCGAAGCGATCGATGACGCGTGCGCCCTCGTGCAGGTGGCCGCCCTTGAGCAGCACGGCGTTCGCGCCGAGCTCCAGCAGCGCGGCGGCGGCATGTTCGGCGGCATCGGCAGTGTCGATGCGGCGGCCGGTCAACAGCTCGGCTTCGGGCGTGTTGGGCGTGATCAAGGTTGCCAGCGGCAGCAGGCGCGAGCGCAGCGCATCCAGCGCAGCATCCTCTAGCAGGCGAGCGCCGCTGGTGGCGACCATGACCGGGTCCAGCACCACGAAAGGCGGGCGATGGGCTTCGAGCAGATCGGCCACGCAGTGGATGACCTCGGCATTGGCCAGCATGCCGAGTTTGACGGCCTGGATCTGGAAGTCGGCGAAGCAGGCGTCCACCTGTGCGCGCAAGAATGCGATGGGCGGGATGTGCACGGCGGTGACGGCGCGCGTGTGCTGCGCCGTCAATGCGGCAATCGCCGACAAGCCATGCACGCGATGCGCGGCGAAGGTCTTGAGATCGGCCTGGATGCCGGCACCGCCGCCGGAATCGGAGCCGGCGATGGTCAATGCGGACAGCGTGCTGGGCGTGGTCATACGCCGATTCTGCACTGCTGCCTGGAGGATGTGCGCATCATCCTGTACGCCAGCGACGCCATTGCAGATAGGCGACATAGCCGGCACCGGTCAATCCGGTAAGGATGGCCGGCAGGTAGAGCGCGTCGTACTGCCAGCGCTGGAACAGCACAGTGCCCAGGATGCTGCCGCCAAGAAAGCCGCCGATGATCAGCCCGCTCAGCGTGAGCCGGCGCACCTGCAGCGGGCGTCCGCGCAGCAGGTGCCCTAGGCCGATGCCCAGATCGGTGAACATGCCGCTCACATGCGTGGTGCGGACCGCCGCGCCACTGAGGGTGGTCGCCATCGCATTCTGCAGGCCGCAGGCGCCAGCGGCGAACAGAGCGCCGCCGACATGATGCAGCTTGAACAGCGGAATCGCGGCCAGCAACAGCAGTGCCTCGATCAGCAGCGCCGCGCCGTAGCGCTGTCCAAGCCGCAAGGCATCGTCCTGGATGATCAGGCCGCTGAGCATGGCGCCTGCGCAGAAGGCGATCAGGACGCCCCAGAGGAAGCCGATCTCCGGCGCGCTGCCTTGCACCAGGGCCACGCCAAGCAGGCTGGTGGTGCCGGTGAGGTGGCTGACCACCTGATGCTCGGAACCCAGGTAGCCGACCACGTTGACCATGCCCGCCACGCTCGACAATGCCACCGCGCCAATCCAGACCCAGCGCGGCAGCAGCAGGCCCATTGCGGGTCAGGGGCTGCCGTTGACGGCGATCTGCGAAAACGCGCCGGTTTGCGGGTCGTACAGCGCCCCCCAGAAAGCGCTGCCGCCGTCGCAGACCTTGATCGCTTCCCGTGCCGGTTTCACCGGCGGGTCGTTGGGCAGCTTGAACGCATTGATGTAGATCAGTTGCTGGCCCTGGATCACCACGCCCACGTATTGGCGGTCGAACTCGCGCGGCTCGGCAATGGTCGGCGTCAACGCATCCTGCCGGGATTCCAGCTGCTCGATCTGTTGATGGCTCGGTTCCCAGTAGCCGCTGATCTGGCCCGGATGACGCGCCGGGCTATCGCGCGAGCAGGTGTCCAGCACCTGCTCGGCGACGCTCTGGCGGGTGATGATCCACGACTGCCCGCTCTTGAGGTTGGTTGGCACCGTCGATGGCGCCTGGGTGGTCGCGCAGCCGGCCAGTGCGAGCACCGCAAGTGCAGTGGCGCTGCGAAGCGTTCGCATCATAACACCTCCGAGGCGAAGTCGGCCAGACGCGAGCGTTCGCCACGGCGCAGCGTGATGTGCGCGCTGTGCGGCCAGGCCTTGAAGCGATCCACCGCGTAGGTCAGGCCGGACGTGGTCTCGGTCAGGTAGGGCGTGTCGATCTGCTCGACGTTGCCCAGGCACACGATCTTGGTGCCGGGGCCGGCACGGGTGATCAAGGTCTTCATCTGCTTCGGGGTGAGGTTCTGTGCCTCGTCCAGGATCAGATACCGCGACAGGAAGGTGCGCCCGCGCATGAAGTTCATCGAGCGGATCTTGATGCGGCTGGCGAGCAGGTCGTTGGTGGCCGCACGGCCCCAGGAGCCGCCGTCCTGGTTGTGGGTGAGCACTTCCAGGTTGTCGGTGAGCGCGCCCATCCACGGGGTCATCTTTTCTTCTTCGGTGCCGGGCAGAAAACCGATGTCCTCGCCCACGCTGACCGTGGCGCGGGTCATGATGATTTCGCGGTAGCGCTGCTGGTCCATCGTCTGCGCCAGGCCGGCGGCCAGCGCGAGCAGCGTCTTGCCGGTGCCGGCGGTGCCGAGCAGGGTGACGAAATCGATTTCCGGGTCCATCAGGGCGTTGAGCGCGAAGTTCTGCTCGCGGTTGCGCGCGGCGATGCCCCAGACCGCGTGCTGGGTGTGGCGGAAATCGTCCACCAGACACAGCGTGGCCTTGCCGCCGCCGACCTTGGCCACGCGCAGTTCCACGTCGTCTTCGCCGGGCAGATACAGGTACTGGTTCGGGTGCCAGTCTTCGTCGTCGGCCAGCACGATCTCGTAATGGGTGCGACCGCGCTCGTTCCAGCTGCGCAGGTCTTCGTTGTGCTTCTGCCAGAAGTCTTCCGGCAGCTCGATGGCGCCGGTGAACAGCAGGCTGAAATCGTCCAGCGCGCGGTCGTTCTGGTAATCCTCGGCCACCAGGCCGCTGATGTAGGCCTTGATGCGCAGGTTGATGTCCTTGGACACCAAAATGACCGGCACATCCGGGTTTTCTTCGCGCAGCGCCAGCACCGAGGCCAGGATTTTGTTGTCCGGCAGCATCGCGCCGAAGGTACGGCCCGGGTCGATCGGATGGATCTGGAAGTACAGCCGGCCGATCGCCGCCTGGCCCTTGAGCTGGATGCCCTGCGGATGGCTGAGCAGGATGCCGGCCTGGATCTGCTCGGCGTTGGTGTTCTCCAGCAGTTCGTCCAGGAAGCGGCTGACCTGGCGCGCGTTGCGGCTGACTTCGGAGGTGCCCTTCTTGGCGTTGTCGAGTTCTTCGATCACCTGCATCGGCAGGAACACATCGTGTTCCTCGAACTTGAACAGCGAGGTGGGATCGTGCATCAGCACGTTGGTGTCCAGCACGTAAATGCGCTTGCCTCGGGTCATTGGGTCTTCCAAGTGATGGAGCAGGGGCGAGCCATCACGCCTGCATGTGCAGGGTGATGGAGGACACGGGAACTCAGGGGCGTCACTGTTTGGCGTGCGCCTTGACTGCGGCCAGCACGGCCTCGGCATGGCCGGCGACCTTGACCTTGCGCCAGGCCTGCACGACGCGCCCTTCGGGCGAGAGCAGGAAGGTGCTGCGCTCGATGCCGAGCACCTGCTTGCCGTACATGTTCTTTTCCTTGATCACGTCGAGGGCGCGGCACAGGGCCTCGTCGCCATCGCTGACCAGCGGGAAGGCAAATCCTTGCTTGGCGCAGAAATTGTCGTGCGACTTCACCGAGTCGCGCGAGACGCCCAGCACGACCGCGCCGGCCTGCGAGAACTGCGGCAGCAGCGCGTTGAAATCCAGGCCTTCGGTGGTGCAGCCGGGCGTGCTGTCCTTCGGGTAGAAGTACAGCACCACCCACTTGCCGGCATAGCCGCGCAGGGTGGCCTGGGTGCCGCCGGACAGCGCCAGTGGCAGGTCGAGGGTGGTAGCGGGCAGTTCCAGTACAGCGTCGGTCATCGTTGCTCAGCCTGAAGGGGAGAGGCGGTCGGCGGCCGGTCAGGCCGGCCCGACGTCCATCCCATCATAAGCAGCCACATGGAAACGTTTGGCGAGTGCGTCGAACTGCGCATTGCGCTGATTCAGCGATTCGATGGTGTGGTGTTCGCGCCTGTCCACGTGCAGGAAATACGACTCCTCGTCGTCGCCGTCATCTTCGTCGCGTTCGCCGAGAAAGATGTCGATGACGCGGTAGCCGTCCTGGGTGAGTTGCTCGGCGAGTTTCTGCAGCGGTTCCTGCGCCGGGTCGGCGAAGAAATACTCCCAGCGCAAGGGGCCGTCGAGATTCCAGTCGGTCTCGGAGCGGATATGGTCGAACATCTGTTTCAGCGCGGATTGGGCGATGGCCATCGGTGCGTCTGCCTTAGAACTTCATCGGGTCCATGATCGCGTCGAGATTGAGGTGATCACAGAATTCCAGGAAATCATCGCGCAACGCGGCGATGTGCATGTTGGCCGGCACCCCGATGGTCACCTGCGCAGAGAACATCTCCGCGCCGGTCTGCATGGCGCGGTAGCGGGTGCTTTGCAGATTTTCGATGGTGATGCCCTGGCGGTCGAAGAAATCGGCCAGCTGGAACAGGATGCCCGGCTTGTCGGCGGCGATGACTTCGACGATGTAGGGCAGCAGGTTGGACTGGGTCTGCTTGGGGCCGGTGCGGTACCAGACCAGCTTCAGGCCTTCCTCGCGTTCCAGCCGGGTCAGCATGGCTTCGAGCTTGGCGACCGAATCCCAGGAGCCTGTGGCCAGCGCGGTGACCGAGACATCGCGCCCCACCGTTGCCAGGCGGGCGTCCACGAGATTGCAGCCGCTATCGGCGATGCGGCGGGTGACAGGCAATAGGGGGGACTCCGGATGCGTCGTGTAGGCGTTGATCAGGAGGTGATTTTCGGTCGGCGAAGGCCGGGGTGTAGAGTCGGTCAAAGGGGCTTCCGGCATTGCATCAGGCTGAATGGCCGCCCGGGCAGGCGCCCTGGCGGTGACCAGCATACTTGCCCGTGGTTTCGCGCCGCAAGTAACATGCAGGCGGTCGCAACCCGCGTGCGCGCGGGCCTCCCCTGTCACGTAAGAGCAGCAGAATCTTGTCCCTTTCCGGCATCATCACCGCGCTGGCGACCCCCTTCGGGCCGGACGGCGCACTCGACCTGGATGCCTGGCGGCGGCTGCTGGAGCAGCAGCTGCACGGTGGCGTGCAGGGCATCGTGGTCGCCGGCTCCACCGGCGAAGCCGCCGCGCTGAGCGACGACGAATACGACACACTGCTGCGCGCAGCCGTTGCCCAGGTTGCCGGCCGGGTGCCGGTGCTGGCCGGTACCGGCCTGTCCGGCACCGCAAAAACCATTGCGCAGACGCGCCGCGCCGCCGCGCTGGGCGCGCAGTACGCGCTGGTGGTGACGCCGCCGTACGTGCGCCCGACCCAGGCAGGGTTGAAGGCGCATTTTCTGGCCGTGGCCGACAACGGCGGGCTGCCGGTGGTGTTGTACAACGTGCCCGGCCGCACCGGCTGCGACCTGTTGCCGGAGACGGTGGCCGACCTGGTCGATCACCCGAATATCGTCGGCATCAAGGAAGCGCGTAGCGAACCCGAGCGCGTTGCCGCGCTGGTCGCGTTGCGCAGCGACTCCTTCGTGGTGCTCAGCGGCGATGACGGCAGCGCCGCGCAATCGATGCTGTCCGGCGCTGAGGGCCTGATCTCGGTGGCGTCCAACGCATTGCCGTCGGCGTATCGACGCCTGTGCGATCTGGCCCGCAAGGGCCAGCGCGATGCGGCCACCGCCTGGGATGCGCGCCTGAGCGAATATCACAGCTTCTGCGGGATCGAATCCAATCCCATCCCGGTCAAGGCGCTGCTGCAGCGCGCCGGGATCGGCCACGGCCTGCGCTTGCCGCTGCTGCCACTTTCTGCGGCGCACCAGCCTGCCGCCGACCGCCTTGCCGCCGACGCCATTGCGTTGGAAGCACTTTCCAGCCGCGAAATGCTCGCGGCCTGACCCAGGAGATTTATCGATGCGTCATTCCGTTTCCCCCGTCCGCGTGCTGTCGCTCGCGTTGCTGGCGACCGCCACCGTCGCCGCCACGAGTGGTTGCAGCTGGTTTCACAAGGGCGCGCGCGGCGACTATGCGTTGGCCCCGGAAGCCCGCCCGCTGGAAGTGCCGCCGGATCTGAACCTGCCCGATACCTCCGGTGCGATGAAGGTGCCGACGCTGGCATCGACCACCCAGCAGAACAACACGCCGCCGTCTGCCAGCGCCAACAGCGGTTTCACCGTGCCGGGCGAGCGCGACGAGGTGTTTGCCAAGGTCGGTGCGGCGCTGGCCGAGATTCCCGGCCTGACCATCGCCAGCAAGGCGCAGATGCTCGGTTCCTACGACGTGAGCTACGAGGGTTCCAGCTTCCTGGTGCGCGTGGTCAAGGTCGAGGCGGGCAGCTACGTGTCGGCAGTGGATCCGCGCGGCATGCCGGCCACGGCCGCTGCACCGGTGGCGGTGATCAGCGCGCTGAAGGGCAAGCTCGGCGGCTGAGTGGGTTCAAAACGCTGTCGGAAAGCAAAACGGGCGCTCAAGGCGCCCGTTTTGCATTGTGCGGTGTGGCTGCGGGCGGCGTTGGTATCGCGCGCGGGATAGCGCCTTAGCGCTGCAGCAGCGGCAGCTTGTTCGGTTTGCCGTCCCAGTCCGCAGCATCGGGAAGCGGTTCCTGGCGCACGGTCAGCACCGGCCAGGCCTTGGCCAGCTCGGCGTTGAGCGCGACGAAGCCTTCCTGGCCGGCGGGGACGTCATCTTCCGGATAGATCGCGTTGGCCGGGCATTCGGGCTCGCACAGCGTGCAGTCGATGCACTCGTCCGGATCGATGACCAGAAAGTTCGGGCCGACGTGGAAGCAATCCACCGGGCAGACTTCGACGCAGTCGGTGTATTTGCACTTGATGCAGTTTTCGGTGACAACAAAAGGCATGGCGGAATCCGGCGTTTAGCCCGGTAATTCTAAAGCAGTCCGGTGATGGGTGTGAGGTGGGATGCGGATTGTGTGCTGCGCAGTTGTTGGATGTGTCGCTCGTGTGCGGGACATGCCTGGATCTTTCCGGGTTGGCTGTCTTCCGCAGCACCCTCACCCCAACCCGCGCTTGCGGCGCGCGCGATCCTTGCCTTCCCGCCCCGCAGGAGACGGCTTGGCATGCTGTCTCCGTGGGGCGCAGCTCAGGTCAGGCCGTGTTGCCGGGCCAGGGCGAACAGACCGGCGGCGGCCAGGTCTTCCGGGTGCGTTTGGGTGGCCACGCCCAGATGCGTCAGCGCCAGGGCGTAGCGTTGCGCCAGCGCCGGGCTGCCGACCAGGTGCACGGTGGCGTGGCTGCCGCGATGCTCGCCGAGCTCGTGGCCGATCAGCAGGCCCGAAAGGTACGAGGGCAGGGCCTGTGCACTGAGGCGGTCGAACAAGCCCAGCGTGCGGGTGCCGAACAGGTGGTGGCTGAGGCCGCCGGGGTCTGCGCTGCGATCCACGCCCGACAGGAACGCGGCTTCATCGAGGTCGGCGTGATCGTCGGACATAAGCTTGCCGAGGATGCTGTGCTGGCGCAGCACCGCGTACAGCTCGCCTGTCATCACGGTGGCGAAGTCGGTCAGCTGGCCGTCGGCAATCGTCGCCCATTTGCTGTGTGTGCCGGGCAGGCAGGCGATGTGGTCGCCGTCGCCGAGTGCGGCGATCAGCCCGACCAGCTGGGTTTCTTCGCCACGCATGACATCGGGCACGCCATGCTGCGCGCCGGTGCTGACGCCGGGCACGAACCATAGCGTGCGGCCGGGCAGCAGGTCGTCGTAGCGGCGCATGGCGCCAGCCAGTGCGGCGGTATCGGCCGGGCAGGGCAGGTAGGCCTGCTCGACCCAGCCGTTGCGGCTGCCGATCATGCCCGACAGGACGACCGGACCTTCCCAGCCGTCGATCAAGGCGCTCAGCACCTCGCCAAAGCGGCCCTGGCAGGCGAGGATGCCGTCGCTGCCGCGACGCTGTTCGAGCACGGCACCGGTGGCGTCGAGCAGGTAGGCGCGCAGGCTGCTGGTCCCCCAGTCGACGGCGATCATGCGCTGGCCACCCGGCTTTCGGGCAGGCCGGTAATGGCGAGGTCGCAGACGAACAGGCTTCCGGCTTGGGGCATGCCAGCGAGTTCTTCGGCGCTATGGTCCAGGCGCGAGGAGATCACATGCAGACGGTCCAGCGCCGCGCCGCCGAACGCGCTGCAGGTGGGGTGCTTGACCGGCAGCTGCACGATCCGCTCGACGCTGCCGTCGGGGCGATAACGCACCACGCGCCAGGCGCGCCACTGCGCATTCCACAGATGACCTTCGCTGTCGATGATGGAGCCATCCGGCTCGGCATCATCGCGATCCAGCGTGGCGAACACGCGCGTGTTGCTGGTCTGCGCGGTGTCCGGATCGTAGTCGCAGCACAGGATCTGCGGGCGCACCGAATCGCAGTAATACAGCGTGCGGCCGTCGAGGCTGAAGCAGATCGAATTGGGGATCGATACGCCCGGCAACGGCAACGCGCGCAAGCCATGGGCCAGCGAGAACTGATACATCGCGCCGCGAGCAGCCTTGCTGTCGTGCTCGTCCATGGTGCCGAACACCAGGTTGCCGTGCCGGTCGACGCGGCCATCGTTACTGCGCGTGAGCGGGTTGTCTGCTTCGATATCGGCCAGCTTCTCGAACGGCAACAGCTCGTCTTCGGTGCTGTCCGGGTCGACGATGCCGATGGCCTTGGCCAATGCGATCAGCAGGCGGCCGTCGTGCATCAGGCCCAGGCAGCCCGGGCGGTCGGGCAGCGTCCAGTAGCGCGATTGCGCCGTGGCCGGATGATGCCGCCACAGGCGCTTGTCGACGATGTCGACCCAGTACAGCGCCTGGCGCTGCTCGCACCACAGCACGCCTTCGCCATGCGTGCAGCGGCTGTCGACCGCCAGCACGGCGGTGTGTTCGGGCGTGCTCACCATTCGGCGATGCTGCCATCGGCATGACGCCATACCGGGTTGCGCCAGTCCGGCGGATTTTCGTTTGCGCGCTTGAGCATGTCTTCGTCGATCTCCACACCGAGCCCGGGCTTGGGCAGGGCGGCGATACTGCCATCGACACACTGAAAATCGTCTTTATTGATGACGTAGTCGAGCAGGTCGGCGCCTTCGTTGTAGTGGATGCCGATGCTCTGTTCCTGCAGCACCGCGTTGTGCGAGACGAAGTCCACGTGCAGGCAGGCAGCCAGCGCGATCGGGCCGAGCGGGCAGTGCGGGGCGAAGCCGACATCGTAGGCTTCGGCCATCGCGGCGATCTTGACGCACTCGGTGATGCCGCCGGCATGCGACAGGTCCGGCTGCACCATGCCGATGCCGCCGGCGCACAGCACGTTCTTGAATTCGAAACGCGAGAACATGCGCTCGCCGGCCGCCAGCGGGATCGAGGTGCTGGCGGCCAGGCGCGGGTAGTACTCAGCCTGTTCGGCCAGCACCGGTTCCTCGACGAACAGCGGCTTGAACGGTTCCAGCTCGCGCAGCAGCGCCTTGGCCATCGGCGCGCCGACGCGGCCGTGGAAGTCGATGCCGAAGTCGATGGTGTTGCCGAAGGCTTCGCGGATTTCGGCGACCTTGACCACGGCGGCATCCACGGCGCGCGCGCTGTCGATCAGCTTCATCTCTTCGGTGCCGTTGAACTTGAAGGTGTCAAAGCCCAGCGCGCGGTAGTCGGTGATCTGCTGGATGATGGCACCGGGGCGGTCGCCTCCGACCCAGCGGTAGGTCTTCATGCGGTCGCGCACCAGCCCGCCCAGCAGCTCGTACACCGGTACGCCCAGCGCCTTGCCCTTGATGTCCCATAGCGCCTGGTCGATACCGGCGATGGCGCTCATCAGGATGGCGCCGCCGCGGTAGAAACCGGCGCGGTACATGGTCTGCCACAGGTCGTTGATGCGCGCCGGATCCTTGCCGACGACATAGCCGGCCAGTTCGTGCACGGCCGCTTCCACGCTGCGCGCGCGGCCCTCGATGACCGGCTCGCCCCAGCCGGTGATGCCCTCGTCGGTCTCGACCTTGAGAAACAACCAGCGCGGTGCGGCGTGGTAGGTGGTGAGGCGGGTGATCTTCATCCTTGCAGTTCCTGGTAGGCCTGCACGAAGCTGCGTGCATGCGTCTGGGTCGTTTCGAGTGATTGCGCGGGTTTGTACAGCTCGCCGCCGATGCCGGCGCCGGCGGCGCCCTGGGCGATGAAGCCGGCCAGGGTCTGCGGGCTGACGCCGCCGACCACATAGACCGGGATGTGGGTGGGCAGCACCGAGCGCAGCGCGCGCACATGCGCAGCGCCATAAGTTGCGGCCGGGAACAGTTTCAGGATCGTTGCGCCGGCATCGATGGCGTCGAACGCCTCGCTGGCGGTGGCGAAGCCGGCCACCACGGTCAGCCCGCGCGACACCGCATGGCGGATCAACGACGGGCGCGTGTTCGGGGTGACGATGAAGCGCGCACCGATGCCGGCCAGGGTGTCGACATCTTCGTTGCGCAGCACCGTGCCGGCGCCGATCCAGGCGCGCTCGCCGTAGGTTTGCTGCGCGAGCGCAATGCTCTCGGCCCAGCGCGGCGAATTGAGCGGGATCTCGATCGCATCGAAGCCGGCGTCGATCAGCGCGCCGACATGGGCGAGTGTGTCTTCCGGGGTGATGCCACGCAGGATGGCGATCAGCGGCAAGGCGAACAGGCTGGCGGTGGTCTGTGAAGTCATGGTGTTACTCGCGATAGAGCGGAAAGCGGCCGTTGGTGGCCAGAAGGCCGGCAGCGTCGGGGGAACTTGCGCAACGGCGGGCGGCAAGCAGGTGCTGCCGATGCGCGATCCGCAGGGTAGAGTGAGGGGCGAAAGAGCGGACGTATGGCTGGGCCGCCAGCGCATGCCCAAGCTGCATGCTTCGCGCTACGGCCCGCAAGTGGCCGGCAAGATGCCGTCATCGTCGTCCACCTCCGCAGTCATGGCGTGCGTGCTGCCACCCGGTCAGAGGCGGTCACGTCTGGTTCTGGCCGCGCCCGGGAGGTAGGGGCTCCTGCTGCGGCGAGCGCTAGCCTCGCCCGGGGAGATATGTGCTGCAAATGAAATTTTCGGCATATTCTATTCCTCCGACGAATACACGGCCGCATCCGCAACCCATGGCAAATTCCGGTACTCCCTGGTTCAACGCAGCCCGCCTCAAGACCCGCCAACTCCTGTTGCTGCTGCATCTGCACGAACAACGCTCGGTGCTGCGCGCGGCCGAGGCCGCCAGCATGACCCAACCGGCCGCCTCCAAGCTGCTGGCCGAGATGGAAGACATGCTGGGGGTGAAATTGTTCGAGCGGCATGCCCGCGGTGTCGAGCCCACCTGGTACGGTCATGTGCTGATCCGGCGCGCCCGCGCGGCGATGTCGGAGATCGGCCGGGCCCAGGAAGAAATCGCCGCGCTGCGCGCCGGCCGCATGGGCCAGGCGTCGATCGGGACCGTGGTCAATCCGGGGACCAACCTGGTGCCGCAGGCGATCGCCGAGGTCAAGCGCGAGTTCCCGGACATCCTGGTGCGGGTGGAGATGGACTACAGCCGGCCGTTGGTGGCGAAATTGCTCGATGGCCAGCTGGATATCGTGATCGGCCGCATCCTGGGCCCGGAAGGCGTGGGCGAGCTGGAGTTCGAGCCGCTGGCCGATGAGCCGCATTCGGTGATCGCACGTGCCGGCCACCCGCTGGCCAGCCGGGTCGGTCTGCAGCACGCGGACCTGGTACGGCACGGCTGGATCCTGCCGCCGGCCGACAGCGTCTTGCGCGCACGGCTGGATTCGATGTTCATGGAGCACGGCGTGCAGACGCCGACCAATGCCATCGAAACCTCGTCGTTGCCGGTGACCTCGACCCTGTTGCGTGGCACCGACATGCTGACCGCCCTGCCGGTGGAGTCGGTGGCGCCGCTGATCCAGGCCAAGTTGCTGACCGTGCTGCCGATCGAACTGGGGGTGCGGATGGAATCGTTCGGCATCATCCGTCGGCGCGATTACATCCTGCCGCCCGGCGCCGAGCGCATCCTGCAGGCGCTGCGGACCACCGCACGGCGTTTGTACCCCGGTCTGCGTGGGCCGGAATCCCTTGGCTAGCGGGCTCTTCCATTTGTATTCCCTGAGGTAATACCAGTCCGTGAATTTTTCATTGGCTGGCGCTAGACCGTGCGCCTATATCTGTGCGCCAGATCGCACGCTGAAGCGCACGTGAAGTCGGGCAGGTGATCGGCGGGCAAACCGCCAGAGAGAGCGGGGGGCGGGCGTTCGCGTCGGCTCCCGCATGATCCCGCGGGCCGCGCCACGGCGCCGCGACAACCAGTCTTCAGTCGTCTAGCGTCCTGGGAGGGATTCGGATGTACAAGTTTTCAAGCCATGCCTCGGCAGGGACGGGCGTGCACGCACGTCGTACCCCGCGTTTGCGTCATTCGGCCATGGCCGTCAGCATCGGGTTGCTGCTCGCCGCCCCTGCGTACGCGCAACGGGCGCCGTCCCCGCAGACCGCTCCCGCCACCAACGCCGGCGCCAGCGCGGTGGATCTTGATACGGTGGAAGTGCGCGGTGTGCGCGCCAGCCTGATCAAGTCGCAGGTGATCAAGCGCGACTCCACCCAGATCGTGGATTCGGTCAGCGCCGAAGACATCGGCGCGCTGCCCGACCGCAGCGTCACCGAAACCCTGCAGCGCGTCAGCGGCGTGACCATCGACCACTTCGCCGCACGCAGTGATCCGGACCATTTCTCCGCCGAAGGCAGCGGGGTGATGATCCGCGGACTGACCCAGGTGCGCGGCGAACTCAATGGGCGCGACATCTTCAGCGCCGCCAGCGGCCGCGGCCTGAGTTTCGAAGACGTGCCGGCCGAGTTGATGGCCGGCGTGGACGTGTACAAGAACCCCTCGGCGGAAATCATCGAAGGCGGCCTGGGCGGCACGGTCAATCTGCGCACGCGCATGCCGTTCGACAATCCGGGCCGCATCGTCGGCGGCAACGTCGACGTCAACTACGGCGACATGAGCAAGAAGTACAAGCCCTCGGCCTCGTTCCTGTTCAGCGATCGCTGGCAGACCGGCGTCGGCGAGATGGGCTTCATGATCGACATCGCCCATTCGGAACTGGCCACGCGCTCGGACGGCATCCAGGTGGAGCCGTATGTGCGCCGCACCGACGACGCGGTGCTGGCCGGCAGCGGGCGTACCGAGGTCTACGTGCCCGGTGGCGTCAACTGGCGTCAGCTGGATTTCGAACGCAAGCGCGACGGTATCGCCGCAGCGTTTCAGTGGAAGCCCAGCGACCAGACCGAGATCTACGCGCAATACCTGCGGTCGCGTTACGACATGAACTGGCAGGAGCGCGCGGCGTTCTTCAACGACAGCAACAACAGCATCAGCCCGGCGCCGGGCACCACCTTCCAGTACGACCAGGACGGCGTATTCCAGCGCGGTTCGCCGGTGTCCAATTCCTGGCGCGGCGTGCTGACCGGCGATGGCGTGCGTTTCAATACCGACAACCGCTACTCCGATCAGCAGACCACCACCTCGGATCTGTCGGTGGGCTTCAGCCATTACTTCAACGACAACCTGCAGATCAAGGGCGATGTGCAGCTGGTGCAGTCGGACAACGACCAGCTGGACTTCACCGTGTTCAGCGCGACCTACCTGCCCGGGTTGACCTATGACGTGTCGGGCAAGTACCCGCGCGTGGACATCGCCAACCAGGGCTTCCCCCAGGACCCGTCCAATTATTTCTGGGCGGCGGCGATGGATCACCTGGGCAAGAACCGTGGACGTCAGCTCTCCACGCGGGTGGACCTGGAATACACCTTCCAGGACAGCAGCTGGCTGCGGTTTGCGCGCTTTGGCATGCGCGCCACCGACCGCAACCAGACCAACAAGAACTCCGGCTACAACTGGGGCGTGTTGTCGGACAACTGGGCGGCGATCCCCGGCAGCGCCACGGGGCTGGCGGACATGTCGCAGTACCTGCCTGACGAGTCGTCGCAGTTCACCTTCAAGGACTTCTTTCGTGGCGGGGTGAACGTGCCCACCACGCTGGTGGTGCCCAACGGTGGGCTGGTCAAGAACTACCGGCGCGCATCGGAGCTGCTGCAGCAGCAGATCGTGGCATTGCGTGGATGGGGCTGGGCGCCGGATAGCTATCAGCCGCAGGACACCAACCGCCAGTTCGAGCGCACCCAGGCCGCCTACGCTGCGCTGTATTTCGGTAATGACGAAGCATGGGGCGTGCCGGTGGACGGCAATATCGGCGTGCGCATCGTGCAGACCAAGACCCAGGCCGAAGGCTTCGGCCAGTTTCAGGATCTGTCCGGTCTGAACGTGTCGCCGGAGCTGCAGGCCCGCTACACCGGCCAGTACTTCGACAACAACTCGCAGGGCAGCTACACCAACGTGCTGCCGAGCTTGAACATGCGTTTCCGCTTCACCGACACCTTGCAGTGGCGCATTGCCGCGTCCAAGGCGATGGCGCGCCCGGACTACACCCAGTTGCAGCCGTACGTGCTGCTCAACGTGGAAACCGACGACGCCGGCAATGCGACCAACTTCGTCGGCACTGCGGGCAACCCGACCCTCAAGCCGATGACCGCCAACCAGTTCGACACCGCACTGGAGTGGTACTTCGATACCAGCGACATGCTGTACACCACGCTGTTCTACAAGAAGGTCAAGGATTACTTCTCCACCCAGACCCGCAGCGAGACCTACGACAACCGCGAGTGGCTGGTGACCCGCCCCTACAACACCGACGAAGGCACCATCCGCGGTGCCGAAGTGGGCTACACGCAGTTCTTCGACCAGTTGCCGGGCTGGATGAGCGGCTTCGGCATCAATGCCAACTTCACCTTCGTCGACAGCAAGGGCGGGGCCAATACCGCCATTGACCCGTACACCCGCACCACAGTGACCGGCGTCGAGCTGCCGCTGGAAGGCTTGTCGCGGCGTAGCTACAACCTGGCCGGCATCTATGAAAAAGGCCCGCTGTCGCTGCGTCTGGCCTACAACTGGCGCTCACGGTATCTGCTGACCACCAGCGACGCGGCCACGCGCCTGCCGACCTGGGCCGACGACTACGGCCAGCTCGACGGCTCGTTCTTCTATCGCTTCAACGAACATCTGCAGCTGGGCGTGCAGGCCAACAACCTCACCAACACGGTGACCAAGGTGCTGATGGGCCCGACCTCGTACGCCGATGGCGAAGTGGACCCGCGCCTGTACACGCGCTCGTCCTTCGTCAACGACCGCCGCTATTCGCTGGTGCTGCGCATGAACTGGTAAGTGCGCCCGGTCACGTCCCGGCTGTGCGCTGATCGGCATGGTCGAGCCCGTTTCCCGGGATTCGGTAGGTCTGGCCTGTAATGCCGGACCTACCGGGTTTGCCGTGCTTGATATAGTTTTAACGAATACCTTTCCAGGAATATTTCATTGGTGTGGCATGACGGCAGCGCCCTATGCTCCCGCCGCAGCCGCAGGTCTGCCCGCCAGGGCGACCGCGCATCCAAACCTGCCGGTCTTCCGGTGGCGGATGCGGGCCAGCAACAACGACGGGCAGGGCGTTCGCGCACCGGCCCGCTAAAACGAGTAGTACATGCGTCCTGGGAGGGAGCACCATGTCAGTGCAACATCGCCACATTCCGGCAGGCCGGGCTGTGGGTCAGCGTTCGATCCGTGATTTCCGCCGCTCCGTGATGGCCATCAGTGTGGCCACGCTGTTGAGCGCGCAGGCCTATGCGCAGGATGCGACCACCACTGCCGCGCCCGCATCGGACGCGACGACCCAGCAGCTGGACACCGTGCAGGTCACCGGCACGCGCAGCAGCGTCACCAAGGCGCAGCTGGTCAAGCAGAACGCCGAGCAGATCGTCGATTCGATCGTCGCCGAAGACATCGGCAAGCTGCCCGACAACAACGTGGCCGAGGCGCTGCAGCGCATCTCCGGCATCCAGATTTCGCGCAACTACGGCGAAGGCAGCTCGATCGCCATCCGCGGCCTGACCCAGGTGCGTACCGAACTCAATGGCCGCGACATCTTCACCGCCAACGACGGCCGTGGCCTGAGCTTCGAAGACGTCTCTGCCGAACTGCTCGGCGGCGTCAATGTCTACAAGAATCCGTCTGCCGACATGATCGAAGGTGGCCTGGGCGGCACCGTCGACCTGCGCACGCGTCTGCCGTTCGATTACGACGGCCGCAAGATCGCCGGCAGCGTCCAGTACAACTATTACGACCTGGCAGACGACGGCAAGCCGGCGTTCTCGGGCCTGTTCAGCGATCGCTGGCAGACCGGGATCGGCGAGATCGGCATCCTGGTGAACTACTCGCAGCAAAAGAGCCCGTTCCGCCAGGACACCATCTCGATCGAACCGTGGTACACCCAGACCGATCTGCCCGGCTATGAAGGCCAGGAGATCTCGGTGCCGCATGGTGCCGGCATCAACACCACCGTCGGCGAGCGCGAGCGCAAGACCGGCGCGTTTGCGATGCAGTGGCGCCCGAACGATGCGGTCGAGGTCTACACGCAGGTGCTGCGTTCGGACTACGACTTCAGCTGGCACGATTATTCGTTCTTCGCGTTGACCGGCGCCAACCCGATGCAGGGCACGCCCGGCATCCAGGTCAACGACCGCAACGAGTTCGTCAACGGCACCTTCCAGAACGTGCCGGCCGACTCCAACACCAGCCTGACCGAGCGGCATTCGGTGACCACCGATTACTCGCTGGGCGCCAAGTGGACGGTCAACGAAAAGCTGACCCTGAGCACCGACTTCCAGTACGTCGACGCCACCACCACCGGCACGCGCTACATCGTGGCGACCGGCCTGAACAACACGCCGTTCTTCAACGTCGACTTCCGTGGCGACCTGCCCAAGCTGTCGGTGACCGACGCCAGCGGGGCAGAGGGCTTCCTGGCCGACCAGAACAACTACAACGGCTGGCGCTGGCACCTGGACAACAAGGACGACAACAAGGGAACCGAGTTCGCCTGGCGTTCGGACATGGATCTGGCCTTCGACAGCGATTTCGTGCGCAGCTTCAAGGCTGGCGTGCGTTACACCGACCGCGATGCCGAGACCAAGGGCAACGTCTACCGCTTCATGTGCATCAATGGCTGCGCCGGCACGCCGTTCTCGCAGTTCCCCACCGTGGGCGTGGTGACCAACCCGATCACCGACTTCTTCCGCGGCAAGAGCAGCACCTTCGGCCCGACCTTGACCGCCTCCGATGCGGCCGTGGCCAACTACGAGCAGACGCTGGCCACCTTCGGCGGCACTCCGCTGGAATTTGCGCCCAACAACATCAATACGCAGAACGAAAAGACCTACGCGGCTTACGGCGTGCTGCGCTTCGGCGTGGACGGCGACATCCCGTTCGACGGCAACATCGGTGTGCGCGTGGTGCGGACCGAAGTCGGCTCGCAGGGCGTGCGTACCGGTACCGACGCCGAAGGCGGCGGCCTGATTCCGGTCGACGCGCAGCAGACCTATACCGACGTGCTGCCGAGCCTGAACCTGCGTTGGATGCTGAGCGACCAGCTGCAGTGGCGTTTTGCGGCCTCGCGCGGCATTTCGCGCCCGACCTTCGATCGCCTCAACCCCAACCTGAGCCTGAGCACCGGCACCTCCAACGGCGCCTCGACCTTCACCGGCACCGCAGGTAACCCGAACCTGGAAGCGGTCAAGGCCGACCAGTTCGACACCGCGCTGGAGTGGTACTTCGGTCAGGGCTCGATGATGTACGGCACCCTGTTCTACAAGAAGGTCGAAGGCTTCATCGCCAACGCCGTCTTCAACGAGGTGTACGACGGCCAGGTGTGGCAGATCACCCGTCCGGTCAATGGCGACTCGGGCAAGATCCGCGGTGCGGAACTGGGTTACACGCAGTTCTTCGACTTCCTGCCGGGCTGGCTGAGCGGCTTCGGCCTGCAGACCAACTACACCTACGTCGACAGCGAGGCGCCGAGCCCGACTGCCACCGACACCAACGGCCAGTCGTTGACGGTGCCGCTGGAAGGCCTGTCCAAGAACAGCTACAACGCGATCCTCAGCTACGAAACCTCGCGCTTCCAGGGCCGTGTGGCCTACAACTGGCGCAGCGACTGGCTGGTGACCACCGCAGGCAACGGCACCGGCAATCTGCCGGTCTACAACAAGGGCTTCGGCCAGCTGGACGCCTCGCTGCGTTTCAACATCAATGATGTGTGGTCGATTTCGCTGGATGGCGTGAATCTGCTCGATACCCGCCGCGAAAGCTACCTGGGTAACGAGTCGCGCTACCGCGACTTCGTGATCAACGATCGTCGGTATGGCCTGACCTTGCGGGCCAGCCTGTAGAACGCGCCGTAGGAAGTGCGTCGCCGGTCCGGCGAGCTGTGCAGGCAGTTCGCTGGGCCGGTGTTTTTCCTATCGATGGGGTTGCCGTCGATCGCGAAGGGAGCCGGAGGAATGATCGCCATGATCGATCCGCCTACTAAGCGCCGCTTTTTCGCAGCACACGCGTGGCCGACTGCAGTTTGCCTGACGCTGGTGTTGCTCTTCATGACGTCTCACGTGCACGCGGCCGAGCCCGTCACGCAGGGGCCTTACCACTGGCGCAGCGTGGCCATTGGCGGTGGCGGCTTTGTCACCGGTGTAGTGTTTCATCCCGCCGAACGAGATCTTGCCTATGCGCGCACCGATGTCGGTGGTGCGTATCGCTGGGATGCGCATGTGCAGCAGTGGGTGGCGCTGACCGACTGGTTGGGCGCCGACGACTGGAACCTGATGGGCATCGATGCGTTCGCCATCGACCCTGGCAATTCCGATGCCATCTATCTGGCGGCGGGCACCTACATGCACGCGCGCGCCGGCAATGCGGCAGTGCTGCGTTCGTTCGATCGCGGCAAAAGCTTCGAGCGCGCCGAGCTGTCGTTCAAGCTTGGTGGCAATCAGCTTGGCCGCGCCAATGGCGAGCGGCTGGCGGTGGACCCGCACGATGGCCGGGTGCTGTTGCTGGGCTCACGTGATGCAGGCCTGTGGCGCAGCGATGATCGCGGCGCGCACTGGGCGCGGGTGGAAGGATTTCCTGCCGAGGCGCTGGCCGCTGCCACTGCGCGCAACCATGTCGGACGCGAGCAGGCGGTGGGGATCGCCTTTGTCGTGTTCGACCCCGCCAGCGGCCGCGCTGGCAGTCCCACGCCACGGATCTACGTCGGCGTCTCCACCGCGCAGACCAGCCTGTATGTCTCCGACGATGCCGGTCGCACCTGGTCGGCGGTGGCCGGGCAGCCGCAGGGCTTGCGCCCCAGCCATATGGACGGCGGCCGCGATGGGCAGTGGTATCTCAGTTATGGCGATCAGCCCGGCCCGGACTTGATGGCCGGGGGGGCGTTGTGGAAGTACAGCCCGGCGCAGGGGCGCTGGAGCGAGATCAGCCCGATTCCGCAACCGGCCGATGGCGATGGTTTCGGCTGGGGCGCGGTGGCGGTGGACCCGCAGGATCCGCAGGTGCTGCTGGCCAGCACCTTCCGCCGGCGTGCGCCGCGCGATGAGCTGTTCCGCAGCGTCGACGGCGGCAAGCACTGGACGCCGCTGTTGGCCGATGCGGTGTTCGATCACAGCGCCGCGCCGTGGACCGCGCATGCCACACCGCACTGGATGGGCGCGCTGGCGATCGATCCGTTTGACGGCAACCACGCGCTGTTCGTCACCGGCTACGGCATCTGGGCCTCGCGCAACCTGCGCGATTTCGCCGGCAAGCGGCAGCCGTTGCAGTGGTGGTTCCAGGACCGTGGGCTGGAAGAGACCGTGCCCCTGGACCTGCTCAGCCCGATGGGCGGTGCGCATCTGCTCAGCGCGCTGGGCGATATCGATGGATTCCGCCACGACGCGCTGGACACCGCGCAGCTGCAGTATGGCGGCCCGCGTCTGACCAACGGTGAGAGCATCGATGCTGCGGGGCAGGCGCCGCTGACCGTGGTGCGTAGCGGCACCGTGCGCGATCGTCGCAACAACGAGATCCGCGCGCTGGTGTCGCAGGATGGCGGGGTGCACTGGAGCGCCTTCGCCAGCGAACCGCCGGCCGGGCAGGGTGCGGGTACCATTGCCATCGCAGCCGATGCATCGCAGGTGGTCTGGGCGCCCGCCAACGGCGGCAACTGGCGCACGGCCGATTTCGGCAAGCGCTGGCAGCGCGTGCAAGGGCTTCCTGATACTGCGGTGGTGGTGGCCGACCGTGTCGATGCACAGCGCTGGTATGCCGCCGACACCGTCAGCGGACGATTTTATGAAAGTACCGACGGCGCGGCCAGCTTCCGCGATACCGGGCAACAGGCAGGCAACCCTGCGCGCGATGAGCGCGTGCGTCCGCAGCTGCGGCCCGACCCCTGGCGTGCTGGCGTGGTGTATCTGGCCAGTCCGTCGCTGGGCGTGCTGCGCTGGCAGGACGCACGCATGCAGACCGTGTCCAAGCCGGATGAAGCGCGCTCGCTGGGCATCGGCAAGCCGCTGCGCGCGGGCGCACCGCCGGCGTTGTATCTGGCCGGGCGGGTGGCCGGTGTGGATGGTGTGTTCCGTTCCGACGACGAGGGCGCGCAGTGGCTGCGCATCAACGACGACGCGCACCGTTTCGGCAAGCCCTACAGCGTCACCGGCGATCCGCGACTTGCTGGTCGCGTCTACTTCGCCACCGGTGGCCGTGGCATCTTTTATGGCGACCCACGATGAGCGCTGCGTGCCTGCGCGCGGCATCGCGCTGCCGTACCTTGACCCGCTTCATCCCCCATCGCCTCGCTGCGCGCCGACTGGCCGCGCCGCTGCCGGAGATCACCGTATGACCGCACGTCTCGTTTGCCGCGCATGCCTGCTGGCTCTGGCGCTGGCCAGCCCACTCGCGCTGGCCCAGCCGACCTTGCCGCTGTTGTTTGCCGATGGCGCAGTGTTGCAGCGCGACCAGCCCATGCCGGTGTGGGGTTGGGCATCGCCGAATGCCGCGATCACCGTCAGCTTCGATGGCAAGCGCGCCACCGCCAGGGCCGACGCGCAGGGCGCATGGAAGGTCAGGCTGCCGGCGCACACCGCCGGCGGCCCGTACGTGTTGAGCGTGCAGGGCGATGGCGGGCAGCTGCAGGTGCGCGATGTACTGGTCGGCGATGTCTGGCTTGCCAGCGGGCAATCGAATATGGAATGGCCACTGGCGCAGTCCAGCAATGGTCCGCAGGCGATGGCTGCCGCCAACGACCCGCAGTTGCGCCACTTCAAGGTGCCCAAGTCGTGGTCGGTGCAGCCGGAAACGCGCCTGACCGGTGGCGCGTGGAAAGCGGCCACGCCGGACACTGCCGGCGAGTTCACCGCGGTGGGGTATTTCTTCGCCAAGGAGCTGCGCGCCAGCACCGGCGTGCCGATCGGCATCGTCAACAGCACCTGGGGCGGCAGTTCGATCGAGGCGTGGATGGACGCCGCGTCGCTGGGTTTGAATGCCGAGCAGAACCAGGGCGCGATCGAGGCGATCAAGCAACGCGACGCTGCCGCACAGGCCGCCACCGGCAAGCGCATCGCGCGCTGGCCCAAGGTGGATGGCGACATGCCGCAGTGGCGCGAACCGACGTTCGACGACCGCGATTGGGACAGCATCCCGACCACCCAGCAGTGGGAATCCAGCGGGTACGACGGCATGGACGGCATCGCCTGGTACCGCACCACGGTGACAGTGAGCGCGGCCGAGGCCAAGGCCGGCCTCACGCTGGGCGTGGGGCAGATCGACGATTCGGACATCACCTACGTCAACGGCCAGCAGGTGGGCAGCACCGAGAAGCAATGGAATCTGCCGCGCGTCTACAGCGTGCCCGCCTCTGTCTTGCATGCAGGCGTCAACCACATCGCGGTGCGGGTGGAAGACCTCAGCGGCGGTGGCGGCATGCACGGCCCGGACGAGCAACGCTTCGTGCAGACCAGCGATGGCGTCAGGCGCGCGCTGAGCGGCTGGAAGTTTCGCCCGGCGGCGGTGCGCGTGTCGCTGACCGACAACAAGAACCAGCTGCCCACGCTGTTGTACAACCAGATGATCCATCCGCTGCAGCCGTTCCCGGTCAAGGGCGTGATCTGGTACCAGGGCGAAACCAATGCCAGCGACACCGGCGCGGTGAAGTACCGCGAACAATTCGCCGCGATGATCCAGCAATGGCGCGCCGAACGCGGGGCGAAAACGCTGCCGTTCCTGTGGGTGCAGCTGGCCAACTTCAAGGCCGGCGGCGACAAGGGCGAGCTGAGCCCGTGGGCGCTGTTGCGCGAGTCGCAGTCCAAGACACTGGCGCTACCGGCGACTGGCCAGGCGGTGATCATCGATATCGGCAACCCCACCGACATCCATCCCACCAACAAGCGCGATGTCGGCCACCGCCTGGCGCTCGCCGCGCGGCACGTGGCCTACGGCCAGACGCTCGTCTACAGCGCACCGGTATTCAAGCGCGCGAGCTTTGAAGGCGGCAAGGCGGTGCTGACCTTCGACCTGCAGGGCAGTGCGCTGCAGGTCCGTGGTGGTGGCGCGGTGCAGGGCTTGCGCATCGCCGGTGCCGATCAGCGCTTCCATCCAGCCACCGCGCAGATCGAGGGCGACCGCGTGATCGTGCGCAGCGATGCGGTGCCTGCACCGGTTGCCGTGCGCTATGGCTGGAGCGAGAACCCCGACGACGCCAACCTGATCAATCGCGACGCACTTCCTGTTTCCCCCTTCCGCACCGATACCTGGTGACCAGGAGTCTTATGTCCATGCATTCCCCCGTTGCACGTGTGATTACTCCTTCCACTGCACGCCGCTGCCTGCGTCCGCTGCTGCTGTCCGCGCTGACACTGGCCCTGGCTGCATGCCAATCCGGCGAGCAGGCCGAACAGGCCAAACCTGCTGGCCCCGCACCGGCTGCCGGCACCGCAGCGACGGCACCTGCCACTGCAGCGGCGCCGGCAGCGCAGACACCGATGCCGCAGTTCGTCAGCAAGGACGGCAAGCATGCGTTGATGGTCGATGGCGCGCCATTCCTGATCCTGGGCGCGCAGGTCAACAATTCCAGCAACTACCCCGGCGTGATGGACAAGGTGTGGCCGGCCATGCAGGTGCTGGGTCCCAACACGGTGCAAGTGCCGATCGCCTGGGAACAGGTCGAGCCGGAAGAGGGTAAGTTCGATTTCTCCTTCGTCGATACGCTGCTCGCCCAGGCGCGCGAACACAAGGTGCGCCTGGTGCTGCTGTGGTTCGCTACCTGGAAGAACAATGGTCCGGCGTATGCCCCGCTGTGGGTCAAGGCCGACAACCAGCGCTTCCCGCGCGTGATCACCCGCGAGGGCAAGGCGATCGGCTCGCTGTCGCCACACGCACAGGCCACGCTGGACGCCGACCGCAAGGCGTTCGTCGCCTTCATGCAGCACCTGAAGAAGGTGGACCCGCAACACACCGTGATCATGATCCAGCCGGAGAACGAGCCGGGCACCTACGGCAGCGTGCGCGATTTCTCGCCGATGGCGCAAAAACTGTTCGACGGCCCGGTACCGGACGCATTGCTCAAGCGCTTGAACAAGCAGCCGGGCAACTGGGCGCAGGTGTTCGGTGCCGATGCCGACGAGATCTTCCATGCCTGGTCGATCGGGCGTTACATCGACCAGGTGGCCGAAGCCGGCAAGGCCGAATACCCGTTGCCGATGTACGTCAATGCCGCGCTGCGTGGCCCCTTCAATCCGGGTCAGCCCGGCCAGTACGCCAGCGGTGGCCCCACCGACAACGTGCTCGATGTGTGGAAGGCGGCCGGCCCGCATATCGATCTGCTGGCGCCGGACATCTACATGCCCGACTACCGCATGTACACCACGGTGCTGGAACGCTACGCGCGCCCGGACAATGCCTTGTTCGTGGCCGAAACCGGCAACCGCCAGGAGTACGCGCGTTACCTGTATCCAACGCTGGGCCACAACGGCATCGGCTGGTCGGCCTTCGGCATGGATTACACGCGCTATTCCAACTACCCGCTGGGCGCCAAGCACGTCAACGAAGAAACACTGGCACCGTTCGCGCTGGGGTTCCAGGCCGTGCGCATGGGTATGCGCCCGTTCGCCAAGGCCGCGTCCGAAGGCAAGCTGCACGGCACCGCCGAAGAGCCAGGCCAGGCGGTGCAGGAGCTCAAGCTCAACGACCGCTGGGGCGCCACCATCACCTACGGCGTGCCGCAGTTCTGGTTCAAGGGCGAGCCGCCGGGCAACCCCGAGCCGATCGGCGCCGCCCTTATCGCCGAGCTGGGCCCGGATGAATTTCTGGTCACCGGCTACCACGTGCGCGTGACCTTGCACCCGGCCAGCGACGCGACGGCGAACATGTTCTACGACCGCGTCGAGGAAGGCGTGTACGACGACGCCCAGTGGAAGTTCCAGCGCAACTGGAACGGCGACCAGACCGATTACGGCGTCAATTTTTCCAGCGTGCCGCAGCTGCTCAAGATCAAGCTCGCCACCTACAAATAATCAGCAACCCATGCGTTGCCGCCCCCGCGGCAGCGTTTCGCAATTCAAAGGGAGTGACCATGCAAACCACCATCCGTTCCGCCGGCGCCGCGCCTGCAAACCGACGTACACCGCTTGCCCATTGCCTGGCGTTGTCGCTGGCCCTGCTGGCCAATGCCGCGCATGCGCAGGAAGTGCGCAAGGCCGCCGATGGCGTCACCGTGGTGCCGAGCGCCAAGGGCGCCGCCCCGGTGCGCCTGCAGGTGGTCGATGCCGGCATCATCCGCGTCAGCGCCGACCCGGACGGCGACTTCGCACGCAGCCCCAGCCTGATGCGCGTGCCGGTGCAGGGCGATAGCGCCTTCCAGCTGGCCGAACAGGGCGACAGCGTGCAGCTGAAGACCGGCAAGGTCACCGCCACCGTGTCCACCGTCGATGGCCATGTCAGCTTCGCCGATGCCAATGGCAAGCCGGTGCTGTCGGAAGTGGCCGGCGGGCGCAGCTTTGCGCCGCTGAAGGTGGAAGGCAAGCAGTACCTGAGCGTGCGTCAGCGCTTCCAGTCGCCCGATGACGAAGCCCTGTACGGCTTCGGCCAGCACCAGCAGGGCTGGATGAACCAGAAGGGCCGCAACGTCGAGCTGCAGCAGAACAACATCGACATGGCGGTGCCCTACCTGGTGTCCAGCCGCAACTACGGCCTGCTATGGGACAACAACTCCATCAGCCGCCTGGGCGACCCGCGTGGCCTGCAGCCGCTGCCCAAGACGCTGAAGTTGTACGACGCCAAGGGCAAGGCCGGTGCGCTGACCGCGCGTTATGCGATCAACGGCAAGCAGATCGTCGAGCGTCGCGAGAGCGAGGTGAACTACCAGTACCTGAGCGACCTGACCAAGTATCCGAAGAAGGCGATCACCAAGGACAAGGACAGCCGCATGCAGGTCACCTGGGAGGGCGAGATCGAAGCGCTCACCGGTGGCGAGCACACCTTCTCGCTGTACTCGAGCGAGTACGCCAAGCTGTACGTGGACGGCAAGCTGATCATCGATCGCTGGCGCCAGAACTGGAACCCGTGGAATCACGAGTTCAAGCTTGAGCTGGAGCCGGGCACGCGCCACACCGTCAAGGTCGAGTGGGACCTGATCGACCCCAGCTACATCGCGCTGCTGCACCGCGACCCGCTGCCGGCGACCGAAGCCAAGGATCTGTCGCTGTGGTCCGAAGCCGGCCAGATGATCGACTACTACTTCGTCTCGGCCGATTCCTACAACCAGGCGGTGGCCGGTTACCGCGAACTCACTGGCAAGTCGGTGATGCTGCCCAAGTGGGCCTACGGCTTCTGGCAGAGCCGCGAGCGTTACAAGAGCCAGGACGAGCTGGTGGGCGCGGTGGCCGAGTACCGCAAGCGCAAGCTGTCGCTGGACAACATCGTGCTCGACTGGTCGTACTGGCCCGAGAATGCCTGGGGCTCGCACGATTTCGACCCGCAGCACTTCCCCGATCCGGACGGCATGGTCAAGGCCGTGCACGACATGCATGCGCAGATCATGATTTCGATCTGGCCCAAGTTCTATCCCACCACCGCCAACTACAAGGAACTGGATGCCGCCGGTTTCATGTACAAGCGCAACGTGGAAGTGGGTGAGCTGGACTGGATCGGCAAGGGCTACAAGAACTCGTTCTACGATCCGTATTCGGAAAAGGCGCAGGCGATCTACTGGCGCCAGGTCAACGAGAAGCTCAACAGCAAGGGCTTCGATGCCTGGTGGATGGACGCCGACGAACCGGACGTGCATTCCAACCTGGACATCGGCGAGCGCAAGGCGCGCACCACGCCCAACGCGCTGGGCTCGTCCACCGAATACTTCAACTCCTATCCGCTGCCGCACACCCATGGCGTGTACGTGGGCGACCGTGCGGCCGACGACAAGCGCGTGTTCATCCTCTCGCGCAAGGGCTATGCCGGCACCCAGCGCAATGCGGTGGCGGTGTGGAGCGGTGACATCGTCTCGCGCTGGGACGACATGCGCGACCAGATCTCCGGTGGCGTCAACATGGCGCTATCGGGCCTGCCCAACTGGACCTTCGACATCGGCGGCTTTGCGGTGGAGAAGCGCTACGAGAACCAGGACCCGGCGCATCTGCCGGAATGGCGCGAACTCAACACGCGCTGGTTCCAGTTCGGCGCCTTCGTGCCGATCTTCCGCTCGCACGGCCAGTTCCCGTACCGCGAAATCTGGAACATCGCTCCGGAAGGCACGCCGTTCTACGAGAGCATGGCGTACTACAACCGCCTGCGTTACGCATTGCTGCCGTACATCTACAGCCTGGCCGGCGATACCTACCAGCGCGATGGCGTGATCATGCGCGGCATGATGATGGACTTCCCGAACGACCCCAAGGTTCGCGACATCAACGACCAGTACCTGTTCGGGCCGGCGTTCCTGGTCGCACCGGTGACCCGCTTCGGCGCCACCTCGCGTCAGGTCTATCTGCCGGCCGGCAGCAGCTGGCTGGATTTCGCCACCGGCAAGCGCTACGAAGGTGGCCAGAGCATCGAAGCGGCCGCGCCGATCGAACGCATGCCGCTGTTCGTGCGTGCAGGCTCCATCGTGCCCACCGGCCCGGTGCAGGAATACGTGGACCAGAAGCCGGATGCGCCGCTGACGGTGGTGGTCTACACCGGTGCGGATGGCGAGTTCTCGCTGTACGAGGACGACGGCAAGGGCTATGGCTACGAAAAGGGCGAGTTCAGCCGCATTCCGCTGGCCTGGAACCAGGCCAAGGGCGAGCTGAGCATCGGCAAGCGCGAGGGCAGCTGGACCGGCATGCAGGCCAAGCGCACCATCAATGTGCGATTCGTCGATGGCCCGCGCGACGACGCCGGTGCGCTCGAGCCCAAGACCGACACCAGCATCCAGTACGACGGCAAGGCGGTCAGCGTGTTGCAGCGCAAGATTGCGTCCGGCAAAGCGCGTCGTCGATGATCGCAGGCTGTCTTCAGTCGATGAGCGAGCAGATGCCGGAACGCCGCAAGGCAGTCGCGGGCGGTTCCGGTGAGGCAGCACGGCGGTGGCCGTGCTGACCCGGCGCGAGCTGTGCAAGGCAACCGGGGCCGCGCTTGCGGTCCTGGGCGCCGCACCGGTTGCCGCGCAGGCTGCAGCGTCGTCGAAACACGCCGCGTTGCCGGCCGCCGCGCCCGCCGATGCATTGCAGCTGTGGTACCGCGAACCGGCCAACGAATGGGTGGAGGCTTTGCCGGTCGGCAATGGACGACTCGGCGCGATGGTGTGGGGCGGCATTGCCCACGAGCGCCTGCAACTCAACGAAGACACGCTCTACGCGGGCGGCCCCTACGATTCCACCAGCCCGGAGGGATTGGCCGCGTTGCCGCAGGTGCGTGCGCTGATCTTTGCAGGGCGCTATGCCGAGGCCGAACAGCTGGCCGACGCCAAGCTGCTCTCGCGTCCGCTCAAGCAGATGCCGTATCAACCGCTCGGCGATCTGTTGCTGGATTTCGATCGTGCCGACGGCATCAGCGAGTACCGGCGCCAGCTGGATCTGGATACCGCGCTGGCCACCACCAGCTTCCGCTCCGGCGGCGCGCTGCATCGGCGCGAGGTGTTCGTTTCTGCGCAGTCGCAATGCATCGTGGTGCGTCTGTCGTGCGACCGCCCGCGCGCGATTTCCTTGCGCGTGGGCATCGACAGCCCGCAACGCGGCGAGGTCACGGCAGAGCAGGGCAGTTTGCTGTTCAGCGGCCGCAACGGCAGCTTTGCCGGCATCGACGGCAAGTTGCGCTTTGCGCTGCGCGTGTTGCCGCAGGTCAAAGGCGGCACGGTGACCGCATTGCGCGATCGCTTGCGTATCGAGGGCGCCGATGAAGTGGTGTTGCTGCTCACCGCAGCCACCAGCTACCAGCGTTACGACATGGTCGATGGCGACCCGCTTGCGCTCACCGCAGCCAGCATGCAGAAGGCGGGCAAGCTGGACTACGCGGCATTGCTGCGTGCGCATCTGGCCGATCACCAGCGCCTGTTCCGGCGCGTGGCGATCAACCTGGGTACCAGCGAAGCGGCAGCGCTGCCCACCGATCAACGCGTGCAGCAGTTTGCCGGCGGCGACGACCCGGCATTGGCTGCGCTCTATCATCAATACGGTCGCTATCTGTTGATCTGCAGCTCGCGGCCCGGCACCCAGCCGGCCAACCTGCAGGGCATCTGGAACGACCTGATGCAGCCGCCGTGGGAAAGCAAGTACACCATCAACGTCAACACCGAGATGAACTACTGGCCCAGCGAGGCCAACGCACTGCACGAGTGCGTGGAACCGCTGGAATCCATGCTGTTCGACTTGGCCAGGACCGGCGCGCATACCGCACGTGCGCTCTATGGTGCGCCGGGCTGGGTGGTGCACAACAACACCGATCTATGGCGCCAGGCCGGGCCGATCGATGGCGCCAAGTGGAGCCTGTGGCCGATGGGCGGGGTCTGGCTGCTGCAACAGCTCTGGGACCGCTGGGACTACGGGCGCGACCGTGCGTACCTGAGCAAGATCTACCCGTTGTTCAAGGGCGCGGCTGAGTTCTTCGTCGCCACGCTGGTGCGCGACCCGCAGACCGGTGCGATGGTGACCAACCCGTCGATGTCGCCGGAAAACCAGCATCCGTTCGGTGCCGCCCTCTGCGCCGGCCCGACCATGGATGCGCAGCTGTTGCGCGATCTGTTCGCGCAGTGCATCGCGATGAGCAAGCTGCTGAAGGTGGATGCGGAGTTCGCGCAACAATTGAGCACGCTGCGCGAGCAATTGCCACCCAACCGCATCGGCAAGGCCGGGCAGTTGCAGGAATGGCAGCAGGACTGGGACATGCAAGCGCCGGAGATCCATCACCGGCATGTCTCGCACCTGTACGCGCTGCATCCGTCCAGCCAGATCAATCTGCGCGACACGCCGGAGCTTGCCGCCGCCGCAAAGCGCACGCTGGAAACGCGCGGCGACAACACCACCGGCTGGGGCATCGGCTGGCGCCTGAATCTTTGGGCACGGCTGGCCGATGGCGAGCATGCGTATCGCATCCTGCAACTGCTGATCTCGCCCGAGCGCACCTACCCGAACCTGTTCGACGCACATCCGCCGTTCCAGATCGACGGCAACTTCGGCGGTACCGCCGGCATCACCGAAATGCTGTTGCAAAGCTGGGGCGGCAGTGTGTTCCTGCTGCCGGCCCTGCCCAGCGCCTGGCCGCGCGGCAGCGTGCGTGGCCTGCGCGTGCGTGGCGGTGCCAGCATCGATCTGGACTGGGATGCCGGTCGCTTGCAGCAGGCACGCCTGCACAGCGATCGTGGCGGGCGCTATCAACTGTCCTACGCAGGGCAGACCCTGGACCTGGAACTGGGCGCCGGCCGCACCCAGCAGGTGGGACTCAACAACAACCGATTGGTGAAGCAATGAGCTTGTACGTAGGACTGGACGTGGGCACGCAGAGCGTCAAGCTGGTGGCCTACGACGCGCAGGAGCGCGCGGTGGTCGCCACCATCGCCGCGCCGATGGAGCTGATCAGCCGCGACGACGGCACCCGCGAACAACATGCGCAGTGGTGGATCGACGGCATCGTGCACTGCTTCGCGCAGCTCGACGGTGAGCAGCGTGCGCGCGTGCGCGGCATCTCGGTGTCGGGCCAGCAGCATGGCTTCGTGCCGGTGGCTGCCGATGGCAGCGTCACCGCACCGGTCAAGCTATGGTGCGACACCAGCACCGCGCTGGAATGCGACGAGATCATGGACGCAGTCGGTGGTGCGGCAGGCAGCGTGGCCACCGCCGGCAACCCGATCATGGCCGGCTACACCGCCTCCAAGTTGCCGTGGACGCGCAAGCACCGGCCCGAGGCGTATGCGGCGATGACCACGGTGATGCTGCCGCACGACTACATCAACTTCTGGCTCACCGGCGAGCGCTTCGCCGAGGTGGGCGATGCCTCGGGCACTGGCTGGCTGGATGTACGCACGCGGCAATGGTCAGAGCGCATGTTGAGCGCAGTGGATGCGCAGCGCGATCTGCGCACTGCATTGCCGCCGCTGGTGGAGACCGGCGCGGTCTACGCCCTGTCCGATGCCGCTGCAGATGCGCTGAATCTGCCGGCCGGCGTGCGTGTCACCACCGGCGGCGGCGACAACATGATGGCCGCCATCGGCACCGGAAACGTGGTGCCTGGGCGCCTGACCATGAGCCTGGGCACCTCGGGCACGTTGTTCGCCTACGCCGATCACCCGGTGGTGGACGACGACGCACGCTGGGCCGCGTTTTGCTCGTCCAGCGGCGGCTGGCTGCCGCTGATCTGCACCATGAACTGCACCGTCGCCACCGAGGCGGTGATGCGCATGTTCTCGATCACCCGCGAGCAGACCGACGCCTTGATCGCCAGCACCACACCGGGCGCAGATGGCCTGGTGCTGCTGCCGTTCTTCAATGGCGAGCGCACGCCCAATTTGCCGGACGCACGCGGCTGCCTGTTCGGCATGGACCTGCACAACACCACCGCCGCGCATTTCTATCGCGCCGCGATGGAAGGGGCGACCTACAGCCTGCGCAACGGCTTCGATGCCTTCGTTGCGGCTGGTCTGCAGTTCGATACCATCCTGCTCACCGGCGGCGGCAGCAAGAGCGCGCAGTGGCGGCAGATGGTGGCCGATATCTTCAACCTGCAGGTCGTGGTGCCGAGCCAGCCGGAAGGCGCTGCCTTCGGTGCCGCGCTGCAGGCCTTGTGGGCCTGCGATCGCGACGATGGTGGCGATGCCGCGTTGTCGGAGGTGGTGCTGGAGCATCTGCAGATCGATGAAGAGCTGTCGGCGCATCCCGATCCGCAGCGCGTGGCCCAATATCAGCAGCACTACCAAGCCTTCCTCAAGCACCTGCATGTCGTCAGCCCGCTCTACGCTGACTGATTCACCACTCCCCCAGAACCAAGGACATCACACCCCATGAGCAACACCGTTTACATCGGCGCGAAGGAATACTTCCCCGGCATCGGCAAGATCGGCTTCGAAGGCCGCGATTCCGACAACCCGCTGGCCTTCAAGGTCTACGACGCCAACAAGCAGATCGGCGACAAGACCATGGCCGAGCACCTGCGCTTTGCCGTGGCCTACTGGCACAGCTTCTGCGGCAACGGCGCCGATCCGTTCGGCCCGGGCACGCGCGCGTATCCGTGGGATGTGGGCAACACCGCGTTGAATCGTGCCGAAGCCAAGGCCGATGCCGCATTCGAATTCTTCACCAAGCTCGGTGTGCCGTACTACTGCTTCCACGACGTGGACCTGTCGCCGGATGCCGACGACATCGGCGAGTACGAAAAGAATCTCAAGCACATGGTCGGCATCGCCAAGCAGCGTCAGGCCGACACCGGCATCAAGCTGCTGTGGGGCACGGCCAACCTGTTCTCGCACCCGCGCTATATGAATGGTGCATCGACCAATCCGGATTTCAATGTGGTGGCGCGTGCGGCGGTGCAGGTCAAAGCGGCGATCGATGCGACCGTCGAGTTGGGCGGCGAGAACTACGTGTTCTGGGGCGGCCGCGAAGGCTACGCCTGCCTGCACAACACCCAGATGAAGCGCGAGCAGGACAACATGGCGCGCTTCTTGACCCTGGCACGCGACTACGGCCGCGCCATCGGCTTCACCGGCAATTTCCTAATCGAACCCAAGCCGATGGAGCCGATGAAGCACCAGTACGACTTCGACAGCGCCACGGTGATCGGCTTCCTGCGCCAGCACGGCCTGGACCAGGACTTCAAGCTCAATATCGAAGCCAACCACGCCACGCTGTCGGGCCACAGCTTCGAGCACGACCTGCAGGTGGCATCCGATGCCGGCCTGCTGGGCAGCATCGATGCCAACCGCGGCAACCCGCAGAACGGCTGGGATACCGACCAGTTCCCGACCGACCTGTACGACACCGTCGGCGCGATGCTGGTGGTGCTGCGGCAGGGCGGGCTGGCACCGGGCGGGCTGAATTTCGATGCCAAGGTGCGGCGCGAGTCGTCCGATCCGCAGGACCTGTTCCTGGCGCATATCGGCGGCATGGACGCGTTCGCACGCGGCCTGGAAGTGGCCAACGCGCTGCTGACCTCCTCGCCGCTGGAGCAGTGGCGCGCCGAGCGTTACGCCAGCTTCGACAGCGGTGCCGGTGCCGATTTTGCCAACGGCAGCAGCACGCTGGCGGACCTTGCCAGCTACGCGGCCGGCAACGCGCCCAAGCAGGTCAGCGGGCGCCAGGAAGCGTATGAGAACCTGATCAACCAGTATCTGACGCGTTGATGTCCCGTGGCCGGCGGCGCAGTGCGCGTCGCCGGCCGATGGCGGTTGCCCCCGTGACCGCTCCCTTGCATGTTTCCAGGTGAACCCATGTCCAGTGTCTCCATTGACGGCGCCCCCGATGCCGGCGAGAACACCCGTTTCATCATCCTGATCAGCTGTGTGGCCACGATTGGCGGCTTTCTGTTCGGCTTCGACAGTGGCGTGATCAACGGCACCGTCGACGGGCTCAAGCAGACCTTCAATTCCAGCGCCGCCGAGACCGGGTTCGAAGTCGCCTCGATGCTGCTGGGGTGCGCCATTGGCGCCTTCTTTGCCGGCCGCCTGGCCGACCGCTGGGGCCGCCGCGCGGTCCTGATCATTTCTGCGGCGCTGTTCCTGCTCTCGGCCATTGGCGCCGGTGCCTCGCACAGCTCCGGCTTCTTCATCTTCGCCCGCGTGATGGGCGGCTTTGCGGTGGGCGCGGCCAGCGTCATCTCGCCGGCCTACATCGCCGAGGTCGCCTCCGCGCGCTATCGCGGCCGGCTCGCCACGATGCAGCAGATCGCCATCATCAGCGGGCTGTTCTGCGCGTTTCTGAGCAACTACCTGCTGGCCAACGCCGCCGGTGCCTCCACCGAGCCGTTATGGGCCGGGCAGGCCGCCTGGCGCTGGATGTTCTGGATGCAGGCGATTCCCTCCTTGCTGTTCCTGTTGCTGCTGCTGGTCATTCCGGAAAGCCCGCGCTACCTGGTGGTCAAGGGCCGCCGCGAGCAGGCGCTGGTGGTCTTGAAGCGCCTGTACGGCAACGCCGCCGCGCAGACCAAGCTGGGCGAAATCTCCGCCTCGATGTCGGCCGACCAGCACAAGCCCAAGTTCTCCGACCTGATCAGCAAGACCACCGGCAAGGTGCGCCCGATCGTCTGGATCGGCGTTGGTCTGGCGGTGTTCCAGCAGCTGGTCGGCATCAACGTGGTGTTCTACTACGGCGCCGTACTGTGGCAGGCGGTGGGCTTCTCCGAACAGGACGCGCTGCTGATCAACGTGCTCTCCGGTGGCCTGAGCATCGGCGCCTGCCTGGTCACGGTGATGCTGGTCGACAAGATCGGCCGCAAACCGCTGTTGTGGATCGGCTCGGCCGGCATGGCGGTCTCGCTGGCCCTGGTGACCTATGCCTTTGCCACCGCCTCCCTGGACCCCAACGGCAAGCTCGCCATGTCCGATGCCATGGGCATGCTGGCGCTGGTGGCCGCCAACGTCTACGTGGTGTTCTTCAATGCCTCGTGGGGCCCGGTGATGTGGGTGATGCTGGGCGAGATGTTCCCCAACCAGATCCGCGGCTCGGGCCTGGCCATTGCCGGCGCCGCGCAGTGGACCTCCAACTTCGCCATCACCGTCAGCTTCCCGATCCTGCTCGGCAGCATCGGCCTAGCCGGCGCCTACGGCATCTACACCGTCGCCGCCTTCATCTCGGTGTTCTTCGTGCTCAAGTACGTCTACGAGACCAAGGGCAAGGAGCTGGAGCAGATGGAGGGCTGATTCTATCTGTTGTGCCGATATCGGCATGGAAAACGAAGAAGGCCGCGCAACGCGCGGCCTTCTTGTAGAAGCGTGTTCATCCGCCCGGCATGGTCACGTCGCCGCTGGGGAGTGCATCATCCTTGTTGCAAGGCGCTTGTTGCCTGGGAGCAGCACGGATCCGCTGTCGATGTCACTCTCGCGATCTGTGCGCTTCGGCTATACGCGATGTGCTAATTGGCTTCACACTAGGCAAAATTCGTCGAAGAACCAGGGAGTGGTTGCATGGCAGTTGTTAGAGAGCTGGCGGAAGGGCTTCTCCTCAGTCTGGGCTATTGCGTCGTCTATCTACTTGTCTGGCATTTGTCTGTCGACCAGTGGTATCTGCCCGCTGGTTTGAGAGCGGCGTCTCTTCTATTCATGCCGTATCGTCGCTGGCCGTTCCTGCTAGCGGGAGATGCTGCCGCGATGCTTTGGTTGCGCATCCCCATGCTGGAGACAAGGGATTACGCGCCGATGTGGGCGTACATGAGCCCGTTCCTGCTTGCACCAGCAGTTGCGCTTGCAGTGTCTGCGATTCGTCGGCACACGCTGAACGTGATGACCCGCAACGCAATTCTTCCGTTGATGGCGCTCCTGGCGTTATGGAGCACGCTTTGCGGCATGGCGCTGAATGCCACGCTTGGCGGTCCCGTCGCCAGTTCTCCCATGGAGATTCTGTTGCGCACATGGCTTGGGTCCTATCTCGGCATCTTGATGTTTCTGTTACCTGGTCTGCTATGGCATCGGCGTAAAGAAAGCGATCCCCGCAGCAACCTGGTGCGTGACAGTACCTTCGCGGGATTGGCGATGGCAGCTTTGTTCTGCACTGCCAATGTCGTTCCGGAGCCGCTGCTACGACAGGTCTTGATGGTGTCGCTGGTTGGGCCGGCGATCATTCTGACGCTCCGCTACGGTTGGCGCGGCGCAGCGGTTGGTGCATTGCTGGCAAATCTTATTGCCGCCTTGTCGCGCTCGAAATACGGGATTGCCGCTTACGACCCGGAACTATTTAGTGTCCAGCTGCTGATCGCTGTCATTGCGACAGGTCTATTTGTCCTCGGTTCGCAGCTGGCTTCTGTATACGCACAGGCTGGCAACCACGGCCAAGTACAGTTGGAAGCATTGCAATTCGCTCAGGCCGGTTATCTCGCGGCTGAGCGCACTCTGCGCAACCGCGTTGTGGACTACTCTGATATCAACGTTCACATCAACCGACTGCGCAAGGAGTGTGTCGCTCAGCTACGCGAACGTGGGCACCATGCTGCAGCAATGGAACTGACCAGAGCGGGAGTCATCGAGTCGCAGCTGCTGCACGAATACGTCGCCGGGCTATATCCGCTTGAGATCGAAACTCATGGCGTGTATCAAGCCCTGCGTTCACCGGCATTGGCGCGTTTTTACGGCACGGAGATCCATCACGCGTTGCGTGGCAGTTGCGGCAATCTTTCACTGGGCTTGCAACTGGCGGCCTATCGATGCGTGCTGAACGCGTTAGAGATGCTTCCGCAGGCGAAGCGGCATCTCATACAGGCCCGTGCATGGAAAGGTCGTAACGCACAGGGGGTGGTGATCAGAATCTTCGCTGATAGTTCTCTACTGGATGTGGTGCATCGTGATGCGCCCGAGGCAAGCAACGAATTGCGGACGCGACTGAAAGCGCATGGCGGTACTTTTCGTCGCCGCCATGCGTTGGTCCTCAGTTTCCTGGTTGCCGAACAGGCATCTGTCACTTCGTCCGTGTGACGATCCAGCGCTCTCCAGATGTGCTCGGAATCAGATACACGGTGAAATTGTCGGTCTGATATACCAACTGTGCTGTTGCCGGAACCACCAGGGTCGAGGCTGTGACGCGACTGACGTCCTTGCCCATTGGCAGTACCCAGAGAAGCTCGCCTGCACGGCCGACCGCACCGCGGACTACGCCACTTGCATCGTTGATCTGCAAATACAGCATTCCCTCGCGTTGAAACTCGTAGATCCGCCATGTCGGATCTACTGCCAGGTTAGTCGCACGCGGTGCCGACTCGCCTAGCCCTGTAGCAGCCAGCGAGGCAACCGTACCATCGCCTGGACAGCAGGCATTTGCCGATCCGATACCTGCCAGCATTGCGACGGCGAGGGCACCTAGAGTCTTTATTGCTAGCTTTGCCTTCACTTCCATGACTTCGCCTTTTTCCCTTGATCGGGAACTATCTAGCCTGCAATTCAGGCATGCCTACGGTACGTGTTTCTCTGTAGTTCCGTGAGGGGCTGAGTCCAATTTCATTGGATACGCGTCGCGCCAATGTGTTGACTCGGCGACATGCATGCGAATAGGCATGGCAGCAATATCACTTTAGGTGGTGCCGGTTTTCCGGCGCGTGCTTTCCGGTGTTGGTTATTGGTGTTTCTGCACGCTGTCTAGATCCGCCGTGCCAGCTCACGGTCCAGGGGCACGTCGATCCCCATACCGACAGGTGTGCATCCTGTGTGGGACTGGATCAGGCTCATCCACGGGCTCGGCCAGATGACTTGCCCGTCAGTGGGGAATGGTCGTTACCCGGTCTTTTTCATGGCGTCAATGAAAGCGTCGCGGGGAATTTGTCGAGTAATGTCACTGGGTTTTTTCGGGCTGAAATGTGTTGTCGAAGATATTTGAGTGATAAATCGACTTGTCATCCTTCCACTCCGGCCAAGCATTAATACGTGCTCAGCGCGGTTTGCGCATGCTCGAACCATCCAATTACCTGCCGACGATGAGGTTCGCCCCAGCGACGCAGGAATTGCTGGGTGTGGTGGTCGCCGAGATCGCGCAGGCTGGCGAGCCGTTGGGCGATGAAAGGCGCGGTCAGTGGCTGGGCGCAGTCGACTTCAATGCAGTGGCGCCAAGCGGTATAGCTGTCGGGGATGGCGGGGGGCATCGTGGTGCTCTTCGGTAAACGTGAACGTGAGGACGTTGGCGGGGCACGGCAGGCTTGATTTTGCGCAGTAAGTGTTACTTTATAACACTTTATCCATCACTAGTCTGGTCACGTCGTGTCGCTTTCCTTGCCGCAGAGTGTCATTTGCCTGGTCACCGTGCCGAACCTTCTGTGCTACAGGTGCCGCGGTGGCCGCGTCGGTCCCTCGGGATTGGCCCGATGAGGCGGCGGCAGGTGCTGCGCACCGTCGGCGCAGCCTTGGTGCTGTCGCCGAGCCTGGTCCACGGACAATCGCTGCCGCGGCTGCGCAACTGCACCCTGCAGCGTCAGGAGGCGGGGCTGCGACTTCGACTCGCCTTGAGTACGCAGGTCGCCTACCGCAGTTTCAGCCTGTCCGACCCGGCGCGCTTGGTCATCGATCTGTCGGGCATTTCGGCGCAGCCACCGCAGATGGATCCATTGCCCGAAGGTGTCGCCGTCGCTGCCATCCGCAGCGGCCCGCATGGTGACGGGCTACGCGTGGTGCTCGATCTGTCGCAGCCGCTGACGGCCACGCCGCAGTGGGAAGGCAGTGCGTTGGTATTCGATCTTGCTGCCGCTTCCGGCACTGTCTCGTTGTCCGCAGCCGATCCGGCTATTGCGGCGGCTGCGTTCACACGCTCGCGCCTGCATCCGTACGTAATCGCCATCGACGCCGGCCATGGCGGCAAGGATCCGGGGGCGGTCAGCGCGGATGCCCGCTACGAGAAACATGTCGCCATGGCGGTGGCCGGGCGGCTGCACCAGCGCCTGGCGGCCGATCCGCGTTACCGGCCGAGCATGATCCGTAGCGACGACCGCTTCGTGCCGCTACACGAGCGGGTGCTGCTCGCCCATCGGCACAACGCCGATCTGTTCGTGTCCATCCATGCCGATGCCGCCCCCAACAGCCAGGCGCGTGGCGCCTCGGTATTCGCCTTGTCCGAGAGCGGGGCCAGCTCGGCCCTGGCCCGCTGGATTGCCGACAGCGAAAACGCCGCCGACGACATGGGCGACAGCGCACGCCGCCTGCGCGTGCCCAGCAACCCGGTGCTGTCGCAGGTGCTGGCCGACCTGTCGCTGAGCGGCACCATCGCCAGCAGCCTGCAGTTCGGCAAGCTGATGCTCGGCCGCCTGCAGCAGGTGACGCGCCTGCACCAGGATCAGGTGGGGCAGGCCGGCTTTGCGGTGCTGAAGTCGCCGGATATTCCGTCTTTGCTGGTGGAAACCGGCTTTATGAGCAATCGCGACGATTGCAACAGGCTTTGCGGCGATACCCATCAGGACGAGCTGGCGCAGACGCTGCATGCGGGCATCGACGATTACTTCCAGGCCTTCCCCGGTCGCGCCTGAGGTGCGGTCGCCATCTTCCCTTTCTCAGAGCGATCAATGTCCGCCACGCTTCCCGATGTTGCCGTTACCGAACTGCCCACGTTGAGCGCACCGTTGCGCTGGGTGGGGATGCACGATATTGCCATCCCCGTGCGCCTGGACGAGGCCGAGCCCAGCGGCACCGTCGCCGCCCGCGCCAGCGTGCAGGTCGACCTGCCGCGCGCGGAGATCAAGGGTATCCATATGTCGCGGTTGTACCGCCTGCTGGATCGGCATCTGGAACAGCCGGTCTCGCCGGCGATGTTGTCGCAGTTGTTGCAGGCCTTGATCGACAGTCATGCCGACTGCGGCAGCCGCGCGGCGCGGGTGACCCTGTCGCTCGAGGTGATGCTGCGTACGCCGGCCTTGCTCAGCGAGGGCCTGGCCGGGTGGCGTGCCTACCCGGTACGCATCGACGCGCAATGCAGGGAAGGGCGCAGCCTGGTCAGCCTGCAGATCGACGTGCTGTATGCCTCGACCTGCCCGTGTTCGGCCGCGTTGTCGCGGCAGTTGTTGAGCGAGGCCTTCGTGCAGCAGCATGCAGGTCGCGCCATGCTGCAGGTGGACGACATTGCGCAGTGGCTACAGGTGCACGGTTCGTACGCCACGCCCCACAGTCAGCGCAGCGTGGCGCAGGTGCGTGTGGATCTGCTGGCCTGCCTGCAGCGGCTGGATATCCGCGCGTTGATCGGCGTCTGCGAACAGGCATTGGCAACGCCGGTGCAGGCCGCGGTACGGCGTATCGACGAGCAGGCATTCGCCCGCTTGAATGGCGCCAACCTGATGTATGTGGAAGATGCCGCGCGGCGTCTGCGCATGGCGTTGGCCGAGCGCTACACGGCCTTCGACGTGGCGGTGCGTCACCTGGAAAGCCTGCATGCCCACGACGCCGTCGCCGAAACCGGCAGTCATGCCGATGCAGACGCGTTTGATCCCGTCGCCCAGTGAGGAGTTGCCATGCAGTGCAAACATCCGCCTCGATCTGCCGTCGCTGCGCGCAAGTGCGAGGTTGATCATCGTACGCTGCGTCGATGCGGACGCGCGGTCGTGCAGGTCTATGTGTTGATCGGGCCTTACATGATGTTTGTCGTGGGGTGATCGGCAGGGGGCAAGCCCGCGCGCCGCCGCCAGGTTGCACGATAGCCGCAGAGCTGAGGTGCGCAATCGGCGACAAGGCCCCCCCATTGTCCGGCGCCGTAACCGGCCTCGGCCAATCGGCGCATCCGGGCACATCGGATCGATGGCGTTGGCATGGGTGGTGGGCTTGTCTGGCCTGGGAAGGGATCATTGCGCTTCGCCGGGCCAGCGGCAGTCACCGCTGCCCAATAACGCAAAAGCCCCGCAATGCGGGGCCTTGGCGTGGTCTGCGGCAGGACGAACGTGGTGCTCCCTAGGGGACTCGAACCCCTGTTTTAGCCTTGAGAGGGCCACGTCCTAACCATTAGACGAAGGGAGCGTTTTGTCGCGTCTTGTGCAGCGCGCTAGTATAGTGAGGTAATAGCCGTTGGGCAATCCTGCAACACAAGACGGAAGCGCCATCATCGAACCCTCAGTTACATCCCCGTTCACGCTGCGCGTCATCCCGCGCGATCAGCACACCATTTCGCGCAAGGACATCAGCCCCAACGCGCTACGCGTGCTGTATCGCCTGCGCGAGTCCGGCTTTGGCGCCTATCTGGTCGGCGGCGCGGTCCGCGACTTGCTGGTCGGCGGCCACCCCAAGGATTTCGACGTCGCCACTAGCGCCACGCCAGAAGAGGTCAAGGCGCTGTTCCGCAATTGCCGGTTGATCGGCCGCCGTTTTCGTCTGGCGCATGTGGTGTTCGGCCGCGAGATCATCGAAGTGGCCACCTTCCGCGCGAACATCGACGACGGCAGCGGCGACCGCGAACTGGATAACGGCCGCCTGGTGCGCGACAACGTCTACGGCAGCATCGAAGACGATGCGATCCGTCGCGACTTCACCTGCAACGCCCTGTACTACGCGATCGAAGATTTTTCGGTGCGCGACTACTGCGGCGGCTTCGAAGACGTGCAGGCAAAGCTGATGAAGTTGATCGGCGACCCGGAGCTGCGTTACCAGGAAGATCCGGTGCGCATGCTGCGTGCCGTGCGGCTGGCGGCCAAGTTGAACTTCGACATCGAAGCCGGCACCGCAGAACCGATCCCGCGTCTGGCCGGGCTGTTGTCCGAAGCCGCGCCGGCGCGGCTGTTCGAGGAAATTCTCAAGCTGTTCCTGTCCGGGCACGGCGTGGCGAGTTTCGAAGGCCTGGAGCGTTACGGCCTGCTTGGCGCGCTGTTCCCCGAAAGTGCGGCGGCGCTCAAATCCAACCGTAGCGGCGCCTTGCGCGCGATGGTGCTGGAAGGCTTGCGCAATACCGATGCGCGCGTGGCCAACGACGAGCCGGTGTCGCCGGCGTTCCTGTTTGCGTTGCTGTTGTGGCCGGCGTTCTGCCGCACATTGATGGCGCTGCAGGCGCAGGGCGTGCAGCCGGAAGATGCGCAGCGTCGCGCCGCCGACCGGGTCACCCTGCACCAGCTGGAGCGGGTGGCATTGCCGCGCCGCTTCTCGTTGCCGATGCAGGAAATCTGGCTGCTGCAGACGCGCTTCTCGTCGCGTCAACGCAAGCGTGTGTTCCGCACCCTGTCGCATCCGCGCTTCCGCGCCGCGTTCGACTTCTTGGTGCTGCGCCAGTTTGCCTCTGCCGATCACGCTGCCGATGTCGAGTTCTGGCGCGAGGCGCAGAAATCGTCCGGCCAGGAGCTGGTCGATGCGATCGACTCTGCGCAGGCCGATCACGACGGCGACGAGGGTGCGCCGCGCAAGCGTCGCCGCCGCCGCCGCCGCACCGGCGCCGCCGCAGGCGAGTAGGGCATGCACACCGCCTTTGTCGGCCTGGGTGCCAACCTGGGCCCGGCCGAGGCCAGCGTGCGCGCGGCCATCGCCGCGCTGGGCGAGGTGCCGCAGTCCACGTTGATTGCCGCCTCGCGCCTGTACCGCACACCGGCTTGGGGCCGCGAAGACCAGCCCGACTTCATCAATGCCGTGGCGCAGCTGCAGACCGGGCTTGCCCCGCTGGCGCTGCTGGATGCCTTGCTGGGCATCGAGCAGGCCTTCGGCCGGCAGCGTGAGGCCGGCGAGCGCTGGGGCCCGCGCACGCTGGACCTGGATCTGCTGCTGTACGCCGATCAGGTGATCGACCTGCCACGGTTGCAGGTGCCGCACCCGCATCTGCACGTGCGCGGCTTCGCCCTGCTGCCGCTGTTCGAGCTGGCGCCAGAGGCGATCATTCCAGGCCATGGAACAGTGCGACACGCGTTGCAGGCCATCGATGTCTGCGGGCTGGAGCCGATTGGGTAGATAATGGCCGGCTTATCACCCCACGTAATGACTTCATGAGCAGCCATACCGACAGCAAGCCCTGGACCGTGCCCGCCTTGGCGCAGGCCAAGCGCGAGGGTCGAAAACTGGTCATGTTGACCGCCTACGACGCCGGCTTCGCGCGGACTTTCGACGCCAATGGCGTGGACCTGATCCTGGTCGGCGATTCGCTGGGCATGGTGGTGCAGGGGCACGATTCCACCTTGCCGGTGACCACCGCCGACATGGTCTACCACACCGCCGCGGTGGCGCGGGTGCTGGAGCAGGCGTTGCTGGTGGCCGATCTGTCGTTCCAGGCCGATGCCACGCCGGAGCGCGCACTGGACGCCGCCACCCGGCTGCTGCAGGCCGGCGCGGAGATGGTCAAGATCGAAGGCGCCGGGCACAAGCTCGATGTCATCCGTTACCTGGTGGAGCGCGAGATCCCGGTGTGTTCGCACCTGGGACTGACCCCGCAATCGGTGCTGCGGTTTGGCGGCTACAAAGTGCAGGGCCGCGGCGAGGCAGGCGAGCAGTTGCGCCGCGATGCGCAGGCGGTGGTCGATGCCGGCGCCAGCATGATCGTGCTGGAATGCGTGCCCACGCCGATCGCCGCGCAGATCAGCGCCGACCTCAGCGTGCCCACCATCGGCATTGGTGCCGGCCCGGGCTGCGATGGCCAGGTGCTGGTGATGCACGACATGCTGGGCCTGGACAGCGGCCATCGCCGTCCCAAGTTCGTCAAGGATTTCCTGGCCGAAGGCGGTTCGGTGGCCGGCGCGGTGCGTGCCTATGCCCTGGCCGTACGCGATGGCAGCTTCCCCGATGCAGAGCACGCGTACGCCGCATGATCCAGACCATTACCGATCTTTCCGCCCTGCGCGCCCTGGTCACCGGCTGGAAGCGCGAGGGCTTGCGCGTGGCGCTGGTGCCGACCATGGGCAACCTGCATGCCGGCCACTATTCGCTGGTGATGCTGGCGCGCCAGTACGCCGACCGCGTGGTGTCGAGCGTATTCGTCAACCCGACCCAGTTCGGCCCGAACGAAGACTTCGCGCGCTACCCGCGCACCCCTGAATCCGACCTGCGCGGGCTGGAAGACGCCGGTTGCGATGCGCTATGGCTGCCGGACGTGGACACCATGTACCCGCTCGGCACCGCGCTGGCCACGCCGATCCACGCGCCGGGCGTCAGCGACGTGCTGGAAGGCGTGTGCCGTCCAGGCCATTTCGACGGCGTCTGCACGGTGGTGGCGCGCCTGTTCAACCAGGTGCAGCCGGATGTGGCAGCGTTCGGCAAGAAGGATTACCAGCAGCTGGCGGTGATTCGGCAGATGGTGGCCGACCTGGCGTTTCCGATCGAGATCCTGGGCGGCAGCATCGTGCGCGAGGCCGATGGCCTGGCGATGAGCTCGCGCAATCAATATCTGTCGGCCGAGGATCGGCCGGTGTCGGCGCAGATCCGCAAGGTGCTGCTGCAGATGCGCGACAGCTACGCTGCCGGCACCCAGCGTGCGCAGGTCGAAGAGGCTGCCACCCAGGCGCTGGAACAGGCCGGTTTCCGCGTCGATTACGCGGTAGTGCGGCTGCCCGACCTGAGCGAGCCGGGCGACAGCCACGCCGGCGCGCGCGTGGCCTTGATTGCGGCCCGCCTGGGCACCACGCGGCTGATCGACAACCTGGAATTCTGAGCGGTCCCAATGCTGCTGCATGCGCCGGATTGGGCCATGACCGGCGGCGCCTGCGCTTCGGCGCACCGGCGCGTTGTCCGACGCCGGCCTGAAGCCCTTACCTCCGGTTATAGGGCAGGCCGGTGCACACGAGCGCTTTCCGCTAAAATGCCGGCTTTCCTTTGCCGTTGCCCGTCATGCACCTGTCCCTGCTGAAAGCCAAGATCCACCGCGCCACCGTCACCCATTCCGAGCTCAATTACGAGGGCTCGATCGCCATCGACGGCCTGCTGCTGGAAGCCACCGGCATCCGTGAGTTCGAACAGGTGCATATCTGGGACGTCACCAACGGTGCGCGCTTCAGCACCTATGCCATCCGTGCCGAGGAAGGCAGCGGCATCATCTCGCTAAACGGCGGCGCCGCGCGTCACGTGCAGGTCGGTGATCTGATCATCGTTGCGGCGTTTGCCAGCATGAGCGAAGCCGAAGCCGAGACCTTCAAGCCCAATCTGGTATATGTGGACGGCAGCAACACGATCACCCACACCAACCACAGCATCCCCACGCAGGCCGCATGACACACACCAACGGATTCGACGCGCTTCACGCCCACGCCCAGCGCCTGCGCGGCGCTGCCATCCCCGCATTGCTTGCCGCCGAGCCGCAACGGCCGACGCAGTACGCCAGGCAGGTCGGTCCGTTGTATTTCAATTTCGCGCGGCAGAAGTACGACCGCGCCGCGCTCGATGCCCTATTCGCGATCGCGCGAGAGCGTGATCTGGCCGGCGCGTTCCAGCGCCTGTTCCGCGGCGAGCAGGTCAACGTCACCGAACAGCGCGCTGCATTGCATACCGCGTTGCGCGGCGACCTGACCGATGCGCCGGTGGCCTCCGAAGCATATGCAACCGCTGCGGAAGTGCGCCAACGCATGGGCGCGCTGATCCAGCAACTGGAAGCCACCGACGTTACCGATATCGTCAGCGTCGGCATCGGCGGCTCGGACCTGGGGCCGCGCTTGGTGGCCGATGCCTTGCGTGCGCCGTCGGGTGCGCGGTTTCGCGTGCATTTCGTCTCCAACGTCGACGGCGCCGCCATGCAGCGCACCTTGGCGACGCTGGACCCGGCGCGCACCGCCGGCATCCTGATTTCCAAGACCTTCGGCACCCAGGAAACTCTGCTCAACGGCAGCATCCTGCATGCCTGGCTCGGCGGCAGCGAGCGTCTGTACGCGGTGAGCGCCAACCCCGAACGTGCCGCCAAGGCCTTCGACATCGCGCCGAGCCGAGTGCTGCCGATGTGGGACTGGGTCGGTGGCCGTTATTCGCTGTGGTCGGCGGTGGGTTTCCCGATCGCCCTGGCGATCGGCTTCGAACGTTTCGAACAATTGCTGGAAGGCGCCGCGCAGTTCGACGCGCATGCGCTCGACACACCGGTGGAAGAAAACGTCGCCGTGCTGCACGGCCTGACGGCGGTGTGGAACCGCAACCTGCTCGGCAGTGCCACGCATGCGGTGATGACCTACGACCAGCGCCTGGCCCTGCTGCCGGCCTACCTGCAGCAACTGGTGATGGAAAGCCTGGGCAAGCGGGTCAAGCTCGACGGTTCTGCCGTGGACAGCGACACCGTGTCGGTGTGGTGGGGCGGTGCGGGCACCGACGTGCAGCACAGCTTCTTCCAGGCGTTGCACCAGGGCACCAGCGTGGTGCCGGCCGATTTCATCGGCACCGTGCACAACGACGATCCGTATGCGGAAAACCATGTCGCGCTGATGGCCAACGTGCTGGCGCAGACCGAAGCGCTGGCCAACGGCCAGGACAGCAGCGATCCGCACCGCAGCTATCCGGGCGGCCGCCCGAGCACGGTGATCCTGCTCGACGCGCTGACCCCGCAGGCGTTGGGCGCGCTGATCTCGATGTACGAGCACAGCGTCTACGTGCAGTCGGTGATGTGGGGCATCAATGCGTTCGACCAGTTCGGCGTGGAGCTGGGCAAGCAGCTGGCCAGCCAGCTGTTGCCGGCATTGAAGGGCGAGGCCGCCGATGTGGCCGACCCGGTGACCCGCGAGCTACTGGCCAAACTGCGCGGTTGAGCGGCTCACAGCTGTGGCATCAAGCGACGGGGCCTGCGGGCCCCGTTTCAGTTTGGAGCGGCTCACGCACGACTACGTTTGCTGCCAGGTGGGCGCAGCCGGTGCTCGATGCGACGCGTGCCACTCGTATGCTCCGATCCGAGTGCGTCTTCCCTCAGCCACCTGATGACCGGCCGTGACGGTTTGGAGCAGCCAACAAAACTGTCGCACCACCGACAGGCGAGCGCGGGAATCGGTCTGTAACAACACTTGTCCATTCCGGTTGCTGCGCGCCGCCTGCACCTATCTGACGAAAGCCCGTTACGTTTTGTTCGCTGCGCTTGGTTGCTTTTGGTTGGCTCCTCGCGGAATAAGGCCAGAATGGACAAATTTCCCAAAATAGACATTTTGGCGTAGCCTGGAGCTACTCACTTCGGAGGACCGCCCCATGTCCCGCCATCAAGACCTGCCCGAGCTCGAAAGAGCGCCAGCGGCCGACATCAAGATCAAGGGCTGGCCCAGCCTGATGCGCAAGGTGCGCGCCCACGGCGCGGTCGTCATCACCAATCACAATCACCCCGAAGCGGTGGTGGTGGATGCCGAGGAGTACCGGCATCTGGTGCGGCAGGCCAGCGCGTCTGCCGATGCGACCACACGCGCGCAGTCGCTGCAGGCCTTGCAGGCCAGATTCGACGCGCATCTTGCCGCGGTTGTCGATGGCGCAGTGTTGGCCCAGGTAATCGCCAAGCCCGCACGCCGTGGCCGCAAGGTCGCCTTGGGACCGTCGCTCTGATCGATGGGAAACATCCTGGTATTGGCGGGCGTCAACGGCGCCGGCAAGAGTTCGCTGCTGGGCACCCTGCTGCGGGAAGACGGTGCCAGCTGGTTCAACCCGGATGCGTTCACCAGAGCGCTGGTGGAGCAAGGCTGGACACTGGAAGATGCCAATGCGCAGGCTTGGCAGGAGGGCGTGCGACGGCTGCGCCAGGCGATGGCCGATGGCAGCGATTACGCCTTCGAAACCACATTAGGCGCGAACACCATCCCGCGCTTGCTGCGCGAGGCCTGTGCGCAGCACACGGTGGCCATCTGGTTCTGCGGTCTGGCGACGGTGGAGCTGCACATCGAACGCGTTGCAGCGCGGGTAGCCGCGGGTGGCCATGCGATCGCCGAGCACAGGATCCGCGAGCGCTTCGATGCCTCGCGCGCCAATCTGATCGCCTTGCTGCCGCATCTGTCGGTGCTACACGTCTACGACAACAGCGCACCGGCCGATACCACGGGGCAGGCTGCGCCGTTGCTGGTGCTGGAACTGGACCGCAGCGGCCTGCAGTACCCGCAAACGCCCGACGAATTGGCGCAGGTGCCCGGTTGGGCCAAGCCCATCGTGATGGCGGCACTGGAGTTGCGGCAGTCTTGAACCGCGCGCTCATGCATTTGCGGTCTGATCCGCTTCTCACCGACCCGGCCAGACATCCATCGACCTCGCCCGTAGGAGCGCGCCCGGGCGCGACAGGCCATACCGGCAAAGCTCCTCGCGCCCAGGTGCGCTCCTACTGGCCTTGCGACAGCAGCGAGAACGCCACGCTGCACGTGTCGGCCTCACCCGTAGGAGCGCACCCGGGCGCGACAGGCCCTACCGACAAAGCTCCTCGCGCCTAGGTGCGCTCCTACCGGCATTGCGACAGCAGCGAGATAGCCACGCTGCACGTGTCAGCTGTAGCGTCACGCAGCGCTGCAACTGGAACGGCGGCGCCTACGCCTTGCTCAATTGCACCGCCACCGGGTCGCCGGTGAGGTAGCCCACCGCCGCGCCGAAGCGGTTCTTGTAGTTGGCGCGGATCAGTGGATCCAGCGTCGCCTTGACAGTGTCGTGCAGCGGGCTTTCCCAGTCACCGGGGTGCTGGAAATTGCTCATCACGTAGGTCCAGCCGTGGATCTGGTCGACCGCGTGCAGGCCGGTGGATTCGGCGCCGGCCGGCACCGACAGCACGCGGGTCAGCGCGCCACTGTCCACGTTGTAGGCCCACAGGAAGTTGTTGACGTGCAGGCTGCTGTCTTCGCCGATGAACAAGGTGCGCAGCGCTTCGGAGAACTTGAGATTGTCCGGGTTGGCAAGGCGCTCCGGGTCGGCGAGATTGCCCAGTGCATCGGCGGAAGCCAGGTCATGCCCGGTGAGCGCGGCCGGGGCCGCCATGTCGATCGGCACCCAGTCGCTATGGATCGCCGCGCCGTGGCTGTCGCGCTGGCCGCCGCGCAGATTCAATGCATACACCGCGCCTGCATCCGGGCCTTCCACCTTCACGTCGCCCGAGCCGTTGCGCATGCTGGTGACGATGTAGGACATCGCCATGTAGGCGACCTTGTCGTGGGCGTTGACGGTGGTGCCTTCGAGCTTGGTAAAGCCCAGGCTGCCGCCGGCCAATGCCGCGTAGCGATGGGTTTCCAGATACGTGGCGGCCTTTTCCATGCCGGGCTTGATGCGGATCCAGTTGAAGGTGCCGTTGAACGGGATCTTGGTGAAGCCGGCATCGCCGGGGTCGCTCAGATGCACATCGAGGATGTCGGCGGCGGTGAGGCGGTCGGCCATTGCCTGGATCTCGGCGCTGGTGGCATGCCCCAACTTGATCCAGCTCAGCGTGGCCGCGCCCGGGCCGACACCGGAGGTCTGGTGCCACTTGCCGACGTACAACGATCCGGACGACAGGTCCGCCTTGCGGTCGGCGATGAACATGAACAGCCCACCGTTGGTGGCGTCGTCGCCCATCAGCACGGTGCGCTGGTCGGGCATCACCTGCACCAGCTCGTGCGAGATGCGGCCCAGGCAATAGTGCTTGCGGACGCTCCCCGTTCCATCCGGGTGCACGGTGATTTCGGGCAGGTGGCCGTAGTGATATGGATTGGCCTTGTCCGGGTCGCCGTACAGATGCGTGCTGTAGCTGCGGAACTGCGTGTTGCCGGCCAGTGCGGTGGCGTCGGGTTCGTACTCTTCGCTGGACAGGTGGGTATTCCAGGGCGAAAGGCTGGCGCCGCAGGTGGTCCACAGCCCGTGCACCGGGGCGGTGTCGACGTTGTGGTACTTCACCAGCGACAGCTTGCCGGTGGCCGGGTCCTGGTCCAGCGTCAGCACCGCGATCGGCGCGGGCAGATGGCGGTTGGTGTCGTTGCCGGCCTGGTCGCGGGTGGTGTATTCGAACTGCACCACCGCAAACACATGGTTGCCCTTGACCCCGGGCACCTTGGCATCGGGCAGGGTCAGCAGCGATGAGCCGTCCGGGCAGTCGGAAAAGAACGGGCGTTCGGCGCCGGGCTTGGAGCGGTCGATGATGGGGCGATGCTGGATGTCGTAATAGCCGCCGGCCAGCACGGTGCCGCCTTTGCCGTCGGGGACCTGGTCGCCGGTGACGAAGAACGGGTGGTAGGCCAGTGCATAGCGCTGGGTGCTGCCATCGCTACGCGCTACGGTCAGCGCCGAGCCCACCGTGGTGGTGGCCATCGCGGCCGGGTCGGCCAGGCTGGGCGCGGGCATGCCATGGAAAGTGGCCGAGACCAGACGGGTGGGGTTTTCCGAAGGCCGCAGCGGGCGCGCCGCCAGCGCGGCGCTGCCCAGCTGCTGGAACGCGGCGGCGCTGGCGCTGCCGAGCGGCAACAGGGGGACGGCCGCCAGCAGTTGCATGAGGCGGCGACGGGAGGGGTCGGGGGAGGCGGACATCGAAACTCCAGGCAAAGGCAACGATCAACGATGGGCAACGGCGCATCGGCAAGCGGTCACGCTAGGCCCGGGATATGACAGTTGTTTGACGGCGAGCTCACCGGTTGGCGCCGGTTCGGACGCTGCAGCGAAAGCGGACGCGACCTGCCCCTGGCAGGGCATGGTGCCTGCGCACTGTGACCTCGGCCCGGTGGTGCGATGCAGCAAAGCGCGGGGGCGCGCAAGACCAAGCGGCGCGCCGGATTTGGCGATTTTCCGTGGTTTGACAGGTGCTGCCGGTATTCCAAGGCTATAGCCCGGCCCAATAAGTTGCCCGTCATTTGGCATACGGGCGAGCGTTGTTGACAGGGTAGCTGAATCACGTGAGCGTACGCCGCCTGAAGGCCTGCGGCGCATGCATCGCGGCAGGAGACACCCCTGGAGACCTGGATCTTGGACAAGCTGCTTCGCCATACCGCCGCGCCCGTCGCGCGTCGCGCCCTTTCTCTGGCTACCGCTGCGGCGGTGCTGATGCTGGCTGCCTGCCAAGGCAAGGACACCACCGCCGAGGCCGGCAAGACGGCGCCGGCTGCCGCACCTGCCGAGGCATCGGCCACCATCCATCCGGACCAGTGGCCGTCGCCGAAGTGGCCGTTCGCGCAGGACGCGGCGCTGGAGCAGCGCATCACCGATGTGATGTCCAAGATGAGCGTGGAAGAGAAGGTCGCCCAGACCGTGCAGGGCGACATCGCCAGCATGACCCCGGACGATGTGCGCAAGTACCGCATCGGCTCGGTGCTGGCCGGCGGCAACTCCGATCCGGGCGGCAAGTACGACGCCAGCCCGGCCGAATGGCTGAAGCTGGCCGACGCCTTCTACGAAGCGTCGATGGACACCTCCAAGGGCGGCAACGCGATTCCGATCATCTTCGGCATCGATGCGGTGCACGGCCAGAGCAACATCGTCGGTGCCACGCTGTTCCCGCACAACATTGGCTTAGGGGCCACCCGCAATCCGGAGCTGATCAAGAAGATCGGCGAAGTCACCGCCGCCGAAACCCGCGTCACCGGCATGGAGTGGACCTTCGCGCCGACCGTGGCGGTGCCGCAGGACGACCGCTGGGGCCGCAGCTACGAAGGCTATTCCGAGTCGCCGGACGTGGTGGCCAGCTTCGCCGGCAAGATGGTCGAAGGCGTGCAGGGCACTCCGGGCACCCCGCAGTTCCTGGACGGCAGCCACGTGATCTCGTCGGTGAAGCATTTCGTCGGCGACGGCGGCACCACCGACGGCAAGGACCAGGGCGATACCAAGGTGTCCGAGGCCACCATGCGCGACATCCACGCGGCCGGTTACCCGCCCGCGATTGCGGCCGGCGCGCAGACGGTGATGGCCTCGTTCAACAGCTTCAACGGCGAGAAGATGCACGGCAACAAGGTCATGCTGACCGACGTGTTGAAGGGCCGCATGAACTTCGGCGGCTTCGTGGTCGGCGACTGGAACGGCCACGGCCAGGTCAAGGGCTGCACCAACGACAACTGCCCGGCCTCGTTCATTGCCGGTGTCGACATGGCGATGGCCGCCGACAGCTGGAAGGGCATCTACGAAACCGAACTGGCCGCAGTGAAGTCCGGTCAAATCAGCACAGAGCGTCTGGACGATGCGGTGCGCCGCATCCTGCGGGTCAAGCTGCGCCTGGGCCTGTTCGAAGCCGGCAAGCCGTCCAAGCGCCCGCTCGGCGGCAAGTACGAGTTGCTGGGCGCGCCTGAGCACCGCGCCATCGCCCGTCAGGCGGTGCGCGAGTCGCTGGTGCTGCTGAAGAACCAGGCCGGCATCCTGCCGCTGGATCCCAAAAAGCGCGTGCTGGTGGTCGGCGACGGCGCCAACGACATGGGCAAGCAGTCCGGCGGCTGGACGCTGAACTGGCAGGGCACCGGCACCAAGCGCAGCGACTACCCCAACGGCAACACCATCTGGGAAGGCCTGGACAAGCAGATCAAGGCCGCCGGCGGCAAGGCCGAGCTGGCAGTCGATGGTGCGTACAAGACCAAGCCGGATGTGGCGGTGGTGGTGTTCGGCGAAAACCCGTACGCCGAGTTCCAGGGCGACATCGCCACCCTGCTGTACAAGCCGGGCGACGAGAGCGAGCTGGCGCTGATCAAGAAGCTCAAGGCCGAAGGCATCCCGGTGGTGGCGGTGTTCCTGAGCGGGCGTCCGCTGTGGATGAACCAGTACATCAATGCCGCCGATGCATTCGTCGCCGCCTGGCTGCCGGGTTCGGAAGGCGAGGGCATTGCCGACGTGCTGCTGCGCAAGGCCGATGGCAGCGTGCAGAACGACTTCAAGGGCAAGCTCAGCTTCTCCTGGCCCAAGACCGCGGTGCAATTCGCCAACAATGTCGGGCAGAAGGATTACGACCCGCAGTTCAAGTTCGGCTTCGGCCTGACCTATGCCGACAAGGGCGACCTGGCTGCGCTGCCGGAGGAATCGGGCGTGTCCGGCGAGCAGTCGGTGGGCGGGGTGTACTTCGTGCGCGGCAAGCCGGCGCTCGGCATCGCGATGCAGCTGTCCAATGCGGGCCAGGCCAACATGCCGGCGACCACGCTGCCGGTGGGCCTGTCCGATGGCAGCCTGAAGATGACCGCAGTCGACCACAAGGCGCAGGAAGACGCACGTCGCCTGGTGTGGTCCGGCGCCAAGCCTGCCAGCGTGCTGCTGGTGTCCGGCAAGCCGGTGGACGTGTCGCGCGAGAGCAACGGCGATGTGCAGCTGCAGCTGAGCGTGCGCCGCGACAGCGCGGTGACCGCGCCGGTGTGGCTGGGCGTGGGCTGCGGCGACAAGTGCAGCGGCCGCGTCGATGCGCAGAAGACCCTGGCCGCGCTGCCGCAGGGCCAGTGGAAGGTGGTGGGCATTCCGCTCAAGTGCTTCGCGGTGGCCGGTGCCGACGTGACCAGGCTGACCCAGGTCGTCGGTATCGAAAGCGGCGCTGCGCTGGATCTGTCGGTGTCGAAGGTGGCGCTGGGCGCGCTCAACGAAGCCGAAGTGACGGTGGACTGCCCGGTCAAGTAATCCCCATGCCCGGGGGCACGCTTCCGGGCACGGTGCAGGTCAAGCGAAACACGTGCGTCGCCGCTTCCGGCGACGTGTCGAAGCGGCCACCGATCGCGGTGGTGCCATCAGCCGCCGCGGGGGCGGTGTTGTCGATCGGCCGGGATGGCCTGCAGACGCGGTTCGCCGCGCTGCCATTGCGCACCTGGTGCGCGGCGGCGGCCTTCTGCAGCCCTGCCTGATCGTCGGCGCATACCCCAGAGCCAGACAGGAGAGTGCAGTGGGTTTGGCGACGTTGGATATCGTGATTGTGCTGGTCTATCTGACCGGCATCTTCGTGCTCGCGCAGTGGGTGTCGCGCGAGAAGGCAGGCCACAGCAAGAGCGCCGAGGATTACTTCCTGGCCAGCAAGTCGTTGCCGTGGTGGGCGATCGGCGCTTCGCTGATCGCCGCGAATATTTCGGCCGAACAGATCATCGGCATGGCCGGTTCCGGCTATGCGATCGGCCTGGCGATCGCCTCCTATGAGTGGATGGCGGCGCTGACGTTGCTGATCGTCGGCAAGTTCTTCCTGCCGATCTTCCTGCGCAACGGCATCTACACCATGCCGCAGTTCCTGGAACAGCGCTACGGCAAGTGGATCCGCACGCTGATGGCGGTGTTCTGGCTGCTGCTGTACGTGTTCGTGAACCTGACCTCGATCCTGTGGCTGGGGTCGATCGCGGTCAGCCAGGTCACCGGCATGGACCAGACCCTGGCGTTGGCGTTGATCGGCGTGTTCGCGCTGGTCTACCAGCTGTACGGCGGGCTGAAGGCGGTGGCCTTGACCGACATCGTGCAGGTCACGCTGCTGGTGCTGGGCGGCCTGCTGGTGGCCGGGCTGACGCTGGCGCGGATCGGCGATGGCGCCGGCGTGCTGGCGGGCTTCAAGCACCTGTGGAGCGCGCACCCCGAGCACTTCCACATGATACTGAGCAAGGACAACCCGTTCTACAAGGATCTGCCCGGCCTGAGCGTGCTGCTGGGCGGTCTGTGGGTGATGAACATCAGCTACTGGGGTTTCAACCAGTACATCATCCAGCGCGCGCTGGCGGCCAAGAACATCGGCGAGGCGCAGAAGGGCATGGTGTTCGCGGCCTTCCTGAAGCTGCTGATGCCGCTGGTGATCGTGGTGCCGGGCATTGCCGCAGTGGTGCTGGCGCCGGACCTGGCCAAGCCCGACCAGGCCTATCCGACCATGATGCAGCTGCTGCCGACCGGCATCCTGGGCCTGGTGTTTGCCGCGCTGGTGGCGGCGATCGTGGCCTCGCTGGCGTCCAAGATCAACTCGGTGGCGACCATCTTCACCCTGGATTTCTACGCCAAGTTCCGCCCGCAGACCGAACAGAAGCAGCTGGTGCGTGTGGGCCGGATCGTGGCCGCGGCGTCGGTGCTGATCGGCATCCTCACCGCACGGCCGTTGCTGGGCAACTTCGATCAGGGCTTCCAGTTCATCCAGGAATTCACCGGCTTCTTTACGCCCGGCGTGGTGGTCATCTTCATGCTGGGCCTGTTCTGGAAACGCGCCAACGAAGCAGGCGCGCTGACCGCGGCGATCGGCTCGGTGGTGCTGTCGTTCGCGCTGAAGTTCGCCTGGCCGGAACTGCCGTTCATGGACCGCATCGGCGTGGTGTTCCTGGCCGCACTGGTGCTGGCGGTGGTGGTGTCGTTGATGACCGCACCCACCCAGGCACGCGACCTGATCCGTACCGACGATGTGGCCTACGGCACCACGCTGGGCTTCAAGATCGGCGCCGCTGGCGTGATCGCGATCCTGATCGTGCTGTACACGGTGTTCTGGTAAGCCAGGGAGTGTTCTGGAGTGGCCGACGCATCGTCTGCCCTCCGCTCCAGGCCTGAAACGCAACGCGGCGCGACACTTCGGTGTCGCGCCGCGTTGCGTTAGCGCATCCGTCGATGACCTGGCAAGCAGCGACAGTCACCTTGCTTGCATGGCGAGCGGCTGATTGGCGGCCGCGCGCGATGGTGCCGGCGAGCTGGTGACCGTGCTTATACCCGCGCCGCGGCCAGGCCTGCCGCAAGAAACAGGGCCGGCGCAGTGAATTGCGCGTGCCACGGCGTCTGCAGCCAGGTTTCCAGGGCGGCGGCCGGCATCGGTTTGGCGATCCAGTAGCCCTGGCCTTCGTCGCAGCCCCAGGCGCGCAACTGCGCATACGCTTCTGCCGATTCGATGCCTTCGGCCACCACGCGCTGGCCCAGGCTGTGACCGAGCTGGATCATCGCCGGCACCAGGGTGCGGTCGGTGCGGTTGTCCGGCAGCGAGCGGATGAAGGACTGGTCGATCTTCAGCGAGCTGGCTGGCAGCTGCTTGAGATAGCTGAAATTGCTGTAACCGGTGCCGAAGTCGTCGATGGCGATATGCACGCCCAGCGCGGCCACATCGGCCAGCTGTTCGGCCAGGTGATCGGGATGGCGGATCATCGCGCTCTCGGTGAATTCGATTTCCAGCCGGCGCGGGTCGAGCTTGTGACGTTCCAGCCCGCGTCGCAACAGGCCGGCAAAACCGGGGCGGTCCAGATCGGCCGCCGACACGTTCAAGGCCAGGTTGAAGTCCAGGCCCTGTTGCTGCCAGCGCGCAGCCTGGGCGATGCCGTTGTCGATGACCCAGGCGGTAATGCGGTTGATCAGCGCGGTCTTTTCGGCCATCGGCACGAAGTCCGATGGCATCACCGGGCCGATCATCGGGTGCTGCCAGCGCAGCAGTGCTTCCACCGCCACACAGCGGTGATCGTTCAAGTCCACGCGCGGCTGGTAGTGCAGGCGTAGCTGGCTGGCGCTGTCCAGCGCGGCGGGCAGGGCGGCAAGCAGGCGAAAGGTATTGCGCTGCGCCACGTCGTGCTTGCGCTCGTACATGCTCCAGGCCAGGCCGCGCTCGCGGGCGATGTCCACGGCGGTGGTGAGCGAGCGGATGGTGTCGGCGGCGCCGTAGCTGGTCTGCAGCGACACCGCGCCGATCGATGCCACCGCGGTGTGCGGAATGCCCTGGTGATCCAGCGGCTCGGCAAACGCCTTGGACACCTTGTTGCACAGGCTGGACAGGCGCTGGGTTTCGGCCTGGGTAAGGAAGCCGAAGGTTGTCGGGTCCAGCCGATACAGCAGGGTGTTGGCGGGCAGGTACGCGGCCAGGCGACGTTGCGCCAAGGTCACGTACCCATCGGCGTAGTCCCAGCCCAGCGCCTTGACCATGTCGCGGAAATAATCGCTGCCGCAGATGTCCACCGCCACTGCCGTGGTGGCCGGTGCGGTATCGCGCCGGGCCAGCCAGGTATCCAGATCTTCGCCAAAGCGCGAGCGGTTGGGCAGGCCGGTCGTGCCATCGCGATACGTGGTGCTGCGCAGGTTCTCCACCCGCAGCACGGCCAGGTCGCGCAGGCCTTCCAGCTGCGTCATCGCCTCCGCATCCAGGCCCTCGCGCGGGCTGGTGCCGATCACGCACAGCGTGCCGATGCGGTGGCCGTCCTTCAGTTGCAATGGCGCCCCTGCATAGAAGCGGATGAACGGCGGGCCCAGCACCAACGGGTTGTCGGAAAAGCGCGGGTCCAGTTGCGCATCCGGTACCACCATCACCTCGTCCGAGCGGATTGCATGCGCGCAAAACGCCTGGTCGCGCGGGGTCTCCGCTGCCTCCAGTCCCACCCGCGCCTTGAACCACTGGCGGTGTTCGTCCACCAGCGACACCAGCGCGATCTCCGCGCCCAGGCTGCGCGCGGCCATCGCGGCGATGGTGTCGAACACCGGGTCCGGTGGCGAATCCAGCAGGCACAGGCCGCGTAGAACGGCCAGACGGGTGGCTTCGTCGGACATGGGGGGCGCTTTGAAGTCGGAGGCGGGCAGTGATTGCATGTGGCTCTATCGGCCTCGGCCGCATCCACTTGACGTGGCCGTGCTCGCTTATTCAGCTGCCAGCAGCGCAATGGCATGTTGCAGCGCGACGCGTAGGTCCCGCGCGGCGTCTACGCAGTGCAGGCGGCAGGTGCGGTTTTCGCGCTGCAACACCGCAGTGCGCAATGCCGAGCATCGCCGATGCACCGTGCCGTCAGGCTGAGCGCGCCGTGCCCCGTGCAGCGCAGGACGCTCGAATACACGGAAGTTAACGTTACCAGCGCGCTGCCGCGTGGTCTGCGCGCTCGGTCTGCATCCGGCAATTTTTCCTGTTCTGTGAACCAGCCGCAGATCGCGTGCGCCCGCCATCGCCACGGTGGGCGCACGTGGGCCGGGCATGCGAGTGCGTGCAGGTGCGCCCGCGCCACCCACTCTTTTGGAGCCGATCATGAAGATCTTCAATCGTCTGGCGCAGCGCGCAGTGCTGCTGATCGCCGGCCTGGCGCTGGCCTCGGCCGCGCATGCCGGCCTATCCGTGTCCGGTACGCAGCTGCGAGAGACCAACGGCAACACGCTGGTCTTGCGTGGCATCAATCTGCCGCATGCCTGGTTTGCCGATCGTACCGACGCGGCGCTGGCACAGATCGCCGCCACCGGCGCCAACAGCGTGCGCGTGGTGCTCAGCACCGGTCACCGCTGGAACCGCACGCCCGAGGCGGAGGTGGCGCGCATCATCGCGCGCTGCAAGGCCCTGGGCCTGATCGCCGTGCTGGAAGTGCACGACACCACCGGCTACGGCGAAGACGGCGCCGCAGGCACCCTGGCAAATGCCGCCACCTACTGGACCAGCGTGCGCGGCGCGCTGGTGGGCCAGGAGGATTACGTCATCATCAATATCGGCAACGAACCGTTCGGTAATCAGTTGAGCGCCAGCGAGTGGGTCAACGGCCACGCCCGTGCGATCGCCACGCTGCGCAGTGCCGGCCTCACTCACGTGTTGATGGTGGACGCGCCCAACTGGGGTCAGGACTGGCAGTTCTACATGCGCGATAACGCTGCGGCGTTGCTGGCGCTCGACAGCCGCCGCAATCTGGTCTTCAGCGTGCACATGTACGAAGTGTTCGGCAACGACGCCGCGGTGGACAGCTATCTGCGCGCATTTCGCAGCAACGGGCTGGCCCTGGTGGTCGGCGAATTCGGCGCCGACCACCGCGGTGCCCAGGTCGACGAAGCGGCGATCATGCGCCGTGCGCGCGAGTACAACGTCGGCTACATGGGCTGGTCGTGGTCGGGCAACGACAGCAGTACCCAATCGCTGGATATCGTGCTGGGCTGGGACCCGACGCGTCTCAGCAGCTGGGGCCGCACGCTGATTCAAGGACCCGACGGCATCCGAGCCACCTCACGCAGGGCGAGCATCTTCGCGCCAAGGCGGCGCTAGGCCGGCCGCCCAGGCGCATGCCTGCGCGCAGCCTGGGCGCCATCAGCGTCCGGGTTCGCGCAACGGTCCCGGGCTGGGGCGTTTGGTCAGCTTGCGCTGCAGCGAACGCCGGTGCATGCCGAGCAGGCGTGCGGCCGCGGACACGTTGCCGCCGGTTTCGTGCAGGGCCTGCTGGATGTGTTCCCACTGCAAACGGCTGAGTGGGGTCATCATTTCCTGCGCGGTTTCTTCTTCGTCCGGCTCGGGCAGGTCGTCGTCTTCTTCGCCCAGCGCCCGCATGATGGTGGGGATGTTGGCGGGCTTGGGCAGGTAGTCGTCGGCACCGAGTTTGATCGCTTCCACCGCCGTGGCGATGCTGGCGTAGCCGGTCACCAGCAGGATGCGCATGTCCGCGCGGATCTCGCGTAGCGGCTGGATCAGGCTCAGGCCGGAGTCGTGGCCGAGCTTGAGGTCGATCAGGGCGAAATCCGGCAACGCACTGCGCGCGGTCGACAGCGCACTGGCGGCATCGGTGGCGGTCAGCGTTTCCACGCCGCGTCGCGCCAGGCTGCGTTGCAGGGTGCGCAGGTACAAGGTGTCGTCGTCGACCAACAGGCCGGTGCGGATCGGGGTGCTTGTCATGCCAGGGCCTCGTGTTCGGAAAGCGGCAGGCGGAAACCGACGCGGGCGCCGCTGCCTTCGGCGGGCAGCATCCACAACTCGCCCTGCAGGCGCTCGACGGTGGCATGCGACAGCGCAAGGCCAACGCCCATGCCGTCGTGCTTGCCGCTGTTGAACAAGGTGCCCGGCAGCATGGCTTGCGCGGTGTCGAAGCCGGGCCCGTAATCGCGCACCTCGCCACTGAGGTGGTCGTTCTCGACCCGCAAGGTCAGATCGATCTGCGGGCGCCCGGCGCGTTCGCCGGCATCGGCGGCGTTGTTAAGCAGCACCATCAACAGGTGGCTGACGCCCGGCTGCAGCATCAGCCGCATCGGTGCGTCCTCGTTGCGGCGCAGCTCGATGGTGGGGCGCACCAGCCGCCATTGCTCCAGCACCTCCTGTACCGCCACTTCGCGGCTCAGGTGGCCGTTGTCGGCAGGCTGAGCCAGCGCCAGCACGCGCTCGTGGCACTGCACCAGCAGCTCGCGCAGGGTGTCCAGGTCTTCGCGCAGCTCGTTCTGATCGCACTGGTCGGCAATGTCGTCGACCAGCAGGGTCATCGTGGCCAGCGGGGTGTTGAGTTCGTGCGCCACCGACGCTGCATGGGTGGCCAATGCCACGATGCCCTCGTTACGCGCAAAGCGCTCGCGCAGGGTGGAAATTTCGCGCTCGCGTTCGCGCATCGACAACGCCAGCCGCGTGGCGAAGGCCAGCACCACCACCGTGGACAGCAGGAAATTGGCCGCCATGCCCCACATGTGCAGGCTGAGCGGATCGAAGCTGCCGTACGGCAGCGGCAGGCCGAACGCGGCGCTGATGACATAGCCGGCCACGCACGATGCTGCCACGGCCATCGCCCAGCTCAGCGGCAGGGCCAGCGCGGCCAGCGCGATCAGCACCAGGAACAGCGAGCCGAACGGGTTGGCGATGCCGCCACTCCAGCCCACCATCCAGGTCAGCACCGTCACATCGACCAGGATATGGCCAAACTCGGTGGCCGGGCTGACCGCGCCGCGATGCGCCACGCGCAGCTGCGCATACAGATTGAACACCGCCAGCGCGGCGACGCCGGCCCACAGCGGTTGTTGCGGCAGGTGCAGACCCATCAGGCCGGAGGCGACCAGGATGGTGGCGGCCTGGCCGGCGGTGGCGAGCCAGCGCAGGCTGCACAGGGTCCGCAGGAAGGAGGCGTCGGAGCTATTCATCACGGCAATCCTATGCGCTCGCGGAAGTGATGGCCTGCGACAAACCGTCGCATCGGCCCGGATGGCGGCCCGCACGACGCTTCAGCTGTGAGCGGACGACGGACAGGCTAAAATGGCGGCATGTACGACGCCGTGACTCGCCCAACCCCTCCCGCCGACGCCACTGCCTGGCCGCGCCGCATCACCCAGGCCGTCAAGATCGGCAGCGTGATCGTGGGCGGCGGCCACCCGGTGGTCGTCCAGTCGATGACCAATACCGACACTGCCGACATCGCTGGCAGCGTCAAGCAGGTGGCCGAGTTGTGGCGCGCAGGTTCGGAGATGGTGCGCCTGACTGTCAACAACCCCGAGTCGGCCGCGGCCATCCCGCGCATTGTCGACAAGCTGCGCATGATGGGGATCGAGGTGCCGTTGATCGGCGACTTCCACTACAACGGTCATCAGCTGCTCGCCGCCGAGCCTGCCTGCGCCGAAGCGCTGGCCAAGTACCGCATCAATCCGGGCAATGTCGGCTTCGGCAAGAAGAAGGACCTGCAGTTCGCGCAGCTGATCGAGTTCGCGATCAAGTACGACAAGCCAGTGCGCATCGGCGCCAACTGGGGCTCGCTGGACCAGTCGCTGGCCGCGCAGCTGATGGACGAAAATTCCAGGCGCGACACGCCGTGGGACGCAGGCCGCGTCTTGCGTGAGGCGCTGATCCGTTCGGCCGTGGATTCGGCCGAGCGCGCGGTGGAACTGGGCCTGGCGCGCGAGCGCATCATCCTGTCGGCCAAGGTGTCCGGCGTGCAGGAGCTGATCGCGGTGTACCGCGACATGGCGAGCCGCTGCGATTTCGCGCTGCACCTGGGCCTGACCGAAGCCGGCATCGGCAGCAAGGGCATCGTGGCCTCGGCGGCGGCCTTGAGCGTGCTGCTGCAGGAAGGCATCGGCGACACCATCCGCATCTCGCTGACGCCCGAGCCGGGCCAGTCGCGCACCCAGGAAGTGGTGGTGGCGCAGGAACTGCTGCAGACCACCGGCCAACGCGCGTTCACCCCGATGGTCACCGCCTGCCCGGGCTGCGGCCGCACCACCTCCGAGTTCTTCCAGGAGCTGGCCGGCGTGGTGCAGAACCACGTGCGCGCCAAGATGCCGGAGTGGAAGATTTCCAATCCCGGCGCCGAGAACATGACCCTGGCGGTGATGGGCTGCGTGGTCAACGGCCCGGGCGAATCGCGCCACGCCAACATCGGCATCTCGTTGCCGGGCACGGGCGAGGCGCCGTCGGCACCGGTGTTCATCGATGGCGAGAAAAGCGTCACCCTGCGTGGCGAAAACATCGCCTACGAATTCATCGATCTGATCGATCAGTACGTCGAACGCACCTATGTCCGCCGCGCCGGCTGAATCGCCGGCCGGGTTCAGCGCGTGGTTGCGCAACAACGCATGGCGCATGGCGCTGTTGTTTGCCGGCGTGCTGCTGCCGCTGGGGTTGTTCGTCGACCTGGCCGATGAAGTGCACAAGCTGGAAAACGCCTATTTCGACGAACCCTTGCTGTGGAGCATGCGCAGCATCGCCACGCCCGGGCTGGATACGTTTTTCGGGGTGATTTCCAAGGTGGGCTACCAGTACGGCGTGATCCCGATCGATATCGCGATCGTGCTGGTGCTGCTGGCGTTACGGCGCTGGCGCGAGGGCACCTTTGCAGCGCTGGGCTTCGGCGGTTCGGCGTTGTTGAACATGGGCGCCAAGCAGTTCTTTCAACGCGACCGGCCCAGTCTGTGGGAGTCGATCGCACCGGAAAGCACCTTCAGTTTTCCCAGCGGGCATGCGATGGGCTCGATGACGCTCGCCGCAGTGGTCGTTGCGCTGGCGTGGCGCACACGCTGGCGCTGGCCGGCGACCATCGCCGCCAGCCTGTTCGCGGTGCTGGTCGGCGTGTCGCGAATCTATCTGGGCGTGCATTACCCCTCCGATATCCTCGGCGGTTGGTCGGCAGCAGTGGTGTGGGTGGTGGGGCTGTATCTGGTGATGTTCCGCGGCACGCGGCGGCCGCATTGGCGTCGTCCCCGTGTCAGCGCCTGAGTTGCGCAACCTGGCGGTGTTGCAGGCGCGCGCCGGCGCCTGATCAGTGTCGCGCCAGGGGTAGTGCGGTCTCCCGTCGGCGCGCGTTCACGCAAGTCGCAAACCGCGTCGAACAGGCGCCCTTGCCGTAGAGGCATCGCAATCTGTGAGTGCAGCGCATCGCCTATGTGGCGCTGTTGCGATGGCGATCCTGCGCAGATGTCCTGCGCGCCAGCTGCATGCCGATCAGGCTGCCGATCAACGCAAGCAGCATCATGTAATAGCCGGCGCCCATGGGGTGTTGTTTGACCAGCATCACCACCAGCAGCGGTGTCAGCCCACCGAACACGGCATAGCCCAGGTTGTAGGCGAACGACACGCCGGACAGGCGCACTTCGGGTGGGAACGCCTCGACCATGATGCGCGGGATCACCCCCAGCACGCCCAGTGCGGCGCCCAGCAGCGCGTAGAGCGGAAACACCAGCTGTGGATCGCCGGCCAGGCGGTAGAACGCCCATGCCGCTACGCCCAGCAGGACGCTGCCGATGAGCAGCACGCGCCCATTGCCATAGCGGTCGGCCAACGCACCGGCCACCACCGACCCGGCAGCCTGCAGCACGATGGCCAGGCTGTTGGCCTGTAGCGCCACTGCAGCCGGGTAGTGGTAACTGCTCTGCAACAGGCCGGGTGTCATCAACGACACCACCAGCACGCCGCCGGCCACCATCCAGGTCAGTGCCAGCGACAGCAGTACGCCAGGGCGATGATCGCGCAGCACCAGCTTGAGCGGGGTTTCGCGGGCCAGCGCACGCATGGCGACCAGTTCTGCGAACACCGGCGTCTCGTGCAGCCAGCGGCGCAAGTAGACCGACACCAGCCCGAACACGCCGCCTGCCAGAAACGGCAGGCGCCAGGCATAGTCGGCGATCTCGGCAGGGGTGAAGTGGCGGTTGAGGGCGCCGGCACCCAGCGAACCGAGCAACACGCCACCGGCCAGGCCGGCGGTCAGGGTGCCGCAGGCAAGCCCGGTGCGCTGGGGCGGCACGTGCTCGGCGACGAACACCCAGGCGCTGGGCACCTCACCGCCGATCGCGGCGCCCTGCAGCAGGCGCGCGCCCAGCAACAGCAGCGGCGCAGCAATGCCGATCTGCGCGTAGGTGGGCAGCAAGCCGATGCACAGCGTTGGCAGCGCCATCAGCAGCAGGCTCAAGCCGAACATGCGCTTACGACCGACCAGGTCGCCGAAATGGGCCATCACCATGCCGCCCAGTGGGCGCACCAGGTAACCGGCGGCAAAGATGCCGAAGGTCTGCAGCTGGCGCATCCAGTCGGGGATGCCGGGAGGGAAGAACAACTCGCCCAGCACTGCGGCAAAAAAGATGAAGATGATGAAGTCGTACAGTTCCAGCGCGCCGCCCAGCGCGGACAAGGCCAGCGTCTTGTAGTCGTCGCGTTTGAGCTGCGACCTCGGTGCAGTGCCTGTGGGCGGATGGGTCTTCAAGGCGTGACATCCTGTGGCGGGTGGTGGCGCGCATGCGCGGATGCAGCAGTCGCCTGTGCGGCATCATCCTAGCGCGCCAGCAGGTGCGGCTTGCCTGCTGGCGCTGGATGGCACGTATGGGACTTCGGTAAACGCGTCGTGTCTGCGCCCGTGGTGACCTGTCAAGCGTGCAGGCTGGCCAGCGCCGCTGCTTCGGCATGCAGCACGGTGGTATCGAACAGCGGCAGCGCCGAGTCGCCGGCATCCACCAGCAAGGAGATTTCCGTGCAACCCAGGACGATCGCCTGCGCGCCTTGCTGCTCGAGTTCGGCCATGACCTGACGAAAAGAGTGACGCGATCCTGCATCGATCACGCCCTGGCACAGCTCTTCGTAAATCACCCGATGCAGTTCCGCGCGCGCATCGGCAGGCGGTATGACCACCGTCAGTCCACGCGCCTCCAGCCGCTGACGATAGAACGGCTGTTCCATGGTGAAGCGCGTGCCGAGCAGGCCGACCCGGGTGATGCCTGCCGCGAGCAAGGCATCGGCAGTGGCGTCGGCGATGTGCAGCAAGGGCAGTGGCGTTGCGGCGGTGATCGCATCGGCGACGCAGTGCATGGTGTTGGTGCACAGCACGATGAAGTCCGCGCCGCCGGCGTGCAGCGAACGCGCGGCCGCCGCCATCTCGCGTCCGGCGCCCTCCCAGTCGCCGGCGTGCTGCAGGCGTTCGATATCGTGGAAGTCCACGCTGTACAGCAACAGTCGGGCCGAATGCAGCCCGCCACGTTCGCGGCGGATGGCCTGATTGATATGGCGGTAGTAGGGCAGGGTGGACTCCCAGCTCATGCCGCCGATCATCCCGATGGTCTTCACGTGCAATGTCCTGGCGCAAGCGGGTTCGCCTGCATGGTCGCATACGATCCCGGTCGCATGATCCAGGTGACGGAGAAGCCGTTGACAACTGCTTAGTACGCGACAACGCGGCCGCTGCAGTTGTGGTGCGCGTGCCAATGCGTGCGGCGACGCGCGTTATACCCACATGTATCGCGTCACCGCTGCTGCATTACTCGCCCGGCTTAGCCCCCTCCACCGGGGCATGCGTGGCAGCGCGGCGCGCCAGCACGGTTTCGCGGTGGGCGATGTATATATTGGCGCCGATGATGATGGCCGCGCCGATCAGGGTGTGGCGTTCGATCGCCTCGCCGAACAACCACCAGCCCAGCAATGCCACCAGCGGCAGTTGCATGAAGCTGATCGGCTGCAGTGCGGAGACTTCGCCCAGCTTGAGCGCGCGGGTCCAGAACAACTGCCCGGCAGTCCCGAAGACGCCGGTCGCCACCAGCCACAGCCAGTCGATGCCTTGCGGCCAGGTCCACTGGAACAGGGCCGGAATCAGCGACATCGGCACCCAGAACACATAGGTATAGAACACCACGGTGTCGGAGTCGTCGCTGCGCGAGAGCTGCTTGATCTGGATCGCGACCACGGCGCTGATGACGGCGGCCAGCAAGGCGATCAGCAGCCCGGGCGTGAAGGTGGACGATCCCGGTCGCAGGATCACCAGCACGCCGACGAAGCCTGCCGCCACTGCCAGCCAGCGGCGCAACCGTACCTGCTCGCGCAACCACACCACCGCCAGCACGGTGACGAACAACGGCGTGGAATAGGACAGCGAAATCGCCTGCGACAAGGGCAGGTGGCCGATCGCCCAGAACCCGCACAGCATCGACGCCAGGCCGATCAGCGTGCGCGCCAGGTACTGCGGCAACTGCCGCGTCCGTGGCAGCGCCTTGCCCGGCCGCAGGATCAACGGCAGTAACGCCAGCAACCCGAATGCATTACGGAAGAACGCGATCTCGGTGGTGGCAATGTCGCTCGACGCCAGCCGGATGGTGATGGCCATCAGGCCGAAGGCGAAGGTACTGGTGAGCATCCACAGCGCCGCACGACGCGAGACCTGCGCTGCAGTCACCAATGCGCTCCGATGATGCGCGGTTCCGGTTCCAGGATCACCGAATAGCGCTCGCGCACCGATTCGGCAATACGCCTGGCAAATTCCAGCAACTGTGCGCCGCTGGCGGTGCCGTAATTGACCAGGACCAGGGCGTGATCGGGAGACACGCCGGCATCGCCCTCGCGCTGGCCTTTCCAGCCGCATTGCTCGATCAACCACGCGGCCGACAACTTGCCCTGGCCTGGTTGCTCGCCGGGATACACCGGCATGTCGGCGAAGGTGGCCTGCAACGCGGCGATCTGTTCGTTCGGCAACAGCGGGTTCTTGAAAAAACTGCCTGCATTGCCGAGCACATCCGGGTCCGGCAGCTTGCGTCGACGGATGTTGATCACTGCCTGCGCCACGTCGGCGGCCCCCGCCAGCTCGGCGCCCATGCTGGCCAGTTCTTCGCGAATGCCGGCGTAATCCAGCCGCAGTTCGTGCAACAGCGGCAGATTGAATTCCACCGCCACAATCAGATAACGCTCGGGTTGCTGCTTGAACACGCTGTCGCGGTAGGCGAAGGCGCACTCGGACGCGCTCAGCCGCACAAACTGCTGGCCAAGCCGATCGAAGGCCTCCACCGCGTGGATGAAGTCGCCCACCTGCGCGCCGTAGGCACCGATGTTCTGGATCGGGCTGGCACCGACGGTGCCGGGGATCAACGCCAGATTTTCCAGGCCCGACAACCCCTGCTGCAGCGAATACAGCACCAGCGCATGCCAGTTCACACCCGCCCCGGCGCGCACGATGGCGTGGTCGGCATGGTGCGCAATGATGGCGATGTCGCGGTTTTCGAAACACAGCACGCAACCTTGCGGGTCGCCGGCCAGCAGCACATTGCTGCCGCTGCCCAGCACCAGCAATGGAAGCCCGGCGATCTCAGGCGCGGCCAGCGCCTGCGGCAATGCTTCGGGCGTGTGGATGCCGAGCAACCAGCGCGCCGTCGCCTCGACATGGAACGTGTTGAGCGCACGCAGTGGCGCATGCGCGCTCAAGTTCCAGCCAGTGTGCACCGCATCGCTCATAGCGGCGAGACCGCGCCACCGCTGGGCGCTTCGCGACGGCGACGGATGGCATCGACGCACTCGCCGATCAACGGCGGCCCGCGATACACCAGGCCGCTATAGCACTGCACCAGGCTCGCGCCGGCCGCCATCTTGGCCACGGCGTCGGCGCCGGAGCCGATGCCCCCCACGCCGATCAACGGGATCGACTCGGGCAGGCGTGCGCGCAGGCGGCGCAACACCAGTGTGGATTGCCCAAGCAGCGGCGCCCCCGACAAGCCGCCGGCCTCGGCAGCCAGCGGATGATTGGCGATCAAGGTGCGCGTCACCGTGGTGTTGGTGGCGATCACGCCATCCACCGCCAGGTCGGCCAGCACGCGCGCAGCCGCATCGATGTCGCGGTCGTTGAGATCCGGCGCCACCTTCACCAGCATCGGCACGCGCTTGCCGTGTTGGGCGGCCAGCGCTTCCTGGGTTTCGCGCAGATCGGCGATCAGTCGACGCAGCGCCTGTTCTTCCTGCAGCTCGCGCAAACCGGCGGTATTGGGCGAGGAAATGTTGACGGTGATGTAGTCGGCCAGCGGATAGACGCGCTCCATGCAATAGCGGTAGTCGCTGGTCGCTTCCTCGTTGGGCGTGTCCTTGTTCTTGCCGATATTGATGCCGAGCAGGCCGCCGCGACGACGCGCGCGTTGCACGTTGGCCACCAGCGCATCCACGCCCAGGTTGTTGAAGCCCATGCGGTTGATCACCGCCTGATACTCCGGCAAGCGGAACATGCGTGGCTTGGGATTGCCTTCCTGCGGCCTCGGCGTCACCGTGCCGATCTCGACGAAGCCGAAGCCCAGCGCCAGTAGCGCATCGATGTGCTCGCCGTTCTTGTCCAGGCCGGCGCCAAGGCCGACCGGGTTGGGGAACATCAAGCCGAATGCCGGCGTCGGCAGCGGGACCGGGCGCTTGGCCAGCAGCGACGTGGTGCCGGTGCGGTAGGCGGTGTCGATGGAGCGCAACGCCAGCGCATGCGCGCGCTCGGCATCGAGGGTGAACAGCAGGGGGCGGGCAAGCGAATACATGGATGTCAGTTCAATTTCCCGGCGAAGACGCGGGTCTGGTATTGGAAGTCGATCTGTCCGTCCTGTGCGTGCGCATCGAACAGCGTGCGCAGCGCGGCGAGCATCGGTGCGTGGCGCGGGTCGTGTGCGAGCGGTGCGTAGGAAGACGACAACAGGCGGCCGCGCAGTGCATCGAAATCCAGCCGCTGCCCATTGGGAAAGCGCGCCATCGCGCGGAACCCGTCGCCGAACCAGGCCTGCATGGTCGCATCGTCCTGGTAGCGTTCGGCCACGGCCGAATAGTCGGTGCCGTAGTCCAGCAGCAGTTGCTCGTAGCCGCGCAAGAAGGCGGTGGTGTCCAGCTCGCGCGAGTTCCAGTAGATCACCGCCAGCCCGTCGGGCCGCAGCACGCGCGCCCACTCGGCACGGATGGCCTGGGTGTCGAACCAGTGGAAGGCCTGCGCGGCAGACACCAGGCCCATGCTCGCATCGGCCAGCCCGGTGGCTTCGGCGGTGCCATCGACGGCCTGGAACTTGGGAAACCCTGCCAGCCACTGCTGCGCGGCTTCGCGCATGGCCGGGTTGGGTTCCACCGCCGTGACCGCGTAACCGGCCTCCAGAAACAGCCGGCTGGAAATGCCGGTGCCGGCGCCGATATCGGCCACCGCAGTCGCTGGCGTGATGCCAAGTTCGTCATGCAACCAGCGCAGCAACTGCGGCGGATAACTGGGCCGGTAGCGCACATAGGCCGCTACACGGTCGTTGAAGCGTTGGGCCGAGGAGGGCGCGGCCATGCTCAACTGTTTGCGGCCGCCAGCCACGCCATACCGCCGAAAAACAGGATAAAGACCGCAATGCCCAGCACCCACAGGGCCACCGCCAGCCAGCCGAGGATCAGCCCGCCGATCGCCAGGCCGTCGCCTTCCAGCCCCTGCGGGTTGCGGCGGATTTCCGCGCGTGCCAGGTGGCCGGTGATGATGGCGCACACGCTGCCGATGAAAGGAATCAGCGTCCAGCCGAGGATGCCTGCGACCAGGCTGACGATGGCCATGGCGCTGGTCTGTCGAACGACAACGTTCATCATGAACTCCTGGAGATTGGCGGCAGCAGAGGGCTGGCGTGAGGCGATTATCCCAGAGCGGCCGTCCGAATGGCGTGCCGTCTGGGGCGGAAACGCGATCCTGGGGGCATTAGCCGCCGGGGAGGGGGCCTGAAGGCTTGCCTTGACTGTCTGATTGCCTGGTAACGCGACACCTTGCCGATGGGGTGCCGGGGGCCTGTCCGAAATGTCAGCGGACCGCTGTCAACCGCTGCGGGTGGCACCTGCCGCGATTGATTGTCTGTCGTTATTGCAGGCCGGCCGCAGCGAAGGCATGCGACAGCTGCAGCGCGCCGGCCATGGCCGGCGCGCTGCGATGCCATCGATTACAGATCGAACTTGATGCCCTGCGCCAGCGGCAGCGAGTCGGAGTAGTTGATGGTGTTGGTCTGGCGACGCATGTAGACCTTCCACGCATCCGAGCCGGATTCGCGGCCACCGCCGGTTTCCTTTTCGCCGCCGAACGCGCCGCCGATCTCCGCACCGGAGGTGCCGATGTTGACGTTGGCGATGCCGCAGTCGCTGCCGGCCGCCGACAGGAACTTCTCGGCCGCCTTCAGGTTCTGGGTGAAGATCGACGACGACAGGCCCTGCGGCACGCCATTCTGCAGCTCGATCGCCTCGTCCAGCGTGCCGTATTTCATTACGTAAAGGATCGGCGCGAAGGTCTCGTGCTGCACCACCGCGTCGCTGTTCTGCAGCCCGGTGACGATCGCCGGCAGCACGAAGTTGCCAGGACGATCGATCGCGGTGCCGCCCACTTCGACCGTGCCGCCGGCGGCCTTGGCCTTGGCGATCGAGGCCAGGAACTGCTCCACCGCGCCCTGGCTGTTGAGCGGGCCCATCAGGTTTGCCGGGTCGGTGGGGTCGCCGATCTTGCTGTCGAGCTGCTTGTACGCCTTGACCAGCGTGGCCAGCACGTTGTCGTAGATGGAGTCGTGCACGATCAGGCGGCGCGTGGTGGTGCAGCGCTGACCTGCGGTGCCCACCGCACCGAACACGATGCCGGGGATGGCCAGCTTCAAATCGGCGGTGTCGTCCAGGATGATGGCGTTGTTGCCGCCCAGCTCCAGCAGGCAGCGGCCCAGGCGGTGGGCGACCTTTTCAGCGACCACGCGGCCGATCTGGGTCGAACCGGTGAAGCTGATCAGCGGGATACGGGTGTCTTCGACCAGCTTCTCCGACAGGGAAGTGCCGGAATCGTTGATCAGGAAGAATACGTCCGGGAAGCCGGCATCCTTGAGCGCGGCATTGCAGATCTTCATCGTCGCGATCGCTGTCAGCGGCGTCTTGTTGGACGGCTTCCAGATGCAGATATCGCCGCAGATCGCCGCCAGGAACGCATTCCACGCCCACACCGCCACCGGGAAGTTGAACGCGCTGATGATGCCGACCAGGCCCAGCGGCTGGTACTGCTCGTACATGCGGTGGCCGGGGCGCTCCGAATGCATGGTGTAGCCATAGAGCATGCGGCTCTGGCCGACCGCGAAGTCGGCGATGTCGATCATCTCCTGCACTTCGCCATCGCCCTCGGGCTTGCTCTTGCCCATTTCCAGCGCCACCAGCGAACCGAGCGCATCCTTGTGTGCACGCAGCGCCTCGCCACACAGGCGAACGGCCTCACCACGGCGCGGCGCAGGCGTGGTTCGCCACAGCTTGAAGGCGGCCTGCGCACGCTGGACGATCAATTCGTAGTCTTCCGGCGTGGTGGCCTGCACATCGGCGATCACCGCATTGGTGGTCGGATTGAGCGGCTGCAGCACCCCGGCACCGGTGGCCTGCGACCAGGTCGCCTCGCCCAGATAGGTACCGGAATTGGACGCGGCGAGGTCGAGCGCCTTGAGCAGGTCAGCGGACATGGAATCTCCTGGAAACAGTGGCGGTCGCGCAGCAGCCAAGGCCGGCAGCGAGACGGGTAGCCGCCGATTTTAGCAGGCTCCACCCACCCCCGGCCGGCTTGGCAAGCTGGCTGAACATGCGACAATGTCGCCCTTGGCCCCGTAGCTCAGCTGGATAGAGCGTCCCCCTCCTAAGGGGAAGGTCGCCCGTTCGAATCGGGCCGGGGTCACCAGAAATCAAAGAATTAGCGCCGATTTCGTTTCAGGTCTTGTCACATTGAGAGACATACCCACAGCCGACTGCCACAGTTGCCACAAGCGCCGTCGCTTGGCCGAACTTGGCGGTGACACGCTTCAATGCGCTTCGCGCCTTGCCTGCTGTGGTGGTGCTCGGGCGCGTACCAATCCAGGTACCACAAGGTAAGCGCTTACCAGTGGCGTGCGCGCACGGATGCGTACGCCATGCGTCAACTCAGCTTCTTTCGCTGCTCGTATTTCTTCAGCCTCATTAGGGCCGAGTGAGATGCGGTGACATACGCCGCTCTGGTGCCAGGGGAAGTAGGCACTTGCGCCACGCAGAAGCTAGCGAGCGAATTAGCGCACCGCGAGTTGCTTGATTTGCTGCGGTGCGGCCAGGCAGGTGCCGCTGCATCTAAGGAGGGATGGAGATGGCTATGCGCGAAATTGGTGGATGGACAGTTTCCGCCCATGTGGAGATTGATGAAAAGGGGAAGCCCGTGGCCGGCATTTTGATTAGGCGCCTCGAAGGCCGGGCACGTCATATGCTTTGGTTGCGTGGCTTCAGTTCGTAATGAACGTGAGGCGAGAGAACACGCTGAGCGTGTTGTTGCCAGGATTCGGGGCGTCACCGGTGAGGGTGTGCCGATACCTTTGTGACCAGTGCTCAGGGCGCCGAGGCCTGCCCGCACAAGACAGGCACTAGTTCGTTTGTCTTTGCGCAACGCTACCTTTCTCACCGATGCCGCACCACCCGCACTCCCACCGGCCTTGCAAACTTGTCCATCGCCACCGACGAGATGCGGCTGTGGCGGAGCAGGGTGCCGAGTTGTTCGGTGGCGCCCAGGCGCTGGTCGACCTCCAGCTCTGCCACGGTGCGCGGGCGTTTGCGCTTGTCGGCATTGGCGAAGCGCAGGCGGTTGTACTCGGCCCAGCCGACGGTGGTGATGGCCGCCATCAGGGCGATGACCGGCAGTGCGCCGAGGGCGAATGGGTCGATGGCGTTGTGTCGCAGGTAGAGCTCGGTATACGCGCTGCGCAGGCCGAAGAACCAGGCGATCAGCGTGGCCAGCGGTGCCCAGAGATAGAAATAGACCATCCAGGCGCCGGCAGTGGCGGCGCCATAGGCGAGCCGGCGCGAGCGGCCGAGGCGTTGCGGCAGGTTGATGATGGGCGGAGTCATTGGATTCCTCGGTCAGGGCTCTTCCATCGCGCGCGTTGGTTGCGGCGTACGATGAGGGCGCGGGGGAAGGCGATGACGGCAGTGAGCATGCCGATCATCCAGAAGGCGGCCGGGTACCAGATCACCCAGAAGAACTGGCGTGCCAGGCCTTTTTCGTAGCGACGTTCGATGATCAGGCTGGTGCCGAACTGCAGCAGGCAGACCACTGCCAGCACCAGGCCGTGCCAGCGCGGCAGGATGGTGTCGACATACAACGCCGGCGGCATCGCGATGAACTTGCCGAGCACCCACAACACGATGATGAACAACATCACGTAGGCCCAGATCAGGCTCAGCGCGTATTCCAGCAGCACCGCCCACATGCGCCGGCTACGCCACGCCAATGCGCGTCGACCATGGCTCAGCAATACCTCCACGCCACCGCGCGCCCAGCGCAGGCGCTGCATCCACAGGCCGCGGAAGGTTTCCGGCATCAGGATCCAGCACAGCGCGTTGGGCTCGTAACGGATATCCCAGCCGTCGAGCTGCAGCCGCCAGGAAATGTCGATGTCTTCGGTGACCATGTTGTCGGACCAGAAGCCGACGTGGTGCAGGGCCGAGCGACGAAACGCGCAGATCACACCGGACACGGTGAACAGGCGGCCGTAGACGCGTTGGGCACGCTTGATCAGGCCCACGATCGCGGAAAACTCGCCGACCTGCATACGGCCCATCAGGGTGGTGCGGTTGCGCACGCGCGGGTTGCCGGTGACGCCACCGACGCGCGGGCCGGAAATCAGGTGACCCACCATCCAGCGCGTTGCGTTGGGGTCGAGAATCGCATCGGCATCCACGCACACCAGGTAGTCCGAGCGTGCGGCCAGCGTGCCGACGCGCAGTGCGTTGGCCTTGCCGTGATTCTGCTCCAGATGCACCACGCGCAACCGTGGATGATGGTGGGTGAGATCGTCGAGTACTTCGGCAGTGCGGTCGGTGCTGCCATCGTTGATTGCGATGATCTCGAAGTCTGCATAGTGCTGCGCGCTCATCGCCTCGATGGTTTCGGCAACATGCTTGGCTTCGTTGTAGCAAGGCATCAGCAACGATACGAACGGCTCGCTGGCCATCGGCGGCGGCTTGGATGGCCCCGGCGTGCCGCGTTCGCGCCGCAGGTAGTAGTAGATGCCGCCGATCATCCAGAAAAACGCCATGATGATCGGGTAGTAAAACGCAAAGTTGAACAGGGCGGCCAGTAAGAGGCTGGTCGTCATCGGTCATCGCTCGATATAGGGGAATTGGCGGGCCGAAATGGCTTCGCGCGCTTCGGGCAGGGACGGATGGCCGCCAATGAAATCGTCGGGGTAATACGCCAGATGACGCACGCCGGCCGCCAGCAGCAGCTTGGAGTGTGCGAGCAATGCGCCGTCAGGCAGCGGCTTGCCGGTACGCCAATCGACGGTTTGCAGTTCGAAGATGGTCTTGTCGAAACCGCGTGGTTGCTGACCGACACGCGTCGCCAGTTGCGTGAGCCACTGCTGCGGATCGTCGGCTTGTTCCATGTACGGCATCGCCATCAGCGCGGTGTAGTCGTAGGCGGTAGCAAACGCGTCCAGGCGCTGCGCAAACCACGCTTCGCTGTGCGGCTCCAGCACCGGCTGCGCGAACAGGTTGCGCACCGTGACCAGCTTGGGGCGCCAACGTTCTGCGGCGACCTTGAGCTGCTGAGTAAAGCCGATCAGCGCCTGCGTGCGCCTGGCCGGATCGCCGCCGCCGTAGGCCGGCACTTCGTCATCGCGCAGGTAGGCATCGTCATGGAACAGCAGACCTTCGAAGTAGGCATTGGCGGCCAGGTCTTCGTAGACGTCGGCCACCAGTTGGCGCGTGCGCGGGTTGCCCGGATCCAGACGCGGCACATCCTTCGGATCGTTTGCTCGGATCTGCAGTGCCGCCTGTTGCTGCGCGTCGGGCAGGTGGAAGCCGAGCACCGGCAGCCAGGCGAACACGCGCACACCGGCGCGGGTGCGCAGCTGCCAGGCCACGCGCCCGAACAGGTCCGCGCGCATCGGCAGATGCCGATTGGGGAAATACAGCGCATCGGCCGCGCCATCGCCATCCGGGTCGGCAAAGGCCTGCAGAAAGACGTGGCTGGGGCCGATGTCCTTGACGCGCTGGACCAGGATGTCGAGGTTGCGTTCCAGCTGCGCCGGGTCCGGGTCGTAGACGTAATCCAGATCGATCTGGATCGCACGCAGGCCATCGCGCGACAGGTCGCGTCGCAGTTCGCCGGCCAGATCACGCACATCGGGATTGTTGAACAGCAACAGGCGGCCAAGGCTGGCCAGCGATTGCCCATCCACGCGATCGCGGCCCTGCTGGCCGATATCGGCCTCGTGCGAGCGGCCTTCCAGATCGAAGCTGAGCGTCATGCCCAACTGCGCGGCAATCTGGTTGCTGGCGCGATTGTAGGCGGCATACGGCCACACCATGGCGCGTGGCGGCTTGCCCAGATGCGCCACGATCGCGTCGCGGCTATGGCGCAGGTCGGTCTGGATGCGTTGGCGATAGTCCGCTTCGCTTTCGTAACCCTTGCCTGCATCCCAGTGACGCGTAACAGCGGCCGGCGTCTGGTTGCCGAACGGATTGCCGGCGATGCCTTTATGCAAGTCATCGCTATGCGAGCCAATCTCGACCAGGCCGCTGTCCTGCATCTCACGCAACTGCGCCCAGGTGACGAAGTCATCGCGGGTGAAATCGCGCGGGCCATAGGGTACGACCTTGTCCGCAGGCAACTCGACCCAACTGGTCACCGGCGCGACCAGTGCGGGGTAGCCATACGCCTGCAGTAGCGGAAATACCCGCGTATAAACGCTGCGCAAGCCATCGTCGAAGGTGAGCAATACCGGCCGCGAGGGCAGGGCACGCCGGCCGGCACGTGCGTCCAGCACCTGCTGCACGCTGACCGGGTGGTAGGCGTGCGAGCGCAGCCAGTCCAGATGCGCGGCGAAGTTGCTGGTGGACACCGCATAGCGATCCGGATCGCCCTTGGCGGCGACGTCGTCGCGAATATCGTGGTAGCTGAGCACCAGCAGGCCTGCATGCGCGGACGAAGCGAAGGTCATCAACAGCAGCGCGAGCAGCAACAGCGGCAGGCGGATCACGGCGTACCTCCCCATCGGAAATCCAGGTCCAATCCAAGTTGGTGTTCGCGCTGCCCGTCGTAGACCGGGCGCGACCAACTCACGCCGTAGCTCACTGCGCCGCCATCGCCCAGCGACCACAGGTGGCGATAGGCCACGGCAGGTACCCAGCGACTGCCGAAGCCGGACTGATACGTTGGCCCGGCGGTCACTTCCAGCCGCTGCCGGAATGCATAGTCATAACGACGCCAGCCGATCTGTTCGATCCGCACACCCGCGGCCACACCCGAGCTGTGGCGCGGGTTGAAGTAATCGACAACGCGGTCGTCTTCGGCGCGTCCGGCGGATGCCGAGAACAGCCCATCGATCAGCACATGCGGGCTTGCCCACAGGCGTTGACTGCCGGATAGATCGAGCTGGTTGCGCCGATTGCCATCGCTGTAACGCAGCTGGCGCGCTTGCAGTTCCCAACGGCTTTCGTCGCTGGGGGTCCAGCGCACCGCAGCGCCGATGCTGTCGCCGGTGATGCCCAACCGACGCGCCTGCAACGAGGCCTCCGGGTCGCGTGTCCGCCAGGCGACGCTGCCGTACCACGCATCGGAAAATCGCCAGCCCGCGTCCAATGACCAGGCGGTACTGTCGCGGTCGAAATCATCGAGTGCGCGGCCACCATAGGCGCTCAGATCCAGCCGGTCGTAGCGGTAATGCGTGCCCAGCCAGAAGCTGCGATAACGCACGCGCGTGTTCTGGAAATCGGCCCAATCGTCGCGCGCGCGCAAGCCCACGCGCCAGCGCTCGCCCAGCAGCGGCGATTCGGCTTCCAGCAGCGAGCTGCCGAAATGGTTGCCGAGCGGCGAGGTTGCGGCGGCGCGGTCATCGTTGTCGCTGCGTCCCCATGCATGGCTCAGATGCACCTGCCAGCCGCGTTGGCGCTCCAGCGATGCGCCGAGGCGTTGCAGGCCCGCGTCGTCCGGATACTCCTTGTGCAGGCTCGCGAATGCGGCATCGGCCAGATCCAGGCGATCCAGGTCGCGTTGCGCTTCCACGCTGCCGCTGCGCGCCTGCTTCTGATGCGGATCCAGCGTCAGTGCCATTGCGTTGCGTTGCAATGCCTGGCTGATGTGTCCGCGCCGCTGCTCGATCGATGCCAGCGCGGCCTGCAGTTCCGCATTATCCGGACCGATCGCCACCCGCTCGCGCAGCAGGGCGTGCGCACCCCGGTTGTCGTTCGCCGCCGAGCGGGCCGTCGCCAGCGCGATATCTGCGCTGAAGCGGTCCCAGTTCTCGTAGCCGCTGGTGGCTCCATCGCGGCGTGGCCACGGCACCTGGGTTGCGGCAAGCTTCTCGAACAACGGCATCGCCTGATCGAAGCGCTCCTGCTCCAGCAAGGCATAGCCCAGCAGCAGCTGCGTATTGAAATCGTCCGGGTCGTGTTGCAAGGCCTGCCGCAGCACGGCTTCGGCTTCGGCAGGGCGGCGCAACCCCATCAGCGAGTCGCCCACGGTCGGCAGCACGTAGCCGGGAACCGCGATGCCTTCCGCGCGCAGCGCCTGGTACCCGGCCACCACATCGCGGTGACGCTGCCGCTGGTTGAGCGCGATCAGGCCGTCCACGCGCAGGCGTGTGGCTTCCCATGCCACCTGGGGCGGCGCGTCGCGCTCGATACGGGCAATGTTGACCAGCGCTTGATCGGTCTCGGCGTAGTGATGCGCGGCGTCCACCGGTTCGGCACTTGCCCAGCCGATCATGCGCGCGACGCGATCGTTGTCGATGCGTTCGCGTTCCTGCTGCGAGAACCAGTCCGGATGCCGCCACACCGCTTCGGCTGCGAGCTGTGCGCTGCCCAGGTCGCTCAGTGTGAGCGCACGCAGGGTGTAGGCGCCCTTGTCGCGCGGGTCTGCACGCAGCACCCGCTCGTAGATGGCCAGGGCGTCCGCATAGCGTTGCTGGCCGCGAAGCTGCTCGGCCTGCTGCATGGGTGTAAGGACGATGGTGGCGTCATGCACATCGGAGGCATCACGCACATCTGCAGACCGCAGTTGCCCACTGTGCGCCTGGGGCGCACACGCAGACAACAAGGCGAGGCTGAGCAGAGGTGTGAGTGCGCTCGTGCGGTCAGGACAACCGCGACGCACGTAATTGCTTGAACGACTGGGGGAGGAAGTTCACAAGCGATCCCGGCTATGAAGTTCGGCGATACTGCGTATGCCTATGTAAAATGCATGTCATCACAATGTCGATGCGATGTTCATTGCTTCAGTTCGTTTTTGAAACTAGGCAATGATTCCCGCGGCGATTTTATTGCCGGAAATAGGACTGATAACGCGTTCTTGTGCGTATCTCCTTCGAATGAAGAAAATTCATTGTCACGCGGGACGCGCTGGCGAGCGTGTTGTCGGCTCCACGCTATGCTCTTTTAGACATCACTAGAATTGCCCAACTTAGCGGCTAGTTGCCCGACGTTCCTGTCTGACGAGACCCTTGTTGCATCCAGCACCTACAGCCGCCCATCCGCTGCGTCCGGAATTTAAGTGATATCCATCACATAAACGAAATGGTCGGGTTTTTCTTACAGGGTGGCCCCTACACGGCGCGTTGACCCGTTCTTAACGTTGCAGCAAAGTTGCGCCGCATTCTGCCGAGCTGAAGGGTTGCGCCGCCATGTTGGTGGCCAGGCACGGTGATGCGGGCGGCGGCGCGCGGAAGGCGCGACCACCGCACAGGGGGCAGGACAAGATGTGGATGCGATCGGCGCCGTTGGCGCTGGCGGCTTGCCTTTGGGCGGTCGCCGGGCTGGCGGCTGCACAACAATCGGCACCTTCCAGCCTGGATCGGCAGGAACAACTGCGCCAGGCCGAAGAGATCCAGCGCAGGCAGGAACAGGAGCGCCAGGCGCCCTTCGCCGGCCCGCGCGAGGAGGCCGACCGCGTGGATGCAGGCAGCACTGCATTGCCCAGGGAAGACCTGTGTTTTGCCATCACGCGCGTGCGTCTTTCCGGTGCCGGCGATGCAGCGGACCGTTTTGCCTGGTTGTGGAAATCGTTGCGCCGTTACGAGGGCCGCTGCATCGGCCGCGCGGGGATCGACATCATTCGCCGCCGCGCACTGGATCGCCTGGTGGCACGTGGTTTTGTCACCACCCGTATCGGTGTGCCCGAGCAGGATCTGTCGCGTGGCGAACTGCGTTTTGAATTGATGCCAGGACGTCTGCGTGCGGTGCGTGTGGCCTCCGATACCGATGGCGCGCATTGGAAAACGGCCTTGCCGTTACGCAGCGGGGATCTGTTGGATCTGCGCGCGATCGAGCAGGCCGTTGAGCAGTTCAAGCGACTGCCATCGCAAGATGCCAAGATCGATATCGCCCCGGGCGAGGCACCGGGCGAGTCGGATCTGGTGATCACCTTGCAGCACGGTCGGCGCTGGCGCGGCGTGGCCAATGCCGACGACTCTGGCGTGGAAGCCACCGGGCGCGCGCAGAGCGGGCTGGATTTTTCGCTGGACAACCCGCTCGGCCTCAACGATCTGCTCAGTATCGGTTACAGCCATGACCTGGCCACGCGCGACGAAGAACGCGGCACGCGCGGCAATAGTCTCAGTTACAGCCTGCCATGGGGCTGGTGGACGTTTGCGTTGTCGGCCTCTTCGTACCGCTATCACCAGCGCGTGGACGGATTTTTGCAGACCTTTCAGTCCAGCGGCGAATCCAGTAACGCGCAGCTGGATATCCAGCGTGTACTGCACCGCGATGGCACCAGCAAGACCTCTGCCGGTGTCACGGTGGGCAGGCGGCGGGCGCGTAGTTATCTGGATGGCGTGGAGATCGGCATCCAGCGTCGCGACACCAGCAGCGCGGAGTTCTACCTCACCCATCGTCGCTATCTGGGCGCGATGCAGTTGGACGTGCGCATCGCGCATCGGCGTGGCACGCCTTGGTTCAACAGCCAGTGGACAGGTTACGACCCGCAGATCGGGTTCCCGACATTCCGTTATGGCGTGACCACGCTGGACGTGAGCACGGCCCTGCCGTTCAAGCTGGGCACGGTGCCGATGGCGTGGGAAAGCAGCCTGCGTGCACAGACCGCAGGTGAGCTGTTGCTTGGCTCGGAGTTCGTCACCATCGGGGGGCGCTACAGCGTGCGCGGCTTCGATGGCGAAGCGACCTTGGGCGCGGAAAAGGGCGCGTACTGGCGGAATACCTTGAGTTTTCCGATCAAGCAGATCGGGCTGACGCCGTATCTGGGGTTGGATGCCGGGCGCATCGATGGCACCAGTGCCAGCGGTCTGCGCGGTCGCAGTCTGGTGGGCGGCGCGGTAGGTCTGCGCGGCGGTTGGTTCGGCGCCAGCATCGATGCATTTGCCGGCTGGGCGATCCATCGCCCCGATGGTTTTGGAAGTGCGCAGCCGGCGTATGGCGCGCGTGTGATCTACCAGTTCTGACATGGATCGCGCCGCCAGCCGGCAGCGCGCCGTTGATTGATGACGCCCACGAGTGGCGAGAGAGAAACGATGGACACCGAAACGATGAACCTGCGTGGTTACCTGGCCGAACAAAGCAAGCGCGCGCTTGCGTTGCTGCTGTGCTGCACGGTCACCTGGACATCGTTTCCGGCGTGGGCACAGGTTGCGCCAACGCCGAACCCCGGCGGGCAGACACCCGGTCAGCAGGTCGCCGCCAATGGCGTACCGGTGGTGGATATCGTCGCGCCCAATGCGCGCGGCATCTCGCATAACCGCTACAGCAATTTCAATGTCGGCCCGAACGGGTTGATCCTCAACAACAGCGCGCAGATCTCCAAAACCGAGCTGGGCGGCTATGTTGCGGGCAACAACAATCTGCAGCGCAGCGGTTCGGCATCGTTGATCCTCAACGAGGTCACCTCCGCCACCAGCCGCTTGCAGGGTTACACCGAAATCGCCGGCGCCAAGGCGCAATTGGTCATTGCCAATCCCAACGGGATTTCCTGCGATGGCTGCGGATTTCTCAATACCTCGCGCGTCACGCTGACCACCGGCACGCCAAACCTCGGCGGCGATGGCGCCTTGAATGGTTTCACGATCACCGGCGGTGCGCTCAGCATCGGCAGCAATGGTCTTGACGCCTTCAATGTGGATCGCCTGGATCTGTTGTCGCGCCAGCTCAGCGTCAATGGGTCGATCTGGACCAAGGAACTGGTCGCGAGTGCGGGCGCAGGGCGCGTCAATTACGACGGCATGTTGCTCGACGTGCTGCCCGGTACCGATGGCGCCGCGCCGTCGATCGGCATCGACGTTGCGCAGCTGGGCGGCATGTATGCCGACCGCATTCGCCTGATCGCTACCGAAGCCGGCGTGGGCGTGGTCAGCCGCGGCACCCTGGCCGCGCAGAGCGGTGACCTGCAGATCGACAGCGCCGGGCAGGTGAGTCTGAGCGGCACTGCAGTGGCACGCGATGGTTTGACTGTACGTGCAGACGGCGATCTGGACCAACGCGGCGTGCTCGGCTCGCAGCAGGGCGATGTCAGCTTGCGAGCGGCGCAGCTGCGCCTGGCTGGCGATCTGGTGGCCGCCGGAGCGTTGACAGCGCAGGCCAGCGGCACCTTGCGGCATGCCGGCCGCAGCAGCGCCGGCTCGATTCGCCTGTTTGGTTCGGAGTTGAATGCCGACGGCAGCCTGCATAGCACCGGTGCACTGGAGCTGGGAGCCGATGGCCTGTTGCGCAGCGGCGGTGTTGCGTATGGCGGCGCAGGCGCGGATCTGCGCGCGGCAAGTATCGCGCTGTCGGGCACCTTGCAGAGCGGCGGCGCGATTGCATTGAACGCAAACACGATCGACGCGGTTGGTACGCTGGATGCAGCGACCGCATTGCGAGTGATCGGTAACGGCGATGTGCGGATGGGCGGGCTGGCGCAGGCCGGGCAGGGCGCGCAGGTGCAGGCCGGTGGCCGGCTGGGGCTGCAGGGGCAGTTGGTCGCTGCCGATGCGGTTGCGTTGAGTGCCGGCGCGATCGATCTTGCGCAGCGCGCTGCGGTGTCTGCGGGCGCCGATCTGGATCTGCGCAGCGCCGCTGCGCTGAATAATGCGGGCAGCGTTTACGCCGGTCGCGACCTGTTGCTCCAGGCCGGCAGCGTGGTCACCGCTGGCAGCATGACCGCTGCGCGCGACGCGCAGGTCGTCGTCGCCGCAGACTTCGTCAACAGCGGTACCGTCGTGGCTGGAAACGCATTGACGGTGGACGCCGCTCAACTGGACAGCCGTGGCGATATCGGCAGCCAGCGTGGCGACACGACCTTGCGCGCCCGCGGTGGGATCGCACTGGGCGGCAACACCGTGGCAGGTGGGGCGCTGGCAGTGGATGCCGGCAGCGCCGCGCAACTCGCCGGGGCGGTCAACGCCGCGAGCGTGACCTTGCGCAGCGGCGGCAATGCCGAGGTATCGGGCAGCTTGCAGACCACACGCGGCGACGTCGCCATGGTTGCCGGCGGTGAGCTGGTCAACGATGCGCTCGTCAGCGCTGCGGGCGCGATCGACCTGCAGGCGGACGGCGCACTGCGCCAGCGCAGCCAGCTGCGTAGCGCCGGCGCATTGCAACTGCGCGGTGGCACGGTCGAGCACGATGGGGTGATCGATGCCGGTGCCAATCTGCGCATTGCAAGCGCCACCGATCTGGCGTTGAACGGCACATTGCAGAGCGCAGGCACTACCACGCTGCAAGCGGGCAATGCGCTGGAAAACCGCGCAAGCGTCGTTGCTAACGGCTCGTTGCAGGTCGATGCGGCTTCGCTGCGTAATGCGCAGGGCGCGGCGTTCTCGTCCAACGCCGATGCAGTTGTAAGAACCCGCGGTGCGCTGGACAACGCTGGCAGCCTTTACGCCGCGAGTGCACTGCAGCTTGCGGCTGGCACGCTGCTCCAGAGCGGTCGGATTGGTACCGGCAACACGCTGACCGCAACGGTTGACGGCACCTTCGACAACACCGGCAATGTGGTTGCCCGAAACGCGCTGCAGATCGACGCCGGCAGCCTACGCAGTGACGGTCAACTCGGCAGCGAAGCGGGCAGCGTCCGGCTGGCGAGCCTGGGCGACATGCGGCTGCAGGGCGTAACGGCAGCGGCGACTGCGCTACAGGCCAGTGCCGGTGGCGATTTGCAGCAGGCGGGCGCGCTGACGGGACAGTCGGTCGCATTGATGGCTGGGCGGGACCTCACCGCGGCCGGCACAGTGCAGGCATCGATGCTGGACCTGCAGGCGCAGCGTGCGCTGACGTTTGCTGCGCAAGGCCAGGTGCAGGGCGATGCGTCCTTGCGCGCGAGCAGCGTGACCACGCGCCAGGACGCCGTGCTGCAAACTGGTGGCGCCTTGACGCTGGAAGGCGGCACTGTCGATAGCCGCGGCACGCTGGATGCGGGCGGCGATCTGCAGATCCGCAGCCAGGGAGATCTTGGGCTGGCTGGCGTGGCCCAGGGTGGGCGAGACGTGCATCTCACCGCGGCCAATGCGGTCCGCAACGCTGCGCATGTCGTGGCTGGACGCGACCTGACCGTGCAGGCGCAGCAACTGGATAACGCATCTGCCGGCGTCCTGGCTGGCGAGGGCGCTGTGGCGCTGACCACGGTGGCGCAGCTCGCCAACGCAGGCCGCGTGCAAGCCGGCGGCGATGTACAGCTCACGTCGGCAGCGCTGGATCAAAGTGGCAGCGTCTCCGCGGGCAAGGCCTTGAATGTTGCGGTGGCTGGTACGCTGGACAACCGCGGTGCCTTGGTCGCCAGGGATGCGCTGCTGGTCGATGCAGCAAGCTTGCGCAGCAGCGGCAAGCTTGGCAGCGAGCGTGCCGATGTCACGCTCACCAGCCAGGCGGACATGCAGTTGGACGGCGTGGTGGCTGCCGCGACCGCATTGCGCGCCACCGCCGGTGGTGACTTTCAGCAAGCCGGCACGCTCACGGCGCAATCGCTTGCCCTGCAGGCAGGGCGCGACCTGGTGGCTAATGGCGCCGTCCAGTCTGCGTCCACTCTGGATCTGCAGGCGCAGCGCACGCTCACGTTGAATGGGCAGGCATCGAGCACGGGCAACGTCGCGCTCTCAGGTGCAACCATCACTACCGGCAGCGCAGCTGTGGTAAAGAGCGGCGCCGACATCACCCTGGACGGCAGCGCCATCGATAGCCGCGGTGCACTCGATGCAGCCGCCGATCTCAGCGTGCGCAGCGCAGGCGATCTTGCGTTGGGCGGTGTGGCCCAGGCCGGACGCGATGTCATCCTGGCGGCCGACGGTGCCTTGCGCAATTCCGCGCAAGTGATCGCCGCCCGCGATCTCGGCGTGCGTGCGGCCAGTGTCGACAATGCAGCCAATGCGACCCTGGGGGCATTGCGCGATCTGCGCCTGGATGTTGCCGGCACGCTGGAGAACAACGGCACCCTGCATGGCGAGCGTGGGCTTGCGCTGTCGACGGGCACGTTGCTGCAGCGTGGCCGTCTCTATAGCGGCGACGCGATTTCCATCGCCTCGACCGGAGCGTTCGAGAATGTCGGCCAACTGGTGTCCGGCAAGGACCTGACCATCGGGGCGGGCAACATCGTCAGCAACGGCCAGCTTGGCTCGGTGACGGGCGCACTGACGCTGACCAGCCAGAACGCCATCGACCTGCGCGGCGTCGTGTCTGCTGCCACTGCTCTGCAGGCCAACGCGGCTGGCGACCTGCTGCAGACGGGCACCCTCAGTGCACAAACCGTCAGCTTGCAGGCGGGGCGCGACCTCACTGCCGGCGGCACGCTGCAATCGGCCTCCACGCTGGATCTGCAGGCGCAGCGCATGCTTGCCTTGAACGGCCAGGCGCAGGCGGGTAGTGCTGCCGCCTTGCGTGGCGGCAGCATCACAACCGGTGAGGCCGCCGTGCTGAAAGGCGCCGGCTTGATCACCCTGGACGGCGCAGCCATCGACAGTCGCGGGACGCTCGATGCGGGCAGCGATCTGCGCGTGAGCAGTACCGGTGGACTCGCCTTGGCAGGGGTGGCGCAAGCCAACCGCGATGTGGTGCTCAACGCCGCAGGTGGTCTCAGCAATGCGGCTCAGGTGATTGCTGGCCGCGATCTTTCGGTGCAGGCAGGCGCAGTGACCAACGCCGCGTCCGGCGCGCTGGCTGCCGAAGGCGTTGTCACGCTGACGACCGGTGCGCTGCAGAACGCCGGTAGCGTGCAGAGCGGTGGCGACCTTCGCATCACCGCAGCCAGCCTCGATCAGAGCGGTTCGGCAAATGCCGGCAAGGCGTTGACCGCCAGTGTCACCGGGTTGCTGGACAATCGCGGCAGCCTGATCGCCACCGACCGCCTGGTCGTGGATGCAGGTAACCTGCGCAGCAGCGGCCAGCTCGGCAGCCAGACAGCCAATGTCGATCTAACCAGCCGTGGCGAGATGACGCTGCAAGGCGTGGTTGCCGCTGCGACCACGTTGCAGGCAACCGCGGCTGGCGATCTGCAGCAAGGCGGCTCGCTGAAGGCACAGTCGGTTGCACTGCATGCTGGGCGCGACCTGGTCGCGGCAGGTACGTTGCAGTCCGGCTCTCAGCTGGACCTGCAGGCGCAGCGCACGCTCGCATTGAACGGGCAGGCGTCCAGCGTTGGCGATGCCACCCTGCGCGCTGCAACCATCAGCACGGCGCAAGCGGCTGTGCTTCAGGCCGGTGGCGCAATCAGTCTGGATGGCGCGGCGATCGATAGCCGCGGCGCCCTCGATGCATCCACCGACTTGAACTTGCGTAGTACCGGCAACCTAGCCGTTGCCGGCGTTGCGCAAGCCGATCGCGCAGTGGTGCTGAGCGCTGCCGGTACGCTGGTCAATGCAGCGCAGGTCGTTGCTGGTCAGAACCTGAGCGTCACCGCCGCCAGTGCAAGCAACACCGGTACCGGCGTATTGCTTGCGCAAGGCGATACCACGCTGACCATCGCAGGGTTGCTCGACAATGCCGGCGCGATACGCGCAGGCAATCTGCTGACGCTCGGCGTTGGCGCGCTGCGCCAGACCGGGCAGGCGTACGGCCTGCAGCGTCTGGGCCTGACAGCATCGGGGGCAGTGGACAATCGCGGTGACCTGATCGGCGGCAACGGCTTGCGCGTGGAGGCCGGGCAGCTGAGCAGCAGCGGTCAGCTGGGTAGCGAGCGCGGCGATGTCGCCGTGATCAGCCGCGGCAACCTGCAGCTGGACGGTAGTCTGGCTGCGGCTGGCGCCTTCTCGGCGCAGGCCGATGGCGCCTTGGCGCAAAGCGGCAGCCTGAGTGCGGGCAGCACTTTGGACCTGCACTCCAAGGGCGATCTCACGATTGCCGGACAGGTGTCGGGTCAACAGACCACGCTGAACAGCGATGCGGTGCTGCGCCAGCAAGGTGTCGTCAGTGGCGCAACAGTGGGTCTGCAAGGTGCACGTATCGAAAACACAGGACAGACCACTGCAGCCGGCAACCTGAGTCTGCGTGCCGGCGATATCAGCGTTGCCGGCACCGTGGGTGCGGGTATTGCGGCCGATGGCAATCTGGGGACGGGAAGCACCCTGAGCCTGGTCGCAGACCGCCAACTGGGCGTGTCCGGCAAGCTGCTGGCAGGAGGCAATCTCCTGCTGCAGGGCGGTCAGCTGGGCCTTGCCGGTGCCAACACGCGTGCCACCGGCAATGCGGTCCTCACCACTGCCGGAAGCCTCGATCATCGGGGCGCCGATCTGCTCGCCGGTGGGAGCTTGACCGTCCAGGCCGGCGGTACCATCGATAACAGCCGGCTCAATGCGGTTGGCGGCCAGATGCAGGCCAGCCAGCTCAGCATCGACGGTGGCAGTTTGAACAATGCCGGCGGTCGCCTGGTACAGAGCGGCGCCGGCCTGACCCGTGTCAGCATCGGCGGCGCCATCGACAACACCGCCGGCACCGTGGCGAGTAATGGTCAGGACCTGACCATCACGGCCGCAAGCCTGGAGAACGCGCAAGGACGAATCGAGCATGCCGGCGCCGGCAACCTGTCGGTCACCAGTCGCGGCGCGCTCGGTAACAGCAGTGGCCGCATCCTGACCCAGGGCCAGCTGACCCTCGGTGCCAGCGGAGGTTTGAACAATCAGGGCGGCACCATCGCTGCCGCCGGCGATGCAACGTTGACGGCCGCTAGCCTCAACAACAATGGTGGCTCGGTCGCCACACGCGGCCTGAACGTACAGACGGGCGGTGCCACCGATAACCGTAACGGCCTGCTGCAAGCCAGCGGCGGCGCGCTGACGCTGCGTGCCGACAGCCTAAGCAATGCCGGCGGCCTCGTGCAGGCGGTTGCCAGCGGCGGGGCAGGCGGCGGCCTGCGTGTGGAACTCAACCGTGGCCTGGATAACGGCAACGGCGTCATCGGCGCCAGTACCGATGGGGTGATCACTGCGGAGAACATCAGCAGCACCGGCGGTAGCCTGCAAGCAGCACGCGACCTCAGCGTCACCGCGCGCGGCCAGTTGGACAATCACCAGGGCGGCAAGCTCAGTGCCGGCCGCGATCTCAATGTCGCCGTTACCGGAGCACTGCTCAACAGCGGCGGCCAGCTCGATGCCGGCAACACGCTCACCGCCTCCGGTGGGCGAATCGACAATACGCAGGGAAGTATCGTCAACAACGGTGGCGGCCTGACCCGCATCACCACCGGCGGAGCCCTGACCAATACCAGCGGCAATCTGGGCGGGCGCGGCAGCGTGGTGATCGATGCGGCCAACATCGCCAACAACAGCGGCCAGCTGGTGGCCGGCGGCGATCTGATCGCCAACACCAATGGCTTGAACAACCAGGGCGGCAATATCTATGCCGGCGCGAGCTTCCTGCTGCAACGCGCAGGCGCCACGCTGGACAACCAGAACGGCAGGATCAAGGCCGAGCAGGCGGTCCGCCTGAATCTGCAGACTTTGAACAACGCGGGCGGCCAGATCGGTGCCGGCAGCGCGATCGGCGGTGCCGGCGATGTAGTGATCGATACAGTCGGCTTCGACGGTGGTGGCAGCATCCTGGCGCAGAACCTGCTGGATCTGACCTTGCGCAGCGACTACACGCATCGCGCCGGCGCAGACCTTGTCAGCAATGGCGATTTCAACTTGCGCGTGGGCGGCAACCTGGTCAACGAAGCCACCCTCAAGGCCGCGCGTCGCCTGGACATCACTGCCAGCAGCATCGCCAACCGCGCCGGTGCCAACATCCTGTCCAACGACACCCGCCTCAACGGCGGCAATGCCATCGACAACGCCGGTAGCATTTCCGGTAACGGCGCGTTGTCGCTTGTCGCCAACAGCATCTACAACACCGGCAGCATCGTCGGCGGTAACGTCTCGGTGAATACCGGCACCCTGGTCAACGGCGCGGACTTTGGCGGTGCGACGGGCAATGCTGCCTATGGCTCGGCGTTGCTCGGTTCCACCGGCAACATGAACCTGATCGTGCGCGATCAGCTGCTCAATCGCGACGCACGTATCTTCAGCCTGGGCAATATCGCCATCGGCGGCGCGCAGGATGGAGGCGGTACCTTGGTGTCGCGTACGGGTGTGGTGAACAACCTGTCGGGCAGCATCGAGGCGGATGGGAGCATCTTGATTGCGGCCAACCAGCTGAATAATCGGCGGCGCGTTATAAATGCGGTCACTGGAGCATTGTCGGAATCGGAGCGTGCGGCGGCCAATGCAGAGTTGCCGAATCAACAGCTGGAAGCTGGTGGGCCAATTCCCGAAAATCCGAATGGAGAGAATATTGGGTCCTGGTTCTTTCTAGGGTCATATCGCACTTATGACGTAAGAGAGCGCGAGCGCCTGATAAGCGCTAGCGCCGAGAGTCGAATTATCGCAGGTAGAAATGTTGCGCTCTCTGGCAGTGTCAGGAACACTGCGTCACTTATCGCGGCCGGATCGAATCTGTTTCTCAACACCAGAGGGATGGGGGGGCTTTCTGATCAAATGTTTAATAATGGCGAGCAGGTGTTTAATGAGGCTCTCGCACTAAAACAGGTCACCAATTATGCCGATTATCAAGATGCGTACGTTCTGGACGAGAATACCGATTGCGGTCAAGGAATCGAGAATAGAGGCTGCACATATCATGTAGAAACGACCCAGATTGGGTCAGGCACTATAGATACGAGTTATACCGCTCTTGGGGCCAGCATGACCGGCGGTCAAGGCGTCAGCATCAATGGTGCCAACATCAGCAACGGCGCCGTCGGCAGCGATGGCCGCATCGTCAGCGGCGCCTCGCTCAATGGCGTCGGCACACAAGGTGGATTGAGCGGTCGCACGCGGCAAACCGCGGCAAATGTCGGTGGTCAAGCCGTCATCAGTCGGGCTAATGGGGGGGCGGCCAGCATCAGCGTGGTGGGCAGCACCGCCGGCAACGCGGGTGCGCAGGTTGATGCGGGTACGCAGGATGCGTCGCTTGCGGCATCCGGCGGTATCGTCAAGATGTCGATCGCACCGGTCATGTCCAATGACAGTGGCTTGGTGCGTAGTACTGTTGATCAGGCACACGTGCAGGTCGCGGCCACCGAGACCGGCGTCGTTGCGGGCGCTGACGAAAGCCGTAGCCGCGTCGATCTGGCCACCATCCCGGTGACCAATATTGTCGGCGGTGGCCAGACCTCGCTGACGCAGATCGACCTGCCTATCGGCGGCTTGTATCGCCTGTCCAATGGCACGGCGACTGACCGCACGGCAATGGGTCGCGCAGCAACCGGCCTTGGTGGCATCAACGCCTGGCGCAGCAATGGCCCGGGCCGTCGTTACCTGATCGAGACCGATCCGCGCTTCGTCAACTACGACAACTTCATCAGCAGCGACTTCCTGCTGGACAAGCTGGGCGTGGACCCGGAGTGGACCCAGACCCGGCTGGGCGATGGCTTCTACGAACAGCGCCTGGTGCTGGACCAGATCACCCAGCTCACCGGTCGTCGCTACCTGGGCAACTACGCCGATGGCGTGGCGCAGTACCGCGCCTTGCTCGAGTCCGGCGTGGCTGCTGCAGGCCAACTGCAATTGAGCATGGGCGTGGGCCTCACCGCCGCGCAGGCCGCCGCGCTCACGCAAGACATCGTGTGGATGGTCGAACAGGACTACCAGGGCCAGAAGGTGCTGGTGCCGGTGGTCTACCTGGCCTCCAACTCGCTGCAACTGCGTGGCAACGGCGCCTTGATCGCCGGCGGCAACGTCGAGCTCAACGCCACCAACGCCATGAGCAACCAGGGCGTCATCGCCGGTGCCGATGTCAGCGTCACCGCCGGCAACCTGCTCAACCAGGGCCGTATCAGCGGCACCGGCACCGTGGCATTGGAAGCGCGCAACGACCTGCTCAACCAGGGCCAGATCGAGGGTCGTGACGTCGGGCTGGCGGCCGGCAACAATCTGGTCAGCGAAGCGGCCAAGGCCATCAATGGCGTCGGCATCCTGTCCGGCATCAGTGCCAGTAACACCCTGCAACTATTCGCCGGCAACGACATGACGCTGACCGGCACCCGCGTGCAGGCCGATGGCAGTGCGGCGTTGATCGCAGGCAACAACCTCAGCCTTACCCCAAGCGCGTTGCGCAACGACAACGGCCTGCTGCGCGGTGGCGATGCGGTGTCGGTGACCACTGGCAAGGATCTGGTGATGTTTGCAGGCAACGACCTGCAACTGCATGGCGTGACAATCAACGCTGGCGGTGGCGCCGCACTGCAGGCGGGCAATAACCTCTCGTTGACCCCGACCACTGGTCTCGACGGCAAGGTCGCCACGCGCACCAACATCAGCACCGGCGACAGCCTGCAATTGACTGCAGGCAACGACCTGACCATCCGTCAAGCTGAAGTCAAAGCAGGCGGCGATCTCATCGCAGCAGCAGGCAACAACCTCAACGTCGAATCCGTCCTCAACGAGACCGAAACCAATAGCTACAAGAGCCGCAACGGCAAGACCCGTGTCAGCACCACCACGACCACGCAGACCATCGACCAACAGGCGCTCACTGCCGGCGGCAACCTGATCCTCAGCGCCGGCAACGACGTCAACCTGGTCGCGGCCAAGCTGGACGCTGGCAAGGGCTTGGGCATCAGCGCGGGCAACGACATCAACGCCAGCACGCTGACCACGGTAGACACCAGCGATGTCCTGGAAACGCGCAAGCGCTTCAAGCAGACCACCGCTACCCGCGACGAAACCGTCCACGGCACCGAGTTCAGTGCCGGTGGCAACCTGGCGATGCAGGCGGGCAACGACATCACCCTGACCGCCGCCACGGCCACCGCCAAGGAAGGCGGCATCACCCTGGCCGCCGGTAACGACGTCAACCTGCTCGCCGCCAGCGAGCAGCACGATGCCGTGCAGGACATGACCAAGAAGAAGAAGGGCACGTTCTCCAGCAAGACGACGACGACGCATGACGAGTGGCACGACAACGTGGCGGTCACCACCACGCTCAGTGGCGACACGGTGCAGATCGCGGCGGGTAATGACTTGCTGTCGCAGGGTGCACAGGTCGCCAGCACCGGCGATGTGGTGTTGGCCGCTGGCAACAACCTCACGTTGGACACGGTGCAGAACACGCACAGCGAGGAACACGAAAAGACCGTCAAGAAGTCCGGTCTATACGGCGGCGGCGGATTCAGCGTCGCACTGGGTGTCACCAAGAAAACCGATGGTCTGGACGTTACCGAGGTCACCAACACCGGCAGCCTGGTCGGCAGCACTGACGGCGCGGTGACGATGACTGCCGGCAACAAGGTGGCCATTACCGGTAGCGATGTGCTGAGTGCCACCAGCACCACCATCGTGGGCAAGGACGTCACTATCGCCTCGGCGGAAAACACCGTGGATACGGTGCAAAAGTCCAAGCAGCAGAGTGCAGGCATCACCTTGGGGTTGACCGGTGGGGCTGTAGATGCCGCGCAGGCGATCTACGGCGCTGTCAAGCGTGGCTCGGAGGTCGAAGACGACCGCTTGAAGGCGCTTTACGCCGCCAAGGCGGGCTATGCGGTCAGCGATACCGTGGGGTTGGTCAACAATGGCCTGAAGGGCTACGACGGCCAAGCGGTTGCAGGAAACACGACCAAGGCAGGTACTGCTGCAGCGGATGGCGCGCAAGGTGCGGCCAATGCGGCGGGCGTGAGCTTGCGCCTTGGCATCGGCGCCAGCAGTTCGTCGAGCAAGACGACCACGCATGAGGAAACCACCGGCGGTAGCCGCATCCTCAGCAACGGCGATATCACCATCGCCGCGACCGGTGGCGACCTCAACGTCATCGGCAGCAAGATCGCCGGCGAAAATGTGGCCCTGGCCGCTGCAAACAATCTCAACCTGCTGAGCAACAAGGAAACCAATACCACCAAATCGGAGAACAAGAACGCCGGTGGCGAGATCGGCATCAGTGTCGGCGCGGTCACGGGCTATTACCTTTCGGTCACCGCGGGCAAGGGCAGTGCCAAGGGTAATAGCGATCTGCGCGCGGAAAGCGTGGTCACGGCCAACGACACGTTGACCTTGGTGAGTGGCAACGACACCACGATCCAAGGCGCACAGGCCATTGGCAACAAAGTGCTGGCCAATGTTGGCGGTGACCTGCTGATCAAAAGCGAGCAGGACACCAACGAGTACAAGAGCAAGCAACAGCAGGCCAGCCTGACCCTGGCGACCGGCTCTGGTAGCGGCGGCAGCTACAGCCAGCAGAAGGTAAACAGCAGCTACACCAGCGTGACCGAGCAAAGTGGCATCCAGGCCGGCAATGGCGGCTTCGACATAACGGTGGGCGGCAACACGGCCTTGGTCGGCGGTGCCATTGCAAGTGCGGCCGATGCCAGCCTCAATCGGCTGTCCACCGGCAGCCTGACGGTCGAGGACTTGCAGAACAAGGCCGAGTACAAGACCAGCGGCGTCTCCGTGGCCGGTGGTACGGGCAGCAGCATGGCCAGCGTAGCCATTGGTGCCGGACTGAGTATGTTGGGCAACGCCAGCGACAGTTCGAGCAGCACGACCAAGAGCGACATCGCCGCCGGATCGATCCAGATCCGCAATGGAGATGAATCTGCGCTTGCAGGATTGGATCGTAGTGCGACCGAGTTGCAGCAGTCTGGCCTGAAGGAGATCTTTGATCAGAAGAAGATCGAAGATCAAAAAGAGCTGATGGGGCTGGCTGGAGCGATCGGGTTCCGGGCAGCGGGTGATATCGCCAGCACCATGCAACGACGTGCGCTCAGCGAGTACGCGACTGCCTACAGCACGAACAATCCGCAAGGAATGGCTGACGCCCAGGCGAAGATGGACAGCTGGGCCGACGGGGGCCTGAACAAGACACTGCTTCATGGTCTCACCGGCGCCGCAGTGGCCGCGCTGGGCGGCGGCGATGTGGCGGGAGGCGCGCTCGCTGCCGCTGGTGCCGAGAAGGCGAAGCTGGCGATGGCCGGGTACCTCAGGGATCAGGGTATCGCGAGTGATAGCGAAACCTACCGAGCCCTCATGGAACTCGGAAGCGCGGCCATCGGTGGAGCGCTGGGCGGTGTTGCAGGAGCCAACACTGCGTTGGCCGGCGATCAGTTCAACCGGCAGCTGCATCCGGACGAAGTGAAGTGGATCAAGGACAATGCCGCGGGATTCGCCTATCAGCAGGGCATCTCTGAAGAGAGTGCCAAGCAGATCCTGCTCATCGAGGCAGCGTCGTACGTAGATGCGACGATTCAGTCGGCACTGAAGGATGTGCCGATGAATGCGGCGGCCGTCGAATACCTCAAGACGAACAACAACGAATACGACGGTGTAAAAGCCTTCGATACGAGCGATCGAGACAATTTCCACCTCTACGGCAAAAAACTGGCAGGCACGCCGGAGAATTTCAAGGAAGTCTTCGATGCGCTTGGTGCCGCAGGCCTGAAAAAGGACGAGCTGCAGTTGCTGTACCAGCCGGAGCTGTTGACTTATGCCGGGAAGGGTATTGGCAGAGACAGCCGCCTAACCGTCGCTGTTCCAGCAACGGGAGCCGCGATCGGCGTCGCCGCGGTAGGTGGCGGGGCGTGCGCATTAAATCTTGTTGCCTGTGGCCGACTAGTAGTCGGTGCGCTCGACGCGATCGCAACCGAGTGGACCGGTGGACACTCTCTTGCGATTTATGGGGGAGGGGCGCTTGGCTCAGTTGCGGCGCAGAAATTTGATGATTTATTGGCTAGCCCTGGGTTTACGGTAGATGATCTTGTACTAGCTTATAGAAGGCTTATTCCGCTTAAGGCTGATGGAAAAGCAGATGCTGCAGCAGCTGCCAACATTTTAAAGGATTTGATGAGAAGAGAGACTCATGATCCCTTGATTGGACGGATACTTGAGCCAGGCCGGGAGACTGTCAAAGTCACCGCTGAGGCGAGTGTGGCAGGTAAGAAAATTATAGATACGAATCAGATGGCACGTCCCGCAGCAATTGCAGATAGTTCGAAGTCTACGTTGATTGCCGATTTAATTCCTCCGGGCGCTCCTAATTCAAATATGAGCAATGCCCATGCGGAAATTGCTACTATCCAACGAGCTTACGATTCGGGCTTGACGCAAGGGCAGGAAATGTCAATGGTAGTGAGGGGGCAGGAAATTTGTTCTTATTGTAGTCAATCAACCAACTTGGCGGCTGCCGCCGAGAGGTCCGGGCTAAGTTCGTTGACTGTCTATGATGCTACTACTGGGAAAACTTGGATTTGGAGTAGGCGGAAAATTGGTGACGGTCTGGTCGAGCTGAAGAGGGCTACTGGTGGATAATAAGTACGAATTTATACTTTCCTTCGGCGTTCCCGGTATGCGTGCTGTTTGCACCGAAGATCCCGCATGGGAAAGAATTGTTGCGGGAATTGAATCTGTCTTTGTAGATGGCGGGCGAGCATCTCTTATCATGCATGATTATCATGGAGTTGATGATTCAAGTGAGAAAATTAAAGCTGTTGTTATGGAGGGGGTTAAAGGAATGTATAGAATTTTGCTAAGGATTGATTCGAAGGACCCGAAGCGTGAAATTTTGAAGTGGTGGGGGAAAGGTGAAGGTTGTAGTGGAGTTGATTTTGTAAGCTATCTGGATCAGAAGTGGGATCCGAGAGGTTGGTTGTCTGATTTGGATTTGGCCAAAGACTTGATGAAGGTTTTTTTTGACAAGGGTAGATTGGATGATATTTCGAATTTTAGATCTCTTTGGGATGTGGATTTTTCATTTGGGACTTGATGAATAAATTCATGATTTGAGTGATTAATTGTCTCGACTGTCCCGCTACAAGTTCGTCGCGGATGTTTGGCGTCTGTATGACGCTGACCGGCACCCGCGTGCAAGCCGACGGCAGCGCCGCCTTGCGGGCAGACAACTGAAGAACGGGGTCAGGTGTAATTAATAGGTCAATCTGACCCTGCAGTTTCCAGGTCGCTGCAATTGCCGCGCAGACAGCATCCGTGTTGCAACCGGTACTGCCGGTAGTGCAGGCGCTCAGGTCGGCGCCAACACGCAGGACGCCACGCTCGCCACGTCGGGCGGCATCGTCAAGATGTCGGTCGCACCGGTGATGTCCAACGACAGCGGCCTGGTACGCAGCACCGTCGATCAGACAAACGTGCAACCCACCGCAGCTGGTACCGGTGTCACGGCAGGTGCGAACGAAACCCGCACGCGTGTCGACCCCGCCACCATTCCGGTCGCTAATATTGCTGGCGGTGGCCAGACCTCGCTGACGCAGATCGATCTGCCCATTGGCGGCTTGTATCGCCTGTCCAATGGCACGGCGACTGACCGCACGGCAATGGGTCGCGCAGCAACCGGCCTTGGTGGCATCAACGCCTGGCGCAGCAATGGCCCGGGCCGTCGCTACCTGATCGAGACCGACCCGCGCTTCGTCAACTACGACAACTTCATCAGCAGCGACTTCCTGCTGGACAAGCTGGGCGTGGACCCGGAGTGGACCCAGACCCGCCTGGACGATGGCTTCTACTGTAGACTCCCCGTAATTCAATGCCAGCTAAAACTAGAGGTCTGCGGTTGATGTTGATCACTGAACTCGGCGGGCGTTAGCCCGCCCAGGCTGTCGTGCGGGATCTGTTGGTTGTAGTCGGCCAGCCAGTGTTCGGTCTGTTCGCGGACCTCGCTCAGCGTGCGGAAGATGTGCATGTCCAGCACGCCGCGCCGGTAGCTGCCGTTGAAGCGTTCGATGAAACCGTTTTGCATCGGCCGCCCCGGCTCGATGAAATCCAATGCGATGCCTTTGCGCTCGGCCCACTCGGCCAAGGCCAACGCGACAAATTCCGGTCCGTTGTCCAGGCAAAGCTTAGCGAGATAGCCGCGCCAGGTTGCGATGCGTTCCAACGTGCGGATGACGCGGGCGGCTGGAAGATTCAAGTCCACTTCGATTGCCAAGGCTTCCCGACTGAAATCGTCGATGACATTGAACGTGCGGAAGCGTCGACCATCCCACAGCGCATCGGACATGAAGTCGATCGACCATCCGGCATTGGGGCGTGCTCCGCATGCCAACGGTTGTGGATAGCGCGTAGGGAGCCGACGCCTGCTGCGACGACGCTTATTGAGCTTCATCAGGCAATACACGCGCCAAACCCTCTTGTGATTCCACACATGTCCGCGACGGCGGATGATCTGAAACAGCTTTCCAAAACCACGCTCGGGAAAGCGCTCGGCCAATTCGGACAACAGCGCAATGACCTCCTCGTCGCGATCGGGACGACGCCGATAGCGCGCTGTCGAGCGCGCCACGCCAACGACCGCACAGGCCCGGCGCTCGCTCCAGCCATGCTGCTCGACGAGCCAGGCAAGGAGCGGGCGCTTATGCGCCGGGTCTACAGCTTTTTTGCGATCAGATCCTTCAACGCATGGTTCTCCATCGCCAACTCGGCATACATCCGCTTGAGTTTGGCGTGCTCGGCTTCAACATCACGCAGCCGCTGCACGTCGGAGGCTTCCATGCCGCCGTACTTGGACCTCCAGACGTAGTAGGTCGCGTCAGAAATACCCAGCTAACGGCACACATCCTTGACCTGGCGGCCGCCCTCAACCTGCTTCAGCGTGGCGACAATCTGGCTTTGGGTGAACTTGCTCTTGCGCATCATTGGTCTCCTCGGTGGCTAGTGTGTCCGGAGACCTCTAACTATGGATGGATCAATTTTACGGGGAGTCGACAAGTAGGGTCTGGCGTTATCAATAAGTCAATCTGACCCTGAGGTTTCAGGCCAGACAAACCCTGACTTTGTTTTTGCAAGTGGTGCTTGTGGTGGAAAAAAAGTTGACTTTATGTGGTCCGATTATTCCAAGGCGGAACAAGTAAATAAATTCTTCTTAATTAATTCCGAGCAGAATAAGGGTCATCTTATTCGGCATTTGGATAAAGCTGATATAGTGCCATTGGATTATAGAAATCTCACGCCGGAAAACCGGGTTGTTGTTAATGGCTGGATAAATGACCTTGACGAAATCCAAAAAGGTATTATTACTATAATGAGGTGGTGTATGGGGATGTACATTTCAATTAGCAATAAGGTGGGCTGGACGCTTCCTTTCGGAATGTTTGATTGTATAATAGAGTCAACGAGAGAGCTTTTTTCTTGCGAGAGTATGGGTTGCATTAAAAAAATTTATAAATCTTTAGATGATGAGGGGCAGAGTTTTGTTATATTAGATGACGTTGACATTAATTGTTTTAATTTATTCTATGAAAATTGCAGTCGAGCAATGGATGATTTTCTCAATTCGTCACGCGGGAAATCCGTCCGGCCGACTAGTGTTGCAGGGATACTCTGGAACTGGGCAGAAGTTTTAAGGCTTATGCGAGAAGATCCTAGGTATTCGGAAGCGCCTTAATCCAGTCGATTAAAGTGGTTAGGGGGTAAAAGGGGAGGGAGGTAATTAAGAGCTCCGCCCGGACAGGCCTGTACAAAATTTATGTGATAGCGGTCCTGAATCGACTTCGTCAGGCTGAGTTCTTCTCCTCGGCAACGCCGAGCCCACCGAACTTCTTGCGCCACGCATAGAACGTGGCCTGGCTGATGCTCATCTTGCGGCAGACTGTCGTGCCGGTCTCGGCCTGCTTCAGGGCGAATGCGATTTGCTCTTCGGTGAACTTCGAGTTCTTCATAGCGACGGGCCTCCTTGGGTCTGAGTGTCGCCGAATTTTCAAGGTCTGGCTGGTCCAAGTTATAGGGAGGAGGTCATCAACCGCTGACCTCTAATTTTAGATGGCATTGAATTACGGGGAGTCGACACAAGGCCTCGTGCATCAGGTGCAGATAGCGCAATCGCTCGCCATCGTCCAGAAAGCATGGCAAGCGTTGTTCCCGGGCTGCACAATCTGCTGCGGGACACCGGCGAGTTCAATGCGTGCAAATCTGGCCGTCGCACAAGACTCGCAAACAGACATCGGTGCTAATATGCAGGGAACCTTGCAAGAGCTGACGCCGTAGACTGCAATTTGCGGAGGAAGTGAATCTGACCCCCGTTAGCGGAATGTCTACGAAAACGGCGTATTGGAGCCTGATCAGTTCTATCATCAGGTTATACGGATGGGCGTTACGTGTATGATCCAAGGCTCTCTAATGTTCCTATACCTAAGGGTGACTGGGAGCGGCATATTAAAGGGATAAATCCGGGTGGTTTGCAAATTTTAAGAAATTTGAAAGGATTTGGAAAATAATTATGAAGATTATTGAGGCCAGAGAGGGGCGATTGCTCAATGTAATCGATTGGATGAGCCCTCTTGAGTGGAGGCGTTATCAGTCGCGTGAGGCCAGGGTCTGGAATGGAGATTATTTCGAGAAAAAGGATATGTCAACATATCCCCCATATGTGGCCTTTAGATTTGTAAAAGAGGATTTTATTGTTGTTAAAAGTCTCATGGATCTTGTTGCGGGATATGAGGGTGTAGTGGATTGGGTGATGAGAGGTCATCTCCGAGAGGTGATGCCAAATACTAATTGGATAATTGCACCGTCATTTTTCTTTGCGGCAGAGAATTTTGCTAGTTCGTCAGATATCTCGATGAGGGATTGCATTTCCAAGAACGATGCTATGTTGTCTTTAGGGGCCTATAAGGACATTGATTTATTAACAGATTATGTTGCTGGTAGAATTGGTATGACGTCCAAATATTAATTGACAGTAAGGCGCGGGTGAGAAGTAAAGGGGTCGACGTCCCCCCGAGATTGAGTAGCGCGACGGTTTGGAGTCCAATCCTCAATGACAAGGAGATTGGACGTGAAGAAGCGCTTTTCCGAAGAACAGATCATCGGCTTCCTGCGCGAGGCCGAGGCGGGCATGCCGATCAAGGACCTATGCCGCCAGCATGGCTTCAGTGAGGCCTCGTACTACCTATGGCGCAGCAAGTTCGGTGGCATGAGCGTGCCCGTACGCCAAGCGGCTCAAGGATCTGGAGGCCGAGAACACACGCCTGAAGAAGTTGCTGGCCGAGCAGGTGTTCGAGAACGACGTCATCAAGGATGCGTTGCGAAAAAAGTGGTGACCGCACCGGCGCGCAGGTTGCTGGTGCGGAGCATGGTCGAGAAAGGGCTGAGCGAGCGGCGCGCGTTGGTGGTTGCACGCATGAGCGCCAGCGCACTGCGTTACAAGCCCAGGCCTGACCACAATGTTGAACTGCGCGAGCAGATCGCTGTACTGGCACACCGGCATCGTCGTTACGGCGTGGGCATGATCCATCTGAAATTGCGATAGAGGGGGCTTGTTGTGAACTACAAGCGCGTGGAACGCCTGTATCAGGAAGCGGGTCTGCAGGTGCGTCGCAGGAAGCGCAAGAAGGTGCCTGTCGGTGAGCGTCAGCCCTTGCTGCGCCCGTCCGCCGCCAATCAGGTGTGGTCGATGGATTTTGTGTTCGACCGCACCGCGGAAGGCCGAGTAATCAAGTGCCTGACCATCGTTGACGACGCCACCCACGAGGCCGTGGCCATCGAGGTGGAACGGGCTATTTCCGGGCAGGGCGTTGCCAGGGTGCTGGACAGATTGGCCGTTCAGCGCGGTTTGCCGCAAGTGATCAGGACAGACAACGGCAAGGAGTTTTGCGGCAAAGCGATGGTGGCGTGGGCTCACGAGAAGGGAATTGCCCTGCGCCTGATCGAGCCGGGCAAGCCGAACCAAAACGCTTACGTTGAGTCCTTCAACGGGCGGCTGCGCGATGAATGTCTGAACGAGAATTGGTTCCCGACGTTGCTCCATGCCAGGACCAGTATCGAAAGCTGGCGGCGTGACTACAACGAAGAAAGGCCTAAACGAGCACTTGGCGGACTGACGCCCGCCCAGTACGCCGCGCAGTTGGCTGGCGAGATGGATAACATCAGCACAGGACTCTAAACCCGCCCACTACTCAGGACGGGGGCGTCGCGCTTTTTACTAAAAGCCTCGTAAGCTTTCCGTAGTGATACACCAAGGGTTTGCTGAAGAATTCGTCAAGTTCGATTGATGGGTCTACCTGCCGGTTTCCTCACACCCTTAGCGGATTGACTGAACTCGGTCCGTTCATCCGCGTAGTCGCGGCTTGCACAGATGCTCTGCCACGCTACTGAGCACCGACAAGACTTCACGGCAGTTATGACGCAAGGTATTTCAAGAAAGTCGCAATGGTTCGGCCTCTTCGGCTGGTTGGCGCTGTGCTATGCGGTCGCTGGGCTTGGTGCGATGGCATCCATCCAGGCGGCCGGCTTCTATGCAGAACTTGCGCGGCCGGCGTGGGCGCCGCCGGGCTGGTTGTTCGGACCGGTGTGGACAGTGTTGTACGGAATGATGGCGGTGTCGGTCTGGTTGGTGTGGCGGCGCGGCAGCCGGGCGGGAACGCGTCCGGCGCTGGGCCTGTTCGTGCTGCAGCTGACGCTCAATGGTTTGTGGAGCTGGCTGTTCTTTGCGTGGCATCTGGGGGCTTGGGCATTCGCGGATATCGTGGCGCTGTGGCTGGTGCTGGCCGGAACGATTGCCGTGTTCTCGAAGCGGCGGGCGCTGGCGGCGTGGTTATTGGTGCCGTATCTGGCGTGGGTGAGCTTCGCGGCGGCGCTCAACTTTTCGGTCTGGCAACTCAATCCCCAGGTACTCGGCTGATCTCCGCTGCTGATCTTGGTGGCACGTACTCACCGGCGCGGCAATAGCGACGATCTGTTGCTTGGTGCGAAGTGGCCTGTTGCTTGCTGCGAACTGATGCGGGCAGCGAAGCGACACCTCGCCCGCAAGCGGTCTAGTCAGTTGTATCGCGTCATCTGAGCGCATGACACTACCAATCGAGGTTCGAAACCTGCGCAGGGCGGCTCTCCAAAGTGGTTCCAAAAGTTTCCATGGCAATCAATTGCTTGCGCGCGCGATGCTTAAATCCCTGAGCAGCAAGGTTTTCTGTTTCGCGCCCCGAGCGCGTGCGCCTGCCCATTCACGCAATGCTTGACAGGCCTCGGCCCTGTGATGTCTTTTGCATGCATGGATAACGCCTCCGCCACTGTTTCGCTTCTCTGCCAGCCGCTACTGCGGCCGGGTGCGGGCGTGGCCGGCATTACCACCACCATTACCACCGTCACCATTCGCCCGGTGCGGCCCGTCGTCTTCGCGTAACTTCCGAAAACAACGGCCCCGCACCCGGATCAGGATGCGGGGGCTTTCCTCCCTCATCTGATGCGGACGGGGCCTCCCTAACGAGGTCTGTCGATGTCATCGTCTGTCGTTTCGCTCGAACCCGCTGCTGTTGCCGCATCGTCCGCACGCACCGTCGTGCATAAATTCGGCGGCACCTCGGTGGCCGATGCCGAGCGCTACCGGCACGTGGCGCAGCTGTTGCTGGCACGCGACGAGTCGGTGCAGGTCACCGTGGTCTCGGCGATGAAGGGCGTGACCGATGCCTTGATCGAACTGGCCGAGCTGGCCGCACAGAACCGCCCGGAGTGGCGCGAGCGCTGGCATGAGACGCGCGCGCGTCATCGCGGTGCGGCGGTGGCCTTGCTTGGCGAACATTCGGGGCCGACGGTGGAGTGGCTGGACGAGCGCTTCGAGCACCTGTCGCAAATCCTCGGCGCATTGGCGGTGATCGGCGAGTTGCCGCGCGAGGTGCTCGACCGCGTGCAAGGCCTGGGCGAGGTGTATTCGGCGCAGTTGCTGGGCGACCATTTCCGCGCGCTTGGCGAAGATTGCGCGGTGCTGGATGCGCGCGATGTGCTGGTGGTCAATCGCGGCGAACTCGGCGTGGATGTGGACTGGGACACCAGCGCGCAGCGCCTTGCAACCTGGCGCCAGGCGTATCCGCAGACGCGCGTGGTGGTCACCGGCTTCGTGGCGCGCGACCGCGCCGACCGCATCACCACGTTGGGGCGCAACGGCAGCGATTATTCCGGCGCGATCTTCGCGGCCTTGTTCGATGCCGATGAGCTGCATATCTGGACCGACGTGGATGGCGTGCTCTCGGCCGACCCGCGCGTGGTTCCCGAAGCGGTGCAGCTGGAAACGCTGAGCTACGACGAAGCCTGCGAGCTGGCGTATTTCGGCGCCAAGGTGGTGCATCCGCAGACCATGTCGCCGGCGATCGAACGCGGCCTGCCGATCATCATCCGCAACACCTTCCAGCCCGAACATCCGGGTACGCGCATCACTGCCAGCAGCGCGGTGAGCGGGCCGATCAAGGGGCTGACGCTCAGCCCCGACCTGGCCGTGCTGAATCTGGAAGGCACAGGCCTGATCGGCGTGCCGGGTACGGCCGAGCGCGTGTTCGCGGCGCTGCGCACGGCGCAGGTATCGGTGGTGATGATCTCGCAGGGCTCGTCGGAGCATTCGATCTGTTGCGTGGTCAAACAGCATGAGTCCGAGCGCGCGCGCAACGCCTTGCTGCAGGCCTTCGCGCATGAACTCACGGTTGGCCAGGTGCAGCGTGTGCAGCTGACCACCGGCATCAGCGTGCTGGCGGCAGTGGGCGATGGCATGGCCGGCCAGCCGGGCGTGGCGGCACGGTTGTTCGAGTCGCTGGGGCGCGCGCAGGTCAATATCCTGGCGATCGCGCAGGGCTCGTCGGAGCGCAACATCTCGGTGGCCATCGATGCGGCGCATGCGACCAAGGCCTTGCGTGCGGCGCATGCCGGCTTCTGGTTGTCGCCGCAGACCTTCTCGGTAGGCGTGATCGGGCCAGGCAATGTGGGCGCGGCGTTGCTGGACCAGTTGCGTATTGCGCAGCCGCAATTGCTGGGCAAGGCCAATATAGATCTTCGCCTGCGCGCAGTGGTTTCGCGCGGCCGCATGTTGCTCGACGAGCGCGGCCTGGTCGGCAACTGGCGCGATGCCTTCGCCGCCGCAGCCACCGCGACCGATCTGGAACGTTTCACCACGCACCTGTTGTCCGCACATCTGCCGCACACGGTGATCATCGATTGCAGCGGCAGCGCGGAAGTGGCCGACCGCTATGCGGACTGGTTGGCTGCCGGCATCCACGTGGTGACGCCGAACAAACAGGCCGGCTCCGGCCCGTTGCAGCGGTATCAGGCGATCCGTGCGGCGGCCGATGCCAGCGGCGCGCGCTTCCGTTACGAGGCCACCGTGGGCGCGGGCCTGCCGGTGATCACCACGCTGCGCGACCTGGTCGATACCGGCGATGCGGTGACCTCGATCGAAGGCATCTTCTCCGGCACATTGGCGTGGCTGTTCAACAAGTACGACGGCAGCGTGCCGTTCGCCGAGTTGGTGACGCAGGCGCGTGGCATGGGCTATACCGAGCCGGATCCGCGCGACGATCTGTCGGGTGTGGATGTGGCGCGCAAGCTGGTGATCCTGGCGCGCGAAGCAGGGCGTGCGATCAGCCTGGAAGATGTGCAGGTCGAAAGCCTGGTACCCGAAGCATTACGCCAGGCCAGCGTGGAGGATTTCATGGCGCGCCTGCATGAAGTGGATGCCACGTTCGCGCAGCGCCTGGCCGACGCGCGTGCGCGCGGCAACGTGCTGCGCTATGTCGCGCAGCTGCCGCCTGATCGCGCACCGAGCGTGGGACTGGTGGAACTGCCTGCCGATCATGCCTTCGCCAACCTGCGCCTGACCGATAACGTGGTGCAGTTCACTACGCGTCGCTACTGCGAGAACCCGTTGGTGGTGCAGGGCCCGGGCGCCGGGCCGGAAGTGACCGCAGCAGGCGTGTTCGCCGACCTGCTGCGCGTGGCGGCCGGCGAGGGGGCGCGGTTGTGAGCCAGGCGGTGATCGGTCAATCGGCAGTCGCGCATGCGCAAGGCGCGGCGCGCGGCGCGCACGCTCTGCACCAGGCGCGCGCCTTCGCCCCGGCATCGGTTGCCAACGTGGCGGTGGGCTTTGACCTGTTGGGATATCCGGTCGATGGCGTGGGCGACACGGTGACCGTGCGTCGTGTCGATGCGCCAGTGGTACGCATCGCCGCCATTCGCGGCACAACCGTCGCGTTGCCGCTGGATGCCGAGCGCAACACCGCCGGTGCGGCCTTGATGTCGCTGCGCGCTGCGTTGGATCTGCCATACGGTTTTGAAGTGGAGATCGACAAAGGCATTGCGCTGAGCTCGGGCATGGGGGGCTCGGCAGCGTCGTGTGTGGCTGCGCTGGTGGCGGCAAACGCGCTGCTGGATACGCCGCTGGGCAATGCGCAGCTGTATCAGCATGCGCTCGATGGCGAAGCCGTCGCCAGCGGGAGCCGGCATGGCGACAATCTGGGGCCGCTGTTTTTAGGCGGTCTGGTGGTGTGCACGCTGGAGCGGTTGGTGCCGGTCGCAGTGCCGGCGGCCTGGCACAGCTTGCTGGTGCACCCGGACGCGGTGCTGGAAACCCGGCGCGCGCGCGAGGCCCTGGCCGGCGATTACCAGTTGCGCGAGTTCGTCGCGCAGAGCACCAATCTTGCGTTGGTACTGGCGGGCTGCCATGCCGGCGATGCCGGGTTGGTGCGCGCGGGCCTGCGCGATGTGCTGGTGGAGCCACGCCGTGCGCCGTTGATCGCCGGCTTTGCAGCCGCCAAGCAGGCGGCGTTGGCGCATGACGCGATGGGTGCAAGCATTTCCGGTGCCGGCCCCAGCGTGTTTGCCTGGTTCGAAACGCGCGCCGCCGCGCACGCCGCCGCGCCTGCGGTACAGGCTGCCTTTGCCGCTGCCGGGTTCGATAGCCAGTTCTGGGTATCGCCGATCGCCAGCCCGGCCGCGCGGCTGATCGAATGACCCGGCATCTGCACCTCTCAGTTCGGAACGATGCAGCGTGCGGCGTGCGGGCCATGCAACACGCTGCACGTACCTCATTCCACGACGACCTCGCTGATCTGCATTACCGGACTCAGGTCGGTGTAGTTGGGGATGTCGCCCAGGATCTCCGCTGCGTGCGGGCCGAAGCTGCCGTTGAACGCTTCCACCGAGTCGCAAAAGATATGGCACATGCCGATGAAGGCCGGCGTGCTGCCGGGGTCGCCGCCACTGAGTCCCCTGTCCACCGTGTAACGCAGGCAGGCCGCGCCCATGCGCGCGCTTACCAGCGGCATGTGCTGGTCGCGGTAGTAGGTGTGGTCGAAACGGGCACCGTCGCGGTAGGGGTACATCACGCTGACCTTGATCATCTGCCGACTCCACGGAAAGGTGCGCGCAGCATAGCGCCGTGCCAGTGGGTGCAGGGGACCATCCGGCGGAACGCAGCGACCGTGCCAACCATGTCCATTCCTTCGCTCATTTCATTGCCGGGTAACACCCGGTCCTGTCTTTGCCTGGAGTCACGTTGATGTTCATCTCCACCCGTGGCGGCGCACCCGCCGCAAGCCTGAGTCAGGCGATTGCCGCCGGCCTGGCCCCCGATGGCGGACTGTATGTGCCGCAGGCCTTGCCGCCGGCGCGCATGCTGGCCGCCGGTGCCGATCTGGCTGCGACCGCCGCCACCTTGCTGCAGCCGTTTTTCGAAGGCGATGCGTTGGCACCCGAGTTGCCGGCCATCTGCGCCGAAGCGTTCGATTTCCCGGCGCCTCTGGTGCCGCTGGCCACGCCCGGCGACTACGCGCTGGAGCTGTTTCATGGCCCCACTGCCGCATTCAAGGATTTCGGTGCGCGCTTCCTGGCGGCCTGCCTGACCCGCCTGCGCCGGGCCGAAGACCGCCCGCTCACCATCCTGGTGGCCACCTCCGGCGATACCGGCGCTGCGGTGGCCGCCGCCTTTCATCGCCAGCCCGGCCTGCGCGTGGTGGTGCTGTATCCGGATGGCCGCGTGTCGCCACGGCAGGCGCATCAGCTGGGCTGCTTTGGCGACAACATCCAGGCCCTGCGCGTGGCCGGTTCGTTCGACGATTGCCAGGCGATGGTCAAGCAGGCCCTGAACGATGCGCCGCTGCAGGCGCAGCTGCCGCTGAGTTCGGCCAACAGCATCAGCCTGGGCCGGCTGCTGCCGCAGATGAGCTATTACGCGCACGCGGGCCTGCAGCACCAGGCCGCCACAGGCAGTGTGCTGAATCTGGTGGTGCCTACCGGCAATCTGGGCAACGGGCTGGCGGCGATCCTGGCGCGTGCGCTCGGGGTGCCGTTGGGCAAGATCGCGCTGGCGTCCAATGCCAACCACGTGTTGCCCGATTACTTCGCCGGCGACGATTACGCGCCGCAGCCCAGCGTGGCGACCCTGGCCAATGCCATGGACGTGGGCGCACCGAGCAATTTCGAGCGGCTGCGCTGGTTGTACCAAGGCGACGATGCGGCATTGCGCGAGGCGTTCCGGGCGTTGTCGGTTGACGATGCAGCCATCAGCCACACCATCCGGCAGCGGTATGCGCGCTACGGCGAGGTGCATTGCCCGCATACCGCCACCGCAGTGCATGTGCTGGAGCAACTGCGTGCCGAAGGTGCCGAGGGCGTCACCGGGGACTGGGCCGTGGCGGCCACTGCGCACCCGGCCAAGTTCGAGGGCGTGGTGGAGCCGTTGATCGGCCGGGCGGTCGATGTGCCGCCGGCGCTGGCAGCGTTGTTGCAGCGTCCCGCACATGCCGAAGCGCTGGCGCCGGACTACGCGGCATTCCGGCGGCGTCTGCTTGCGGATGCGGTCTGAGCCAAACGCGTTCAGCCAGCCGGGGTTGGAAAGTGCCGCGCATGGGGCTATCTCTATCGGGGTGCGGCCCCGGCGTGGCGCCGCGTTCGATGTGGGTTGCTGCATGTCTTATCGAGTGATTGCCGTTGCTGCCGCCTTGTGCGGCTGCGTAGTGGCGGGTGCGGCCATGGCGGCCGACGCCATGGTTGCGTCCCCGGTGTCGCCCTTGGGCGCGCCGCGTGCGGGGTTGATCGATGCCTTGGCACGCCAGGCGCCGTCGCTGGACCGCCAGGTGCTGGCGCTGGCGGCCGAGGCGCTGCAATGCGCGCGTCAGCGTCAGCAGGTGGGCGCCGAGCGTGTGCTCAGCGTCATCGACTACAGCCGGCCGTCGACCGAACGCCGGCTCTGGGTGTTCGATCTGGCCAAGCAGCGTTTGTTGTTTCAGGAATGGGTGGCGCACGGGCGCAACACCGGCGAGAACCTGGCCGCGAAGTTCTCCAACGCCGACGGCAGCTTCCAGTCCAGCCTGGGCGCGTTCACCGCGCAGGAGTCGTATACCGGTCACAACGGCTACTCGTTGCGGCTCAAAGGCCTGGAGCCGGGCTTCAACGATCACGCACGCGACCGCGCCATCGTCATCCACGGCGCGCCCTATGTCAGCGAGGCCATCATCCGCACCCAGGGCCGGCTCGGGCGCAGCCTGGGTTGCCCCGCAGTGCGGCCGGCCGTGGCCAGGCAGCTGATCGATACCTTGCGCGAAGGTGCGTTCGTCTTCGCTTATTACCCGGACCGCGCCTGGCTGCGGCAGTCGCAACTACTCAGTAGCGGCTGCGGTGCCTCGGTGGCGAGTGCGGTGGGCGGCCGCTGATGCATGGCGCTGCGGGTTGATTCGGGACTGCAGTTGAGACCGCAACTGGCGTGACTCGAGCGCCTCTGCGCGGCTGCCGCGTTGGGTGCCGCCACCGGGGCGGCGCATGGGGGTGTTCAACGCCACTGCTGACATTGCGGCGTTGCCACCGCGCAGCGGGGCGGTCATGCAATCCAGCCAGCCGTTCGACCGCCATCGGCCAGACAGCGCTCAGGCCGTATCGCCTGCCAGGCGGCGCAGGGCGGCGTAATCCAGGATCTGCACCAACTGCAGCTGCGGTAGCGCGATCAGCTGCTGCTGCCTGAGTTTGGTGAAGGTGCGGCTCACCGTTTCCATGGTCAGGCCGAGATGGTCGGCGATGTCGCCGCGGCTCATCGGCAGCGCCACGGTGTCGCCGCTGGCGCCAGGCTCGGTGGAGCGGGCGGCCAGACGCAACAGAAAGTGCGCCAGCCGTTCGCTGGGTTGCAGCCGCGCCAGCAGCAGGCCGGTGTCCTGCGCGGCAGCCAGTTCCATGCTGGCGCGTTGCAGCAGCTTGCGTTCCAGCTGCGGGGAGCGATCGCGCAACTGGCGCATCTGTGCCAGCGGCGTGCGACACACGCGGGTTTGGACGATGGCTTCGATATCGTGGCGGTGCTGCGCGGTTTCGGTCAGCCCCACATAGTCGCCGGGCAGTACGAAACCGGTGATCTGGCGGCGGCCGTCGGCCAGCGTGCGCACCATGCGCAAGGCGCCGGAGGTGACGGTGTAGACATGCTGGCGCAGATCGCCGGCACGCACCAGCGTACTGCCGGGTGCGTAGCTGGACGCGGTGGTGGCCTGATCGAGCGCGTCCATTTCCTGTGGCGACAGTGCCGCGCAGATCGCGCGGCCGCGGACCGCGCATAGCGCACAGTCGGAGCCGCGCGCATCGCTGCCCGCTGCCGTGCCGGGCGCCGGACAGGTCGTGCTGGGGTCTGAAAGCTGCCGGTACATGAGTCACGCACTGCCTGGGACGCAGATCGATGATACGCCATGCGGTCAGCATGGCCGCCCAGCCGGTAGAATTGCCGGCTCGCCCAGTCGTCCTGCAGGAGTTTCGCTCGTGATCAAGCCCCGTACGCCGCCCGGCATCATGGAATTGCTGCCGCGCGAGCAGATCGCGTTCCAGCGCATGCTGGACGTCATCCGCCGCAATTACGAGCGGTTCGGGTTCCTGCCGGTCGAAACCCCGGTGTTCGAGCTGTCCGACGTGTTGCTGACCAAGTCCGGCGGCGAGACCGAGCGCCAGGTGTATTTCGTGCAGTCCACTGGCGCGCTGGCCAATGCCGCCGCCGCTGCCGACGAGGGTGCCGAGAGCGGCGGCCTGCCGGAGCTGGCGTTGCGTTTCGACCTCACCGTGCCGCTGGCGCGCTATGTGGCCGAGCACGAGCACGACCTGAGCTTCCCGTTCCGCCGCTACCAGATGCAGCGCGTGTACCGCGGCGAGCGTGCCCAGCGCGGGCGTTTCCGCGAGTTTTACCAGTGCGATATCGATGTGATCGGCAAGGATGCGTTGAGCATCCGCTACGACGCCGAAGTGCTGGCGGTGATCCACGCGGTGTTTGCCGAGCTGGGCATCGGCGAGTTCAAGGTGCAGTTGAACAACCGCAAGCTGCTGCGCGGCTTTTTCGAAAGCCTGGGCGTCGCCGAGGGTGAGCTGCAGCTGGCGGTGCTGCGCGAGGTCGACAAGATCGACAAGCGCGGCGCCGATTACGTGCGCGACACGCTGGTGGGCGAGGGCTTCGGCATCGCCGCCGAGCAGGTCGACAAGATCCTGGCCTTCGTGGCGGTGCGCTCGACTGGGCATGCCGATGCGCTGGCGCAGCTGCAGGCGCTGGAAGCCTCGGTAGGCGCGAGCGCGACGCTGGGCGAGGGCATCGCCGAATTGCGCGAGGTGCTGGAGCTGGTCAAGGCCTTGGGCGTGCCGGAGACGGCGTACTGCCTGAACTTCTCGATCGCGCGCGGGCTGGATTACTACACCGGCACCGTCTACGAAACCACGCTGACCGATCACCCGCAGATCGGCTCGATCTGCTCGGGCGGCCGCTACGAAAGCCTGGCCAGCCACTACACCAAGTCCAGGCTGCCGGGCGTGGGCATCTCGATCGGCCTGACCCGGTTGTTCTGGCAGCTGCGCGAGGCCGGCCTGATCCAGGGCATCGCCGAGAGCAGCGTGCAGGCCATGGTGGCGCTGATGGACGAAACCCGCCTGGACGACGCGCTGGATATCGCGCGCCGCCTGCGTATCGGCGGCATCAACACTGAAGTGCAGATGGAGCCGAAGAAGGTCGGCAAGCAGTTCCAGTACGCCGCCCGCGCGGGCATCCGCTTTGTGGTGCTGGCCGGCGACGACGAACTGGCGCGCGGCGTGGTGGCGGTCAAGGATCTCGTGCGTGAGCAGCAGTTCGATGTGGCGCGCGAGGAGTTGGCGAGTACGCTGCAGGTGGAGCTGGAGCAGGCCAAGGTGATGTGAACGGCGCTGCCACCCCTCATCCGCCCTGACGGGCACCTCTTCCCGCAAGGCGGGAGAAGGGGGGGGCTGGCTTGGACGAGCTGCGCCCGTCAGCTGCTGAGCGGGACAGGCCAGTGAGAGTCTGAACTCCAGGAATCACGTCCTTCTCCCGTTGACGGGAGAAGGTGGCGCGCAGCGCCGGATGAGGGGCGTTCCGCCGTCTCAGCCCAGGTAACCACTCAAACACCGCGTCCAGCCGGTGACAATTCATGTCGTTTGCGCTAATGTACTAACACGCTATTACATTAACGCAATGAAACAACGACCCGCCCCCCGCGAAACCACCGATGTCACTGCCTCCCTCAAGATGCTGGCCGATGCCCTGGCGTGCCTGAAAGAACCGGGTGCGGTCGAGGCCTTCCTGCGCGACCTGTGCACGCCTGCCGAGCTGGAGGCCATGTCCGACCGTTGGCGGGTGGTGCCGTTGCTGATCAAGGGTGTGCCGTACCGCGAAATCCATGAGTTGACCCAGGTCAGCGTCACCACCATCGGGCGCGTTGCGCGCACGCTGGAACACGGCGCCGGCGGCTATGCCGCGGCCCTGCGCGAGCAAGCCGCGCGCCCTGTCGATTCCCACTGAGAGAACAAGATGAGTGCTTCTACGGCAGCGCCGGCACGTGACCGGTTGCGTATTGCCATCCAGAAAAACGGCCGCCTGGCCGAGCCGGCCCGCAGCCTGCTGGCCGCCTGCGGGCTGAGCTGGCGGCAGAGCCGCGACAAATTGTTCTGCTACGGCGAATCGCTGTCGGTGGACCTGCTGCTGGTGCGCGACGACGACATTCCTGGCCTGATCGCCGATGGCGTCTGCGACTTGGGGATCGTGGGCCAGAACGAGCTGGACGAGCAGGCATCGGCGCGTCGCCGCGCCGGCTTGCCGGCCGCGTACCACGCCGTGCGCGGGGTCGGTTTCGGCCAGTGCCGGCTGATGCTGGCAGTGCCGGAGGAATGGGACTGGCAGGGCGTGGCGCAACTGGCCGGCAAGCGCATCGCCACCAGCTATCCGGCGATCCTGGCCGACTGGCTGGAGCGGCAGGGCATCGACGCGACGGTGGTCGAGCTCTCCGGTTCGGTGGAAATCGCCCCGCGTCTGGGTACCGCCGATCTGATCTGCGACCTGGTGTCCAGTGGCGCCACGCTGGCGGCCAACCAGCTCAAGCCGGTCGAGCTGGTCATGGAAAGCGAGGCTGTGCTGGCCGGCGCCGTGCGCGAGCCGGCCGATGCACGCGCGGCGTTGCTGGCGATGCTGCTGCGGCGCATGGACGGCGTTCTCAAGCTGCGCGACAGCAAGCTGCTGATGTTCCGCGCCGAGCACGACAACGTGGATGCGCTGCGCCGCCTGCTGCCCGATGCCGACCCACTGGTGCAACTCCCCGACGATGGCAACGGCGCGTTGCGCCTGCAGACCATGTGCCATGGCGCGGTGACCTGGCAGCGGCTGGAAGAGCTCGAACGCGCAGGTGCGCAAGGCTTGATGGTATTGACGGTGGAGCGCTCGCTGGCATGAACATTCTCGATTGGTCCCAACTCGATGGCGCGTCGCGCACCGACGCATTGACGCGCCCGGTACAGACCGTGGCCACACAGACGCGCGAGGCGGTCGCCAGCTTGATCGCCGATGTGCGCGCCCGTGGCGATACGGCATTGCGCGAGATCACCGCGCGTTTCGATGGCGTGTCGCTGGACAGCTTTGCAGTGAGCGCGGCCGAATTCGCCGCCGCCGAAGCCGCCGTGGCGCCGGAACTGCGCCAGGCGATGCAGGACGCCGTCGCGCGCATCGACACCTTTCATCGCGCCGGCATGAGCGACGGCTACGCGGTGGAAACCGCGCCTGGCGTGATCTGCGAAAAGATCGTGCGGCCGATCGGCCGGGTGGGGCTGTATGTGCCGGCCGGTAGCGCACCGTTGCCGTCGACTGCGTTGATGCTCGGGGTTCCCGCGCGTCTGGCCGGCTGCCGCGAAGTGGTGCTGTGTACGCCGCCGCGCAAGGATGGCAGCGTGGATCCAGCGGTGCTGGTGGCCGCGCAGCTGACCGGCGTGCGCCGCGTGTTCAAACTCGGCGGTGCGCAGGCAATTGCGGCGATGGCCTATGGCTCCGAATCGGTGCCGAGCTGCGACAAGTTGTTTGGGCCCGGCAACAGCTATGTCACCGAAGCCAAGCAGCAGGTGGCGCAATCCGGCGCGGCGGCGATCGATATGCCGGCCGGTCCGTCGGAGGTGCTGGTGATTGCCGATGCCGGCGCGCAGCCGGCTTTCGTGGCTGCCGATCTTTTATCGCAGGCGGAGCACGGCCCGGATTCGCAGGTGTTGCTGCTGTCCGACAGCGATGCGGTGATTGCAGCCGTGCAAGTTGAACTGGATGCGCAACTGGCGCAGCTGTCGCGTGCCGATATCGCCCGTCAGGCGCTGGCGCAGTCGCGGCTGATCAAGGTGCAGACACTGGACGAGGCGTTTGCGATCAGCAACCGTTATGCCCCCGAGCACTTGATTCTGGCGCTGCGCGAACCGCGCGCCTGGTTGAGCCAGGTGGAAGCGGCCGGTTCGGTCTTTCTCGGCGACTACACGCCCGAAGCGCTGGGCGATTATTGCAGCGGCACCAACCACGTGCTGCCGACCAGCGGCGCTGCGCGCGCATATAGCGGGGTGAGCGTGGCCAGCTTCCAGAACATGGTGAGCGTACAGGCGGCGAGCAAGGCCGGTATCGCCGGCATCGGCGAATGCGCGCTGATCCTGGCGCGTGCCGAAGGCCTGGATGCGCACGCCAATGCGGTGGCATTGCGCATGGGAGTGGCAGCATGAGCACGCCATCGATTCTTGAACTGGTACGCGAAGACCTGCGTGCGTTTGCCGGCTATTCGTCGGCGCGCACCAGCGCGCTGCAGGGCGATGTCTGGCTCAATGCCAACGAGTCGGCCTGGGGCAATCCGGCCGATCCCCATGGCAGCACGCGGCGCTACCCCGATCCGCAACCCAAAGGGCTACGCGTGGCGTTGGCCGAGCTGTATGGCTGCGCGCCCGAGCAGCTGCTGATCGGCCGCGGCAGCGACGAGGCGATCGACCTGCTGGTGCGCGGCCTGTGCGTGCCTGAGCGCGATGCGGTGGTGGTCACGCCGCCGGTGTTCGGCATGTATGCGGTGTGCGCGCGCTTGCAGAATGCGCCGCTGGTCGAAGTGCCCTTGGTCGATGGTCGCGATGGATTCCACGCAGACATCGGCGCCATCGTCGAGGCGGCACTGGCCTCGAAGGCGAAGCTGGTGTTCCTGTGTTCGCCGTCCAACCCGGCGGGGTCGGCGATTTCGTTGCAGGACATCGAAGTCGCATTGCAGGCACTGCAGGGCAAGGCGCTGGTGGTTGTGGATGAAGCCTATGGCGAATTTTCGGACGTGCCGTCTGCGGTTGCGCTGTTGGGCCGCTACGACAATCTTGCCGTGCTGCGGACGTTGTCCAAGGCGCATGCGCTCGCGGCCGCACGCATCGGCAGCCTGATCGCCAATGCAGAGCTGATCGCGTTGTTGCGGCGCTGCCAGGCTCCGTATCCGGTGCCGACGCCATGCGCGGCGATGGCCGAGCAGGCGCTGTCTGCACCGGCACTGGAAGTCACGCGCCGGCGCATTGCCGAGGTACGTAGCGAGCGCGAACGTGTGCGCATGGCTTTGACGCAGCTGGCCGGCGTTCGCCAGGTGTACGCGTCGCAAGGCAACTTCTTGCTGGTGCGTTTCGACGATGCCGAGGCCGCTTTCCAGGCGCTACTGGAAGCCGGGGTGGTAGTGCGCGATCAACGCGCAGTGCCGCGCCTGTCCGATGCACTACGCATCACGTTGGGTACGGTCGAACAGAACCAACGCGTGCTCGGCGCGCTGCAGCGCAAGCAGGAGGCCGCATGACCCCGATTCTTTTTGTGGACCGCGACGGCACGCTGATCGCCGAGCCGGCCGATTACCAGATCGACGCCTACGAGAAGCTGCGCTTTGTCGACAACGTGATCCCTGCAATGCTCAAGCTGCGCGATGCCGGCTATCAGTTCGTCATCGTCACCAATCAGGACGGTCTGGGGAGCGAGAGCTATCCGCGCGCCGCGTTCGATGGCCCCAACAACCTGATGCTGCAGATCTTCGCCAGCCAGGGCATCGAGTTCCGCGAGGTGCTGATCGACTGCAGCTGGCCGGCCGACAATGCGCCGACGCGCAAGCCCGGCGTTGGCCTGATGGTGCCTTACCTGCAGGACCGCAACATCGACTGGTCACGTTCGGCGATGGTGGGCGACCGCCTGACCGATATCCAGTTTGCGCAGAACCTCAACATCCGCGGCTTTCAGCTGCGCACCGACGAGTTCGGCGGCGAGTGGGACTGGCCCGGCATCGCCCACGAGCTGGCCGATGCGCCACGGCGCGCAACGGTGCAGCGCAATACCAAAGAAACCAGGATACGCGTCGAGCTGGACCTGGATCGCGTGGCCGAACCGCATACCGCCACCGGTCTGCCGTTCTTCGACCACATGCTGGAGCAAATCGGCAAGCACGGCGGTTTTGCGCTGGATATCCGCGCTGACGGCGACCTGCATATCGATGAGCATCACACCATCGAAGACACCGGCCTGGCGCTGGGTCAGGCACTGCGCGAAGCCCTGGGCAACAAGCGCGGGATTGGCCGTTACGGGTTCGATCCGCCTGAAAGCCCGTGGCTTGCGGCGGGCGAGGGTGCGCAACATGGGTTCACTCTGCCCATGGATGAAACCATTGCCAGCGCTGCGTTGGATTTCAGTGGCCGGCCCTACTTCGTGTTCGATGGCGAATTCAAGCGCGAACGCGTGGGCGATATGCCCACCGAGTTGGTGCCGCATTTCTTCCGTTCCATTTGCGATGCGTCCGGACTGAACCTGCACCTGAACGTGCGTGGCGAGAACGATCACCACAAGGTCGAGGCGTGTTTCAAGGCGCTTGCACGCGCCTTGCGCCAGGCGATCCGTCGCGAAGGCACGGCGCTGCCGTCGACCAAGGGCGCGCTATGACCGATCTTGCGCTGATCGACGCTGGCGGCGCCAATCTGGGCTCGGTGCGCTACGCACTGGAGCGGCTGGGCGTGGAAGCACGGCTGGTACGCGATGCGGCCGGTTTGCGGGGCGCCGATCGGGTGATCCTGCCCGGCGTCGGCGCTGCACCCGAAGCGATGAAACGGCTGCGCGCACAGGGGTTGATCGAGCCGCTGCGCCAGTTGCAGGTGCCGTTGATCGGCATCTGCCTGGGCATGCAACTGCTGTTCGAGCGTTCCGAAGAAGGCGATGTGGAATGCCTGGGCGTGTTGCCGGGCGTGGTGCGCCACATGACGCCGGCGCTCGGCATCCGCGTGCCGCATATGGGTTGGAACCAATTGGTGCCGATGCGCGAATCGGCACTGCTGGCCGGCCTGCCCGAACGCGCCAGCGCCTATTTCGTGCATGGTTACGCCGCGCCGGTCACGCCGGACACCGTGGCCGCCTGCGACCACGGCGGCCTGTTCACTGCCGTGGTACAGCAGGGCCTGCGTTGCGGCGCGCAGTTTCACCCGGAGCGCTCGGCCGACACCGGTGCCCGCATCCTGCGCAATTTTCTTGAGATGAGCTTCCCATGAGTTTTACCGTCTACCCGGCGCTGGATATCCGCAACGGGCGCGTGGTGCGCTTGTTGCAGGGCGATTACGCGCGCGAAACCCAGTATGGCGACGATGTAGTGCCGCGTGCGCAGGCGTTTGCCGATGCCGGGGCACAGTGGATGCATCTGGTGGATCTGGATGCGGCCAAGGCTGGCGGCTATACCTTGGCCGGCACGCTGGGCGAGATCGCGCGCGCCACCGGCGTGCAGGTGCAGACCGGTGGCGGCGTGCGTTCGCGCGACGACGTGGCGCGCATCCTCGACGCAGGCGCGGCACGCGTGGTGATCGGCTCGCTGGCGGTGCGTGAGAGCGATACGGTCATTGCATGGTTGCAGGAATTTGGTGCGGACCGCCTGACCATTGCGCTGGACACGCGCCAGGATGCAGCGGGTGTGTGGCAGTTGCCGGTGCACGGCTGGACCGAAGCGGCCGAGGCCACTCTGGATCAATTGGCGGTGCGCTATGCGCAGGCCGGCCTGCAACACCTGCTGTGCACCGACATCGCACGCGATGGCATGTTGTCCGGGCCGAACATGGAGCTGTACGCGCATCTGCGTGCACTGACGCCGCAGCTGCAGGTGCAGGTGTCCGGCGGTGCGCGCAATCTGGCCGACGTCGCCGCGGCCAAGGCATCGGGCTGCGCCGGCATCGTGCTGGGCAAGGCCTTGCTCGAAGGTCACCTGGATCTCAAGGACGCATTGGCATGTTGAGCCGTCGCATCATCCCGTGCCTGGACGTGCGCGATGGGCGCGTGGTCAAGGGCGTCAAGTTCCGCGACCACATCGACATGGGCGACATCGTCGAACTCGCATTGCGTTATCGCGCGCAGGGCGCCGATGAGCTGGTCTTCTACGACATCGGCGCCAGCCCGGAAGGGCGTTCGGTCGATTACACCTGGGTGGAGCGGGTAGCGCGGCTGATCGACATTCCGTTCTGCGTGGCCGGCGGCATTCGGGATGTCGAAACCGCGCGTGCGGTGCTGCATGCCGGTGCCGACAAGATTTCCATCAATTCCCCGGCACTGGGCCGCCCGCAACTGATCTCCGAACTGGCCGATGCCTTCGGGGTGCAGTGCGTGGTGGTCGGCATCGATTCCATTCGCGAAGAAGACGGCCAATGGCGGGTGCGTCGCTACACCGGCGACCCCAGCAAGACCCAGGCGCTGCCGATGCGCACGCTGGATTGGGTGGCCGAAGCGCAGCGTCTGGGCGCAGGTGAGATCGTGCTCAATTGCATGGACAACGACGGCGTGCGGCGCGGCTACGATATCGCGCAATTGCGCCAGGTGCGTGCGCTGTGTCGCGTGCCGTTGATCGCCTCCGGCGGTGCAGGGCAGATGCAGCATTTTGCCGATGTGTTCGACCAGGCCGATGTGGATGGCGCCCTGGCCGCCAGCGTGTTCCATAGCGGCGCGATTCCGATCCCGGAACTCAAGCAATTCCTGCGTGCGCAACAGATCGAGGTACGTGATGGGCAGTGACACCGTGGCAACCGACGACGCGCTGCAGGCGCTGGACTGGAGCAAGGGCGACGGCTTGCTGCCGGTCGTCGTGCAGGACGCCGACAACCTGCGCGTGCTGATGCTGGGCTACATGAACGCCGAGGCCTTGGCAGTAACGCAGCAGGGCGGCAATGTCACCTTCTTCAGCCGCAGCAAGCAGCGTCTGTGGACCAAGGGCGAGAGCTCGGGCAACGTGCTGCGCGTGGTTTCCATCGAGGCCGACTGCGACGCCGATACACTGCTGGTGTTGGCGCGTCCGCACGGGCCAACCTGTCATCTGGGCCGCACCAGTTGTTTTCCGAGCGCGCCTGGTCAGTTCCTGGGCAGCCTGGATGCTTTGATCGCCACGCGCGAGCGCGAGCGCCCGCATGGCAGCTACACCACCAAACTGTTCGAGCAAGGCATCCGCCGCATTGCGCAGAAGGTGGGCGAAGAGGGCGTGGAAACCGCACTGGCCGGTGTGGTGCAAGGCGATGCGGAATTGCTCGGCGAATCGGCCGATCTGCTGTATCACCTGATCGTGCTGCTGCGCGCACGCGGCCTTGGCCTGACCGATGCGGTGGCCCTGCTGGAGTCGCGGCACAAGTAAGTGGGTCGGCAGGAACGCACTTGGGCGCGATGCGTTACCGATAAGGCCCCGTCGCGCCCGGGTGCGCTCCTACGGTGTGACGTGGTGTGCAGCACGCCCGCCGCTTCGTTCGCGTGGCCACGGCAGGTATAGGTTTCGCCGGCCTCCGCGTAGGAGCGCACCTGGGCGCGACGCGTTACCGATAAGGCCCCGTCGCGCCCGGGTGCGCTCCTACAGTGTGACGTGGTGTGCGGCACGCCCGCCGCGTCGTTCCCGTGGCCGCGGCAGGTATGGGTTTCGCCGGCCTCCGCGTAGGAGCGCACCTGGGCGCGACGCGTTACCGATAAGGCCCCGTCGCGCCCGGGTGCGCTCCTGCGATGTGGTGTGGTGCGATTTGCACGCCTGCGCCGTGCCGGTTGCCCTGGCAGGTACAATTTCCGCTGGTCTTGGCGCGGGAACACGCATGCAGCTTCGCTTCGCTCTTCTAGTCCTGGTGGGGTTCGGCGGCAGCGCCTATGCGCGCGATGCGGTGGTCGATGGCATCGTCTACGAAGAGCGCGACGGGCGTGCCGGCCGCGCTGCCGATGAGCCCGGCCTTGCCGATGTGGCGGTGTCCAACGGCGAGCAGATCGTGCGTACCAATGCGCAGGGCCGCTACCGCCTGCCGGTGCGCGACGGGCAGACGGTGTTCGTGATCAAGCCGGGCGATCGCCGGTTTGTGCCAACCGCTGACGGATTGCCGGGGTTCTGGCGACATTACGCACCGCGCGGCTCTGCCAAGCACAAATACCGCGGCATCGCCGCCACTGGCCGCAAGACGCACGGCTGGGATTTTGCGCTGACGCCGCGTGCGGAGGCGTCGGGCGCCGGGTTCGACATGCTGGTATTCGCCGACAGCCAGACCGCCAGCCTGACCGATGTGGGCTACTACCAGCGCGATATCGTGGCGCCGCTGGTCGGCAAGACTGCCGCCCGGCTCGGCACCACGCTGGGCGACATCGTCAGCGACGATCTGAGCCTGTATCCGGCCTTGAACAAGGTCACCACGCAGCTTGGCGTGCCGTGGTTCCATGTGCCCGGCAATCACGATCTCAATATCGATGCCGGCGACGACCTGCAGTCGCTCGACAGCTGGCGTGCGGTGTACGGGCCGGACACTTACGCGGTGGAAGAAGCCAATGCCAGTTTCGTGTTTGTGGACGATGTGATCTACATGCCGGGCGGCAAGCCGGCGTATGTGGGTGGTCTGCGCGAGGACCAGTTCGTGTTTCTGCAGAGCTATCTGGCGCAGCTGCCGCGCAATCGCCTGCTGGTGCTGGGCATGCATATTCCGTTGTTCGATGCGGCCCCGGGGCAGGAGACCTTCCGGCACGCCGACCGCAGCCGGCTGTTCGCGCTGCTGAGCGAGTTCCCGCATGTGCTGGTGCTCAGCGCGCACAGCCATACGCAGCGGCAGGTGGATCATGGCGCGGACGAAGGCTGGCAGGGCGCGCGCCCGCTGCACGAATACAATGTCGGTGCGGCCTGCGGTGCGTTCTGGTCCGGGGTCAAGGATGCCGACGGCATTCCCGATGCGACGATGAGCGACGGCACGCCCAACGGGTATGCGGTGGTGAAGGTTGCGCCCAGCGGCGACTACACGCTGGCCTATCACGTCGCACGCGCGGCCGACGATGTGCAGTTGTCGCTGTCTGCGCCCAAGGTGCTGAGGCAGGGCGCGTATCCGGCCTGGGGGGTGTACGCAAACGTGTTCATGGGGCAGGACACCACCGTGGTGGAGTCGCGTATCGATGGTGGGCCGTGGCAGGCGATGAAGCGTGTCGAGCGCGCGGACCCGGGCCTGCTTGCGGAGAACGCGCGCGACGATGCAGCGCCCGGGCTGCGTGGTTACGACCGCTCGCCCGAGGCCACCGTGTCGACGCATCTGTGGCGTAGCGCGTTGCCCACCACGCTCGACGTTGGCGAACATGCGATCGAGGTGCGCGCTACGTTGCCGACAGGGCAGTACAGCGCACGCGCGGTGTACCGCCTGCAGCGTGCCGACCCTTGAGCGGATGCGGGCGTGCAAGGCGGTGTGGCAGTGGGTTGCGGTAAGGCCTCTCGCGCACTAGTGCGCTCCTACGGAAAGGTGGCGCGGCAGTGTCTTGCGGTAAGGCCCGTCGCGCACAGGTGCGCTCCTACGGGAAGGTGGTGCGGCAGTGTCTTGCGGTAGGGGCCCTCGCGCACAAGTGCGCTCCTACGGGAAGGCGGTGTTGCAGTGTGTGGCGGTGAGGCCCGTCGTGCACCGGCGCGCTGCTAGGGAATCCTTGTCGGGTTCCACAAACGCAAACGCCTCCACGAAGGAGGCGTCTTGAGATCCGGGCTGGCAGGCAAAGGCGCGCTGGCGAAGATCGGTGCTGGCTGGCGCAATGCTGGCTGGCTGCGCGAGTGTAGCGACGCGGCGTCATCGCTGACGAAATGAGAATTAGTCTCAGTGCTCAGCGTTGTGGCGGCGCTGCAGATGTCTGGTCGGGCGAGGCCTCCCGTCGGGACGCAGGCCGTGCCGGCGTCGCTGATTCGGCTGTATCGCTTGCCGGTTCGGCGTCAGCTGTGCCGTGCGCGTCGGTGTCCACATCGGCGTTGGGGGCGTTCTCCAGCGGCGGGTACGGGTAGGCAACTGCCGGACCGATGTGCAGCCCGGCGCGCCAGCGTGCCAGTACCGGCGCAATGCGCCGGCCCAGCGATTGTTGCGGCAATGACGGCAGCTCGCCGTCCTGTTTCTCGCGCGCGGTGATCGCGGTCTTGGCCATGGCAAAGGCGGCCAGCGGATCGTCGCTGTGGTTCATGCCGTCGATCAGCCAGGCCTGGCCGAAGTAGGTGGCATTGGACGTATTGCCACAGCCGAACGATGGCCGATCCGCGCGTGCTGCGGTCAGGATCAGCGTGTCCGGCGAGCGCAGCGCCGGAATGAAGCCACCCGAATAGCAGGCCGACAGCACGATGATGCGGTTGTCGATGCCGGCATCGTCCAGCGCCTTGCGCAAGTCCTGCGGGCTGATGAAATCCTCTTCGTTCTGATCCACCTGGACGTAGAGCGTGTGGTCCTCGGTGCCGTGGGTGGTGACGAACAGCAGTAGCGCATCTTGCTTGCGATCCATGCGTTTGCCGATCGCAGCGAGCGTGTCGTAGAGATTGTCGTAAGTCGCCAGCGGTGCGTACGGCTGCTCGCCCAGGTTGTCCGGGTTGTTGACCAGCGTGACCACGCGGCCGCGCGCATCGAAGCGTTGTTCGAACAATTGCCTGAGGTACAGCGTTTCGTTGCGAAATACGTCGTCGCTGGCATCGCCGGCAAAGCCGACGACATACAGGTCGGTGACGCCGGGGCGCTGCGCTTGCAGCGCGACCAGCGCCTTCTTCAATGCGGCCTGGTCGACCGGGTCCACCTGCGCCGCGTCATCCGCGGTCTGCGCCGGCAAGGTCGCGCCCGCATCGGGATGACAGCCGGCAACCAGCAAGACCACGGCCAGCAGCACCAGCATCCGGCGTACCAACACGTGCGACGCCAAGGGTGATTGGAGCGATGGGGACAACGCCGATGCCTCGATGATGGTGGGAAGGGGAGTACGTGGAGCGATCGAACGAACCTTGCCGTCAGGCGACTGCGGTTGCCCGCAGGCAGATGCGGCGACTGCGCAAGCCGGCAGCGGCGATGCGCGGACCAGAAGGCAACGTCCAGACCTGCGAGACGCTGCGCACCGTCGCCCAACCCGTTGGCGCATGCAGGAGCTGGCGAACGGGCAGCTCCACTGACGCATGCATGCGTTGGCAATCTGTGTGCGCCGGGCGAGCTCGCTGCAGTGGCTTCGACACCGCCTTGCTGCCTGCAAGAGATGTCCTCGTGCGACCGCGATCGGTGGTCGCAGACGAGTCGACCACTCGCATCAGGCCTGGCTCGAAGGCTCGCTGGTGCCGAGTCCGGCGCGTGAGACGCATCGCTCCTGCACCCTCATCGGCTGCCGCACCGCGACAGCCGATGTCTCAGCGAACCTGCCGGCTCAAAACACCAGCTGCGAAAAACTTTCCACGCGCTGGTGGTTGCCCACGTCCTCGGCCGAGCGCGGGGTCGGATAATCCTCGCGGCGGTCCAGCAGCACGGTGCGCAGGCCGGCGCGCCGGGCGGCGTCGAGTTCTTCGATCACGTCCGACAGGAACAGGATCTCCGCGCCCGGCACGCCGATGCGCTCGGCAATGCGGCGATAGCTGGCGCTCTCCCGCTTCGGGCCGACTTCGGTATCGAACCAGTCGGTGATCAGGCCGCTCAGATCGCCCGCATCGCTATGCGCGAAGAACAGCTTCTGCGCCGGCACCGAGCCGGACGAATACACGTACAGCGGGATGCCCTGTGCGTGCCAGTCCTGCAGCTGGATCGCCGCATCGGCATAGATGTGCGCGGTGAAGTCGGCGGTCTTGTAACCGTCGCCCCAGATCAGCCCCTGCAAGGCCTTCAGCGCGGTGTGCTTGCGGTCCTCGTCGATCCAGGTCTGCAGCGTGGCGATCAACACCTCGTCCGGCACGTCTTCGCCAATCTCGTCGGCCACCTGGTTGAGCCAGTGACGCACCTGCGGGTGGTTGCCGTGCTCGCGCACGTAGGCGGGCATGGCACGGCGTGCATACGGGAACAGCACGTCCTTGACGAACGAGATGCTGCTGGTCGTACCTTCGATATCGGTGAGGATCGCTTGCGGTCGTGTCATCGTCAGCTGGCCTTGTGAGGTTTCTCGGGGGCGTAGCGGGGGAATTGTTTGGCGATTTCGGTGCCGGTGAAGTGGCCGACCCAGCCGTCCGGCTCGGTGAAGAAGCGGATCGCCACAAAGTGCGGCTCCGGCCCCATGTCGAACCAGTGCAAGGTGCTGTCGGGCACCGCGATCAGGTCGTCCTTCACGCATTCGATCTCGTAGACCTTGTCGTCCACATGCAGCGTGAACAGGCCCGAGCCGGCGACGAAGAAGCGCACCTCGTCTTCCTTGTGGAAATGCTCGTCCAGGAACTTGGCGCGCATTTCGTCGCGCTTGGGGTTATCCGGGGCGATACTCACCACGTCCACGGTCTTGAAGCCGCGCTCTGCGCTGATGCGGTCGATGTCGGCGCGGTACGCAGCCATCACCTGCTCGGGCGTGGCACCGGGTTCCACCGGCTGGCTGGCCTTCCAGCGCTCGAAGGTCACGCCGATCTTGACCAGCTCGGCGGCGATCGACTCGCCGTCGCGGCTGTCGAATTCCGGGGTGGTCGGGTTGGTGTCGGCAAAGATACGCAGTCGGCTCATGGCGGTCTGGCTCACGAATGGGGGGGCGGACGGTACTTAGCGCGGGCCGCGCAGTTTCAGCAGTTCGAGTTCGCAATGCAGCAGGAATTCGAACGCTTCCAGATGGCGGCGTGCCTCGGCCATGTTGCGGCCCCAGGCATACAGGCCGTGTCCTTCGATGAGATACCCCCACATGCTCTGTTTGTCCAGCAAGGCGTCGACCTGCGCGGCCAGCACCTGCATGTCCTGGGTGTTGGCGAACACCGGCACGTCCACCGCGGTTTCGTGGGTGGTATTGCCTTCGAAGGCCTTGAGCAGTTCGTAGCCTTCCAGGCGGATCACCCCGCTGCCTGCATACAGGCGGGACGCAATCGTCTGTACCGGCGAATGCGTGTGCAGTACGCAGCCGATCTCCGGGAACCGGCGATACAGCTGGGTGTGCAGCAGGGTCTCAGCGGACGGGCGCAACGGGCGGCCAACGGCCTGGCCATCGAAGTCCACCACCATGATGTCTTCTTCGACCAGGCGGCCCTTGTCGCGGCCGGAGACGGTGATCGCGGCGTGCTGTTCGTCCAGGCGATGGGAGAAATTGCTGCTGGTGGCTGGCGTCCAGCCGGCCTGGGCCAGCTCGCGGATGTTGCCGATCAGCAACTGCGCCAGCTCGTGCAGACGGGCGGCGCTATAGGGCAGGGGGGCAGTGGTCGCATTCATGGACCTATTCTACTGCCCCGCCGGATTACGGTCAGGTGCAGCGCAGCAGGGTTTGTTGCTGCCACGCCCGGGTCGCGAATGGCTGACAGACGATGAAGAGCGCGCGTCAGGCGGTGAACGCAATGGTTTTTGTTAGCCGCCTCTTGTCGGAGGCAGTCAGAGGGCCAGGTGAAACGCTGAGTCGGTCGAGGGCGCGGTGCCCTCACCGCTTGCGGGACACGCCGTGAACCCGTCCCTGGGGGCTCGGTGGCAGCATCCATGCCGCCACACGGTCCCGCAACCGGCGAGGACACCGCACCAGACAATTGATCGGCTGTTTTCTTGAAAGCATGTCGCTCGGCCTGCGGCGGCAGGCGAGACGTTTGCAGGTTGCGCGTTTAAACGCTTGCCTGCTGCTCGGCTTGCGATGGGAAGGTGGCGAGAAGCGGGTCGAGACACGGTGGCTCGACCATCGCACCTCATCCTTTGCTTTCAACGATGCACACCGACCATCTCGACAGGTCCTTGCCCGCCCACCGTCGCGGGACCTTACGCGGCATGGATGCCGCGTAAGAGCCTCCATGGACGGATTCACGGCGTGTCCCGCGATGGTGGGCGGGCAAGGGCCCTGCAACCAAACCGCAGATCAGGGTCCTGCAGCCAAGTCATAGATCAGCCGCCCAGGAGCCGAAGACCTGTCACCCGCTCTGCCATACACCGGCGGGCGGTCGTTTTGTCAGTGGCTGCTGACGCGCGCGCGTGCTCAGCGACCGTCGCGCAGACGGCTGTGGCGATAGCCGTAGCCGAAATAGACCACCAGCCCGACCAGCGTCCACACCCCCATCAGCATCCAGTTGTGCAGGGTCATGGCCGACAGCAGGGCAAGGCAGCTCAGCACACCGGCGATGCAGATCGGCCAGGCGAACGGAATGCGGAACGGACGCGGCAGTTCCGGATGGGTGTAACGCAGGATCAGCACGCCTGCGCACACGGCGGCGAAGGCGATCAGCGTGCCCATCGAGGTCAGCTCGCCCAGCACGTCCAGCGGGAACACCGCTGCCAGCAGGGCGATCCCCACGCCGGTGATCACGGTGTTGATGTGCGGGGTGCGGTACTTGGGATGGATGCGGGTAAAGATCGACGGCAGCAGGCCGTCGCGCGCGATGATCATGAAGATGCGCGGCTGCCCGATGATCATCACCAGCACCACCGACGACAAGCCGATCAGCGCGCCGACTTCCACCACCACCCGCAACCAGGCCAGCTGCGGGTGCGCGGCCACCGCCGTCACCACCGGCTCATCGGTGCCAAGCTGGGTAAATGGCACCAGGCCGGTCATCACTGCGGCCATGGCGATGTAGAGCACGGTGCAGATCACCAGCGACAGCATCATGCCGATCGGCAGATCGCGTTGCGGCCGGTGCGATTCCTGCGCCGCCACCGATACCGCTTCGAAGCCGATATAGGCGAAGAACACCATCGCCGCGCCACGCAGCACGCCTTCCATGCCGTACTTGCCCGGTGCTTCGTTGGCGGGGATGAAGGGATGCCAGTTGGCCGGGTCGACGTACTTCCAGCCGGCCGCAATGACCAGGATGATCAGCCCGGTCTTGAGGATCACCATCGCCATGTTCATCGCCGACGACTTGCGGATGCCGACATAGCACAGCCAGGTCAGCAACAGCACGATGCCGGCAGCGGGCAGGTTGGCGATCGCGCCGGTGCGCTGCAGTTTGCCGTCCAGCGGTGCGCTGACCAGGGCGGCCGGCAAATGGATGCCGAAGTGTTCCAGCAGGCTGAGGAAATAGCCGGTCCAGCTGACCGCCACCGCAGAGGCGGAGACGCCGTATTCCAGCACCAGCATCCAACCGATGAACCAGGCCGCCAATTCGCCGAAGGTGGCGTAGGTGTAGGTGTAGGCGCTGCCGGACACCGGCACCATGGCGGCGAATTCGGCGTAGGCCATGGCGCAGAACGCGCAGCAGATCGCCGCAAGCACGAACGACAGCACGATCGCCGGGCCGGCATGGTCGGCTGCGGCCTGCCCGGTAATCACGAAGATGCCGCCGCCGATCACCGCGCCGATGCCCAGGGCAGTCAGCCCCCAGGGACCGAGCGCGCGTTGCAGGCCCAGCCCGTCGGCCGCCTCATGGCTGGCGTGCGGGTGTTTGGTGGCCCAAAGTTGTTTGAACATGGAGCGGTTCCGGCTTGGCGCTGCGCGCGATCGTTGAACGAGAAGACCGGCGCGGACGCCGGTCTTGAGAGGGTCAGGCCTTGCGGGCCAGACGGCTATGGTGGATGCCGTAGCCGAAATAGATGCACAGGCCGATCACGGTCCAGCCCACGAACACTTTCCAGTGTTCCTGGAAGGCCTGGAAGAACAGGAACAGGCAGGCCAATGCGCCAAGCGGGCAGATCACCATCGCCAACGGCACCCGGAACGGGCGCGGCAGCTCGGGCTTGGTGAAGCGCAGCACCATCACGCCGGCGCAGACGGTGGCGAAGGCAAGCAAGGTGCCCATCGACACCAGTTCGCCCAGCACGTTCAGCGGGATCACCCCGGCCAACAGCGCCGCGACCACACCGACGAAGATGGTGCCGACGTATGGCGTGCGGAATTTCGGGTGCACCTTGCCGAACAGTTTGGGCATCAACCCATCCTTGGCCATGGTGTAGAAGATGCGCGGCTGCGCCATCAGCATCACCAGCACCACCGAGGACAGGCCGGCGATCGCGCCGATCTCCACCGCCGTCTTGAGCCAGCTCAATTGCGGGTGCGCTTCCAGCGCGGTGGCCACCGGCTTGGCGGTGCCAAGCTGGGTATACGGGAGCAATCCGGTCAACACCGCGCAGACGATGATGTAGATGACGGTACAGATTGCCAACGACACCAGGATGCCGATCGGCATGTTCTTCTGCGGGTCCTTGGTCTCGCCGGCGGAGGTGGAGACCGCGTCGAAGCCGATATAGGAGAAGAACACGATGGAGGCCGCGCGGAACACCCCGTCCCAGCCGAACTGCCCCGGCCCGGTGTTCTCCGGGATGAAGGGGTGCCAGTTCGCCGGGTCGATGTAGGCGATGCCGAAGCCGACGAACAGGCAGATCACCACCACCTTGATCGCCACCACGATCGCGTTGGCGAATGCCGACTGGGTGACGCCCACGTAGCACAGCATGCTCACCGCGCCGACAATCAGTACGGCCGGCAGGTTGACGAGATTGCCGGAGCTGACAAAGCCGTGGCCGTCCCAGGTCAATGGCGCGCCCGCCAGCTCTGCCGGGAACGGCAAACCGAGCGTGCCGGTCAGGAAGCTGATGAGGTAGGCCGACCAACCGACCGCGACGCTGGAACCGGCAAACAGGTACTCCAGCACCAGGCACCAGCCGATGAACCAGGCGATGCCTTCGCCGAGAGTGGCGTACGAGTAGGAATAGGCGCTGCCGGAGACCGGCATCATCGCCGCGAACTCGGCGTAGCACAGGCCGGCGAAGGCGCAGGCGATGCCGGCGAAGACGAACGACAACATCACCGCCGGGCCGGCGTGATTGGCCGCGGCCTGGCCGGTCAGGACAAAGATGCCGGCGCCGATCACCGCGCCGATGCCGAGCATGATCAGGTGCTTGGCGGTGAGGGTCCTTTGCAGCGTCGCTTCGCCCTGCAGGCTGCCTTCGACCGGTTCGCCCGCATCCACATGTCCAGCGGGCTCGATCGGTTTGACCCTCAACAGAGACTTCAGCATTCGGTACATCCCTAAGTGGCAGAACGGAAGGCGCGCGCGCCTGGGCGAAAGGTGTGCGCCGCATCCCAATGGGACAGGCAAGCGGCCTACCTTGCCAAAGCTACACGCTCACGACAAGCGCGTACGCAGCATGAATGGCGATAATGGTCGCTGATCCATGCGCAACCGAGAACGACAGATGGTGGATGCAACCCTGCGGCAGCACCTGGCTGCCTACCGCGCCCGCTGGCCGGACGAGGCCGACGTGGTCGACCAGTTCATGCAGCTGCTGGACGATGCCACCGATCCGTTCGTGCGCGAGCGTGTCGAAGGTCATTTCACCGGCTCGGCCTGGGTGGTCAGCGCCGACGGCAGCCGCACGCTGCTGACCCATCACCGCAAGCTGCAGCGCTGGTTGCAGCTGGGCGGACACGCCGACGGCGACCGCGATCTGGCGCAGGTGGCCTTGCGCGAAGCCGAAGAAGAGTCCGGTCTGACCGGTTTGCGGTTGGCAGACGCCGCGTTGTTAGACCTGGACCGCCACTGGATCCCCGCGCGCGGCGAGGTGGCCGGGCACTGGCATTACGACGCGCGCTATGTGGTGGTCGCGGGTGCGGATGAGACCTTCACGGTCAGCGAAGAGTCGCTCGCTTTGGCGTGGCGCCCGATCGCCGAGTTGCTGGCCGAGCCGGAGCTGGACCCGTCGATGCGGCGCATGGCTGAGAAGTGGATGGCCCGAGGCGTGTGATGGGGGCTGAGGTGCGCGCCCTCATCCGCCCTGCGGGCACCTTCTCCCGCTTGCGGGAGAAGGGAACAAGCGAGGGAAGGGCGACCTGCACCCACTGTCCTCCGCAAGCGGGGGAAGGGCGACCTGCACTCTCTGTCTCCCGCAAGGGGGAGAAGGACGACCTGCACTGCCTTCTCCCGCGTGCGGGAGAAGGTGGCGCAAAGCGCCGGATGAGGGCCGCGCGTGCACCAACGGATCAGTACAAGATCCGCGTCCGCAAGGTCCCTTCGATCAGGGCCAGGCCTTCCTTCAGCGCGGTGGCCTGCGCCTCGCTGGCACTGACGTCGATCACCACGTAGCCGACCTTGGCGTCGGTACGCAGGAACTGGCCGTCGATGTTGACGTTGTGGCGCGAGAACAACTCGTTGATCTTGGACAGCACGCCCGGCACGTTGCGGTGGATGTGCAGCAGCCGCAGGCTGTCGGGGTGTTCGGGCAGGGTGACCTCGGGGAAATTCACCGCCGACAAGGTGCTGCCATTGTCGCTGTAGCGCACCAGCTTAGCGGCCACTTCGATGCCGATATTGTCCTGCGCTTCCAGCGTGCTGCCGCCCACGTGCGGGGTCAGGATCACGTTGTCGTGTGCGGTCAGCGGCGATTCGAAGACATCGCCATTGCCCTTGGGCTCGACCGGGAACACGTCCACCGCCGCGCCGCCGATCTGGCCGGAGGTGAGCGCCGCATCCAGCGCGTCGATATCGATGACGGTGCCGCGCGAGGCGTTGATCAGATGCGCGCCGGGCTTCATGCGCGCGATTTCAGTCGCGCCGATCATGTCCTTGGTGGACGCAGTCTCCGGCACGTGCAGGGTCACCACGTCCGAGCGCGCCAGCAGGTCGTCCAGGTCGATCGCCGCGCGCGCGTTGCCCAGCGACAGCTTGGTTTCGATGTCGTGGAAGATCACCTGCATCCCCAAGGATTCGGCCAGCACCCCGACCTGGGTGCCGATGTGTCCGTAACCGACGATGCCCAGCACCTTGCCACGCGTTTCGTGGCTGCCAGCGGCCGACTTGGACCAGCCGCCGCGATGGCATTCGGCGTTTTTCTGCGGAATGCCGCGCAATAGCAGGATCGCCTCGGCGATCACCAGCTCGGCCACGCTGCGGGTGTTGGAGTAGGGCGCGTTGAAGACCGGAATGCCGGCCAGCTCGGCCGCGTCCAGGTCGACCTGATTGGTGCCGATGCAGAAGCAGCCCACCGCGATCAGGCGCTTGGCATGCGCCAGTACCTGCGCGCTCAACTGCGTGCGCGAGCGGATGCCCACGATATGCGCCTCGGCAATGCGCGCGATGAGTTCGTCTTCGGGCAACGACTTGGAGTGCAGTTCGATCTGCGAATAACCGGCGGCGCGGAACACATCCACCGCGGTCGGGCTGATGCCTTCCAGCAACAGCACGCGGATGTCCTGCTTGGGAAACGAGGTTCTCTTCGGCGACATGGGGGAGCGCAACGCAGCAATCGGGTCGGCAACTATGCCAGATGGGGTGCCCGATGGGGCGCCCGCAACGCACTGTTCGCAGTGGCGCAGCCCTTGCGCCGCAACGGTTTCAGCTGAATCGAACGCGTTCGCGGCGACTGGCAGTGCGGCTGGACGAGGCCGGCGCGCACTGGCACGCTGTGTGGTTCCTACTGCAGCGCCGTGTGCCATGACCGATCCCCGCATTCTTTCGTTGCAACAGGCCGTGCCGGCACTGCGTCTGAAAACCGATCCGGCCGACCTGGAGCATTACGGCCGCGACTGGACCCGGCGCTGGACGCCGAACCCGTTAGCCATCGCACTGCCAGGCTCGGTCGAGGAAGTGCAGGCCGTGATGCAGTGGGCAAACGCGCAAGGCATGGCAGTGGTGCCATCGGGCGGGCGCACCGGTCTGTCCGGCGGCGCGGTAGCCGCCAACGGCGAGCTGGTGCTCAGCCTGGAGCGCCTGAACAAGCTGCTGGACTTCAATGCGGTGGATCGCACGCTCACCGTGCAGGCCGGCATGCCGCTGGAAGCGGTGCACAACGCCGCGCGCGAGCATGGCCTGGTGTATCCGGTGGATTTCGCCGCACGTGGTTCCTGCTCGATCGGCGGCAACATCGCCACCAATGCCGGCGGCATTCGCGTGATCCGCTATGGCAACACCCGCGAATGGATTGCCGGCCTGAAAGTGGTCACCGGCGGCGGCGAGCTGCTCGCGCTCAACAATGCCTTGGTGAAAAATTCCAGCGGCTACGATTTCCGTCATCTGATGATCGGTTCCGAAGGCACGCTCGGTATCGTGGTCGAAGCGACGCTGCGGCTGACCGACCCGCCGCCGCCGAGCAATGTGATGCTGCTGGCGCTGCCCTCGTTCGAGGTGTTGATGCAGGTGTTTGCCGCATTCCGCGCGCAACTGCGGCTGGAAGCGTTCGAGTTCTTCACCGACCGCGCACTGGAACACGTGCTTGCGCACGGCGCGCAGGCTCCCTTTGCCGAGGTCCATCCGTATTACGTGGTCACCGAATTCGCCGCCGGCGACGAGGCGCAGGAAGCCGCGGCGATGGCGGCGTTCGAAACCTGCATGGAGCAGGGCTGGGTCAGCGACGGGGTGATCAGCCAGAGCGATGCGCAGGCCGCGCAACTGTGGCGGCTGCGCGAGGGCATCACCGAAGCGGTGGCGCGCTACACCCCCTACAAGAACGACGTATCGGTGCGCATCTCGGCCATGCCGGCGTTTCTGGCCGAAACCCAGGCACTGCTCGGCGAGGCGTACCCGCATTTCGATGTGGTGTGGTTCGGCCATATCGGCGACGGCAACCTGCATATCAACGTGCTCAAGCCCGACGCCACCAGCCAGGCCGATTTCGTGACGGCCTGCGATCAGGTCACCAAGGTGCTGGCACATGCGCTGCAGCGCTTTGGCGGCAGCATTTCTGCCGAGCATGGTATCGGGCTGGTCAAGAAGCCCTACCTGTGGAGCACGCGCTCTACCGCTGAAATCGCGGTGATGCGCGGCGTCAAACATGTGCTCGATCCTCATCTTTTGCTGAATCCCGGCAAGCTGTTCGACATGGACGAGGTGCCCGGCGCAGCGACTGCCGGGTAGTCTTTTCACCACCTCACATGGAATGACACGCCGATGATGCGCTCCCTGGTGTTTTGTGCTTTGACCCTGCTGCCGCTGGCAGCCGCCGCATCCAGTCTTGCGGGAACCTCGGCCGGCGCGTCGTCGGCCGGTTCGTCCAACAGCAGCAGTTCCGGCGACGACAAGGTGGTTGCCGACGCGCGCGAAGATGCAGCCGGCTTCGTGGCCAGCGACGGTGCCATCCGCGGCGCGCGTCTGGAAGCGGCATTGCTGCAGTTGCGCAGTCGCAGCGATGCGGCGCGCGCGTCCAGCGACCTGGAACTGGCTCAGTCCATCCTGGCGCAGTGACTCGTCGTCGCCGGTGCGCATGGCTGTGGCTGGCCGCAGCGATCGCACCGGCGGCGCACGCCCAATCGCAGCGTTCGCCCACGCTGCAGGTGTCGGTTGTCGCATCGGAGCTGACCCCGTCAGAACGCGCAGCCAGCCAGGCGCTGGTGCAGCAGGTTCAACACCGGTTGCCGACAGGGTGGGGACAGCGCGATGCGGCAGCCATTCAATTGCAGTGGCGCCGCGACCTGCCGGCGCAGGTGCATGGCCGCGCCATCGGCAATCGCATCCTGCTCGATCATGCGCTGTTGCACGCCTGGAGCATGCAGCCTGCCAGCGCACGCACTGACATCGGCGCGCCGGCCACACGCGCGGCGATGGCGGCGTTGGTGCACGAATTGGCGCATGTGCGCGACCGTGGAGCGGGCAGCGCGTTGTCGCGCGACCCACGCCTGCGCGATCTTGCCGGCTGGCAGGTGCGTCCGTGGCGGGTCGGACGCGGCGCAAACCGCTTCAGCGACCGCAGCCCGGATGCCTACGAGCGGCATAGCCCGGCCGAATTTTTCGCGGTCAATCTTGAACATTACGTGCTGGATGCGGACTACGCCTGCCGCCGTCCGGCGCTTGCGGCGTGGTTTTCCGAGCGGCTAGGGCCACCGCAGGCTGTCGCCGCGTGCGCGCCGACCTTGCCGTATCTGCAGGCCGACAACGATGCCGGTGCGATGTCGTTGCTGACGTTGGATCCGGCGCGGGTCTATGCGGTGGACTACCTGCTTGCCGAAGGCAACGAGCAGCCGATGAGCCGCTGGGGCCACAGCATGTTGCGCCTGGTGATCTGCGCGCCCGGTCGCGTGCCAGGGCCAGCATGCCGGCTGGATCTGCAGTATCACCGCGTGCTGTCGTTTCGTGCATTCGTCGGCGATGTGCAGATTTCCAGCTGGCGCGGGCTGACCGGGTCGTACCCGTCGCGATTATTCGTGCTGCCGCTGAACCAGGTCATCGACGAGTACACCAAGGTGGAGCTGCGTGCCCTGTCGTCGGTGCCGCTGGCGCTGAGCCCGGATGAGATCGCCGCGCTGCTGACGCGCGCCGCGCAGGTGCACTGGAGCTATGACGGGCGCTATTACTTCATCAGCAACAACTGCGCGGTGGAAACCTACAAGTTGCTGCACGACGGCGTGCCGCGCCTGGCTGCCGCCGGCCTGTCATCGATCACCCCGCGCGGCGTGCGCCAGCGCCTGGAACGCGCGGGCCTTGCCGATCTGCACGTGCTGGACGACCGCGCGCAGGCGACACGTCAGGGCTATTACTTCGAATCGGCGGCGGCGCATTATCAGGCCATGTTCGACGTGCTTCGGCGTGGCATCCCGGTGCCGCAAACCAGCGTGGCGCAATGGCTGGATGCCGCACCTGGCGCACGCGCGCAGTGGTTGGACCGCGGCGGCCTGCGCGAAACCGCAGCCGCACTGCTGCTGGAGCAAGCCGCATTACGGCGACAGGAACTGGTCGCGCGCGATGCACTCAAGCGCCTGTTGCGGCCCGGCATTGCCGAGCGTGCAGCCGTGCAGGATCAGCTGCATGGCCTGTTCGCCCGGCAGGCGCAACTCAGTCACCCGGCTGCACTGCTCGACGGCCCCGGCTACGGACTACCGCAGGCCGACGAGCAGCAGCGCGTCAGTGTGCAGGTTGCGCAGGCGAGCGGCGGCCTGGCCGAAGGGTGGAGGCAATTGCAGGCCCTGGGTCGCCAGCAGCTGTCGGCCGGGTTGCGTGCCGATCTGGAGCAGGCCGAGGCGAACGTGGAGACGCTGCGGGCACGCTTGCGGATGCTTGCGCAGCCGGTGCAGGCAGTTGCGGCAGTGCCGGAGCAGCGGGTGGCAACTGAACGCTGAGGTGGCGCGTCGGTTGATGGCCAGGTTGCAGACATCGCCAGTGCAGCCGGCAGACGGACAGGCCCGCGACTTGAATGCCGTTGAGACGATTGCTGGTGAGTCGACGCCGACCAATGGCGCGTCTGCAGCATTGCACTGCGAAGGTGGCCGGGATACCCGGCGTTTGGCACTTTCCATTTCCATCGTGAGTGAGCGGCTTGCTACAGTCGCAGCTGCAACAAGCCGTCAGACCGGTGAATGCACTGCTCAGGTCGCTGGCTGCAAATCCGCCTGGGTGGCGTACTGCCGCAACCATTGGCTCACATGCGCATCGTTGCGGTAGCGCTGCATCAGTTTGGCCAGGCGCGCCGGTGCGGGTGTGCAGAACTGCGCCACCGCCACCTCGATTTCGTGGCGGCGGTCGGCGTCGTAGGGTTCTTCGCCGGCGAAGTGTTCGCAGGTGTCGTAGTCCTCTACCAGCTTGCGCACATCCTCCGGCATGCCGCACAGGCCTGCCGGATGTTGCAGCCATTCGTCTTCCACTTTCGGGTCGGTGCAGGGGGCCGCTGCGGAGGCCGGCGCAGGCGCCGGTTCTGCGGTGCAGGCAGCCAGCAGCCCCAGGGTCAGGGCAACGGCCAGGCGACGCATCAGTCGGCGCGGCCGGCAAACTCGCCGGTGCTGGTGTTGACCAGCACGCGCTCACCGTTGGTGATGTACTCGGGCACCATGATTTCCATGCCGGTGTTGAGCTTGGCCGGTTTGGGGCGCTTGGTGGCGGTGCCGCCCTTGAGTTCCGGAGGCGTCTCGACCACTTCCAGCGTTACCGTCTGCGGCAGCTGCACCGCCACCGGCTGGTCGTCGATCACCTGCACATAGATGCCGGTCAGCCCGTCGGTGATGTAGCCGGCATCGGTGCCGATCACATCGGCGTCCAGGGTGTAAGGCGTGAAGTCTTCGTCGTCCATGAACACGAATGCCTCGCCATCCTTGTACGAGAACGTGGACAGGCGACGCAGCAGTTCCACTTCCGGCAGGTTGTCGTCGGCATCGAAGCTGGCATCGGTCTTCACCCCGCCCGGCACGCTGTACATGATGAAGCGGAAGCGCACATTGCCGCCGCGGCCCTGCGGCGAGCTGCGCTCGATGTCGCGGATCTGGTAGATGCCGCCGTTGTATTCGACGACGTTGCCTTTCTTGATGTCGTTGGCTTTCATGGGAATCGGGAGTTGGGAATGGGGAATCGAAAAAGCCGGGGCCGGGGCGCTGAGAGCAGGGCGTCGTTACGATTCCCCATTCCCGATTCCCCATTCCCGGCTACTTGGGTGCCAGCCGCACGCCGCCGTCCAGGCGAATCACTTCGCCATTGAGATAGCGATTGCGCAGGATGAAGGCGACGGTGTCGGCATATTCGTCGGGTTGGCCCAGGCGCGAGGGGAACGGAATCGAGGCCGACAGCGATTGCTGCACGGCCTCGGGCATGCCGTCCACCATCGGGGTCCAGAACACGCCGGGTGCGATCGTCATCACGCGGATGCCGAAGCGCGCCAGCTCGCGCGCCATCGGCAGCGTCATGCCGACCACGCCGCCCTTGCTGGCGGCATAGGCGGCCTGGCCGATCTGGCCCTCGAAGGCGGCCACCGACGCGGTATTGATGATCACCCCGCGCTCGCCATCGTCGCCGGCGGGGTTGTGCTGCATCACATCGGCCGCGGCCTTGGCGACATTGAAGCTGCCGACCAGGTTGACCAGCACGGTGGTGCGGAAGGTCGCCAGCGGCATGGGCGCCTCCTTGCCGAGCACACGGCCTGCGCCGAGGATGCCGGCGCAGTTCACCACAAGATTCAGTCCGCCCAGCGCCTGCGCGGCCTGCGCGACATTGGCGGCCACCTGTTCTTCGTCGGTGACATCGGTGGGCAGGTAGTGCGCATTGCCGGCACCCAGCAAGGCCAGCGCCGCATCGGCCTTGTCGGCATTGACGTCGAACAGCGCGACCTTGCCGCCATCGGCCACGATGCGTTGCGCCACCGCCAGGCCCAGGCCGGACACGCCGCCGGTGATGACGGCGCAGGTTTCAGCTGGCTTCATAGCTATTGTCCCTCCCAGGAGAACGCGCATTCTAGCCGAGTGCGACGCGCTCTCGCTTAGCAGTGACAGGAGGTGCGAGCGGGCTAGCTGCCACGTGCGGCAGCGATGAACGCGGGGTCGCTGACAAGCGCTCCGATCAGCTTCTGCACCGTCGTGCCGTAGTTGTCGACCGCTGCCGCGATTGCCACAGCGCCGATGAAGGAGGCTTCCCACTGATGTTCGACGGAGAGCTCCCGCTCGTAGACCACGATGCCATCACGCACGAGCACGAAGCGGGCGCCGATCTGGGCGCGCCCGATCCTGACGCCGGCCGCGTTGACGGTGTTCTTGGTCAGCGTCCCGCGCAGCTCAACGGCGCTGTTTGTCGATAACGCCTGTGCTGTACCCAACTCCTCGATCAATGCATCGCGCAGATAGCTCGCATAGGTGCCATCGCCGCCGCTTTTGAGTGGATTGCCACGCAAGCTCAGGGAATGGTTTTCCACGCCAGCGGCTGCGTCGAACTTGCCCACGCTGACGGAGATCGGTTGGCGAAGCAGCGCTGCGCTGTTGTCGATACCGGGCTGATATTTGGGGGTCTGCAGGGAGGCGCATGCCGGTAGCAGCATGCACAGCACCGCCAGAAGGAGACATCGCGTTACACCGTTCAAGCGCCGGAATCCACGAAAGCGCCCTGCGCGGCAAGTTGCTTCAGCGCGTTGAGCACGAGCTGATCGACCACCACATTCGCGGCCTCGGCAGGTGTCTTGGCGGGCAATCCGGCCGGGCCCGCCTTGTTGCCGACCGTAGTGTGGAGTGCGTGCTTCACCGTGGTCTGCGTGGTCTTGCCTGCGCGCGTGTAGACCGCGGTGCAGATGTAGCCATCGGTGACCAGGCTGCCAGCCAGACCAAACGTTAGACCTGTGCCAAATCCTTTTGCCGCCGCGTTATCGGTGAGCGGAACATTGTCGATCACCAGCCGCAATTGCCCGGCACCGGGTGTGTTGCCGCCGATCTGCCCAAACTGATGCGACTGCGCCACTGCGGCGATCACTCGGCTGCGCATGTCTTCGGTGGCACGCGCGTTAGCGTTGCCCTTGGTACGGAACTCGAACAGCACTAGGACCGGGTCCGGCGAACTGGGCGCCGTGAACTGACTTTGCGTGACAACCGGCAAGGCGGGATCGACGTACGACTTCATGGTGATGCATGCGCTCAAAGAGGCGCACAAGAACAATGCCAGTGCCGCACGCAATGCGCGCAGTCCAGTGTTACGACACATATCGATGTCCCCCTGAAGAAGCGCACCCGGCCATTCGGGTGGCGCCGCTTTTATGCGACATCTATCACGAAAAGTAAAGATGGCGTGACGAAAGGCAGGCTACGCGGCTGCCAGCGCCCTGCCGACCTTGCTGCCGGTCTCGCGGCCCAGCAGGTGCGCCAGCCAGCGGCCGGTGTGGGCGAGGGCGGGCAGGTCGATCCCGCTCGACATGCCCAAGCCGTGCAGCAGATACACCACATCTTCGCTGGCGACATTGCCGCTGGCGCCCTTGGCATACGGGCAACCACCGGCGCCGGACACCGCCGCATCGACCACGCGCACGCCCTGTTCCAGGCAGGCCGCGATATTGGCCAGCGCCTGCCCGTAGGTGTCATGGAAATGCACGGCCAGTGCGTGCATCGGCACCGCCTCTGCCACTGCGGCCAGCATCTGGCGCGCCTTGCGCGGGGTGCCGACGCCGATGGTGTCGCCCAGCGAAATTTCGTAGCAGCCCAGCGCGTACAGCCGCTGCGCGACATCCACCACGTCCGCCACCGGCACCTGGCCTTGATACGGGCAACCCAGCACCGTGGAGACGTAGCCGCGCACGCGCACACCGTCGAGGGCGGCCTGCGCAAGGATCGGCCGGAAGCGCTCGAGCGATTCGTCGATACCCGCATTGGTATTGGTGCGGTTGAAGGCCTCCGACGCCGCAGTGAAGACCGCCACCTCCTGCGCGCCGGCCGCCTGCGCGCGGGTGTAGCCCTGCAGGTTCGGCACCAGCACCGGATAGGCGATGCCAGGTGCCTGTGTGATGCCGGCAAAGACCTCGGCCGCGTCGGCCAGCTGCGGCACCCAGCGCGGGCTGACGAAGCTCGTCGCCTCGATGGTGCGCAGGCCGGTAGCCGACAGCCGATCGATCAACGCAATCTTGTCGGCGGTGGCGATCGGTTGCGCCTCGTTCTGCAGCCCGTCGCGCGGGCCGACCTCGACAATGCGCACGAAGTCGCTCATGTCCGAGCCCCGCTGCCTGCAGCGGTGCGGGCAACCGCCCGGGTGCTCATGCCACGTTCTCCGGCACCCAGGCCGGGGAGCGTTTGTCCAGGAATGCGCCCAGGCCCTCCTGGCCTTCGGGCGAGACGCGCAAGCGGGCGATCCATGCGGCGTTGGCGGCATCGATGGCATCGCGGTCGGCGGCCGGCAGCACCGAGCGGACCAACGACTTGGCAGTGCTGGCGGCCAGCGGCGCGGCGGCCAGCAGCAGGCGCACCTGCCGCTCCACCGCGATATCCAGTTGATCGGCTGCCACCAGTTGATGCAGCAGCCCCAATAACTGCGCAGTACCGGCGTCGAAGATCTCGCCGGTGGCGAACCAGCGGCGTGCCTGGCGTGCGCCGATCGCTGCGATCACGTACGGCGAAATCACCGCCGGCAACAAGCCGAGCTTGCTCTCGGTCAGCCCGAAGCGCGCCTCGGTGCAGCCGATGGCGATATCGCAGCACGCCACCAGGCCCACGCCGCCGCCGAACGCCGCGCCGTTGACGCGCGCGATGGTGGGCTTGGGCAGTTCGTCCAGCGTGCGCATCAGGCGCGCCAGGGCGAACGCATCGGCCGCGTTGTCGGCTTCGCTGGCGCCGGCCATGCCGCGCATCCAGTTCAGGTCTGCGCCCGCAGAGAACGCCGCGCCCGCACCGGTGATCACCACCACCCGGATCTGCGCTGCCTGGCCAGCCTGCCGCAAGGCGTCGGTGAGCGCGCTGATCAAGGTCGCATCGAAGGCGTTGTGCACCGCCGGGCGGTTCAGTCGCAACGTGCGGACCGCTCCCAGGTCCTCCACGATCAAGCCGGTGTCCTGCATTGCGTCAACGTCCATGAATGGGATGCGAACCATGATAGCGGCACGGGTCGCTGGCGCCATGACGCGGTGCGTCGATGCTAGAATTGAGAACCATTCCTAACAAGCAGGCCGTCTTTGTGACGCTGTCCGACATGCCCTTGCATTGCGCCGCCATCGTGGACTCCGTGGAGGATCGTCTTCCCAACGACACGATCGCCCGGCGTCTGCGTGAGCTGGGGTTTGTCGCAGGCGAGGAGGTCACGGTGCTGGCGACCGGGCCGGTCGGCCGCGAACCGTTGCTGGTGCAGGTCGGCTACACGCGTTTTGCGTTGCGTCGTAGCGAGGCCGCGCGCGTGCAGGTGCGGCAAGACGGAGCATCGGCATGACGGCGGCCGCCGTGCCGTTGCGTCTGGCGCTGGTGGGCAACCCCAACAGCGGCAAGACTGCGTTGTTCAACCAGCTGACCGGCAGCCGCCAGAAGGTGGCCAACTACACCGGCGTCACCGTCGAACGCAAGGAGGGGCATTTTCGTGCGCCGTCCGGGCGCGACTTTGCGGTGCTCGATCTGCCCGGCGCCTACAGCCTGCAGCCAGCCAGCCTGGACGAGGCGATCACCCGCGACCTGTGCCGTGGCTTCTATCCCGGTGAGCCTGCGCCGGACGTGCTGGTGTGCGTGATGGATGCGACCAACCTGCGCCTGCATCTGCGCTTCGCGCTGGAGCTGCGCGAGCTGGGGCGGCCGATGATCGTGGCGCTGAACATGGTCGACGCGGCGCAGCGACGGGGCATCGTCATCGATCTGCCGGCCTTGGAGCAGGCGCTCGGCGTGCCGGTGGTGGAGACCGTGGCGGTGCGACGCGGCGGCGCCAAGGCGCTGGTCGAACGCATCGACGCGCAGGCCGCGAGCCTGGCGGCACCGAGCGCCACGCCGCCTGCCGATGGCAACTACCATGCGCAGGTGCGGCAGATCCTGAGTGCGGCGGTGACCATGCCGACGCGGACCTCGCGCGTGGACGATGCGCTGGACCGCTGGCTGCTGCACCCGATCTTGGGGCTGGTGACGCTGGCGGTGGTGATGTTCCTGATCTTCCAGGCGGTGTATGCCTGGGCCACCCCGGTGATGGACCTGATCGATGCCGGCACCGCGATGCTGGGCGAGTGGGTGGGCACCACGCTGCCGGAGGGCCCGCTCAACAGCCTGCTCAAGGACGGCATCATCACCGGCCTGGGCGGGGTGATCGTCTTCCTGCCGCAGATCCTGATCCTGTTCGCCTTCATCCTGGCGCTGGAAGAATCCGGTTATCTGCCGCGCGCGGCGTTTTTGCTCGATCGCATGATGGCGGCGGCCGGCCTGTCCGGGCGCTCGTTCATTCCGTTGCTGTCGAGCTTTGCGTGCGCGGTGCCGGGCATCATGTCCACGCGCAGCATCCAGGACCCGCGCGACCGGCTCGCCACCATCATGGTTGCACCACTGATGACGTGCTCGGCGCGCTTGCCTGTGTATGCGCTGCTGATCGGCGCCTTCATTCCGCAAAAAACCGTGTGGGGCATCTTCAACCAGCAAGGGCTGATCCTGTTCGCGCTTTATGCCGTGGCAATTTTCAGTGCGTTGCTGGTGTCGTGGACGATGAAGAAGTGGCGTCGCGACAAGAGCGAGCATCCGTTGATGCTGGAGCTGCCGTCCTACCGCGTGCCGCACCTGCGCGATCTGGCGCTGGGGTTGTGGGAGCGCGCCTGGATCTTCCTCAAGCGCGTCGGCGGCATCATCCTGGCGTTGACCATTCTGCTGTGGTTCCTGTTGTCGTTCCCGGCCGCGCCGGCCGATGCGACCTTGCCGCCGATCGACTACAGCTTTGCCGGCCGCATCGGTCACGCGATGGCGGTGTTCTTCGCGCCGCTAGGCTTCAACTGGCAGATCTGCATCGCGTTGATTCCCGGCCTGGCCGCGCGCGAAGTGGCAGTGGCGTCGTTGGCGACCGTCTACGCGCTGTCGGCTGCCGATGACGATGCAGCGGCGCAGGCCTTGTCGCCGCTGATCAGCGATGGCTGGTCGCTGGCCACCGCGCTGTCGCTGCTGGTCTGGTACATCTACGCGCCGATGTGCATCTCCACCCTGGCCACGATCAAGCGCGAGACCAACTCGTGGAAGCAGATGACCATCAGTGCGGTCTATCTGTTCGCACTGGCCTACCTGGCCTCGCTGGTGACCTACCAGTTGGCCGTGTTGTCTGGCGCCGGCTGACATGGATCTTTCGCTCACCCTGCAATACGTGGTGATCGCCATCGCGGTGCTGGTCAGCCTGTGGGTGGTGATGAAGAAGCAATTTCCGGGCGTCTTGCGAACGATGCGTGGCGCGCTTGCGCTCGCGTTGCTGCGCGACGGGCGGCCGGCCTGGATGCGCACGCTGGGCCGGCGCGTGGCGCCGGCGGCGGCGCAGGGCAATGCGGCCTGCGGTGGGTGCGACAGTTGCGGCCCCGCGCCAACGCGCAAGCACTGAGACCCTTGGCCTCGGCTACACTTGCACGGCCGCAGGAAGCGGCGTGACAGGGGGGAAGTGCATGCGTTTGCTGGTGTTGCTGGCGGTCTTGGCCGCGATTGCAGGTTTGTACAACTATGGCGGCAACTCGCTCGACGAGAAGCAGGTGCGCGACTTCTACGCGGCGCACGATAAGGCGATGGTCAGTCAGGATGGGGAGGCGCTCTGCGCCATGACCGCGCCGGACTTCGAAATGGTGGTGTTGTACCGCATGGATTCCCAGCAGAAGCGCGAGACTGCCGATCGCGCCAAATACTGCAAGTCCAACGGCGAGTGGACACAGGTGCTGCAACAGATGCGCCATGTGGCCGAGCCGGAAGAGCTGATCGACTACAAGCACTCGATTACCAAGATCGAGATCGCCCCTGATGAGCAGTCGGCGATGGTCGAAACACGGGCCACGCTTGGCTTGCCCGGTTTGCGCATGACCTTCCGTTCGCGCGACAAGATCGTGCGCAAGCGCTGGAAGACCTTGATCACGCGGAGCGAAGGCACCGCCTGGGTTGGTCCGGCGTATCGGTAGCCACAAGGCGGCGGTGCTTTCTGCGCCGCCGCCAGCAGCGTCCAGCAACGCGACTGTGCGCACCGCCGGGCGGGCACGGCGTTGGCCACTCGCATGCTCCGGTTGTGAGCCGTCCGCATCTGCCTGACGACTGCTCGCCAGGTGTTGCTGGCTGCCCTGCATCGACGCACGCGCGCTGCACTGCACAGCGCCGGGGTCGCGGGCGTTGGGTATGCTTGCAGCATGACGACCTCCTTCCAGATCTCCCGACGTGCGCAGGCGCTGACCAGTTCGGCGATTCGCGAAATCCTCAAGGTGACCGAGCGGCCGGAGGTGATTTCCTTCGCCGGCGGCCTGCCATCGCCGGCGACCTTTCCGGTCGAGCGCATGCGCGCGGCCAGCGACCAGGTGTTGCGCGAGGCGCCGCAAGCAGCGTTGCAATACGGCCCGACCGAAGGCTATGCGCCGCTGCGCGAATGGGTGGCTGCGCGGCTGAGCCGTGACGGCGCCGGCATCCGGCCCAGCCAGGTGCTGATCACCACCGGCTCGCAGCAGGGACTGGACCTGCTCGGCAAGGTGTTTATCGACGAAGGCAGCAAGGTGCTGGTGGAGACGCCGAGTTACCTCGGTGCGTTGCAGGCGTTCTCGCTGTTCCAGCCCGCGTTTGTCGGCATGCCGTCCGACGATGATGGCGTGGTGGTGGATGCACTGGATCCGGCGCTGCTGGCCGATGCGCGCTTTCTGTATTGCCTGCCCAATTTTCAGAATCCCACCGGGCGGCGTCTGCCATTGGCGCGACGTCAGGCGCTGGTCGCACGCGCGGCCGAGGCCGGCGTGCCGATCGTCGAAGACGACCCGTACGGCGAGCTGTACTACAGCGGCGAACCCTTGCCGAGCCTGCTGTCGATGAACCCCGACGGGGTCATCTACATGGGGTCGTTCTCCAAGGTGTTGGCGCCCGGGCTGCGGTTGGGCTACGTCGTCGCGCCCGAGGCCGTGCTTGGCAAGTTGATCCAGGCCAAGCAGGCGGCCGATCTGCATACGCCGTCGTTCACCCAGCGCGTGGTGTATCAGACGCTGCAGGACGACTTTCTCGACACGCATATCCCGCAGATCCGAGCGCTGTATGCGCGGCAGTGCAGTCTCATGCTGGAAGCGCTGGATCGGCACTTCCCGGCGCAGGTGCAGTGGAATCGTCCGGAAGGCGGCATGTTCCTGTGGGTGACCCTGCCGCCCGGGCTGGATGGCACTGCATTGCTGGCGCGCGCGATCGCACGCAATGTCGCGTTCGTGCCAGGGGCGCCGTTCTTTGCGACCTTGCCGCAAGCCAATACGCTGCGGCTGTCGTTCGTCACCGTGCCGGGCGAGAAAATCGATGCCGGCATCCAGGTGCTTGGGGATGTGCTACGCGAAGCGCTGGCCGAACTGCCAGGGCAGGGCGCATGACATTGCCGGCCGCGGTGCCGCAAGCGCCGGTTGCCACGCGCATCGATCACGTCGCCACCGGCGTCGCGCGCGACTTCACCCGCCCCGGTAGCCGCAGCGCGATCGACAAGCGTGCCGTCAATGGTTCGGTCGCGATCGGTGTCGAAGGGCTGGTGGGCGACGAGCAAGGCGACCGGCGCGTGCATGGCGGGCCGGACAAGGCGATCCATCATTATCCGCGCGACCACTACGCGGCCTGGCGTAACGAGATTGGCGCGCATGCGCTGCTGAAAGCGGCCGGCGCGTTCGGCGAGAACCTGAGCAGCACCGGCCTGACCGAGGCCACGGTCTGCCTTGGCGACCGCTTTACCCTGGGCACCGCCGTCGTGGAGGTCTCGCAGCTGCGCCAGCCGTGCTGGAAGTTGTCCGATCGCTTCGGTGTGCGCGACATGGCGCGCCGCGTGCAGGAAACCGGCCGCACCGGGTGGTACTACCGCGTGCTGCAGCCCGGCGCGGTGGCGTCTGGCGACACGCTGGCATTGCAGGAGCGACCGCATCCGCAGTGGAGCCTGTCGCGGTTGCAGCAGGTGCTGTATGCACGCGAGGTCGACGTCGCGGCCATCACAGAGTTGCTGCGTCTTCCGCTGGTGCCGTCGTGGCAGGCCCTGTTCGAACGCCGTCTGCAACGCAGCGAAGTGGAAAGCTGGAGCAGACGCCTGACCGGTCACGACGACTAAGGGCGGCGAACAAAACGACCGTGCTCACCACCACCAGGCGGGCGCGGCCGCTGCTCGATGCGTCATGCACCGCGCGTACCCTCGGGTTCCGGGCGCGCCGTCCACGCCCATCCGATGCTTGCTCGCTGCGTCGTGTTAGCCGTTCCAGGCAGCGGTCGCGCGCTGCGGTCATTGATGCACCGGCCGTAGTCACCGCGCACAACAATCTCGCCCGCAGCGTCAGCCGCCCAAGCGCAACGCCGCGCATGCGTGGCATCCACAGATCGCTCGACCAGCGGTAGCGCTACTGCAGGCGACAAGCCACGTCATCTCCACCAAACCACGCCAACCTCAGCAAACGCTCAGACCCGCGCGCCGCCGTGACGACTCCCCAATCCCAACTCCCCAATCCCCCGCACCTTGTGCAACCCCCACCGCCTCGCTAGCCTGCGGGTATGACAACGTCTCCTGTAAAAGTTCTGATCCACGGCGCCTCCGGGCGGATGGGCAAGGCATTGCTGCGCCTGGCGGCCGAAGACGACGCATTGCAGGTCGTCGGCGCAGTGGTGGGGCGCTCGCCGTCGCAGCGCGTGGTGGACGGCGTGCCGTTCTTTGCCGCCAGCGAGCTGGGCGGTGCGCCTGCCTTCGATGTGGCGATCGACTTCAGCCTGCCGCAGGGCTTTGCACCGATCCTGGCGTTATGCGCGCAACGCGGTAAGCCCTTGGTGTCCGGGACCACCGGGCTGGACGAGACGCAGCGCGCCGCGCTGCTCGATGCCGCGCGACAGATTCCGTTGGTGTGGGCCTCCAACTTCAGCCTGGGTGTGGCGGTGTTGACCGAATTGGTCGAGCGCGCTGCCGGCACCTTGCCCGGGTGGGATTGCGACATCATCGAAGCGCATCACGTGCACAAGCAGGACGCGCCATCCGGGACCGCACTGACGTTGGGCGAGGCGGCCACCGGCAGCGGAGCGCAGCCGCGCTTTGCCAGCCTGCGTGCCGGCGACATCGTCGGCGAGCACACCGTGCAGTTCACCGGGCTGGGCGAGCGTGTCGAGCTGGTGCATCGCGCCACCAACCGCGACATCTTCGCGCGCGGTGCGCTGCACGCGGCCAAACGCCTGATCGGCCGGCCGGCCGGCAGCTACCGGGTGCGCGACCTGGTGCTATAGCCCGCGCGCAACCGCGCATGAACAATTGCGCGGTTGCGCAGCCTATTCATGCCGCCGTTGCAGCGCTCCTGCCGCAGGCGGTGCGTTGCAGGCTGGCAAGCAGAGGCACTTGCCTTTACAATTCTCGCTTGCCCGAACCAGCGTCGGACCGGTCCTCAGCACCGCGTCCGCGCTTTGCTGCAACCGGAATTTGGCCGGAAGCGCATCGGAGTCCCAGGCAGCCAGAGCGAGACCCCACGTGACCCAACCCGCAATCCTTGTCCTCGAAGACGGCACCGTGTTCGAGGGCGAATCCGTAGGCGCCAACGGGCTTTCCGTCGGCGAAGTGGTGTTCAACACCGCCATGACCGGTTACCAGGAAGTCCTGACCGATCCCTCCTACGCCCGCCAGATGGTCACGCTGACCTATCCGCATATCGGCAACACCGGCTTTACCGACCAGGACGACGAGGCCCGCAAGATCTGGGCCGCCGGCCTGATCGTGCGCGATGTGCCGCGTCGCCCCAGCAGCTGGCGCAGCGAAGTCGCACTGCCGGAGTGGCTGCAGGCCCGCGGTGTGGTGGCCATTTCCGGTATCGATACCCGCAAGCTGACCCGCCTGCTGCGGCAGAAGGGCGCCCAGAACGGCGCGTTGATGGCCGGCGAGATCGATGTCGACAAGGCGCTGGAAGCGGCGCGCAGCTTCCCCGGCCTGAAGGGCATGGACCTGGCCAAGGTGGTTTCCACCGAGACCAGCTACAGCTGGCAGGAAGGCTCGCTGGATCTGAATTCGGACACTTTCGTGCGCACCGAGCTGAAATACAAAGTCGTGGCCTATGACTACGGCATCAAGCTCAACATCCTGCGCATGCTGGCCGACCGTGGTTGTGACGTCACCGTGGTGCCGGCCCGCACGCCGGTGGCCGAGGTGGTGGCGATGAATCCGGACGGCGTGTTCCTGTCCAACGGCCCGGGCGACCCGGAGCCTTGCGATTACGCGATCGCCGCGATCCAGGAATTGATCGCCAGGAAGGTGCCCACCTTCGGCATCTGCCTGGGGCATCAGTTGCTGGCACTGGCCGCTGGCGCCAAGACGGTGAAGATGACCACCGGCCATCACGGCGCCAATCATCCTGTGCAGGATCTGGATGGCGGGCGGGTGATGATCACCTCGCAGAACCATGGCTTTGCAGTGGATGAAACCACGCTGCCGGCCAATGTGCGGGTGACGCATCGTTCGCTGTTCGATGGCACCAACCAGGGCATCGCTCTCACCGACGCGCCGGCGTTTTCGTTCCAGGGTCACCCGGAAGCATCGCCGGGCCCGCGCGACGTGGGGCCGTTGTTCGATCGGTTTACCGCGTTGATGGCGGCCAAAGCCTGATGATGGCCTCGCTGGCCCTGCCGTCGCGACTGCGCCGCTGGCGTGTGTACGTGTTGGCGGCGCTGGTGTTGGCGGCCTATCCGGCGTTCGTGCTGATTGCGGTGTATTCGCAATGGCTCGGCGCCGGCCTGGAAGGTGGACGCAACGGCCCCGCCGATGCGTATCGGCACAGCCTTGCCAGCGCCATCGTCGCCTATACCTTGTCCCCGCGCTGCGTGGATCTGGTGACCGCGGTGATGGAGCGCGGCGGGCAGGGTAACGCCAGCCGGGCCATGGATGCCCACAACAACATGATCGGCGCGCGCATCGGCGCGGCCGCTCCGAGCTGGGCCGCGATGCAGCGAGAGGTTCGCGCCGCGGTCGACCATGGCGCGATCGATGCCCGATCGCCCGACCAGATTACCTGGCGCGCCCCCGCGGCGTGGCAGGACCGACTTTACTGAGGACCCCCATGCCAAAGCGCACCGACCTAAAAACCATCCTGATCATCGGCGCCGGCCCGATCGTCATCGGCCAGGCCTGCGAGTTCGATTACTCCGGCGCGCAGGCGTGCAAGGCGCTGCGCGACGAGGGCTACCGCGTGGTGCTGGTCAACAGCAATCCGGCCACGATCATGACCGACCCGGACATGGCCGATGCGGTGTACATCGAGCCGATCAACTGGCAGACGGTCGAAAAGATCATCGCCAAGGAAAAGCCCGACGCCCTGCTGCCGACCATGGGCGGGCAGACCGCGCTGAACTGCGCGCTGGACCTGGCCGACCACGGCGTGCTGGAGAAGTACAACGTCGAACTGATCGGCGCCAAGCGCGAAGCCATCCGCATGGCCGAAGACCGCGAGCTGTTCCGCGTGGCGATGGGCGAGATCGGCCTGGATTGCCCCCGTGCCGAAGTGGCGCACACGCTGGAAGAGGCGCTGGATATCCAGACCCGCGTCGGCTATCCGACCATCATCCGCCCCAGCTTCACGCTGGGCGGCAGCGGCGGCGGCATCGCCTACAACCGCGAAGAGCTGATCGAGATCGTCGGCCGTGGCCTGGAACTGTCGCCGACCACCGAAGTGCTGGTGGAAGAATCGGTGCTGGGCTGGAAGGAGTTCGAAATGGAAGTGGTCCGCGACACCGCGGACAACTGCATCATCGTCTGCGCGATCGAAAACCTCGACCCGATGGGCGTGCATACCGGCGACTCGATCACCGTGGCGCCGGCGCAGACGCTCACCGACAAGGAATACCAGCGCCTGCGCGATGCCTCGATCGCGGTGCTGCGCAAGATCGGCGTGGATACCGGCGGCTCCAACGTGCAGTTCGGCATCAGCCCGACCACTGGCCGTGTGGTGGTGATCGAGATGAACCCGCGCGTGTCGCGGTCCTCGGCGCTGGCCTCCAAGGCCACCGGCTTCCCGATCGCCAAGGTCGCCGCCAAGCTGGCGGTGGGCTACACGCTGGACGAATTGCGCAACGAGATCACCGGTGGCCTGACCCCGGCCTCGTTCGAGCCCTCGATCGACTATGTGGTCACCAAGATCCCGCGCTTTGCGTTCGAGAAATTCCCGCAGGCCGACGCGCGCCTGACCACCCAGATGAAGTCGGTGGGCGAGGTGATGGCAATGGGCCGCACCTTCCAGGAATCGCTGCAGAAAGCGCTGCGTGGGCTGGAAACCGGCAAGATCGGGCTGGATCCGACCGGCCTGGACCTGGGCAGCGAAGACGATATCGCCGCGCTCAAGCGCGAGCTCAAGGCGCCGGGCCCGGAGCGCCTGTTCTATGTCGCCGATGCGTTCCGCGCCGGCATGAGCGTGGCCGATGTCTACGCGCTGTCGTTCATCGACCCCTGGTTCCTGGATCAGATCGAAGAACTGATCAGCCACGAACAGCAGCTGGCCGACGACGGCATGCAGGCACTGGATGCGGCGCGTCTGCGCACGCTCAAGCGCGCCGGTTTCTCCGATGCGCGCCTGGCCGAGCTGACCGGCACCAACGAGGAATCGGTGCGCACGCTGCGTCGCGCGCTGAAAGTTCGCCCGGTCTACAAGCGCGTGGATTCGTGCGCGGCCGAATTCGCCACCAGCACCGCGTACCTGTACTCGACCTACGAGGACGAGTGCGAGGCACTGCCGACCGATCGCGACAAGATCATGATCCTCGGCGGTGGCCCCAACCGCATCGGCCAGGGCATCGAGTTCGATTACTGCTGCGTGCACGCGGCGCTGGCGCTGCGCGATGACGGCTTTGAAACCATCATGGTCAACTGCAACCCGGAGACCGTGTCCACCGACTACGACACCTCCGACCGCCTGTACTTCGAGCCGCTGACGCTGGAAGACGTGCTGGAAATCGTCGAGCTGGAAAAACCCAAGGGCGTGATCGTGCAGTACGGCGGCCAGACCCCGCTGAAGCTGGCGCGCGCGCTGGAAGCCAACGGCGTGCCGGTGATCGGCACCTCGCCCGATTCGATCGACCTGGCCGAAGACCGCGAGCGTTTCCAGCAGCTGGTCGACAAGCTGGGCCTGAAGCAGCCGCCGAACCGCATTGCCCGCAATGCCGACGAGGCGCTGGTGCTGGCGCGCGAAATCGGCTATCCGCTGGTGGTGCGCCCGAGCTATGTGCTCGGCGGCCGCGCGATGGAAATCGTCTACGGCGAATCCGACCTGGCGCGTTATGTACGCGACGCGGTCAAGGTCTCCAACGATTCGCCGGTGCTGTTGGACCGCTTCCTCGACAACGCGGTGGAAGTGGACGTGGACATCATTGCCGACAAGGACGGCAACGTGCTGATCGGTGGGCTGATGGAACACATCGAAGAGGCCGGCGTGCATTCGGGCGATTCGTCCTGCTCGCTGCCGCCGTATTCGCTCTCGCCCAAGACCCAGGCCGAGCTGCGTCGCCAGGTGGTGATGCTGGCCGAAGGCCTGAACGTGGTCGGCCTGATGAACACCCAGTTCGCGGTGCAGGTCAACGAGGCCGGCGACGATGTGGTGTTCCTGCTGGAGGTGAACCCGCGCGCCTCGCGCACCGTGCCGTTCGTATCCAAGGCGATCGGCATCCCGCTGGCCAAGATCGCCGCCCGCTGCATGGCCGGCAAGACGCTGGCCGAGCAGGGCGCCACCAAGGAAATCGTGCCGGGCTATTACTCGGTGAAGGAAGCGATCTTCCCGTTCGCCAAGTTCCAGGGCGTGGACCCGATCCTCGGGCCGGAGATGCGCTCCACCGGCGAGGTGATGGGCGTGGGCCGCAGCTTCAGCGCCGCGTTTGCGCGCGCGCAGGAGGCCGGCGGCATCAAGGCGCCGCCGGTGGGCAAGGCCTTCGTGTCGGTGCGCGACCCTGACAAGCAGCGCGTGCTGCCGGTGGCGCAGGCGCTGGTGGAACGCGGCTATACGCTGGTCGCCACGCGCGGTACCGGCGCCTGGCTGCAGCAGAACGGGCTGAGCTGCGAGATCGTCAACAAGGTGGCCGAAGGCCGCCCGCATATCGTCGATTCGATCAAGAACGGCGAGATCGTCTACATCGTCAACACCACCGAAGGTCGCGCCGCCATCTCGGACTCGTTCTCGATCCGGCGTGAAGCGCTGCAGCATCGCGTGACCTATTCGACCACTGTCGCCGGCGCCAAGGCGCTGGTGCATTCGCTGGAATTCCGCGGCACCGGTCCTGTCTGGTCGCTGCAGGAACTGCACAAGGAGCTTCAAGCATGAGAGCACCCATGACATCCAAGGGCGCGCAACGTCTGCGCGAGGAACTGGATCAGCTGAAGTCGGTCAAGCGCCCGGCGGTGATCGCTGCGATCGCCGAAGCGCGTGCGCACGGCGATCTGAAGGAGAACGCCGAGTATCACGCTGCGCGCGAGCAGCAGAGCTTCATTGAAGGCCGCATCAAGCAGCTGGAAGGTGAGCTGTCGCATGCCGAGATCATCGACATCACCAAGTTGTCGGCCGGCAGCAAGATCGTGTTCGGCGCCACGGTGACGCTGGCCGACACCGAGACCGATGAAGAGAAGCGCTACCAGATCGTTGGCGATCTGGAAGCGGACATCAAGCTGGGCCTGATCGCGATTTCCTCGCCGCTGGCACGCGCGTTGATCGGCAAGCTGGAAGGCGATTCGGTCACCATCGATGCGCCGGCCGGCCAGCGCGAATACGAAGTGGTCAGCGTCGCGTACCTGGATTGACCCACTGACGCCTGAGCGATGACGACCGCAACGCTGCTGCTGCCCGAAAAACGCCGTCTGCCCGGAACGCTGGACAACGCGGTGGTGGCCAGCGCCCTGGCGCGCGCCGATCTGCACGCCGCCGATGCCGGCGAAGTGGCGCAGTTGCAGCGGCATTTCACGCTGACGCCGGCGCAGTGGCCGGTGGCGGCATTGACCCGGCAACTGGATGCCGGCGATGCCGCGGGCGCGACCTGGGTGCGTGCCGATCCGGCCTATGTGGTACCGGACATGCAGGGCGCGCGCTTGATGGGCTATGGCGAGGCGCTCGGCGCCACGGCCGAGGACCTGGCGGTGTTGTTGCCGATCCTCAAGCCGATGTTCGGGGATGCGGGATTTTTGCTCGATGCACCGACGCCATCGCGGTGGTATCTGCGTCTGTCGCCGGATGCCAGGTTGCCGGAGTTCGCGCCGCCGGATGTGGCGATCGGTGACGATCTGTTCGAGCATTTGCCGGCCGGCGACGCGGGCCGACGCTGGCGTGCCTTGCTGACCGAAGCGCAGGTGTTGCTGCATCAACATCCCTGGAACGAGGGCCGCGTGGCCAGCGGCAAACCGGCGATCAATTCGCTGTGGTTCTGGGGCGGCGGCGTGCTGCCGCATGCAGTGACATCGCCGCATCGGCAGGTGCGCAGCCGCGAGTCGCTGCTGCGTGCGCTGGCATTGGCGGCCGGTGCCGATGCGCAGGGCGAACAACGCGTGGATGCGCTGGTGGATCTGCGTCATCTGCGTTCGCTGCAGCAGTTCGGCGACGACGCAGTGGCACCGCTGCTGGCGGCGATGGCGCGTGGCGAGCTGGATCGGCTGGTGCTGGATTTCCAGGACGGCGAAACGCTGTCGCTGGCGCGCTCGCAACGCTGGCGGTTCTGGCGCAAGCCACGGCAGCAACTGGCGCAATGACCTCCACTCCCCGGATCGTCCGGCGCCCACCCGGGCAGGCCGGAAGCTGGCCCGATGCCATGTTGCCGCTGCTGCGTCGCATCTACGCATCGCGCGGTGTCGGCGATGCGCAGGGCGCGCAGCCGCGGTTGGGGCAGTTGCTCTCGCCGGAGTTGCTGCATAACAGCGACGTGGCCGCCAACCTGTTGGCCGATGCGATCGCCCGGCAACGGCGCATCCTGGTGGTAGGCGATTTCGACTGCGATGGCGCCACCGCCTGCGCGGTGGGCGTGCGCGGCTTGCGCATGCTCGGCGCGCTGGATGTGCACCACGCGGTGCCCAATCGCATGGTGCACGGCTATGGCCTGTCGCCCGCATTGGTGGACGAATTGGCCGTGCTGCAGCCGGATGTGCTGGTCACCGTCGATCACGGCATCGCCTGCCACGCGGGCGTGGCGGCGGCCAAGGCGCGCGGCTGGACGGTGCTGGTCACCGACCATCACTTGCCTGGCGAAGTGTTGCCGCCGGCCGATGCGATCGTCGATCCGAATCTGGCCAACGACAGCTTCCCGAGCAAATCGCTGGCCGGCGTAGGCGTGATCTTTTACGTGTTGCTGGCGCTGCGCAGTGCCCTGCGCGCGCGCGGCGCCTTTGCCGGCTGCGCCGAACCGGATCTGTCGGTGTTGCTGGATCTGGTCGCCGTCGGCACGGTGGCCGATCTGGTGCCGCTGGACACCAACAACCGCGCGCTGGTGTCGGCAGGGTTGCGCCGCCTGCGCGAAGGCCGCGGCTGCATCGGGTTGCGCGCGTTGATCGATGCCAGCGGCCGCGATGTCGCGCGTCTGAGCGCCAGCGATATCGGGTTCGCGCTCGGGCCGCGCTTGAATGCAGCCGGCCGGCTGGAAGACATGGCGCTTGGCATCGAGCTGCTGCTCAGCGAGGACTGGAACCGCGCACGCGAGATCGCCGCCACCCTGGAAGAGATCAACGCCGAGCGCCGCGCGGTGCAGCAGTTGATGACCGACGATGCCGAGCAGTTGGTCACCAAGGTGGTGCTGGACGCCGAGGGCGCCTTGCCGATCGCTGCCTGCCTGTTCGATGCGCAATGGCACCCCGGCGTGATCGGCCTGGTCGCTTCCAAATTGAAAGATCGGTTGCATCGCCCGGTGATCGCGCTGGCGCCGGCCGAGCCGGGCAGCAGCCAGTTGCGCGGCTCGGCGCGGTCCATTCCCGGCCTGCATATCCGCGACGTGCTGGCGGCGGTGGATGCGCGTCATCCGGGTTTGCTGCAGAAGTTTGGCGGCCATGCGATGGCGGCGGGCTTGAGCATCGATCACGCCGCGCTGGCGACCTTCGAGCAGGCCTTTCAGGCGCAGGTTCACGCGATGGTGGATGCGTCGCTGTTGCATGCCGAGTTGCACAGCGATGGCGAACTCGCCGCGCACGAACTCGATCACGTGCACGCCGAAGCCTTGCGGGTGGCCGGTCCGTGGGGGCAGGGCTTTCCGGAGCCGCTGTTCGATGGTCAGTTCGAAGTGCTGCAGTACCGGGTGCTCAAGGAGCGCCACCTCAAGCTGACCCTGCGTTGCGCCGGCCGCGCCGAGCCGCTCAATGCCATCCACTTCAACGGCTGGCACGGTAGCGAACCGGCACGCTTGGTGCGCCTGGCATACCGTCTGGTCAGCGACGACTATCGCGGTGGCACCGCGGTGCAGTTGATCGTCGAACATTGTGAGCCGGCGATAGTCACCGGCTGATCTGCGGGCTCAGTGTTCTCTCTAGCTTTTGTAGGCCGCACCTGGCGTCATCTGGATGATCCAAGCCGCGTTGGTCGAGGGCACGCGGTGTCCTGCCGCTCGCGGGACGCGCTGTGAATTCGTCCGCAGAGGGAGCTGTAGGGGTCTCAGGCGCATGGCTGCCAGTCTCTGGCTTCGGGAGAGGGCGGCAGCGCGGCCGGGGATCGGCTCCTCGGCTCGGTCAGACATCCTGTCTGACTCGCCGCCGCGGCACATCCTGAGTGCCGCTCTCCGCCACCCCCGGCCACGCTGCCGCCTCGGCGTGTGGTTTCCATGACCTGGTCAAGGCACGCCAATTCGTCATCTTTTTCTGCAGATTCGCCATGACGACGCTGCAGGAACTTTCCTGAAAGCCTGTGTCGTTCGGCGTGTACCGGGAAGCTGATCGGACGCGCCGTGATCCAAGCAACACGCGTCATGCTCCGCTTGCAACCATGCACACCGACCATCTCGACAGGCCCTTGCCCGCCCACCGTCGCGGGACCTTACGCGGCATGGATGCCGCGTAAGAGCTTACAGGGACGTACTTGCAGCGTGTCCCGCGATGGTGGGCGGGCAAGGGCCCTGCAGCCAGGCTGAGATCAGCCGCTCTACCCTGGACGGCACGCTCACGGGTGGCATATACGCGCTGCTACATGCTGTCTGTGTTCCGTGCCTGACGGCCGCAAGCTGGTCCAGTTCGCGGTTCAAGGCATCTTGCAAGGCAGTGCAAGCACATACCGGCGCTCGCACGCACTCGCGCCGTCCTCGCCTAGATCAGGGCGACTTCTTGACCTCGGTCACCAAGGTCGGCAATTCCCACGCGCCGCCAGCAGCCACCAGCCGGCATAGGCCGGAGCTGGACTTGGAGGTCTGCACGAAGCGGCGGCCATCCCAGGTCCACGCCGCCTGGCTGTAGCAGTCGCCCAGGCCGCGGCCCTTCTGGGACTCCAGGATGGTGGAGCCATCCAGATCGCTGGCGTGCGTGGTGACCAGGGTCGGCGCGAACGGCGCGCGTGCGTTGACCACCCAGAAGCCGGTGCCGATGTTGTAGGCGCCCATCCAGCAATCGGTCGACACCAGTAGCTTGTCGCTGCTCAGGCGGGTGACGGTCAGCGGTTCGGCGGCATCGCCGGCATCCAGGCCCTTGCATTCTTCATCGGCCGGAAGCGTGGCGCGCAGCGCCTGGTACAGCGCCGGCAAGCTGCCCAGACGAGCGTCGCCCGCCTGCGCTGCTGCCAGCTTGGCCTCGCGCACCTGCGGCACCGGCAATGCCGGCAGCACGCTGGCCTCGTCGCGATCGCCCTTGCGCACCAGTGCGCCGCGCGTGCCCAGCCGGCCCTGGAACTCGTCCATCTTCAGCAATGTCGCCGCCGCACCGCGATCGGACAGCTGCCAGCGGCGGCCATCGTTGCCGATCGCCACGATCTTGCTGCTGCGGGTCAGTGCCGCCAGCAGTGCGGTGACCTGCGGGCTGCTCAGAACGGCGGTGCCGCTCTTGCCATCCAGCTCCAGCTTGCCCAGATCGCGCTGATCGATCTGCAGCTTCAGCGATGCCGGCAGCTTGATCTCGTCGTACTGGCCCAGCATCAGCTCGGCCGTCACCGCCTGGCCGGCACCGGCCTTGCGTGTCAGCAGCACCGATACCGGCAGGTGATCGCCTTCGTCCGGCTGATAGCCGGCGGCGCGGCAGGTGCGGGTGTTGTCGCAGGCGATGGTCCAGTCGTCGTGACTGAAATCGACACCGGTCGCAGGCGCGGCAAGTGCGATTGCGGGGCTACACAGCAAGACTGCGGCAAGCAGGTCGTAACGCATCGTAGTTTCTTCATCGCAGGTCGGGGCCGGCATCTTGCGATGCGCACTGCAGGGCGTCCAGGCGAATCGTCGGCAGGCGGCGACTGCCATTCATGGTGTGCAGGTGCGTCCGGGCACTGCGGTGCATCGGCAGCGCTGCTGCCAATGGACAATGACGCGCGCCGCGGTGCCCGAGGCGCCCCGGCGACGATGCGCTGGCGGCATCGTCTGGCCGGTCTTCTCTGCCGGCCTGTCGCTCCAAGCGATCACCCCTGCGTCAGCGTCGCCGCGGTGCGCGTGCCGATCGGCGATTCGCGCATCGGCATCCCGAACAGCGGGCGCAGCCAGCGCACGCGTCGGATCAGGTATTCGTGCAACAGCAGGCAACCGGCGACGGTGGCGGCCAACACCAGCACCGGTTCCAGCCACGGCCCCAGCTGCAACGGCGCCAACCAGTACAGCGCCAGGATGATCAGGCTCTGATGCAGGATGTACCAGGGGAAGACGGCCTGGGTGCAGTACGGCAGCCACGCGAACGGGCGGTTCAGGCCCTGCCTCGCCCAGCCGAACAGGGTCAGTAGTGCCAGCCAGGTATAGGCTGCGCGCGCCAGCCGCTCGACCACGTCCCAGCGAATTGTCCCCGACATTTCCGACAACTGCGCAGGATCGAGCGATCGGCCCAACTGGCGGATGCTCAGCTCGGTGGCGATCGCCAGCAGGGCGGCGATCAGGGTTGGCCAACGCAGCTGCACGGCCCATGTCCAGAAGCGTGCGTTGTTGGCCAGTGCATATCCCAGCACGACTAACGGAAACGACTCGGCGTGCACGAACCAGTCGCCGACCAGGGCGTGGGTCGGTGGGTGACGCGGCAGTACCCACAGCACGCAAACGGCCTCCCACAGAATGGGTGCCAGCAGCAGGGCCGGCAGCGCGATGGCCGCCGGCAACGCCGGCAGACTCGCCGGCAGCTTGCGGCCCAGCGCGAGCATGGCCATCAGTAACCCGGTGTAAGGCAGCAGATAGGCCAGGTACCACAGATGGTTCCAGGTGATGCCGTGTTCCCAGCCATCGAAACTGCCGGCCGGCCACGGCCGGACCTGCCAATAGCGCAGCAGGAAGTTGCCGAAGCCGGGCACGACCTTGCCATTGCTGACGCCCTGGCAGTACGCCTGCACCGCCACCACCACGAACATGCCGAACAGCAGCGGGGGCAGCAGCCGGCCACAACGCCGCCAGGCGAACTGCCACGGGGCACGTTGCGCACGCGCCAGGCCGATCGCGATGCCGGAGATCATGAACAGCAATGGCATCCGCCAGCGGTTGAGCGCGATCATCGGCGGCTGCAGCCACTCGGCGGTGTAGGCACTCTTTAAATGGAAGTCCCAGCCGGCCACGTAGGCCATGCCCACGTGATAGAGGATCAGCAGGGCGAAGGCGAAGACGCGCAGGGCATCGATATCGTGGCGGCGTTCGGTCATGGGGGGGCGGCGGTCGAGGAAGTGCACCCATCCTGCCCGCTGACCCCGATGGATAAAGGGGGCAGGGGTGGAGATGCCCCGGCGCGGTGACCAATTGCATCCTCCCAGTGACGAATGGGGCGGCGAGATGACGTTGTCGCGCCATTGCGCAGGACTCTATGATCGGCAGCTGCCAACTGCGGACGCCTGCAATGGAAACCATCGGGCCTTGCCCGCCGACACCTCAGGACGGTGCGGGTCACTTCGCCACGCGCTGGGCTGTGATGATCTGGTCGCTGGTGTTTTACCTGAGCGCATTGGGCAACACGCTGACCGCATGGTTGGCGGGGCGGCGCGATGGCGAGGCGATCGTGCTGTGGCAGTTGCTGAGCTGGGAGCTGAGCAGCGCCACGACGTCGCTGTTGTTGCTGCCGGCGATGTTCTGGCTCTGCGCACGCTGGCCGCTGCATGCCGACGTCTGGCGTCGACGTGTGCCGCTGTACCTGGCTGCTGCGCTGGGCTGGTGGCTGGCGCACGTCTCCGGCATGGTGCTGTTGCGCAAACTGGTCTACGCGCTGGCTGGCAGGCACTACGACTTCGGTGGTTGGCCGCTACAGTGGTTCTATGAGTTGTCCAAGGATCTGCGCACCTTTGCGATGCTGGTGGCGTTGCAGCACACGCTGGCGTGGTACGCGCGGCGCCGTCAGGGCGAGGCGCATCTGCTTGCGGCACCGGACGAGGGCCCGCCAGAGGAGCCGTTGGACCGACCGGAACGCTTTCTGGTGCGCAAGCTCGGCCGCGACTTTTTGGTCGCCACGGCCGATATCGAATGGATCCAGGCCTCCGGCAACTATGTCAACTTGCGCGTACGCGGCCACGATTACCCGCTGCGCAGCACGATGGCGGCGATCGAAGCCAGGCTGGACCCGGCGGTGTTCGTGCGGATCCATCGTAGCTACCTGGTCAATTTGAGCCAGGTACAGGCGATAGAACCGGTCGATTCCGGCGATGCCCGCGTGCATCTGCACGACGCCACTGTGCTGCCGTGCAGTCGCAGCCATCTGGCAGATCTGCGCGCGCGGGCAGGGCGAGGTACCGCTGCGCCGCAGGGAGAGACGTTGACGGTCTGAGGCCGCTGTGACGCTGTTGGCGGGCGAACTGGCCGACGTCCCTGCATCCCGCCATCGCACCGTTGGCACGGTTGCCGCGAGTCGCGCGCGCGATGTGTCGAGACCGGAATCCTTGCGGTCGAGCGCGGCAGGGACGCGTCGTCTGGACAATCGTCATTCAGCGCACAGTGCCGAGGCGGGCGCGTTCCGCCACCGTCGCCCGCTTGCTAAACTAGCCAGCTTGTTTGCCGGAAATCCGTCATGATCGAAACCAATCCGATCCGCCAGCGCATCACCGATCTCAACGATCGCGTGCTCTCGCTCAGGGGGTATCTTTGACTACGACGCCAAGAAAGAGCGTCTAGAGGAAGTCAGCCGGGAGCTGGAAAGCCCGGACGTGTGGAACGACGCCGAGCGTGCCCAGGCCCTGGGTCGCGAGCGCTCCATGCTGGAAAAGACCGTCATCGGCATCGCCGATGTACTGGCCGGCCTCACCGATGCCGGCGATCTGCTGGAGCTGGCCGACAGCGAGCAGGACGAGGACACTGCCGTTGCGGTGATCGCCGATCTGGACAAGTACCAGACCCATGTCGAAAAGCTGGAATTCCAGCGCATGTTCTCCGGCCAGATGGACGGCGCCAACGCATTCGTCGACATCCAGGCCGGCGCCGGTGGTACCGAGGCGCAGGACTGGGCCGAAATCCTGCTGCGCATGTATCTGCGCTGGGCCGAGTCGCGCGGCTGGAAGACCGAGCTGATGGAAGTGTCCGGCGGCGAAGTCGCTGGCATCAAGTCGGCCACCGTGCGCATCGAAGGCGAATATGCCTATGGCTGGCTGAAGACCGAGATCGGCGTGCACCGGCTAGTGCGCAAGTCGCCGTTCGATTCGGACAACCGCCGGCATACCAGTTTCACCTCGGTGTTCGTGTCGCCGGAAGTGGACGACAACATCGAGATCGACATCAACCCGGCCGATCTGCGTACCGACGTGTATCGCTCCTCGGGCGCCGGTGGTCAGCACGTCAACAAGACCGAATCGGCGGTGCGTATCACGCATATCCCGACCAATACCGTGGTCGCCTGCCAGACCGGCCGCAGCCAGCACCAGAACCGCGACAACGCGATGAAGATGCTGGCCGCCAAGCTGTACGAACTGGAAGTGCAGAAGCGCAATGTCGAGCGTGACGCGCTGGAAGCCACCAAGTCCGACATCGGCTGGGGCAGCCAGATCCGCAACTACGTCCTCGACCAGAGCCGCATCAAGGATCTGCGCACCGGCATCGAACGCAGCGACACGCAGAAAGTGCTGGACGGCGATCTGGACGAATTCGTCGAGGCCAGCCTCAAGGCCGGTCTGGCGGCAGGCTCCAAACGCCTGGACGCCTGACCCCCGCGCGAGGTCGCAGCGGATGCGACGGCCTTGCGCGATGTTACGCAGGCACCGCAGCGCTAACCTGCGCTGCGGCAGCAAAGATCTCAGGCGACCTGCGCGCGACACCGTCAATGTAAGAGAGCCCGGCGCTGCCGGTGTCTCACTCCCCACCGGGCACGCGCCCGACCTCTAGCAGACCGATTCCCGCCATGACCGAGCAGACCCCCGCGCCCCACCTTCCCGTCGACGAGAACAGCCTCATCGCCGAGCGTCGCGCGAAACTGGGCGCGTTGCGCGGCCAGGGCATCGCCTATCCCAACGATTTCGTGCGCGAGCAGTTCGCCGGCGACCTGCAGGCCGAATTCGCCGATGCCGACACCTGGACCCCGGAAGCGCTGGAAGCCAGCGGGCGCACCGTCAAGATGGCCGGCCGGCTGATGGCCAAGCGGGTGATGGGCAAGGCCAGCTTTGCGCAGATCCAGGACGAATCAGGGCGCGTGCAGTTGTTCCTGCAGGGCAACGTGCTGGGCGATGCCTATACCGCGTTCAAGGGCTGGGACGTCGGCGACATCGTGGCGGTGGAGGGCGGGCTGACCCGCACCAAGACCGGTGAACTCTCGGTCAAGGCCAGCGCGCTGCGGCTGCTGACCAAGTCGCTGCGCCCGTTGCCGGACAAGTGGCATGGCCTGTCGGACGTGGAGCAGCGCTATCGCCAACGTTATGTGGATCTGATCGTCACTCCGGAAGCGCGCGAGGTGTTCATCAAGCGCTCCAAGATCATCCGCGCGATGCGCGCGTGGCTGGATGCGCGGCGTTTCCTGGAAGTGGAAACACCGATGATGCATTACATCCCCGGTGGCGCCACCGCCAAGCCGTTCACCACCCACCACAACGCACTGGATCTGGATCTGTACCTGCGCGTGGCGCCGGAGTTGTACCTCAAGCGTCTGGTGGTCGGTGGCCTGGAGCGGGTCTACGAGATCAACCGCAACTTCCGCAACGAGGGCGTGTCGACCCGGCACAACCCCGAATTCACCATGCTCGAGCTCTACGAGGCCTACGCCACGTACCACGAGATCATGGACCTGACCGAGCAGGTGATCCGCGACACCGCGCAGTCGGTGCTGGGCACCACCCAGGTGAGCTGGGATGGCGCCGACATCGATCTGGCGCCGGTTTTCCGGCGCTGGCGCATGGATGAGGCCGTTCGTCACCATAATCCGGAGATCAGCGCCGCCGATTGCACCGACCGCGATGCGCTGCTGGCCCATTGCGAGCGCCTGAAGATCCGCGTCAAGCCGTCCTACGGCTGGGGCAAGTTGCTGCTCGAAATCTTCGAAGCCACCGTCGAACACACTCTGGTGCAGCCGACCTTCATCACCGACCATCCGGTCGAGGTATCGCCGCTGGCGCGTTCCAGCGACACCGAGCCGGGGTATACCGACCGCTTCGAGCTGTTCATCAACGGCAAGGAGCTGGCCAACGGCTTCTCCGAGCTCAACGACCCCGAAGACCAGGCCGCGCGCTTCCAGGCGCAGGTGCAGGCCAAGGACGGCGGCGACGACGAAGCGATGCATTACGACGCCGACTACATCCGTGCGCTGGAGTACGGCATGGCGCCGACCGGTGGCCTGGGTATCGGCATCGACCGCCTGGTGATGCTGCTGACCGGCAGCACATCGATCCGTGATGTCCTGCTGTTTCCCTACATGCGTCCGGAAGCCTGACTTTTTTGTGCGAACCGCGTGCTCACGGCACAGATACTGCATATGCTAGGGCGGAGCTTCGGGCAGCGTCATGTCCGGGGAAGTCGACACAGCGGTCGACGTCACGCTTTTCCGTTCTCGTGATAGAGGAGCAACGGCTATGCAGGATGTTTTAGGGAGTCCGGACGGCATGGTGTCGGCGGATACATGGGGAAGCTGGGCGGAAAAGGCGGATCTGGGATTGAACATCGTCATTGTCGATGACCAGATGTCTGCGCGAACGATGCTGCGCCATGTCATCGAAGACATCGCGCCGGAGCTGAAGGTCTACGACTTCGGCGACCCGCTCGACGCGTTGGCATGGTGCGAAGCTGGGCGCGTGGATCTGTTGCTGCTCGACTACCGCATGCCCGGGATGGATGGCCTGGAGTTCGCACGGCGCCTGCGCCGGCTGCCCAGCCATCGCGATATTCCGATCATCCTGATCACCATCGTCGGCGACGAGCCGATCCGCCAGGCGGCGCTGGAAGCCGGGGTGATCGACTTCCTGGTCAAGCCGATCCGCCCGCGCGAGTTGCGGGCGCGCTGCTCCAATCTATTGCAGCTGCGTCAGCAGAGCGAGAGCGTCAAGCAACGTGCGCTGTCGCTGGAACAGCGCCTGCTGGCCAGCATGAACGAGGTCGAAGAGCGCGAACGCGAGACGCTGTCGCGGCTGGCGCGTGCGATCGAATACCGCGATTCGGGCACCAGTGCGTTCCTGGAGCGCATGTCGCATGTGGCCGGCCTGATCGCCGAGCAGCTGGGCCTGTCGGAAGAAGAAGTGCGCATCATCGAGATGGCCGCACCGCTGCACGACATGGGCAAGATCGCCATTCCCGATTCGGTGCTGCTCAAGCCGGGCAAGCTCACCGATGACGAGATGAGCATCATGAAGCGGCATCCGCGCATCGGCTACGAGCTGCTCAGCGGCAGCCAGAACCGCTTCATCCAGGTCGGTGCCTTGATCGCGCTGCGTCACCACGAGCGCTACGACGGCACCGGGTATCCGGACGGCCTGGTCGGCGAGGCGATTCCGCTGGAAGCGCGCATCGTCGCGGTCGCCGATGTGTTCGACGCCCTGCTGTCGCCGCGTCCATACAAGGAAGCCTGGACGATGGATGCTGCGCTGGCCTATCTCTACGCGCAACGCGGCCGCCTGTTCGACCCGCGCTGCGTGGATGCGCTGCTGCGCGGCCGTGCGCAGCTGGACCAGATCTGCGGCGAATTCTCCACCGCATCGGCGCGACCCGGGGTGTGAGCATGTCAGGCATGCTACGAGAAGTGCGCAACAGGCTCGCGCAGCGTCAGGACAGCGAGCATGGTCAGGCACTGATCCGCATTGCCATGGTGGCGTTGATCCTGGCGTACGAGGTGCTGTTCGCAAGCCGCTGGGCATTGCCGGCCACGCAGCTGGTTTATGTAGTCGGCCTGACGCTGCTTAGCCAGGCACTGGCGTTGGTAATCTTTACCTGGATCGTGCTCAGGCCCCAGCGCTCGCATCCGCGCCGGATCCTCGGCATGCTGGCCGACTACGGCCTGATGTCGATGGCCATGAGTGCGATCGGCGAACCGATGGCCTGCATCTACGTCGTGGTGATGTGGGTGACTATCGGTAATGGTCTGCGCTTCGGTAACCGCTACCTCTACCTAGCCGTTGCCATGGCGATGGTCAGTTTTGGTGTCACGCTGTTGACCAATGACTATTGGGGACGCAATTTCGGTCTGGGAGTCGGGTTGTGGCTTGGCCTGGCGGCCATTCCGTTGTATCTGTCGGGCCTGCTCAACAAGCTGACTCGCGCAATGGCCGAAGCGCGGCGCGCCAGCGAAGCCAAGAGTCGCTTCCTGGCCAATATGAGCCACGAATTCCGTACTCCGCTCAACGGCCTTTCCGGGATGACCGAGGTCTTGGCAACTACACGCCTGGACGCCGAGCAGCGCGAATGCGTCGGTACCATTCAGGCATCCGCTCGCAGCCTGCTTTCACTGGTCGAGGAAGTGCTCGATATCTCTGCCATCGAAGCCGGCAAGATTCGCGTCGAGCATCGCGACTTCTCACTCAGGGAGGTGATCGCCAATATCGATCTGATCCTGCAGCCGCAAGCCAAGGCGAAGTCGCTTGTCTATGGCGTGGTGATTGCGCCGGACGTTCCCGATTTGTTGAAGGGCGATGCCGGGCACCTGCGACAGATCGTGCTCAATCTGGCCGGCAATGCGGTCAAGTTCACTGACCACGGACACATCGATGTCAACGTCGGAGCGGTCGGGCGTCCTGCCGAGGGTAAAGTGCGGCTGCGTTTCGACATCATCGATACCGGGATCGGTGTGCCGGTCGATATGCAGCCGCGCTTGTTCGAGGCTTTCGAGCAGGCAGACAATGGGCTGGCGCGACGTTTCGAAGGCAGCGGCCTTGGAACCACGATCGCCAAAGGCCTGGTCGAATCAATGAGTGGTCAGATCGGTTTCGAAGAAAATCCCGGCGGTGGCAGCCATTTCTGGTTTGAATTACCGTTCGACTATGCCGTCGAATCCAGTGCATCGGCGCTGCAGCCGATCGGCGGAGTACGCGAGAGTGGAGATGCCGGGAACGTCATCGCCTTCGCCGATCCCTTCCTGCGCCACCGGGCGCGCGTACGTACGTTGCAGATCCTGGTGGCGGATGATCACGCCGCCAACCGGATGGTTCTGCAGCGGCTCCTGCAAAAGGCTGGGCACAAGGTGACCTGCGTCAACGGTGGGGAGCATGTACTGGATACGCTCGCCGAGACCGATTTCGATGTGGCCATCGTCGACTTGCATATGCCGGGTGTCAGTGGCCTGGACCTGTTGAAGCAGTTGCGGGTGATGCAGGCAGGAGCTCAGCCTAAAACGCCGGTCGTCGTATTAAGTGCGGATGTGACGCCGGAGGCGATTCGTAGCTGCGAGCAGGCCGGCGCCTACGCATTCCTTGCCAAGCCGGTGGTTGCGGTGCGGTTGTTGGATACGCTCGCCGAGATTGCAACGCAGAGCAAGTTTCCGCCGCTCGGCCTTGTGTCTGTACGAACCGGATCGGCACCAGATGGCATTCTCGATGTCACTGTGCTCGACGAGCTGGCGTCTCTGGGCATGGGCAAGAACTTCGAGAAGGAGTTCATTCGTCAGTGCTTGAGTGATGCAGAAGCCTGCATCGCCGCAATGTCAGATGATGCCCAGGCGTTGGAATGGGAGCGGCTGCGCGAGCATGCTCATGCAACGAAAGGTGTGGCCAGCAATCTTGGGTTGGTGGTGCTGGCAGAGCAAGGCGGGGAGCTGATGGGCATGTCCGATGCTCAGATCAAGTCCGAATGGCAGATGCGTGTGAATCAGCTTCAGCACAATTTGCAACTGGGTCGCGCCGCGCTGGAATCGCGCGCAAAAGACCGGTTCGAGAAAGATTCGGGCGAAGACGCATCCTGAGCAGAAGCCCGGCAGTACGCCGGGCCTGATTCCCCTTACGGCATGCTGTCATGCTAATCAGGCAATTCCCTTTGCGGCTCTGCGCGTCTGCGCCTTTACCAGCCGATCCATCGTCTTGAGAGACTTGTCTCCCAGTTCCAGTGCGGCTTCCACCCATATCTGCGCGACCGCCAGCAGCTCGTCATGAGTGACCGGGTTGCACACGTGTCTTGCGCGATTCATCGCCAGATACGACTGAGGCGTGCGCTGCTGCTTGGTGATCAACTCATGGGTGGCATGGATGCCTTGCCCGCGAGGTACGAGCATATCCACAACTCCCATGGCGTACATTTCTTCGCTGCTGTAGACGCGCCCCTCAAGAATGATCCGTTCTGCCAATTGGGGCGATACGCGCCTGGACAGAAATGAGTAGGCGCCCATGCCCGGGAACAACCCGAACAAGACTTCAGGCAATCCCAGGCCCACGCCTTCCTCTGCAATGATCGTGTGGCAAGACAGCGCCATCTCCAACCCGCCGCCCAGCGCATCTCCCTGCAGAAGGGCAATGGTTCTGAAATTGCCAGTGAGTCCCTGATGGAACTGGAAGACGCCACTGACGCAACTCTGTGCGTATCGCAATAAGCCGTGTCGGTCGCGTGCGCGAATCATGTGGCCGAATAGATCCAGATCCCCGCCGAGATTGAATGCATTAGCGTCCGAGGCGAGAACGAGGCTGCGCAAACGGCCGGTTTCATGCGTGGGCGTGTCGGTAAGCGTACTCAGGTAGCCGTGCATTTCCGTCATCAACTGCGGGCGGAAGCATGGCCTGATGCCCGTTGCTGCGTCGGCATGCATGAAGAGCCAATGTCCTGCATCCGCATGGCTTGCATGCGTGCGAATCGTGGATTGATTGATTTGAGGCTGTAGTTTTTCGATCATGCTCATGAGCTTTTCTCGAGGAGGTCGCCCGCGGGAGAATGTGGCGCAGCGGGCGGTGCGGGCTCCACAAACGGATCCTACACCGGCGCTATCTGCCTGAACGCAAAGGGCTTTCCCATTGCTGGGAAAGCCCTTCGGTCTGACTCTTTCAGCGGGTTCTGAGTTTCCCGCCAAGGCATGTCTGCAATTATTTGGGTGGCGCATCCCGCAGTTCGCGGCGCAGGATCTTGCCGACGTTGGTTTTCGGCAGTTCCTTGCGGAACTCGATCACTCGCGGCTGCTTGTAGCCGGTCAGGTTGGAGCGACAATGTGCCTTTACGTCGTCGGCGGTGAGGGCAGGGTCCTTCTTCACGATCACGGCCTTGACGATTTCGCCGGATTTTTCATCCGGCACGCCAACCGCTGCCACTTCCAGCACGCCGGGCATTTCGGCGATCACGTCCTCGATCTCGTTCGGGTAGACGTTGAAGCCGGACACCAGAATCATGTCCTTCTTGCGGTCGACGATGTAGACGAAGCCGTGCTCGTCCATTCGCGCGATATCGCCGGTGTGCAGCCAGCCGTCGGCATCCATCACCTTGGCGGTTTCCTCGGGCTTCTTCCAGTAGCCCTTCATCACCTGCGGGCCCTTGATGCACAGCTCGCCGATCTCGCCCAATGGCAGCGCCGCGCCGGCGTCGTCCTTGATGCAGGCATCGGTGGACGGAATCGGCAGGCCGATCGAACCGTTGTAGTCCTTCAGGTCCATCGGGTTGATGCAGGCGGCCGGCGAGGTTTCGGTCAGGCCGTAGGCTTCGACCAGGGTCAGGCCGGTGACCTTTTTCCAGCGTTCGGCGACCGAGCGTTGCACCGCCATGCCGCCGCCCAGGGTCATCTTGAGCGAGGAAAAATCGATCTGGTCGAAACCGGGCGTGTTGAGCAGGCCGTTGAATAGCGTGTTCACGCCGGTAAACGCAGTAAAGCGGGTCTTCTTCAACTCCTTGACGAAGCCGGGCATGTCGCGCGGATTGCTGATCAGGTGATTGCAGCCGCCGATCTTCATGAAGACCAGCCCGTTGGCCGTCAGTGCAAAGATGTGATACAGCGGCAGCGCAGTGATCACCACTTCGGCGCCTTCTTCCAGCTTGCCGGTGCCGGCAAGCCACTGATGCGCCTGCTGCATGTTGGCGACCAGGTTGCGGTGGGTCAGCATCGCGCCCTTGGCTACGCCGGTGGTGCCGCCGGTGTACTGCAAGAACGCGATGTCGTCCGGTTCGATCTGCAGCGTCGGCACGCTGTGCTTGCGGCCCAGCGCCAATGCGTCGCGGAAGCGGATCGCGCCGTTGATGCGGTAGTCGGGCACCAGCTTCTTGACGTATTTGACGACGAAATTGACCAGCGCCGCCTTGGGAAAGCCGAGCATATCGCCCAGCCCGGTAGTGATCACCTGCTTGACCGGCGTGTCGGCAATGACCTGTTGCACAGTGGTGCCGAAGTTGTCGATGACCACCAGCACGCTGGCGCCGGAGTCGATCAGCTGGTGCTTCAGTTCGCGCGGGGTGTAGAGCGGGTTGACGTTGACCACCGTCAGCCCGGCACGCAGGACGCCGAAGGTGGCGATCGGATACTGCAGGCAGTTGGGCATCATCAAGGCGACGCGGTCGCCCTTCTTCAATTGCAGCTCGCCCAGCAGGTAGGCGGCGAATTGTTCGACCAGCTGGTCGGCTTCGCGGTAGGTAATGGTCTTGCCGAAGCTGTGATACGCGGGGCGGTCGGCAAACCGCTTGACCGATGTGGCGAATACCTCGGCCACCGTACGGAACTGCTCCAGATCGATTTCGGCGGCGACGCCGGCCGGATAACTTTGCAACCAAGGACGTGCCTGATTCATCTGCCCCCCTCCAGGGTGTTCTCGACGTGACGCGGTGTGTTCCACGGCACTACAACAACTGGCAGCATACCGTCATGAATGGAAAAGGCGAAGCGTGATGCAGGGCAGTATTCGTTGGTGGCAGTGGGGACTGGTGCTCGTATGGATGGCGCTGCTTGCCGGGTGCGCGCGGCCGGCGCCGGAGCAGCGGTTGCGCCAGACCGTGGCGCAGATGCAGGCGGCGATCGAGGCGCGCGATGTCGGCAAGGCGATGCAGCCGGTAGCGGCCGATTTCGTGGGCGAGCACGGCCTGGATGCCGCCGGCCTGCGCCGCCTGCTGCAACTGCAACTGCTGGGCAACCGCAAGATCGGCGTCACCCTGGGACCGGTGGACGTGCAACTGCAAGGCACAACTGCCACTGCCAGCTTCACCGCGCTGGTCACCGGGGGCGATGGCCGCTGGCTGCCCGAGCAGGCGCAGACCTATCAGCTGACCACCGGCTGGCGTCTGCAGGACGGCGACTGGCAGCTCTACCACGCGCAATGGGTGCCGACAGGCCGGTAGGGCCGTAGGTGAGGGCGGGGCGCTGCGGCAGACGCTGACGATTCCGCATTCGCGCCTGAGCGTGTGCACCCTGCCTTGCGCGGACAGTGATACGGCGAGTTGCGCTTGCGTTGCGACGGTCAGCCACGCCCGTATTCCCGGCGTCGGGTCCGTTTCGTCGTGCAAGCTGGGTTGCGGGTTCGGGCATGGCCGCCACATGGCGGAACGCGAACAGACGTTGCCATCGTTGCAGTACGGCGCAGTGCCGCTCCCAAAACGATATTCCCGCCATCAGGCGGGAATATCGGAGCAACACGGGAGGCGGAATTACGCCGTCTTGCGTGCAGCCAGTTGACGCAGCACGTACTGCAACAGACCACCGTGCTTGAAGTACTCCACTTCCTTGGGCGTCAGCAGCAGCACCTTGACCTGGAACTGCTTGACGCTGCCGTCGGACTTCCTGGCATCGACGGTGGCGCGACGGCTGGCGCCGTCCTGCAGGCCGGTGATGTCCAGCACTTCCGAACCATCCAGGCCCAGGGTCTGCGCGTTTTCGTTCTCGAGGAACTGCAGCGGCAGCACGCCCATGCCGACCAGGTTGGAGCGGTGGATGCGCTCGAAGCTCTCGGCGATCACCGCCTTAACCCCGAGCAGGTTGGTGCCCTTGGCGGCCCAGTCGCGCGAGGAGCCGGTGCCGTATTCCTTGCCGGCCAGCACCACCAGCGGCACGCCGTCGGCCTTGTACTTCACTGCCGCATCGTAGATCGCCAGTTTTTCCGGGGCCGAGCCGTCCTTTCCGTAATACAGCGTGTTGCCGCCTTCTTCGCCGCCGAACATCAGGTTCTTGATGCGGATGTTGGCGAAGGTACCGCGCACCATCACGTCGTCGTTGCCACGGCGGCTGCCGTAGCTGTTGAAGTCGGCCGGTTGCACGCCGCGCTCCTGCAGGAAGCGGCCTGCCGGCGAATCCTTCTTGATGTTGCCGGCCGGGGAGATGTGGTCGGTGGTGATCGAGTCGCCGAACAGGCCCATGATGCGCGCGCCGTGCACGTCGTCCACGTTGCCCACCTGCATGGTCATGCCGTCGAAATAGGGCGGGTTCTTGATGTAGGTGGATGCGGCATCCCACTCGTACAGCGCGCCATCGGGCGAGGCGATGGTGTTCCAGCGGCTGTCGCCCTTGAACACGTCGGCATAGTTCTGCTTGAACATCTCCGGGCCGACGGTGGCGGCGATGGTATCGCCGATTTCCTTGTTGCTCGGCCAGATGTCGCGCAGATACACCGGCTGCCCGTCGCTACCGGTGCCCAGCGGATCGGTGGTGAGGTCGATGTCGGTGGTGCCGGCGATCGCATACGCAACCACCAGCGGCGGCGAGGCCAGGTAGTTCATCTTCACTTCGGGATGCACGCGGCCTTCGAAATTGCGGTTGCCCGACAACACCGAAGACACCACCAGATCGTCCTTGGCGATCGCCGCAGACACATCGTCCGGCAGCGGGCCGGAGTTGCCGATGCAGGTGGTGCAGCCGTAGCCGACCACGTAGAAACCGAGTTTTTCCAGATCGGCCAGCACCCCGGCCTTGCTCAGGTAATCGGTGACCACGCGCGAGCCCGGCCCGAGCGAGGTCTTGACCCAGGGCTGCGCCTTCAGCCCCTTGGCCGCCGCGTTACGCGCGAGCAGGCCGGCGCCCAGCATCACTGCCGGGTTGGAGGTGTTGGTGCACGAGGTGATAGCCGCGATGACCACCGAGCCGTCGCGCAGCTGCCAGCCGGCGCCGCTGTCGTTGGACGCTTCGGCTTGCGAGGCCTTGGCGCCGACCGCGGTGCCGCCACCGCCTTCGTTCTTCAGGCGATCTTCCTGCTTGATGTCGCCCAACCGCTTGCTGCGCGCCTCGGCAAACGGCTTGAGGCTCTCGCGGTAATTGGACTGCATGTCTTCCAGCAGCACGCGGTCCTGCGGGCGCTTGGGGCCAGCCAGCGACGGCTTGACCTCGCCCATGTCCAGCTCCAGCGTGGCGCTGTACTGCGCCGGCGGGGTATTTGCGTCGTGCCACAGGCCCTGCGCCTTTGCGTAGGCTTCCACCAGCGCAATCTGCTCCTCGCTGCGGCCGGACAGGCGCAGGTAGGTCAGCGACTCCTCGTCGACCGGGAAGATGCCGCAGGTGGCGCCGTATTCCGGTGCCATGTTGCCGATGGTGGCGCGGTCGGCCAGCGGCAGGTGCTGCAGTCCCTCACCGAAGAACTCGACGAACTTGCCGACCACGCCGGCCTTGCGCAGCATCTGGGTGACGGTCAGCACCAGGTCGGTGGCGGTGGCGCCCTCGGGCAGCTTGCCGCTGAGCTTGAAGCCGACCACCTGCGGAATCAGCATGGACGAGGGCTGCCCCAGCATCGCGGCCTCGGCCTCGATACCGCCCACGCCCCAGCCCAGCACGCCGATGCCGTTGATCATGGTGGTGTGGCTGTCGGTGCCGAATACGGTGTCCGGATACGCGATCCGGGTGCCGTCCTTGTCCGCGCTCATCACCACGCGCGCCAGGTTTTCCAGGTTCACCTGGTGGACGATGCCGGTGTTGGGCGGCACCACCTTGAAGTTTTCGAACGCCTTCTGGCCCCAGCGCAGGAAGCCGTAGCGTTCCTGGTTGCGCTGGAATTCGATCTTGCCGTTGAGGTCGAGCGCATCGGCCGAGCCGAACACATCCACCTGCACCGAGTGGTCGATGACCAGCTCGGAGGGAATCTGCGGGTTGATCTGGTCGGCGTTGCCGCCAAGCTTGACCACGGCATCGCGCATCGCGGCCAGGTCGACCACGCACGGCACGCCGGTGAAGTCCTGCAGCACCACGCGCGCGGGCATGAAGGCGATTTCGATATCGGGCTCTGCCTTGGGGTCCCACTTGGCGACCGCTTCGATATGGTCCTTGCCGACGGTCACGCCGCCGTCTTCGTGCCGGAGCAGATTCTCCAGCAGGATCTTCATCGAGTAGGGCAGGTGGGCGATATCAAAGCGCTCGCCCAGTTTGGGCAGGCTGTAATAGTCGTAACGCTTGCCGTGGACCTCGAATGAGGTGCGGGTGGAAAAGGAATCGCTCATGCATCACTCCTATGGCGTCGAAGGCTTTAGGTAGGGGCCTATTCTGAGCGATTCAGTGTGTACGCACGGTGTGTCCAGGTCGATCTGCCGGCTTGAGTACGATCGGAGAAGTACGTATCATGCGTGCATACTTTCTGGAGCATGCTCATGGAAGCCACCGTTGCCGAACGCGGACAGATCACGCTGCCCAAGGCCGTGCGCGATGCCCTGGGCCTGACCAAGGGCACCACTCTCAAGATCGAACTCGATGGTGGGCGCATCATCTTGCGTAAAGATGTCAGCGAAGCGCTGCGCAAGGTGCGCGGCAAGTTCAGGCTGGTCGATGGCCTGACCAGCACCGACGAGGCCATGCGCGCCATTCGCGGCCGCGCGCCGGGGGATCCGTTCGACCCATGATCGCCCTGGATTCCTCCGTGCTGCTGGACATCCTCATCGGTGACCCGGTGTATGGCGAGGTGTCGGAAATCTGCATTGGCGATGCACTGGCGCGCGACGAGGTGGTGGTCTGCGATGCGGTGGTCGCCGAAGTGCTGGCCATGCTCGACACCCAGGTCGACCTGATGGAAACCCTGGCTTCGATCGGGGTGCGTTACGAAGCCACCCAGGAAGCGGCGGCGGTACGCGCCGGCCATATGAACAAGCGCTTCCGCGCACGCGGCGGCAAGCGCGAGCGGGTGGTGGCGGATTTTCTGATCGGCGCCCACGCGATGCTCCAGTGCGACGGGTTGATCACCCGCGACGAGGGCTTCTTTCGCGACTACTTCAAGGGTTTGAAGATCACCGTCCCCAAGCCCGTTGCCTGATCCACGTCTTCTGATCCACGCCTGACCTTTACACATTCACTGCTGTCCTTTTTGGAGAACCCGCATGTTGGAAGCCTATCGCCACCACGTTGCAGAGCGCGCCGCGCTCGGTATCCCGCCGCTGCCGCTGACCGCGCAGCAGACCGCCGAGGTCATCGAGCTGCTGAAGGCTCCGCCGGCGGGCGAAGAACAATTCCTGGTCGAGCTGCTGAGCCAGCGCGTGCCGGCTGGCGTCGACGACGCCGCCAAGGTCAAGGCCTCGTACCTGGCCGCAGTGGCGTTCGGCACCGAAAAGACCGCGCTGATCAGCCCCACGCGTGCGACCGAGCTGCTTGGCACCATGCTGGGCGGCTACAACATCCAGCCGCTGATCGACCTGCTCGACAACGCCGAGCTGGGCGCCACTGCCGCCGAGGCGCTCAAGCACACCTTGCTGGTGTTCGACGCCTTCCACGACGTGCAGGAAAAGGCCGAAGCCGGCAACGCGCATGCCAAGGCCGTGCTGCACAGCTGGGCCGAGGCCGAGTGGTTCACCAGCAAGCCGGAAGTGCCGCAGAGCATGACCGTCACCGTGTTCAAGGTGCCGGGCGAGACCAACACCGACGACCTGTCGCCGGCCCCGGATGCGACCACTCGCCCGGACATCCCGCTGCACGCGCTGGCGATGCTGAAGAACGCCCGTGAGGGTGCGGCCTTCGTGCCGGAAGAAGATGGCAAGCGCGGCCCGATCCAGGCCATCGCCGATCTCAAGGCCAAGGGCCACCTGGTCGCCTATGTGGGCGACGTGGTCGGTACCGGTTCCTCGCGCAAGTCGGCGACCAACTCGGTGCTGTGGTGGACCGGCGAGGACATTCCGTTCATCCCGAACAAGCGCTTCGGCGGCGTGTGCCTGGGCAGCAAGATCGCCCCGATCTTCTACAACACGATGGAAGATGCCGGCGCGTTGCCGATCGAGCTGGACGTGTCGCAGATGGAGCACGGCGATGTGGTCGAGCTGCGTCCGTACGACGGCAAGGCGCTGAAGAACGGGCAGGTGATCGCCGAGTTCGCGATGAAGTCGGATGTGCTGTTCGACGAAGTGCGCGCCGGTGGCCGCATTCCGTTGATCGTCGGCCGCGGCCTGACCGCCAAGGCGCGCGAGTTCCTGGGCCTGCCGGCCTCGGACCTGTTCCGCCTGCCGATGGACCCGCCGGACACCGGCAAGGGCTTCTCGCTGGCGCAGAAGATGGTCGGCCGCGCCTGCGGCTTGCCGGAAGGCCAGGGCATGCGCCCGGGCACCTATTGCGAGCCGAAGATGACCTCGGTGGGCTCGCAGGACACCACCGGCCCGATGACCCGCGACGAGTTGAAGGACCTGGCCTGCCTGGGCTTCTCGGCCGACCTGGTGATGCAGTCGTTCTGCCACACCGCGGCCTACCCGAAGCCGGTCGACGTCAAGACCCACCACACCTTGCCGGAGTTCATCTCCACCCGTGGCGGTGTGTCGCTGCGTCCGGGCGATGGCGTGATCCACAGCTGGCTCAATCGCATGCTGCTGCCCGACACCGTCGGTACCGGTGGCGACTCGCACACGCGTTTCCCGATCGGCATTTCGTTCCCGGCCGGCTCCGGCCTGGTGGCCTTCGCCGCCGCCACCGGCGTGATGCCGCTGGACATGCCCGAGAGCGTGCTGGTGCGCTTCAAGGGTGAGATGCAGCCGGGCGTGACCTTGCGTGACCTGGTCAATGCGATCCCGCTGTACGCAATCAAGGACGGTCTGCTGACCGTGGCCAAGCAGGGCAAGAAGAACATCTTCTCCGGCCGCATCCTGGAGATCGAAGGCCTGCCGAACCTGAAGGTGGAGCAGGCGTTCGAGCTGTCCGACGCCTCGGCCGAGCGTTCGGCGGCCGGTTGCACCGTGCACCTGGACAAGGCGCCGATCATCGAATACCTGACCAGCAACATCACCCTGCTGCGCTGGATGATTGCCGAAGGCTATGCCGATGCGCGCACGCTGGGCCGCCGCATCAAGAAGATGGAAGAGTGGCTGGCCGATCCGCAGCTGCTGCAGCCCGATGCCGACGCCGAGTACGCGGCGGTCATCGAGATCGACCTGGCCGACATCCATGAGCCGATCGTGGCATGCCCGAACGACCCGGACGACGTCAAGACGCTGTCCGAGGTTGCCGGTGCGGCGATCGACGAAGTGTTCATCGGTTCGTGCATGACCAACATCGGTCACTTCCGTGCTGCCGCCAAGCTGCTGGAAGGCAAGCGCGACATCCCGACCCGCTTGTGGGTCGCGCCGCCGACCAAGATGGACGCCTCCGAGCTGACCAAGGAAGGCCATTACGGCACCTTCGGCGCGGCCGGCGCGCGTATGGAAATGCCCGGCTGCTCGCTGTGCATGGGCAACCAGGCACAGGCACGCGAGGGTGCCACGGTGTTCTCCACCTCCACGCGTAACTTCCCCAACCGTCTGGGCCGCAACACCAACGTGTACCTGGGTTCGGCAGAACTGGCCGCGATCTGCTCGCGTCTGGGTCGCATCCCGACCAAGGACGAGTACATGGCCGATGTGGGCGTGATCAAGACCAGTGGCGACCAGATCTACCGCTACATGAACTTCGATCAGATCCAGGAATATCAGGACGTGGCGGATACCGTCGCGGCCTGATCCGGCAGGCAACTGACTGGTAGGACGAAATGCCCGGCACTGCCGGGCATTTCGCTTTTCGAGCGATGACTTCGAGTTGTCGTCACGATGGCGGGCGTTAAAGCAAATACCAGCTGACTGGCATGGCGCATTGCAACAAAAATCTGAAGTGGAGGGGTCTAGAGTCCGCCGCTTCCCACTCACGTTCGATGCCGATGCCCTCTTGCACGATCGCAGGTCACACACTCCACTACACGCAGCACGGTCAAGGGTTTCCGATTCTGCTCGGCCACAGCTACCTGTGGGACGCAGCGATGTGGGAGCCGCAGATCCAGGCGCTTTCGCAGCACTACCAGGTGATTGTTCCGGAGCTGTGGGGGCACGGGCAATCGGGCGCATTGCCGCAAGGCACCCAGGCAATCGATGATCTTGCCCGGCAGATGCTTGGCCTGCTGGACGCACTGGAGCTGCCGCAGTGTGCGGTGGTGGGCCTGTCGGTGGGTGGCATGTGGGGCGCCGAGCTCGCCCTGATGGCGCCGAAGCGCGTGCGTAGCCTGGTGTTGATGGACACCTTCCTGGGCGCGGAGCCGCAGGCCACGCGTACGCGCTACTTTGGAATGCTGGATGCGATCGAGGTGGCGGGGCAGGTAACGCCTGCGCTGATCGACGCGATCGTGCCGATCTTCTTCCGTCCCGGCATCGATCTGACCTCGGCGTTGCCGGCTGCGTTTGCGCAGCGCCTGGCAGCGATGACGGCCGAGCAGCTGCGCACCTCCATCGTACCGTTGGGGCGGCTGATCTTCGGGCGTGCGGATCGCCTGGAGGCGATGTCTGCGCTGGATCCGGCCAATACCTTCCTGCTCGGTGGCGACGCAGATGTTGCGCGGCCGCCGGAAGAGTTGTGGATGATGGCCGAGGCGATCTGCTGCGATTACGAGCTGGTGCCCGATGCCGGGCATATCGCATCGCTGGAGAATCCGGCCTTCGTCAACGCGCAGTTGCTGGGTTGGTTGAAGCGGACGGTGGGTGCGACCGGGGTGGAGCTGAGGCGTGCGGGATGAGGGCAATGGCCTCGGCTGACGTGGAATGAGGTATGTGGTTTCTTCTCAACTCCTGCCTTCTTTACTGACAGGAGAGGGGCTTGAAGCGCTGTAGTTGCCGCGACGATATTTCCTTCTCCCATTGGGAGAAGGTGCCCGAAGGGCGGATGAGGGGACGTGCGCTGCAGGATGTGTGGGTGGCCATACCCTCACCTCAACCCCTCTCCCGCAGTAGAGGGCTCGAAGCGCTCCCCGCAGGGGGAGGGCGCATTATTTGCCACGCGATGGACTTTCCTTCCTGGCTGGAAAGGAGCTCCCAGCTGTGGTCGTTCGGCAGTTGCGTTGTCAGGGTTGCGCGCCCAGCCAGGCTTCCAGTGCCGGGGCCGGGAGGGGCCGCGAGAACAGGTAGCCCTGCAGGACTTCGCAGCCCAGGTCGGCCAGGAACAGACGCTGGGCTTCGTTTTCGACGCCCTCGGCGACGACGTGCTTGCGCAGGTGCTCGCCGATGCGCAGCACCGAGGTGGTGAGGGCGCGCGCGTCTTCGCTGTGTTCGATATCGCGGACGAAGCTCATGTCCAGTTTGAGCTCGTCGATCGGCAGGCGATGCAGATGGCTCAGGCTGGAATAGCCGGTGCCGAAGTCGTCCAGCGATAACGAGATGCCGGCTTCGCGGATGGCGTGCAGGTTTTCCAGCACGCCCGGCTGGCCGGACAGCATTACGCTTTCGGTCAGTTCCAGGGTCAGGTCGGAGGCTTGCACGCCGGTGTCGGCGATCAACCGAAGCAGGTCGGGAAGCATGCGCGGGCTTTCGAAGCCGCTGGCCGACAGATTGACCGATACGCGCGTGACCGGCACGCCGCGCAGACGCCAGTCGGCCACCTGCTCGCAGGCCCGTCGCAGCACCCAGGCGTTGAGCTGCGGCATCATGCCTTGCTCTTCGGCGACAGGCAGAAACCGTGCCGGCGAAATCGCGCCCAGTTGCGGATGATTCCAGCGCAGCAACGCTTCCACGCCATACAGCGCGTGCGGTGCTGCGCTATGCATTTGCGGCTGGTAGTGCAGCTGCAGTTGGTCGCGGCCGATGGCCTGACGCAGCTCCGCTTCCAGCGCCACGCGCTCCTGCGCCATGCGATTCATGTCGGAGCTGAAGAAACGGAAGCGTCCGCCGCCTTCCTTCTTGGCGCGATTCATCGCCAGATCGGCGTGCCGCAGCAGGATGTTGATGTCGCGTCCGTCTTCGGGAAACATCGCCACGCCGATGCTGGCCGACGGATGCACGGTCATGTGGCCCACCGACAGCGGGCCGGCGATGCTGCCCAGCAGGCGCTCGGCCGCGGCGCTGGCCTGTTCGGCGCTGCATTGCGGCAGGGCCAGTGCGAACTCGTCGCCGGCCACGCGTGCCAGCATGGCGGTGGCGGTGAGCTGTTCGCCGATGCGCAGCGCGATGTCGCGCAGCAGGCCGTCGCCGGCAGAATGGCCCTGGCTGTCGTTGATCAGCTTGAAGCGGTCGATGTTGATGAACATCAGCGCGGCCGGTTCGGCGGCGTATTCGGCCTGGGTCAGCGCCTGCTCGGCGCGCGCGCTGAACATGATGCGGTTGGGCAGGCCGGTCAGCGCGTCGTAGAACGCGAGTTGATGCACGCGCTGACGGATCTGCTCGCGCTCCAGCGCCAGCGTGCACAGCTGCTGGCATAGCTCGGTCAGCCGCACATGCCAGGCGTCGGCACGCTGGGGTTTGCGGTAATACAGCGCAAAGGTGCCAAGCACGCGCGAGCTGTTGGAGCGGATCGGCGTGCTCCAGCACGCGCGCAGACCCATCGGGATGAGCAGCTCGCGGTAGGGGGCGAACAGCGGGTCGGTGGCGATGTCTTCCACCATCACCGCACGGCCACGCCAGGCAGCGGTGCCGCAGGCACCTGCACCGGGCGCGATCTTCAGGCCGTTGACGGCATCGGCGTATTCGGGCGGCAGGCCGGGTGCGGCCAGCGAGTGCAGGCAGCCCTGGTTGTCGGCGCTCATGACCGTGGCCAACACTTCCGGTGCGATGCGTTCGACCTCGCTGCAGATCAGGGTCATCACCTCGATCAGCGGGCGCTCCTGCACCAGCGCTTCCAGCACGCGGTGCTGCAGCACCTCGTGCATCTTGGTGTCGGTGATGTCGGTCAGTACCGCCACGTAATGCGATGGGTTATGCCGGGCGTCGTAGATCGGGTTGAAGTTGAGCGAGATCCACAACGGCGAGCCGTCCTTGCGATAGACCAGCAGGTCGGCACGGGTCTGCTGCAGGGCATCGGCGCGATCGCGGATGCGCGCAACCTCGCTCTGGTCGCTCTGCGCGCGGGTCAACACATCCGACGGGCGCTGGCCGACCAGTTCGGCTTCGGTGTAGCCGAACATGCGCTGGAAGCCATCGTTGGCGTACAGCAGGCGCGATTGCAGATCGCAGATGAGGATGGCGCTGCTGCTGCCATCCAGCGCTTCGGCCAGCAGGCGCGAACGGCGGTCGTCGGGCGCTTCGCCGGGCTTGGCCATGCCGGCGGTGAGCGGGCCGGGCCTGACCGGCCCGGCCGTGCGCGCATCCTGGAATGCGCTGACCGACGAAGTGTCGCCGACCAGGTCCGCCGTCGCCCACGCATCCGTCGCCGTGCTCGGGACGGGGTCCGGCGCACCGGTGTGCTGCGGCGGATCGGTCGGATGCGGGGGCGGGACGCGCATGGGCGATCAGCGCGCCTGTGCCGACAAGGCGATCAGGCGTTCGGCGACGCGGTCCAGCGGCACCACTTCCTGGGCGGCACCCAGCTTGTAGGCGGCGCCGGGCATGCCCCAGACCACGCTGCTGGCCTCGTCCTGCACCAGCGTGGGCGCGCCGGCCTGCAGCATTTCCAGCAGGCCGCGCGCACCGTCGTCGCCCATGCCGGTGAGGATGGCGCCGACCGCGTTCGGGCCGGCGTTGGCGGCAACCGAGCGGAACAGCACGTCTACCGCCGGCTTGTGGCGGTTGACCGGCGGGCCGTCGTCGATGCGGCAACGCCAGCGGGCGCCGTCGCGGATGATGCGCAGGTGCTGGCCGCCTGGCGGCAGGTAGGCGTGGCCGGGCAGGATCGCTTCGCCGTCGCTGGCCTCGCGCACCGACATCGCCGAATGGCGATTGAGGCGTTCCGCAAAGGCGGTGCTGAAGCTGGCCGGCAGATGCTGGGTCATCACCACCGCCGGCGCATCGGCCGGCATGTGTTCGAGTACCACGCGCAGCGCTTCGGTGCCGCCGGCAGACGCGCCGATGGCGATCAGGCGGTCGGTGGTGCGGAAGCGCAGCGCGCTGCCGGGCACCGGTGCCGATTGCATGTCCAGGGTGACCTTGGGCGTGCTGGGGCGATGCAGCGCGCTGACCTTGGCCTTGGCGGCCATCTTGACCTTGCTGACGATTTCTTCGGCATAGCCTTCCAGCCCGCGTGCGACGTCGATCTTGGGCTTGGACACGAAGTCCACCGCACCCAGCGACAAGGCCTGCAAGGTGGTGTCGGCGCCGCGCTCGGTGAGCGAGGAGATCATCACCACCGGCGTGGGCCGCAGGCGCATGAGGTTTTCCAGAAACACCAGCCCGTCCATGCGCGGCATTTCCACGTCCAGCGTGATCACGTCCGGGTTGAGGCGTTTGATCTTTTCGCGTGCCAGGATCGGGTCGGCGGCCGAGCCGATGACTTCGATGCCGGGATCGCGGGCGAGGATTTCGGTGAGCATCTGGCGGACGACCGCCGAGTCGTCGACGATCAGGACACGAACGGGAGTTTCCAGCGTCATTCGAACAACTCCACTCCACCGGTGACCGGTGCTTTGGACAGACGGGCGCGCACGGCCGATTCTGCGGCGGCGACTTCGGCTTCGTGCGCGTGCGGCAAACGCTGCACGACCACCCGGCCGGTCGTCGGGAAGAACCACACCTTGCGCGGATGGATGCCGCACAGATCTTCGGCAATGATGGGAATGTGCTCGGCCTGCAGGTACTGGCGCACGAATTCGGCGTTGCGGGTGCCGACCGGGTTGCTGGTGAAGCCCTTGAGCACGTTGGCGCCGCCGAAGACCTTGGCCTCGATGCGTTTGCGATGCGCGCCGCGCTTGAGCATGTCGTTGATCAGCAACTCCATCGCATAACTGCCATAGCGCGCCGGTGCACCGTCGCCGACCTGACCTTCGGGCAGCAGGAAGTGATTCATGCCGCCGATCTTGAGCACCGGGTCGCGCAAGCAGGCCGCAACGCACGATCCCAAGGTGGTCGTCAACGCGGTGTCGTCGTCCACCACCAGATACTGGGTAGGCAGCAGTTTGGCGGTGATGGTCTGGAACCGCGAATCGCGGTAGCGCATCACGTCGTCGACTTGCACGGCGGTACTCATGCAGATGCTCCCGAACGCGGTGCGCGCCGATACAGCGTGCGTCCGCACGGCTGGATCAGGTCGGCCGCGTGCAGGTAATTCTCCGAATGCCCGGTGTAGAGCAGACCGTCGTCGCCCATGTGGCTGACCAGACGCGACAGGATGCCGCGCTGGGTCGGTTTGTCGAAATAGATCATCACGTTGCGGCAGAACAGCGCCGCGTAGGGGCCGCCGACGTCGTAACGCGGTGCCAGCAGGTTCAACTGGCGGTATTCGATGAGCTGGCGCAGCGCCGGGATCACCCGGCACTTGCCCTCGTTGGGGCCACTGCCGCGCTGGAAGTACTTGCGCTTGATCGCCGCATCCAGGGACGCGACGCGGTCGATGGCGTAGACGCCGCGCGAGGCGGTTTCCAGCACCTGGGTGTCGACGTCGGTGGCCACGATGCTCACCGGCGGGGTCAGCGTGCCGAAGGCTTCGCAGGCGGTGATGGCGATGGAGTAGGGCTCCTCGCCGGTGGAAGCGGCGCACGACCAGATCTTCAGTGGTGCCTGCGAAGCGCGCTTTTGCAGCTCTTCGCGCAGTTTGTCGAAGTGGTGCGGCTCGCGGAAGAACGAGGTCAGGTTGGTGGTCAGTGCGTTGGTGAACGCCTGCCATTCCTCTTCGTCGTTGCCGGCTTCCAGCTGGTCCAGATAGTCGCGGAACGAGCGCAGCCCGAGCACGCGCAGGCGGCGCGACAGGCGGCCGTACACCATGTCGCGCTTGGCCGGCGCCAGCGAGATGCCGACGCGCTGGTAAATCAGGTCGCAAACGCGCTTGAAGTCGCGGTCGCCGAAGTCGAATTCGCGCGTGTCTGAAGCGGGAGTCGTAGTCGTCATATCCATACACGTCGTGAGCTATCACTGGATATCGGCCATGTAGCGGTGCAACTGAAGCGCCAATCCGTCGATCGCCAAGGTTGGGCTCGGTGTCGCATCGACGATGCGGTGTGGCGGCGTGCAGGGACCAGGCGCCGGGATGAAGACTGCCTGTCGTTGCGAGAGGCAGAAACGCAACGCCCCGGCATTGCCGGGGCGTTGCGGGCGACAGCGGTGACTTCTTAGAACTCTTGCCAGTTACCGTCGGCCAGTGCGGCCTGTGGCTTGGCAGTGCGCGCTGGCGCTGCAGCTGCACGCACGGCCGGCTTGGCCGCGGTCTTGACCGCAACCGGACGCGAGGCCACCGGGCGGACACGTGCTTGCGCAACCGCGGCCGACTCGTCCAACTTGAACACCGACACCGCTTCGGCCAGGTGACCGGCCTGCTCTTCCATCGAGCGGGCGGCGGCGGTAGCTTCTTCCACCAGCGCGGCGTTCTGCTGGGTGGTTTCGTCCATCTGGGTGATGGTCTGGTTGACCTGTTCGATGCCGGCCGACTGCTCCTGCGAGGCGGCAGAGATCTCGCCCATGATGTCGGTCACGCGCTGCACGCTGGCCACGATCTCGGCCATGGTCGCGCCAGCCTTGCGCACCAGCGCCGAGCCTTCGGCCACCTTGTGCACGGAGTCGTCGATCAGTCCCTTGATCTCCTTGGCCGCACCGGCCGAGCGCTGTGCCAGGGTGCGCACTTCCGAGGCCACCACGGCAAAGCCGCGGCCCTGTTCGCCGGCACGTGCCGCTTCCACCGCGGCGTTCAGCGCCAGGATGTTGGTCTGGAACGCAATGCCATCGATGACCGAGATGATGTCTGCGATCTTCTTGGACGAGGCTTCGATGCCGGACATGGTGGTAACCACCTGCGACACCACTTCGCCGCCCTGCGATGCCACACCGGTTGCGCCGATGGCCAGTTGATTGGCCTGACGTGCGCTTTCGGCGTTCTGCTTGACGGTGGAGGTGAGCTCCTCCATCGAGGCGGCGGTTTCTTCCAGGTTGGCGGCCTGCTGTTCGGTGCGGTGCGACAGGTCGCTATTGCCCGAGGCGATTTCGCCGGCCGCCGAGTTGATGGCGGTGGAGGAGACCTTGATGCGCCCGACGATGTCGGCCAGCTGCTCGGCGGTGGCATTGGCATCGTCACGCATCTGCGCGAACACGCCACTGAACTGCCCGTGCATGCGCACGGTCAGATCGCCGCGCGACAGTGCGGACAACAACGCGGAGATCTGCTCCAGGCTGCCGGCGTTGGCATCCAGCAAGCCGTTGAGCTGCTGCGCCAGCTGCAGGAAGAAGCCCTGCTTGCCGTCGGTTTCGACGCGGCCGCTCATGTCGCCGCTGGCAGCGGCACGCACGATGCGGGCGACTTCTTCTTCGACCTGGACTTCGATGGTGCGGTCGCGCCATTCGCAGACTTCGCCGGTGGTCTCGCCTTGCTCGTTCTTGATGCCGGTGACGGTCTGCGCCAGCACGACTTCGCCGAAGCGCTCTTCGAAGCTGGTGACGCCGTCGCGTTCCAGCGCAGCGATGGCCTTGCGCACGGTCGCATCCGACAGGCCCAGGTAGCTGATGTGCTGGCCGATGACCTTGCCCGCATCGAACTCGGGCGATGCCAGTCGGATGCTGCTTTCGTACTGCGTCACGATCTTCTTGAAGGCGTCGTTGGCGTAGATCATCACGCGATCTGGATCGGTGATGAAAGTGCCGGTCGAAGACTTGTCCAGCGCGGTACGGATGCGCAGGTTCTCGTCGGCGATCTTCTGGTCGCGTTCGATGCGCTCCTTCAGGTCGCGCTGCATGCGCTGCATGGAGCGCATCAGCTCACCCACTTCGTCCTGGCCCTGCACGTTGATCTGACCATCCAGCTTGCCGCCGGCGATCTCGGTGGCGGTGGTGACCGCGCCGCGCATGCTCTTGACGATGGAACGGGCGAACAGGAACGCCAGCCCGAGGCCGCCGGCGATGCCGATCAGCAACACCATCACGGTCAGCGAGACGGAGGTGGCGTGGACCTTTTCGGCCTTGGTCTTGGCGGCCTGCGCCAGCAGGTTGTCTTCGGCGATCAATGCAGCCAGCGAATCCTTGGCCTTGTTGTGCAGGGTGCGGGTCTCGCCGACAAAGGTGTCGATGGCATCGTCGGGAAGATTGAGCTCGATCATTTCGTCGACGCTGGCGTACGAAGCCGAAGCCTTCTTCCAGTCGGCCACGAACACGTCGAACAGCTTCTTCTGTTGCGGGCTTTCGATCAGACGGGGGTAGCCCTTGATCGTCGCCTCGATTTCGCCATGCAGCCGCTTGGCGCGGACCTTGGCTTCCTGCTTGACCGCATCGCTGGCGCGTACCAGATTTTGATAAGACGCATTCCGGTATTCGCCGAGCATGCCGCGCAGATCGCCGGCTTCGCGCACGCTGGACATGGTGTTGCCGGCCAGGTCGCGGGTAACGTTGTTGAGCGATGCCAGGCCCGAGTACGCGATGATTCCCTGCACCAGCATGATCAGCAGCACGATGCCGAACGCCAGCATCAGCCGCGGCATCAATTTCAGATTATTGATCCATTGCATTGACACGATTCCCCCGTAGAAGTCAGTCCGCATAATCCAGACAGCACATCGCCACGCATGGGCGTGGCGATGTGCGATGCGATTACTTGATGGTGGCGAGCTTCAGGCTGGCCGGCGAGCTGACTTCGATTTCGGCGCGCGAGCTGTCGCGCTGGATCTTGCCGAGGACGCAGACGTCCTTGCCTTCCAGGGTTTCCGGGGCAAAGCTGAACTTGCCGCGGTTGGCGCCGTCGATACGGGCCGAGAAGGTGTGGCGCGGGAACATGCCGCCCATGTACAGGAAGGTGGGCTCACCCTCCGAGCTCTGCGCGTACTTGGCCTTTTCGACCTTGCCGCAGACCATGCCGTCCTTGCCGACGAAGCGGGTGGCCATCTCCGGCGGAATCATTTCCTGCGACTGGGCCGACAGCGTGGGAGCAACGATCACGAGAGCAGCGACGGGGAGGAGCGAGAGCAGGAACTTCATTGGGGATTCTCCAGAATCGAAAGTCGAACGGTGACCCGCTTATGAACGCGGGCTTCTATTCAGCTATCGGCTAGCTGGGGTTCAACTTGAATCCAAAAAACGTGAATTGCATCGCACTTCGATTTAGCGGTGCGTCGCGTGTCGGGAAGCTCCCGACACCGGATGGTGGTATGCGCTTAGGGCATAAATCATTGCGGCCGTCAGATGGCTGCCGGAGATGCAAGCGCGGCGATGCATACCTGTTGCATCGCCGCGCTTGCCGATCACCGCATCCCTCTGACGACCGCAGGTCGCCGCACGCAACCACCCTGAATCAGGCAGCTTCTTCAGTCAGCTGCTGACCCAGCTCGGTGCTGTCCAGCAAGGTCTCGATATCCAGCAGGATCAGCATGCGATCGTCCTGGGTGCCGATGCCCGAGATGAAGCGGGTGTCGACCGAGGCACCGAATTCGGGGGTGGGGCGGATCTGGTCGTCGTTGAGCGGGATCACGTCCGAGACGCTGTCCACCACGATGCCGACCACGCGGTCTTCGACGTTGAGCACGATCATCACGGTGAAGGCGTCGTAGCGCGCTTCTTTCAGGCGCAGCTTCAGGCGCAGGTCGATCACCGGCACGATGGTGCCGCGCAGGTTGATCACACCCTTGATGTAGTCGGGCGCGTCGGGCAGGCGGGTGACCGAGTCGTAGCCGCGGATTTCCTGCACTTTCAGGATGTCCACGCCGTAGTGCTCTTCGCCCAGGGCGAAGCTGAGGAATTCACCACCGGTGCCGGTGGCAGTGCTTTTGTCGTTCATGAAAACTCCGGGCGTTTCGGCTGAGTGTCAGGTTGCGGCACGAGGTTGAAAGGGCTGCCATAGCAACATCGGCGCGGTGCTGCGCAACTTTAGGTGCGTGGCTGCCGCAGTGCGGTCGGGTTCAGAACACGCCGCTCTTGCGCGCATTGCGCTGGCGGTCGACCCGGAAGATGTAGCGCTGGATGGTTTCGTCGGCGCCACGCGGCAGGTCGCTGAATTGCATGCCCACGCGGAAGCCTTCGCTGCCGTTGGGCAGGGTCTGCTTGTGCTGGCTGCAGACGGTGAGCGGCAGCGAAATCGGCGCGGTGTCAGGCAGCTGCAGGGTGCAGTTGCGGTAGGTGTGCTGCGGCTCCAGCAAGGGCATGCCGGCAGTGAGCGAGACCGCCAGCCCGCCGCTGCTGATGTCGATCACGCGCAGCTGCAGGTTGAGATTGCCGCCCTGGGCTTCGTCCTGGCGGATGATGCAGACCGGCGAGTCGGTGATCGGCGTTTCCAGCCGGTACGACTCGCGGCGCTGCATGTGGTACATCGCCTCGGGCAGGTCGGCGCGGAAGGCGACATGGATGTCGCGTTCGATGCGCTCGGCCTTTTCCAGCCGAAAGCGCACATTGACCCGCTCCAGCTGCGCATAGCAGAGCAAATACTTGGCATCTTCGATGGCGCGGTTGGAGGTGTCGTTGTGGCTGCCGTCCAGAATCACGCAGCCGTCGTCTTCGTCCACCTCCAGCACGGCGGTGGGGACGGCCATGTCGCGACCGGCCACGTGCATGGTCACCACGGCGCGTTGATCGAGCAGTTGACGCAGCAAACCACGGATCTGCCGCTTGTTGCGCAGCAGATAGCGTTCGTCACCTTCGGCAAGGTGATCGGCGTCGTGGTCCAGCTCGGAGGTATCGCCTTGGGACATGGGCACAAGCACAGTGGTAGCGGGAAGACGCCCGGAGGGTTGTCCCGGCGTCGCCTTGATATCGGCGGCAAACCCAAATCTTTAAGTGCCGCTGACAAAACCCGTCTGCCTATCGCTGGGAGGGCGGTCGTGATGGGCAGTGGGCAGAGCATTCGACGGAGCAATCACCAAGCTTCTGGCGCGATCTCTTCGTTCTTCGGCAAGCATGATGCAGTCAGGGGCAGTGGGCAGGCTTTCAATGAAGCGACCTGCAAACTTTCTGGCGCGGTGTCCTCGCCGATTGCGGGACCGTCGGCGGCATGGATGCCGCCATCTAGCCCCCATGGACGGGTTCACGGTGTATCCCGCGAGCGGCGAGGGCACCGCGCCCTCACCGCTGCGCCTTTGCTGCAGGGCCCTTGCCCGCCCACCATCGCAGGACACGCTGCAAGTACGTCCTTGTAAGCTCCGTGGCGGCATCCATGCTGCCAAGGGTCCCGCGACGGTGGGCGGGCAAGGACCAGTCGAGTTGATCGGTGCCCAGGGTTTCAGCACAGCAGCCAGCAACCCTCGAAACCGCACGACGCGGTAGTTCGTTCTTCAACGAAACCACCAGCCAACTGTCTGGTGCGGCATCCTCGCCGACTGCGGGACCGTTGGCGGCATGGATGCCGCCATCGAGCCCCCATGGACGGGTTAACGGCGTGTCCCGCGAGCGGCGAGGGCACCGCGCCCTCATCGCTGCGACTTTACTGCAGGGCCCTTGCCCGCCCACCATCGCGGGACACGCTGCAAGAACGTCCCTGTAAGCTCCGTGGCGGCATCCATGCCGCCAAGGGTCCCGCGACGGTGGGCGGGCAAGGACCGGTCATGATGGTCGGTGTGCATGGTTGCGAGCAGTGAATGACCTGCGCTGTTTCGATAACGGCGCGTCCGATCGGCATCTCGATGCAGTCAGGGCAGTGAGCAGGCTTTCAACGAAGCGACCTGCAAACTGTCTGGTGCGGTGTCCTCGCCGATTGCGGGACCGTTGGCGGCATGGATGCCGCCATCGAGCCCCCATGGACGGGTTCACGGCGTGTCCCGCGAGCGGCGAGGGCACCGCGCCCTCATCGCTGCGCCTTTGCTGCAGGGCCCTTGCCCGCCCACCATCGCGGGACACGCTGCAAGTACGTCCCTGTAAGCTCCGTGGCGGCATCCATGCCGCCAAGGGTCCCGCG
>NZ_JANTYV010000001.1:1080825-1812080 GCF_024806475.1 Xanthomonas sp. 4461 | reverse complement strand
CTGCCCTCGGCAGGTAGGTGTAGCTGCCTGCGCCTGCGCTAGCGCCTCGCTCTGCACGCTTCGCCAACAGACCCACACCGACCACTTCGCCCAACCCAACTCCCGTAATGTGCGCAAAGCTCCAATGTGTTGCGGAGCTGAGGATCATAAGTGCTGCTCGAAGCACTGTGACGCGATGCCTCACGCCACGGCGCCATGACCGATTGTCTAGGTCAGTCAGCGTTTTCAACGCTCTGTAGGCACGTCGAGGAAACGCCGTCAGCGCCAGCGTCCACACAGTGTCACGCTCGCCTACTTCAGGCATCCAAAGGCTGCGGTACTTTGACCGTGATTGCCTCTGGCCTGACGAGCTTTGAGCATCCACGGCAACTGCCCAAGCTGTCAGCGCTGTCGTTGCGCAGCCAGCCTCATCGCTTTGCCTGCATTGCCGACATACAAACACCGCACCCCATTGGTATCTGGGCACAACAAAAACCCCGCCTCGGCGGGGTTTTTGCCTCCTCAGCGCGCTAGTAGGGAATCCAGCGAGGGATGTTAATCGCCCAGTGTCAGTAGCGAGGCATTGCCGCCTGCTGCGGTGGTGTTGACGGTGACGACCTTTTCTGTAGCAAAGCGGAGCAGGTAGTGCGGTCCACCTGCTTTCGGACCGGTGCCGGACAGGCCCTGGCCACCGAACGGCTGCACACCGACCACGGCACCGATCTGATTGCGGTTGACGTAGACGTTGCCAACCGCGACGCGGGACGTAATACGGTCGATGGTTTCGTCGATGCGCGAATGCACGCCTAGCGTCAGGCCGTAGCCGGTTGCGTTGATCTGGTCGATGACGGCGTCGAGTTGGTCGGCTTTCCAGCGAATGACATGCAGCACAGGTCCAAAGACCTCGCGCTGCAGCTCCGCGAGCGACGCCAGCTCGTACGCACGTGGGGCGAAAAAGCTGCCATTGGCAGTGGCTGGATCCGGGGTAGTGGTGCCGATCAAACGCGCTTCGCGATCCATGCGCGCTGCATGATCGTCGAGGATCTTGAGCGCATCTGCATCGATTACTGGGCCAACGTCAGTCGAGAGCAGGCCAGGATCGCCAACCTTCAGCTCGCCCATTGCACCGGCGAGCATGGTCATGACCTTGTCGGCGATGTCGTCCTGCACGAACAGCACGCGGGCCGCCGAGCAGCGTTGGCCGGCGGACATAAAGGCGCTGGAGATCGCGTCCTTGACGACGGCTTCCGGCAGCGATGAGGAGTCGGCGATGAAGGCGTTCTGGCCACCGGTCTCGGCGATCAGCACGCCGATGGCGGCGTCGCGCGCGGCCAGGGTACGGTTGATGACGCGTGCGGTTTCGGTGGAACCGGTGAACGCCACACCCGCCACGCGCGGATCGTTGGTCAGTGCAGCGCCCACGGTAGCGCCATCGCCGGGCAGGAATTGCACGGCAGCCTCCGGTACGCCCGCCTCGTGCAGCAGCTTCACCGCTGCGTAGCCGATCAGATTGGTCTGCTCGGCGGGCTTGGCGATCACGCTGTTGCCGGCAGCGAGTGCGGCGGCGACCTGGCCGAGGAAAATCGCCAACGGGAAGTTCCAGGGACTGATGCAGACGAAGACACCGCGACCGTGCAGTTGCAGTTCGTTGGATTCGCCGGTCGGCCCGGGTAGGCGCTCGGGTGCGCCGAATTGCGCACGTGCCTGGCCTGCGTAGTAGCGCAGGAAGTCGACCGCCTCGCGCACTTCGGCCACGGCGTCGGACAGGGTCTTGCCGGCCTCTTTGACGCAGATGGCCATGAACTCGGGCATGCGCGCTTCGAGCAGGTCGGCGGCATGCTCCAGGATGGTGGCGCGGCTCGCCGCCGGAGTGCGGTTCCAGCCCGGTTGGGCTGCAGCCGCCGAGGCGAGCGCCTTCTGCACCGTCGCCGGATCGGCCGCTTGCCAATGGCCAACGGTCTCGCGGCGATCGGCCGGGTTCAGCACTGCTTGGCTCGGCGTGCCGATCACCGCACCCGGTACCAGCGGCGCCGCCTTCCATGGTTTGACGGCGGCATTGAGTTGCTCGGCCAGCTGCCGCAGATCGTTGTCGTTGGCGAGATTGGCGCCCATGGAGTTTTTCCTGTTCTGGTTCTGGCTGCGCAACAGGTCGGTCGGCAGCGGGATCTTGGGATGCGGGATGGAAGCGAACGACGACACCGCCTCGACCGGATCGCGAATCAGGTCTTCGATGGCGACGTCCTCATCGGTGATGCGATTGACGAAGCTGGAGTTGGCGCCGTTTTCGAGCAGGCGACGCACCAGGTAGGGCAGCAGATCTTCGTGCGAACCCACCGGTGCATACACGCGGCATGGCAAGCCCAGACGATCGGCGGGAATCACCTCGGCATACAGGTCATCGCCCATGCCGTGCAATTTCTGGTGCTCGTAGGTCTTGCCAGCAGAGATCGCGCGTACCGCGGCGATGGTCTGCGCGTTGTGAGTGGCGAACATCGGATACAGCGCGTCGCTGTGCGCAAACATGCGCCGTGCGCAGGCCAGGTAGGACACATCGGTGTTCTGCTTGCGCGTAAACACCGGATAGCCGGGATGACTTTCGATCTGTGCGCGTTTGATTTCCGCATCCCAGTACGCGCCCTTGACCAGGCGCACCGGGATGCGACGCCCGACGCGCCGCGCCAGGTCGGCCAGGAAATCGATCGTGTAAGGCGTGCGCTTCTGGTAGGCCTGCACTGCCAGCCCGTACCCTTCCCAGCCATCGAGCGACGGATCGGAGAAGGTGGCCTCGATGATATCCAGCGACAGTTCCAGACGATCGGCTTCTTCGGCATCGACGGTGTAGCCAATGCCGTAGGACTTGGCCAGCTGCGCCAGCTCCAGCACGCCCGGCACAAGTTCGGCCATTACGCGTGCGCGCTTGGCGTGTTCGTAGCGCGGATACAACGCGGAGAGCTTGATGGAAATGCTGGGTGCGGCGAACACATCGGTGCCGACGAAGCTGCCGCTGCGGCCGATCGCGTGGATGGCGTCGCGATACGCCTGCAGATAGCGCTGGGCGTCCTTCATGGTCAATGCGCCTTCGCCGAGCATGTCGAACGAATAGCGGTAGTCGGCGTTGTCGCCCTTGCGCGAACGCGACAGCGCCTCGCCGATGGTACGGCCCATGACGAACTGGTGGCCCATGATCTTCATCGCCTGCCGCACGGCCAGGCGAATCACCGGCTCGCCAACGCGGCCGATCAGGCGCTTGAAGGCACCGGGCACATCCGCACGGGTGAGGTCGTTGAGTTGTACCAACCTGCCAGTGAGCATCAGGCCCCAGGTCGATGCATTGACCAGCACCGAGTCGCTGCCGCCCATGTGCTTTTTCCAGTCCGCATCGCCGAGCTTGTCGCGGATCAGCTTGTCTGCGGTGTCCTGATCGGGAATGCGCAGCAAGGCTTCGGCCACGCACATCAGCAGCACGCCTTCCTCGCTGCCCAGATCGTACTGGCGCATGAAGGCTTCGATCACGCCCTGATCCTGCGCGCGGGCACGCACGCGGGTGACCAGATCGGCGGCCAGTGCCTGCACCTTGGCCTGTTCTGCGGCTGGCAAGCGTGCCTGGTCGAGCAGTTCGTGCACGTGTTCGGCTTCGTCCTTGAGCCAGGCAGCGGTGATGGCCGCGCGCAATGCACCGGGCGCGACCGGCAATTCGGGCGCGAGCAGCGGCGGCGCTGGGGCGGTAGAGGCAAGTGGGTCGAGCTGAGCGTTCATACGAGAAGTGCCTGGGAATCTTTGCGCATTCTAGAGAGACCTGGCACCGGCACACTTGTGTGGAAGCGGCAGCTTTCCCGCCGTTTTGTGCAGGTCGCCCACACGTGTGCTGGCGTGCGGGTTCGAGGGCGCGCGCGGTCGGCCACTTCGGTGAAGTAATTGATTTCCACGCATTTTTAGCTGCACTGCAGCAAATCGTCGATCGGCGGAAACGCTTGCCGCATGCGTTCGAGCGGGTCTACCATCGGGCTGTTCCCGCAGCGCGCTGCGTGTTGCCAATGATCGAAGTGCTGCCGTTGATGTCCGAAGGGGTTGGGACGCAATTGCGGTTGCGGCCTCCGCGGGCGCTGTCGGCAAGGCAATTCGTGCTGCTGTTTGCAGTTCTGGCAGGAACGATGTGGTTATTTGCGGGCCTGGGGTGGTGGACCGGCAATGCATTCGCGCCGGTATTCGCCCTGTTGCATAGTGGTGTGGTGGCGTTGGCGCTACGGCAGTTATGGCGAAGTGGCGAGCGCGAAGAAGCGATCCGGGTAGGGGAGACCGCCGTTGAGGTGTTTCCGTCCGGCCATGCGCCACCAGCGTTTCAGGCACATCCGCACTGGGTGCGGCTATGCATGGAACGCGACGACAGGGTGCTGTTGGTGAGCAGCGGCAGGCAGATCGAGATCGGAAGTTTTCTCGGGCCGGCCGAACGTGTGGAACTGGCAGATACGCTGAAACGCTTGCTCGCGGCCGCCAATGGCCGTCACCGATGACGTAAGGGTCTAGGCAATGACGCAACGCAGCAGCTGGAAGTCGACGTACACAAGGTTGAGTCTGGCGCTGGCAGCGCTGGTCGGCACACCGCTCGCGTGGGCGCAATCGGCCGATCCCAAGGAATGGCAGCTCAATATGGGCCGCGGCGTCACCCAGACCGCGCGCATGGCCTATGAGGCGCACATGGTGGCGCTGTGGGTCTGCGTGGTGATCGGTGCGCTGGTGTTCGGGGCAATGGGCTATGCGATCTTCAAGTTTCGCAAGTCCAAGGGCGCGGTGGCTGCACAGTTCAGCCACAACACGCGCGCCGAGGTGCTGTGGACAGTGATTCCGGTATTGGTGCTGATTGCGATGGCATGGCCGGCGACGGCCAAGCTGATTGCGATGTACGACACCCGCGAGTCGGAAATGACCGTCAAGGTCACCGGCTACCAGTGGATGTGGAAGTACGAATATCTGGGCCAGGGGGTGGAGTTCACCAGCCGTCTGGCGCGCGAATCGGACCGCATCCGGCAAAGCGGCGAACGTCCCACCGTGGCGTCGCAGCCGCATTATCTGCTCGACGTCGATAATCGCCTGGTCTTGCCGGTCGATACCAAGATCCGTTTCGTGATCACCGCCGACGACGTGATCCATGCGTGGTGGGTGCCTGCACTGGGCTGGAAGCAGGACGCCATCCCGGGCATCGTCAACGAGGCGTGGACCAACATCGAGCAGCCGGGCGTGTATCGCGGGCAGTGCGCCGAGTTGTGCGGCAAGGATCATGGCTTCATGCCGATCGTGGTGGAGGCGCTGCCCAAGGCCGAATTCCAGCGTTGGCTGGCGTCGCGTCGCAGCGCTGCCGGTACCGCACCCGCTGCATCGCCGGCAGCAACTCCGACGCCGGCTGCACCAGCGACAGCACCCACAGGTGAGGCTGCGCCTGCGGCAGCACAACCTGCCGCACCGACCGCCGCTCTCTAACACCGCTCGCAACCGTACCGCTTCGCAGAGGTCGTTCCGTCATGGCGCATACCGCAGTCGATCACCACGGACACCACCAGCCCGGCTTCGTCGAGCGCTGGTTCTTTTCGACCAATCACAAGGACATCGGCACGCTGTATCTGCTGTTCTCCTTCGTGATGTTCATCATCGGCGCGGCGATGAGCGTGGTGATCCGCGCTGAACTCATGCAGCCCGGGCTGCAGTTCGTCAAACCCGAATTCTTCAACCAGATGACCACCGTGCATGCGCTGGTGATGATCTTCGGTGGGGTGATGCCGGCCTTCGTCGGCCTGGCCAACTGGATGATTCCGCTGCAGATCGGCGCACCGGACATGGCGTTGCCGCGCATGAACAACTGGTCGTTCTGGTTGCTGCCGGTTGCCTTCACCTTGTTGTTGCTGACGTTGTTTTTGCCCGGCGGTGCGCCTGCCGGCGGCTGGACGCTGTACCCGCCACTGTCGCTGCAGGGCGGCTACAACGTGGCCTTCAGCGTGTTTGCGATCCACGTGGCCGGCGTCAGTTCGATCATGGGCGCGATCAATATCATCGCCACCGTGCTCAACATGCGCGCGCCCGGCATCGATCTGCTCAAGATGCCGATCTTCTGCTGGGCGTGGCTGATCACTGCCTTCCTGCTGATCGCGGTGATGCCGGTGCTGGCCGGTGCGGTCACCATGCTGCTGACCGACAAGTTCTTCGGCACCAGCTTCTTCAACGCGGCCGGCGGCGGCGATCCGGTAATGTACCAGCACATCTTCTGGTTCTTCGGGCACCCGGAGGTCTACATCATGATCCTGCCGGCGTTCGGCGTGGTCAGCGAAATCATTCCCACCTTCAGCCGCAAGCCGCTGTTCGGCTATCAGGCGATGGTCTATGCGATCGCGGCGATCGCGTTCTTGAGCTTCATCGTGTGGGCGCACCACATGTTCACCGTGGGCATGCCGCTCGGTGGCGAAATCTACTTCATGTTCGCCACGATGCTGATCTCCATCCCGACCGGGGTGAAGGTGTTCAACTGGGTCAGCACGATGTGGAAGGGCTCGCTGACGTTCGAGTCGCCGATGCTGTGGGCGGTGGCGTTCGTGATCCTTTTCAGCATTGGTGGTTTTTCCGGCCTGATGCTGGCGATCGTGCCGGCCGACTTCCAGTATCACGATACCTATTTCGTGGTGGCGCATTTCCATTACGTGCTGGTCACCGGTGCGGTGTTTGCCCTGATTGCCGCGGTGTATTACTGGTGGCCCAAGTGGACCGGGCGCATGTACAACGAAGCCTGGGCCAAGTTCCATTTCTGGTGGACGATGATCTTCGTCAACCTGCTGTTCTTCCCGCAGCACTTCCTCGGGCTGGCCGGCATGCCGCGGCGCATCCCCGACTACAACGTGGTGTTTGCCGACTGGAACCTGGTCAGCTCGATCGGTGCGTTCGGCATGTTTGCCACGCCCTTCCTGATGGCCGCCATTCTGTTGGCGTCGCTGCGTAGCGGCGCCCGTGCCGATGCGCGTGCCTGGGAAGGTGCAAAGGGGCTGGAGTGGACAGTGCCTTCGCCCGCGCCTGCGCACACCTTCACCGTGCCGCCGGTCATCAAGCCTGGAGATCTTGCGCATGAAGACATCGGCCACTGAGTCGGCGTCGGAGCCGGCGGTGACGCGTCTACTTTCCGCTGCCGAGCGGCAGGCGCAGCAGCGGCGTGCGGTACGCCGCACCGCAATCACGGTGGGCATCATTGCGCTGCTGATCTATGCCGGCTTCATCGCTTCGGGCGTCATCGGCCGATGACTGCGCGCGCGCCCACGCATGCGCCGACCGCTGGCTTATTCAAGCTGCTGGGCGTGGTGCTGGGCGTCTTTGTGCTGACATTTTCGCTGGTGCCGCTGTATCGCATCGCATGCGAAAAAGTCTTCGGTATTCGCATGGAGCGCGCACCGGGGAGCGCCCGCGAAGGTGCGTCCAAGGCGGTGGGCGGTGGCAAACGCACCGTGCGCGTGGAGTTCGATGCCGGGGTCAATTCGAAACTGCCGTGGACCTTTCATCCCGAGCAGATGACGATGGACGTGGTTCCGGGAGAGCTCAACGAGGCGCTGTATTTTGCGCGCAACGACAGCAAGCGCGCAGTGGTGGGGAGCGCGGTGCCATCGGTTGCGCCGGCGCGAGCGTCCGGCTATTTCAACAAGACCGAATGCTTCTGCTTCACCGCGCAGACGCTGCAGGCCGGGGAGAAGCGCGACATGCCGCTGCGTTTCATCGTGGACCCTGCGCTGCCTGCGGAGGTCACCACAATCACGTTGTCGTACACGTTCTATCGCAATGACGCGCTGACCTCGGAACTGCAGGGCGGTGCCGTGTCCGGCACGCCGCGCGCGGCACCGTAACCTTCATCCACCCGCACCACCACACGGAAGCAACGCCATGGCCGATCACAGTCCCAACGCCGATGCGTATTTCGTCCCGAAGCAGAGCAAATGGCCCTTCGTCGGGTCGATTGCGATGTTCGTGATGATGATTGGCGTGGCCAGTTGGCTCAACGACGCGGCATGGGGGCGCTGGACATTCTTTGCCGGCATGGCGATGTTGCTGGCAACCTTGTTCATGTGGTTTGGCGACGTCATTCGCGAGTCCAATGCAGGCAACTACAACCGTCAGGTGGACGGCTCGTTCCGCATGGGGATGGTGTGGTTCATTTTTTCCGAGGTGATGTTTTTCGGTGCCTTCTTCGGTGCGTTGTTCTATACGCGCGTGCTGACGCTGCCCTGGCTGGGCGGCGAAGGCGATGGCGTAATGACCAACGAGCTGCTGTGGAACGGCTATTCCGCTGCCTGGCCGACCAATGGTCCAGGCACGATCGGCGGCCAATTCCAGACCATTCCGGCCTGGGGATTGCCGCTGATCAATACGCTGATCCTGCTCAGCTCCGGCGTGACGCTGACCATCGCCCATCACGCGCTGAAGGGCGGTCGTCGCGGTGCGCTGCTGCTGTGGCTGGGGCTGACCGTGCTGCTGGGTTGCGTGTTTTTGTTCCTGCAGGCCGAGGAATACATCCACGCCTATACCGAACTCAATCTCACCCTGGGCTCGGGCATCTACGGCTCCACGTTCTTCATGCTCACCGGCTTCCATGGCATGCATGTGCTACTGGGCACGATCATGCTGGCGGTGATGTGGCTGCGTGCGGCCAAGGGCCACTTCACTCGCGACAATCACTTCGCATTCGAAGCGGCCGCGTGGTACTGGCACTTCGTCGACGTGGTGTGGCTGGCGCTGTTCCTGTTCGTGTATGTGCTTTAAGGGCGGGGATTGGGGAGTCGGGATTGGTGATTTGCAAGAGCGATCCGCTTTTGCTCTTACGAATCCCTAATGCCCAATCCCCAATCCCATCGGCCGCGTCAGCGGCCGATGCCATGTGGCTTGATCCAGCCGGTGTAGATGCCGATGATCACGATGGCGATCAATGCAACTGACAATCCAATGCGCCAGGTCAGTGCATTGACGGTGCGTTTGGTCTGGCCGCGGTCGGTCAGCAGGTAGTAGAGACCGGCACCCAGGTTCCACAGGATCACGATCAGGAAGGCGACAATCAGCAGCGTCTTGAGCGAATCGTTCACAGCAGCCCCGGTGGTCGTCGACGTGGTCCGGGCATTGCACGCTTTTTTGCGCCGCTTGTCATGACGCGCAAGCACACGGCGGTGTTGGGGTGGGCGCTGGCAGTGCTGGTGAGCACGGGGTTTGCTGCGCTTGGGCAATGGCAACTGCAGCGCATGCACAGCAAACAGGCGTTGTTGGAACGCGCAGCGCATGTGCGTGAGACGCCGTTGACGCTGGCGCAGGCAATGGCTGCGCGGCAGCCGCTGGCCTGGGTGAGCGGAGGTGTGCAGTTCTTGCCGCAGCAGGTGCTGCTGGACAATCAGTTGCATGCCGGGCGTGCCGGCGTGCGTGTCTATCAGCTTGCCGCCGCGCAGGGCACATCGCGCACCTTGTTGGTCGACCTGGGCTGGCTGCCGTTGCCGGCAAATCGGCAACTGCCGAACATCGCTGCACTCCAAGGTGCGCGCGAGGTGCAGGGGCTGCTGAGCGCGCCGCCGTCGTCCGGCCTGGCGATCGGGCCGGCGCTGGCGCCCACCGCCACGTCCAACGCCTGGTTGGCGACGCGGCTGGATGCGCAGGCGGTGCGCAGCATGCTGGGAAGGCGCGACATTTCGTCGCAGGTATTGCGGCTGGATCCAGCCGTGCCGGTCGGTTATGCGCGAGATATGGAGATGCTGCCGAACACGCTGCCGCCCGCGCGGCACTTGGGTTACGCGGTGCAATGGTTCGGCCTCGCGGCGGCGGTGCTGGCCACTGCGACGCTGCTGACGTGGCGTGCGCGGCGCCGTCGGCGGCGCGGGCACTGACCCGCGCGGCATGAGAAAATCGCCGGCATGACCTCTCCTACATCGGCCACGCCGCACTCGGTCAAACGCGGCCGCAGGATGCTGATTGCCCTGGCAGTGCTGTTCTTCGGCTCGATGTTGCTGGCCGGCGTGCTGCGCTTCTCCGGTTGGCAGCCGGCGTCGATGCGCAACAACGGACAATTGCTCAATCCGCCCGCCGACCTGCGTGCACTGGTGCCGGTACGCGCGGACGGCAAGCCGTACGCGTGGGCGCCTGGCGAACGCATCTGGCGGATCGCGCTGGCGCCGCCGGCAGACTGCGCGCAGCGCTGCGTGGCATTGGCCGCAGAACTGGACAAGGTCTGGCAACTGCTGGGGCATCGCGCCGACAAGGTGGAGCTGCTGTGGATCGGAACGCCGCCCGCCGGTCTGCCGCCGATGCCGGCCTTGCGCGTGCTGCGCGACGATGCCTCGCTGCGGGGCGCACTGCCGGGTGGCAACGATGCCGCTGGCGTGCCGGTGTATGTGATCGACCCCAACGGCTTCGTGATCCTGCGCTATGCCCCGGGGTTCGACCCGGCCGGCTTGCGTGCGGATCTGGTCAAGCTGCTGAAATTGATGTGAGTCCGTCTCGATGAATCTGTTTGCGCCACCGGCGTTGTTCCGCCACTTCCACCGCATGGCCTGGCTTGCGGCGCTGTTCACTGCGAGCACGATCCTGTTCGGGTCGTTCGTACGCCTGTCCGACGCCGGCATGAGCTGTCCGGACTGGCCGACCTGCTATGGCCGCGTCACCTGGCCGCAGACCACCGACGAAGCCAACACGCACGTGGCCAGCAAGATCCGCCCGCTGGAATCGCACAAGGCCTGGCGCGAGCAGGTGCACCGCTTCCTGGCCGGCGCGCTGGGCGTGGAAGTGCTGGTGCTGTCGCTGCTGGCCGCGCGTCGCCGCCGTATGGGCATTGCGCAGGTGGTGTCGGCAGCGGCGCTGGTGGCGCTCTCGATCCCCTTGTACATGTCCGGGTGGCACATGCCGGCAATGGCTGTAGCGATCGCCGGCGAGGCGATCCTGCTGCTGGCGGCGCTGCGCTGGAGCAATATCGATCTGGCGCGTGCGGCGGTGCTGACCCTGGCGGTGGTGATCTTCCAGGCGCTGCTGGGGATGTGGACGGTGACGCTGCTGCTCAAGCCCATCGTGGTGATGGGCCATCTGCTCGGCGGCATGCTGATGTTTTCTTTGCTGGTGTGGATGGCATGGCGGGCGACCCATTTGCCGATCACCTTGGCCGACGCCTCGCGGCTGAAGTGGCTGCTGCGCCTGGGTGTGGCAGTGCTGGGCCTGCAGATTGCGCTGGGCGGCTGGGTCAGTGCCAATTACGCGGCGCTGGCCTGCGGCGGCGGCAGCTGGTCTGCCGACAACTTCCCGCGTTGCGTCAGCCAGTGGTGGCCGCCGCATGACTTCCGCGAAGGCTTCACGCTGTGGCGCGGGATCGGGGTGGATTACGAAGGCGGCGTGCTCGATGGCGCAGCGCGCATCGCGATCCAGATGGCGCATCGCTTGTGGGCGATCGCGACCGCGCTGTACCTGTGGTGGCTGGCGTGGCGTCTGTCGCGTTCGCCGGGCATGCGCGTGTGGGCGACCGCGTTGGCGGTGCTGGTGGCGGTGCAGGTGACGCTGGGCATGCTCAACGTCAAGCTGGCCTTGCCGCTGGAGGTGTCGGTGCTGCACAACGGCGGCGCGGTGGCCTTGCTGTTCGTGCTGGTGTCGTTATTGGCGCGGCTGCGCGCGCCGGAGTGAGCATGGCTGTCAGCGCACGCGATTATTGGGATCTGACCAAACCAAAGGTGGTGGCACTGATCGTGTTCACTGCGCTGGTGGGCATGTTCCTGGCCATTCCCGGCGTCCCCACCTGGGCACAGGTGCGCGCGGGCACCTTGGGTTTTGTGGGAATCTGGCTGGCCGCCTCGGCGGCGGCGGCGATCAATCAGTTGCTCGATGCCAAGATCGACGCGCAGATGGCGCGTACCTCCTGGCGTCCGTTGGTGGTGGGCAAGGTGCGGCCGTGGCAGGTGATGGTGTTTGCCAGCGTATTGATTGCGATCTCCATGACCATGCTGGTGGTCTGGGTGAATGTCATCACCGCGGTGCTGACCTTCGCCTCGATGATCGGCTATGCGGTGATCTACACCGTCTACCTGAAACGGGCGACCTCGCAGAACATCGTGATCGGCGGGCTGGCCGGCGCTACGCCGCCGATGCTGGGCTGGGCGGCGGTGACCGGGTTGCCGACCACGGCCGACTGGATCAATGCCTCCATCCTGGTGCTGATCATCTTCATCTGGACGCCGCCGCATTTCTGGGCGCTGGCGATCTTCCGGCGCGCCGACTACGCCAAGGCGGCGATCCCGATGTTGCCGGTGACCCACGGTGTGCCGCATACGCGCAAGCAGATCTTCATCTACACCATCGTGCTGGCCATCGTGACCTTGCTGCCGGTGGCGGTGGGCATGAGCGGGGTGTTCTATCTGGGCGGCGCGGTGGTGCTCAACGCGGTATTCCTCTGGTATGCGTGGCGCATGCTGGACCCGCCGGACGAACTGTTTTCGATGAAGATGTTCGGCTATTCCATCGTGTATCTGATGGCGCTGTTCGCCTTCTTGATGGTCGATCACCTGCTGTTGCCCTGGGTGCGCTAGTGGCCGCGGCAGCGCTGTAGATCAGCCGTCCAGCGCGCTTGCGCAAGCCCGCGCATCCCGTGCGATGCGTCTGCAGGCATGCGAAGCATGGCTACGGGCGTTGAAAAGACTGGCCAACTGCGCTGCGTCCAAGCCAATCGCGGCGTCAGCGTCGGCAGACGCCGCGATTTCGGGTTCGTCCAGTGCATTGATCCATCACGCGTTGCCGGCAACAGCCACGCTGAGCCGCCACACCTCAGCTCAGCCAGCTGGCGCACTCGGTGGTGTTTTTGCTATCGCAGCTGGACTGCATTTTCTGTTGAAGGCGCGTCAGCACTGCGCTGCCTTCCCGGCGATGCTGCTTGCTCCAGGTCTTCAGTGCGGTGCCGAGCGTGGCGAAGCGCTGCCGGGTGCGTTGCCTGTAGCCATCCGGTTGGCCGGCCAGTTCGCCGATCACCTGCGTGGCGGCGCTCTCGATGCCGGCGGTGTCGTCGGGGCTGAGCCGGATCAGCCCATCCACGTACATCACGCCCCACTGCACCCGGGTGGCAGGGCCTTGCGCGCTCTCGTAAGCCTTCCTGAGCCAGGACAGTGCAGTCTTCTTGTCGCCCCGCTGTTCGGCCAGATCCGCCAGCTCGGGCATGTAGTAGTACGGCGTCTTGCTGCGCGACAGCTCCGCCAGCAGCAGTTGCTCGGCACCGCTGGCGTCGCCGGCTTCTCCCAGCAACGCCGCGGCGGTGCTGATGGTGGACTGGCGCTCCTCATCGGTCTTGGCCGCGTCGCTGGCCCATTGCACGCGCTGGCGCACGAGATCGGCCACCTCGGTTGGAAGCGGCGGCTGCGGGCCTTTGGCTTGCGTCTCGGTGGGCTGGCCTTGCGCCAGCCGTGCCAGCTGGATGCGCGCATAGGCAGTGCCGAGCCGGTCGGAGATCGGCAGTGAGGTGTCGGCGTAGACCTTGTCCAAGGCCTGATTCAGTGCGTTGGAGAGCGTAGCGCGGACGCCAGCCTCGTTGCTGGCGGCCGTGATCAGGCGTGCGGGCACATAGCTCAGGGTACCCAGATTGGCGCGCACTTCGGCCGGGTCGGCCAGCACCGCTTCTAGCAAGGTGCGATTGGCCGGATTGGCAGCTGGCGGATCCTTTGCGGCGCTAATGGCGGCCAGGGCGAAGCTGCGTTGCAGCGCCGGCTGCGGCGCCGATTTGGAGAGTCGGGTCAGTACATTGGCGGCGTCGGCGGGCTTGACCAGCCGGTCGTCGGTGCCCCAGGCATAGTTGCCGAGCACGGCCCAGTCGTCCGCGCTGAGCTGTTGTGGCGTGTGCAGCGCCTTGTCGAGTAATTGCTGGGCGGTACTGGTGCTCTTGGCGGCGGCCCGTAGCACGTCGACCAGACGCGCGTTATCGGCATCGCCGGCCAGCCGGGTGACTTCGCTGTGATCCGGGCGCAGCACGATGATGGTGGGATAGCCCTTGACCCCGAAGCGCTCGCCCCAGGCCTGCGCGCCTTCGGAATCGCCATCCAGGTGCACGGCGACAAATTGCTGGGTACGCGCGATGAAGGCTGGGTCCTTGAACAGGGTGGCCTTCAGGCGATTGCAGGGCGGGCACCAGGCCGCCCCCCAGTACAGCAGGATCGGCTTGCCGCTTTCCTTGGCTTCGGCGAAGGCGTCTTCCACGTCGCCCTCGCGCCAGGCGATGCTGGCAGCGGGTGCTGGCGTGGATGCAGCCTTGGTCTGCGCGGGAGCCGCGGGCGGGGCGGGCTTGTTGCAGGCAGTCAGCGTCGCCAGCACCGCCAGCAGCGCGATCAAGGACGGGGAGGGGCGTCGAAACGACAGCGTCATGACAGTCACCGTGGGGCGGCAGGAGGTCGATCGAGCACTCTAGCGAGCGCTGGCGCGTGCATGCGGACATGCGTGATAACCGTTGTATATCTGCTTACAACCCGGGCCTTCCGGCGATGCGAACTGCTGTCACGCGATGCGCAGCGTCCGAGCGCTGACGGCGCACCGTCAATGCGACCCGGACGCGCCTTGCGGCTGGTCAGGTGCATTGCGCGCATAGCGCGCGGCCACGAACGCGCACACGATCAGCTGCAACTGGTGATACAGCATGATCGGCAACACGATCGCGCCCAGGCCGCCACCGGCAAACATCACCTTGGCCATCGGCACGCCGGTGGCCAGGCTCTTCTTCGAGCCGCAAAACACGATGGCGATCTCGTCGGCGCGGTTGAAGCCAAGCCGGCGCGCAATGAAGGTGATCGACAGCATGGCCACTGCCAGCAACAGCGCCGCAGCGCCCAGCACTGCGAGCAATGCCGGCAGTGGCGTCTTCTGCCACAGCCCTTCGTTCACCGACGCGCTGAAGGCGGTGTAGACCACCAGCAGGATGGTGCCCTGGTCGGTATAGCGCAGCACCGCGCGATGGCGCTCCACCCAACCGCCGATCCACGGACGCATGAAATGCCCCGCCAGAAATGGCACCAGCAGTTGCAGCAGGATCTTGCCGATGGCCTCGGCCGGGTGCGCCATTGCGCCCTGGCTGCCGACCATGGCGCCCATCAGCAACGGGGTGAAAAACACGCCCAGCAGGCTGGAAAGCGAGGCCGCGCAGACTGCGGCCGGCACGTTGCCGCGCGCCATCGAGGTAAAGGCGATCGACGACTGCACCGTGGACGGCAACGCGCACAGGAACAGCACGCCGATGTAGAGCTCCGGCGTCAGTGCGATATGCGCCAGCGGCTTGAACAACAGGCCCAGCAGCGGAAACAGCACGAACGTGCAGGCCAGGATCACCAGATGCAGGCGCCAATGCAGCGCGCCGGCCTTGACCGCTTCGCGCGACAGCCGTGCGCCGTGCAGGAAGAACAGCGCGGCGATCGCCACATCGGTGACATCGTCCATGATCGCGGCGGCAGCGCCGGAAACCGGCAACAACGAGGCGAGCGTGACCGTGCACAGCAGCGCGAGGGTGAAGGGGTCAATGCGCAACCGCGCCAGCAGCTTCTTCATCGAGATCCGACGGTATCGCGCGATTGTGCGCCTGGAGCGGACCATTCTACGACGCGTGCGGGCGCTGCCTAAGCCTGTGTCGTCGTGGCTGCCCGGCTTGCACAGCCTCTCAGCGCTGCGGTTGGACACCTAGTTGCTTGCGCACCGCCGCTTCCAGCGACGGCTGCATGCCGGCATCGCGTCCGACCTGCAAGGCCTGTTCGCTGCTGGCCCCCTCGCGTGCGGCGAGCAGGGCCAGCAGCGCGCCCGCACGATTGCCGGTGGCGCAGTGCAGTAATACCGCGCCGCGCTGCTGTTGATCGAGCACCCGCTGCAATGTGCGGACGGTCTCCGGCGTGAGTGCATCGGCATTGCGGATCGGCAGGCGGACATAGCGCAGGCCCAGTGCGTGGGTGGCTGCGCTCTCGTCGTAGCCGCGTGGCTCGTCCGGGGCACGCAGATCGATCACGGTGGTGACGCCCTGGGCCGCGGCATCGCGCAGGTGCGCCGGCGTGGGCTGGCCGGAACTGAGCAGATCGCGGGCCGTGCCTGTGGGCCTTGCCTGCGCCAGCGCAGCGCCGCTGAGTAGCGCGGCGCACCAAGCCGCATGGCGCAGGCGGTGATGCATCACAACGCTGCGAGCGCCTTGAGCAACTCGCGCATTTCGTATTTGTCGGTATTGTCCAGGCCCTGTGCGCGCTGTTTGGCCTGCAGTTCTTCCACGCGCTGACGCAGCAATTGCTTGTCGAGTTGGGCGACGACGTCGTGCAGCTCGATCGCCCAGCTATGCTCGTCGCCGGGAAGCTCCTGCGCGGCCAGCTTCTGCAGCGCGACCAGTTCCTCGCGCTCGGCGAAGTGCTCCAGCAGCGCGCCGGTGCTGATTTCCGGCCGTTGCCTCACCAGCGCCAGCAGCTCCATCAACAACTCGATGCCGGGCAGGCGCAGGCCGGAAAAATCGTGGTTGCCTTCCAGGCTCATCGCCAGCGAGGGTTGTTGCAACAGGATGGCGATCGATGCGCGCACCAGGCTGCGTTTCTGCGTGGGTGCACCCATGCGCGCGGGCGGCCGTGCCTTTGGCGAGAACTGTGGCGCGGACGTGCTCGCGCCCACGCCGGTCATGCGCGCCAGCTCCTGCTTCATCAGATCGCCGAACGCGCCCTCGGGAATCTGCGCCAGCATCGGCTTGGCACGCTCGGCCAGGCGCGCCTTGCCGTCCAGTGTGTGCAGGTTGATCTCGCGCGACATCTCGTCGAAAAAGAACTGCGACAGCGGCGTTGCCTGCTTCAGGCGTTGATCGAAGGCCTGCGCGCCTTCCTTGCGCACGATGGTGTCGGGATCCTCGCCATCGGGCAGGAACAGGAAGAACGCCTGGCGGCCATCCTTCATGCGCGGCAGCACCGATTCGAGCGCGCGCCAGCCTGCCTTGCGCCCGGCGTTGTCGCCATCGAAGCAGAAGTACACATCCGGCGCATTGCGGAACAGCAGTTCGGCATGCTCGGGCGTGGTGGCGGTGCCCAGCGTGGCCACCGCCTGGGTCACGCCGAACTGGAACAGCGAGACCACGTCCATGTAGCCCTCGACCACGATCAGCCGCTCGATCTTCTGATTGGCCTGGCGCACCTGCCACAGGCCGTACAACTCGCGGCCCTTGTGGAACAGCGCGGTTTCCGGCGAATTGAGGTACTTCGGCCCCGGGTCGCGGCCATCGGCCGGCGCACCCATGATGCGACCGCCGAAGGCGATCACCCGGCCACGGCGATCGAAGATCGGAAACATCACCCGGTCGCGGAACTTGTCGTAGACGTGGCCGCGATCGTTCTTGGAAAACAGCCCGGCGCGTTCGAGCACGCTCATGCGGCGGGCATCGGTACCCAGGGTGTCCTTCAATGCGCTGTAGCCATCGGGCGCATAGCCGATCTGGAAACGCGCACGGTTCTCCGCATCCACGCCGCGTCCATCCAGATACTCGACCGCACGCGCGCTGCCTTCGAGCTGACGCTGGAAGAACTTGGTGGCCGCTTCCAGTGCCGAATACAGCTCGCGGCTGTCGTCCTGTTGCTGCGGCGTACGCTGCTGGGTATCGCGCGGGATCTCCATGCCGGCGCGCTTGGCCAGCTCGTCGACCGCATCGAGAAACTCGAGGCGGTCGTAATTCATCAGGAAGCTGATCGCCGTGCCATGCGCGCCGCAGCCGAAGCAGTGATAGAACTGCTTGGTCGGCGAGACCGTGAACGAGGCCGAGCGCTCGTCGTGGAACGGGCAACGTGCCGAGTATTCCTTGCCCTGGCGCTTGAGCGGCACGCGGCCGCCTACCACCTCGACGATGTCGGTACGTGCGAGCAGTTCGTCGATGAATGCGTCGGGGATGCGGGCCATCCCGCTAGGATATCGCAGCGGCCGGCGACCGCCCTGCTTTAGAGGGCGCGCGCCTGGGTTGCCGATGTCCGCATCAGCTCACGCTCAGCTGTGTGGCGGGGACGTCGGCTGCGGGGCTGCCGAAGCGGCCGGCGCATCGGCTGCCGGCGCGAGCACCGGCGGGTGCTCCGGATCCACGCCGGCCTCGCGCAACTTGCGGTGCGAGCGCACCCGTTCGTCGATCACCGCGGTGATCAATGCACCGACGAAGAACACGACCGAGGCGTAGTACATCCATACCAGCAGAATGACCAACGTGCCCATCGAACCGTATGCGCTGCCGGGCGCGGCGGTGGCGATGTACACGCCAATGGCATAGCGGCCCAGCGCAAACAACAGCGCGGTGATGACGCCACCCAGAAACGCCTGGCGCCAATCCACGGTGCGGTCGGGCAGATAGCGATACAGGAATGCAAACGCCAGCGAATACAGGGCCAGCGTGGTGACATAGCCCACGGCCGGCAGCACCGACGGCAGGCGCGCAAACACCACCTGCAACGCAGTGGTGGCGATCATCGACACGATCAGCAAAAAGCCCAGCGCCAGGATCACGCCGAACGAGAACACGCGCTTCTTCAGCCACGCCATCAACCCGTCCAGGCGTTGCTTGTCGGTGCGAAAAATCAGGTTCAAGGCGTTCTGCAGCTGCGCAAACACCGCCGTGGCGCCGATGAACAGCAGCAGCGTGCTCCACAAACCTGCCAGCGAGCCGACGCCGGGCTGATCGGTGGCGTTGCGAATGATGGTCTGGGCGACTTCGGCAGCGCTGCCGCCGGCCAGTTGTGCAACCTGCTGCACCAACGCGTCCTGCGCAGGCGGATACAGCGAGGCCGTCAGCCATAACAGCAGGACCAGCAGCGGTGCCAGCGACAAGAGTGCGTAAAACGACAACGACGCAGCCTGCGTCATGACGTCGATTTCGATAAAGCGGTTCAGCAGCGCCATCGGCACGCTGCGCTGCAGACGGCTCACGTGCTTATGCAGATAGGCGGTTGAAAGCGTCGTCACCGTCGGGAACATCCTTGGCGCATACCGTTGTGCGCGCAGGAGGGTCGCAGCAAGGTCGGTATGCGGGAAGACCTTGCCCACGCCTGCGCTGGCGTACCCGTTCTAGCAGGGCCAAATCGAAGGAGGGGTGAAAGCGCGTGCGTGCGGCGCTCTGTGCATCTGTCAATCGGCGGACACCGCGCCTGGGCAGTGCGAGACAGCGGCGTGCAAGCGTCTTTGAAGGTCTTGCGTACGGCGGCCTTGCACCAAGGCATGAGCACGCACTCCGGCAACACGAACCGCCCAGCATCTACAACAAAGGCGGCGCCGATGACGACTCACCGACGCACTGCAGTCATGCACCCCCGCTGCCCGCAGTGCCCTGGCGTTTGGTGCAGGGCAGGGCGGACCGATCAGCCTGCCAGGTGCTGCTTGACCAGGGTCGAGACCAGGCCCATGTCGGCCTGACCGGCCAGCTTGGGCTTGAGCGCGCCCATCAGCTTGCCGATATCGGCCGGGCTGCTGGCGCCGGTCTGCGCGATGGCAGCCTGGATGGCGGCGACGATCTCGGCTTCGCCCATCTTGGCCGGCAGGTAGCGCTCGATCACCACGATCTCCTCGCGCTCGATCTGCGCCAGGTCCTCGCGTGCGGCGGCCTCGTACTGGGTGACCGAGTCCTTGCGCTGCTTGACCATCTTGTCGAGCACGGCGATCACCGCGGCATCGTCCATCTCGATGCGCTCGTCCACTTCCTTCTGCTTGATCGCGGCGTTGATCAGCCGGATCACGCCCAGGCTGTGCTTGTCGCCGGACTTCATGGCGGCCTTCATGTCATCGGTAAGCTGCTGCTTGAGGGGCATGCGGTAACTCCTGGTTACATAGTGGGGAGGCCGGCGCGCTGCGGTGGCAACGTGCATCGGCTGAATGGACGGGATGGCGATGCGCGGCGGGAGCCGGCGGCGTCGCATCGCCCAACAGGTCGTTCGATCCGGTCGGCGGACCAATACAAAAAGCCGGCGACGCTTGCGCGTGCCGGCTCTTGGGCTCTCTTCGATGGGCCGCGCCTACAGCGCAGACCCACCGGCAAGAACCGCGTTCGATCAGTACAAGCGCTGGCGCTTGGTGACGTCGCGCGAGGAACGACGCAACTGACGCTTCACAGCAGCGGCAGCCTTGCGCTTACGCTCCTGGGTCGGCTTTTCATAGAACTCGCGCTTGCGGGTTTCGGCCAGCACGCCGGCCTTTTCGCAGGTGCGCTTGAAACGGCGGAGCGCAAATTCGAAGGGCTCGTTCTCGCGGACTTTAACGCTGGGCATGGGTTCTCCAGATAATGGGATTTCCGTCCGGGAGCCCCGGGCGGGTGCGAGCGGACTCGCGTGACGGAATTTCCGGGTTGCCCCGGCGAGCCGCGCATTATAACGACTTGCAGGCGGCCTGCAAGCCCTTGCCGATATTTACCTCGACAAGCCCGTCAGAGCGTGCGTTTGCGCCCGATCCGGCGCTGCGGATGCGGGCGCGCAGCATATCGCCGCCGGCGCATCTGCGCAGTACAAAAGCTGCGAAAATAGGCGCCTGTTCTCCCTGCCGAGCTGCCGTGAAAGTCCTTGGGATCGAATCATCGTGCGATGAGACTGGCGTAGCGGTCTACGACACCGCCTTGTCCGGGGTGCCGGCGCTGCGTGCCCATGCGGTCTATAGCCAGATCGCGCTGCATGCCGAGTACGGCGGGGTAGTGCCGGAACTGGCCAGCCGCGACCACGTACGCAAGCTGTTGCCGCTGATCCGCCAGACCCTGGGCGAGGCCGGTTTGGGTGTAGACGAACTCGACGGAGTGGCCTATACCGCCGGCCCGGGCCTGGTCGGCGCGCTGCTTGTCGGTGCCGGTGTGGCGCGGTCGCTGGCCTGGGCGCTGGACGTGCCGGCGATCGGGGTGCACCACATGGAAGGCCATCTATTGGCGCCGCTGATGGAAGACGACCCGCCGCAGCCGCCGTTCGTGGCGCTGCTGGTCTCCGGCGGGCACACCCAGTTGGTGTCGGTGAAGGCCCTGGGCCAGTACGCAGTGCTCGGCGAGACCCTGGACGATGCGGCCGGCGAGGCCTTCGACAAGACCGCCAAGATGATGGGCCTGCCGTATCCGGGCGGCCCGCAGCTGGCGGCGCTGGCCGAAACCGGCACGCCGGGGCGCTACAAGTTCGCGCGGCCGATGACCGACCGGCCGGGCCTGGATTTCAGTTTCAGCGGGCTCAAGACCCAGGTGCTGCTGGCGTGGCGCGCCAGCGACCAGTCCGACACCACGCGGGCGGACATCGCGCGCGGCTTCGAGGATGCGGTGGTGGAGACGCTGGCGATCAAATGTCTGCGCGCGCTGGATGCGGCCGGCTGCAACACGCTGGTCGTGGCCGGCGGGGTGGGCGCCAACAAGCGCTTGCGCGCGCAGCTGCACGAGGCCGCGCAGCATCGGGGCGGCCGGGTTTGCTTCCCGCGACCGGCCCTGTGCACCGATAACGGCGCCATGATCGCCTTCGCCGGCGCGCTGCGGCTGGAAGCCGGCGAGCGCGCCGGTGCGCAGGTGCATGTGACGCCGCGCTGGGATATGGCTGGCTTGCCGCCGTTGGCGGCGGGGGAATCGGGAGTCGGGAATCGGGAATCGTAAAAGCGCTACTTCGATTCCGTTCGCGCTGCCGTGCCGTTGCTTGTGCTCTTCACCATTCCCTATTCCCGACTCCCTATTCCCCCATGGACAAAGTATTCATTGAAGGTCTCGAAATCGATGCGCTGATCGGCATCTACGACTGGGAGCGGCGGATTCGCCAGACGCTGCGGTTCGATCTGGAGATGGGCTTCGACAACCGCATTCCGGCCGCCAGCGACGAGATTGCCGATACCTTGAACTACAAGGCGGTGAGCAAGCGGTTGATCGAGTTCGTGCAGGCCTCCGACTTCGGGCTGGTCGAAACGCTGGCCGAGCGCTGCGCGGCGATCGTGCTGGACGAGTTCGGCGTGCACTGGCTGCGGTTGAAGCTGAGCAAGCCTGGCGCGGTGCGCGGCGCGCAGGCGGTGGGGGTGATCATCGAGCGTGAGCGGACGGGCTGAAGGCCGCCGTCCGCTGCGGCCATGGGCCAGCCCCGGAGATCCTACCGGCGCTGGCCCAGCGATCCACAACCACCTACAGATCCACACCACCAACGCGCGTTTCAACCGGACTCTACAAACCCCGAATCTCGAATTCCATCTCCCGACACTTGCCCCCTCGCGGTCGCGTCAGGCTAGAATTGACGGCCATGTAAACGTTTTCTCAAGGATCTCATGGCTGCTGATCGCATCGAAACCCTGATTGCCCGGATGACCGTCGAAGAGAAGGTCGGCCAATTGGGTGTGTTCGCCGACATGGTGCGGCCGTTCGCACCGGACGTGAATCCCGAAGCCAACGTGCGCAATGCCGACGAGGTGCTGCAGCAGGTGCGCGAAGGCCGGGTCGGCTCGCTGTTCAACGGCGTGGGCGCCGCGTTGGGTGTGCAGATCCAGAAGGTGGCGGTGGAAGAGAGCCGCCTGGGCATCCCGGTGATCCTGGCGGCCGACGTGATCCATGGCATGCGCACGGTGTTCCCGATCCCGCTGGGCGAAGCGGCCAGCTTCGAGCCGGAGCTGGCCGAGCGCACCGCGCGCGCCACCGCGATCGAGGCCACCGCCGCCGGCCTGCACTGGACCTACGCACCGGCCGTGGACATCGCCCGCGACCAGCGCTGGGGCCGTGGCGCCGAGGGCGCCGGCGAAGACGTGGTGCTGGGCGCGGCGTTTGCCGCCGCGCGCGTGCGTGGCTTCCAGGGCAGCGATCTGAAGGCCGACGACGCGTTGCTGGCCACCCCCAAGCACTTCGCCGCCTACGGCGCAGTGGCCGCGGGCATGGAGTACAACACCGTGGACATCGCGCCGCAGACCTTGCGCGATGTGCATCTGCCGCCGTTCAAGGCCGCCTTCGATGCCGGTGCATTGACCGTGATGTCCTCGTTCAACGACATCAACGGCGTGCCGGCCAGCGCCAACCACGAATTGCTGACCGAGATCCTGCGCGGCGAATGGCAGTTCCCCGGCGTGGTGATTTCCGATTACACCGCCGACATGGAACTGATCGCGCACGGCTACGCGGCCGACGAGCGCGATGCGACCAAGAAGGCCTTCCTGGCTGGCCTGGACCTGAGCATGCAGAGCGGCTTTTACGCCGCGCATCTGCCGTCGCTGGTGGAAAGCGGCGAGGTGCCGATGGCCACGCTGGATGCCAGCGTGCGTCGCATCCTGCAGCTGAAGGAGGCGATCGGCCTGTTCGACAACCCGTATCGCTCGCTGGACCCGGCGCGCGAAGCCGATAACGCTCACCTGCCTGCACACGATGCATTGTCGCGCGATGCGGCGCGGCGTTCGATCGTGTTGCTGAAGAACGACGGCGCGGTGCTGCCGCTGCGCAAGAGCGGTCAGCGGATCGCGCTGATCGGCCCGTTCGTGCAGGACCGCGAGAACATCGAAGGGTGCTGGACGTTGTTCGGCGACAAGGCGCGCTACGTGACCCTGGAGCAGGGCGTGCGCGCCGTGGTCGGCTCCGACTATCTGAGCGTTGTGCAGGGCTGTGGCCTGGAAGAGGCGCTGCCGGGCGGTATTTCCGCGGCCATCGATGCCGCGCAGGCTGCCGACGTGGTGGTGCTGGCGCTCGGCGAGCCGCAGCGTTTCAGTGGCGAGGCGCAGTCGCGCACCGAGATTACCTTGCCGCCTGCGCAGCAGGCGCTGGCCGAAGCGGTTGCCGCCACCGGCACGCCCATTGTGGTGCTGCTGCGTAACGGTCGCGCGCTGGCGCTGCATGGCGCTGTGCGCGATGCGCAGGCGATTGCGGTGACCTGGTATCTGGGGACTCAGACCGGTACCGGTGTGGCCGATGTGCTGTTCGGCGATTACAACCCGTCCGCGCGCCTGCCGATCAGCTTTCCGCAGGTCACCGGGCAGCAGCCGTACTTCTACAATCATCTGCGCACCGGCCGTCCCGAGCTGCCGACGTTGTCCGAATACAAGGCGCGCTGGCGCGAAATGCCCAACGAGCCGCTGTATCCGTTCGGGCACGGTCTGAGCTACACCACGTTCGCATATGCGCAGCCGCAATTGAGCGCCGCGCAACTTGGCTGGGACGACACGCTGACCATCACCACGCGCGTGACCAATACCGGAACCGTTGCCGGCGAAGAAGTGGTGCAGTTGTATCTGCACGATCGCGTGGCAAGCCGGGTGCGTCCGGTGCGCGAACTCAAGGGGTTCCGCAAGGTCTTGTTGCAGCCTGGCCAGCACATGGATGTGGTGTTCACGCTGACGCGCGAGGCGCTGGCGTTTACCAATCCGAAGGGCGTGTTCGGTGCCGAGCCTGGTCTGTTCGACCTATGGGTGTGTGCATCAGCCAAGAGTGGCGAAGCGGCGACTTTCGAGTTGCTTGGCGCCTGAGTGCGCTGGCCAAGACGGTGGAGCACCATCGCGGCGATAGGTCGTCGTCTGCGATGCGATCATGTGCAAGACCTGATCAAGACGCCGCTGGCTGCCGCTTGTGATGGCAGGGCCGTTGTCGCGTGAGGTGGCAGGGTGAGCGGGCCTTGCCTGCTGCCGCAGCGCAGGTGCGTGCCGACATCGGTGCACGCGCACCTTGATGCCATCGTTTTGATGCCATCATTGCTGCAAGCGGATATGCGCGACAGCGCGCAGGCCTCCGCTGCCAGCAATAGATCGTGCCCGTGCTGAGTGCGAAGCGCCGGCCAGAGAAAATCGCCGGCATGGGATGCACATGGTGATGCAAGACAGAGCGCGTCCCCCTATGCCTCCGGCACTGTCTGCGCATCGAGACGCGCAGACAGTGCCGGCAATGACCTAGATCGCGCCGCTCACGCGTCGTTTTCCACCGCGGCCTTGCTCTTGGGCGTGAGCTTGAGCAGACGGCCGGTGCTGCCGCTGGCCTCGTCTTCCAGCAGCCACAGCGCGCCATCGGGGCCTTGCTCCACTTCGCGGATGCGTGCGCCCATGTCGTACCGGGCCACTTCGCGTGGCTGATCGCCCAGCGAGACCTGCACCAGCGCCATCGACGACAGGCCGCCGATGAAGCCCTGGCCGCGCCAGGCCGGGAATTGCGTGCCGTTATAGATCACAAAACCCGCCGGCGAGATCACCGGCGTCCAGCTGATCTTGGGGGCGGCAAATTCCGGGCGCGTGTTGTGGTCGGGAATCGGCCTGCCGTCGTAGTGGTCACCGTTGGAAACGATCGGGTAGCCATAATTGGCGCCGCGCTGGATCAGGTTGAGCTCATCGCCGCCTGCCGGGCCCATTTCGTGCTCCCACAACCGGCCCTTGCCGTCGAACGCAATACCCAGGATGTTGCGATGGCCCAGCGACCACACCTGCGCGGCCACGCCACCTTGCGCGGCGAACGGGTTGTCGGCCGGCACGCTGCCGTCGTCGTTGAGACGGATCAACTTGCCGAGATTGGCTTTCATGTCCTGCGCCGGATCGAACTTCTGGCGCTCGCTGGAGGTGATCCACAGCTTGCCGTCCGGGCCGAACGCGAGCCGATGGCCGAAGTGGCCATTGCCGGAGACCTTGGGATTCTGACGCCAGATCACCTTGAGCTCGGACAAGGTGCCGCCTCCGGTGGCATCCAGCGTGAGCTTGGCGCGCGCGACTGCCGCGCCGCGGGTGTCGCCCTGGCCGGGTTCGGCGTAGCTCACATAGACCAGGCCGTTCTTGGCAAAGCGCGGATGGGCCAGGACATCGCCAAACCCACCCTGGCCACCGTAAGCGACTGCCGGAACACCGGTCACCGCGCTCTTGCGCTGGGTCTTGGGGTCCAGACGCATCAGCGCGCCGCGCTTTTCGCTGACCAGCAGCGTGCCGTCGGGCAGGAAGGTCATTGCCCAGGGCTCGTCGAAGTCGGCGACGGTGGCGGCCTGAAAGGGCCATTGCGCCTTGGGGATGGAGGCCGCGGGAGCGGCCGCAGGTGCGGCCAGGGCGGCACCGGTGGTGAACAGGGTGGCCGAACAGGCCAGGGCGAGCAGACGACGGATAGACATGAGGTCCTCCAGGGGATGGGCACGGTCACGCTGCAGCCCTCCCGCAACGTGTTCCGCGTCGGGTTTTCAAGTACCTTACACGACGCTACCGGGGCTGCCCTTGTCGCAGGTCACTCTCCGCAGGCCGGCCGCGTCTCACATCGTTGTTTCATCATGCAGTTTCACCATGAAAAGGAGTTTCCATGGCCACGCAAAAAACCTCGTTTGCCTTTATCGCCGCGTCGTGGGCCGCTTTGCTGGCGGGCGGCGCTGCGTATTTGATCGGTCTATGGAACGCGCAGATGTTGCTCAACGAGAAGGGTTACTACTTCACGCTGCTGTTGTTTGGCCTGTTCGCATCGGTGTCGTTGCAGAAGAGCGTGCGTGACCGTGCGGATGGAATCCCGGTGACAGGCCTTTACTACGCCATCTGCTGGTTTTCGCTGATTATCGCGCTGGTGCTGCTGGCAGTCGGCTTGTTCAACGCCACCTTGCTGCTGAGCGAAAAAGGCTTCTATGCAATGGCGTATGCATTGAGCCTGTTTGGCGCAGTGGCCGTGCAGAAGAACACCCGCGATGCGATGGAAGCGGATACGACTGCGTACACCTCGCGCGTCGCGCCGCCGCCATTGGACTGACAGGCACCGCCGCTGAGACGACAACGCCACCGTGACGGTGGCGTTGTTGGTTACGGCTTGGATTTGCTATCGCCAGAGACGAAATCGGTGGCGTTTTCCCACGCGCGCTTGACGGCGTGGCGCGCCTTGCTCCAGCTCAGGCCATCGGTGCCGCGCTTGGCTTCCCAGTCGCGATGCAATTCGGCCTCGACCTGATCGTAGGCGCGCGCATTCTCGCGGATGCGCGCTTCATGCCCTACGAGATAGGCGCCTTCGTAGTCTTCGTAACGGTCGCCTTCGGTGTAGTACGGCTCTTCGGTGAAACGCTCACGCCAGTAATTGGATACGTTTTGGCTGCGGTCCTCGTCGGGTGCGCGGCCCGGGATCTGGTACGGCACGTTCATGCTCGTCTCCGTCGTTGCGAATGTGCGAACCAAGCTAAGCAGCGAGGTGTTAACAGCGCGGCACGCGAGGTGATGGTTGGGTCAAGACCCGCCGCAAGTGCAGTTGCAGTTGCATATCGCTCGGCGATCGCGAACAGGTGTGCTGCGCTCACCCGCAGCCCATGCGTTTCATACCGCTGCCGAGGCTGACTGGTATGGCAGCGGTTTGGCGCCAGCGGCGGCCACTGACGACTCCGCCGCCTGCAGCGCCTGTTCGTCGGCATCAATGACGACCAGGACGCGGCCGGCCTCGATTTCGTCTTCGAACTGACGCCGTACCGGGTCGGGCACGGTGGCGCCGACCAGGGCCGACGACCAGCTGCCCACCAGGGCGCCGGCCAGGGCCATCACGCCCACGCCAGCCAGGGTCAGGCCGATCGGCGGTACCGCCACTGCCACCAGGCCTGCCACCAACCCGGCTGCGCCACCGGTGGCTGCACCGCGCGCTGCGGCGGGCACGAAATCGGTCTTGGCATCCTTGCGCTCGTCCGGCACATCGTGCAATTCGATATCCGAGCGTGCGATCAGCGACAACGCCTCATTGTCGATGCCGGCGCTGCGCGCGGCCTGCAGCACGCGTTGCGCGCTTGCAAGATCAGGTGTGCTGTAGACGCGGCGCAGTTTCATCGCAGGCTCCCATGCAGGTGAGGGCGCAGCGTTGGGCGTGACCGGTTACAGGTGCGTGAGCGCGGCGCGAGCGCGTTGCGAAGCCGTTACACCGGCTTGCGCGGAAACAGGTAAAACGCCCAGCCCACCAGCAATGCCACGCCTGCTGCGGCCAGATTCTGCCAGCTGGCGCTGGCCAGCAAGCCGAGCGACAGCAGCAATGCCGCGATGGGAATAAGCGGGCCTCCCGGCAGCCGCAACGTATCGGTGCGTTGCCGATAGCGGCGCGCGAGCACGATCACCGCCGCCGCCGTGCCGATGTAGGCGAACAGGCGCGTGACCATCGACAGCAGCGCCAGCTGGGTGAACGAACCCGACAATGCGAGCGCCAGCGACAACACGCCCTGGGTGAGCACCGCTGCTGCGGGGGTATGAAAACGCGGATGCACGCGCGCCAGAAACGCCGGTCCGTAACCGTCCTGCGCAAGCGCAAACAAAAAGCGCGGCCCGAGCATCACCGTGTTGCTGGTCGTGCCCAGGATGGAAATGGTGGCGCCCACGGTGAGAATCAGCGCCAGCGCTTCGCCGCCGAAGCCGCTGGCTGCATCCGCCAACGGTGTCGGCGAGGCCGCGAGATTGGGCAGCGTGCCTTGTGCGACAACCTGCACCGCGGCATAGATCAAGGTCACCGTCACGATCATGGTGATGAGCGCAAATGGCACGTCGCGGCGCGGATTGCGGTATTCGCCGGCAGCTGCGGGAATGTTTTCGAAACCCGCGTATGCAAACAGCAGCAGCAGTGCGGCTTCGCCGAGATTGCCCAGGTCGCGCAGGTCCGGGGACGTGCCGGCAAACGCCCACGACCAGTCCACATAGAACAGCCCGATCGCCACGAACAACAGCAACGGCACCAGTTTGCCGATCACCAGCGCGATGCCGGTACGCGCGGCCGACTTCACGCCGATCACGTTGATCGCGGTCAGCACACCCAGCGAGCCGACCACCACCAAGGTACGCGCCCAGGCATCGGTGGAGGCGGTGGGCCAGAACCGCGCCACCGCATCGGCCAGTCCGTTGCTCAAGGCCGCCGCCGAGCTGATGCGGGTGAGCCAGATCATCCAGCCGATCTGGAACCCGACAAACGGGCCAAACGCCTCGCGCGTGTAGAGATAACTGCCGCCGGGCGTGTCGAAATAACTTGCTGCCTGCGCGTAACACAGCACCAGCAAGGCCACTGCCAGCCCGGCCAGCATCACCGCCCACAGGCTCATCGGCCCCAGCAGTGCAGCGGTGGCCGCAGGCAAGAGATAGATGCCGCTGCCGATGACATCGTTGATCGACAAGCCGACGATCTGCCAGCGGCTGACGACACGCATCAGGCCGGTGCCATCGGGCGGCGGCGTCGGCGTGCTCATGGGGCGGCCTCGCCCAGGTCGGGCAGCTGCCATTGCGCTTGCAGGCGCGCATAGTCGGCACGCGGCAACAACACGAATAGCGGCTTGTCGGCAGGTTTCAACCACGCCAGCAGACGCTGCATGTCGGCAGGCTCCATCGCCGTGCAGCCAGCGGTGAACTGCCCCGGCGTGCGCCACAGATGCGCAAAGATGCAGCTGCCGCGCCCGGCGATGTTGTTGGGGTTATGCGCGATGACGAAACCTTCGCGGTAACGCGCATCGCCGGGATGGCGCAGATCCAGGCGCATCGGCTCGGTGGAGCCGGCCACCGCCGCTTCACCGACCTGCGCAGCATCGACGATGCGGTTGTACAGCGGCGAGCTGGGCACATCCATGCAGTAATGCGTGGCGCTCATCGCCTGATACGGCATGGCGCTGTCGATGCTGCTGGAATACCCAAATGCCGGGCCGATGGCGAACACGCCGGCCGGACTGCGGCCATCGCCTTCGCGTTTGTGCGGACCTTGCGACTGTGCCGGGTGCAGGCCTTCGCCCCAGGCGCTGCCGTGACGGCCGAGCGCCACGGCAAATCCCGGTGCGGCCGGTACCCATGCGCCATCCACACGCGCAAAGGTCTGCAGTCGTGCCTGGGTGCTGTTCCAGTCCGGTGTGGTCACCACGATCAACGCGCGTGCCTGCCGCAGCGCCTGGATCGGCTCGCCTGCTTGGACGCCGCTGCTGCACAGTGCGAGCGCCAGCAGCAGGGTGGATCGCAACAGGATGGCAAGGCGCATGCGGACTCCGGACGGCAGGGGACGAGCTGGTGAGGAATGCGGTGTCTCGGTGCGGACGACGACACGCGTGCCGCACCCGATGGCATCGGGGCGGGCAGGCCTACTGTACCCAGCAATGCGGGTGTGTGGCGCATGGCGATGACGACTGCATGTGCGGGCCATGGCGATGCCCTGGAATCGCCATCGTTGCGTGCATGGTTTTTTGCCGTGCGGATCACGCAGGCAGGCGGCGAGGGCATGCCTGCGTGCCAGTCGAGCGCTCCGTCGCTTGACGCCCGATATGCCGCCTGCGATGGCCAGGTCAGTCGGGCAACAGTTCCAACCCGCGGATGCGGCGGATGCCCAGGCCTGGCGAATCATCGATATGGATCTGCGCCTCATCGAACTGCACGCCGCCCTCGGTGGGATCGAACTGCCCCAACGCCGGTGCATCCAGGTCGGCCAGGGTGATGCTGTCGGCCTTGGCCACCGCCAGATGCACGGCGGCGGCGACGCTGATGCTGGATTCGATCATGCACCCGATCATGCACGGTACGCCGTACAGCGCTGCGATATCGGCGATGCGGATGGCATTGGACAGGCCGCCGGTCTTCATCAGCTTGATGTTGACGATGTCGGCCGCGCGGCGCTGAATGATGTCGATCACCTGTATTGGCGAGAACACGCTTTCGTCGGCCATCACCGGGGTGTCGATGCGCGCGGTGACGAAGGCCAGGCCATCGATATCGGCGGCCTTGACCGGCTGTTCGAGCAATTCCAGCACGATGCCGGCGTCTTCCAGCATGCGCATGCTGCGCACGGCCTGTTTGGGTGTCCAGCCCTGGTTGGCATCCAGGCGCAGCGATGCACGCCCATCGACGGCTGCGTGGATCGCCTTGACGCGTTCGACATCCGACGCGCTGTCCTTACCCACTTTGATCTTCAGCGACCGATAGCCGCGCCCCAATGCCGACTGCGCCTGCGCCACCATGATGTCGATGGTATCGGCACTGATGGTGAGGTCAGTGGTGATGCGCGGGGTGCCGCCCCCAAGCAGCTGATAGAGCGGCGCGCCGAAGGTCTGCGCCCACAGATCGTAGAGTGCGATCTCCACTGCGGCCTTGGCGCTGGTATTGCGTTCCAGCGCATGTTGCACCAGCCCGCACAGTCGATTGAGTTCAGCCACGTCCTGGCCGATCAACCGCGGTGCGATGCAGTGACCGATCGCGGCGATGATGCTGCCGTGCGTATCGCCGGTGATCGGCGCGGTGGCCGGCGCGGCGCCATAACCGATATGGCCGCTATCGGTTTGCAGCAGCACCACCACGTCCTCGATCGCCTGCACGGTGCGTACCGCGGTCTTGAACGGAGTTTTCAACGGCACGCGCAGCATGCCAAGGCGGAAGCCGGTGATCTTCATGGGGAGCCAATTGGCGCGATGCGCTGGATGCGGGTGATGCGATCGACGAAGGGCGTGCCATCGGTGGTCAGCAACGGCAACAGCGGCGTCACCGAGACGCCGTTCAGGCGCGCACGCTGCACGCTGCCATCGGCAGCGCGATAGTTGGCGCCGGCGACATCGTGGATCACCCAGGGCGCGCCACGCTCATGCCCGATCACCAGCATCACGTGGCCAGGGATATAGATCAGGTCGCCGATGCGCAGCTGCGCCAGCTGCTGCAGACGTTGCGACTGCGGTGCGCGTGCATCGAACGCAATCGTGCGCAAAGCCGGACTGCGTGCCTGATCGCCGGTATTGCGTGGCAGCGCAATCCCCAGGCTGCGGTAGATATCCAGCACAAAGCCGCTGCAATCGCGCGCATCGTAATCGTTGCCCCAGCCATAGCGTTCGCCGAGGAACTTGAAGGCCTGCCGCAGCAACGCGGCATCGGTTGCCGGCAAGGGACCGGCGTGCACATCCGCGCCGCGCGGGACCAGGGCCGGCACCAGCTGCAAGCGACCATCGACATCGCGTAGCGGCAGTTGCACCACGTGGGCAGCCAGTGGCAGTTGTCCGTTGACCGGCTGCTGCGATGGCCAGTCGACATCCAGGGGCAGGCTGGTGCCCATGTCCAGCGACAGTGCCGAGACGGCGGGTAGCTCCGGGGTGTATGCAGTCTGCACGCGGGCACCGGTCACCAGCATGCGTGGACCGCGTTGTGCGTACCGCAACACCTGCTCGCGGCTGCCTTCAGCGATCCGGTCGCCAGCGATCCACGCTGCATAATTGGCTGCAAGCACGAACCGCCAAGCACCATCGGCACTGGTGTGCAGCACCGCGACCGGCGTGCCTGGATACAGGGCCGATTCCTGAAAGCGGTCGATATCGAGATCGTCGGGACTGGTGAATACGCGCTGGGTGGTGGGGAAGGTGCGCAATGCCGCACGCTGGACCACCAGCGCAAACTGCACTGCCACCGTTGCGGGGAGCGCATCCAATGCCAGCGTGCGGCGCAACTCCGACAGGCGCACTGGGTCGATGACATGTCCATCGGCGCCGTAGAGCGCACGCGTCGGCGGCGCCGACAGTGCTTCGATTCGCGCACGTACCGCGTCGCCGGGCATGACCTCGGGCAGCTGCGACAGATCGTGCATGGACGCATCGTCGCGCAACAGGCGGGCATTGAAGGCGGCGATCTGTGCCGCGTTCAAACGCGGCAACCGTGCATTGCCGCTGCGCTGGATCCAGTAGTCCGCTGTCAGTTGCGCCTGGCTGACCGCAAAGGGGGCCACAGGTGAAGCTGAAGTGCTGCCGGGCGCTGCGCTACCGGGCAGCGCAAGTGACATCAACAGCAACGTCAGCAGGCGGCGCGACAAGGGCATGAACATCTCGGAGTGAGTGCATGTGGGGCTGCAATGCAGCGTGGAGGGAAGCACGGCGCGCCGACCTTCACCTCCTTGCCGCTGCAAGCGTGATGATGAGTGTACGCGGGACGCCTCGGGGTGCGCAGACCGCAAGCGGTGATCGCTCCTCCACAGGCATGCGATTTGCGGTGGTCTGTTGACGTGCTGCCGCCATGGGGTGCTTCGATCGATGGGGCGTTGCTGCGGAGATCGCGTTGGGGCCAAGGTTGGCGCGTCGCTTTGCCATCCGCATGGTCTGCAGCCAGGCGGACTCGCCGGAGCCCGTTCACGCGGCGAACCACCTGCGACCGGTCACCAGCCACCGCAGTCACCGTCAGCGGACGTGACCCGGTGTCGGCGTTTGCTCTCGTACACTGCAGCCGTCAGCATCTGCATCGCGCTGGCGTCGATTTGTCAGATGGAGTCAGCCGCTCTGAGTGCCTTCAAGAGAAATGCGATGCCGCCTACTCCCCATCCGTGTTCATTGGCCTGGCTGCGGGCCATGGTCTGCATGGCCGCGCTGTCGCTGGGTGCCTGCGCGCACGCGCCGCAGCGCAACCCGCTTGCGCAGTGGGTACCGTCGCCCAATTACGACGCGCGACGGCCGATCCTGATCGTGCTGCACTTCACCGACCAGCACTCGGTGCAGCAGAGCCTGAGCACGTTGCGTGGGCGCAACAGCGGCGGCCGCGTCAGTGCGCATTACCTGATCGGCGAGGATGGGCAGCGCTACCAGTTGGTCAGCGATGCGCAGCGCGCCTGGCATGGCGGTGCCGGCCGCTGGGGCACCATCACCGACATCAATTCGGCCTCGATCGGCATTGAACTGGACAACGACGGCAGCGAACCGTTCGCACCAGCGCAGATCGACAGCCTGTTGGTATTGCTGGAAGACCTGTGCACGCGTTTGCGCATCCCGCGCACCCAGATCGTCGGTCATGAAGACGTCGCTCCTGCACGCAAGAACGACCCGGGGCCGCTATTCCCGTGGAAACGCCTGGCCGATGCTGGCTTCGGCCGCTGGCCCGTACCCGAGACGCCACCCGCACCGGCGGATTTCGATCCCTGGCAGGCGCTGGCCCTGCTGGGCTACAGCCTCGACGACCCCGCCGCCACGCTGCAGGCCTTCCATCACCACTATCGCGGCAACAGCGCCACTACGCTGGATGCCGAGGATCTGCGGATATTGCATGCGTTGACACGACCACCGAATTCGCCGGCTGTGCCGCTTACTCCGGGCGCGCTCCGAGCCAAGTGACACGGTGCATCGCGTTGAGCGGGTTCAATCGGCGGCAGGGCGGGCCGCGTTCTGTGCGGGAGGGGGCGCTGCCTTCCTGGATTGAGGTGCTTTTGGTCAATCCACTGGACCTGCATCGCATTCTTGATAGGATTTTCTCCTGACAAGAATGGAAGGCTGTCGCGTGATGAATCTCGGGAAGACAGCGCTGTGGGTGGCAGCGATGCTAGTCCTTGCTGGTTGCTCGGATAAGGCCATCGACACCGGGCAGGCCGGCGCGCCGCCGGCGCCCACCGAGACGACACCCGCAACGCCGGCGACACCGCCCGCGGCGCAGCCCCGGCAGATCGTCGCCGACGTACCGGCCCCGGGGCAGGTGCTGAATGACATTTATGGAATGAAGGGCGATGGGTCAGCGTCCTATACCGTCGATAACGGTGCGCTGGCCGCCTTCTGGTATGGCTATCGCTTCGACTTGGGCGGCAAGCACTATTACACCGGCTTCGCCAATGCCGGGCCGGGAACGTATGGCAAGGCAGAGGAACGCGACGGCCCAGACCCCGGCGTTGGCGTCGCCATCAGCCAGGCGACGTATGTGCTCGACGACGTTGCTGGCAAGCCGGCATGGACACTGTTTCACGCGCAGCAGTGGGCTGGCGATTTCGGCGCAAATGAAAACGCCGATCCGCTCGATGAAAAGCGCGAGCCGCAAAGTACGGAAACCAAGGACGGTCACCTGCTTCTGGCGGTGCCCACCACACGGTTTGCACCCGGCGTCAGCAGCCTGGGCTTTGCCATCTTCAGCTTCGATCCGAACAAAAACGACCTGGGCGATTACAAGGGCTGGGTTTACCTGGGTACCGTTGTGACCGGTGGAGACAACAGCGCAGCGTGCGACGACAGCGGGACGATGAAATGCGCCTCCAGCGCTGGAACGCTGAGCTTTGAGCCGGGCAAGACCGGTTCGATGCCGACACTGCGGGTTGTCATGAAAGGCACCGCCGTCTCCGGTCCAGGCAAGGTCCGTGTCCTGGACGCCTCCGATACGGTGACCTACACCTTCGATGCTTCCAGGCAGCAGTACACCCCGCCGCTGGATCAGTGAGCACTATTCGAGCACCTTCGTGCTTTTTCACTCATTTCCCGTTGCGTGGCGCTAGGCGTTCAAGTGCTTTGCGTCAGTCTCCATCCCTCTCAAGGAACAGTCTCAACGATGCCAGCTCTCAAAACTCTGCCCCTTTTGTCTGTGATGACGCTGTGCGTGCTGACCACTGCCTGTGGCGGGCAATCGCAGTCGGCCGATAAATCCCTCGACTCCGCTGCCGTGACCTCCACTGCTGCGTCGGAAACCTCAGCGGACGGCATGGAGTCCAGGGCTACCTCAAAACAACCAACATCCAGCTCGTCCGCTGGCCAAGCTCAGAAGTCCACACCCTCACCATCAACAGGAGATTCCCCCGTGCTACGCCCTTCTTATGATGACTGTATTACTGCTGCTGCAGGTGCGACTCCCGCAATGCAGGACTGTATTGCGGCCGAACATGCGTACCAGGATGAAAAACTCAACAAGGTCTATAAGGCCTTGATCGAGCGGCTCGGTGATGAGGACAAGAGCAAGCTGCGCGACCAGCAGCGTCAGTGGATCGCAGATCGCGACGAGAAATGTTTCTACGATCCCGATAGCGGACAGGCGGGCATCGTGGATGCGGCGCAGTGCCGCCTCGAAATGACAGCGGAACGGGCTGCGCAGCTGGAGTCGCGCTGAGCCGTGAAGTTGCCGGTCAATTCTATTGGTAATTTCTATGTCAGGGAGATAAGGCGATGAGCGGCAAGGATTGGGAATTAGGGCAAACTTCGAAGCACTATGAAACAGGCGGCCGGGGCGCGAGTACCGTGTCGTCAGGTATCGACGATCCTGGTGGCGTCTCATACGGTTCGTATCAGATGACCTCTCAGGTCAAGACCAAGGAAGGGGCTGTGATCGTTGGCGGAACCGTTGCGGCCTTTGTGAAAAGCAGTAAGTATGCAGACGATTTCGCCGGGCTGACCCCCGGCTCTGCCGACTTCAGTGCCAAGTGGAAAGAATTGGCAAAGACCGATACATCTTTCGCACAAGAGCAGCACGACTACATCAAGCGCACCCATTACGACAAGCTTGTGGACCGACTGGAAGGCAAGGGGCTGGATTTGACGAGTCGCGGTCCAGCAGTACAGGACGCGCTGTGGAGCACTGCCGTCCAGTATGGTCCCGGCAGCGATAAGCGGCCGGGCGGATCTGGCGTATTCCTTAAAGGACTCGAAGAAAAGTTCGGTAAGGGCTACGACGTTTCCAAGCTTTCGGACAAGGAGATTGTCAGTGCCGTCCAGGACTACAAGGCGGCGCACGTCAAGGAACTTTTCCCGCGGGTGGAAAAGCAGAAGACGCTGGATTCATTGAAGAACCGCGCAGAAAACGAAAAGGCGGATTTGGTCAAGTTGGCTGACCTGGACAAGACGGTGACGCAGTCAGAGGCTACACCGTCCAGTCGGGATAAAGCGCCAGCCGATAAGGCTCCGTCCGATGTGCATGCCCAAGATGGCGGGATATTGAAGCGGCATGAGCACGGTCCAGCGGTGAAAGAACTTCAAGACAAGCTTGCGTCGCTTGGCTATATGGAAGGCAAGGACGCCATTGGTACCTATGGGCCCAAGACAGAGGCCGCAGTCGAGAAGTACCAGAGGGATAGCGGATTGAAAAGTGTCGATGGCAAAGCCGGTTCAGAGACGCTTGCATCGATCAATGGAGCAATGCAACGTCAACAAGGCGTCGATCAGCTTCGCCGTGCCGATCCGTTGTTTGACCAGGCGGTGACCCAGCTGGAGAAGCACGGCCCCAACGGTGGCTTCAAGAATCGCGATGAGATGCAGCGGGCGGCCGGCCAGGTGGCGTTCGAAGCCAAGGTCAGCGGCATGTCGCGAATCGATGACCTGGTGGCAAGCACCGACGGCAAGGGTCTGATTGCGGTACAGCGCAATCCGAACAATCCCCTGGACGTCAATCGTGCATACGTGGACAGGCATCAGGCCGCAACCGTGCCGCTGGAGCAAAGCCAGCAGCAACTGGCGTCCGAGACGCAGCGGCAAAGTCAGGATGAGCAGCGGACCCAGGCGGCAACGCAAGCTGCCCCGTCGCGGTAAACGCCGGGATACCGGCCGTGCCTCACCGGGCGCGGCCGGTATCTGTGAGCCGTTGCAGGTTGCACTGCTGCACGCGCGATCGCGTCAGGCTATGGCTGTCGTGCAAATGCGGCGGTGCCCCTTGCAGTTGCAGTGTGCGAAGCGTTGTTTGATGCATGCGTCTCTGCGACATGGCCATTGTCAGAAATGCTAGTGACGCATTCGAGCAATGCGAGATATCCGACTCGAGCTCAGCATCGCGAATTCCCAATCCCCAATCCCCAATCCCCAATCCCCAATCCCCAATCCCCAATCCCCAATCCCCAATCCCCAATCCCCAATCCCCAATCCCCAATCCCCAATCCCGGCGCGGCGCGGCCCAGCTCGGACCATCCGGGCGAGATGCCGCATCCCAGACATGAGTTCCGTGGTCCAGCTGGCAATTGGTCTGCATAGAGCGCCTCGGCAAAGGATTGCTCTGGCGTTTCTTGCTGCGCCGATCGCCTATGCTTTGCAGATGACGCATCCACGCCCAACCCACATTCCCGCAGTGCCTTCGGGCCGCCAGAAGCCTGCGCTGCCCTGGCTGTTACTTGCAGCGGCGTTGGCAAGCACATGCTTTGTTGCCACCGCAGCGCCGGTCATTTCGCCGGCGACCACTGCTGCCGACGCGGGTCTGATCGACGTGGGCACGCTCGCGCCGGAGATCGCCGTCGACATGCGCTATGCAGGCAGCAATAACTTCACCGGGCGCGTGGTGCCCGGGTATCTCGCATCACGGTGTTATCTGTTGCGGCCGGCAGCCGAGGCGTTGACACGGGTGGCGCGTACGCTCAACGCAGTAGGCTATCGCCTGCAGGTGTTCGATTGTTACCGGCCGGTGCGGGCGGTGCATGCATTTGTGGCGTGGGCGGCGGACCTGCAGGATCAGCTGACCAAGCCGCAGTACTACCCGCGTGTGGACAAGCAGGCATTGTTGGGCGACTACATCGCCGAGACCTCGGGACACAGCCGCGGCGCCACCCTGGACCTGGGATTGCTGGATTGCCGTCACGGTGCATGCCGCGCGGTTGATATGGGTACCGACTTCGATTTCTTCGATCCGCGTGCGCATACCGATGCAGCCGATATCAGCAGTGCGCAGCGTGCGAATCGTCAGCACCTGTTGCGCGCCATGGCGGCCGAAGGCTTTGCCAACTACCCGATGGAGTGGTGGCATTTCACCTTCCGCCCCGAGCCCACACCACAGACCGCCTACGATGTGCCGGTGGAGTGAGCGCGGTCATGTGCAAGCTGGGCCGGTTTTAGGCGTGCAGTGGCTGGAACGCTCGTACACTGCACCCCTTGGCGTCGCGCTTGCCGCTTCGCCGGCTATTGGCCACGCTGCGGCCGCTGCCTGAGGAATCGCCATGTCCGACCCGGAACGCTTTTTGGATATCGCCTGCCCGTACTGCGGGGAGTGGATCACGCTGACGCTGGATCTCACCGGTGGCGATCAGCAGTACATCGAAGATTGCCAGGTGTGCTGCAAGCCGATCTCGGTCAGCGTGCAATGGGACGAGGATGGCGAGGCGCAGGTGACCGCGCGCGGTCAGGACGATTGAGGCGGACTTGCGGACACGGTCTTTGTGCAGCGCTGCAGCAGGCCGCGCAACATGCCGGACCCAGTCAGGCGCGCGCCTGACTCGCCATCGCCGCTGCCATGTTCGCGTGCTCGTCCACCGATTCGGCGACGCCTGCGGATCCCTTGCCCTTAGCCGCTAGACTGGCACGCCTGCTGCCTGGATTGTCACGATGAATCTGCCCCTGCACTTCGGCCTGCTCGGTTCGCTGGAGGCCGGCCTGATTGCGCTGGTGCTTGGGGTGCTGTTGTTTGCCGCTGTCGAGTACATCGGCCGACGTCTGCAGTTCACCCACGGCCACACCCTGGGAATCGCCTGCCTGCTCGCGGTGGCCATCGGTGCCGGCTACGACATCTGGAACCTCGTCTACACCAGCATCGTGCGGCTGGAGTCGCCGCTGTATGCGCGGCTGGCGCTAGCAAAGATTCACGACCCCAACGAATTAGGTTCGCGCGTCATCCTGCAAGTGACCGGTGCACTTGCGGGCGTCGTCCTGGGTTGGAAACTGTTCAGCTCCGGAAGCTGGGATGACGAGGCCCCGGGCGCGTAAACGACGGTGGAAAAACGCGGCCTGGTTCTCAAAAATCGCGCTGTTGAATGCGCTGCTTCTGTTTGGCTCACCAGCCGCTAACAGGCGGCTAAACACAACGTTCCGCGCGATGGTTAAGAGGACGTTTTGCGCGAAATTACGCCGGGTTGGGCGTTCATTTGCGATGGGTAGGGTGGTGCCATGTGCGGCGACACCGCGCATTCCCAAGCCAAGGAGACCACCCAATGAAGAATCGCAACCGCACCTCGCTGCTTGCCGCCACCGCCGCTCTTGCCGCCGCTCTTGCGCTGCCGGCCATGGCGCAAAGCACCTCCCAGGATGCTGCAGCGCAGTCGGGAAGTTCGGCCACCGGTGCCCAGAGCGGTAGCTCCAGTTCCAGTGGCGGCGGGCAGACCTGGGCCAGTGTCGATACCGATAGTGACGGCGCAATCAGCAAGCCCGAAGCCCAGGTCAACGCCGGGCTGGCGCAGATCTTCGACCAGGCCGACGGCGATCACGACGGCAAGCTGACCCCGGATGAGTACAAAGCCTTTGTCGCCACCCAGCAGAGCGGCGGCGGTGCCAGCGGCTCGCAGGGGAACTGACCGGCATCGTGCCGCGATCACCAGCCCGTACGGCTACAGACAGCCTTCAATGATCGAAGAGGAGCTTTTGTAGGTAGGCAAGCCGACCACGCCTTGCGCGTTGGGTCGGGATGGATACACGGGGGCGGCCTGCCAAGGTCGCTCCCGTTTTCTTTACGTCGGGCACGTTACGGTGAAGTGCTACAACTCCGGCCTTCTTCCATGGTGCAGCTGCGCATTATCTTACTGGCGGGTCTATCTGGCCCGCTGCTGGCGTTTGCCGCGCCCCCGGAGCTGCCACCGGCGTCTACGCAGCAACCGCTTGCGCCGCCTGGCTCCAGTGCCCCGGCCATGTCGCCTCTGCCGATCGAGCCGCCACCACCTGCAACGACGCCACTGCTTCCCAGCGATCCCGCCGGCCCGGTCCGCCCCAGGAGCGGCGCCGACTCCTCGGTGGCCGCGCCGGCCGGGACGCTGGTACCGCGCAGCTTCCGCAGTCTGGATAGCGATGCAGACGGCTCGCTGACGCGGGAAGAAGCCGGGGCCGATCCGATCCTGCGCGAGAACTTCGCCGACTTCGACAGCAACGGCGATGGGCGCCTGTCGCGCGACGAATTCGCCAGCTACCAGCCCGGCCCGGGCGACGCTGCGGGCGACTGACGCAGCAGCGCATCCACGCGCTGCTAGACTTGCGCGATGACAGCTCTGACACAGCGCGACGGCCAGGCGATCCAACTGGTTGGCTTCGATGGCGACGATACCCTCTGGAAAAGCGAGGACTATTACCGCAGCGCCGAAGCGGATTTCGAAGCGATCCTGGCCGGTTATCTGGACCTGGGCGACAGCCGCATGCAGCGGCATCTGCTGGCGGTGGAACGGCGCAACCTCAAGGTGTTCGGCTACGGCGCCAAGGGCATGACCTTGTCGATGATCGAGACGGCCATCGAACTGACCGACGCCCGCATCGACGCCCGCGACATCCAGCGCATCGTCGAGATTGGGCGGGCCACGCTGCAACATCCGGTGGAAGTGATTGCCGGAGTGCGTGAGGCCGTCAGCGCTATCGCCGCCGACTATGCGGTGGTGTTGATCACCAAGGGCGATCTGTTCCATCAGGAGCAGAAGATCGCCCAGTCCGGCCTGACCGACCTGTTCCCGCGGGTCGAGGTGGTGTCCGAGAAAGATCCCGATACCTACGCGCGCGTACTCGGCGAGTTCGACCTGCCGGCGCAGCGCTTCGTCATGATCGGCAACTCGTTGCGCTCGGACGTGGAGCCGGTGCTGGCGATCGGCGGCTGGGGCATCCATACCCCCTACGCGGTGACCTGGGCGCACGAACAGGACCACGGTGTCGCCGCCGACGAACCGCGCATGCGCGAAGTGCCCGATGCCGCAGGCTGGCCGGCCGCCGTGCATGCGCTGGATGCACTGGCCAGGCACAGACAGGCCTGAGCTGGTCGTGCTCGCGAAGTGCATTCGATCGGCTTTTACGATCTGCGTTGACACGCGTGTGGCCTGACACCGGCGCGGGCATGCGGCATCATCGGGGCATGCCCGTATTACGCTCACCTCGGTTGCGATCGCTGCCATTGCTGGTTGCCGTGCTGGTTCCGGTACTGGCGGTGGCGCAGGGCGTGCCTGCGCCGGCTGCCGGCACCCGGACGCAGGAAGCCGCACCGGCGGTGACGCCCGGCACTGGCGATGCGTGGGTGGACCAGCATCTGGCCGACATGGGCAGCTATGCGCAGCGCTACCCCGACAGTTTCATCGATGAGGTTGCCCGCTATACCGAAACCCCGCGTGGCTACGTGCAGGCGCTGCTGCAGGTGCATGGCTGGCATGCCGGCGACATCTACTTCGCCTGCGCGTGGGCGCACACGGTGCAGCTGTCGTGCCGCGACAGCGTGCGCGCCTACACGCGCGATCATCGCGATGGATGGGAGGGCGTGATCACGCGGCTGCCGGTGGCGCCGGACAACGCGCATCTGCGCGCGCTGCGGCACGCCATCGTCGCCAGCTACGACCGCTGGGAACGGCCGATCACCCTCGATGCGCTGCTGCGCCGCCAGCTTGGCGATCACGCGCAGCGGCTGGAGGCCGCGCGCGAGGCCAGCGAAGCGGCCGACGCTGCAGCCCAGGCGGGGTTGTAACGCGCAAGGCATGTCGCAGGTCCGCAGGCGCAGCCGGCTGTCTGCGCGCCAACGCGCGGGCGCGATGCTGCCGTGCAGCTGGTCGCTAAGGGGCGTGGTCGGCGAGAATGCGGTAACGCTGGCATCGGCCGGCCTCTGCCAAGACCACGCCATGCGCGATACCGTGTTTGTTTCTTCCGACCATATCCGCAGCCTGTTCGCGCAGGCGATGTCGGACATGTATCGCGCCGAGGTGCCGCTGTACGGCGACCTGATGACGCTGGTGGCGCAGGTCAATGCGCAGACGCTGGAAGCCGATCCGGCATTGGCAGCGCGGCTGCAGCGCAACGACGAGCGCGCACGGCTGGATCTGGAGCGGCACGGCGCGATCCGGGTCGGCACGGCGGCGGAACTGGCCACCTTGAGGCGCCTGTTTGCGGTGATGGGCATGCACCCAGTGGGTTATTACGATCTCTCGGTGGCGGGGGTGCCGGTGCATTCCACCGCGTTCCGCCCGATCGACGAGGCCGCGCTGTCGGCCAATCCGTTCCGCGTGTTCACCTCGTTGCTGCGGCTGGAACTGATCGAGGATGCCGCGCTACGTGCGCAGGCTGCGCAGATCCTGGAGCAGCGGCAGATCTTCACCGATGCCGTCGTGGAGTTGATCGAACACTACGAGCGTGTCGGCGGGCTCGATGCCGGGCAGGCGCAGCGCTTCGTGGCCGAAGCGCTGGAAACCTTCCGCTGGCATGGCGATGCAACGGTGTCGCTGCCCACTTACCGCGCGCTGAGCGATGCGCACAAGTTGATCGCCGATGTGGTGAGCTTCCACGGCCCGCATATCAACCATCTGACCCCGCGCACGCTGGATATCGACGCGGCGCAGGCGCAGATGCAGCGCGCCGGCATCGATGCCAAGGCGGTGATCGAAGGGCCGCCGCGTCGGCGCGTGCCGATCCTGCTGCGCCAGACCAGTTTCAAGGCGCTGGAAGAGCCGGTGCGCTTTGTCGGCGACGGCGGGCAGCCCGAACACGGCACGCATACCGCGCGCTTCGGCGAGATCGAACAGCGCGGGCTCGCACTGACGCCCAAGGGCCGCGCGCTGTACGACGCACTGCTGGCGCAGGCGCGCGACGCCGATGGCGCCGGCAGCACCGGCACCGATTACGCCACGCGGCTGCAGACCGCGTTCGTGGCCTTTCCAGACGACGAGGCGCTGCTGCGTCAGGAAGGGCTGGGCTACTTCCGCTATGCGTTGACCGATGCCGGCCGCGCCGATCCGGCGCAGGTGGCCGCACTGCCTGCAGAAACGGCGATCGCGCTCGGCCTGCTCAGTGCCGATCCGATCATCTACGAAGACTTCCTGCCGGTCAGCGCAGCCGGCATCTTCCAGTCCAACCTCGGCGGCGCCGAGCAACGCGCCTACGCCGCACATTCGAGCAAGCGCAGTTTCGAGCAGGCGTTGGGCGCACAGGTGCACGACGAGTTCGCGTTATATGCGCAGCTGGAGCGGGAGTCGCTGCAGGCGTTGCTGGTGTAGCAGTCACGGCGCGGCGTGCGCGTTTGCACGCCTGCTGTCTGCCGGCTTTGTCGCGCATGGCGTGTCGTGATCGCGCAGTGCACATTGCCAGAATGTGCGCCGCTGCGGATTCGGATGGCGCGTACCTTGAAGCATCGGAACAAAGAAGCAATCGAGGTTTTGGCTAGTCTCGGCATCTGGACGCGGTCGGGCGCTTTGGCTTAGGTCAAAAGCCCAGTGGGTCGAGCGCGCGGTGCCCTCACCGCTTGCGGGACACGCCGTGAACCCGTCCATGGGGACCGTTTGGCGGCATCCATGCCGCCACACGGTCCCGCAACCGGTGAGGGCACCGCACCAGACAGTGTGCTGGTTGCTTTGTCGAAAAAGCATGCGCACCGACCATCTCGACCGGGCCCTGCAGCCCTGCAGCCAGGCCGCAGGTCCGTCGCTCCGCACATGATCTACCCGGCACCGTCCAAGCGCGCCAAGGCAACCGAGATTCCGGCTTGGCAGACCTATGTATCTGCAGCCTGGCCAGCGTGCCGGGTTTATGCGTTGCCAGCAGAGATGCCCCGGCGTCACGTCGGCAATCGACAGGTGACTGCCGAGCGGCGCTGACCAACCAACATGCCGGCCGGCATGCGTCGGTCTAAGCAGGCCGGCGCGTGTGCGGCGTCGCCTCAGTGCGCCGACGCCGCCGGGCGCCGTGCCGCCGCGCGCTCTGCCCGGCGTGCACGCGCACGTGCGCGCCGCGCCTTCCAGCGCTCGCTCAGGCAGGAGAAGATCACATACAGCGCGGGGGTGCTGAGCAGGGTCAGGCTCTGCGAGAACACCAGCCCGCCGATCATCGCGATGCCCAGCGGGCGGCGCAGCTCAGAGCCTTCGCCCAGGCCGACCGCCAGCGGCACCGCCGCCAGGATCGCCACCATCGTGGTCATCATGATCGGGCGGAAGCGCACGATCGAGGCCTCGCGCGCGGCCGCACGCGCATCCATGCCGTGCACGCGCTGCGCCACCAGCGCGAAGTCGATCATCATGATCGCGTTTTTCTTGACGATGCCGATCAGCAGCACCAACGCGATCATCGAGATCACCGACAGCTCGGTGTTGGTCAGGAACAATGCCAGCAGCGCGCCGACACCGGCGGCCGGCAGCGTGGACAGGATGGTCACCGGGTGGATCAGGCTCTCGTAGAGCATGCCCAGCACGATGTAGACGGTGAGCACCGCGGCCAGCAGCAACACGCCCATCGAGTTGGGGCTGAGCTGCACGTTGAAGCTGTCGTCGCCGCTGAGGCGGATGCCGTCGGGCATGCGCAAGCCCTCCACGGTGGACTTGATGATCAGGTCCGCCTCGCCGGTGCTGACGCCCGGTGCGAGGTTGTAGCTCAGATCCATCGTGGTGTACTGGTTTTCATGGATGATCTGCGGCGGCGCCAGGCCGGGGGTCTGGATGGCGACCGCGGTGATCGGCACCATCTGCCCGGCGCGGTTGGGCACGAAGATCTGGTCCAGCGCCTTGGGCGTGGCGGTCTGCGAGGGCAGCGCATTGACCACCACGCTGTATTGGTTGAGATCCGAATAGATGGTGGAGATGGAGCGCTGGCCGAAGGCGCCATACAGCGCGCCATCGATGGCACCGACCGTGATCCCCAGGCGCGCGGCCTTGGCGCGGTCGATCACGATGTTCTGGCGCAGGCCGGCGGTATCCACGTCGGTGCCGACATCGCGCAGGCGTGGGTTCTTCTTCAGCGCGGCCTGCAGCTTGGGCAGCCATTCCTGCAGCTGCGCCAGGTCGTTGCCCTGCAGCGACACGCGATACTGCGCGCCCTGGCTGGTGCCGCCGCCGCCGTCGCTGGGCAGGTCCTGGATCGCGCGCAGGCGCAGGTCAAGGTCCGGGTAGCGGTCGGCCTTGGCGCTCAGGCGTGCGACCACTTGCGCGGTGGTATCGCGGCGGCCTTCGTCGCGCTTTTTCAATTCGATATTGAACGAGGCGCTGGAGCCCTGGCGGCCGGAGCCCAGCCGTGCGCCGACGGTCTTCACCGCCGGGTCGGCCATCAGCATGTCGGTGATGCGGCGCTGGCGGCTGACCATGTCGGCGAACGACACCGTGGCGCTGGAATTGGCGCGGCCCCAGATCAGGCCGGTGTCCTGCGCGGGGAACGAGCCCTTCTTGACTGCACCGCCGAGGAAAACGGTGGCGGCGATCAATAGCAAGGGCGTCAGCGACAGCAGCAATGCGTGGCGCAACGAAAAGTCCAGCGCCACGGTGTAAACGGCGAGCATGCGCTCGTGCATGCGGTCCAGCCAGGCACCGAAACGGCCGGGCTTTTCCGGCTCGCTATGCGCCGACAGGAAGCGGCTGCACAGCGCCGGCGTCAAGGTCAGCGACACCAGCATCGAGACCACGATCGCCGCCACCAGGGTCACGGTGAACTCGCGGAAAAACGCGCCGACCATGCCGCTGGCGAACAGCATCGGAATGAACACCGCCACCAGCGAAGCGGTGATCGACACGATGGTGAAGCCGATCTCGCGCGCACCGGTCAGGGCGGCTTCCAGCCGCGGCATGCCTTCGTCCAGATGCCGCATGACGTTCTCGATCACCACGATCGCATCGTCGACCACAAAACCAATCGCGATCACCAGCGCCAGCAGGCTCAGGTTGTTCAAGGTGAAGCCCAGCACGTACATCACCAGCGCCGAGCCGGCCAGCGACAGCGGCACGGTGACCGCGGCGATCAGCGTGGGTGCCAGGCGACGCAGGAACAGCGCCATGGTCAGCACCACCATCGCCAGGCTGATCATCAGCGTGGCCTGCACCTCGTGCAGCGAGGCGCGAATGGTGGGGGTGCGGTCGAAGTAGGGCGTGAGCGTGGTGCCGGGTTGCAGGTAGGCGCGCAGCTCGGGAATCTGCGCCTTCACCTGGTCCACGGTTTCGACGATGTTGGCGCCGGCGCGGGTGAAGGCATACATCACCACTGCGGGTTTGCCATCGAACCAGGCCGCTTGATACGCATCCTGCTGGCCGTCGTAGACGGTGGCCACATCGCCCAGCCGCACGATGCGTCCGTTGGATTGGGTGGAGATCGCCAGCTGCGCAAAATCCGCCGCCTTGGCCACCGAATCGTTGGCGATGATGGCCATGGTGGTGTTGCCGTCGGACAGGAAGCCGGTCGGCGAGGTCACGTTGGCCGCGCGCACCGCGTTGCGCAGATCGTCCGGGGTCAGGCCCAGGGCATTGAGCGCGCGCAGGTCCACGTCCACGCGCACCGCCGGCGTGGAGGCGCCGGCGATGTCCACCGAGCTGATACCGGTGATCTGGCGCAGGCGCTGCGCCAGCAGCGAATCGGCGACGTTGTAGAGCTCATCGGCCGACTGGGTGTCCGAGGTCAAGGCGATGGCGATGACCGGGTCGTCGTTCGGATTGGCCTTGGAGTAGATCGGCGTGCCGAGCCCGGAGGGCAGGTCCGATTGCGAGGCATTGATCGCGGTCTGGATGTCCTGCGCGGCCGAATCGATGTTGCGATTGCTCTGGAACACCAGCACCACCAGGCTGCTGCTCTCCGAGCTGGACGAGCGCATGCGGTCGATGCCGGGCAGCTGGCCCAGATGCCGTTCCAGCGGCGCGGTGACGGTGGAGGCCATGGTGCTGGCATCGGCGCCGGACTGTGTTGCGTGCACGAAGATCACCGGGATCTGGATGTTCGGCAACGCCGCCACGCCCAGCCGCAGGTAGCACATCAATCCGATCACGAACAAACCGATCGCCAGCAGCGAAGTGCCGATCGGGCGCTTGATGAAGGGCGCGGAGATGTTCATGGCTGTGGTGCCGGGATTCGGGATTGGGGATTGGGGATTCGGCAAGCAGGGCCAGCGCCACGCCTGAGCGCGCCTGCGGGCAGGCGATGCCGCACGCCGGTAATCGGATCAGCGATTGCCGCAACAGTCCTCACGCCGGGCGCTCCGAGGTGGAGGCCGGGGGTACGCCGTCGCGGCGGGCGGCACGCCGCGCGCGCCAGTCGCGTAGCCGCTCGCCGGCACGTTCCATGTACAGGTAGATCACCGGCGTGGTGTACAGCGTCACCAGCTGCGACAGCAACAGGCCACCCACAATCGCGATGCCGAGCGGGCGACGCAGTTCCGAACCGATGCCGGTGCCCAGCGCCAGCGGCAGCGCGCCCAGCATCGCGGCGGCGGTGGTCATCATGATCGGGCGGAAACGCAGCAGGCAGGCGCGGCGGATCGCCTCGTGGGCGTTGGCGCCTTCGCGGCGGGCGTCGATGGCGAAGTCGATCATCATGATCGCGTTCTTCTTGACGATGCCGATCAGCAGCACGATGCCGACGATGCCGTCCACCGACAGGCTCAGCCCGCACATCATCAGCGCCAGCAGCGCGCCAACGCCGGCCGGCGGCAGCGTGGAGATGATCGTCAGCGGGTGGATGTAGCTTTCGTACAGCACGCCCAGCACGATGTAGATCACCACGATCGAGGCCAGCAGCAGCCACACGATATCGGTCTGGCTGCCGGTGAATTCGGCGGCCTTGCCGACGAACTGCGCATGCACCTGGGTCGGAATCTTCAGGTCTTCGCGCGCCTTCTCGATCGCCGCCACCGCCTGCGACAACGAGTGCCCCGGCGCCAGATTGAACGAGATGGTCACCGCCGGCAGCTGCTGCTGGTGGCTGACCACCAACGGCGTATTGGTGACCTTGGCTTCGGCCAGCGAGGCCAGCGGAATGATGCTGCCGGCGCCGACCACGATGCCGGTGTTCTGGTTGCCCACGCCGGTGGCGGTGGACGAGTTGGACGAGGTCACCTGGCCGAAGCTAGTGGCATTGGTGCCGGTCAGCGCGCCGCTGCCGTTGCTGGCCACCGCCAGCTGATTCATCAGCGCGGTGCTGCTGCGGAATTCCGGGGCCACTTCCAGCACCACGCGGTACTGATTGAGCTCGGTGAAGATGGTGGAGATCTGGCGTTGGCCGAAGGCGTCGTACAGCGTGTCGTCGATGGTCTGCATCGGCACGCCCAGCATGCTGGCCTTGTCGCGGTCGATGCTCAGCTCCAGCGCACGTCCCTGGTTGGCCAGGTTGTTGTCCACATCGGCCAGCTCGGGCAGCTTGCGCATCGCCTCGGTCATGCGCCCGGCCCAGGTGGCCAGCTCGGTGCTGTCCACATCCGAGATCGAATACTGGTATTCGGTGGCCGCCACGCGGGTGTCCAGGGTGACGTCCTGCACCGGCTTGAGGAACAGCGCCACGCCCGGAATGCCGGCCACGGCTTTCTGCAGGCGCGGCAGCACCTCGTCCAGGCCATCGCGGTCGCCACGCGTCTTCAGCACGATTGCGAGCTGACCCTGGTTGAGCGTCGGGTTCATGGTGCCGGCGCCGATGAAGGCGGCCACGCCGGTCACCGCCGGGTCCTTCTTCAGCGCTGCTGCCACCGCCTGGGTGCGCTCTTCCATCTGCGGGAAGGCCACGTTCTGGTCGGCCTGTACCACCCCGGTGATCAGGCCGGTGTCCTGTTCGGGCAGCAGGCCCTTGGGGATCGCCACATACAGCACCACCGTCAGTGCCACCGCGCCGATCGCCACCGCCAGGGTCAGCGGCTGATGGGCAAGCACCCAGTCCAGGCTGCGCTCGTACGCGCCCACCGTGCGTGTCCACAGATTGGTCTTGCCGGCCGCTGCTGCGCGTTCGTGCGCGTCCTCGCCTTCGGGCAGCGCGTCGGGCTTGAGCAGGTAGGCGCACATCATCGGCGTCAGCGTCAGCGACACCAGCATCGAGATCACCACCGCGATCGACAGCACCCACGCAAACTCATGGAACAGCCGCCCGGTCACGCCCGGCATCAGCAGCAGTGGCAGGAACACCGCCACCAGCGACACGGTCAGCGACAACACGGTGAAGCCGATCTGCTTGGCGCCGATTTCCGCCGCCTCCGGCCCGCTCTTGCCCTGTTCGATGTAGCGCACGATGTTTTCGATCATCACGATCGCATCGTCGACCACGAACCCGGTCGCCACCACCAGCGCCATCAGCGACAGGTTGTCCAGCGACATGCCGGCGAACGCCATCACCCCGAAGGTGCCGGCCAGTGACAACGGCACCGCCACCGAGGGAATGATGGTGGCCCACAGCCGGCGCAGGAACACGAAGATCACCGCCACCACCAGCGCGATGGTCAGCACCAGGGTGAACTTCACCTCGTGCACCGAGGCGCGGATGGTTTCGGTGCGGTCGGAGAACACCTCCAGGTGCACGTCGGCCGGCAGCACCGACTGCAGTTGCGGCAGGATGCTGCGGATCTGCTCCACCGTCTGCACGATGTTGGCGCCGGGCTGGCGGCGGATCTCCAGCAGCACCGCCGGCTTGCCATCGGCCCAGGCGGCGAGCTGGTCGTTTTCCACCCCGTCGACCACGTTGGCCACATCGGCCAGGCGCACCGGGCGGCCGTTGGCGAAGCTGATGATGGTCTCGCGGTATTGCGCCGCGTCGGTGAGCTGGTCGTTGGTGCCGATGCTGTAGGACTGGGTCTTGCCGTTGAGCGAACCCTTGGGCGCGCTGACATTGGTCTGGGTCAGTGCGCTGCGCAGCGACTCCATGGTCAGGCCCATGTTCGACAGCTGCGCCGGGTTGACCTGGATGCGCACGGCCGGGCGCACGTTGCCGGCGATCGACACCAGGCCCACGCCCGGCACCTGCGACAGGCGCTGGGCCAGGATCGCATCGGCGTAGCGGTTGACCTCGCGCAGCGGTAGCGAGTCGGAGGTGAGCTTGAGCGTGAGGATCGCCGCATCGGCCGGATTGACCCGGTTGTAGACCGGCTGGTACGGCAGCGACGAGGGCAGGGTGGCCTGGCGGATCGCCGCCTGCACGTCCTGCGAAGCGATGTCGATGTCGCGGTCCATCGAGAACTGCAGAATGATGGTGGACAGGCCCGCCGACGAGTCGGAGGTCATCATCTGCAACCCGGAGATCTGCCCGAACTGGCGCTCCAGCGGCGTGGTCACCAGCGAGGCCATGGTGGTCGCGTTGGCGCCGGGGTATTGGGTGGTCACGACCAGGCTGGGCGCGTCGATTTCCGGCAGCGCCGACACCGGCAATTGCCGGTAGCCCAGGATGCCCAGCAGCAGGACGCCCGCCATCAACAACGAGGTGGCGATGGGGCGGCGGATGAAGATGGTCGAAAAGCCCACGGGGGGAATCCTTGCTGAAGACGTCAATCGGTGCCGGCGCACAGGGCGCCGACGCGCACTGGCGGCGGGGTGTCCCGTCGCCAGTGGTCAGGCATTAGCGCGGGCCGCCGCCGCGACGGCCACCGCCGCCGCCCTTCTGCTTGTCCTGCGCTGCCTTGAGTTCGGCCTCGGTCGGCTCGGGCGGGGTTTCGCCCGGCTTGAGTGCGCTGACCTTGCTGCCCGGCTTGAGCCGGAACTGGCCTTCGGTGACCACGCGCTCGCCGGGCTTGAGACCCTTGGTGACCTGTACATGGCTGTCGTCCACTTCCACGCCCTGCACCACGGTGCGCATCTGCGCGGTGTTGTCGTTGCCCACCACATAGACGTAATCGCCGTCCGGCCCGCGCTGCACGGCCTGGGTGGGCACCACGGTGCCGCCGGAGATGGTGCGCAGCTGCAGCCGCACGTTGACGAACTGGCCCGGCCACAACGCGTTATCGGTGTTGTCGAAGATCGCACGCGCGCCGAAGGTGCCGCTGTCGGCGGCGATGCGGTTGTCGATCACCTCCAGCTTGCCGTCGCCGCTGATCACGTGCGCATCGCCGCGATCCAGCGCCGCCACGCCCAGTGGCGACGCCGCCTGGCCGCTGCGCACGGCCTGCAGCTCGCGCTCGGGCAGGTTGAAGGACACATAGATCGGGCGGATCTGGGTCAGGGTGACGATGGTGGAGCTGGCGCTGACGATATTGCCGACGTCCACCCCGCGGATGCCGGCGATGCCGTCGATCGGTGCGGTGACGCGGGTGAACTGCAATTGCACCTGCGCCGAGCGCATCTGCGCATCGTTGGCCGACACCGCCGCCTCGTACTGCGCCACCTGGTTACGCTGGGTATCCAGGTCTGTGCGCGAGACGTACTGCTTGTAGGCCGGGTCGTTGGAGCGCTGGTAGTTCACCCGTGAGGTCGCCAGCAGCGCCTGGTTCTGGCGCTTGGCCGCCAGCGCCTGGTCGTAGCTGGCCTGCAGCGTGCGCGGGTCGATCTGCGCCAGCAGCTCGCCCTTCTTCACTTCCTGGCCTTCCTTGAAATTCAGGCTCATCAGCTGGCCGCCGACCTGCGGGCTGACCGTGACCGTGTTGAGCGCGGTGACCGTGCCCAGCGCGCTGGCATAGACCGGCACGTCCTGGGTGGTGGCAGCCACCACCGTGACCGGCACCGGGCCGCTGTTTTCGGTGCCATTGCCGTCCGGTGCGTCCGCCCGCTTGCCGTGATTGCCCCCGCCCATCATGCGCATTGCGACAAACACCACGACGAGCACCGCTACGACCAGCAGTGTGATCTTCCAAAAACGCGACATGCGACAACTCCTGAGGGCGGGCCGGGCGCCTGGGGCGACCGTGGGGCGGCTATGCGAAGCATATCGCCGTGCCTGACGGATTGAACGTTACTGAAGTAACGGGCCATCGGGCGCGACATCTGCGCCATTCATGGGCGCAGTGCAGCGGCAACGTACCACTGCGACTGCGGTTGACCGCTGGCCTGAATCGGGCCCCACCGCAACCCGCCAGCTGCGCGGGTGCACTACATTAAGCAATCATCTTTAGAGGATTGCCAATGCGCCACTCCCGCCTGCTGACCAGCGCGCTACTGCTCGCCCTGCCCACGCTCGCCGCCGCCCAGGCCACGCCCCGGCCCGAAGTGCAGGCCGCTGCCGCGCCGTTGCAGAGCAAGCTGGTGCAGTGGCGCCGCGACTTCCATCAGCACCCGGAACTGTCCAACCGCGAGGAGCGCACCGCCGCCACGGTGGCCGCGCAGCTGCGCAAGCTCGGTCTCAAGCCACGTACCGGTATCGCCCATCACGGTGTGGTGGCCATCATCAAGGGCGGCAAGCCGGGGCCGAAGATCGCCTTGCGCGCCGACATGGATGCCTTGCCGGTCAAGGAGCAGACCGGCCTGCCGTTCGCCTCCAAGGTCACCGCCGAATACCGCGGCGAGCAGGTCGGGGTGATGCACGCCTGCGGCCACGACGCCCACACCGCGATCCTGCTCGGCGTGGCCGAAGCGCTGGTGGGCATGCGCGAGCAGCTGCCCGGCGAGGTGATGCTGATCTTCCAGCCCTCCGAGGAAGGCGCACCGGGCAACGAGGAAGGCGGCGCTTCGCTGATGCTGAAGGAAGGCCTGTTCGCCGACTTCAAGCCGCAGGCGGTGTTCGGCCTGCATGTGTTCTCCAGCGTGCAGGCCGGCAAGATCGCGGTGCGCAGCGGCCCGCTGATGGCGGCCTCGGACCGTTTCGCGATCAAGATGATCGGCCGCCAGACCCATGGCTCGGCGCCGTGGAACGGCATCGACCCGATCGTGGCCAGCGCCGACATGATCGGCGCCGCGCAGACCGTGATCAGCCGCCGTGCCAACCTGTCCAAGCAGCCGGCAGTGTTGAGCTTCGGCGCGATCAAGGGCGGCATCCGCTACAACATCATCCCCGACGACGTGGAAATGGTCGGCACCATCCGCACCTTCGACGAAGCCATGCGCCAGCAGATCTTCGCCGACCTCAAGACGGTGGCCGAGCACACCGCCGCCGCCCACGGGGCCACCGTCGAGGCGCAGGTGCCGGACCAGCCCGGCAATCCGGCCACCGTCAACGACCCTGCATTGACCGCAAAGATGCTGCCCAGCCTGCAGGCCGTGGTGGGCGCCGACAATGTCTACGAGCCGCCGTTGCAGATGGGCGCCGAAGACTTTTCGTTCTACGCCCAGCAGGTGCCGTCGATGTTCTTCTTCGTCGGCTCCACCGCCAAGGGCATCGACCCGGCCACCGCGCCCAGCAATCACTCGCCGCAGTTCCTGCTCGACGAATCGTCGCTGGATGTGGGCTTGCGCGCGTTGTTGCAGGTGTCGCTGGATTACCTGCACCAGGGCGAGGCTGGCTGAATCGGGAATCGGGAATCGGGAATCGGGAATCGGGAATCGGGAATCGGAAATGGGGAATCGGAAATGGGGAATCGTGCGCAGTTGCGCGGTTTCCGCTGAGCGTTGCTGATCGTGTGGGGTGGCGGGCCGCTTGACGGCCCGCTGCTTCTGTCGCCAGCTCGCTCCAGCATCCGCCATATAGCTCACGGCCAGCCCGCTCGGCCTAAAATGGCGCGATGAATACCCCAGAAGATTCCACCCTCGGTCGTGAGGTCGCCTATCCCAGCGGCTACGATCCGTCGCTGCTGTTTCCGATTCCGCGCGCGGCCGGGCGCGAGGCGATCGGCCTGACCGGCGCCTTGCCCTTCATCGGGCGCGATCGCTGGCATGCCTATGAACTCAGCTGGCTCGATGCACAGGGCAAGCCATGCGTGGCCACGGCCACCTTGCACGTCCCCTGCGAGTCGCCGTTGTTGATCGAATCCAAGTCGCTCAAGCTGTATCTCAATTCGCTCAATGCCACCCGCTTCAACAGTGCCGAAGCGGTGCGCACGCGCATCGCCACCGACCTGTCCACACGCGCCGGTGCCGATGTGACGGTGGACTTCGGTCTGCCGCCGATCGATGCGGTGGGCGAGGGCGAATCGATCGACGCGCTGGATGTCAGCATCGACGACTACGGCCCGCCCAATGCCGCGTATCTGTCGGCGCACGCGCAACCGCTCACCGAAGAAGTGCTGACCTCGGCCCTGCTCAAATCCAATTGCCCGGTCACCGGCCAACCGGATTGGGCCAGCGTCACGCTGCGCTATCGCGGTGCGCCGATCGACCGCGAAGGCTTGCTGCGCTATCTGGTGAGTTTCCGCGACCACGCCGAGTTTCATGAGCAATGCGTGGAGCGCATTTTCAATGACGTGCTGACCCGCTGCGCGCCTGAGTGGCTGGTGGTCGAAGCGCGGTATACCCGGCGTGGCGGGCTGGATATCAATCCGCTGCGCAGCTCACCCAGCGTGCCCACCCCGCTGTCGATCTTTCGCGACCTGCGCCAGTAAGCACGCCCGTTCCGGGATCGCGCCAGCTTCACGGTGGCGCGATCCATGCTTAACAGCGCTGCACGCACCCTGCAAGCTTCGTGATGCACGAAGGAATGCAGCAATGAGTGCCGATAAGAAGCCAGATTTCTCCAATGTGACGTCGACGGTCGATAGCACCGCCGAAGTGACGCCCGCTCCGGATTTTTCCAACGTGCGCACCAGCGTGCAGAGCACCGCAGAGCTAGTCGAGGAATCGGTCACTGTGCAGGCAGGCGACAGTCTGTCCAGCATTGCCAAACGTCACCTCGGCGACGGCGCATTGTGGCCGCGTATTTTCGAAGCCAACCGCGAAACGCTCAAGGACCCGGACAAGATCTTTCCGGGGCAGGTGCTGCGTTTGCCGCACAAAGCGTAGCGGTCGGCGAGTCACCGCATTACATGGTTCGTGGCGCGCTGCCGGAAATCTCGCGAGACACACCAGAAACCAAGCAAGACACATCAGAAACCAAGACACTGCAGAAACCCTGTTCTTTTCGATATTCGGAGATTGATCCATGCGTACTAAATCCGTTTCAAGCACGCTCGTGATCGCGCTTGCCGGCGTGCTTGCACTGTCCGGCTGCAAGAAGAACGACGACGCCAGCGTTTCGAAGGATCCTACTTCCGGCGCTGCCACGGACGCGATGCCAGGCCCGGCCGCCACGCCGCCGGCCAGCGATCAGGCTGGCCAGAGCACGGCGACCGGTGCGGCCAGCACCGACACCGCAGCGGCGACGGGTTCCGCCGTCAGCGTGTCCAGCGTCGCAGTCGGGACCAGTGCCGCCGCCGACAAGACAGTGACCCCGTCTGCCACCATCGGCACCAAGGACACCATCATCGTGTCGGTCAAGACCGATGGCAGCGCGAGCAATGTGCCCGTATCGGCCAAGCTCACCTATCAGGATGGCCAGGTTGCCGGCGAGCAGAACGCCACGCTGACCACCACTGGCGCAGAAACCACCAACCTCAGCTTCAGCAAGCCCGATGGCTGGCCGGCCGGGACCTATACCGCGCAGGCCATGGTCGACGGCAAGCCTGCGGGCAATCCGCAGACCATTACGGTGAAGTAGCTGACATAGGCGGTCGGTGGCGACGGCGTCGCGTCCCGGCATCGTCCCATCTGCAGCCGGTGACGTCTGCTTGCATCACGTTGCAGCAAAAGGCGCGATCGCGTGATTGCGCCTTTTTGCTGTGCGTCGATTCGGCAATGGATTCGTTACAGCTGCATCCATGTCGATTGGCCGTGTGGCGGGATGAAGCGTCCGCCTGTGGTCGCTTTACCCGGGCGCGGCTCAGACGCGACAATGCCGTGCTGATCCAATGCCGCGTCCATCGCGCTGGCCGATCGGCGTGCCGCCAGCGACCCCCGTCGCGCACGCCAACGTCAACGTCACTGGGCATCGGCGCTCCTCCCGACCACAAGAGCCATCGCACCTCATGTCGAAGACACCGAAGATCCTCTACACGCTCACCGACGAAGCTCCCTTCCTGGCCACGCAGTCGCTGCTGCCGATCATCGATGCCTACACCGATACCGCAGGGATCGTGGTCGAAACGCGCGATATTTCGCTCGCCGGACGCATCCTGGCGCTGTTTCCCGAAAGCCTGAGCGCGGAGCAGAAAATCGCCGACGACCTTGCCGAACTGGGCGAGCTGGCCACCACGCCGGAAGCCAACATCATCAAGCTGCCCAACATCAGCGCCTCGGTGCCGCAGCTCAAGGCTGCCATCAAGGAACTGCAGGGCCAGGGCTACGCGCTGCCGGCCTATCCGGACGAGCCCAAGGATGCCGCCGAAAAAGACATCAAGGCGCGCTACGACAAGGTCAAGGGCAGTGCAGTGAATCCGGTGCTGCGCGAAGGCAATTCCGATCGCCGCGCACCGCTGTCGGTCAAGAACTACGCACGCAAGCATCCGCACCGCATGGGCAAGTGGAGCAGCGATTCCAAGTCGCACGTGGCGCACATGGACGCCGGCGATTTCTTCGGTAGCGAGCAGTCCACCACGCTGGCCGACGCCGGTACGCTGACGATCGAATTCGTCGGTGCCGACGGCAGCAGCAACGTGCTCAAGGACAAGGTCGCGGTGAAGGCCGGCGAGATCGTCGACGCCGCCGTGCTGAGCAAGCGTGCGTTGGCCAGCTTCATCGACGCGCAGATCGCCGATGCCAAGGCCACCGGCGTGCTGTTTTCGGTGCACCTGAAAGCCACCATGATGAAGGTCTCCGACCCGGTGTTGTTCGGTGTGGTGGTCGGGGAGTTCTACAAGGACACGCTGAGCAAGCATGCCGAGGCATTGAAGTCGGTGGGCTTTGACCCGAACAACGGCATCGGCGACCTGTACGCCCGCATCGGCACCTTGCCGGAAGCGCAGCAGGCGCAGATCAAGGCCGATATCCAGGCCGAATACGCGCAGCGTCCGGGCCTGGCCATGGTCAATTCGGACAAGGGCATCACCAGCCTGCATGTGCCCAGCGACGTGATCGTCGATGCGTCGATGCCGGCGATGATCCGCGACTCCGGTCAGATGTGGAATGCCGACGGCAAGCTGCAGGACACCAAGGCGGTGATTCCGGACCGTTGCTATGCCGGCGTGTATCAGGCGGTGATCGACGACTGCCGCACGCATGGTGCCTTCGACCCGGCCACCATGGGCTCGGTGCCCAATGTCGGCCTGATGGCGCAGAAGGCCGAAGAATACGGCTCGCACGACAAGACCTTCCAGCTGTCGGCGGCCGGTACCGTCAAGGTCACCGATGCCAATGGCAAGACGGTGTTCGAACACGCGGTGGAAGCTGGCGATCTGTGGCGCATGTGCCAGGTCAAGGACGCGCCGATCCAGGACTGGGTGAAGCTGGCGGTCGAGCGCGCACGTCTGAGCGATACCCCGGCCGTGTTCTGGCTGGACAAGGCGCGCGCGCATGACGCGCAGGTGATCGCCAAGGTCGAGAAATACCTGAAGGATCACGACACCAGCGGTCTGGATATCCGCATCCTGCCGCCGGTGGAGGCCACCACCTTCTCGCTGGAGCGCATCCGCAAGGGCCAGGACACCATCTCGGTCACCGGCAACGTGCTGCGCGACTACCTCACCGACCTGTTCCCGATCATGGAGCTGGGCACCAGCGCCAAGATGCTCTCCATCGTGCCGCTGATGGCCGGCGGCGGCCTGTTCGAAACCGGTGCCGGCGGCTCGGCGCCCAAGCACGTGCAGCAGTTCGTCGAAGAGAACTGCCTGCGCTGGGATTCGCTTGGCGAATTCCTGGCGCTGGCCGCATCACTGGAGCATCTGGGCAACCGCTACAACAATCCGTCGGCCACGGTGCTGGCCAAGGCGCTGGACGTGGCCAACGGCCAGTTCCTGGACAACAACAAGTCGCCGGCGCGCAAGGTCGGTGAACTCGACAACCGCGGCAGCCACTTCTATCTGGCCATGTACTGGGCACAGGCGCTGGCTGCGCAGACCGAGGACACTGCCCTGCAGGCCAAGTTCGCACCGCTGGCCAAGGCGCTGACCGAGAACGAAGCCGCCATCGTGGCCGAGCTCAACGGCGCGCAGGGCAAGCCGGTCGAGATCGGTGGCTACTACCACCCGGACCTGGCCAAGGTCAGCGAGGCGATGCGCCCGAGCAAGACCTTCAATGACGTGCTGGCCACGTTGAAGGCCTGAGCCCGCGCACCGCGTGCCGGTGCGTCCAGTCCAGTACCATCGTCAGGGCCCGCCTCGCCACTAGGCGGGCCTTGTCGTTTCAGCGAAAGGGCGACAGTGCGGTCATCGCCCGCACCAGCTGGCGCGCACGTCGCGCCATCCTTTTTTCGGCGTTCCTGCGAGGCGCAGGCTCGGCCGCGACCGGTGCGCTCTGCGCGGTCTGTGCTGCCGGTTCGGCGCTGGCGTCCGTTGCCACGTCCATCGCGATCTCCGCCTCCGCCAACTGCCTTGCAAGCGCCACGTCGGCAATGTGCCCGTGCTGGAACAGCAACTCGGTAAAGATGCGCATGATCCTGCTCCCACTTGAGTGGAAGCCACAGTAGGCGCAGGCTTGGCCATGCAGAAGCGAGGCTTTTGCAAGTCAGCGTTGAATTCCATTCAAGGGTGAGCCATGTCGCGTCCGCCGCTTCACGCATTGCAGGGCTTCGTCAGTGCGGTGCGTCTGGGCAATCTCTCGCGCGCTGCCGCGTCGATGCATCTGACCGTCAGTGCGCTCAGTCACCAGGTGCGTGCACTCGAACAACGCCTAGGCTATCGGTTGCTGCAGCGGCACGCGCGCGGCGTCAGCGCCACGCCGCAGGGGCAGCAATTGCTCGATCGCATCGCTCCGCATCTGGATGCGATCGCAGACGCATTCCAGCCGTTCGCTGCACGCCGCGAGGACACGCTTACCCTGAGCATTACGCCGTCGATGGCCTCGGCGTGGCTGGTGCCGCGCCTGAGCAATTTTCTGGCCGCCCATCCCACCATCGAGATCAATCTGTTTTCCAGCGAGCGATTGGTGGATTTCGAACGCCAGCCGCAGGTGGATGCGGCCATGCGCATCGGTGCCGGACAGTGGCCGGGCGTGATCGCCGAACCGTTGTTCGACGAATGGCTGGTGCCGATGGCGAGCCCGTCGCTGATCGCACGCATGGGCGGCATCGATGCGCAGCCGCTGCAGCGATGGCCGCTGCTGGGCGACCCGGATGGCGACTGGCCGCGCTGGTTTGCGACCTTCGGGGGCGAGCCGCCGCGACGGTATGCCGCGGTGCTCGACGAATCCGAGTCCCATCACCGTGCCGCGCTGGATGGCGTCGGGGTTGCGATGGGGCGGGTGACCCGCGCACGCCTGTTGCTGGCATCCGGCCAGTTGGTGGCGCTGTCAGCGCAACGGCTCAAGACCACCTGGTCGCATTACCTGGTATATCCGCAGCGTTCGGCCACGCACACCGGCTTTCTGGCGTTTCGCCAGTGGCTCAAGGCACAGGCGCGCGAACATGCCGAGCACGCGCAGCAGGCGATGGCCGCACCGTCTGCCGTGCTGCCGCCCACCACGCATCGCCGCAAGCGCGCAAGGACACTGCCGCCATGAACCAGCTGCCGTTACCGCCCCAATCCGAACGCCGCGCGCTGGCGATCGCCCACGCGGTGTACGAAGCGTTCGAGGATTACCACGCGCGGTTTTCCGAGATCACCGCACGCGCCAAGCAGCGCTTCGAAATGCGCGACTGGAGCGGCGCGCGCGACGATGCCGTCGCTCGTATCGCGCTCTACGATCAGTACATCAGCGAATGCATGCTGCGCCTGCGTGCCGTGCTGCTGGGGCAGGCGCACGACCGCGCGTTGTGGATGCGCGCACGCAGTCATTACGCCGCGTTGCTGGCCGGGTTGATCGATCAGGAGTTGTACAAGACCTTCTACAACACGCTGACGCGGCGTTACTTCGGCACCCACGGCGTGGATGCCGATATCGAATTCATCGCGCTGGATATCGAACCCACCGACGCCATCACCGTGCCGGTGGCGCGGCATACCTACGCCGTGTCGCCAGGTCGGCTGACCGACATGCTGGTGCGCGTGCTGGGCGATTACGCATTCGCGGTGCCGTATGCGCACCGCACCCGCTGTGCGGCGGCCATTGCGGTACGTCTGCTCGACGACCTGGCGCATTGGGGCGAGCACCCGGTGCGCAGCGTCGAACTGCTCGAGACGGTGTTCTATCGCGAGCGTCGCGCGTATCTGGTCGGGCGCGTGTTCGGCGAGCACCGGTTTTCGCCATGCGTCATCGCATTGGTCAACGACGATGCCGGCTTGCGCGCCGAAGCGGTGTTGACCAGGCGCAGCGATGTCGCCCAACTGTTCAGCAATTCGCGCAGTTATTTTCAAGCCGACCTGTCCACGGTGGGCGATGCGGTGGTCTTCCTGCGCAGCCTGCTTACCCACAAGCCGGTCGACGAGCTGTACACCATGCTCGGCCGCGCCAAGCAGGGCAAGACCGAGCGCTATCGCACGTTCTTCAGCCATTTCCAGGCCCAGCCGTCCGAGCAGCTGGTGCATGCCGATGGCACGCCCGGCATGGTCATGGTGGTGTTTACGCTGCCCAGCTATCCGCTGGTGTTCAAGCTCATTCGCGACCGTTTTGCCTACCCCAAGACCATGAGCCGCGCGCAGGTGGAAGGCAAATACGAATTGGTGTTCCAGCTCGATCGCATCGGCCGCCTGCTCGACGCGCAGCCGTATCGTTTCCTGCGCTTTCCCAGATCGCGCTTCTCGCCTGCGCTGCTGGAAGAGCTGCAGACCAGCTGCGTGATGAGCCTGAGCGAAGACGGCGACGATGTACTGATTGCGCTTTGCTACGTGCAACGGCGCTTGCGCCCGCTCAATCTGTACCTGCGCGAACAACTGCCCGAGGCTGCGCATGCCGCCGCGCTGGACTATGGCCAGGCGATCAAGGACATGGCGCGCAACAACATCTTTCCCGGCGACATGCTGCTGAAGAACTTCGGTATCACCCGACATCAGCGTGCGGTGTTCTACGACTACGACGAGCTGTGCCTGATCACCGAGTGCACCTTTCGCGACTGGCCCACGCCCACCACCTACGAAGAACAGATGGCCGCCGAACCCTGGTTCCATGTCGGCCCACGCGACGTCTTCCCCGAGCGCTTCGCGCTGTTCATGGGCTTGCCATCCTCGCAACTGGAAGCGGTCAAGCACATCCACCCGGAACTGTTCGACCCGCAGTGGTGGCGCGACCTGCAAACCCGGCTACGCGAGGACGACTACCCCGACACCCCGCCCTACGCAGACTCGCGAAAACTGGCCTGACGATTTACGCGTATGCGCCAAGCTGGTACAACGAAACTCAATAACCACGGAGTGCGGTCATGCAATGGAAGCAACGCTTGGGCTTGGGCATTTTGTTGGCAATGGCGAGTGTCAGCGGCGTGCAGGCAGTTCCCAGTGCTGCGCAGGTACAGGCACAGATGGAGGCCAGCATGAATATCGCAGGCGAATTGACGCTGACGCCGGACGGTACCGTCACGGAGGTCAAGCTCACCGACGAAGCAAGCCTGCCGCCAGTGGTCCGCGACCGCGTCAAACAATCGATCGCTTCCTGGCGCTTTGACCCTGTCAAAGACGATGGAAGCGCCTTGCCCGCGCAATTGCTGATGAATCTGCTGCTGGTCGCCAAGCCGGCCGATAACGGCACCTATTCCGTATCGATTCGCAGCGCGCATTTCGGCAGCCAGGAGCAAGCTGCAGCCAGCGTCGCTGCCAAGGACATGCCGGCACCCGCGTACCCTGAGCATGCGTTTCGAGAAGGTGTGACCGGGGTGGTCTATCTGCTGCTCAAGGTCGGGCGCGATGGCAAGGTCGAAGATCTGGTCGCCGAGCAGGTCAACCTGACCACGCTGGCGCCGGAATCCAAGCGCCCGCGCTGGCGCAAGGCGTTTGCCGACGTTGCAATCGCAAAGGCGCGAGGCTGGACATTTGTGCCGCCAACGCAAGGCCCCGAGGCCGACGCGCCGTACTGGGTCATGCGGGTTCCGGTCACCTTCGCCATCGAATCCTGGCCAGGCAATTCGATCGCTGCAAAGCAAGCCAAAAAGTGGCAATCCTATCTGCCGGGCCCGCGTCAGCCGGCGCCCTGGCACGAGCAGCGCGATGCGTCGGTATCGACCGACAGTCCGGATGCGCTGCCGGGCAGTGGCTTGTTCTCCGCACGCGGAGAAGGTGTGCGGCTGGTGACGCCGCTGCAAGGAACTTAAGCGCGAAGCCAATATCAGCGCGGCTGGCGAAGCTACCTCACGCCTGTTGCTTGCAGAGCGGGTGGTCTTGATCGTTCGCTGCCGAACGGCTTATCAGGGCTTGGCTACAAGGCCGCTGTTCTGCCATCTGGCTGCAGGGCCCTTGCCCGCCCACCATCGCGGGACACGCTGCAAGTACGTCCTTGTAAGCTCTTACGCGGCATCCATGCCGCGTAAGGTCCCACGACGATGGGCGGGCAAGGACCGTCGAGATGGTCGGTGTGCATGTTTGCGAGCAGAGCATGAGGTTTGTTGTTTGAGTCACAGCGCGTCCCACCAGCGTTCCATTTCAAGCCGAGAGAAGGCAGGTTTTCAACAAGCACCCTGCAAAACCTTCTGGCATGCCAAAGCAGACGCGGCGATGGGCAGGTGTTGGCCCCGCCGATCAACTTCCTGGTGCGGTGTCCTCGCCGCTTGCGGGACCGCGGGCGGCGAGGATGCCGCTCCCGAGCCTACACACATGTACCTGCGGTGTGTCCCGCGAGCGGCGAGGGCACCCCGCAATCGGCCAACCAGGCTTGTGACTGCAAGCAACCACGCACCCACAAAAAAGCCCCGCAATGCGGGGCTTTTTCTTGTCGAGAATACCGACCAACTCAGCGCTTCATCGAACTGAAGAACTCGTCGTTGGACTTGGTGGTCTTCATCTTGTCCAGCAGGAATTCCATCGCTGCGATTTCGTCCATCGGGTGCAGCAGCTTGCGCAGGATCCAGATCTTCTGCAGCAGCTCCGGCTCGATCAACAGATCTTCGCGACGCGTGCCCGAGCGGTTGATGTCGATCGCCGGGTAAACGCGCTTTTCGGTGATGCGACGGTTCAAATGCACTTCGCTGTTGCCGGTGCCCTTGAACTCTTCGTAGATCACCTCGTCCATCTTGCTGCCGGTCTCGACCAGCGCGGTGGCGATGATGGTCAGCGAGCCGCCTTCCTCCACGTTACGCGCCGCGCCGAAGAAGCGCTTCGGACGGTGCAGCGCGTTGGCGTCCACACCACCGGTGAGCACCTTGCCGGAGCTGGGCACCACGTTGTTGTAGGCACGTGCCAGGCGGGTGATCGAGTCGAGCAGGATCACCACGTCCTTCTTGTGCTCGACCAGGCGCTTGGCCCGTTCGATCACCATCTCGGCGACCTGCACGTGGCGCGCGGCCGGCTCGTCGAACGTGGAGGAGATGACCTCGCCGCGCACGGTGCGCTGCATTTCGGTCACTTCTTCCGGGCGCTCGTCGATCAGCAGCACGATCATGTGCACTTCGGGATGATTGGTGGTGATGGCCGTGGCCACCTGCTGCATCATCATCGTTTTACCGGCCTTGGGCGGGGAGACGATCAGCGCGCGCTGACCCTTGCCCTGCGGCGCCATCAGATCCAGGATGCGGCCGGTGATGTCCTCGGTGGACCCATCGCCACGTTCCAGACGGAACCGGCGACGCGGGAACAGCGGGGTCAGGTTCTCGAACAGCACCTTGTTCTTGCTGGCTTCCAGCGGCTCACCGTTGATGGTGTCCACGATCGACAGCGCGAAATAGCGTTCGCCGTCCTTGGGGAAGCGGATGCGGCCGGACAGGTGGTCGCCGGTGCGCAGGTTGAAGCGGCGGATCTGGCTGGGCGAGATGTAGGTATCGTCCGGGCCGGCCAGGTAGCTGGCTTCGGCGGCACGCAGGAAGCCGAAGCCGTCGGGCAGGATTTCCAGCACGCCGTCGGCGGCAACGCCTTCGCCGTGACGGGTCAGCACCTTGAGCAGGGCGAAGATCACGTCCTGCTTGCGCGCGCGTGCCACGCCTTCCTGGATGTTGAGCTGATCGGCGATGTCCAGCAGCTTTTGCGCCGGCATCCGCTTGAGATCGCTCAGCGAATAGACCGGGAAGCCCTCCGGAACGGCCGGATGCGGACGCGCGATGAACGGCTCGTTGCTGCCGTCGGAGGACGGCATGCCGCCGCCTTCGTTACCGAACCGATCGCGCGGACCGCGGTCGCGGCGGTTGCGGAACCGGTCGCGGCGATTGCCCTGCTGGTTCTGCCCCTGGCCTTGCTGGTTCTGGCCCTGGCCCTGCTGCTGGCCCTGGCCCTGGTTTTGTCCCTGGCCCTGACCTTGGCTTTGCGCCTGATTCTGGTTCTGCTGTTGCTGCGCCTGATTGAAGCGCTGCTGCTGCGACTGGCCGCCTTCGCGGGGCTCGCCGTGATTGTCGCCGCCCTGGCTGGAGCCAGAGGCGTTGCCTGCGCCTGCGCCATCGCCGGACGTCTGCGCCGGTGCCGAGTCGGCAGCGTGCGACGGTGCCTGCGGGGCGCGTGGAGCGTCGGGTGCGGGGCTGGCGGGCAAGGGCAGGTTGGGCTGCTGTGCGCCGGCATCGTCATGGGCGATGGCGGTCTTGCTCACGCGCGGCTTGCGCGCGCGCTTCTCGACGGGAGCGTCGACGCTGCTCCCGGTATCGGAGGAAGGATGATCGGACAAGTGCGTGATTCCTCGCTAAGGTGCGAGCGCCCGGCTGGGGGGCGAACTATTGGTAGATGGGAGTCTAGAAGAGGTTTCTAGAGGGGTACGGCGGCGCACGAACGTGTGCCGGACCAACTGACACTATCACCGCAGCGCGCAACCGCGCAAGCGTCGGCCATGGCAGGGTTTAACTGCCGGCGAACCGCGGGGCGCCCATCGCTGGACGCCCATTCACTCAGGCAGCCGCGCCGCCCAGGGTCTTGTCGATCATCTGGGTCAGCTGGCCCTTGCCGACCGCCCCGATCTGGCTCGCCTGCACCTGCCCGTCCTTGAACAGCAGCAGCATCGGGATCGAGCGCACGTGGTACTTGATGGCCAGGGCGCGGTTCTGGTCCACATTGACCTTGGCAACCTTGAGCCTGCCCTGGTATGTATCGGCCAGATCGTCCAGCACCGGTGCGATCATCTTACACGGGCCACACCACTCGGCCCAGAAATCCACCAGAACCGGTTCGCCGGATTGCAGTACTGCGGTATCGAAGTCGGCATCGCCGACATGTTGAACCTTGTCGCTCACGTTGGGTCTCCTGGAAACCAAACGGCCCACCCGATCGGGCAGGCCGCCACATTGCGTTAAACTGGGGCATTGCGCGACTGAATCAAGTGTCAGTCCTGAAGCCGCGCTGTCCGCCACAAGAGCCGCAGTTTGCGACGCTGTCGGCATCGATGCAAGCCGCGCCCGGGCTGCCCAGGGCGCCTCACGAAGACGGAATAATGAGCGACAAACCGCTGACCGATTTGACTTTTTCCTCGTTCGACCTGCATCCGGCGTTGGTTGCCGGGCTGGAGAGCGCCGGGTTTACCCGCTGTACCCCGATCCAGGCGCTGACCCTGCCGGTCGCGTTGCCGGGCGGCGATGTCGCCGGCCAGGCCCAGACCGGCACCGGCAAGACGCTGGCGTTCCTGGTGGCGGTGATGAACCGCCTGCTGATCCGCCCGGCGCTGGCCGACCGCAAGCCGGAGGATCCGCGCGCGCTGATCCTGGCGCCCACCCGCGAGCTGGCGATCCAGATCCACAAGGACGCGGTCAAGTTCGGCGCAGACCTGGGCCTGCGCTTTGCGCTGGTCTATGGCGGGGTGGACTACGACAAGCAGCGCGAGCTGCTGCAGCAGGGCGTGGACGTGATCATTGCCACCCCCGGGCGGCTGATCGACTACGTCAAGCAGCACAAGGTGGTCTCGCTGCATGCCTGCGAGATCTGCGTGCTGGACGAAGCCGATCGCATGTTCGACCTGGGCTTCATCAAGGACATCCGCTTCCTGCTGCGGCGCATGCCCGAGCGCGGTACCCGGCAGACGCTGCTGTTCTCGGCCACGCTCAGTCACCGCGTGCTGGAGCTGGCCTACGAGCACATGAACGAGCCGGAAAAGCTCGTGGTCGAGACCGAGACCATCACCGCCGCACGCGTGCGCCAACGCATCTACTTCCCGTCCGACGAAGAGAAGCAGACGCTGCTGCTGGGCCTGCTGTCGCGCAGCGAAGGCGCGCGCACCATGGTGTTCGTCAATACCAAGGCGTTCGTGGAGCGGGTGGCGCGCACCCTGGAGCGCCACGGTTACCGGGTCGGTGTGCTGTCCGGCGACGTGCCGCAGAAAAAGCGCGAGTCGCTGCTCAACCGCTTCCAGAAGGGCCAGCTCGAAATTCTGGTCGCCACCGACGTGGCCGCGCGCGGTCTGCATATCGACGGGGTCAAGTACGTCTACAACTACGACCTGCCGTTCGACGCCGAAGATTACGTGCACCGCATCGGCCGCACTGCGCGCCTGGGTGAAGAGGGTGATGCGATCAGCTTCGCCTGCGAGCGCTACGCGATGAGCCTGCCGGACATCGAGGCCTACATCGAGCAGAAGATCCCGGTCGAGCCGGTGACCACCGAACTGCTGACCCCGTTGCCGCGCACGCCGCGTACGCCGGTGGAAGGTGAAGAGGCCGACGATGACGCTGGCGACAGCGTGGGCACGATCTTCCGCGAAGCGCGCGAGCAGCGTGCGGCCGAAGAACAGCGTCGTGGTGGTGGTCGCAGCGGTCCGGGCGGTGCATCGCGCAGCGGCAGTGGTGGCGGTCGTCGCGACGGTGGCAGTGCCGATGGCAAGCCGCGTCCGCGTCGCAAGCCGCGTGTGGAAGGCGAGACGGCCGCAACGCCGGCTGCCGCTGCCGTGCCCGCAGTGGCGGCGGCGTCGGAACAGGCGCCATCGACGGTGGTGGCCGATGGCGAGCGCGCACCGCGCAAGCGCCGCCGCCGTCGCAACGGCCGTCCGGTCGACGGTGCCGAGCCGGTCGCGTCCACGCCGGTGCCTGCACCGGCCGCGCCGCGCAAGCCGACCCAGGTGGTCGCCAAGCCGGTGCGTGCCGCCAAGCCGGGCGGCAGCCCGTCGCTGTTGAGCAGGATCGGCCGCCGCCTGCGTTCGCTGGTCTCGGGCAACTGACCGCTGGCGGCATCAATCGCATCGCCGGTCTTCGGCGATGCGACGCAAGCGCTGGCGCTCCGGCATAATCGCTGGATGACCGTTCTGCGTTTCGACAACGTCAGCAAGCACTACGCCGGGGGCCACCAGGCGCTGACCGATGTCAGCTTCGAAGTGGCCGATGGCGAGATGCTGTTCGTGACCGGCCACTCCGGCGCCGGCAAAAGTACGTTGCTCAAGTTGATCCATCTCAGCGAGCGCCCCAGCCAGGGCGCCGTGTTGCTGGGCGAGCGCAATCTGCTCAAGGTGCGTGGCCGGCAGATTCCGCTGCATCGTCGCCAGGTGGGTGCGGTCTATCAGGACCATCGCTTGCTCAACGACCGCAGCATCGCGGAGAACGTGGCGTTGCCGTTGATCCTGCGCGGCACCCGTCGCGCCGAGATCGGCAAGCGCGTGCGCTCTGCACTGGAACGCATCGGCCTGGCCCATCGCGAAAAAGCCTTGCCGTCGCAGCTGTCGGCAGGCGAGCAGCAACGCGTCGGCATTGCGCGCGCCATCGTCGGTGAGCCGCGTCTGCTGGTGGCCGACGAACCCACCGGCAATCTCGACCCGGCACTGGCCGCCGAAATCATGCAGCTGTTTGCCGAACTGCCCGCGCGCGGCACCAGCGTGCTGGTGGTCAGCCACGACCTGGCGCTGCTCAAGCAGATGCGCAAGCGCGTGCTGATCCTGGATCACGGCCGCCTGGTCGACGACATCTCGCCGCAGGATCTGGCCGAATGAGCAAGCTCGCCAATACCGAAGCCGTGGCGCCGTCGCGCGTTGGCGTGTGGGTCGACCACCACCTGCACAGCATCGCCTTCAGCCTGGGCCGCGCCATGCGCAAGCCATGGGCAACGCTGCTGACCATCGTGGTGATGGCACTGGCGCTGGCGCTGCCACTGGGGCTGTCGATTGCGCTGGACAACGTCAAGCTGCTGGCCGGCAGCGTGCAGCAGTCGCGCGAAATCAATCTGTTCCTCAAGGTCGACGTCGCCGCCGACGCCGCACAGGCGCTTGCCGGCCAGTTGCGTGCGCGCCCCGACGTGGCACAGGTGACCCTGCGCACGCCCGAGCAGGGGCTGGCTGCGCTGCGCGAAAGCGCAAAACTCGATGAAGCCGCCGATGCCCTGGGCGAGAACCCGCTGCCGACCCTGTTGATCGTCACCCCCACCGATGCGGCCGACGATGCGCAACTGGCCGGCGCATTGCAGGCCCTGCCGCAGAGCGACCAGGTGCAGCACGACGCGTTATGGCGCAAGCGCCTGGATGGATGGCTGCAGTTCGGCGAACGCCTGGTGCAGGTGCTCTCGGCGCTGCTCGGCATCGGTGCGGTGCTGGTGGTCGGCAACACCGTGCGGCTGGATATCCAGTCGCGGCGGGAAGAGATCGGCGTGCTGCAATTGCTCGGCGCCAGCGACGGCTTCATCCGTCGTCCGTTCCTGTATCTGGGCGCGTGGTACGGGCTGGGCGCCGGCGCCGTGGCGCTCGCCCTGATCGCCGCCTCGGGCTTGGCATTGCGCGCGCCATTGGCCACATTGGCCGATAGCTACGGCAGTTCCTTTACCCTGCACGGGCTGGATCTGCTGCATTCTGCAATGGTGCTGGTCGGCACCCTGGTGCTGGGTTGGCTGGGCGCCTGGCTGGTGACCGGCCATTTCCTCCGTCAGACCCGTCCCACCGAGACCTGAGGCCTGCCATGCATCCACCAGATCTCAAACACCTGATCAGCGACGCACCGCGCGTGATGGTCGTCGATGGTTCGAAGCTGGTACGCAAGCTCATTGCCGACGTGCTCAAGCGCGACCTGCCCAATGTGCAGGTGATCGGCTGCGCCAGCATCGCCGAAGCGCGCGATGCGCTGGAGGCTGGCGCGGTGGATCTTGTGACCACCTCGCTGTCCCTGCCCGATGGCGATGGCCTGACCCTGGCGCGCAGCGTGCGCGAAGCGGCCGGGCAGGCGTATGTGCCGGTGATCGTGGTGTCCGGCGATGCGCAGCAGCATCTGGTCGAGCGCCGTTTCACCGAGTACGTCACCGATTACTTCGACAAGGCGCTGGGCCATGAAGCGCTGGCGACCTTCATCCGCGGCTATGTGCAGCCCGAGCCGGTGGTGGGCGCGACCGTGCTCTACATCGAAGACAGCCGCGTGGTGGCCGAGGCGACCAAGCGCATGCTCGAGCGCCAGAGCCTGAAGGTGGTGCATGTGCTCACCGCCGAAGACGCCTTTGCGCTGCTCACCGCCGAATCGCTGGGCCGCACCGAGCGTCGCATCGACGTGGTGCTGACCGACGTGACCCTCAAGGGCGAGCTCAACGGCCGCGACGTGGTCGAGCGCATCCGTATCGACTTTGCCTACGGCAAGCGCCGCCTGCCGGTGCTGGTGATGACCGGCGACACCAATCCGCGCAACCAGTCCGAACTGCTGCGCGCCGGTGCAAACGACCTGGTGCAAAAACCGATCGAAGAGCGCCTGCTGGTGACCAAGGTGCTGTTCCAGTTGCGGCTGGCACGCCTGGAAGACCAGGCCATCACCCTATGACCGAAGTGGAAGGGCGTATCCAGCTGGAACCGTCGTGGAAGGCAAAGGTGGGCGACTGGTTGCTGCGCCCGGAGATGCAGGAACTGTCTGCCTTCCTGCGCCAGCGCAAGGCGGCCGGCGCTCGGGTATTCCCGCCCGGTCCGCAGATCTTCGCCGCGTTCGACGCCACCCCGTTCGAGCAGGTCAAGGTGGTGATCCTGGGCCAGGACCCGTATCACGGCGAAGGTCAGGCGCATGGGCTGTGCTTTTCGGTCCTGCCGGGCGTGCCGGTGCCGCCATCGCTGCTCAACATCTACAAAGAGATCCAGGACGATCTGGGCATCCCGCGCCCCGACCATGGCTATCTGATGCCGTGGGCGCGTCAGGGCGTGCTGCTGCTCAATGCGGTGCTGACGGTGGAGCAGGGGCGTGCCGGCGCGCACCAGAACAAGGGCTGGGAAGGTTTTACCGACCACGTGGTCGAGATGCTCAACCGCGAGCGTGAAGGCCTGGTGTTCCTGCTCTGGGGCAGCTACGCGCAGTCCAAGGGCAAGGTGATCGACCAAGCCCGCCATCGCGTGTTCAAGGCCCCGCATCCTTCACCGTTGTCGGCGCATCGCGGCTTTCTGGGTTGCAAGCACTTCTCCAGGACCAACGAGCATCTGCAACGCCGCGGTCTTCAGCCGATCGATTGGTCGTTGCCGTCGCGCAACGCATTGGACACAACATCGGCCGCCGGCTGAACAAGCGCGGGGACAGGCGCGGTTCGCCGCAGGTTTGTCACGGTCTGAGCGAGGGCGTGGTGCTAACGTAGCGGCTGAATTCGGGGAGCTGTACGGTAGAACGCCGGCAAGGCTGGAAGCCCGAACGTCCTATAAATGGAACGCTGGGAACTCTTTCTGTACCCGGCAGTCCAATAGTTCGACTGCTAAGATGGTGCCTATGAACCAGACTACCTCGACTGCCCTTGTGGCAAACAATCTCCCGATTCCCAGTGCGCTCGGTTCGCTGGACGCCTACATCGGTGCCGTGCACCAGATTCCGGTGCTGTCGGTCGATGAGGAACAGGATCTGGCCCGCCGCTTCCGCGACGAGCTGGACCTGGACGCAGCGCGCGAATTGGTCCATTCCCACCTGCGCTTCGTGGTGCATGTGGCCCGCGGCTACAACGGCTACGGCCTGCCGCTGGGCGACCTGATCCAGGAAGGCAATATCGGCCTGATGAAGGCGGTCAAGCGCTTCGACCCGGAAATGGGCGTGCGCCTGGTCAGCTTCGCAGTGCATTGGATCCGTGCCGAAATGCACGAGTTCATCTTGAAGAACTGGCGCATCGTCAAGGTCGCCACGACCAAGGCGCAGCGCAAGCTGTTCTTCAACCTGCGCAAGTCCAAGACCCGTCTGGGCTGGCTCAATGCGTCCGAGGTGACTGCGGTCGCCAAGGATCTGAACGTCTCCGAGCGTGAAGTGATGGAGATGGAGTCGCGTCTGTCCGGTCGCGATATCGGCTTCGACGCGTCGTCCGACGAAGACGACGATCACGGCCCGCCGTCGCCGGTCAGCTACCTGGTCGCCAACGAGGAAGATCCGTCGCAGGCCTACGAGCGGCACGACAGCGAAGACAATCAGCTGCAGTTGCTGCGCGAAGGCATGGCCGGTCTGGATACGCGCTCGCGCGACATCGTCAAGCGACGTTGGCTGGATTCGGAGTCCAAGGTGACGCTGCAGGAGCTAGCCGACGAATACGGCGTGTCGGCCGAGCGCATCCGCCAGATCGAGGCGAACGCGCTGAAGAAGATGAAGGCGCTGTTCGTCGCCTGATCATTTCGATCACGCGACAGGTGTTGCACAGACGGCCCGGTGATCCGGGCCGTTTGCATTTGTAGCGCTGTGCGCTACGTGCGCTACAAGCGTGTCGGCAGCATCGCTACTCCGGCAAGCGCGCGACCGGTAGATGCCAGCCGTAGCGGATCGCCATGAAGCGCAGCCCGAAACAGACGAGCGCGCCGGTCGTCAGCGACCAGGCCTGCGGCACTGCGAGCATGTGCCCGATCGCCACCAGGCCGCCACCGGCAAGCGCGGCCACCGCATACAGTTCGGCCTGCAACACCACTGGCGTGCGCGCGACCAGCAGGTCGCGCGCGATGCCGCCGCCGATGCCGCTGAGCATGCCCAGCAAGGTGGCGCTCAGCGGGCTGAGGTTGTAGTCCAGCGCCTTGCTGGTGCCATAGACCGCAAACAGCGCCAACCCCGCCGCGTCGAAGATCTGCACCGGGTTGCGCAGCCGTTCCACTGCGGTGTGCCAATAAAAACCGGCAACGCCGGCCAGGCAGGCGACCAGCAGGTACTGCGGGTGGACCAGCGCGGCCGGCGGGGTGGCGCCGATCAGCACATCGCGCACGATGCCGCCGGAGACCGCGGCCGCGCACGACAGCACCAGCACGCCGAACAGGTCCAGGCGATTGCGCACCGCCACGGTCGCGCCGCTCAGGGCGAATACGAAGGTACCGAGCAGATCCAGCAGGAACAGGACAGTCGTCACGATCAGCGCATCGAATCAGGCCGCACAGCATTGCGCACGGCCTGCGGCGCTGTCATCCGTCCTTGCTGCTGGGCGGCGGGTCGTCGGTGGCGCCGCCGAAGATGATGCGCGCGGCGCGCTGGTAGCTCCAGTACGCCATCGCCCAGTTCACCAGCACCACGAAGCGGTTGCGGAAGCCGATCAGGAAGTAGACGTGCGCGGCCAGCCAGAACCACCACGCCACGATGCCGGACAGCTTGAGCTTGCCCACGTGCACGATGGCGGCCATGCGGCCGATGGTCGCCAGGTTGCCGAAGTCCTGATAGCGGAACGCGGTCGCAGCCTGACCGCGCTGACGTGCGCGGATCGCCTTGGCGATGTGCTTGCCCATCTGCTTGGCCGCCGGCGCCACGCCCGGCACCGGGCGACCGTCCTGCTGCACCGACGCCAGATCGCCGCCGACGAAGATCTCCGGGTGGCCGGGCACGCTCAGGTCCGGCTTCACCAGTACGCGGCCGGCACGATCCAGCGGCACGCCCAGCGTGCGCGCCAGCGGTGAGGCCGCCACGCCGGCGGCCCAGACCACGGTGCGCGCCGGCACGAAGGTGTCGCCAAGCTGGTAGCCCAGCGCATCGATATGGGTCACCGGGGTGCCGGTGTGCACTTCCACGCCAAGCCGCTCCAGCTGCCTGCGCGCCTTGTCGGTGAGATCGTTCGGGAACGACGGCAGCACGCGCGGGCCGGCTTCGACCAGGCGCACGCGCGCCTGTTGAGGGTCGATATGGCGGAATTCGTTCTTGAGCGTGTGGCGGGCGATTTCGGCCAGGGTGCCGGCGAGCTCGACACCGGTGGGGCCACCGCCGACCACCGCAAAGCTCAGCCAGGCCGCGCGGGCGGCCGGATCGGATTCGGCCTCGGCGCGCTCGAAGGCCAGCAGCAGCTTGCGGCGCAGGACCAGCGCGTCGTAGAGGGTTTTCAGGCCGGGCGCATGTTCGGCCCACTGGTCGTTGCCGAAGTAGGCATGGGTGGCGCCGGTGGCCAGCAGCAGCATGTCGTAGTCGAGCGTCTTGCCATCGGCGAGCAGCACTTGACGACCGGTTGGGACGATTTCGGCCACATCGCCAAGCAGGACTTCGACATTGCGCTGCTCGCGCAGGATGTGGCGCAGCGGTGCGGCGATATCCGGTGCCGACAGCCCGGCGGTGGCCACTTGGTACAGCAACGGCTGGAACAGGTGATGGTTCTGGCGGTCGATCAGGGTGATGCGGATGCCGGGATCGTCGAGCGCGCGGGTCGCCCACAAACCGGCGAAGCCGCCGCCCACCACGACCAGATGCAGTGGAGCAGGGGAGGGGGAAGAGGTCATCGTAGAAGTCCGATGGAACGCGACGCGGGCTCGACAGCATGCCAAATTGCCAATGAACATGATGCGTGGGCGCAGCGCGCCTGCGGCATCATGTCGCATCCATCTTTGACGGCCTTCGCATGTCTTTGTTCCCACCGCCCCTGCCCCCGCTGCCGACCGCGCCAGCGCCCACTGCAGCACCGGTCGCCTCTGCGGTGCCTGCGGCCAGGAAGCCGCTCAGCGGCGTGGCCATCGGCCTGATCGGCATCCTGGCCTGCGCGAGTCTGTTCGGGGTGGTGGTGCTGGCCGCGGCCATGTGGCTGGTCAATACGGGCTGGTCGGTGTTTACCGACCAGGCGCGCAGCGCGCTGCAGGACGATGCGGTGGTGCAGGAACATATCGGCCAGATCCGCAGCATGCGGGTGGATCTGGTGCGCACGGGAATGGCGCCGGGCGGCGAAGAGTTCGTGTTCGCTGTGGAAGGCGACCGCGGCGCCGGGCGCGTCAAGGCGACCTGGATCAGCGCCGGCGCCGATCAGGAGATCCTGAGCGATGGCGTGCTCACCCTGCGCGATGGCACCGAGTACACCTTGCCGGCTGCAGAGACGGCGGAAGAGGCCACGCTCGATGCCGAAGCCGAGACAGAATCAGATCCGGAAATGGACACCGGGGCCGCAACCGAAACCGTCACCGACGCTGCACTGGAGCATTGAGCATGACCGACAATCCCGACAAGCGGATCGCCTTGCTGATCGACGCAGACAACGCGCCGGCCGGCAAGATCGATGTGGTGCTGGCGGAAGTGGCACGCTACGGCGTAGCCAACGTGCGCCGCGCCTACGGCAACTGGAAGAGCCCGCACCTGAAAGGCTGGGAAGCGGCGCTGCACGATTATGCGATTCGGCCGATCCAGCAGTTTGCCTACAGCTCCGGCAAGAACGCCTCGGACATGGCGATGGTGATCGATGCGATGGACCTGTTGTATGCGCGCAATCTGGATGGGTTTGCGATCGTCTCCAGCGATGCGGATTTCACCCCGCTGGTGATGCGTCTGCTGACCGATGGCATGAAGGTCTATGGTTTTGGCGAGAAAAAGACGCCGGCACCGTTCGTCAATGCATGCTCCAAATTCACCTACGTGGAAGCGCTGGGCGAGCAGGCCGCTGCGGCCAGCGACACCGCTGCCGGGCGCAAGGATGCGACCGCGCTGCGCAGCGATACGCGGCTGGTGCAGATGCTGCGCAACGCCATCGTCAGCGCGTGCGAGGACGACGGCTGGGCGTTGCTGAGCGCGGTAGGCAAGCAGGTGGCCAACCAGGCCTCGTTCGATCCGCGCAATTACGGCTATCGCAAACTCAGCGATCTGGTGCGTGCGATCGGCCTGTTCGAGCTCAAGCTCGACGAGCAGGCCTTATGGGTGCGCGACACGCCCAAGGGCAGCGGCAACCGTGCGAAAACCGCGGCGCCTGCGGTTGCACCGGGCCTGCAAGCCAGCCCCAAGCGCGCGGCGCGCGCAACAGCCAAACCTCTCGCAGCAAAATGACCATGACCCAGGATGCAATGGCACCCGCACAGTCGACGATCACCCTCTGGGGGCGCCGCAATTCCAGCAATGTGCGCAAGGTACTGTGGTGCGCCGAAGAAGCCGGTGTGGCGTATACGTCGATCGAAGTGGGCGGCGCCTTCGGCGGCAACGACACGCCCGCATATCGAGCGCTGAACCCCAACGCAGTGGTGCCGACGTTGCAGGATGGTGCATTGGTGGTGTGGGAGTCCAATGCGATCGTGCGCTATCTCGCCGCGCAATACGCGCCGGCGCTGTATCCGTCATCGCCGGCCGAGCGCGCAGTGGGCGACCGCTGGATGGACTGGACCACCTCGACCTTTGCCAGCGTGTTTCGCGATCTGTTCTGGGGCGTGCTGCGCACACCTGAGGCCGAACGCGATCCTGCACGCATCGCCGCGGCACTGGCGCAATCGGGCGAGCTGCTGGCACGCGCCGATATGGCGTTGGCGCAGCAGCCGTTTCTGTCCGGCGAGCGCTTGGCGATGGGGGATATTCCGCTGGGCAGCTTCATCTACGCCTGGTTCGAAATGCCGATCGCGCGGCCCGAGCTGCCGCATCTGCAGGCGTGGTATCAACGTCTGCGCGCGCGTCCTGCATACCAGCGTGGCGTGATGACCGCGCTGACCTGAGTTTCGGGTCTGCGCTGAAGCGGTCCATGGCAGACAGCACGTGCCGCCGACCTCACACGCTGTCGGCCTCGTGCACCGCGCGTCCCGGCAGCTCGCGTTGTCTGTAGGAGCGCACTTGTGCGCGAGGGCCTTCCCGACAACGCCACATCGCGCGCAAGCGCGCTCCTACAACGCACAAGCCCACCGTGCGGTTGGATGGACTCGCGGTGTGTGTGTGTAGGAGCGCACTTGTGCGCGAGGGCGTTCCCGATAACGCCACATCGCGCGCAAGCGCGCTCCTACGACGCACGATCCCATCGCGTGGCTTGCTGGCCTCGCGGTGTGTGTAGGAGCGCACCTTGGCGCGATGGCATTGCCGGTAACGCCTTGTCGCGCCCGGGTGCGCTCCTACGGAACGTGGGCGCACTGGCCACAATGTGAGTCTGGCGGCAGCGCGGTGTGCGATACGCCGGCATTAATACAGATCGATCGGGTCCACATCCAGCGACCAGCGCACGCGCCGCGCCTGCGGTAGCGCATAGATGGCCGGCAGCTGCGCATCGAGCAGCCGATGCAAGGCCGAGCGCTGCTGCGCAGACAGCAACAACTGGGTGCGCTGGAAACCGGCGCGGCGCGGCATCGGCGCGGGCATCGGGCCGTAGCACTCCACGTCCGCAAATGCGGGCGATTGCATGCTGGTATCTGCGGTGGCCAGGCCGCGTACCGCCATCAGGAACTGGTTGGCCGCCGCGACATCCTTGGCTTCGGCGCGGAACAGCGCCAGATGCGCAAATGGGGGAAATCCTGCCGCTTCGCGCTGCTGCAGTTCGGCATCGGCGAAGGCGTGGTAGCCGCCGTTGACCAGGGTCTGCAACAGGGGGTGTTCGGGATGGTGGGTCTGCAACCAGACCTCGCCGGGGCGGTCGGCGCGCCCGGCGCGTCCTGCCACCTGGATCAGCTGCTGGGAGAGTTTTTCGGCAGCGCGGAAGTCGGCCGAGAACAGGCCTTCATCGATGCCGACCACCACCACCATGGTCAGCCGCGGCAGGTCGTGGCCCTTGGCCAGGATCTGGGTGCCGACCAGGATGCCCGCCTCGGTTCCCAGCCGGGCCAGCTGGGTTTCCAGGGCGTCGCGGCGTTGGGTTGTGCTGCGGTCGATGCGCACCACCGGGAAGTCGGAAAACGCCTCGGTCAGCCGTTCTTCCAGCCGCTCGGTGCCGATGCCCTGCGGCTGCAGGGCCAGGCTGGCGCAGGCCGGGCAGGCCAGCGGCGCCTGCTGGCGCGCGCCGCAGTGGTGGCACTGCAGGCGGCGGCCGCCTGCGTGCACGGTCATCGGGGTCTGGTGCAGCGGGGTGCTGCAACGCTGGCAGGCGGCGGTCCAGCCGCAGTCGTGGCACAGCAGCACTGGCGCATAGCCGCGGCGGTTCTTGAACACCAGCACCTGCTCGCCGCGCGCCAGGGTGGCGCCGATGCCGGCCAGCACCTCCGGCGACAAGCCGTCCTTGAGCGGGCGCTTGCGCACGTCCAGCACGCGCACCCGCGGCGGGCGGGCGTCGCCGGCGCGCTGCGACAGCCGCAGGTGCTGATAGCGGCCGGAGTAGGCGTTGTGCAGGCTTTCCAGCGACGGGGTCGCGCTGCCCAGGATCACCGGCACATCCAGCGCCTTGCCGCGCACCAGGGCGAAGTCGCGGGCGTGGTAGCGGATGCCATCCTGTTGCTTGTAGCTGCCGTCGTGTTCCTCGTCGATCACGATCAGCCCGGCGTTGGGTAGCGGGGTGAACACCGCCGAGCGCGTGCCCACGATCAGCTTGGCCTCGCCGCGCCAGGCCGCCGCCCAGACCCGGGCGCGCTCGCCATCGGACAGGCCCGAATGCAGCGCATGCACCGGCACGCCCAGGCGGGCGCGGAAGCGGCCCAGCGTCTGCGGGGTCAGGCCGATCTCCGGCACCAGCACCAGCGCCTGGCGACCGGCCGCCAGGCAGTCGGCGATTGCCTGCAGGTAGACCTCGGTCTTGCCGCTGCCGGTGACGCCGTCCAGCAGATAGGTGGCAAAGCCGGTGTGCGCGCGGATCGCGGTGGCAGCAGCAAGTTGTTCTTCGTTGAGTGCCGGGCCGGTGCCGGGGCGTGGCGCGATGGCATCGGCCGGTACCGCCACGCGCTCGGCATGGCCGCGCTTGGCCAGGCTGCGTGCGGCGTCGCGCCAATGCGGCAGCAGCGGGTCCAGCTGCTCCTCGCCCACCGCACCGGTCAGCAGCAGGGCGGCCAGCAAGGCGGGCCGGCTGCCTGCGCGCAGGCCGGCAGCGCCTGTGCGCCCGGACTCGGTCAGTTGCCAGGCCCAGGCGTGGGTGTCGGCCAGCGGCTCGCCGCGGCGCAGCGGTCCGGGCAGCGCGCTGGCCTGAGCCTCGCCCAGAGGGGCATGGGTATAACGGGCCAGCCAGTGCAGCGAGCGCGCCAGTTCATCCACCAGCAGCGGCGTCTGGTCGCACCAGGCCAGTGCCGGGCGCAGTCCATCGGCCGACGGCTGCTGGCCGATCTCCACCACTACCCCGACCAGCTCGCGCGACCCGAACGGCACCCGCACACGGCAGCCGACCTGCGCCGGCTCGGTCAGCGGGGCCTCGGCAGGGGGCAGATAGTCGAACAGTTGGGGGAGCGGCACCGGCAAGGCGACGCGCAAGGTGGGGACGGTGGGAGGCATGCACCCAGTTTACCGACACTGTCCAGTGGCCCCGACTTGCGCAGTTTCGGTCGTGAGGGCGGTGTGATCAGTTGCGGGGCCTTTCTGTGACCCAGGTGATAAATACGACGTAAACCTATGTGAGGCCTGAGGAAACGGGTTTATCCACATCGCCTGTGGATAAGCCTGTGAATTAGTCGCGTGCTCCACGCGGTGAAGGCGGATTCACCTGCCTTGGCAACCTCTTGGACATTTTTTCACCATCCATCGAAAATCAATATAGATCAATCACTTAGGCGTGAAACACGATTGCAACAAAGAAAAAACAACAGTTGACAGACGCCGGCGTATCGGTATGTCTGCCGCTGTGCACAACGTCTGTGGGCAGCGCTCGCGACCGGAGCGAGGGTCGCGCGATCTGTCAAGCGGTCGGCGGGGCGGACTTGCGTCGGTATCATGCCGGCCGATGCTGGAGTTCACATGACCGTAGTCCCCGACGCCCCCGTCACCCCCGCCGCCTTGTCAGCCTTCCTGCGGGGTGTGGAACGCCGGGGCCTGGTGTTGGCGCAGTTGCAATGTGGCGATGTGACGGCCGCCGAGCGGGCCTTGGCCGCTGCGCTGCGTGCCTTCAGCAGCCAGGCTGCGGGACGGCCGATGGCTGGCTGGCCGATGCGCTTCTGGAGCCTGCTGGCTACCGCGCCGCCACTGCGCCGCGAGCCGATGCCCGGCACCTGGCTGCCGCCGTTCACCGTGCTGGGGCGGATGCAGACCCCCGACCGGCTGGCGCTGCTGCTGCGGATCGTGGCCGGGCTGGAAGAAGAGGCTGCCGGCGAAGTGCAGGGCATCGCGGTGGCGGACTATCGGCAGTCGCTTGCGCGTGCCTGTCCGCGCGATGCCGCCGGCAATCCCGATGCACAGGCCTGGCGGGCACTGGCCGAAGCGGCGCAAATGGAGCTGCGCGATCTGACCCCGTCCCAGCTGACCCGGCTTGGCCAATTGCGTGACGCGTCGCTGGCCGGCGTTGCATTGCAGCCTGCCATCCCGGCACACGCGCCGCCCGCGCCACGCCGTGCCGCCCCGGCACGCGTCCGCCCCAGGCGGCAGTGGCAATGGCCGCAGCTGGATCGCCGCCACGCCGGCATTGCCCTGGGGGTGCTCGCGCTGGCCTTGCTGCTGACGGTCCTGGCCTGGTGGTGGACGCACCGACGGCCCAGCCTGCCGCCCGAGCCGGTCTCACAGGCGCCGGCCGGGGTGTTGCACGTCACCGATGCGGCGCCAGTGCTGGTGGAAGAACTGCCGGCATCGGAACTGCAGGAGGCTCCGGCAGCCCCGGCCATGGATCCGCGCGACCAGACGATGCTGGCCGACCCGGATCTGGAGCTGGCGCGCGCAGCGGACTTTTACGCCTGGTACGCCGCCGGCCACCCGGTGCCGGCGGACGAGTCCGGCGCGCATGCCACCGCGGCCGAGCAGCCCTCCGCCCCCCTGGAGACCGTCGATGACGACAATTAAGTGGTCTGGCCTGCTGGTGCTCGCCGTTACCGGTATCGTCGGCGCGCAGGCCTTGCCGACGGCGCTGGACGAAAGCGGTCATAACGGACCCGTCAGCGCTCCTGCCGCGTCGGCAGCGCCGAGCGCCGCACAGCAACGCGCGCGCTGGGCTGCACTGACGCCGGTACAGCAGGCCGACCTGCGCGCGCGCTATGCCGCGTGGAAAGACCTGACCGCCACCGACCGCGTGGTGTTGCGGCAGGCGCGCGAACGGCTGCACAGCCTGCCCGACGACCAGCAACGCGCCTTGCGCACCCAGTTCACCGCAATGGATCGCCTGCACCGCGATGGCTGGCGCCTGGGGTCGCAAGTGGGCGCGTTCTACCCGCAGCTGCAGCCGCTGATCGGCTACGTGCCGGTCGACCAGCGCGAGCGCCTGCTGGCCGTGTTGCGCAGCCTGGACGCCGGCCAGCTGGAGCAGCTGGCAGTGCTCGCTCAACGCACCCCGCCACAGGACCGCGATGGATTGCGCGATGCCCTGCTGGCCGAAACCCCGGCCACCCGCAGCGCCTGGCTGAAGCGGCAACTGGCACGCTGATTGCCGCCGCATGTCGGCCTGGCAGGTGGCCGGCGACTTGCATCGTGCGATCGACGCCGCTATCCGTCGCTCACCGCGCGCTGCTACCCGCGCGCGCCTGCAGCGCCGCAGTCGCAGGGTGCAGCGTCAAAGGCGCGCCAGACTTGCCACCATCAGGAAGGCGGCAGCAAACGTGACCACCACGAAATACACGCTGCCCAGGCCGAGGTATTTCAGCACCGTGACCGACCATGACTGGCGGTAGACGTGGCGCTGCATCCCCAGCAAATACAGCGGCATCCAGAGTGCCAGCCCGAACTGCAGCAGGCCCAGGCTCCAGGCGATCAGGGGAGCCAGCTGCAGCACCCATTCCCTGAGCAACGACAGCAGCAGCATCGCCAGCAGGTTCAGGCAGAGAAATGCATGGCTGTAGAGCGCCACCACCAGATGCTCCAGATACACCCACCCGCTGCGCAGGTAGAACATGCGCAACAGCAGCGCAAACAACGGCACCAGCACCAGCAAGGTGGACGGCACCGCCGCGAAGAACGCGTTGTAGAGCAGCTGCGGATTGCTGCGCAGGCGCGGCAGGTTGCTGCGGATATGCGCGAGCTGCAGGTTGAGCCAGCGGTTGGCCCATTGCGGTAACGGTGCGACCGTCAGTGGGTTGCTCACCGGGTCCCAGGGTTTGCCTCCCAGCGAGAAGAACGTGCCGTTGTCGGGGGCATCGACCACCGGTGCGGCGCTTTCCAGCCGCGCGCCCTGGTGCAGTTGCGCCAGCCGCTTGCGCGCCTCGCTCTCGGTGCGGGCGATGCCGGCATCCACACCATCGCGCGCGATGCCCGCAGGCACCACCTTGCGGCTCTGGGTGAGCGTGCCGACGATTTGCGCACGTACCGCTTCCACCTGCGCCGGCGTGCGCGCCTGCGCAAAATCCTTCGGCACCGCACTCTGCGGTGCGCCAGGCGCGGCGACATCGGAGTCTTCGTCGGAGGCATGCACCGCGATGCGTGCGATGAAGAAGGTCAACAGGCTCACCACCAGGAGCAGCCGCATCGGCGCGACGTAGCGCACGCGCTGCCCGCCCAGAAATCGCAGCGCCACGCGGCCCGGCACCAGCAGGTCGCGCAAGGTGCGGAAGATCCGCCCGTCCAGGTGCCAGAACGATTCGAAGACTTCTTCCACCGCATGCGCGACGCTGCGCACCGGGCTATGCGCGCCCTGCCCGCAGGCGTGGCAAAACGGGCCTTGCAACGCAGTGGAGCAGTTTTCACAGTCCGATGGATGCAGTGCGGTCGGGTGCAGGGACATGAGCCAGGTCCGGTTGGCGGCGATGGAGGGCCGCGTGCCCGATGCGATCACCCGAGGGCGCGCGCCTGGCACACGGTACAGCGTCATCATGCGGCTACCTGCAAAGGTCGGCAGCCGTTTTTCGTTGCCGCACACGCAGCAGCGAGCGCGGCGGGAGCTGCCCAGGCGCGCGTCAGGCCGCAGTCGGAAAGTACGCGTAAGATAGCGGCCCCACGCGACCCGGTGCCAGCGCCTCCCGGCACGGCCGTAGTCCGCGCAGCAATCGGTGTGTCATGTCTGTTTCTCCTGCCTCGGCGTCTGCGACGCCAGGCTTCGCATCGGAAGTGCGTACCACCGGCCTGTTGGCCTTGCCGCTGGTGCTCGGTCACGTCTCCACCGGCTTGATCGGGTTTGTCGACAACGTCATCGCCGGCCATCACGGCACTGCGACGCTGGCGGCGGTGACCATCGGCACCTCGCTGCTGTGGCTGCCGATGCTGGTGCCGATCGGTACGTTGATTTCCTTGACCGCCTCGGTGTCGCAACTGCGCGGCGCCGGGCGCGAGCGCGAGATCGGCCCATTGTTTCGCCAGGCGTTGTGGCTGTCGCTGGGGCTGAGCGCGTTGATGTTCGCGTTCCTGAGCCTGGTGCCGCCGCTGCTGCCCACCTTCGGGATTGCGCCGGACATCGTGCCCGGTGCCACCGACTTCCTGCATGCGGTGCGCTGGGGCGTACCGGCGCTGACGTTCTACTTCTGCATGCGCTACCTCAGCGAAGGCATGCACTGGACGCTGCCGACCATGCTGCTGGGGTTTGGCGGCTTGCTGGTGCTGGCACCGCTGGGCTATGCGCTGACCTACGGCAAGTTCGGGTTTGCCGAGCATGGCGCCGAAGGCCTGGGCATGGCCTCGGCCATCACCATGTGGGTGCAGGCCAGCGTGTTCGCGCTGTACCTCTGGCGCGCACGGCGTTTTGCGCATCTGGAGTTGTTCACCCATCTGGAAGGGCCGCGCTGGCACGCCATCGGCGATCTGCTGCGCACGGGGCTGCCGATCGGCATCACCGTGCTGATGGAAGGCGGCCTGTTCATCGTCACTGCCCTGCTGATCGGCCGGCTGGGCTCGACCGAAGCCGCCGCGCACCAGATCGCCATCAACGTGGGGCAGCTGTGTTTCATGGTGCCGATGGGCGTGGCCGAGGCCACCACCGTGCGCGTCGGCCATGCGGCGGGGCGGGGCGATCCGCTGGCCGTGCGGCGTGCGGCCTGGGCGGGCTACGCCATCGTGCTGGGCACGCAGGCGCTGTCGGCCAGCACGTTGCTGCTTGGCCACGACGCCATTGTCGGTGTGTATACCAACGATGCGGCAGTGGCCGCGCTGGCGTCGGGATTGCTGTTGTTTGCCGCTACCTTCCAGTTTCCCGATGGCATCCAGGTGCTCTCTGCCGGTGCGCTGCGCGGGCTCAAGGACACCCGCGTGCCGATGTTCCTGGCGATGTTTTCGTACTGGGGCGTAGGCATGCCGATCGGCGCCGGGCTCGGCCTGGGGCTGGGCTGGGGGCCGCGCGGCATGTGGATCGGCCTGATTCTGGGTCTGACCACCGCCGCGATCCTGATGGGCCTGCGCTTCCGGCACACCAGCCGGCGGCTGACTGCCAACGCGACCCCCTGACTTTCAGCGCATGCCGCGCGCCCGGCGCAGCCGGTATGCTGGACACCATTGATTCGTACGTTTCGTACGCAGCGTCTTTTCGACGGAGTTTTCCATGAACCACCCCGTGCGTCGCAGTCCCATCGCCAGTTTCTTCGTCGGCCTGTGGGACGTGATGAATTTCACCCGGCGCCTGATCTTCAACCTGGTGTTCTTCGGTTTCCTGTTGCTGTTGCTGCTGCTGATCGTGGTGGCGATGGCGCGCGGCGACGGAACCAAGCCGCTGGCCGAGCGCACCACGCTGGTCATCAACCCCGAAGGCACGCTGGTCGAGCAGTTCAGCGCCGACCCGGTGAGCCGTTCGCTGGCCAAGGCGGTGGGCGACAAGAGCGCAGAAGAGGTGCAGTTGCGCGACCTGGTGCGGGTGATCGAGGCGGCCGGCAAGGACCGCAAGATCGAACGGGTGCTGTTGAACCTGGACAAGCTGCAGCCGGCCGGCTTCGCCTCGCAACGCGAGGTGGCTGCCGCACTGCAAAAGCTGCGCGCTTCCGGCAAGCAGATCGTGGCCTTCAGCGAGAGCATGAGCCAGGGCCAGTACCTGCTCGCCGCGCAGGCCAACGAGGTGTATCTGGACCCGATGGGCAGCGTGCTGCTGGAAGGCCTTGGCCGCTATCGCCAGTATTTCCGCGAAGGCCTGCAGGACAAACTCGGCGTGGACGTGCACCTGTTCCGCGTGGGCGAATACAAGTCTGCGGCCGAGCCCTACATCCTGGACGCGGCCTCGGCCGATGCCAAGGAAGCGGATCTGTTCTGGATGAACGACGTGTGGCAGCGCTACCTGGCCGACGTCGGCACCGCGCGCAAGCTCACCCCGGCGCAGCTGACCGCCGGCATCGACACCCTGCCCGAAGGCGTGGTGGCGGCAGGCGGCGATCTGGCCAAGTTCGCGCTGCAGCAGAAACTGGTCGACGGGCTCAAGACCCGCGAGGACGTCGATGCGCTGCTGACCAAGCGCGGCGTGGCCGACAGCGATGCCGACAGCGGTTTCCGCAACATCGGCTTCAACGATTACCTGAGCCAGTTGCAGGCGCAGCGCTCGCCGATGGACAGCCGTCCGCAGGTGGCGGTGGTGGTGGCGGCCGGCGAGATCAGTGGTGGCGAACAGCCGGCAGGCCGTGTCGGTGGCGAGTCCACTGCCGCGTTGCTGCGTCAGGCGCGCGACGACGACAAGGTCAAGGCGGTGGTGCTGCGCGTGGATTCGCCCGGCGGCGAGGTGTTCGCCTCTGAGCAGATCCGCCGCGAAGTGGTCGCGCTCAAGCAGGCCGGCAAGCCGGTGGTGGTGTCGATGGGCGACCTGGCCGCCTCCGGCGGTTACTGGATCAGCATGAACGCCGATCGCATCTATGCCGACCCGTCGACCATCAGCGGCTCGATCGGCATCTTCGGCATGGTGCCCAACCTGACCCGCGCGCTGGACAAGATCGGCGTGCACACCGACGGCGTGGGCACCACGCGCTTCGCCGGTGCGTTCGACATCACCCGTCCGCTGGACCCGTCCGCCGGCCAGGTCATCCAGGCGGTGATCAACAAGGGCTATGCCGACTTCACCGGCAAGGTGGCGCAGGCGCGTCACCAGTCGGTGGAGGCCATCGACAAGGTCGCCCGCGGCCGCGTGTGGAGCGGTGCGCAGGCCAGGCAGCATGGCCTGGTGGATGCATTCGGCGGCATTTCCGAAGCGGTGGCCGACGCGGCCAATCGCGCCAAGTTGAACAAGGGCAAGTTCCGCGTGCGCTACGTGGAAAAGCCGGCCACCCCGTTTTCGCAGTTCATGAGCGGATTTGCCGGCAGCCGCATGGGGGCGTGGATGCTGAGTGACTCGGGCATGGCGCGCGCCATGCTGGCGCGCTCGCTGCCGGAAGTGGACACGCAGCTGCGCTTTGTCGAAAGCGCGGTGCACGACAGCAAGGCCGGCGGCACGCCGGTCAAGGCTTTGGCTTACTGCTTCTGCGGGTTCTGAGGCGGCAAACCAGGCCTTCGACTACAGCGACGACGCCGGCCTTGTGCCGGCGTTGTCGTTTATGCCGCATGACGCTGCGGGCTTGCCGCATGCGGACGGCCCGGCGATGACGCTGCGGTGTTGAACTGTTGAACGCGCTTCTCCCGGCTCGCGCTTAGAGCCGCTGACAAGGCGACTGTGCTCACAGCCGTGCTGTGCTAGGTGTGGCAGGTACCACTCGTACGCCCCGGTTCCTCCGCGCCGTCCACATGACGGCTCGCGCAGTGTGCTGGCCGCTCTTATTGCGTTGCGGCATCGATCGCCTTGCGCTGATCCTCAGCAGCCTGGTCGGTGGCGGCCTGTACCGCGTGCGCCTTGTTCAACGGCTGCTGGATGTGATCGCGCAGGGCGGTGGCCTGCGGGTCGGGCTTCTGGTCGGTGGGCGCCGGTTGCGGGCGTTGACACGCAGCCAGCGGCAACATCGCAACGGCGGCAAGCATCCAGTGAAGTTTCATCGTCGTGACCTCGCGAGCGGTGGCGGTATCCTAACGCCGGCACTGCTGCCGCGCGTCAACTGCGCTGCGGCGGCCGTTTTCTCGCGTTTTGAAAGAGGATCACCCACGTGACAACGCACCGTTGGCGGCTGGATGGACAGACCGCCCTCATCACCGGCGCCAGTGCCGGCATCGGCTTGGCCATCGCACGCGAACTGCTCGGCTTCGGAGCGGATCTGCTGATGGTGGCGCGCGATGCCGATGCGTTGGCGCAGGCACGCGACGAACTGGCCGAAGAATTTCCCGGGCGCGAACTGCATGGGCTGGCGGCCGATGTGTCCGACGATGAAGAGCGCCGCGCGATCCTGGACTGGGTGGAGGACCACGCCGACGGCCTGCATCTGCTGATCAACAACGCCGGCGGCAACATCAGCCGGGCAGCCATCGACTACACCGAAGACGAGTGGCGCGGCATCTTCGAAACCAATGTGTTTTCCGCGTTCGAATTGTCGCGGTATGCGCATCCGCTGCTGACCCGGCATGCCGCCTCGGCCATCGTCAATGTCGGCAGCGTCTCGGGCATCACCCATGTGCGCAGCGGCGCGCCGTACGGTATGACCAAGGCCGCACTGCAGCAGATGACGCGCAACCTGGCGGTGGAATGGGCCGAAGACGGCATCCGCGTCAATGCGGTGGCGCCGTGGTACATCCGTACGCGTCGTACCTCCGGCCCGTTGTCGGACCCGGATTACTACGACCAGGTGATCGACCGCACCCCGATGCGCCGCATCGGCGAACCGGAAGAAGTCGCCGCTGCGGTGGGTTTCCTGTGTCTGCCGGCCGCCAGTTACATCACCGGCGAGTGCATCGCGGTGGATGGCGGATTCTTGCGCTACGGCTTCTGACGCGCCTGCGCGCAACGCACGCGGATAGCGGCCTGTGCATGGCATCGGAAGATGCGCATGCATGCGCCAAACCGCCGTGGCGCCTGTTTGTCGGCGGCACCTGTGCGCGAGGCAGGTGACTGCACAGCGGGCAGGCGCGCGTGCGGCTCGTGCAACGCGCAGGCGCCGCGCCGGCACACTGGCGGCACGGCGCTGCAACGTCGGTTGCAGCATTACGGCGTGATGGACGGATTGGCGCAGCGGCTTTCGTCCAGCACCCGGCGCATCTGGTCGTAGCGCTGCTTGCGTTCGGCCGATTGCGCCTCGTCGGAGAAGCGCCATGTCGCCTCGGCCTGCTCGGCGCGCTTGCGCCAGGCCTCGCACAGGCTCTGGTCCGGCACCGGTGCGCAGCGGTCGGTGACCACTTCGCAGGCGCTGCCGCCGCCGGTCGCCGGCCCACCGGCCAGGTTGGTGGTCTGCATCGGCAGGCAACGCGTGGCCGGCTCGCGGTCTTCGGTGAAGTAGCGGCCATTGTCGTGCGCGGTGCATTCGAACAACGGCGGCGGAGGCAGGGTAGAGGTGGAGGTCATCGGCGCTGGCGTCGATGCGGCTGTCGGCGCTGCTGGCGCGGCCGCAGGTGCGGCGGGCGCCTGCTGCGCAGGATGTGCAGGACGCATTGGCGCAGGGGCAGGCGTGCCGCCTGGTGCGAATGGCACCGCCGCCGGTGCGGTCATCATTTTCTTCTGTTGCTGCATCCCCTTCGGGCACGGCATGTTTTGCACGGTAAGCGCGCCGGTGGGATCGGTGCAGCGGTAGATGGCCACGTCCTGGGCATTGGCGCCCGGCACCCAGCACAGCAGCAGCGCCAGCAGCAAGGTGCGGCTCATGCGCCGCCGCAGTCGCGTTGCTGGCGCGCTTCGATGCCGCGTTGTTCGCGGCTGAGCTCCTGGCGTTCGCTCTGCAGCGCGCTGTTGTAGCGGCGGATCAGCTCCCAGCGGCGGTCTGCCAGCCGCGCGCAGACTTCCTGCTCGGGCAGGGCATGGCATTGGTCGCGGATCTGCACGTTGCCGTAGGGCACGATCACCGTGCCGCCGTAGCCGCCGTGGTAACCGTCCTGATAGCCGCCTGCGCCGAAGCTGGCACTGCCGCGGATGCTGCCCCGCCCGGCGCCACCCTGCACGGCAATCGCCGGACGCGGGCTGACCGAGATCGGCGGACGCTGGATGCCGCCGCCGCTGATCGGCGGGCCAACCGCATTGCCCACATAGGCCGGCCCCCAGGTCGGCACCCAGCGCGGATTGCCTTCCGGGCTGTCGCTGGTATAGCGCTCGCCGTCCTCGGTGGTGCACTCGTACATCGGCTGCGGCGGTTGCACGGTGACGATGCGAACCTCGCGCGATGGTGCGGCCGGGGGCGGGGCGGGTGCCTGCAGACGTTGCGGTCGCGGCGGCGGGTCCTGCGGGCGCTGCATGTCCAGCACCTGCTGGCGGCCGCTGCTGCATGGCGCATCCTGCAGGGCCACGGTCCCGGTGCTGCTGACGCAGCGGTAGACCCGCACGTTCGGGTCCGGCTTGGCGGCGGTGCTTGCCGCCAGGGCGGGCAGCGCGCAGGCCAGCAACAACAAGGTTGGAAGAGTGCGCATGTGGCGAGTGTGCGCGTTTGGCGGCCGCGCCGCCAAGGGGATGGTCGCTGCGCGCGCAGACGCGGTGCCAGCGGCATGGCCGGATCGGCCGGGAGCGCCGGCCTGCGCCGAACGACGCTGGTGGGGGATGGGGCGTGGTCAGGCCGCTTTGGGGCTGGCCACCGCGCAGCCTGACGCTGCCAAGCCGCCGCGACGCATGACGCGCAGTCCCCGCTCGCGGCCGCTGTCGGCTGCCTGGGCCGCCAGCCGTGGCGCCGTGGCCGTGGCTGGAGCGGAGGATGCCGGCGGGTCGAGGTCATGTGTCGCGCCGATGCGCCAGGCCGCTCTGGGATAGGCGGGCAGCGGGCTAGCGGTTGATCGTCTCCCGGACGCCGCGCCTTGTCCGTGGCGCTGGCTGGATCCAGCTCGGCGTCAGTCGCGCAGGACCTGGCCGGTGCGTGCGTCGCGGATCGGGGTGGGCTGCGCCAGCCCACCGACATCGCCCGCCACCACGCCGTCGATGGTCGCCAGCAGTGCCGGGTCCAGGGCCTCGCGGCTGCGCGCCGGCGGCTCGCCGGCCAGGTTGGCGCTGGTGGACACCAGCGGCGACCCCCAGGCCGCGCACAGCGCTACCACGACCGGGTGCGCGCTGATGCGCACGGCCAGCCCATCGTGCGTGCCGGTGACCCAGCGCGGCGCGCGGGAGGTGACCGGCAGGATCCAGGTATGCGGGCCGGGCCAGCTGGCCAGTACCTCATCCCGGCGTGCCGGTTCCAGCGCGTCGATGTCGACCCAGTCGCGCAGCACCTCGATGCCGGACGCCACCACGATCACTCCCTTGTCGACAGGGCGCCGCTTGATCTGCAGCAGGCGCAGCACGGCTGCCTGCTGCGCCGGGTCGCAGCCCAGCCCCCAGACCGCTTCGGTCGGGTAAGCGATCACGCCGCCCGTTTGCAGGGTGGCGATGGCGCTGTCCAGGCTCAGCGGGTGGTCCATGCGCTGCCTCAGCCCGCCGCCTTGCTCACGGTTTTCTTGACCACGCGCTTGGCGGCTTTCTTGGCCGCAGTCTTCTTGGCCGGCGCCTTCTTCGCGGCGGTCTTGGTTGCCGCTTTCTTCACCGCGGTCTTCTTGGCTGCCGCATCCTTCGCCGCGGCGTCCTTGGCCTCCTTGGCCGAATCCTTCACCGCATTCTTCTTGAGCGTGGCCTTCTTGGCGCCGAAGCCCTTGCGCACCGGCTTGCCGGTATCGGCCAGCAGCTGCTGCACTTCTTCGAAGGTCAACGACGCCGGCTCGCGATCCTTGGGGATCTTGCCGTTGAGTTTGCCGTCGCTGATGTACGGACCAAAGCGGCCGTTGAGCACCTGGATGTCGCTGCCGTCGAATTCCTTGATCACCCGGTTGCGCGCTATCTCTTCCTTCTCTTCGATCAGGAACACCGCGCGTGCCAGGTCGATGGTGTACGGGTCGTCTTCCTTCTTCAGCGACGCATACACGCTGCCACGGCGTGCAAACGGCCCGAAGCGGCCGATGCCGACGCTGACGTCCTGCTCCTTGTCCTGGCCCAGCGCGCGCGGCATCTTGAACAGTTCCAGTGCATCCTCGATCGAGATCGAATAGATGCTCTGGCCCGGACGCAGCGAGGCGAAAGTGGGCTTTTCTTCGTCTTCCACGGTGCCGATCTGCACCATCGGGCCGAAACGGCCGATGCGCGCGCTGACTTCCTTGCCGCTGACCGGGTCGGCGCCGAGCACGCGCACGCTACCGGCGTCGGTCTTGTCCAGCGAATCCTTCTTGTCCTCGACCAATTCCTTGAACGGGCCCCAGAACTTCTCCATCAACGGAATCCACTCGGCTTCGCCGCGCGAGACCGCATCCAGATCGTCTTCAAGATTGGCGGTGAAGTCGTAATCCACGTAACGGGTGAAATGCCCGGACAGGAACTTGGACACCGCACGGCCCACGTCGGTGGGGCGGAAGCTGCGGCCTTCCATTTCCACGTACTTGCGGAACTGCAGGGTCTGGATGATCGAGGCATAGGTGGACGGACGCCCGATGCCGTATTCCTCCAGCGCCTTGACCAGCGCCGCTTCGGTGAAGCGCGGCGGCGGCTGGGTGAAATGCTGATCGGTGACGATGCGGTCCAGCGGGATGTTGTCGCCGGCCTTCATCAGCGGCAGCTTGCGGCCTTCGTCCTCGTCCTCGCTGCTCTTGGTGTCCTTGCCCTCTTCGTAGACCGCCAGGAAGCCCGGCACCACCACGGTGGTGCCGCTGGCGCGGAACACGTGCTCGCTGCCGGCCGACAGATCGACGCTGACGGTGTTGAGCGTGGCCGGAATCATCTGGCAGGCCACGGCGCGGCGCCAGATCAATTCGTACAGGCGGCGCTCGTCGTCGGACAAAAAGCGCGCCACCTGCGCAGGCGTGCGCAACGCGGAGGTCGGGCGCACCGCTTCATGCGCTTCCTGCGCATTCTTGGATTTGGTGGTGTAGGCGTTGGGCTGGTCCGGCAACGAGGCGGTGCCGAAATCGCGCGCGATCACATCGCGGATTTCCGACAGCGCATCCTGCGACAGGTTCACCGAGTCGGTACGCATATAGCTGATCAGACCGACCGAGCCTTCGTCGCCGAGTGCCACGCCTTCGTACAACTTCTGTGCCACCTGCATGGTCTTGCGGGTGGTGAAGCCAAGCTTGCGCGAGGCTTCCTGCTGCAGCGTGGAGGTGGTGAACGGCGGGGCAGGGCGGCGCTTGCGCTCCTTGCTGGCCACGTCGGTAACGTGCAGCACGCCTTGCGCGGCCTGCTGGATGCGCAGCCGCGCCGCTTCGGCGGTGTCGCCATCGGTCACGGTGAACTGCTCGAACTTCTGCCCGTCCAGCTTGATCAGGCGCGCATTGAACGGCTGCGACGGATGCCGGCAATGCGCATCGATGGACCAGTACTCGCGCGCGATGAAGGCTTCGATCTCTTCTTCGCGCTCGACGATCATGCGCAGCGCCGGCGACTGCACGCGTCCGGCTGACAGCCCGCGCTGCACCTTGCGCCACAGCACCGGCGACAGGTTGAAGCCCACCAGGTAGTCCAGTGCGCGACGGGCCTGCTGCGCATCCACCAGGTCGGCGGCGATCGCGCGCGGCTTGAGCATGGCTTCCTTGATCGCGCGCGGCGTGATCTCGGTGAACACCACGCGCTGCATGGTCTTGTCCTTCAACAGGCCGCGCTCTTTCAGGATCTCGGCGATGTGCCAGCTGATCGCTTCCCCCTCGCGGTCCGGGTCGGTCGCCAGATAGATGTCGTCGGCGCTCTTGGCCGCGCGCGCGATGGCTTCGACATGCTTCTCGTTTTTCTCGATCAGGTCGTAGCGCATCGCAAAGCCGTTGTCCGGGTCGACCGCGCCCTCCTTGGGGACGAGATCGCGCACGTGCCCATACGAGGCCAGGACGGTGAAGTCCTTGCCGAGGTATTTATTGATCGTCTTGGCCTTGGCGGGCGATTCGACGATGAGCAGGTGCTTGGGCATGGTGGCAAATTCTTGGGGCGGAGCCCGGGGGGCGGGTAGCGTGGCCTAATTGGCCGGTCGAGGGAAGCAGATCGGCCGTTTCCCACACGTTAACGCCCGGGAATGCTCCCGGGCGTTCAGTTGTCTTATTAGAAAGATCACGGCGGACGCCGCCGTGTCAAGCGGCCGGCGCCGCGAACTGCTAGCTCTGGCTCATCCCGATCGTCGCCAGCATGATCACCACGACCACAATCGACAGCACCAGCATCACCCCGTAGATGGCCAGCACCACGATCGACACCGTGTCCAGGCCGCGCGACTGCAGCTCCGGACGGTCGGTGAAGGCCCAGCGGTCCACGACCAGGGTGTCGCAGATCTTGTCGTGCGGCGTCTGCTTGCGTTGCGACATGCCGGCCATGAACGCCGCCACCACTGCGCCGATGCCCAGCGTGAGTACGCTGATCAGCATATAGGCCAGATAGCGCAGCACATTGCGCCAGAACCCGACCCGCGCCCCGTTGCTGTCCGCTCGCACCACCTTGATGCCGCAGGCGAGCTTGCCCAGGCTGGCCTGAAGCCGGCTGGACTGCATCCAGGCGAAATACAGCGTGGGGATGGCCAGACCGATGCCGTAGGACATCACCACGATGGCGATGCCCAGCGCGCTGCCGTCGTCCAGCGTCGAGGCCGAATCGCTCAGGCTGCTGCCGAACGCCACCACAAACACCAGCGGGATGACGATCAGGTAGACCGCGAAGGTGGTCACCAGGCTGTCCAGGATGCTGGCCGCCACACGCCGCCATAGCCCTGCGTACACCACCGGCGCGTCATGGACGATGGCAGCAGCCGGCGATGCGGCTACCGGGGTCTCCCAGGCGCTCGGCAACGGCGCTGCAGCAGCTGGCGGCACCGTCTCGGTCGGCGCCGGAGCCGGCGTTGTCGGGGCGGGCTGCGCGGAAACGTCCGCGGCGTCGGTTGGCGAACCGGACCAGGACGTGGTTTCCGTGGGTGCAGCCGGCGCGCCGGAGGAATCCGGGTCATAGTCGGCCGTTGTGTGGTGGTCCCGCAGCGCGGGGTCAGCCAGTTCAGCTGAGGCCGGCATCACGGTTGTCCCAAACGGCGTGTCGGTTGCCGGCGTCGCTGCCTGGGGCGACGGATTGGCAGCAGTAGCGGCCCATTGCGCAGAGTCGGCGGGTGCGGCCACCGGCGAATACACGGGCGGCTCCGTGGTGGCAGGGCCTGTCGCGTCGGCACCCAGTTCGGACGCGACCTCGCTCAGGGTGACCCACTGCGGCAGGCCTTCGCGCCAGACCAGGCTGGTGCGGTCGATGATGCCCTGCGACAGGCGTGCGGCCAGGGTTTCCGTGTCGACCGGGCCCTGGCGTTGCCGCTGTGCGTCGGCGTAATACCACTGCGTCATGATGTCCCCTTGGGTAATGCGTTGTGCGTGCGGCGACCGGTCAGCCGCGGCAATTTTGCGGAAGTTGGTTGTCGTCGATCTCGGAACTGCACTGCCAGGTGCCGGCATCCGCATCCAGATCCAGCCACAGTGCCTTGCCATCGATCCTGGGCGAGCCCGGCGCATGCAGCAGCGCCTCGACGCCACAGGCGCTTGTATCGAAACGACCGATCTGCACGCTGGCCAGGATGCCGGTTGCGTAGTGCTCAGGCGTCTGGAAGCCGGTATCGCCGTTCTCCGGGCAGCGGCCTTCGCTCGCGAGAAACTCGGCGATCTGCGGCTTCAGCGGCGCCAATGCGGCAACCGCCTCGGCCACCTTGGCGCGGTTCTGATAATCCTTGTAGGCCGGTAGTGCGATCGCCGCGAGGATGCCGATCATCGCTACGACGACGAACAGGCCGGCCACCGCGCCCAGCACCAACAGCAGCGGCCACGCCGGCCCCTTGGCCGGCTGGTGCAGGTGCGGTGCAGGTGGTGTGGCGAGTGGGGTTCCTGCTGCCACCGGCAATGGCGGCGGGGCCGCCGCCGCGTGCAGATCGGTGGAAACTGGCGGGCCGAGCGTATCGGCGCAGGCCGACAACGGCAGCCACTGGTCCAGGCCTTCGCGCCAGACCAGCGTGTCCAGGGCGATCTGCCGATCGCGATACAGGCCCAGCAGGACCGCATCGGTCACCGGGCCACGCCGCTGGCGGTTGCCCTCGGCGTAATGCCAACTGCTCATCCCCGTCCCCTCGCACGCACGTCCGTGGCGGCTTCAGCCCTCAGTGTACGGGTTCAGGCTCGTCCAGGAACATCTGGGTTTCCATCCAGGCATAGGCCGCTTCTGCGCCCGGCTGGTTGAACAACACCATCAGCACCACCCATTTGAGGTCGTCCAGATCCAGCTCGTCCTGGTCCAACGCCATGGCGCGGTCCAGTACCAACTCGCGCTGGTCGGCATCGAGAATGCGGTGTTGCTCGAGGAACAGCAGAAATCCACGGCAATCGACATCGAGCTTGTCCAGCTCCGGGCCATGATAGATGCGCACGGGGCCATCGACATGCGGGCGCGCGACACTGGGACGCTGCTCGGAGAGCGCATCCAGCCAGTCGAACGCCTTGCTGATTTCTGCGGGACTGAAGCCGGCCTGGATCAGGCCATTCTGAAGCGAGTCACGGTCACGGACCAGGTCCGCGTCTTCGCTGAAATAATGTTCAAACAGGTACAGCAGTACATCGAGAATGCTCTCTTTCATTGCCCCTCGGCCTGCGTCGCGCGACGCTGTGGAGGTGAAGAAACTAGGGATTGCGGGTATAGCGACCGTGCTCGGTGACCACGTCTCCCTCCAGTTCCATGATGAGCAGCATGGAGGACAGCGCGGCGGCCGTCAATCCAGTGCGTTCGACCAGGGAATCCATAGGGGTTGGGTCGTGGCCCAACGCCTGCCACAAGCGCTGGTAGTCGGGGTCCGGGCGCGTGGAAGTGGTGGTGCGCGTCGTCCTGGGCACTTGAGTGGGGGCGGCCAGGCGTTCGCGCAAGGCAGTGGCCAATTCGCCCGACAGCAGTTGCAGTCCTTCGGTGACCTGGGCCGGCTCCTGCGCCAGCGTCGCGCCCTGGCGGATCAGGTGGTGGCAGCCGCGCGCGAGCGGGTTGTGCAGCGAGCCGGGCAGGGCGAATACCTCGCGCCCGGCCTCGGCCGCCAGGCGCGCGGTGATCAGCGCGCCCGAACGCATCGCTGCCTCGACCACCAGGGTACCCAGCGCCAGCCCGGCAATGATCCGGTTGCGGGCCGGGAAATGCGCAGCGACCGGCCCGGTGCCGGGCAGATATTCGCTGATTACCGCGCCGCGTGCGGCGATGCGATCGCGTAATGCCCGGTGATGCGCGGGGTAGGCCACGTCGGCCCCGGTGCCCACCACCGCCACCGTGATGCCGTCAGACTGGGCAAGTGCGGCCTCATGCGCGATCGCGTCCACGCCGGCAGCCATGCCGCTGACGATGCCCAGCCCTGCAGCTGCCAGGCTCGATGCGAAGGCGCGGGTGTGATCGCGTCCGCCGGCGGTGGCGGAGCGGCTGCCGACCACCGCCACGCCGGGATGCCACAGCGCATTGGGGTCGCCGTCCACGAACAGCGCCAGCGGCGGGTTGACGATGTGGCGCAGCAGCGCCGGATAGTCCGGGTCTTGCCAGCCGATCAGATGGTGGTTGGGCTGTTCGCACCAGCGCAGCGCGGCATCTAGCGTTTGCGGGTCAGGCGACTGCAGCCGTTCCGATTGCAGCTCGTCGCAGCCGGCTGCGCGCCAGGCGCCGGGCCCGGCAGTCAGGATGTCGGACGCGGTGGCACAGGCGCTCATCAGTGCGCGACGCGGCGGACTGCGGCCGCCCGCCAGCAGCAATATGAGCAATGCGCGCAGATCGGGAGAAGTGGGGGCCATGCGCACAGCCTGGGCCGCAAACGACGACGGCGCCCTCAGGCGCCGTCGCGTTGGACCATCGGAGTTTCCGATTACTGCGCGTCAGGATGCTTGACGAAGTAGCCCAGGCCGGTCGGCTTGACGCTTTCCATCACCAGCGCATAGCTGACCTTGTCGAAGGTGCGGAACACCATCGCGTGTGAGGCATATTCGTCAGGCAGGCCGACAGTGGAGCCGGACGGGCCGCTGAAATCGTCATCGGCGCGCGAGAAGCGCGAATGCTTGACGCGGTCGCTGACGGTGCGGCCCTTGCGCCAGATCGAGAACACCGTGCCGTTGTTGATGCCCTCGCGCGCGCCACCGGAAATGGCGATCACATCGCGAGTGCCGCCAACGGTGAAGGCGTCGGAAATGGCCAGCACCCGCAGCTCGGTCTGCAACGCCTGTTCGGACGGCGGATGCGGGATGAACTGCAGATCATAAGGCTGCGCTTCCACGGCCACGATCCGGTCGCCGGCGCGCACTTCGCGGCCGCTGTCCTGCAGCAGCAGGGTGGCCGCCTTGGAGTTGCCGCCTGCCGCGCTGCGGGTGATGGTGCCGATGTTGACCTGGGTCAGCTCGTAGCCGAGGAATTCACGGCGCGTGCTCGGTGCCGCGTAGAACTTCCACAGCGAACCCGACCCTGGCAGCGTGTCGCCGGCGGCATCCAGGTCTTCGTTGTGCTTGGGCAGGCTGAACTTCACGGTCGGGCGTACCACCGCAAAGCGCTGGCCTGGCTGTGCATCGTCCAGGCCGACCACATACGCGATCTGCTCGGCAGATGCGCGCAGGCGATTGCCTTCCAGGCCGACCACATAGGGCAGTTGATCGAAGTCTTCCACCACGCGCAGGTTCTTCAGGAACGGCTCGACATCGGCCAGCGGAATCGCATTGATCGGCGCTTCCTGGCGCGGGCCGGGCTGGATCGTGCCTTTACCGACGCGGTCCAGGTAGGCCAGGCTGATCACGTCACCCGGATAGATCAGGTGCGGATTCTGGATCTGTGGATTGGCCTGCCAGATTTCCGGCCACAGCCATGGTTTTTGCAGGAAACGCCCAGCAATGTCCCAAAGGGTGTCCCCCTTGCGGACCACATAGGTATCTGGATGCTCGCCCACCGCTTGCGCGGCAGCGTAGGTCGCGACGGTCAGCATCGCCGCAGCGACGACCGTACGAAGTCGGTTCAACATGAGTGCCTTCTTGCCTGATTCCCCAACAGGTCTGCGCACTATAGTCCAAAAACCGGGGCGCCACGCAAGCATTGCGCTAGAATGACACCGTCTTGCCGGCGCCGCGCCGGTGTTCCCAGTCGGGTAACCCCATGGCTTTGCTCCCTATTCTCGAATTTCCCGATCCGCGGCTGCGCACCAAGGCCGTGCCGGTCGATGCGGCCGACGTCACCAGCCCGGCGTTCCAGACGCTGCTCGACGACATGTTCCAGACCATGTACGAGGCGCCCGGCATCGGCCTGGCCGCCAGTCAGGTGGACGTGCACAAGCGCTTCATGGTGATCGACGTCAGCGAGGAAAAAAACGCCCCGCAGGTGTTCATCAACCCGGAAATCGTCACCAGGCAGGGCGAGCAGGTGTATCAGGAAGGCTGCCTGTCGGTGCCTGGCATCTTTGCCGATGTCAGCCGCGCCGATGCGATCACCGTGCGCTACCTGGACCGCCAGGGCAAGCCGCAGGAACTGAGTACCGAGGGCCTGCTGGCGGTGTGCATCCAGCACGAGATGGACCACCTGGACGGCAAGCTGTTCGTGGATTACCTGTCCCCGCTCAAGCGCGAAATGGTGCGCAAGAAGCTGGCCAAGATGCGCAAGCATGTGGCTTGAGGGCGGGGATTGGGGATTTGTGATTCGGGATTGGCGAAAGCGGGTTCTTGCTGGTCTTTGAGTCTGCCGTTTCAAATCTCCGGGCGCGGATCCTGGTGTGATCTGTTTCTTGGCGCGAGTCGTCCAATCGCCATCGCCCCAGTCCGCGTGCGCAGAGTCTTGAGACCCGGGATTTTGGACTGGATAAGCCGCTGCCCGTCGCGGTTATCGAAGTGCTGTTTGCAACCCCCGCGTCTCACCGCGCCTATCGATGCCGGGCAATGCCGCTTTCGACGCCAGTGGCCAAACCTGCCCGCGCAACTGTCCACCCCATCTATCGGTTCCACGCCGCTACCGTCCCGGCCAGCACATCCGCCGTTGCGAATCCCCAATCCCTACTCCCAAATCCCAGCCCTATGAGAATTGTCTTCGCCGGTACGCCCGACTTCGCTGTCGCCTCGTTGCGCGCTGCTGCGCAGCGGCATGAAGTGGTGGCGGTCTACACCCAGCCAGACCGGCCAGCCGGCCGCGGTCGCGGGCTGACGCCCTCGCCGGTGAAGCTGGAGGCGATCGCGCGCGGCATTCCCGTGTACCAGCCGCAGACGCTGCGCTCGCCCGAGGCGCTGGCCACGCTGCGCGGGCTCAATGCCGATCTGATGGTGGTGGTGGCTTACGGGTTGATCCTGCCCAAGGCGGTGCTGGCCGCGCCGACCCACGGCTGCTGGAACGTGCATGCCTCGTTGCTGCCGCGCTGGCGTGGCGCCGCCCCGATCCAGCGCGCGATCGAGGCCGGCGATGCCGAGACCGGCGTGTGCCTGATGCAGATGGAAGCCGGGCTGGACACCGGCCCGGTGCTGCTGTCCCAGCGCATCGAGATCGGCGAGCAGGAAACCGGCGGCCAACTGCATGACCGCCTGGCCGCGCTGGGCGCGCAGGTGCTGTCCGATGGCCTGGGGCTGCTGCGCGCCGGCATCCGTCCGGTGGCGCAACCGCAGCCGGCGGAGGGCGTGACCTATGCGCACAAGCTGGACAAGGCACAGGCGCGGCTGGACTGGGCGCAGCCGGCGCAGGAGCTGGCGCGTCGCGTGCGTGCGTTCAATCCGTGGCCGGTGGCCGAAGCCACGCTGGCCGGCGAGCGGGTGCGTCTGCATGGCGCCGTTGCGCTCGACCTCGCCCATCAACAGCCCCCGGGTACCTTGCTGGCCGCCAGCAAGCAGGGCATCGACATCGCCTGCGGGCAGGGCGCGCTGCGCGTGCGCGTGTTGCAGCGTGAGGGCGGCAAGGCGATCACCGCCGCCGATTACCTCAACGCGCGCCGCGACCTGCCGGCGTTGCGCTGATGGCCGCCGACACGACGGCGGCCGGCGTCGCCTCGCGGCTAACGGCAGCAAACGTACTCACGGCGGTGTTCGACCAGGGGCGTTCGTTGAAGGCCGAGCTGGCCGCGGCGCTGCCCGGCGTTGCCGATCCACGCGACCGCGCGCTGGTGGAGGCGATCTGCTTTGCGGTGCTGCGCCGCCGTCCGGCCTATGAGGTGGCATTGCGGCAATGGCTGGAACGCCCGTTGCCGCCGCGCGATGCCGAACTGAAAGCGCTGCTGATGGCCGGCTTCGCCCAGCTCGACGTGCTGCAACTGCCCGCGCATGCGGCGTTGTCGGCCACCGTGGAGGCATGCCGTGCGCTGGGCCGGCCGCGCCAGGCCGGCATGGTCAACGCGATCCTGCGGCGTGCGCAGCGCGAGGGCTTTCCGGCGGTGTCCGACGATGCGGGTTGGCCGTCGTGGTTGCGCAAGCAGCTGCGTGCCGATTGGGGCGCGCAGGCCGAAGCGATCTTCGTCGCAAGCGCGCAGATGGCCCCGATGTGGCTGCGCGTGCATCGCGGGCGTACCGATCCCGCCGCCTACGTGGCGCGGCTGGCAGAGGCGGGCATTGGTGCACAGACCGACCCGGTGCTGCCCGACGCCGTTCGGTTGCAGGGGGCGGTGCCGGTCAGCCAGTTGCCCGGCTTTGCCGACGGCGATGTCTCGGTGCAGGATGGCTCCGCGCAGCAGGTCGCCGATGCGCTGACGCTGGCGCCCTCGGCACGCGTGCTCGATGCCTGCGCTGCACCCGGCGGCAAGGCGGCGCATCTGCTCGAGCGCCATCGCCGCTTGCAGCTCACCGCGCTGGATGTGGATGCACGCCGCCTGGAGCGCGTGCAGCAGACCTTGCAGCGCACCGTGCCGGAGGCGCAGGTCGCGTTGCATGCGGCCGATGCCGCCGACACCGCGGCATGGTGGGACGACCAGCCGTTCGATGCAGTGCTGCTGGATGCGCCATGTTCGGCGACCGGCGTGGTGCGGCGTCAGCCGGATGTGCTGTTGCATCGCCGCGCCGACGATATCGATGCCTTGTGCGCGCTGCAGGCGCGGCTGCTGGATGCGAGCTGGCGCACGTTGCGTCCGGGCGGCCAGCTGCTCTACACCACCTGCTCGCTGCTGGCGCGCGAGAACCAGGCGCAGGTCCAGGCCTTCCTGCAGCGCACGCCCGGTGCGCAGGCGCAGCCCCTGGGTGCGCACTTCGGCCATGCGGCGGGCCCGGGACGGCAGCGTTTTCCCGGCGAGCAGCACTGCGACGGTTTCTTCTACGCGCTTTTGCTAAAAGCCTCCTGACCGCGCCGCGTCCAGCGCGCCCCTCTCGCGTCCCATTGCCACCCGCCATGCTCAAGACCCGTGCCTCGAAGGATGTTTGGTTGCTGGCCATCACTGCGGTGCTGGTGATCGGCGCCGGGCTGGGCCTGCGCGACCCCTGGCCCTCGGACGAGCCGCGCTTTGCGCTGGTCGCCAAGCAGATGGTGCTGAGCGGGGACTGGTTGTTCCCGCATCGCGGCAACGAGCTGTATTCGGACAAGCCGCCGATGCTGATGTGGCTGCAGGCGCTGTTCTATACGCTGCTGGGCAACTGGCGTGTCGCGTTCCTGCTGCCGTCGCTGCTGGCGGCGCTGGGCACGCTGGCCTGCGTCTATGACCTGGGCCGGCGGCTGTGGACCCCGCGGGTGGGGGCGTATGCCGCGTGGATGCTGCTGTTCACCCTGCACTTCACCTTCCAAGCCAAGAAGGCGCAGATCGATCCGCTGGTGGTGTTCTGGATCACCCTGGCCAATTACGGGCTGCTGCGGCATCTGTTGACGGGCCCGGCCTGGCGCTGGTGGACGTTGGGATGGTTTGCCGCCGGGCTGGGCGTGATCACCAAGGGCGTGGGCATCATCGCGCTGTTGATGCTGATCCCGGCCGGCATTGCCGCCGCACGCGGCTGGCCGGGCGTGCGCATGCATGTGCGCGACCGCCGCTTCTGGCTCGGGCCGCTGTTCTTCTTCGTCGCGATCGCGTTGTGGTTCGTGCCGATGATGATCACCGCGCTCACCGCCGGCCAGCCCGAATACCGCGTGTATCTCAACGACATCCTGCTGCGCCAGACCGCCAAGCGCTACGCCAGTTCCTGGGACCACGCGCAGCCGGTCTGGTACCACCTGCAAAGCATGGCCACGATGTGGATGCCCACCATCCTGCTGTTGCCGTGGGCGATTCCGGCGTGGCGGAGGCGGTTGCGCCGGCGCGATGCGCGCTACCTGCTGCCGTTGGCGTGGTGGCTGCTGGTACTGGTGTTCTTCACCATCCCCAGCGGCAAGCGCGATGTCTACATCCTGCCGGCGCTGCCGATGTTCTGCCTGGCGCTGGCGCCGCTGGCTGCGGGCCTGCTGCGTCGGGCCGGGCTGCAGCGGGTGCTGTTCGGTTTTGCGCTGCTGTTGACTGTTGCATTTGCCGCAGGCGGGGCGGCGATGCTGATCGGCCACCCAGGATTCGAGCAAAAGATCATGGACAGCCGCGGCGTCGGCAGCGAAGCCACCGACCCGCTGGGCTGGCTGCTGCTGGCGGTAGGCACCTGGGGCGTGGCCAGCCTGCTGCTGTTGCGCGTGCGCCGCTCCGCGCTGGCGGTGGTGTCGCTGCTGGGCGCGTGGTGGGTGGCGTTCGGGCTGGTCTGCTACCCGATCTTCAACGAGTCCAGTTCGGCCGGCGCGGTGATGCGCGAGGCCGGGCGCCGTATCGGCCCGGAGGCCCAGCTCGGCCTGGTGGCCTGGAAGGAGCAGAACCTGCTGATGGCCGACCGCCCGGCGCAGACCTTTGGCTTCAAGGTGCCATGGGAAGAACAGTTGCGACGTGGCGTGGCCTGGCAGTCAGCGCAACCGGGCCAGCGTTGGCTGCTTGCTCAGGAGACGGCGCTGCTGGGCTGCGTGGACCGCAGCCGCAGCCAGCTGGTCGGTGTGGCCAACCGGCGGCGCTGGTGGCTGGTGCCGGCCGATGCCGTTCAGGGCGACTGCGTGGCCAGTTCCACGGAGAAGGCGGTCGAGGAAAAGGAGCAGGGCAACCTGGACGTCGAATGAGTCCTTCACGCGCGCATTCCAGGTCCTGCCCGCATCACCCCAAAGCAGTGGCCGGCTGTTGTCTAGCAGGCATTCATGCGGGACATCGTTAGCTTGGCCCGCGTCGCCGACGCGCCGTGCCTGTCCTGTCTCCTTTCGCCACCGATCTTTCGATGAATTCATTGCGCACCCAGCCCGCATCGCTTCCGCAATCCGTACCCGTCGCATCGCGCGCGGGCGTGGGCATTGCCGAGCTGGGCGTGTTTACGCTGACCGCGCTGGTGGTGAGCATGCCCAGCGGGTTGCTGCCGTTCGGCCTGTGCCTGTTGCTTGGCTCGCTGGTCGGCTGGCGTAGCCTGCGTGCCGGTATCGCGGCTCGCAGCGGCGCGTTGCGCGCGGTGGGCTGGCTGACGGTGGCGGTGATTGCGATGTCGCTGCTGTCGATCGTCTTGTTCGAGCACGGCCTGCGCGATGTGGGCAACCGCTCGCGGTTTCTGGTGCTGCCCTGGGCGGCGCTATGGGCCTATGCGTTGCAGCCGCGCCAGGTCTGGCTGTGGCGAGGTGCATTGACCGGTGTGTTTGCAGCCATGCTGATCGCATTGCTGCAGGTGGTGAAGGGTGCCGACCGTGCGGAAGGCTTTACCAACGCGATTGTCTTCGCCGATATCGCAATGATGTTGCTGGTGGTGGTGGCGTTCTGCCGGCCAACCGGCGGCGTGCGCTGGCTGGTGGGCGCGGCGCTCGCCACGCTGCTGGTCATCGTGCTGAGCGGCAGTCGCGGCGTGTGGCTGGCGTTGCTGGCCACCGTGGGCGTGCTGGCCTGGGGCGCGCCGTGGCATAGCGCGCGCATGCGGCTGCTGACCTTCGTCGGCGGTGCGGTACTGGCGGTGGGCGTGGTCGCCAGCGTGCCTGCGTTGACCGATCAAATGCGCCTGGGCGAATTGCAAAGCGATCTGCAGCGCTACGAAGTCGGCGACAGCGATTCGTCCGCCGGTGCCCGTATCGAGCGTCTGCATGTGGCCTGGGACACCTTGCTTGCGCATCCTTTGACCGGCGTCGGCGTAGGCCGTTTCGACGATGCGATGCATGAGCTGCCGGTGTGTGCTGCGGATAACGCGCTGCTCCGCTGTCATCTGGGCCACGCGCACAACGATGTGGCCGAATGGGCCGCAACCCAGGGCGTGCCGGGCCTGTTGCTGCTGATTGCGGTGTATGGGGTGCCGCTGTGGGTATTCGTGCGCTTGCATCGGCGTAGCGGGCACGTGCAGTTCCGCGGGCCGGCGGCGGCCGGGGTGATGCTGGTGATCAGTTATGCCCTGTGCGGGTTGACCCAGTCGATGTTCGCGCACCAGGTGTCGGCGAGCTTCTATTCGGCGCTGGTAGGTGTTCTGGTAGGTCTGGCAGCGCGCCAGGCGCAGCCAGCGATGCCGAAGGCGGTCAGCAACCCGTCATGAGCGGTCGGGTGGGCGCTTAGCGAATTGCGAGCCTGGTTGCCTGGTAGCGGCCCATATCCCTGGCAAGCGGTCGAGCAACTGGCCGCCCATGCGAAGTGCCCCATGCGTAGTACGGGCATGCCAATCGGCACCACCGGTCGCCCCGCCTGACAGTGGCGCAGTTGTAGTGCCGGCTAAGCCCGGTCGCTGCGTCGATCCACGGCGCGTGGCGGGTCCTGCACCGGCTGGTTGCGCTGCAGCAGCCACAGCATGATGGTCTTCTGGCGCACGTAATTGGCGCGCACATAGGCGTAGATCAGCCCATGCCAGCCATCGCGAAACCCGCCGCGCAGCAGATAGCCGCGCCAGAAGCGCCAGGCCGGCGCCAACACCAGCTTGCTCCAGGTCGCACGCTTGCCGCGGGCGTAGTCGTGCTCGGCCATCATCTGCGCGTAGCGCTGGGTCTTGGCCAGCTGCTGCATCAGCGATCGGTAGGGGTAGTGGATCAGGTCGCCGCGCAAGGTGGCCACAGCACCATCGACACTGGCCGCCTCATGGATCTCGCGCTTGCCGCGCCAGCCGCCGCGGCGTCGGTCGAACAGGCGCAGCACGCGGTCCGGGTACGCATTGCCGTGGCGCAGGAAGCGGCCGAAATACTCGGAGAGCCGCGCAAAACGGTAGCCGGCCGCGTCGGCAAAGCCGGCATCGCGCGCGGCGAGGATCGCTGCACGCAGGCCGTCGCTGATGCGCTCGTCCGCATCCAGGCACAGCACCCAGTCGTGACTGGCCTGCGCCACGCAATACGCCTTCTGGCTGCGGTAGCCGTCGAAGGCGCGCTGCAGCACGCGCGCGCCGTGCGCGCCGGCGATGTCTGCAGTGGCGTCGGTGGAACCGGAGTCCACCACCACGATCTCATCGCAGAACGCCAGCGAAGTCAGACAGTCGCGTAGGCGATCGGCCTCGTTGAACGCGATAATGCAGGCGCTGATGCGAGGCCGTTCGTCGGGTGCGGTCGAAGAGGACATGTGATGGCCGATTACCTGCTGTTCGCAACGGAGCGTTACGCGTTGCCTATTCTGGCGCCATTGGCGCAGGCATTACAGGCCCGCGGCGACACCGTTGCCGCCTGGTACGAGGGCGGCGCGCGCGGGCTGGTGCTGCCGGACGTGCGCGAAGTGGGGTTGCGCGAGGCGCTGGCGCTGCGTCCGCGCGCGGTATTCAGTGCGGCCAACTGGGTGCCGCCGTTTGTCTCCGGCGCCAAGGTGCAGCTCTTCCACGGCTTCAACGTGCAAAAGCGCGAGGACAATCGTGGCCACTTTCGCGTGCGCGGCTTGTTCGATCTGTACTGCACGCAAGGCCCGGCCACCACTGCGCCGTTTCGTGCGCTGGCGACGCGCGAAGGCCATTTTGCGGTGGTGGAAACCGGCTGGCCCAAGCTCGACCCGGTGTTCCGCGATGACGGCGGGCACAGCGCCGCACTGCGTACGCCCGCCAACGGGCGGCCGGTGATCCTGTTCGGTTCCACCTTTACCGAGCGGCTCAGCGCGGCACCTGCGTTGTACGAGGAAATCGCTGCCGATATCGGCCGCGGTGCGCACTACTGGCTGCTCACCCTGCATCCCAAATGCGCGCCGGAGCTGTTCGACCGCTATCGCGCGCTGGCCGGTGCCAATGCGCGGTTTGTCGAGCCCGAAGAGGTCGTGGCGGCGCAGCGTGCGGCCGATGTGCTGGTCTCCGATACCTCATCGATCGTCTCCGAGTTCGTGGTGCAGCACAAACCGGTGGTGACCTTCCGCAACCGCGTGCCGCAGCCGCATATGCTCGACTTTCAGCAGCCGGCGCAGTTGCCGCAGCAGCTGGCGCGCGCGCTGGCGCCGGATGCCGCGTTGCGCAGCGCACTGGCCGCCTATGCCGATGCGATCCACCCGTATCGCGACGGGCATTCGTCCGAACGGGTGATCGCCGCCACCGACGCGTTCATTGCCGGCAAGCTCGGCACGCTGCGACGCAAGCCGCTGGGCGCCTTGTGGCGAGGCCTTCAGATCCGCCGCGAGCTTGGATACTGGGGCCCGGCGCAGCATTGATTGCTGCCGGTCGATCGCTGACGAGATAGCGCTGCCAACAGCAACATCCACCCAATCCCGATTCCCAATCACCAGCGCAGCTTGCGCCGTGCCAGTGCGGCGCCCAGTTGCGTCTGCAGCGCCTGCGCCTGCGCCAAGGGCACAAAGCGCAGGCGCAGCGCCGGGCCGGTGGTGCTGGCACCGGCGGTGTCCAGCCACAGCGTGGCGGTGCCGGTCAGGCGATCCAGCGGCGAGCGTTGCAACTGCAGCGCCTGCAGCTTGTCCAGTTCGGCCAGTCGCCACCAGCGCTTCCACCAGCCGCCGCGCACCGCCACGTAGCGCGCATCCACTGCATAGCCCATGCGCTGCACCTGGCGATGCGCCTTGAAGGCGCTCCACGGCAGCCACAGCAGCAACCACGCCGCCTGGCTGCCGAACTGCCACGCCAGCCCGGCAACCAGCGGCAGCAACATCAGCAGCGTCGGCAGGCTCAGCCGCCACCAGCAATGCGTTGCGATCGCCTGCCACTGCGCCGGCGGCCAGGCAATGCCGGGCAGCAGATGCTGCAGCAAGGCATCGCAGCGCTGCGGCTCGGCGATCGGTGCCAGTTCCTTCAACGCGCTGTCGCGGTTGTCGCCGGCGCTGGCCACGGCGGTGTCCACGCGCAGCTGGCGGCGGCCGAACAGGCGATGCAGGCGGCTTTCGTACACCGTCCACGACTGGATCCGCCGCAGCGCCACGCTGCTGCGGATCCGCGTCAGCAGACCGCGCTCCACGGTGAGGCGTCGCTCCGATTCGCTGAGATGAAAGCCGTGGTATTGCGCCACCGCCAGGGCCACCGACAGCGCACGCATGGCCAGCAGCACCGCCATGGCAGCGATCGCCACCAGGACCGTGGTCACCGCCGCGCCCGGATGGACCTGGCTGACATAGCGGTAGGCGAGCTCGCCATTGGTCTCGATAAAGCTGGATGCCACGCGGCGCGGAATCATCTGATAGATCACGCCGAAACTGGCAGCCACCACCACCATGCCGCGGTTGGAGATCAGGCCCAGCCGGATCACTTCGCCCAGCGGAAGACGCAGCAAGGTGGTGCGGTCGTCGTCCTGCACCACCGCCGCATCGACGTGGTGGGCGCGGCGCCGTATCAGATCTTCCAGCGCCAGGGCCTGGTCCAGCCGCAGCACGCGCATTTCCGCCTCGGGCTTGTGCCCGCCGGCCGACTCCAGCCGCACTTCCGCCACGCCGGCCAGCCGGTGCAGCAGCGATTGATGCACCACCACGTTGTGGATACGCGCGAACGGAATATCGCGTCGGCTGCGCTCCAGCAGGCCGCTGCGGATCGCCACACTGTCTTGCCCGATCCGATAGCGATAGGTGAAGTAACGCAGCACCGAAATCGCCACCAGCACCGCGATCACCGCAGCGGTGGCGATGTGGTCGGTGAAATCGCGGCTGCCGTCGCGGCTGCCGAACACGGCCAGGGCGACCAACGGGATCAGGAACTGGCGGATCTGCTGCAGCAGCACGAACACCCACGACAGCGGGTGCAGGCGCTGCTCGTCGTGGCCGGGGTGTTCGATGGCGCTCACAGCGCGTCGTCGTGGTGATCGAGCTGGCGGGCCAGGCGGTCGCGCAGATGCTCGGCATCGGCCTGGTCCAGCCCGGACAGCGCTACCGCGTTGAGACGGCTACCGGCGGTGTGCACCACCAGCGTGGTCAGGTGCGTGGCGCGTTCGATCGGGCCGCGGCGCAGATCCACGTGCTGCACACGCGAGATCGGCACGCGGGTGTCGCTCTGCCACAGGTGCCCGCGTTGCAGCGCCAGGCCGTGCTGGTCGAGTTTCCACAGCGTGAGCCGGTGCCGTTTGACTGCCAGCCATGCGCACAGCACCGCCATCGCCACTGTCACCCCCAGCACCGCCGGCCAGTAGTGCCAGGCGTGCAGCACGGTGACAGTGACGCCGGCCGCGATCAGGCCGGCACAGCCACCGCCAAGTGCGCCGTTGACCGCCGCCACGTAGGCGCCCCGGCGAGGCAATTGCTGCCAGTGCGCGTGGTCCACGGGCAGTGGCTGGGCAGACGCGGCGCGGACCAGGATGTCGGGGTGCGGCGGTGGAGCGTCGTGCACGAGGCGGGCCTGCAGAAGCGGTGCGCAAGCATAGCCGGGCACCCGGTCAGGACGCATCCGGCATGGCCGTGGGTCGCGAGGAGCCGGATTGGACGGCCGACAGGTGCCGCCGCAGGCCTGGGCGGATACGTTGTGTGGTCGAAGGCGGTCTTCATCACCGCGCGCGGATGCGCCACGCATTGGAATACCCGGACCGACGGCCACGCCGATGGCGCGCAGCGATGGCCATCGACACCAAGCCTTGGCCGGGCAGACGCCCGCAGTGGTCAGCTCCAGGCATCTGCAGTGAATGCGCCGACGCCACACAGCGCGCCTGCGTGCCGCCGCCGTCGATCAGGCAGCCCCGCTGCCCGCGCTTACTGCGCGGCCAGAATCAGCGCATCCACATCCAGCGCATGCCCGGCGCGCGCGGCCTTGGTGCGCAGATACTGCTCGTTTTCGGGGGTGATATCGCCGGTGACCGGGATGCGGTCTTCCACCGCGATCCCGGCGGCGCGCAAGCGTTCGGCCTTGGCCGGGTTGTTGGTCAGCAGCCGTACGCGGCCGATCCCCAAGCCGCGCAACATCGCCACCGCGCTGCCGTAGCGGCGCTCGTCCGGGCCGAAGCCCAGCTGCGCATCGGCATCGATGGTATCCAGCCCCGCATGTTGATACCCGTAGGCGCGCATCTTGGCGGCGATGCCGGTGCCGCGGCCTTCCTGATCCAGATACAGCAGCACGCCGCCGCCCAGGTCCTTCAACTTGGCCAGGCCGTGCCGCAGCTGGTCGCCGCAGTCGCACTTGAGCGAGCCGAACAGGTCGCCGGTCAGGCAGGACGAGTGCACGCGCACCGGCACCGCCGCCGACAGGTCGGGCTGTCCCACCACGATCGCCACCTGGTCGCGCTGCGCGACGCCGCCACGGAACACCACGAATTCGCTCATGCCCAGGCCGCGCAGCGGCACCGGCGTGCGGGTGACCAGCTCGTAGCCGGCCGCGGCCGACTTGGCGCAACCGCTGCCCAGGTCGTCCAGCGCCAGCGATTGGCAGCCCGCGAAGGCGGCATGGTCGTGCACGTCGCGCAGGTCCACCGCCAGCAGCGCCGGCAGCAGCAGCCCCAGCCGGGCAATCTCCACGCCGCCGGCATCCAGCGCATCGCCCGCGGCCCAGTGCGCCGGTACCGGGGTGTCGCGCAGATAGGCCAGGGCGGCGAGCTGGTCGTAGCTGTAATCGGCCAGCGCGACGCGTGCGCCCTGCGGCGCGGTCAGCCCCAGCACCTGCGCGCGCGTGGGCGTGACGAACAGATAGTGGCGGCCCTGCGCCGCGCGCGCGAACGCGGCATACGACTGCGCCGTGCTGCTATCGAGCGCCAGCACGGCGCGCGACTGCCCGCCCGCGGCGGTGAGCAGCACCGGCCGGCCAGCACGCAACTCGGAGGCGGCGCGCTCACAGCGGATGGCTGCCGGATCGCCGAAGGCCTGTGCGCTGGGGGAGGGGACGGGGCTGCTCATGCACGACTCCAGATGGGGATTGCCACGGCCGCTTCAAGGCGGCCGCCACCGCGCCAGTGCCGGCCGCATGCCGCCATTGTCGCGTGCTTGGCAACGGCCGGTTGCCTGCAGCGGGTGGAACGCTGCATCCAGTGGCTGCGTTTGAGTGACAGCACAGGCGCCGATTGGTTGTGCGCCGCCCGCGTTGTTCAGCGCCCGGCAATGCTTTCTAATCAGGCGATCTTTCCGTTCAGCAGACCCCATGCGCCTTATCGACTGCAATGAGTCGCGTCACGCCAGCGCGATCCTGGACATCTTCAACGAGGCCATCGCCAACTCGACCGCGTTGTACGACTACCGGCCGCGTCAGCCGGAGAGCATGGTCGGCTGGTTTGCCACCAAGCGCGCGGGCGGATTTCCGGTGATCGGCGTCGAAGATGCCGATGGCACCCTGATGGGCTTTGCCAGTTACGGCACCTTTCGCGCCTGGCCGGCGTTCAAGTACAGCGTCGAGCATTCGATCTATGTGCATCAGGACCACCGCGGCAAAGGCCTGGGGCGGGTATTGCTGCAGGCGCTGATCGCTGCGGCAGAGCAGCGTGGCGTGCACGTGCTGGTCGGTGGCATCGACGCCAGCAACCAGGCCAGCATTGCGCTGCACGAACAGTTCGGCTTCACCCATGCCGGCACCGTGCGCGAGGCCGGCTTCAAGTTCGGTCGCTGGCTGGATCTGGCGTTCTATCAACGCATTCTGGCGACGCCTGCAGACCCGCACGACGATTGATGCCCCGACCTGGCTGCCGCGCGCGATCAGGCATGCGCGGTGTGGCGATCAGTGCGGATGCCGCTCGGTGGCGTACGGGTTGGCCTCGCCGCTGTCCGGCGGGCGCAGCGTGTAGCGCTTGTAGGTCCACTGGTATTGCGCCGGGTCGCGCCGGGCGATCTGTTCGATGCCGGCGTTGAGTGCGCTGGCTGCACGTACCGGATCGGGGTCGGCCACCGCCGGGTCGGCCGGCTGCACGTGCAAGGCAAATTGCAGGTCGCCACCGGCGCGCTCGCACCAGCCGTACAGCACGATCGCGCCGGTGCGCTCGGCAAGTCGGTTGACCAGAGTCATGGTCAAGGCCGGGATGCCGAAGAACGGCGCAAACACGCCATCGCCCATCTTCGGTTGCTGGTCGGGCAGGATGCCGACCGCGCCACCGTCCTTGAGTACCTTGAACAACTGCCGCACCGCCGGGCCTTCGGCACGCACTTGGCGCACGTTGTCGCCGCCGCGCGCCAGTTGCAGAAACCCGTCTACCGCTTCGGACTCGGGCGGCCGGTACACGATGGCGATCGGGCCACGTTCGGACAGCCACTGGTTGAGCAATTCCCAGTTGCCGAAGTGCGGCGCCGCCACGATCACGCCACGCCCGGAGGCCAGCGCCGCGTCGTAGAGGTCCTGGCCATTGCGCTGCAGGCGGGCCAGATTTTCGGCCGGCGGGCGGGTCCAGGTTCGCAGCACTTCCAGCGTCTGCCGCGCGGTCGAGCGCAGGATCTGTGCGTGCAACTGCGCGCGCTGCTCTGCCGGCAATTCCGGGTAGGCCAGTTCCAGGTTGCGGCGTGCCACGCGGGCTTCGCGCGCGTTGAGCTTGCGCCAGCTCCAGGCCAGCGCATCGGCCATGCGTTTGAGCAGCGGCCACGGCAGGCGGCCCACGGTGGCCGCGGTGGCATAGAGCAGGCGAGCGCGAAGATCAGGTGTCATCCGCGCAATTCTAAACAGCGTGGCCGGCGAAGGCCCGCAGGTGACAGGGCGGGCAGCGCTGGGCATGCTGCGCGGCACACTTTGCTACCCAGGACTTTGCATGCTCGCCCTGATCCAGCGCGTCACCCGGGCCTCGGTCACCGTCGATGCGCGGATTGTCGGGCAGATCGGCCCCGGGCTACTGGCGCTGGTCGGCGTGGAGCCCGGCGACAACGATGCGCAGATCCGGCGCCTGGCCGAGCGCCTGCTCAGCTACCGGGTATTCGGCGACGACGCCGGCAAGATGAATCGCTCACTCACCGATACCGGCGGCGGTCTGCTGCTGGTCAGCCAGTTCACGCTCGCGGCCGACACCAGCTCCGGCAACCGGCCGGGCTTCAGTACCGCCGCGCCGCCGCAGGAGGCTGAACGGGCGTTCAATCAATTGGTGGCGATCTGCCGCGAAAAACATCGCGGCGGGGTGGAAACCGGGCGCTTCGGTGCCCATATGGTTGTCGACCTGGTCAACGATGGCCCGGTGACCTTCCTTCTCAGACCCTAGCCAGCGCAGTTCTACCAGCGGTCCCGTCTTGATTCCGGCAGACCGGGCTTCACGCTGGTATAATGCTAGGTTCTCTTTCCAATCTCAAAGCCGGTGGCGCGAGCACTCATGGCCAACGAACGTCCTGCCCAGCAATCCGACATCAAGCTACTGATCAGCAAGGGCCTGGAACAGGGCTATCTGACCTACGCCGAAGTCAATGACCATCTGCCCGACGACCTAGTCGACCCGGAGCAGATCGAAGACATCATCAGCATGATCAACGGCATGGGCATCGATGTCCATGAAGTTGCGCCCGATGCTGAAACCCTGTTGCTCAACGATGGCAACACCGGCAACCGCGAGGTTGACGACACCGCAGCCGAAGAAGCTGCCGCCGCGCTGACCGCGCTCGACACCGAAGGTGGCCGCACCACCGACCCGGTGCGCATGTACATGCGCGAAATGGGCACGGTCGAGCTGCTGACCCGCGAAGGCGAAATCGCCATCGCCAAGCGTATCGAAGAAGGCCTGAGCCAGGTCCAGGCAGCACTGGGTGTGTTCCCGCTGTCGACCGAAATGCTGCTGGCCGATTACGAAGCGCACAAGGAAGGCAAGAAGCGTCTGGCCGAGATCGTGGTCGGCTTCAACGACCTGATCGAAGAAGCCGACGCTGCCGCCGCTGCACTGGCCGCTGCCGGCCCGGTGGCCGTGGACGAAGACGCCGTCGATGAAGACGACGACGAAGACGGCGATGACGACGCTGCCGAGGAAGAGGCCGGCCCGACCGGTCCGGACCCGGTGGAAGTGGCCACGCGCATGGAGAACCTGGCCAACGAATACGCCAAGTTCAAGAAGATCTATGCCAAGAACGGCGCCGAGCACAAGCTGGTGGTCAAGGCGCGCGAGGACATGGCCGCCATCTTCACCACGCTCAAGCTGCCGCTGCCGCTGACCGATGCACTGGTCACCCAGCTGCGTGGCGTGGTCAACGGCATCAAGGATCACGAGCGCAAGGTGCTGCACCTGGCCACCACCGTGGCACGCATGCCGCGCAAGGATTTCATCCGCTCCTGGGAAGGCAACCAGACCAACCTGGAATGGGTGGAAGACGCACTCAAGCGCAAGCAGAAGTGGTCGTCGGCGCTGCGCGACGTCAAGGACCAGATCGTCTCCGAGCAGCAAGGCTCGATCGAGATGGAAAAGGCCAACTACCTGACCCTGGGCGAGATCAAGGAAATCAGCCGCGCGATGGCCTATGGCGAAGCCAAGGCACGCAAGGCCAAGAAGGAAATGGTCGAGGCCAACCTGCGCCTGGTCATCTCCATCGCCAAGAAGTACACCAACCGCGGCCTGCAGTTCCTCGACCTGATCCAGGAAGGCAACATCGGCCTGATGAAGGCCGTGGACAAGTTCGAATACCGTCGTGGTTACAAGTTCTCGACGTATGCAACGTGGTGGATCCGCCAGGCCATCACCCGTTCGATCGCCGATCAGGCGCGCACCATCCGTATTCCGGTGCACATGATCGAAACGATCAACAAGTTGAACCGCATTTCCCGCCAGATGCTCCAGCAGTTCGGCCGCGAGGCCACGCCGGAGGAGCTGGCCAAGGAAATGGACATGCCCGAGGACAAGATCCGCAAGGTGATGAAGATCGCCAAGGAGCCGATCTCGATGGAAACCCCGATCGGCGACGACGAGGATTCGCATCTGGGCGACTTCATCGAGGACACCAACGTGGAGTCCCCGATCGACAACACCACCAACATCAATCTCTCCGAGACGGTGCGTGATGTGCTGGCCGGGCTGACCCCGCGCGAGGCCAAGGTGCTGCGGATGCGCTTCGGTATCGACATGAATACCGATCACACGCTGGAAGAAGTGGGCAAGCAGTTCGACGTCACCCGCGAGCGGATTCGTCAGATAGAGGCCAAGGCGTTGCGCAAGCTGCGTCACCCGAGCCGTTCGGAGCAGCTGCGTTCGTTCCTGGACATTGACTGATTTGTCGGTCGCCATGCTCAGCTGATCACACAACAGCCCCGCACATGCGGGGCTGTTGCGTTGTGGGGCCCGGTAGGGCGACGCCTGCCGCATGCGCTGCCGGGAACAGCGCAGGCCAGGCTACGCAGCTTCACGTTGCGGCGACGAAACCGGACCGCACCGCACTATTAAGTGGATGTTTCCTTCAATCTCACCTGATGTTCCAACCGGCACTTCTACGTTGGGGCCCGAATGGAAACGAGACCGTCCAATGAGCAGGCAAAGCCGCTTCGAGACCACCACCTACCGCGATCACGAGATCCGCGTACGCGCCGAGCAGGCGTCACCGACCGCCAGGTGGACGCTATGGGTCGATGTCTATGCCAACAACGGCAGCACGCGGCTGCCGCGCATCAGCGACCAGCACCAGACCTGGGAGACCTATCAGGACGCCATCGCGCAGGGCTTCCGTGCGGGCCGCCAGCTGATCGACAGGCAACGACAGACTGCCGATGCGTGAGGCGTGGTTGGTGTGCCTGACATGCAGCAGACAAGCTCGCTGACAGACAGGTAAACTTGCTTCACTCCTGCGGGCCCGACGTATCCATGCGGCACCAGCGAGCGCTGTGCAGCAGGGCCTATAGCTCAACGGTTAGAGCAGAGGACTCATAATCCTTTGGTTCCAGGTTCGAATCCTGGTGGGCCCACCACGCGCATCCACGATGGATGTTGCGCACGTTTGAGGATGAGTAGTTTCCAGAAGTGAACCTGACCCCTTCGGGCTAGTCTAGTGGCTAGGTCCGAAAACACCGGAAAGATGCTCGACTGGAAAGCACTTCGTCTTGGCGCGCCTACTCTGGGCTCATGAAGTAAGCGTTTAAGGCAGCAGGTCCAACATGATAGCAACACGGCAACACCAGTTGCATATTGCCAGCCAACTGACCAGCGATTGCCAGCGGAGCTGACCGGGATCGGCGTTGGTATTGACCATCGTGGGTTACCAAATTGCCAGAAGCCGGCAGCGGCCCGACCGTCAGAAAGCGACCCGTTGCTGCCGTTCGCTCCGCCAATCTGAAAGACAGCTGTGCAGCGTAAGGTGTCAGTCGCTGTCCGAATGCGAACTCACGGTCATCGCCACAATGTCTCGGCAACCGGAAACCTACGGATTCGCGGAAAGTTACTCGCAGGGCAGCCGCGGCAACTCTTCCGGCTTCCAGCAGACGTTGTGAAAGACGCAGGCCCGGCAGCACAGGTGAGTCTCCAACGTTTTTAGCTGACAACGGCCCTCTTGCCTGCGCTGAGACAGTAGCATCTGGTGCTCGCAGTGGTGAAGATCTCCTGACGCTGTGTAGGAATCGGGCCGTTCGCCCATGCTTGCAATTTGACTAGCAAAGCCTGCTTTCCTTGCTGCTGGGTAGTTATGGAACTGGCAATCGCCGGTAAACGGCGCTGGGGCCTTGTAGAACCACACGTCCCCCGTGATCGCAAGGAAGTCGGCCGCTCCCCCAGATTCATCGATTTCCATCACCAGTGTTGGCCGCTTGGGTTGATTGGCGGCCGCCCGGGCCGCAGTTGACGCGATGAGCGGCGGATGCGCCGACTCCACAAACGCTCTGGCTGTCAGTGGAAAAAGAGTCACAGGAGAGGGACGGAGATCCTCGCGACCGAAATCCCGTAACACTGCGGCTTCGAAAGCACCGCCCTCGGTCGCGAGCCGTTGGAGAAAGTCACCTAATCCGTTGATAGTGATGGGCTCCACCACGGGCTCACCGCCGTATCGGGTGACCGCAAATTCCCGGTTGCCAACTAAAAATGTGATGGCAGGAATCACCGTTCTGTGCGGGTAGCTGGCGCGTTTTGGTCCCACTCGCTGCGTTGATACGACGACACCACGGAACATGGCCTGGATGTCGCCTGGCTGGATCACCGCAAGCGCCTCGCCGATATCCATCGTCAGTGGCAGGGTATCGATGAGACGCGCACGGTTTAGCAGGTCGAAGATTTCGTTCGACCTAGTCTCCATTTCTTCGAATGAACTGAAGCAGACGACGTCATCCGGGTCCAGAACCGCGTCGGCGACAAAGCTCGAATACGGCCGTTTGAAGACAATGAGCCACTGTCCGGCCGTGATGACGACACGCGCGAGCCCCTTCTGCTCGCTCTCTGAAAGCGACCTGACATAACCAATCACGTCAGTCAGCCAGCCTTTCCAGGATGAAAGGATCTCAAGCTCGTTCCTGCCGGTCTTCAGCAGGTTCAGCCCTTCGCAGATGAGGCGTCCCATCTCGTGGCTCGGCGGAACTTCGCCTCTGGGGCGTCGAGGAAGATCGGCGTCAAAGCGCTTTGCTTCCACCAGCATGGCAGGTGATCTGTCATACGCCCGGCCGAGGTAGTCGAAGAAGAGCGGTTGCCCGCTATCCTTCTCGCGGCTGCGCACCTCTTCAACGATCTGGTCCGGAATGTCTGGATTCCAGTCCAGCGCCTTCAAAAGGCCGTCTATCAGAAACCGGCGCGTTGGACGCTCTAGCAGTTCTTCGATCGTCACTTGGCCAGTGCTGAGTTCTCCTGCATAGGAGCTTCGAAGAATCGGCTCTTCCGCGCGAAAACGATCTACGGACTCGCGCCAGGCTCGCCGGAAGGCTGACTGGTCAGTGCCGCTCATCGCAACACGTCCGGAAGCTCGAACATCAGGCGAAGTGCCTCGGGCCAGCCAGCCTCGGAGAACAGCTCCAATATCTCGATCAGTTTGGCGCGCCTCTGCGGGTCATCAAAGATGCCGCGGTAGTCGGCCAGGTAGCGTCTGACCAGTTTGACCAAGCTCTCGGATCCCAGGTATTCGTAGTGATACCCATCCTGGGCGCCGGCACCGAGCAGCAGCGTTGCCACGCGATCGAAGATCGCGCGCGGATCTCCTTCTGCAAGGAAGCCGTACAGGCCAACCAGGTTGTAGGTAGTGCAGGCTTGGGAATAGCGATCGAGGATGTCGAGGATGGGCGCGTAGTCGGCGATGAATCGCTTCTTGGACTCGGGGCTGGGAAGACCGGGTTGTTCCTTCTCGCCCCGGTTTCCAGGATCGAACGCACCAGCCCCAAAGTAGAGTTGATTGCATATCTGGTCGAGCACCTTATCTGCAGCATCAAACAGGAGCCGCCAGCGTTCGGCCTCGCCCGTGGAGGCGATGAGAAGGTGCGGCCGCGCTGCATCGTGGCCGGCAGCCGCAGACTTGGCTGCAGCGTGGATCAGTCGCTGAAGCCGCTGCACCATCTGCAGATCCTCTGCGCTTGGCGCTGGTCTGTAGGTGAAGAAGAATACCTCCCGCAGACCGTGCAACATCGCCGTGAGGAACATTGCGCCCCGCGGCAGATCCGTCACCCAGCGCTCGATCCATTGCCAAGCGACGTCACTGTCATGGGCCACGTACAGGAACGCGATCAGGTCCGCCGCAGCGTCGGCGAACTCATCGCGCCCTTCGGGAGTGCCAGCCTCGATCGTTGGCCAGTTCTTGCTCAGCAACCGCAAAAGAATCTGCGCGGTGCGGTCCGGATATTTGCGAGCCATGGGCCACAAAGGGCCAGACACAAAAAACGCCAGGGCAGCTCGATGGGTTTCGTGCTCCACGACCTTATCGACCAAGTGCCACATGCGGTCAGGTGCCACATCCCAAAGCACGTTCAGGTGGCCTGATACCTGGTGTCTGACTGTGGGCGCCGGGTCATCGAGGCAGCGCTCCATCCTGTCTAGCAACTCTGGGCAGTCCAAAGCGAATCGAGGCGCGAGTGACGTGATGCTCTCTGCTGCGTACACGCGCACATCCCAATTTCCCCAGCCCATGCCCATTGACGTGTCTTTGGCAGACTCCGGGTATGGGCTCGCAGACAAACGATCAATCAGGTCAATTAGTTCGTTCAGTTCCGGCAAGCCGCTGGTGCCAGGTTCATAGGCTTTGCTGGCGGCAAGCTTCTCAACAGCGTTGCCCAGCGCTCCCCAACTCGAATGAGCCAGCTGAGGGTGAGGGGGCGGCGTAGTTGCCGCATCAAGCAACCGAGATAGGCTGGCTGTATGTTCCCAAAGGATGACGAGAGTCGATGCATCAGCGTCCTCCGGCAACCTCTTTACAGCGTCCTCGACCAGCCGGCTTGCGGCTCGGATTTCTCGGTCTGGACTTTGCTCCAGATTCGCGCCGCTATGCTGCAGCATGTTGTCGACAATATCGTCAGCCGGTGCCCAACCAAACGACATCTCCATCGCGGGCCGGTTCCCCATCAGACGACCAGCCATGTCAAACGTTGCGCGCTGCGCCCGCATGGCCTCCGTTGCCAGTTGTTCGGCGGGCACGTCCGAAAGCAATCGGCTCAGCAGACGAGCTTGGCGCTCGTCATCAAGGAAGCGGTCCTGCAGGAAATACTCCTCCAGCGCTCGGCGTTGTTCCTGCGCCAGCCTGGGGTAGACGGCGACCAAGAACATGATGGCGTCTCGCGTCACGCCCGACATCTCGAGAAACCGGGGCTGCAGGACGAGCGGTGCGAGGAGGTTGTCTGCGACCGGCCCACGATCGGCGGCGGTGCCTAATATCCGCGACCAGACCGCCGCGTTGGTGGCTTCCTGCAGGGCCACCTCGACGACCGTGCGGAATGCCGCGTCGGAGCAATCCTTGAGGAAGCTGACAAAGCTGGTGAGAACTTCGGAGTCGTACGACTTCCTCGCACGCCAGTCCTGCAGCGTCAGGTAGTCGTCGACGACCTTGACGAGCCGACCATCAACGTCAACGTCGGTGACCGCCGGCGGCGTCTGGTCGTGTCCGCTGCGGCGCTCCAGGTTCAGCCCCCGCACTGCACTGATGACCGCGCGGGTTGCTGCGGCTGGATGGTCGTTCAGGAACGGCGGCAGCGACTGGCCAAGCTGCCAGCGGGCGTGTTGGTAGTTCTGGCGATGGGTGGACGTCAGTGGGAGGATGCGACTCGCGGTTCCACCCATCCATGTCTTGCTCTGGTCCGTTACGTCCCGCTCGAACAGAGCGCCATAAATGTGAACCACAAAGTCTGGGTCGTGGGGATAGATGCTGCGCACGCCATCGGCGAGCCACGGGGCCTCGTTTGACGCGTGCTGTTCAAACCGGTCTTCCAGAATTCGCTCAAGCAAGGCGCGCGACGCCGCGCAATCGGCCCCGTACGAGCGCGTCACGAAGCGAATGGCTGCAGACGCCATCGCGGGATGTGTCACGTAGGTTGACCATGCGGCGCTGAGCAGCGTCCGCGCGGCCTCACCGAACTCCGCGAGAACCGACGCATCGTTTAGCTCGATCCGGTCGAAGTACGCCATGAGCAACATGCGCGCGGCATCAACGGCTTGCGGATCTGTCGACGACGCGGCGAATCTCGCCACGCGCATCCAGGCTAGCGCGGCCGGCGCCGCTGCCTCGTCCGGTGGAACCTGACCAGTTGTCATTCCCACAAACCGCGAGAGCTGTCCAAGCAGTTTGCCGCGCGCCGTTGCATGCTCAGAGGCCTTCAGCGCCAAGAGCAGCCCGTCGATGTCCGATGGCACCACTACCTGTTCGGCAGCGGTCCGCAGTGCCGTACTGAGGAGCACGGGGTCAGCTTTGTCTTCAGAAGCGAGGTTCAGCAGAAACAGCCAGGTGCTGCCATGGCTGGCGCCACCTTCCTTCCATAGTCGCTCAAGCGCGAAGCGCAGCGCCGGACCAAGCAACAGCCCCATGGCTGCGTCGCTCGGCAGCTGTCCGCGCAACGCCTCGGGGTCGCTCGCGTCCAGATAGAACCGGCCGGCGATATGGTCGAACAGAACGTGGTGCGCGAAGGCAACGTGATCGCGCCCGGCGGATACCAATACTCCGGACGCGCGAACATCGTCTACTGCATCATGCTCAATAGCAGTGGACGGCACGATCAGCCGGCGCCGCTGGATCATCTGCGTCACGGCGGCCTTCGCGGCGCGTTGCATCCGGTGTCCTGTCAGTCGCACGTCCTCATATCGCGAGATCAGCTCCGACTGCGTTGCGAGATGGCGTATTGCTTCCGCCTCCACCCCTGAGGCGAGCAGTTCTGCGGCAAGCGACAGGTTGAAGATGTTGCGCAGCAACTCCTTGACCTTATCCGGCGCGGTCGACTCAAGGTCCTTCAGTTCAGGCGATCCTGCAGCGATGGCAGCGAGTTCGCGAGCAGACAAGCGCGCGACGTGGAAATGCCGTACGTCGGCCAACTCCTTCTCCATGAACCTCTGGTCCGGCGGGCTGCCCCGCATCAGGTCACGGAATCGCCGCCCATTGCGGAGGTCGAAACTGCGGATCGAGGCGACGATGGACCAACGCACGCCGATTTTCGCCACCGCATCGGCAATGAAGGTCGCCAGCACCTGCTCTGACGGGCCGCCTCGCGAGGCGTCCAGGGCGTCAATGATGAGTAGCCCCGGTGTGTCGCCCGGCCATGCAGCCAGCACGTCCAGGAGGTCGTGGACGATGCCGAGCTCGTCCCGGAAGTTGCGTCGGTGCGTGAATCCTGAGAACCGCTCGACGGAAAGAAACAATACCGGGCCAGACTCTTGCTCAGCCAGATCTGCCAAGCGCAGCAGGACCCCTGTTTTGCCGGCACCAGGCTCGCCGGTGACCAGCAGGCCTCCATCCCTGGCAGCGTCCAGTAGTGGTTTCAGGCAGTCCCGCTCAAGCGGCGCGATGCCGTCGAGCGGTAGCACCGTGTGCTTCTTTAGCCGCTCCCGCTCATGCGTTGAGTAGGCGAGGACGGTCGCGATGTCTTCGTCGAACCCAGGGGCGGCGACTTCCAAGTGGCCCGCGGACCGGAGGCTGCGAAGCAGCCCGTTGCGATCCTGCGGCGCGCCCGACCTGATGGCACGTCGGCTGATGTCGAGTAGAGCGAGCATCGGCTGCTCGCCTTTGTCAGCACTGCCGTACAGCCGTCCGCCCAGCAGATGACTGGCGAGACGCCATTCCGCCCCTTCTCCGGGCTCAGAAAAACGCGCGATGCGGAATAGCCGCGCCATCGCCACCAAGTCGTCGTCGCTCGGCCCGACGGGCTTCCGCTTCGCCCACGCAGCGCGAACGTGGTCCTCGAACAAAGCCAGCGCTTCGCGTTGCGCCGCCGACAGCAGAGCCAAGACGGCGGGCCATGTCCCGCCGGCATCGAACATACGGCATGCCCCTTCCAGATTGTCGAGCGAGCGCGGCGCCGATTCCTGTACTGCGAGCACGGCGACGATTTGCGCGGTCCCCACGGCCTGAGCGACATCGAGATACAGGCCGACGAGCTGGGAAATCGTGCGCCCGAGGGCGCTGTCGTGCGTTCTTGCCAACCCGGCCTGCGTTTTGCACTGAACGTAGATCTTGCCGCCGTTGGCCAGACGGGCAACGACGTCATCCATGGGGTCGGCGGTCTCGCACTGAAGTTCGACAAGGCGTGTGTCACCAGCCATGCCGACCTTCTCGCCAACCGGCATGTCCGCAACAAGATGGGCGGCGAACCAAGCGGCAACGCTCGCCTGAAAGGACATGCCAGCTTCCGTTGCCCGGCCGCCCGCGGTGGGTGACGGGCCGCTCATCGGTCGAACGCCGGGATTGGCCGGCGGGTCATGCTGCTGATCGTCGGCGCGCTGCGCCATGCCTTTGTCCGATTCATTTGCCCGCCCCGTCTTGTGATGTTCAGTCGACTCCTAGGATCGATGTTAGCCGCCCACGGCGTGTCAGCGTGGCCGTCGGGCCGGGGATTAGGCGGCTCGTTCCCTTGCCAACAACGCTTGACCAGCGTGCCGGTTGCTGGGAGTCCGGTCACGGACACCTCCGACTTCGCAGACGGGAAGCCGCCGACGGCAGCGAGTCTGGACCTGACAGTTGCTCCCGTGGGGCGAACGATGGCAGCTGGCCGAAAGCCGCCATTCTCTAGGTCAACCGTCCAGCGTCGGCCGGCGCTCCCGGCGGATCGGTCTTGGTGATCAATCCCATCGGTGCGCGCGTGAGAGTCGGCCAAGAGCCTAGATGCTCGGGCTTGGGAGGCGGGTGCTGTTTCCGTAGAGCTTGCAGAGTAGACACGAGCGGCACTGGCGTGCTTGGTCGTAGGCAGCTTTGCCCTCAAACTGTCTGAGGTCGTCCAATGATGTCCGATTCACGTCGACTTAAAAGTGAGTCAAAAAGTGAGTCGATGTTCTAGTTTGTTCAAGGAAAGTCCAGTAAAAACAAGTGGATGCATTGGTTATTCGTGTGCTGGTGGGCCAATAAAAAGCAGGCACTTGGACTCGTGTCCAAGTGCCTTTTTTGTTGCCTCGCCAAACTATCGAGAAACGTCTTCTTCATCGCTGATCGCGCAGTCCGCGTTTTCTGGATAAGCGATTGCATGCGCCGCAATCATCGTTGCGCTCCGTTACGGTGCGCTTGCCTGCGCAACCAAGTGAGGACATCAACGGCCGGGTCCTCATGCATGCATACATGCAGCCGGCCCAACACCACGCTCTGCGCATCGCCGCCTGGCAAGACGTCATCAAAGCCAGTGGCTTCGCAGGCGATCAGGACCGGAGGCAGATCAGGCTGCGCGTGGGAATACAGCATGGCCAGCACATAGCCCTGCATGATCTCGAAGCTGAGGGAGACGCCTGTGCAAACGCGGAACTGTTTGCGCGTGCTCATCGCCGCACCTGCGCAAACAAGGCATCGACGGCAACGATTGCTGCATCACCGTCGGCAAACGTGAAGGTGTGGATGGCTTTGCGTGCACTTGCGAGGTGCGCCATCAGGCTCAGCCATGCGGCATGGCTGGATTCCAAGGTAGTGGCGATCAGGCCGACATGGTGGGTGATCTCGCGCGCCGCAAGTGCGGGCGCTTCTTGGGTGTCGTAAAACATGCAGGACTCCTGAGTAAATTGGAGCCCACCAACCCGAGACCAAGCGGGGTGGCGGACGGCACGGGTTGGTCTACCGGACTCAGGGACCGGCGGGGCCGAAGCCCCCCGCGTACCGCCCGCCATAAAGATGGCAAGCACGCACCCCGCGCGATGCTGGGCAACAAAAAAGCGCCTTGCATCGATCGATGGGCGCTGGTGCGCCTGAGTAATCGGGAGACCAATCCCGGTCGCCGAATATGCGGCGACGCACGCATACTCGCTCCGGCTCTTGGCGCCTGTCAACGGGAAGCGCGGGAGTCGGCTGCGCTAATTTCGAGAATCTCCGGCACTGCGTGTCGTGATGTGCTCGAAGTTAGTCGACGTGGCTTAAACGAGCATCGATTGCTGGGCGGAGATAGCCGCCGTCGCGCCTTGCCATGATGCGGTGGTGACCGAGGCTATTCCGGGGTTGGCGAGGTCGCCTGCGGCGTAGATGCCGGGCATGCTGGTTTCGCGGCGCTCGTCGACCTTGAGGGCTATGCCGGTTGGCGTGTTGACCGTGGCCAGGCCCAGCGATTCATGCAGGCTTGCCGATGGCGTGGTGCGCGGATGCGCGAACAGGATGTCGACCGCAACGTCGGAGCCGTCATCGAGGCTGATGGTGGCACCGTGGTCCCCGTGACGGGCAATCCCGGTCATCCGGCCATCGGCTACGGGCACGTTGCGGCTTGCCAGATCGGCGCGTAGATCGGGTGCAATGGCATGGCCATCGGCAAAGACCGTCAGCCTGTCAGTCCAATCGCGGAACAACCGGACCTGGTTCATCGACTGCGGGCCGGACCAGACCAGGCCCCAGTGCTGCGAGGCGACTTCGAAGCCATCGCAATAGGGGCAGGGCACGATGGATGTCCCCCAGTTTTCGGTATAGCCCGGCACCGCCGGCATCTGGTCGACAACGCCATAGCTCAGGATCAGGCGACGTGCCTTCAGGCGTTCGTGATCGTCGGTGACAACGCAGAAATCGTCGATTGCACCTGACACACGCTCGGCCCGCGCATTGATCAGCCTGATGGTCGGATAGCGCGTCAGTTGCTGCCGCGCCTCGGCCAGGATGTGCAGCGGTGGCTTGTGATCGTGGCCGAGCACGCCATGCGAATGTCCGGCAAAGCGGTTACGCGGCCGGCCGGTGTCCAGGACAGTGACCTTGCGGCGGGCACGGCCGAGCTGCAGGGCGGCGGCAAGACCTGCAAAGCTGCCGCCGATGATGATGACGTCATCCATAGGATTAGGTACCGAGTTGAAGGAGAGAGGCACGTGCGTGGCGAGGCGCCGCAGCAAGGACCTGTTGAGCCCGCGGCTTGCGCTTTTTGGTACTGATGAGTATCCTAAATACAGAATTAGGATACTGTCAAGGACTCAAATTACAATGGCCCAAAACAGCCGAAGCCGGCGCGGCCGGCCAACCAATGAGGCGCTTGGTCAAACGATCGTCGACGCCGCCTATGCGCTTTTTGTGGAACTGGGCTTCCAGGCGACCACATTGGACAAGGTCGCCCAGCGGGCGAAGATCTCCAAGCTCAGCATCTACCGGCACTTCGAGAGCAAGGAGGCGCTGTTCAGCGCGGCCATCGCGGACCGCTGCCATCAATTTGCTCCGCAGATGTTCTCTGAAAGCGTCGACGGCTCGGTTGAAGATCAACTGATGGCCGTTGGATCATCGCTGCTGCGCACCCTGTTGAGCCCGGATGTCCGCAGCGTTGAAGCCATGGTCATGGCCGACAAGACAAACCAGACATCCTTGAGCAGGCTTCACTACGAGGGCGGCCCCGCCTATGTCATTGCCCAAATCGAGGCGTTGTTACGTCGGTTGCATGAGCGGGAAATGCTGGACGTGCCCGATCCTCACGGGTCCGCGCGCTTGTTTGCGGCGCTTTTCAAAGGAGCTGACCTGCTGATCATCGCGCGCTTCGATGCGCCGAGAGCGGAGGACAGCAAGGAAATCGAGTCCTATTGCAGGTCGGCTGTCGCGTTGTTCATCGCTGCGCATGGTGGCAAGAACCACGCGCCTGGATAGCGTGATGCTCTACAACCGGCTCAGCGATCTGTAGTTGTTGACTTGAGGTTGCCTGGAAGTTGGCTGCGTGTTGGCGATGTTGCCGCCGTCAGTGCATGGCCATGGCGGTCATCGTTGCCAGGGCCGTGAGCCACCCAGCGTTTTCGCCCATTGCCCACTAGTTGTGCACGCGTTAGTGCAGGGCGATAACGACATGCCGTCATCGTTCAGCCGCCACGTCATGTTGCCGATCCTGCTTGGTATCGGCGCAGCGCATCCCGACCTCCACTACACGCTCTCCTTCAACGACCATCTGATCGACCCGGCCCAGGAAGGCACCGACCTGACGATCCGGTTTGGCGGACTCGAACGTTCGGGTGGCCTGGTGGCGCGCGAACTAGGACGCCAGCGTCGACGGGCCTCCTTGGGCCTGAGTGTCGCCGAAGGTTCTGGTTCTGGCGGGGCCACGTCATAGGGATGAGGTCAGTTACGTTGCGACCGATGAGCGGGAGATCACCCAAGGATTGGCGCCGCAGCGCCGGATCCGCTGATGGCCAGATCCTTCAGCCACTGCTCAACGCTGCGCGGTGTGCTGCCGAGCAATTGCTGGGCGCTGGTGGCGAAGTGGATGGTATTGGCAGGGGTTTGCCAAAGGGCCTGGTAGAACCCGGCGACGGCCATGGCGGCGGGGCCGAGCAAGGGTTGCAGTTGCTTGCCGAAGGCTTCGGGTTGCACGCGCTGAAACTGGACACCGCGCTTGAAGTGGTTGGTCATTGCAGCGGCGAGGTCTGCGCCCAGCAGGCCCGGTAACTGGCCGACGCCGACCACGCCGGTGATGGCCGGTCGATCGAACAGCTGCGCAGCGACGTCGGCGATGTCCAGGTGCGAGCTCCAGGACACCGGGAAATCTTCCCGGACCGGGTAACCGAGGACGCCATCGCCGTGCACGCCGCCGATGACCATGGGCAACAGCAGGTTTTCCAGATACAGACGCGGAGCGATGACGGCGCTGGAAACGCCACTGCGCTGCACGCCATCGATCAGCAAGGCGATGGCCGAATCGGGCGCTGCCTGCAGCGGGTTGCCCGGGTCGTCGACGATGCTGCCGCTGGTGGAAATCAGCACGCGCGCTGGTCTTGCGGCATCGATGGCCTGGACGATGTTGGTGGCGTAGGCCACGCGCAGGTCTTCGGGCGCCTGAGGCAGGTGCACGAAGACGCCATGCGCGCCGCGATAGGCGTCGACCAACGACTGGACCGAGCCGTTATCGATCTGCACCGAAGGGCCGGTGGCTCCATCGGCGTTGCGGACTGCGGCCACGGCGTGCTTGCCGGCCTGCAACAGCACGTTGAGCAGCGGGGCGCCTTGTGCGCCGGTGGCACCATGGATGATGTAAGTCATTGGCATACTCCTGTGGAGGTAAGGGGGAAGCTGAGGCGCAGGAGCATGGGCGGCGTGCTTCGGTTACTTCAACTGCACTAATGGCATGGCGCTGAATGCAGATCGGCGTGGAGAACGAGATGACGTCCAGGCAGGGGATCGAGGTGGGCGTGGTGCTGTATGCCGATGCGCAGCAGGCGGCCGTGCTTGGCCTGACCGATCTGTTTGCGGTGGCCAACCGGCTCGCGGACGCCAGCGGTGCAGCGGAGGGCGCGGCGATCCGGGTCACGCATTGGCGGCAGGCAACGCCCACCGCCGTGCCGTCGCGTGTGTTCGAGAGCGATACGCATGCCGGTGCGCGCCTGTGTGCGTTGATCCTGCCGCCCAGCCTGGGCGATGCGCCGGCCCACGAGCGCAACGCCAGCCTGATCGATTGGCTGCGCGTACAGCATGCGCAGGGCGCGATGCTGTGCTCGGTATGCGCGGGGGCGTTTCTGCTGGCCGGCACCGGCATCATGGACGGACGTCGCATGACCACCCACTGGCTGCATGCAGCGGCGCTGCAGCAGCGCTTTCCGGCGATCCAGGTGGACTCGGACCAGATGCTGATCGACGAGGGCGATGTCATGTCCGCCGGTGGCGTGATGTCGTGGACCGATCTGGGCCTGCGGCTGGTGGACTGCCTGCTGGGGCCGGCGATCATGCTGGAAACCGCGCGGGTGCTGCTGGTCGACCCGCCGGGCCGGCAGCAGCGTTACTACAGCGTGTTTTCGCCGCGATTGACGCATGGCGATGCGGCCATCCTGCGGGTACAGCACTGGCTGCAGGAGACCGGTGCGCAGCAGGTGGCGCTGAGCAGTCTGGCGGCACTGGCGGGGTTGGAGACGCGCACCTTTTTGCGTCGCTTCCAGAAGGCCACCGGCATGACCAGCACCGAGTATGGCCAGCGGCTTCGTGTCGGCCGGGCGCGTGCGTTGCTGGAAGCCGATGCCATGACCATCGACGCGATTGCCTGGGAGGTCGGCTACCAGGATGCGGCGGCATTTCGCAAGGTATTCAAGCGCATTCTTGGGCTGTCGCCCAGCGACTATCGGCAGCGCTTTGCGGGTGCAAGCCGTGCCGGGGTGACCTGAACTTGCCGGTCATCTTCTTCTCCGGGACGCGGCCAACACGCCTGGCGGTGGTGGAATGTCGCTGCAGGACCGGTGATGTCGGCGGCGCCACTCGTCGTGACGACAGTGCCGGCGCATGCTGATGCATGGCATTCAACACGAGAAGCACCATGCGCAAGGCGGTCATCGTCATCGATCTGCAGAACGACTATTTCCCCGGCGGCAAGCTGCCGTTGAGCGGCATCGAGGCCGCCGCAGCGAATGCATTGGCGGTGATCGCCAATGCGCGCGACACGGGCGTTGCGGTACTGCATGTGCGTCACGAGGCGGCTGCGGATGCCCCGTTCCTGGCGGTCGGTTCGCAAGGCGCGCAGCTCCATGATGCGGTTGCGCCACAGGACGGCGAAGCGGTCATCGTCAAGCGGCACGTCAACGCCTTTCGCGAGACGCCGCTTGCGCAGCAGCTGCAGCAGCACGGCGTGACGGACGTGGTGATTGTCGGTGCGATGAGCCACATGTGCGTGGATGCCTGCGTGCGCGCTGCCGCCGACCTGGGCTATACGGTGACGGTGCTGCACGATGCCTGCGCCACGATGGATCTGCACTTCGATGGCACCAAGGTGCCGGCGGCCCACGTGCACGCGGCAATGATGGCCGCGTTTGAGTTTGGCTATGCGGCGGTGCGATCCACGCGCGAGTACCTGCAGGGTCAGTGAGCCAGCGGCGGGCATCTGGCGACAGGTACTGATGGTGCAGGCCGATTGCTGCGCGGGCTGCGCCTGGCCCGGATGCGGTGCGCACTACATGCAGCGCATCACCGCGCGAACCCGGGTGTCCGGCTGCGACGAAGCGTCGCAGGTGGCGTGGCGTTTTTTCATTACACTTTGCCGATGCGCTTACCTTCCTCGCCCTTGTTCAGCATGATGCAGCGCCTGGCTTGCCTGGCGCTGCTGCTGTTGCTGATCGCGCCGTTGGTAAGCCGCACGCTCGAGAACGCCTCCGGCTTCCTGGAGGGGCCGCTTTGCCATAGCCGTCCCTGGCAAGCTGGCGAGGCGCTCGATGCCGTGGGTGACAAGGCACACGCGGCGCAGCTCTCGGCAGACGTGCAGGCCGCGACAGCCGAGCGATGGCTGGGCGACAGGCAGGACCTGCGCCATGCCGATGGTGGCGATGGGTTCGCCTGCGATTACTGCCTGCTCGCCGCGCGGCTGCTGCCCTGGCTGCTGATGGCCTGCCTGCTCCGGGCGCTGAGTCGGAGCCGGCTTGCGGTCGAGCGCCTTGCCGTTGCGTCTCCCATCGCGGCACGCTGGTGGGCACACGCGCCACGCGGTCCACCGCGATTGGCCTGAAACATCGTGTGTGGAGCCGCATCCGTCAGCGGGTGTGACGTTAGATGTTCTGGAGCGTGTAGATGACGTACTTAGCCTTGCCGCCCCGCGCGGCGGCGACGCCTTGCCTTGCCCTTGTGACGCTGGTGCCGACACTGGCGCTGATGACCCCCGCGCAGATGCGCAGGCTTGCGGCGGGCGAACCGCAATACCGGTGTCGAGCCGTTTCGAGCGATGACGCATCGAACCTGGACAGCTGCGATCAGGCAGTTGGCGTACAACTGCAGGATCAGCGGTGAACGGCATGCGCAATGCCACTCCGCGCGGAAGGATGGGAGTCCGCATGCAAACGCTGCGATCGGTGTGGAAGCGAGGACTGTCGCAGGTGATGCTGGGGTGCCTGGTCTGCGTGCTGGCGGGCTGTGGGCAACGGGGCAGCGGGTTCGCTCCCGATGGCGCAGACCTCAGCCCGATGGCGCGCGGAATGGATTTTTACCTCTACGACACCGAAGGCGCGCCGCGGCCGTTACGCAGTTTCCGTGGCAAGGCCCTGGTGCTGTTCTTCGGTTTCACCCATTGCCCGGATGTGTGCCCGACGACGCTGGCGCGTGCGGCGCAGGTCAAGCGCAAGCTGGGTGCGGATGCCGCCAAGGTACAGTTCGCGTTCGCCACGCTGGACCCGCAACGCGATACACCCAACGTGCTCAGGACCTACGTGAAGGCGTTCGATCCGGACTTTATCGGCTTGACCGGTAGCGAAGGCGATATCCGGGTGGCGGCGGGCAATTTGAAAGTGAGCTATGCGAAGGTGCCGATGGGGCCGACGTACACCATCGATCACTCCACGCGCAGTTTTCTCTTCGATCGCGATGGACAGCTGCGCGTGGGCCTGGCCCACGAGCAGACGGTGGACTCGGTTGTGCACGATATCCGGCAGGTGCTCTGACTGACCTCAGAGCGCGCTGCCGGCTTCCCGATGATCAACGTCGATGACCGCTATGCACGGCGCCGTGGCGCCCGCACGGCTCGACCCAAGGAGAACGACATGAAATTGCATCTGCTGCTGGTGAGTGCGTTGTCTGCCTTGTCGATGGTGGCTTGCGAGCGCACGCCTGCGCCCGAGGCCAACCCGGCGCCGGCGGCCGCGGCCTCTGTTTCGACCGTGGCGCCGGCTGCTGCTCCTGTGGTGGTGGCGAGCGGGGCGTGGTCGCGCGCAACGCCGCCGGGCGCGCCGGTGGCGGGCGGCTACCTCACCTTGCGCAACCAGGCGGCAACGCCGGATCGTCTGGTGGCGGTGGAATCGCCGGCCAGCGCACAGGTCGAAATCCATGAGATGACGATGGATGCTGGCGTCATGAAGATGCGCCATCTCGAGCAGGGGCTGGTCTTGCCGCCGGGCAAGGACGTGGTGCTGGGGACCGGCGGGACGCATTTGATGTTCATCGCGCCGGCTGCGCCATTCGAACAAGGCAAGCCGGTGGTGGCCACGCTGGTGTTCGAGCATGCGCCGCGCGTCGAGGTGCATTTCGACGTTCGTCCGATGGGCGCATCGGCGCCCGATGCGCAATCGCATGACCGGCATATGCACTGAGAGCGGCTAACAAAGCGTCGCGCGCAGTCGTCCGGTGGCTGTGGGCGGCGTGGCGGAACCGGCGTGTACGCGTGGTACATGCCGCACCGGGCACCGGCCGCGCCCACCTGGCGGTGAGCACAGTCGTGTTGTCGGTATTCTCCAAATCGCCTCAGTGGAAAATCAATGCGCCAGCACCACCACGTTCGATGCGGCCACCGGCCGTTCACTGCCAGGATCAGCTAGCCAATGGAAACGTCAAACGCTCCGTGTTGTGGTGTCGCGCGTTTTTTCCAGCTGCTGGAGGGGCCATGGGCGTCGCTGATCGTGCGCGAGCTGCTTGCGGGGCCGCGCCGGTTCAGCGAACTTCGGCAGGCGTTGCAGGGCATCAGCGCCCATACGTTGACCAGCCGCCTGCGGCAGTTTGAGGCTTCCGGTCTGGTGGTGCGCACCGCGTATGCGCAGATGCCGCCGCGCGTGGTCTATGAACTCACGCCATTGGGTGAAGGGCTGCGCGGCGTCTTCGATGCCTTGCGCGAATGGGGCGAGTCGGTGCCAGTGGAAACCGTCGCGGTGACGCAACCCAAGGATGGCGTTGCAATGAGCATGCGGGAGATTGCGGCTGGCTGTCCGCTCGCCAAGTCCTGAGTCGGCGTTGTGCGTCGCGCCAAGGCGCCGTGCGCAGGTGCGGGCGATGGCTGGCGCGGTTGCAACGATTGAGGCACCGACGGCTGCAAGCCTGAAACAGCCAGCAGTGCGCACATCGACCAATCTGCCAGCGGGCAGTGGGTGGCCGGAGCGGCGCCAGCAAGCTGCACCGCCTGCGTGTGCTACCGGCCGCTTGTCGTCGAATATACGGTTCGTATACGATGTGTATATCCCGCAACACGCCAGGAGCCACCATGGGCATCGTCAATATCGATGACGACCTGCACGATCAACTGCGGCGCGCCTGTACCGTCACCAGCCGGTCGATCAATGCGCAGGCCAACTTCTGGATCAAGGTGGGCATGTTGTGCGAGATGCATCCGGACTCCTCGTTCCAGGACATCGTGGCGCAGGAGCTGCGAGCGGCGGGGGTGAGGCCGCAAGCCTTGAAACCGCACACCGCAAAACCAGGGCGCGCATGATCAAGCGCCCGGATGAGATCGCATTGATGGCGGTCTCCGGGCGGCTTCTTGCGCAGGTGTTCCATGCGCTGGATCGGCTGCCGCTGGAAGGGCGCAGTACGCTGGAGCTCAATGCCTTTGTCGAACGCATGATTGTCGATGAGCTCGCCGCACGGCCCGCGAGCAAGGGGCAATACGGGTTCGAGTTCGTGCTCAATGCCTCGATCGACGATGTGGTCTGCCACGGTGTGCCGTCGGCGGACGATGTGTTGCGCAGCGGGCAGATCGTCAATCTGGATATCACGCTGGAAAAGAATGGCTTTATCGCCGACTCCAGCACGACGTATCTGGTGGGCGAGGTGACCTACCCGGCGCGACGGCTGGTGCAGACCGCGTATCAGGCAATGTGGAAAGGCATTGCCGCAGTACGGCCGGGTGCGCGGCTGGGCGATATCGGGCATGCGATTGCGCGGCATGCGCGCGACCACGGCTACAGTGTGGTCAAGGAGTACTGCGGCCACGGGATCGGCCGTGAGATGCATGAAGATCCGCAGATCCTGCATTACGGCCATGCAGGCACCGGCCTGGCGCTGCAGGAAGGCATGGTGTTCACCATTGAACCGATGATCAATCAGGGCCGTGCGGCGATCCGTTCGCAGCCTGATCAGTGGCCGGTATACACCCGCGATGGCAAGTTGTCGGCGCAGTTCGAGCACACGGTGGCGGTGACCCGCAGCGGCGTGCGTGTGCTCACGCTACGGCCCGACGAAACGCCGCTGTGCCCGGTGGAGTGATGCACGGCAAGGCGCTGCGCGCGGCAGCTGTCATTGCCGCGATGCGCGCCTGGACGCGTCGGGTGCGCGTGGGATGAGCGCACTGGTGGTGTTCTGCAGCAGCGTCCGTACGGCGGTTTCGACACCGATGAAACGTCTGCGTTGGAGCAGATACGCCACCCCGAGCAGGGCCACGAACATCAGTGTCACGCCCGGCATGACGATGGCTGCGGGAACCAGGATTCCAACCGCCGCATACACCACGGTCCAGCTGCAGTCGCCGGTGATCGTGATTTCGCGCTGTCTGCGGTCGACCGCGATGCGCCCGCGCATGATCGGTGGGTACACCGGGCCGACGATGACCAGAAACGTCTCGCGAAACGCGTAGACCTGCTCGGATAACGGATGGAATCTCAGCTCCGGCCAGCGCGACTGCTCGAGCGCATGTTCCACCTGCGCCAGTGAAAAACAGTCCAGCGCCTGACGGCTTGCCGGAATCCGGCGCCGGAACACCGGCAGTCCCCATCCGAAGTACAGGCGGTTCCAGCTGATCGACAGAACGCCTTCGATCACCATCACGACCAGCAGCAGCTTGAACATCGAGGCTCCTTGTTGTCTGGCGAACACTGCTGCAGGGCGTCGGCATGATCGTCGCCACGCGCTGCCAGCGCCGACTCTAGCAATCCAGCGTGCGGCGCAGGGCCGTCACGCATCCAGGACGCCGCAGACGGCGGCGCTGTCGCTGGCGGATTGGATCAGGTCAGCAGAGCTGATGCACACTAGCTTCCACAGCCGACGTCGCCACTTCCAGCGTGCTGATCCAGTCCCGCTTAGCGCCATGCAGCCACCGTCTCACCATGTCCTTCCTGCGCAGCCGTCCACTGCCGCGCAGCTGCGTCGCCCCGTCGACTGGTTGCGTCGGCAGTTGCGTGCCAACGACCTGTGGTTTATCGGTCTGGCTGCGCTGGTCGGGTTGGTCGCCGCCGCATTGATGGTATTGCAGGCCGGCATCGCGCACGGGTTGCAGGCCTGGCTGTACCGGTTGGGGCCGGATGCGCGGCTCAGCACGGCAACCTCGATCACTCCCACGCAGTTGCTGGTGCTACCGCTGGGTGGGCTGCTGGTAGGTCTGGTGGCGTTGATGGCGCGACGGCGCAAGCGGCCCCTGGTGGACGCGGTGGAAGCCAATGCGTTGCACGGCGGGCGCATGTCGATGCGCGACAACCTGATCGTTGCGGTGCAGACCTTGCTGTCCAACGGCTTCGGCGCATCGGTCGGGTTGGAGGCGACGTATACGCAGATGGGGTCCGGTGCCGGTTCGCAGCTCGGTCGCATCCTGCGGGTGCGCCGTGCGGATATGCGCACGCTGGTCGGCGCCGGTGCGGCGGGCGCCATCGCCGGCGCCTTCGGTGCACCGCTGGCGGGTGCGTTCTACGCGTTCGAGATCGTGATCGGCGCCTACACGCCGTCGGCGTTGGCGCCAGTGGCGGCTGCGGCCTTGGCCGGCGCGTTCATGGCCAGCGCGCTTGGCGCAGCGCCGTACTCGTTGCCGGCGGCGGTGGCCTACCAGTTGCAGCCACGCGACTACGCGATCTACGTCGCGCTGGGGCTGGTGTGTGCGTTGATCGGCATTGCCGTGATGCGCCTGGTGGCCGGCATCGAACGCGGCGTGGGGCGCATCAATCTGCCGCTATGGGGCCGCCCGGTCATCGGCGGGTTGCTGCTGATTCCGTTGGCGATGTATTCGCCGCAGGTGCTGTCGTCTGGCCATGGCGCCCTGCATCTGGATATGACCAGCAGCACCACCTTGCAGGTGCTGGCCACCCTGTTGGTGCTCAAGTGCATTGCCTCGGGCATTTCGCTGGGTTTCGGCTTCCGTGGCGGGCTGTTCTTCGCGTCCCTGTTCATGGGCTCGTTGGTCGGCAGCCTGTTCGCCGTGTGTGTGAACCTGTTGCTGGGCGCGGCGGTGGTGGATGCCACCAGTGCATCGCTGGTGGGTATGGCCGCACTGGCGGCAGCGATCGTGGGCGCACCGATGACCATGGCGATGCTGATCCTGGAGGGCACGCACGACTTTGTACTGGCCAGCGCGGTGATGGTGGCAGTGTTGGTGGCCAATACCGTGGTGCGGCAGGTGTTCGGCTATTCGTTCTCGACCTGGCGGCTGCATCTGCGTGGCGAAAACATCCGCAGCGCACGCGATGTGGGCTGGGTGCGCAATCTGTCGGCCGGCAAGATGATGCGCAAGGATGCCAACCACACCGCGCAGGACATCAGCGTGGGCGAGTTCCGGCGCCGTTTCCCGCTAGGGTCGACCCAGCGCGTGGTGCTGGAGGATGCGGCCGGTCACTATGCCGGTGTGGTGCCGCTGGCAGTGCTGTATGCCGACAACGTGCAGCCGGATGCGCCGGTGAGCGACTACGCCAGACATCGCGACGCGGCATTGCTGGCAGACACCGATATCGTGGCGATCATGAAGGTGTTCGATGCGACGCAGGCCGACGAGCTGGCGGTGATCGATACCGACCGCCGGGTACTGGGCGTGTTGTCCGAAGGGTTCGTGCGCAAGCGCTACGCCGAAGAGCTGGAAAAGCGCGAGCGCGAACTGATGGGCGAGCGGGCCAGCGGCGACGACTGAGGCCGTCTATCCGGACGCGATGTGCCGCAGGTTGCCGGCGTGCGCGCAACCGTGGAGCGATACACGGTATCGCCGGCTGCGCGGCATGCGCCGAGCAGCGATTTCGCCGCTACACAAATGCGACGACGCGTGTGCGACGAGGAGCGTCTGACAAAACTCCTTCATGCCGATCTACTGCGGGGCGGCTGGTCTGCGGCTTGGTTGCAGGGCTATAGGGCTACAGGCTGCTGAGTTGCGGCTTGATCTGTGGCTTGGCTGCAGGGTCCTTGCCCGCCCACCGTCGCGGGACACGCTGCAAGTACGTCCTTGTAAGCTCTTACGCGGCATCCATGCCGCGTAAGGTCCCGCGACGGTGGGCGGGCAAGGACCAGTCGAGATGGTCGGTGTGCATGCTTCGAAAAACAGTCCGCAAACTGTCTGTTGTGTTGTCCTCGCCGCTTGCGGGAGCGATGGCGGCATGGGTGCGGCAATCGCTCCCGGGGGTGGGTTCACGGCGCGTCCCGCGAGCGGTGAGAGCATCGCGCCCTCGACCCGCTCAGCGTTTGACCTGGACGGCTGACCGTATCCACCAAGATGCGGCTGACACAAAAACGACGCTCATCGCAGGCGGCCGTTCGCTACGTTCTGCTAGCCGCTCTCAACGGCAGCGCCCGAGCCGGCGTTCTCGTTGCGGGTCGCGGCGGTGCTTGATGCGCTTGGTGCAAGCGCATGCGCGCCCACCAGGGCGGTGAGCCGTCGGTGGCAATCGCGCACGGCAAGCGCGGACGCCGGCATGTTGCAGGCGTCGAAGGTGTGCGCTTCCGCCTTCCAGGCGACGAGCAGGTCTTCCAGATCGCAGAGCAGGCTCGGCATAGGCGTTTCTCGATGGGCTTGGCGTACTTACGGCGGCAGACAGCGTTCGGATGCAAGGCCGCTATGCTGCAGGCTGACTCAGTTACCTGACGACCCAGCCTGGCAAGTCGCCGCCAAATGCGCGCGTCGCCGTCGCCACCCGGCGGGGGTTCCTTTGGCCGTGTCTCCCGCCAGACATCCGTAACCGACCGCAGCTTCAGCGTGTCCGTGCGGTGATGACGCTGCGCGCAGCCAAGCGCCAAGCCACACATGCATATCACGGCACCGGGAGGAGGGTGACAAGGCGGCCTTCTGCCGCAGGAGACGAGCATGCGCACCCAGGAAAACGGCAACGAGCGGATCGACGAGCCCCGCCCGCCCAACGGGGTCAAGGCCCCCGGCAAGAACGAGGACCTGCTGCAGGATGGCCCGGCGCAGGACAGCGAGATCGATGACGACGACAGCATCGAAGGCGACATCGACGAAGACGAGTAGCCCGGTCGGGCCAGCCGCACGGCATCGTGAGCAAGCGCAATGCCGCGCCGCGCTGGGGGCATGCTGCCGTGGCGGGATATCGCGCCGATCATCCAGCCGCCGCGATTGGCCGGCATGCCCGTCTGTCTTGCGTCTGCCGTCTCCCGTGTGGCGCGGCGCTGCTCTACAAGGTGCGGGAGCGCCGATACGGCACATCCATGCGCGCGCCCGGCTCGTCGGCAGGCAGCGCCCATCCTAAACTGCACAGCCACCAATACCGTTGAATGCCATGGATACGCTGCCGCCATTACCGACCATTACGCTGGGCGAGTATCGCCACTTCAAGGGCGGCCGTTACGAGGTGCTGGGCGTCGTGCGCAACAGCGAAACCCTGGAGCCGCTGGTGTTGTATCGGCCGCTGGACAGCGAGATCGGCCTGTGGGTGCGGCCTTTGGCGATGTTCATGGAACAGGTGGACGTGGATGGCGTGATGCGGCCGCGCTTCGCGCCTGTGGCGTGATCGGCGCGTGCCGTCGCATCCGCTTTCAGTTGTCCGGTAAGACGGCCGTGAGCACCGCCAACGCGCCGCTCACCACGCCCGATGGGCGCTACCTCATCGTACGTGGCCGGCTGTGGCGCACGTCCAATCCGCATCTGAGTGCAGAGGTCCGCCTGGCCCTGGTCGGCGAGCTGATGGATGCACGCCGTGCGGTCAAGGCGGCCAAGCGCCTCGACGATGCGCGGCAGCTGGCGAGCGCACGCGCCAAGGTCGATGCAGCAAAGATCGCGTTGGGAGAACGCGGCCCGGTGTGGTGGACCGACGGTGCCGACGATCTCAATCGGCATCTGGTCAAGAACACGCCATATGCCGACTGGTTTGCTGGTCTGGACGCTGCGCATTAGCGTGCGTGCAGCAGCATGCTGCAGAGAACGATCAACACCAGATGCGGCGAAACCGCCGCGATGCGGCGCCGCAGGGGAGTGCGCACATCCCGCGTGGCGGGCTTCTCAAGAGCCTATGGGCATGCAAGCGCCCGGACGGATGACCGCGACCAGTTGCATCGGCCCAGCGCGACGCTGCCGGGCTGGGCCGTTGCTGTCTGCCTAGGCGACTCAGCCCAGGTCGCAGTTGCTCGGCTGCGGCCAGGTGGTGGCGGGCAGCATCGCCTTGACGGCGGCCGGTGCGGTGATGCCGATGGTGCTGGCGCCGTACAGGTCTTCAAGCTCGTCGATGCTGACGATGTAGCTGTCCAGCGAACCCAGGTTGGCGCTGTTGGGAATCAGCCAGCTGATGGCGCGCGTGCCGCCGCCCGGGTTGGCGGTGATGATGGTCTTCCAGAAGAAGTCGGGCGTGCGAATGCCGTGGCTGCTCAGGAAATAGTCGTTGCTGGTGTCGCTGTAGATCACGCCGCCATACACCTGCACGCTGGCGATATCGCGATAGCACTCGGCCACGTTTTCTGCGCGCACCCAGATGCCCTGGTTGAAGCTGGAGACCTGCGGCACGATGTTGGACATCAGGTTGGCGCGACGGATATAGGTCGCGTTGTAATCCATGTGGTTGGAGGTCACCAGGTGGCCGCGGTCGTAGCCGCTGCGCACGCTGGCGTACGAGGCGGTGGAGGTCTGGCCGCCGCAGCCGCTGGGCAGCTCGGTGTCCAGGTTGAAGCTGGAGGGGCGCGCAGCCGATCCGGTGTCGGCCTGCAGTACGTACTCGTAGCGCAGCGCGGTGTGGTTGGTGCAGTCGTAGCGCAGCGTGTAGCCGCCCTTGTTGAGGGTGACGACCTGGGCATTGGCAGTGGCACTGACAGCGGCAAGAAGCAGAACGACAAACAAGGTCCGGAAGCGCATGGGAGTGAATCTCCTGGAAATCAATCGGACGCACGACGCCACCGCCGGCTGCGGATAAGCAGACCGACGCTCAGCGGAACGAGCGCTGGAAGGGGGACAGTTGGCTCGGTATGTAGCGAGCGCGACAGCTATCGCACGCAAATGTTGCGTGTTGGTGACGTATGCGTGAGGAATGTGCGGTTGCACCATTTTTTTCGATAAAAATGTGGTGCGTTTCGCAGATTCACTGTGTGCGGCCACTGCGCGATAAGCGCAAGGTTATGCCTGGCGCGCGCGAATGCGGCTGCAGGGCACGCCTGTTGCGAGCGTGCGCGGCGGTATCGGCAGCGTGGGAGTCGCTGCTGCCGGAAATCACCATCGTTGGTGGTCGGGGGGACGCCAGCCTCCGCCTGCACGGTGGGCCTGCGACCGGGAGCGGCTTGGGAATGGCCGTCGATGCCAGTCTCGCGCGTCACGCCCGCACATCGCTGCTCGATGTCCGCTGCGCTCGCCGACAGCGGATACAAAAAACCCCCAATCCGCAGTCCGTGCGGAAGGGGGGCAAGCGGTTGGCGGTGAGCCGATCGCTCGACTATGCGACGTCTCTGTCCAGCTGCTGCACGCTTGCAGGCTCCAGCTGGAACAGCGACACCAGCTGGGTCAGGGTGCTGGACTGCTTTTCCATCGCACGCGCTGCGGCCATGGCTTCTTCCACCAACGCGGCGTTTTGCTGGGTGGTTTCGTCCATCTGGATGACCGTCTGGTTGACCTGCTCGATGCCGGCCGACTGCTCGGTGGAGGCGGCGGTGATCTGGCCCATGATGTCGGTGACTCGGTTCACGCTGGCCACGATCTCGGTCATGGTGGTGCCGGCCTTGTGCACCAGCACCGAGCCTTCGGCAACCTTGCCCACCGAGGCATCGATCAATTCCTTGATCTCCTTGGCCGCACCGGACGAGCGCTGCGCCAGCGTGCGCACCTCCGAGGCCACCACGGCGAATCCGCGGCCCTGCTCGCCGGCACGCGCCGCTTCCACCGCCGCATTCAATGCAAGGATATTGGTCTGGAACGCAATGCCGTCGATGACGCTGATGATCTCGGCGATCTTCCTGGAGGAGGCTTCGATGCCGCTCATGGTGCCGACCACCTGGCTGACCACCTCGCCGCCCTTGGACGCCACATCGGCGGCGCTGCGCGCCAGGGCGTTGGCCTGCAGGGCGTGTTCGGCATTCTGCTTGACGGTGGAGGTGAGTTCTTCCATCGATGCAGCGGTTTCTTCCAGATTGGCTGCCTGCTGCTCGGTACGCCGCGACAGATCCTGATTGCCGGCGGCGATTTCGCCGGCAGCGGTATCGATCTCCGCCGACGAGTACTGGATGCGCCCGACGATGTCGGTCAGACGGTCCACCGTGGTGTTGGCATCCTCGCGCATGCGGGCGAACACGCCTGCCGCGTGTCCGTGCATGCGTGTGGTCAGGTCGCCGCCGGCAATGGCGCGCAGCAACTGCGACAACTCGCCCAGGTTGTTGTCGGCGGTGCTCATCAGCTGATTGAGGTCGACCACGATCTGGCGGAAGTCGTGCTCGTACGCGGTTTCGTCGCCACGCGCGCTGAAGTCGCCCGCCGCTGCGGCTGCGGCCAGGCGCTTGATCTCGCCATTGACCGACAACAGGCTGGCGCGCACATCGTTGATCGACTGGCTGATCACCACTTTTTCGCCCGGCAAGGGCGCCAGCTGCTGCGACAGATCGCCGGCGGCGTAGCGCTCGGTCAAGGCCACGATCTGCATGGTCACCGCGATATGGCTGGACACCAGCGTGTTGCTGGCACGCACCATGGTGCCGAACTCGCCCGGGAACTCCTGCTCGGCGATGCGGTGGCTGACGATGCCGGCCTCGTGCTTGTCGCCCATCTCGGTCTGCGCCTGGATCACCCGACGCAGCTGACGCTGCATGCTGTCCATTGCCTGCAGCAACTGGCCGACCTCGTCGTTGCGGTCGATCGAGATGGCATTGTCCAGTTTGCCCGACGACACCGCATGTGCGATGCCCACGGCGCGATTGAGCGGCTGGGTGATGGCGCGTGCCACGATCCAGCCGAACCCGATGCACACCACCGCACCGACCAGGCCGAGCACCAGGCCACCGATGCTGGCGGCGACCGAGCTGTCCACCGCTTCCTGCACGGTGCCGCGGAAACGCGCGTCGGCGCGCTTCTGCATCGCGGTCAGCGTGGTGCGATAGGTCTCCAGCGCCGGTGCCATGGCGCTCATCTGTTGCGCATCGGGTTCGCGCTGCTCCACGAAGGCTGCCGCCACGCCATGGGCCAGGCGGTAGTAATCGTCGAACTGCTTGCCCAGCTGCGCCAGCTCCTTCGCATTGGCCGGGTCGGCCTTCTGCAATTTCACGTAGGAGGTGTGGATGTCGTCGGCCACCGGTTTGGTGGCCGCCAACATGTCGGCATCGCCTGCGGCGGCCGCGCCGTTGAGCCCATTGATTAGCTTGTCCAGCGCGGCCACATTACGGGTCATCGCGTCGAGCATCGGAAAATGCACGTCGCGCACCGCTTCCAGACGATCGTTGTTGCGGTGAAACACCAGCGTGCTGAAAGCCACATAGCCCGATAGGCAAATGATTGCCACCGCTGCCGGCATCAGGATTTTCCAGAACAACGGTAACGACAGAATGCGGCGCATGATGTGGCTCTCGAGCAGGGGGCGGATCACGGCTTCAGGACGACCTTGACGCTGGCATCCACGGCGGCGGCACTGATGTAACCGATCGCGCCCGGCGTGGCGGTCACGGCTTTCTTGACTGCATCGTCGCCGCTCACACGCTTCGGACGCTGCGCCTTGCCGGTGAACATCAACTGCGACCAGTACGACTTCAGCTGCGCCGAGTCGCGCGAGGCGACCTTCTTGTAGAACTCATCGCGCACTGCAACGCCTTCTTCCTGATCGATCGGCACGGCTGCACCGCCGCCGGGCAGGCTGTTGGACTTGGCCAGAAAGATCTGCGACACCTGCGCCGCGCTCAGGCTGTCGGGGCCGCCCTTGGCAGACATCACCACCACCACATCGGCATTGGCCGAGAACGCAAGCGACGACAGCAGCGCAAGCAGGCAAGCTGCGGAACATTTGGAAAGTTTCATGGGGGCTCTCTTAGAACACGAAGTCGACGGACGCCGACAGCAGGTTGTAGCTGCCGCCCGGACGGAAGCCCGGCTGGATGTTGTTCAACGACCCGAACGAACCGGCGTTGTTGTCGATATGGCTGGCCTGCAACTTGACCGCCACGCTTTCGCGCGCGTCCCAACGCAGCGATGCGGTGAAGCTGTGACGGCCGCTTTCGGCCTGCGCCAGCGCACGCGTCATGATGCCGACCGGGTCCTGGCCGCGCGCGATGGTCGGGCCCTTGCGATCGACGCTGCCGTAGGTGACCGACGGGGTCAGGGTGCCGAACCGGCCGCCGACGCTGAGGTAACCGGAGGTGGTCTTGCCGTTGAGCGAGGGCGAGTAATCGGCCTGGATCACCTCGGTGCGCAGGAACCAGTTGCCCGGATCGTAGGCGTAGCCGACGCTGGCGAAGCTGCCGTCCACGTCATAGGTGGTCAGGCGATTGGCCAGTGCCGGATTGATGCGCTGGTAGGCGGTGAACAGGCGGTCCAGCGACGGGGTATCGAAGGTGCTGGTGCCGACGATGTAGGCCGCACGGAATGTCGACGCGCCCGATTCCAGACCCAATGCCAGGCCGCGCATCGCATTGACGTCGGCTTTCTTGGAGTCGATGCGGCCGTAGAAACCCTGCACGCTGACCACGCTTTCGCCGGCATTGATGGTGTACACGCCTTCGATGCCGTCCATCGGCAACAGGTAGTTATAGACCTCGTACGGCGGGCGCACCCACGGGGTGGCATAACCCACGCGCTGGTACTCGGAGAGCATGTACAGCGGTGCGGTGATGCGGCCCAGGCGGGCAGAGAACTGCGGGCCGAACTGGTACTTCACATGCGCCAGGGTCACCTTGGGCGCGTAGTCGGCGCGCTCGGCGTATTCGCTGGTCACCTGCAACACGCCGGTAAAGGCGTCGGTGAACTTGGCATTGACCTGGCCGGCGATGCGCGAATCCGGACGCGCCGAGGTGGAGTGGCTTGCGCCTGCACCTTCCACGGTCTGGATGTCGGGGGTGAAATCGGCTTGGTCTTCGGTCGAGTGGACCACGCCCAGCGTGCCGAAGCCGCTGAAGGTGAACATCGAATCCTCCTGCGCGTAGGCGCAGGTCGACGAGGCCAGGGCGATGGCGCCACTGAGCAGTTTGACGGTCAATTTCATTGCGGTCTCGACTAAAAAGAGGATGGACGCAGCGCCAAGGGCGCAGCGGGCAGAACGGTGATGCGCGTCGCGTTGCGCTGATCCCCGGTAGCGGCCGCCTGTGTCCTCGCTTTAGCGAGATTTTTACAAACCGGTGAAACGGTTAAGTTGCCAGGAAAATATGTAAATGAACGATAGATGGGCGCTATCGTGTCGGTTCACGGACTCGTGCCAGCATCACTTCCGGATTGCATCGGACAGTCATGTCCGATGGTTTGGCCGATGGCCGTACGCTGCAATCAGTGCATGCAAAACAACCAGATTGCGCTTGCGATGCAGTACAAGAGCGCTGCCTCCGCGTCACGGGGCTGGAGGCAGCCAGCAACATCGCCACGTCCAGGCAAGCCGGACGTGGCGATTCGGTCCGGCGACGCGACCAACGGTACTAAGACGTTTTCGCTAGCGTTACCGGGGCCGGCGATCGAGCGCGATGGCTGCGGACCCGGCGCGCACGGGGCCACCCGATGGCGCGATCACCGATCGGCGCCGGGCAGTTTGACCACCACCTTGATCTCGAAGCGGAAGCCGGCCAGCCAGGTCACGCCGACGGCGGTGACGGCGGGGTAGGGCGCCGGGCCCCAGTAGCCGGCCCACCGCTCCCACGCAGCCTCGAACACGACTTCGGGGTTGACCATGAACAAGGTGACATCGACCACGTCCTGCGAGGTGCAGCCAGCGGCGCTGAGGACTGCATCGAGGTTGGCGAAGGCACGGGCGATCTCCGCGTCCAGTTCCGGCTCGGGCGAGCCGTCGTCGCGGCTGCCGACCTGGCCGGCGACAAACATCAAGCCATCGGCACGCACGGCCGGTGAATAACGATGGCGTTCGTACAGCGCATGGCGGGCCGGCGGGAAAACGACATCACGTGTGGTCATGGGACTCTCCTTCGAAGTGCGACAGAACGGACGTCCACCCTAAGCGCCCGGCCGTGCGCGATAAATCCGCAGGCGCGACCAACACTATTTGTAGAATCCAAACAATCTTGGTGCAGGAGGGGCGATGGACCGGTTCGATGCGATGCAGGCATTTGCGCGTGTGGTTGAGACCGGCAGCTTCACCAGGGCGGCCGACACGCTGCAGATGAGCCGTGCCAGCGTGACGCAGCTGGTGCAGCAACTCGAAGCGCGGCTGCGGGTGAGGCTGCTCAACCGCACCACCCGCCGGGTGCACGTGACCGCCGACGGCGCTGCCTATTACGAACGCGTGGTGCGCCTGCTGGCGGACATGGACGATGCCGAAACCAGCCTGTCGGCTGCAGCGTCGTTGCCGCGCGGACGCTTGCGTGTGGATGTGCCCAGCCCGTTTGCGCGCTTGATCCTGATGCCGGCGGTGCCGGCGTTTCATGCGCGGTATCCGGATATCCAGCTGGATATGGGCGTCAGCGACCGGCGCGTGGATCTGATCGGCGAGAACGTGGATTGCGTGGTGCGCGGCGGCACCATCGCCGACCAAGCGTTGATCGCGCGCCGGGTGGGCGACCTGAAGACCGGTGTGTATGCGGCGCCGAGCTACCTGCAACGGCTCGGTACGCCTTCGCACCCGTCGGAGCTGGAAAATACCCGGCACCGCTGCGTCGGTTTCATGCGTTGGGGCACCACCACCACGGTGCCCTACGCGATGCGGCGTGGCGCCGACGCGGTGACCGTGCACGGCCGACATGTGGTCGCCGCCGACGACGGCAATGCCTATCTTGCCGCGGGGCTGGCCGGCATGGGCGTGCTGTGGCTGCCGGTGTACATGGCTGCCGCGCACGTGGCCAGCGGCGAGCTGGTACCGGTGTTCGAAGACTGGCAGCTGGAGCCGATACCCTTGTCGATCGTGTTTGCGCCCAATCGCCATGTCAGCGCCAAACTGCGCGTCTTCATCGATTGGGTGATCGAGCTGATGGCCGCGCATGTGCATGTGGTGCGCCCGACGCCGCGTTGACCGGCGCGCGCTGGGTTCGGCGCGCGCGCTGCGACGCGTTCAGTGCACGGCCGATCCCATCGCCTCACTCTGCCGGTTCGCGCCGGACCGGATAGCGCCAGCCGCTGATCGCCGCGAACGGCGAGCGCGCGTAGATCCATTGCAGGCGGGCATCGCCGTCGGCGCGGAAAGCGTCATCGCTGGCGAGCTTGCGTTCGAACTCGGCACGCAGTGCGGCATCGTGTCGCAGCAGGCCTTCGGTGAAGGTCACCAGCTCGGTGCCGTATAAGCCGCTGTCGGGACTGCCGGCAGTGCGGAAGCGTCCGCTGGCGAGCAGCGAGTCGCTGCTGCGCGGTTCGAGCAATGCGGCCGCCAGCATGCGCATCGGTTGATCTGCCGGCACGCGGATGCTCCCGGCCGGGAAAGTTTCTTCCACGCGGTAGGCATGCGGCTGCTGCGTGCCGGCGTCGGTGACGATACGGATCTGCTGCACCAGACGCGTGCGCGGCTGCGACAGACGTTCGTAAGCGATGCCATGCGCCGTGAGCAGGTCCACCACGTCGTCGGTGCCCGGTGGAATCCACCATGCCAGCGGATACTGCACCGCCTGCGTTTGCCGGTATCCGATCACCGGCATCGTCCAGGTTTCGTCGCGGCCTTCCCAGCGCAGCTCCTGGCGACCGGACACCGGCGACAGCGCACGTGTGTAGGTCACGCCCTTGAACGGCACCTGCGCGATCGGCTGCGGCAGGCGTTCCCACGCCACCATCAGCGAATGCGGCCGTGCCGCGCGATCTGCCCGCTTGGCTGCGTCGATGGTGTGCGCATCGCGGCCGACCAACTGCAGCGCTGCTTCCAGCAGCACGTAATCGCCGAGCACACGTTGCCGGTACGACTTCAGATGGTGATTTTCCACCAGCACGGTGGGGATGCCGGCAAAGTCGCCGTAGCCGGTGGAGTAGCGCGGGCCTTCCGGCGCGTAGCGTAGCCCGGAGCGCGGGTCGTCCTTGTCGATCAGGCTGGGATAGATCGCAGGGGAGTGGCCCTGCTTGCGCAGTGCGTCGCTGACGACCGGCGTAAAACGCTGCTGCAACCAGTCGGCGGTGGCGCGCGAGCGCGCATAGGTGCCCCAACCGGCGTAGGTAAAGGTGATGTCGTATTGATGATCCAGCCCGTCGCTGACATGCAGATCCAGATACAGCGCCGGATCGAGCGCGTGCAGCAGCGCCACCATCGCGCGGGTTTCCGGCGCTTCCAGAGCGAGGTAATCGCGATTGAGGTTGATGCCGCGTGTCGTGCTGTTCCAGCCCATCTGCTGCGGGCCGCGCAATGCCGCGCCGATCAGTGGGCCGCGTTGTTCGTGCCCGTCGATGTTGAGGATCGGCACGAAGACAAAATCCACCTCGTCGAGCAGATGGTCCTTGCCATGCTGTGCGATATCCCGCAACAGCATCAGCCCGGCATCCTTGCCGTCGATCTCGCCGCCGTGGATGCCTGCCTGCGCCAACACCACCGGTTTGCCGGGCCTGCCCTTGTGCGCACGGACCAGCAGCAACTCGCGTCCTTCGCCGGTCGTGCCGAACACTTCCAGCGACAACACCGGCGAGGCGGCGACCAGGCGCTCCAGCCATGCGCGTGTCTGCGCATAGCTGGGCGTGCTGGCAAAATCGCTGCGTTCCACCGGCGTGCGCCACGGGTCGCCCGGCGCGGCGATCGCTGCCTCGCTCGCGCCGTGCCATGCGCGTACCGGCGGCAGCAGCGCGGCGGTGTCGATGGGCTGCGCGCCGAGCGGTGTGGCGCTCAACAGCGTTGCGGCCAGCAAGGTGGTGGCAGCGCGTCGGGCGCTGCGCGATGTGCTGCAGGCGTTGGCGTTGTCGGGAGCGTATCGGTGGAACGCATGCAGCGTGTCGTGCGGGAGAACGTGGCGCGTAACGGAAGTCATGTGGGGCGTGAGGATCTCGAATGGGGGCAGTGGTCTGGGCCGATACCGGAGTACAGCGCCGGCGCACCGGGCGCGGATGGATGGGGCACGGATGCGACGGCGGCGCTGAGCACCGGTGCGCAGGGACGGCGTGAGCGCGCATCGGCCCGCAGGGTCGCCACAAGTGCGGAAGTGGATACGTAATAGAATAACATTTGCACGAGGGTGCTTCGGTCGGCACGGCGTAACACCTTGCCGGGAGACAGTCGTTGGGTGTCGTCCATACCTGGTGGTATGGTCATGCTTCCAGAACTCAGCGGACAACAGCGCATGGCCGGCAAGCGGCGGACGATCGACATCTGGAACCGTCTCCAGGACAAGCCCGGTGGCAAGTGGCTGTTTTCGCGGCTGCTGTGCCTGAAGGCACCTTACTTCGGAACGATCGCGCCGCAGTTCGTTGCCCTGCGGCCGGGATTTTGCGAAGTCGCATTGCGCAAGCGCAGGCGCGTTCTGAACCACATCGGCACCGTGCATGCGATCGCCATGTGCAACCTGGCCGAGCTGGCCGGCGGCACGATGACGGAAGTGACGGTTCCGGCCACCCATCGCTGGATTCCGCGCGGCATGCAGGTCGAGTATCTGAAAAAGGCCGAGCGCTCGGTGGTCGCGGTTGCGCAGCCAGTGGTGGCAAACCCCAGCTTCGACCAGGCCGGTGAGTACCAGGTGGACGTGCTGGTCAGCGACGTCGCGGGCACGCTGGTGCTACGCGCACGCATCTCGATGTGGGTGTCGCCGAAAAAGGCCTGACGCAAGCCAGTACGCGCATCGCCACTGCGCCTTGGGCACCGCTGTCTGGCTCACCGGATCCGGGCTGCTTGAGCAATGTGATAACGTATCAATTGGTCATCATCTGCGCCTTCATGTCCAGCAGCGTTCCCACGCCTTGCGCGATCGCAATTTCCGACCTGCATGTGGCCTACCACGGCCGCGCCGTGTTGAAGGGGCTGAGCCTGCACATCGCGCCCGGCAGCGTGTACGCGCTGCTCGGTGGCAACGGCGCGGGCAAATCCTCCACGCTGTCGGCGCTGCTGGGCTTCGTCAAACCTACTTCAGGCAGCGTGCGGGTCGACGCCATCGATCCGGTCGCCGCGCCCGGCAGGGCACGCGCACGATTGGCATATTTGCCGGAAAACGTCGCGCTCTACGAGCATCTGAGCGCGCTGGAAAATGCCGACTACCTGCTTGCGCTGGCCGGGCAGCGCTGCAGCCAGGCCGACATCGGCCACGCCTTCGCCGCTGCAGGGTTGCAGCGCGAGGCATGGAGCCAGCGCCTTGCCGGCTTTTCCAAGGGGATGCGCCAGAAGGTGGCCATTGCCGTGGCGACGCTGCGCCAGGTGCCGGTGCTGCTGCTGGATGAGCCCACCTCCGGACTCGACCCGCGCGCCATTGCCGACTTCAACCAGTTGGTCAACGGCGTGCGCGAGCGCGGCGGCGCGGTGCTGATGGTCACCCACGATCTGCTGGGCGCCGTGGACGTGGCCGACCGGATCGGGTTTCTCGAAGACGGGCGCATCGTCGAAGACATCGGCGCTGGCGACGGCGGCTTCGATGTGCGCAGCCTGCACGCGCGCTTTGCCCGACCGCCCGAGCGCGCCGCATGAGCGTGCATGCATGAGTGCTGTGTGGCTGGTCGCGCGCGAGGAACTGCGCTTCATGGCACGCAGTCGCTCCGCCGCCATCGGCGTGGTGTTGCTGATGCTGCTGACCCTGGCGGCGGCGTTGACCGCCGCGCATCACCAGCGTGAGGTCACCGCGTTCCGTGCGCGCCAGCAACAGGCTGCCCAGCAGGCGTTCGATGCGCAGCCGGACCGTCATCCGCATCGGGTGGTGCATTACGGGCATTTCATCTATCGCCCGTTGCCGGCCCTGGCTGCATTCGATTCGGGCGTGGATGCCTTCACCGGCAACAGCATGTTTCTGGAAGGCCATCGTCAGAACACCGCCAATTTTGGCGATGTCCGTCAGAGCTCGCTGCTGGTGCGTTTCGGTCAACTGACACCGGCCTTCGTGCTGCAGGTGCTGGCACCGCTGATGCTGGTGTTTCTGGGCTATGGCGCCGTGGCCCGCGAACAGGAGACCGGCACGCTGCGCGTGTTGCTGCTGCAGGGCGCCACGCGCCGGCAACTGCTCGGCGGCAAATATCTCGCGCTGGCCGCCGTGGCCGGCGCGTGTCTGTTACCGGCCTTGGTCGGCCTGATACCGATCGCGCTGTCGCCGGGCCAGGCAGTGCTGGTGGCGTTGCTGGTGCTGGCGTATGGCATCTATCTGCTGGTGTGGTGTGGCCTGGTGCTGGTGGTGTCGATGCTGTGCCGGCGCGGCCGCGATGCGTTGCTGGTGTCGCTGGCGTTATGGGTGTGGCTGGCCCTGCTGGTGCCGCGCGTGGCGCCGGATGTGGCCAGTGCGGCGTACCGGCTGCCCACGCGGCTGGAGACCGACGTGGCCATCCAGCGCGATCTGCGCACGCTAGGCGACAGCCACAATCCGGACGACCCGCACTTTGCGCAGTTCAAGCAACAGGTGCTGGCGCGTTACCGCGTGCAACGCGTGGAAGACCTGCCGGTCAATTACAAGGGGCTGCTGGCGCTGGAAGGCGAGCGACTCACTGCCAGCCTGTTCGAGCGCTATGCGGGGCGCGATGCACGCATCCAGCAGCGCCAGAATCTGCTGGTGCGCATGTTTGCCGTGCTGAGCCCGACCGTGGCATTGCGCGAGGTGTCGATGAGCTTGGCAGAAACCGACCTGCGCGCGCACGAACGCTTCCTGGCGCAGGCAGAGCGGTACCGGTACATGCTGGTGCAACGGCTCAACCAGTTGCAGGCCGATGCGGTACGCATGGCCGACGACACCGCGCAGGATGCCGGTGCCGACCAGCGCAAGCGCATCTCTGCGGCGCATTGGCAGCGCATCCCGGTGTTTACCTTTACTCCGGCGTCCAATGCCGAGGTCGTACGCGCGGCAGCTGTGCCGCTGGGTCTGATTGCGGCGTGGATGTTGGCCGCCTGGTGCATGTTGCTGGCCGCCGGGCGGCGCGTGGGAGTGGCACGCTGATGGTGCTGTGGAAATACGAACTGCTGTTGTTGCTACGCGCACGCGCGGCCGTGGCGGGGTTGCTGCTGCTCACCCTGTTGACGGTGTGCAGCCTGGTCTCGGGGCAGCACGTCATCGACGCGCAACGCGCCAACATCGCGCGCATCGCCCCGCTGCAGCAGGAAGACAGTGCGGCCGTGCAAGCCTATGTCGCGCGCTCCAACGATGCCGGCAGCGCGGCGTACTACAGTTTCCACCCGACCTGGGATGCGCCGTCGTCACTGGCTTTTGCCGCAGTGGGGATGCGCGATGTGGCGCCCTACATCCTGCGGATACGCGCGCTGGGCCTGGAGGCGCAAATCTACGATGGCGACAGCTATAACCCCGAGCTGGCGCTGGCCGGACGCTTCGACTACGCCTTCGTGCTGGTGTTCCTGCTGCCGCTGTTCGTGATCGCGTTGCTGTTCGACCTGCGCTCCGGCGAGCGCGAGGCCGGGCGTGCGCGCATGCTGGCCGCGCTACCAGGTGCCGGCACCGCATTGCTGGTGCGGCGCGTGGTGGTGCGCGCGGTTGCGGTGCTGGCCTGTCTGAGCGTGCCGTTCGCGCTGGCCGCAACGTTCAACGCGGTACCGTTGCTGCAGCAACTGGCGGTGCTGGCGCTGACGGGCCTGTATCTGCTGTTCTGGGTGCTGCTGGCAGTGGCGGTGGGCCGCCTCCATTGGCGACCTGCCGCGCATGCCACCACGTTGGCCACCTGTTGGGTGGTGCTGGCACTGGTGGCGCCGGCCCTGGCACATGTGGCGATCAATCAGGCCGTGCCGGTCAATCAGGGCGCCGAGATCGCCCGGCTGCAACGCGAGGCGGTGAACCACGCCTGGGATATTCCGCGCCAGGCCACCATGCAGCGGTTCTACGCGAGCGATCCGCAGTGGGCAGATTCGCCTGCGCTGACCGGTGCGTTTCACTACAAGTGGTATTTCGCCTTCCATGAAAACGGCGATCAGCAGGTCGCCCCGCAGGTGGCGGCCTATCGCCAGGGTTTGCTGCGCCGGGAAAGGTTAGCCTGGCGCGTGGCCAGTGTGTTGCCGCCGGTGGCAGTGCAGGCCGCGCTCACGCGCCTGGCACGCACCGACCTGCAGGCGCAGCTGGCCTATCAGGATCGCATTCGCGCCTATCACCAGGCATTGCGTGCGTTCTACTACGGGTACCTGTTCCGCGACCGGCCGTTTACAGGCGACGACTTCCAGCGTGCGCCACGTTTCGATGCTGCCGCAACGCCGGTGCCGCAGCGCAGCTAAGCGCGGCTGACGAAACGACTGCACCCACCATCGGGCGGGTGCAGCCGCTGCTCGGCGCGGCGTGCCTCACTGGTACGCTCTGGTTCCGAACGCACCGCCCACACCGAGCCGAGGACGGCGCACCATGCTCAGCCGCTCTGTGAGGTCGCTGCGATGTCTGCATGCGTTGTGCGTTGCGTAACGATGCGGTTGGTTCCGGTCTTTCGATCGGCCGGCGTCTCTATCAGCCGTACACGTCGAAGGGTCAGCGCATCGAGCAACAGCTTCTGGCGCTGAGTCATATGCATCGCATGACGCGCTGCGGTCGCAAGTATCGCCTGCACCGACTGCTACGCGGGCGCAATCACCCAATGCCACGCCGCTTCGATGTGCCGCTACGGCTGCGCTTCTTGCCGGCGGCCAGCGGTGCGGCCGTTTCGTCGGCCAGTACGCCGCCGTGCTGCATCTGCTCCAGCCACGACAACGCATCGACATAGCCGAGGAAGTGCTGCAGATAGCCGGGCGAGCGCTCGCGCATCAAGGAGATGCAGCGATGCACCAGCACGCTGGAATTGAGTGGCCCGGCATCCTTGGGCGCGTCCTGCAGCGACTGACGCACCTGGCTGGCGGTGCGTACGGTGGTCCAGGTACGACGAAAATCGTCAAGCGCCGGCAGCTCCGGAAACAGCTGCGTATCGGCGGCCGCGGTCTTTCTGCTGTCCACTTCCATCAGCGCGGCGTGGCCTGCCAGCTGATCGGTCAGGGCGCCGAGCGGGCTGCGCTGCACTGCGGGCGATGCGACGCCGGCACGCGTACCACGCGCAGTTTTCTTGATGGTGGCCGCATACGCATCGACCAGGCCGGCAAGCTTTTCTTCCAGCACCGCACGTACCGCGTCGGCCTGCGTTTCGGCACGCGTCGCCAGCGTCTGCATCAGATGGAAGCGCACCGGGTCCAGCCGGTCGGCGCCCTGGCTGCGCCAACGCTCCAGGCGCGCGCGTGCGGAAGCCGGGGTGCTCATCGTGTGGCGGCGGCCTGCGCGGGGGCCGTGTGCTGCGCGCCGGACGGACGTGCGATCGGTGCGATTTCCACCCGGCGATTCTTGGCGCGGCGCGCCTCGTCAGCGTTGGAATCCACCGGTTGCTGCGAGCCGAACGCCGCAGCGAACACCGATGCGGCCGGCACGCCCTCGGCGATCAGCGCGCGGGTCACGGTGAGCGCGCGCTGCGCGGACAGCTCCCAGTTGTCGGCATAACGGCGGTTGCCGCCCAGCACCGGGCGGTCGTCGGTAAACCCGCTGACCATCAGCAGTTCCTCGCGCGCGCTCAGGTACTGCGCCAAAGGCGCAGCAAGCGACTTCAACACCTCGCGTCCTTCCGGCTGCAGCTCATCGGAATTGAATGCAAACAGCACGTTGCCGCGAATGCCGATGCGGCCATCGACCAACGTCACGCGGCCGGCAGCCAGCGGTGCGGCCAGCGCCTGTTCCAGCGTCTTGCGGCGCTGCGCCTCTGCCTGGCGTTGTTTGACCTCCTGATCCAGACGGCTGGACAGCTGCAGCTGCACGCCGATCACCCCGACCAGGATCAGCACGAATGCGCCCAGCAGCACCGACATCAGGTCGCCGAATGCGGCCCAGATCGGCGTGCCCGATTCGCCGTCGCTTTCGATCTCGTCGCTCATGCCGGCTCCGCTGCGCCAGCATCGCGACGCTGGCCATCGAGCTGACGCAGTTCTTCGATGATCTGCTTCTGCGACAGCATGCTGAGGTCGACCACCTCACGCGCCTGCGCCACGTAATACGCCAGCTGGTCGTCGCTGCGTGCCAGCGACGCATCCAGCGCGGTGGCCACGTGTTGCAGGCGTTCGTTGAGCTCGCCGGTGGAGGTGCTGAACATCTGCACCGCCATGCCGAAGGCTTCGCCCAGGCTGGCCACTTCCACCGCGCTGCCGCTGACGTGCGCGGCCACCGCGCCGAGCTTGCCGGTTTCGCTGCCGATCTGTTCGGTGAGCTGGCTGCCCACACGTTGCAGCAGGTCCGCCGAGGTGGTGACCAGTGCGTCGACGGCTTGGCGTTGTTCGGTGGAGGCGTGATTGACCGCGTTGAGCAAGGTATCCAGCGTGGCCAGCAGGCGGCTGCGTTCTTCCAGCATGGCGGTGTCGCGCACCATGCTTTCGGACAGGTTCTGGCGCAGCTCGGCCACCACATCGGCCGCGGCCTTGGGAGCTTCGGAGGCGATCTGCATCAGGCGCGAGATCTCGGCAATCGTGGCGCTGGTCTGCGCCTGTGCCTGGGTGGACAGTTCGCCGGCCGTCGTGGCCAGGGTGTCGCAGATTGCCTGTTGTTGCCGGGTGACGCGTTCGCCGGTCTGTTCCCATTGCGCGGCCAAGGTGGCGCTCATCGCGGCAAAGCGCTCGCTCCACAGGGCAAGACGCTGTGCATCGCGCGCTTCCAGTGCGGCCTGCAGCTCGGCATGCGATTGCCGCAGGGTGTCGACCAGGCCTGCGGCATGCGTGTCGAAGCTGGCGGTTGCCGCGGCCAGCGCATCCTGGTGCTGGGTGGCCAACGCGGCGCTGGCGTGTTGCTGCTGTGCGAGCGCGTCGCTCCAGGCAGTGGCGGTTTCGCTGCTGGATTGCTCCATGCGCCTGGACACCGCATCCACCAGCGCGTTGGAGCGCGCATCGAAGGTGCTGGCGAACTGCGTCAGTGCGTTCTGCAGGTCGTGGGTGAGGGTATGGTTGGCGCGTTGCTGTTCGGCCACCGCAGCGGTCCAGCTGGCGGCGGTGGCGGCGGTGCTGGCCTCCAATCCGCTGGTCACCCCGTCCAGCTGCTGTTGCACGGCCTCTTGCACGCCGTGCTGCAAGGCGGTGGTCTGCTGGGCCAGCTGTTCCAGCGTGGCATGCAACTGCGTGCCGAGCGAGTGGGTGGCGCGTTGTTGTTCGGCAAGCACCGATGCCCAGGTCTCGGCGTTGGCGGCGGTGCTGCGCGCAAAGCCGTCATCCAGTGCATGCAATTGCTGCTGCACGGCGGTGCCGACGCTGTCCTGCAGGGCGCTGCTGCGTTGCTCGACCTGCGCCAGCATGGCCTGTATCTGCTCGCTGAGCGCCTGCTGCGCGCGCTCCTGTGCGGCCAGCGCCGCCTGCCAGTGCTCGGCCGCAAGGCGTGCGCTGTCCTTGAAGCCGGCGTCGAGCCCATGCAGTTGCTGCTGCACCGCGGTGCTCACGCGCTCCTGCAATCCAGCGGTGTGCTGGGCGATCTGCTCCAGCGTGGTTTGCAGCTGCGTGCTGAGCGCCTGCTGTGCGTGTTCCTGCGCGGTGAGCGCGGTGGTCCATTGTTGCGCGGCGCTGCTGGCACTGCGATCGAACCCGCTGCTGATGCCGTCCAGCTGCTGCTGCAGGGCCTGGGTGAGCTGTGTGTGCAGCGCGGCGGTGTCGCGCGCGATGCTGGCCATGGTGGCCTCCATCGCAGGCTGCAACGCCGCGCCAACCGCGCGCGCACTCTCTGCGACGCCGGCCTGAAGCGATTGCTCCATCGAGGTGGCCAGCCGCGCATACGCCGCTTCGGTCCTGGCGTGGAACTCGGCTTGCTGCGTGGCCAGACGTGCGTCGGCGGCGATGCTCTGCTGCTCGATGCTGCCCATCAAGGCCTGCAGGCGATCGATCAGCGCCGGCATCAATGTGCTTTGTTGCTGCTGCAGCTTGAACGCCTCGCTGCGTTGGTGCGCATCCGAGTGCGTGTGCAACTCGGATGCGATCTTCAGATCCAGCCGCTGCACGGCCTGCAGCCGTTCGCGGCGGCACAGCGCCGACAACAGGCCCAGCATGGCCGAGGTGGCGACGCCGGCGATGGAGGTGCCGAAGGCGAATGCCAGCCCTTCCACCGGTGCGGCCAGCGAACCGCGAATGGCCTGCAGGTCGGTGGCGCTCTGCAGCGCAAACCCGGTGCCCTTGAGCGTGGCCATCATGCCGAGCAGGGTGCCGAGCATGCCCAGCAGCACCAGCAGACCGACCAGATACGGCGTCAGCACAGGGGCCGGCAGCGCCACACGCGCACCCTGGATGCGCAGACGCACCGCATTGCGCAGGCTCGGGTGCAACTGCTCCAGCCACGCGTCCAGTGCCGATGGCGCAGCGGTGAGCCCGGTCACTGCGCTGTCCAGGGTGGCGCTGGCCTGGCGGTAGCGATACAGCTCCAGCGCACCGGCGAGGTAACACGCGCCGATCACCGCTGAGACGCACGCGCCCAGCGGGTTGTTGCCCAGATAGCCGAACCCGACCCAGCAAACCGCCAACAGGCCGACGAGAAACACACACACGTGTACAAGAGTTTTGAACATGACGTCCCAGTTAGCGGGTACGAAGCGCTGCAAGCAGGCCTTCGATCGGGTGAAAACGAACATCCAGTTCGGCGAGCAACACGCTCTGCATGTCTTTGCGAAATACATCCAGCCAACCATCGGACACCGCGCGCGGCGCGATCTCCTGCTCGGTTGGCGCGCCGTGCGCGTACGCGGCCTCGCGCAGGCGTTCGAAATGCGTGCCCAGCAGGCCTGGCACGGTGTTCAACAAGCTTTGCTCGCGTGGGCTCAGGGTCAGCTCCATCACTGCATCCACTTCGGCCAGCCGTGCCATGTCGCCGGACGCCAGCGTCAGCAGGTCGCGCAGCCGCCCGCGCAGATCGCCGGTGGCAGTGCGCATGGCACGCTGCATCGCCAGGTAATGCTGCCGAAACGGTGCGTAGTCGGGCACCGGCGGCGCTGCATCCGTGTCGGTGGCGTCACCTGCCTGACTGCGCAGCCGCGCGACCAGCGCATCCAGATCGGCCACGCTGCTGGTCGCCAGGCCGGCGCGCACGCGGGCGCAGGCTTCGGCATCGAGCGGACGCGGTTCTGGAAGGTCGTCGATGTCGGGCAACTTGCCATCCAGCGCCTTGGACACGGCCACCGCGCGTGTCCAGTCGATCCACTGGCTCAGCCGGTCGGCCAGCGCATGGTTGGACTGGGCGACGCGGACATCGCTGAGGCGTGCGAGCAGGCGAATGAACGCCGGGCCCGAGAGGGGCGCCCGTGGAGCAGACTTCGCCATTGTTCCGGTCAAAGACCGCGCATTTTACACGGGAATGACAGCGGGTCTGCCGGTGCGGCGGGGCGGGCGCTGCGGTGGCTGGTGACGTTCATGGTGGGGCGGGACTGGTGGAGCCTAGGGCAGTCGGGGGCGGGACGGTTGGCGAGCCGGAGCGTCGGCAGCGAGGCGGCCCGCGGCAAGGTCGCGCAGGTGCGGCAAGCAGGTGCGGCAAGCAGGTGCGGCAAGGTGAATCGCCCGCGGTGCCTGCGCTTGCGCCGATTCGTGAGCAGGTTTCATGAGCGCATGCCGCCTGCATGGCATCGCACGGCACCGGGGTTTGCTACAACCGATACGCACCGCCGGCATGGGCGATCGCCGGGGCCGGGTCTGGCGTCACGGCCGAGATGCCCCGAGACGCGCCGTTCGCCCGCATTCTTCGAGGAGGCATCCGCATGAAGTTCGACACCCCCGCAGGCAGCAACCCCAGCGACCGACTCAAGGTGCTTGGCCAGCCGGTCGACCGCGTGGACGGGCCGCTCAAGGTGACCGGGCAGGCGCGCTACGCATACGAATGGCACGACCAGCCCGGGCAGATGGCGTATGGCTATCTAGTCGGAGCGGCGATCGGCAAGGGCCGCATCACCGCGCTGGATACCGCCGCCGCCCTGGCGGCAGCCGGGGTGATCGCCGTGCTCACCTACCAGAACGTGCCCACGCTGGGCACCGGCGAGTTCTATGTGCAGCGGTTTCTGGCCGCGCCGCAGGTGGACCACTACCACCAGGCGGTGGCAGTGGTGGTGGCAGAGACCTTCGAGCAGGCCCGTGCCGGCGCGGCGCTGGTGCGGGTGCGCTATGCGCGCGAGCGTGGGCAGTACGACCTGGCCGCCCAGCAGGCCAGCGCTCCGGTGGCGCCGCAGGCCCCGTTCGGTGGACCGCCACAGACTGCGCAAGGCGATTTCGCCGCCGCCTATGCCGCCGCACCGTTCACCGTGGATGCCACTTACCGCACCCCCGACCAGGCGCACGCGATGCTGGAGCCGCACGCCACCATCGCGCGCTGGGAAGGCGATCACCTGATCTGCCACACCGCCATCCAGCAGATGAACTGGGGCACACGCGACCTGGGCAAGGCGCTCGGCGTGCCGAAGGAGCGTATCCGGCTGCTGTCGCCGTTCATTGGCGGCGGCTTCGGCGGCAAGGGCACCGCGCAGGCGGACCTGGTGCTGGCTGCGCTGGCCGCACGCATCACCGCGCGACCGGTCAAGCTGGCCCTGCAGCGCCCGTTGATGTTCAACAGCACCATCCACCGGCCCGCCACCATCCAGCGCCTGCGCCTGGGGGCCACGGCCGACGGGCGGCTGACCGCGATCGGCCATGAGAGCTGGTCGGGCAATCTGCGTGGCGGTCGCAGCGAGCCGACCACCTTGTCCACCCGCGCGCTGTATGCCGGTGCCAACCGGATGACCTGCGTGCGGTTGGCAGTGCTGGATCTGGCCGAAGGCAACGCCATGCGCGCGCCCGGCGAAGCGCCGGGGATGATGGCGCTGGAAGTGGCCATGGACGAACTGGCCGAACGCCTGGGCATGGACCCGGTGCAGCTGCGCATCGTCAACGACACCCAGGTGGACCCGGAACAACCGCAGCGCCGGTTCTCCACGCGGCCGTTCGTGGCCTGCCTGCGCAGCGGCGCGCAACGCTTCGGTTGGTCGCAACGTAATCCCGTCCCGGCCAGCGTGCGCGACGGGCGTTGGCTGATCGGCATGGGCATGGCCAGCGCCATTCGCGGCGCGCCGATTGCCAAGGCCGGTGCGCGTGCGCGGCTGGACCGCACCGGCACGCTGACGATCGAAACCGACATGACCGATATCGGTACCGGCAGCTACACCATCGTGGCGCAGACCGCGGCCGAACTGCTCGGTGTGCCGCTGCAGCAGGTGGTGGTGCGGCTGGGCGATTCCAGCTTTCCGCAGACGCCCGGCTCGGGCGGGCAGCAGGGCGCCGCCTCGGTGACCGCCGGCGTGTATGCCGCCTGCATGCAGCTGCGCGAGGCGGTGGCGCAGCGCCTGGGTATTGCCGCCGACCAGGCCCGCTTTGCCGATGGGATGGTGCAGGTGGGCGCGCGCGCCATTCCGCTGGCGCAGGCGGCCGAGCACGGCGAGCTGGTGGCCGAGGACGCCATGGAGTACGGCACGCTCAAGCAGCGCTACGCGCAGCAGACCTTCGGCGCGCACTTTGCGCAGGTGGCGGTAGACGCCGATACCGGAGAAATTCGCGTGCGCCGGTTGCTGGCGGTCTGCGCGGCCGGGCGCATCCTCAACCCCAAGACCGCGCGCAGTCAGGTGATCGGCGGCATGGTGATGGGCGTGGGTGCGGCGTTGATGGAAGAGATGGCGGTGGACACGCGGCTGGGCCTGTTCGTCAATCACGATCTGGCCGGGTACGAGGTGCCGGTGCATGCGGATATCCCGCACCTGGAAGCGCATTTCATCGACGAGGTGGACCCCACCATGTCGCCGCTGAAGGCCAAGGGCGTGGGCGAGCTGGGGTTGACCGGCGTGGCGCCGGCGCTGGCCAATGCGGTCTACAACGCCACCGGCATCCGCGTGCGCGACTATCCGATCACCCTGGACAAGCTGCTGGCGCGGCTGCCACGCAGGGCGGTGTAGGCGCCGGAAACGCCGGCGGTACGGCCCGGGCCATTGCGTCCAGCGGGGCCAGCGACGTCGGCAAGCGGGTCGCATGCCGGGCTGACGATGCTGGTGATGGATCAGGCTGCGGCCAATGCGTCCATGCGGCAGAGGGTGTGCGTGCGTCGTGGGCGCAGCTGACATTGATCGGCAGTTTCCGTATCGACACCCATGCAGTCCGGCCAACGCCAGATCGGATGGCATACGCGCCTCTGACAGCACGCCGATGGTCGCGCGCTGCCGAGCGCGACCAGAAGAGGGCGCGGTGCAGCGATATCTGCAGTACAAGACAGCGGTAGTCGAATGGCCCGGATGCGTTGGGCGCACCGATCCAACTGCTTGTGCGGGCGGCTCTCTAACCAGTTCAGGTGACCGGCCGCTGTCGCCGAATCGCCGCTGTTCTGTAAGGTGAACGGGTATAAGCTGCCCGCCGGGAAAATCCCCAACGAGGAACGCGATGGACCACTCCGACATGCAAGTGTCCGATCTGCTGGTCTTGGAGCTGCAAGGGTTCCACGATGCCTACGGCAGTGGACCGGACTTCTGGGACGCCTACCAGCGCATCATGGGCGTGGCGGCTCAGGCCGGCGGCAACCTGATCAATCTGGCCAACGAAATGGCCTCGCTGGCACAGGGATTGGGCGCAATCGATCGCGCGCAGCTGCTGTAACCGCCTTGCGCAGTCTGTGCTGGCATGCGGCTGCCGCGCGCTGCGTTCCACGTCGCCGTCGCATGCGCGAGGACTGCGCGCTCACCCAATCTTTCTGGTGTTTTCACGCACATCTGCTGCGCGCACTTTACGGTTGGCGCATCGATGGCACGGCGTGATCTTCGCCGATCAAGCAGTGTCGGTCGGGGCGCTATCGCAATGCGCTGGGCAGTGGGGATGCGAGGCACCTGCGTTGCCCGCCATTGCAGCGGCGCCCCCAACCCCGTGCCGGATGCGTTGATCCGGCACCTCGTTGAGGAGCTAGGTGTGAGCGAAACAGTCGAAGGCGTGCGTGTGCATCTGATCGGTGGCCCGCACGATGGGCAGATGCTGTGTGGCACGTCATTGCCTGGCGTGATGCTGCCGGCGGGGTATCGCATGACGCCCTGGCCGGGCGGCCAATCCGGCATTCACTGGCACCGTGAGCTCAACCTGGCGTGCGTGTATGGGTCGCTGGCGGCCGATGCGCTGTGTGCCGCGCTGGGTGCGCAATGGCGTGCCTATCTGGCGACACGTCGGCAGCAAGCGGCAACCGGCGAGGGCGGTGATGTGCACGACGGCTGCGCCCAAGCGGCGCTTGCCTGACGCGGTACATGCGGTCGAATCGCGATGTCCTGCGTCAGTGGACCCATGCGATCAACTTCTGGCGCGTGGCACGGCACAGCGGATGGCCATCGATCGATTGCGCGCAGCGGGCAACGCGAACTACGCAGGAGGCGGGCGATGCATGAGGTCAGAAGTGGCCTGATGCCGCTCGCAACGCGGCTGCCGCATTCAGGGCAAACGCAAGCGCAGGCTGAGAGCCCGGCGCGCGTGCCAGCAGCGGTTTACTCCGCGACGTCGGGCGCCTTGGCGGGCGTCACCAGGGCAGTGTCGGGCGCACCGCGTTTCTTGTCGCGACGCAGCGGTGTATCGCCCAGGCGTTCGATCGCGCCACCGGATTGCTGAAACGCTTCCAGGTCGGCAGCCAGGCGCTGTTCGGACAAGCGCGGCTTGCCTGGTTGATTGCTGACGGTCATCGACTGGCGGCGGGAGTTATTCATCGCGAATCCTCATGCGTTGTAGAGCGTCAAGGGGATGCCCCGCCGGCGTTGATCGTCGTAGGTGGCACGCACGTCGCGGCAATACGGCCCGGACATGACGAAACGCCGACAAATCGCCGGACGCGTTTCATAGATCGAGCAGCACATGCGTGCCGAATCGAGGGCCACGCACCAGCCTTCCTCGTCGCGCGCCATCACGTGCCAGCCTTGCGGCGTCACGCTGGTGAGGTGCTGGGGGATGCGGTCGGATGGATCGACCATGACGGTGAGCCGGCAACAGACGGCGTCGCAGCGTTCGCAGAGAGTCTTGATGGAAAAGGCCAGATGGGAGTGAAGGCGACACCGGTCTCCGGCCGCAACCCCACCATACACCCTGCGCGCGCGCGGATGTGAACCGGCGCCCGCAGGCCCTGTCCCGATCACGTGCAGTGGCAATTGCAGGCGGCGTCATGGCATGGCCGGCATGTCTGCCGACAGCAATGCCCCTGCCCAGCTCGGAGCAACGCACGGATGCGCCGGGAGCGCGGGAGGCCTGCGTCCCGGGCGATGCAGCTTGATCGATACAGGAGCCTCACCGTGGCGGCCTGTGTCGCAAGGCTCGCTGAGCGCCTGCCTGCAGACACGGCCACGCTGCGTTGCCTTTGTCGCGCTGGCGCGAAGACGGGTTTCACCTCCGCCATCGATGGCGCGCCGTAGCGTGGCGATGTCAGTCGCACGCATCAGGAGCACCGCCATGAATACGTCCAAGCCCATGCACGAGCAGGTTGCAGGTCACGACCAGGAGCACCGCGACAAGCAGAAGCAGGACGCGCTACAGGACGAGGCGGTGGAAGAAACCTTCCCCGCCAGCGATCCGGTGTCGCCATTCGTGCCAGCCAAACCGCTCGACTGAGTGTGGCGATGAACGCTTGGCCACGATAAAGCAACAAGGCCCGGTCGATAGCCGGGCCTTGTTGATCACCCTCGTGGGATGCGACGGTTACGGCGTCAATACGACCTTGCGGCAGTCGTCCTGCTTCTTGTCGAACAATGCGTAGCCCTGCGCTGCATCGGCCAGCGGCATTCGGTGCGAAATGATGGCATTGGGCTTGAGTTCGCCATTGCCGATGCGCTCCAGCAGATACGGCATGTGTTTTTGCACATGCGTCTGACCCATCTTGAAGCTCAGCCCCTTGTCGAAGGCATCGCCCAGCATAAACGCATGGATAAAGCCGGCATACACGCCCGGCACGCTGACCACACCGCAGCGCCGCGTGGCGGCGATGCACTGGCGAATGGCCACACCGCTGCTGCCTTCCAGCTTGAGGTTGGTGAGTGCGGTTTCGATCGCGCTGCCTTCGGCCTCGAAGCCCACCGCCTCGATGCTGGCATCCACGCCGCGGCCGTCGGTCTGCGAGACGATTACATCGGCCGGGTCGTCGATCTCATCGAAATTGATCGGAATCACACCATAGGTCCTGGATGCGAAGTCGAGACGGTACGCATGCCGGTCGACCATGAAGATGCGTTCTGCGCCCAGCATGCGGCAGCATGCCGCGGCCATCAGACCCACCGGGCCGGCGCCGAAGATCGCTACGGTGGAACCCTGCTTGACGCCGGCATCGATCACCGCCTGGTACCCGGTAGGCAGGATGTCGGACAGGAACAGCACCTGTTCGTCATGCAGCGCGTCCGGCACCACCAGCGGCCCGACGTTGGCCTTGGGCACGCGAACAAATTCGGCCTGTCCGCCGGACAGGCCGCCATAGAGATGGCTGAAACCAAACAGGGCCGCCGGCGGACGCATGTCCTTGTGGTTCAGCGCAGCGCCCTTGCCGGTGTTGGTGGTCTCGCATGCAGAAAATTCCTGGAGCATGCAATGGAAGCAACGCCCGCATGCCACCACGAACGGAATCACCACGCGGTCGCCCGGCTTGACCGCCGTCACGTCCGGGCCAACCTCTTCGACGATGCCCATGAACTCATGGCCGAGAATATCGCCCTGACGCAGGTCCGGAATCTTGCCGCGATACAGATGTAGATCCGAACCACAGATGGCGGTGGCAGTAACGCGCAGGATCAGGTCGTCGCGTTCGACCAGGAGCGGGTCCGGCACAGTTTCGACCCGCACATCGCGTGAGCCGTGGTAATTGAGGGCAAGCATGTCGATCTCCTGAAGGCCGGCGGTCTGCGGCAACGCAGCGCAGTGTTTGCATCGGCGCGTTAAGCCAGTCAGCACGGTGCGTGCGTGCGGCGTGCACGCGCTCGGCCCACGACACCGCGTTGATGCGCATGTCACGTGTGGATAACCCCTGCGCTCGCACGCTCACTCCACGCGCAGCGCCTTGCATGCGGTCAGATGCGGTGATGCAACCTCGACAATCGACGATCGCCATGTGCGATCACGCAGGAGACAGGCATGGGACTTTTCAAGATGGTGACCGCAGGCGCGGTGGGTTATGTGGCGTACAAGGCCTGGCAGCGCAGTCAAGGCTCGGCAGGCGAGACGCAGCCCGTTCGGGGCGCGCTGCAGGACCGCCAGAGCGCGGAGGCCGCCATCGGTAGCACACCACCGCATGGCGACCCACTACGCGATAGCAGTGGTGGTACGCGCGATCGCAAGCAGTCGCTTGGAGCCCTGGCCATTTTCAACGAGCAGGAACGCACGCTGGCGCAACTGGCCGTTGTCAAAGGCGTCGACGGCGAGTTGTTGGCTTTTGCCCGTAAGATGGACGAGGCGCATAGCGCGGCATTGACCGACCTCAGCCGGTTCGCACCGGACCGCAGCGGACCGCTGGGGCAGGCCGCATTTGCGCGTTCGAAGAGCGCACGCGACCAGCTGGAAGCGTTGCATGGGCAGGCATTCGAAAAGCAGTACCTGCAAACTGCCGTGCGTAGCCATGAGCAGGCCCTGGCGCTGTTGGACACGCAATTGCGTAGCGAGCCGGGATCCAGCGACCTGGGCAAGGAGCTGCAGCGAACGCGCGACACGATTGCCGAGCATCTGGACCACGCCAAGGCGCTCAGCGCGAAGCAGACCCAGCCGCACTAAGGTCGGCGCACAAACGGCCGTGCGGTTGCCAGGATGGGTGTGATTATTGCTCAAGGCTGTATCTGCCATGTCGTGCACGCTGATTCCGGCGTGCCGATCCCGGACGTGCCTTCCACGCTTGCCTGACAGCTGCTGGCGACGATGCCTCGGCCGCTCCCAAGCCGGCATTATCGTGATACCAATCGACGCTTGAGGATGGTGGTTGGAACGACAGGAAACAGGTTTCCTGGATACGACAAGCGCAGTCGAAGTCATCATCGCGTAGCACAGACAGGACAGGTAGCGAAAGCTACCTGTCTTTTTGCTTGAGATATGGCATTGGTTGCAGCGGGGCGCGCAACTGTGCACTGCAGCGATCTGCCCGACCGCCACAGTGCAGTCGTATGGGGGATTGCACTGCCAAGCGAAACCGCTCGCCTCGTCCACCACCTGCATGTGCCGGGATGGTTCGAAGCAAGCGGCAGCCATCACCGGCCAGGGAGAAGTCCGCGTCATCGTGCGGATGGCGCGGACATCACACACGTGCTACAGCGTGACAGCGCCGCCGGAGATCGTCAGCAGCGTGCCCGAGGTGTAGCTGGCGGTGTCGGCCGCCAGCATGACGTAGGCAGAGGCCAATTCCACCGGTTGGCCAGGGCGCCCCATCGGTGTTTGCGCTCCGAAGTTCTCCACCGATTCTTCGTCCATGCCCGAGGGAATGAAGGGCGTCCAGATCGGGCCGGGAAGCACCGCGTTGACGCGAATGTTCTTCTCGGCCAGTACGCCGGCCAACCCGATGGTGAGATTGGCCAGGGCACCCTTGGTGGCCGCATAAGGCAGGATATTGGGCGTCGGCTTCTTCGATTGCACCGATGCGGTGTTGATGATGGAGCCACCATCGGTCATCAGCGGTGCAGACAGCCGCACCAGATTGAAGACGGCATGTACGTTGGTGTCGAACGTCTTGCGCCACTCGTCCAGCGTGATGTCTTCGAAGCGTTCGAAATACTTCTGATAGCCGGCGTTGTTGACCAGGATATCCAGGCCGCCGAACGTACTGTTGACCGTTTCGATCAACGCTGCGGCCTGGCTTGGGTCGCTGATGTCGCATCCGACCAGCAGCGCCTTGACCCCGGCTTTTTCGATCAGCGCACCGATCTTGGCCGCGTCTTCCTGCTCATCCGGCAGAAAGGCGATCGCCACATCGGCACCTTCGCGTGCATAGGCGATCGCAACGGCCGCGCCGATGCCGCTGTCGCCACCAGTGATCAGTGCGCGCTTGCCTTTCAATTGCCCGTGGCCGACATAGCTGTCTTCGCCGTGGTCCGGGCGCGGGTCCATCTTTTCGGTGCGACCGGGGAAGCCCTGCTGCTGCGGCTTGAAGGGCGGGCGCGGGTAATTGGGTACGGGCATGGTCGTCTCCTGACGTTGGATTGGCGGACGTACAAAGCGCGAGTGCCGCGCTGAAACCCAGTGTGGGCGCGCGTGCGTAAACATCCAGGCTAGGCGATGTCGGCAGCGCGTGTTCCGGCAGCCGACCCATCGCTGGCTCAGCCGCCTGCTCGGTGAGCGTGTTGCGTTGATCGGCACGCGCGTCATTGCGAACTTCATGTGCTTCTGCGCGATCGATTCGACACCCAGCGTAGCGTCGCGATGCCTTGCATGTTCCTGCGTCGTCACCGGCGGTCGTTGTGACTACTTGCGCTGACCTTGTTCTGTATGGGCCGTCAGATCCATGCCGGGCTCCACGCGCACAACGCGCAGCTGCGCGAGCAGGGACGCCGACGCTGCAGCTGGCTAGCTGCACAGCCGGCGACCGGTGGATGAGGGCTGGTGGCAGGCGCGGTGCGCGATGCTGACACTTCACGCAATCACGCGTCTTCCTTCACCCCGCTGCAATACGCATCTGCCTAGCGTGACCTCATCCTTCGACGCAGGAGATGCACATGGGTAGCGAAGCGAAAAAGCCGTGGGGACCCGATTCCGATCAGAGCAAGCCGTTTACACCGCAGGAAAGACGCAACGAAGATGCGCACGGGAAGGCGCACGACATGCCTGACGAGGACCGCGACGTCAACCAGGCCGACCCGGAACGCGATTACGAACGTCCGGATGGGTCGGAAAAGCGCTGAGATCCACAAGTCATCGATATGGCAACGCCCGTAGCTGCGCGCGTCATGCGTTGTGCTCTGCCGCGTTGCGAGCCCGTGCCTGCACACCATGCGGCGCAGTGTTGGGTTTGGGTTAGGCTCAATGGTGATGGTGGTAGCCCACATCCGCGGCGATCTTGCCGCGGAACACGCGATACGACCACACCGTATACCCTAGCACCAGCGGCAACAGCACGACCAGGCCGACCAGCGGGAAGATCTGCGACGAAGGTGGCGCGGCCGCCTGCCAGATGGTGTAGCTCGGCGGTACCAGGTAGGGCCACATGCCCAGCACCAATCCGGCAAAACCCAACACGAAGATCGCCAGCGTCAACAGAAATGGCGAGGCATCGCTGCGTGAACTGTCGCTGCTGCGCCACAACGCCAGTGCTACTGCCGCGGTCACTACCGGAATGGGCGACAACCACCAGAAGTTGCCATCGGCGAACCAGCGCGCCATCACGTGCGAACTCAGGAACGGCAGCCACGCGCTGACCAGCACCAGGAAGGTCACCACCACACCCACCAGCGGCCTGGTCAGCTGACGCGCCAGGGTGTGCGTGCGCCCCTCGGTCTTGAGGATCAACCAGGTGCTGCCGAGCAGTGCATAGCCGAACACCAGGGCTGCACCGGTGAGCATGGTAAACGGGCTGAACCAGCCGAACACCCCGCCCACGTAGCGCCCATTCTCCAGTGCCATGCCTTCCACCAGCGCGCCCAGGATGGTGCCCTGCGCGAATGCGGTGAGGATCGAGCCTGCGATGAACGACAGCGTCCACAGCCGCCGCGAGCGTTGCGCCTTGAAGCGGAACTCGAAGGCCACGCCGCGGAAGACCAAGGCCATCACCATCAGCAGTACCGGCAGATACAGCCCCGACAGGATCACCGCGTACGCAGTCGGAAACGCCGCAAACAGCCCTGCGCCACCGAGTACCAGCCAGGTTTCGTTGCCGTCCCAGATCGGCGCTGCGGTGTTCATCATCAGGTCCACTTCCTGTTCGTCGCGTGCGAACGGCGCGAGCATGCCCAGTCCCAGGACAAAGCCATCCAGCACCACGTACATCAGCACGCCAAAGCCGATGACGCCAAACCACACCACCGGCAGCCAGTGGCTCAGTTCCATGGTGTGTTCTCCTGTTCCAGTGCGGTGTCTGCGGCCGACAACGGGCGTGCAGGAGTGTGTTCGCCGCCGGCCACATCCGGGCCGTCGCGGCTGGTGTGCGGGCCGGCGCGGACCAGTTTGGTGAGGTAGAAAATGCCGAAGCCAAACACGAATGCGTAGCCCACCACGTACACCAGCAACGACACTGCCACGGTCACGGCCGACTGCGGGCCCATCGCGTCGGCGGTGCGCAGCAGCCCATACACCACCCACGGCTGTCGCCCGATCTCGGTGACGAACCACCCGGCGACCAAGGCGATGAACCCGGCCGGCAGCATCAGGTTCCAGGCCAGGATCAGCGCTTTCGAATGCAGCCGGCCGCGCCACCATGCAATGGCGGATATCCACGACAGCGCCAGCATCGCCATGCCCAGGCCGACCATGATGCGGAACGCAAAGAACACCGGGGCCACCGGCGGACGCTGATCGCGCGGCACCGAGGTCAGCGGAGTGATCTCGCCGTCGGTGCTGTGGGTCAGGATCAGGCTGCCCAGCCGCGGGATCGCCACTTCATAGTCATTGCGCTCGGCCTCGGCATTGGGCAGCGCAAACACCACCAGCGGCACGCCGGTACCGGCGTGCTCGCTGCGCCAGTGCGCTTCCATCGCCGCCACCTTGAGCGGCTGATGTTCAAGCGTGTTGAGGCCATGCTGATCGCCAACCAGGACCTGGATGGGCAGCACGATGGCCGCAAAGGCTACCGACAGCCGCAACATGCGCGCAGCGTCGGGAAGATGCACGCCCTTGCGCAGGTAGTACGCCGCCACGCCGCCCACCACGAAGCAGGTGGTGATGAACGAGCCCAGCGCCATGTGTGCCAGACGATAGGGGAACGACGGATTGAAGATGATCTGCGTCCAGCTCACCGGATGCACGATGCCGTTGACCATCGCATAGCCCTGCGGCGTATGCAGCCAACTGTTGGACGACAGGATCCAGAACGTGGACACCAGCGTACCAATGGCCACCATGCAGGTCGCAAAGAAGTGCAGCCTCTCCGATACGCGGCCCCAGCCGAACAGCATCACGCCAAGGAAGCTCGCCTCCAGAAAGAATGCGGTGAGCACTTCGTAACTCAGCAGCGGCCCGATCACCCCGCCGGCGATGCGGCTGAGCTCCGGCCAGTTGGCGCCGAACTGGAAGGCCATCACGATGCCGCTGACCACCCCCATGCCGAAGGACACGGCAAAGATGCGCAACCAGAAAAAATACAGCCGCTTCCATCCCTCATCGTGCGTACGCAGCCAACGCCATTCCAGAAAGCCCAGCAGATTCGCCAGGCCAATGGTGAAGGCGGGGAACAGCACGTGAAAGGAAATGACGAAGGCGAACTGGATGCGGGACAGCAGCAGCGCTTCCACAGCAATCTCCCTGGTGCCGAACGCGCGAGGATGCGTCTACGGCGGCACTGGCGTGGCGATGGGAATGACGATCGTGGGGTGATCGTAGGGTGATCTTAGGATCGAGGCGAATGTGCGAGTACGGGGAGGCGAGAAACCTCAGGTTTTCGCTTAACGCTTCACGATGATGTCAGCCGCAAGCGTGGGCGCATGCGGCAGCAGGACTCAGCTAGACGGGTCGCAGCGCCGCTGCGGCAGCCTCGCGTTGTTGCGTCCGGCATCCGCGCCTGCGCCCGGACACCCGTCTCGGCGCGCTGGTTACGCGCTGCGCAGGTGTCGCAGGCAGCGTGGCGCCAGCCAGTCGGCAAGGGCCGCATTGGTCGAACCCGGCGTCAGGCACAGCGCCTCGCGCACTGCCTTGATCGCTTGTGGTTCGGTCAGATCCGGCTGCGCGTTGTAGGCCTCGCAGACCGCGCGCACCGTGCCTTCGGGGATACCATCGAAGGGGTGATAGCCGAGCTGGCCACGCCGGTGCTGGTCCCGCCAATACGTCAACTCACCTTGCACATCGGCGCTGCGATGTACCGAAACTGCATGCATGAGACACCTCGCGCGGCTAAGTCGGGAGAGCAATGTTTGCGCGTCGAAAGTAGGTTGCTGTGAGGATGACCTGCACGCCTTCTCCACACGGCAGGCCTCGGGTCATGGATAATGCCTCAGGCCGCTCCAGTCACTTGTCGAGTGGTCTGATGCATCACTGGGCATCGGCTCTCGCCGGTGCAGGACACTCCGGCTGCGGCGCAACAGCACAAGCGAACTGATCCATTGCGTGGGGCCCGACGACGCGCATCAAGAATGCGCGGCAACAGTGTCTACAAACCTTGCACTGTTTGGCGTTTCGGCATGCCCGGCACGGCGACCGACCCCGACCATGACGCTTGGCACTGGCAAATTCCGGGCCAGCCGTGCGTACTGCGCGCATGACACGGCGAGCTCGACTTGGGGGAAGGGCGCCGTTGGCTCACGATGGTCGTGACTGCAGCGTGCAATCTCGTGGTGATGCGCAGGCGCGTTTTCGCGCCGCCGTCACAATTATCAACTGAACATGTACTAGTCATTGCGGACAGAAGCGCTCATGGACCGTCTTTCCTGCGCCATCATCGACGACGACGTGGAGTTCTGCGATCAGGTGGTTGAACTGGCCACCGATAGCGGCTTCCGTGCCAAGGGCATCCACACCCTTGGCGAAGCCAGCCGTTGGCTGGACAGCAACTTCCCGGACCTGCTGGTCGTGGATGTCGGACTGCCCGACGGCAGCGGTTTCGATCTGATCGAACGCTTGGACCCGGATCACACCCCGCAGATCGTGGTGGTGTCGGGCGACTATGCCCATGAAACCCAGGGCCGTGCGCAGCAGTTCGGCGTCAGCGAGTTCCTGACCAAGCCATTTGCGCCGGAGCGGCTGGAGCGTGTGCTCGGCGGCCTGCGCGAAGCGCAGCAGGGCAACCTGGGCATCATCGGCAACAGCGACAGCATCGTGATGCTGCGCAAGGACATCGTGCGCGTGGCGCCGACCGATCTGAACGTGCTGGTGACCGGCGAAACCGGCACCGGCAAGGATCTGGTCGCACGCGCCATCCACCGGGTGTCCGGCCGTCGCGGTCGCTTCGTGTCGGTCAACTGCGGCGCAATTCCGGAAGAGTTGCTGGCCAGCCAGCTGTTCGGCCACGAACGCGGCAGCTTCACCGGCGCCGATCGTCGGCACGCCGGGTTTCTGGAACAGGCCGCCGACGGCACGCTGTTTCTGGATGAGATCGGCGAGATGCCCAAGCGGCTGCAGGTCTATCTGCTGCGGGCGATCGAGTCGCGCAGTTTCATGCGCGTCGGCGGCAACGAAGAGATTCCGCTGGATGCGCGCGTCGTCGCCGCCACGCATCAGCACGTGCAGCGCGAGCATGCCGTGCTGCGCGAGGATTTGTTCTACCGCCTCAACGAGTATCCGATCCAGGTACCGGCGCTGCGCGAACGCCGCGGCGATGCGCGGGTGCTGGGGCTGCGCGTGATCGACGAGCTCAACGTCAAGTACGGAAAACGCAAGCTGCCGACCAAGTCGCTGCTGCGCTATCTGGCGTATCACACCTGGCCCGGGAATGTGCGCGAGCTGCGCTCGTTCATCCACTACCTGTATCTGCGCTCGGACGGCGACTTGCTGACCGCGCCGGATGTGGAGCAGACCGTGCCGCAGGCCGCTGAAGACGGCTTGCTGATCCCGGCCGGCTGGACCATGCGGCAGGCCGAGGACGCCATGATCGAATCGGCCCTGGCCCGGACGCGCTTCAACAAGAAGGCGGCGGCACGCGAGTTGGGGATCAGCGTGCGCACACTGCACAACCGACTGAGCGACAAGGACGCGTAGTGAACGATGCTGCATCGCAGGGGCGGCAGCGCGAGCTGCTGCATCAGCTGCGCAACCGTCTCAACGTGATGGGCTTTGCGCTGTATGCCTTGCGTGGCGACACCTCCAAGCCAATGGAGACGCTGCGCACGGCGCATCAGTCGGCGACCGCCCTGCTCAATCAGTTGGGCGAGCAGGAGCGTGCGCAGGAGCAGGCACGTCAGGCCCCGGACGATGCGCCGCCGCAGGACAGCGTGGATCGATAACGCCGGAAGCCGGAAGCCGGAAGCCGGAAGCAGGATGCCGGAACCGGATCCCGTTGTCGGTGCAGCGGACAGCCTCCGTTGTCGCGCCGGTGGCCAACCGAAGATGGGCGCCGTGGCGCCCACCCGATTCAGCGCTGGATGTCGCCGGTCGTCGAACCGGCACCCGGACCCGCGCCCAGATCCGCACCGGTGACGCGGTCCAACTCTGGATTGGACATCAGCCGTTGCGACATGGCCGCCACTGCCCTGGCCTGGGTTGCATCCAGCTCCACCGAGGCGGTGCCGTCGCCGCCATCCACGCAAGCCTGTTCGTCGCGGTCGGCCACCATCTCCCACTGCTCGCCGGAATTCCATGGGCCGACCATGTCGCCTTCGCCTTGGGACATGTTGTAGTAGATATCGGTGAAACGCGGATCGCCCGGCAGCTTGCCCGGTGGGAAGTTCGGCTCGATCGCATACAGCGCCTTTTCGAACGACTTCTGATGCGCCACTTCGCGTGTCATCAGAAAGCGCAAGGCATCGACAATGCCGGGGTCGCTGGTGACGGTGATCAGGCGCTCGTAGACCAGCTTGGCACGCGCCTCGGCGGCGATGTTGGAGCGCATGTCGGCGGTCGGACAGCCGATCGAATCCACATACGCAGCCGTCCACGGCGTGCCGGCCGAGTTCACCAGCGCCGGCCCGCCGCCATACAGGATCTGCTGGGTATGGCTGGTACTGTTCTGGGTCATGCTGCGCATGTCCATGGCCTCTTCCATGCCCTCGGACAGCACCGCTTTCGGTCCCTGATTGAGCATGGCGATGATCGAACCGATGATCTCCAGATGGCTGAGTTCTTCGGTGGCGATATCGAACAACAGGTCCTTGCGGCCAGGATCGCTTTCGCCCAACGCTTGGGTGAAGTAGCGCATCGCGGCGGCAAGCTCGCCTTGCGGGCCGCCGAACTGCTCGAGCATCAGCGTGGCCAGCTCCGGATTCGGCGCGGCGACGCGGACGGTGTACATCAAACGCTTGTTATGCATGAACATGAAGTATTCCTTGGCTGGCGCCCTGCGACTACGCCGCCTTTGCGGGCGTGCAGACATGAGGCGTTGGCTTAAAAAAAGGCCCGCATGGCTGCGGGCCTGGGCTGGGCGGTACATCCTTCGCAGTGGATCAGGCGGCCTTGCTGGCCTTGGCAGCCTTCTGGTTGCCGCCTTGCTCTGCCAGCAGGGTCAGTTTTTCATCGGTGGCTTTTTCTTCTTCAAGTGTTGCCAGCAGCAGCGGCAGCGCATCGGCGTAGCCGAGTTGCCTGGCCATCGCCGCGATAGTGCCGTAAGAGGCGATTTCGTAATGCTCCACCTTCTGCGCCCCGCCGATCAGCGCGGCATCGCGGACCGGGCCGGCTTCGATTTCTTCGATGACCTCGCGGCTTTCCTCGACCAGGCCTTCCATTGCCGCGCACTTGATGCGCTTGAGTTTGATGCCCAGCACATCGACCACCTGGTCGATGCGTTCGATCTGGCCCAGGGTTTCTTCCAGATGGGTTTCGAAGGCGCTTTTCAATTTTGGTTCGGTCGCCGCACGTGCCAGGCGCGGCAGCGACTTGGTCAGCTGCTTTTCGGCGCTGTAGATATCCGACAGCTCGTGGATGAAGAGTTCTTCGACAGTCTTGATCGGCATGGGTGGTTCCTGGTGTTGGTCAGAGGTTTGAAACGTGGCGATCACCGCTGGGCGGTGACGCGTTCTGGTTGTTCGCGTTCGATACAACGCGAGCACGATTGCTTCCTGGCGCGCGATCTCCCGGTGGGATGGCGAGCTGGCGTCAGGCCGTTACCGCGTGATCGCCAAGCTAGTCCTGCGAGTGTTAGCGCTATCGGTGGGTAGGGTGATCCCGGTGCGAGAACGACCTGTGCCATAAGGCCCTGCGTACACGCATCGCTCACGCGAGCGCCAGTCCGCGCGCACTGCGCCGGCTGGCAGTGGTTGCTGCGTGGGGGAGGGCGCCGCGTTCGCCTATGCCGGGTCGCGCGGATGCGCAGCGGCGTTACCAGGGATCCGGTCTTGCCGAGATACCGATGGCCGCGCGCGGGCAGCACACCGCGGTGGCAGGCATGTGGGCACGGTGTGTGCATGCGGTGCAGACCGATGCGCTACAACGCAGTTCGTACGCCCGCATGAGAGGTCATATGACGCCGCTGGATAAACCGTTACGTCGCGAACTGCAGATCGGCGACCAGGCCTATACGTTGATCATCGATCCCGACGGCCTGAAGCTGGTGGAGAAAGGCAAGCGCAAGGGCGTGAGCCTGCGGTGGGACGCGCTGGTCAACGGCGATGCCGCATTGGCCGTTGCCTTGAACGCCTCACTCGGCGATGGGTGAGCGTCTGGGGGGCGCAACGCATGGCGCTGCGACAACCCGCCTTGCTCAGGTGGTCGGAAACAACTGCGCCAGCGTGCGCACTGCCGCTTCCGATGCCGCACGATCGGGCGCGGCATCGGCGTTGTTGAAGTCGTTGCTGCCCTGCGCCTGCACCAGCAAGCCATCGCGACGCGGCACCACATTGAGATTGTGGCCGCGCCAGACCAGCCCGTAGGTCACCTCCGGCTGCGGGATCAGACGTGCGGTCTGGCCGCGCACCGGAATCACGCTGTCGTCGCCAAGGAGCGCACGCGCACCGTAGCCGGTGGCATTGACCACGATTTTCTCGCGCAGGTCGGCGAACTGACGTGGGTGGTCGAAGCTGCGTGTGTGGAGTTCGCCGCCGGCCTGCAGAAAATCCTGCAGCAAGAGCCGCGAATACGCGCTGATGTTGAAAGTCAGTTGGCCGTAGCGACGCACGAACGGCACCGGGAATGGATGGCTGCCGGCGGCCAGTGCTTGCGAGCGCGGGCCAAGGTCACGCAGTAGCGTGCGCTCCAGTGGCGGGTAGTCCGGCTCGTGCGCTTCTGCCGAGGCGACCGCCTGATCGAACGGCACATCCGACAGCGCGTAGCCATCGCGCCACTCGATCGGCTCGCCGGGCAAGCCAAGCAGGGTCTGATACCGGCGAAAGGAGATCCGCGCCATTTCTTCCCAGCGCGTCTTGAAGTCGGCGCTGGCGTGATCGCTGGTGCAGACGCGCGAGTCCGGCGACCACACGCCGGTGGCATAGAACGAGCGCACGTCCGGCAGCCGCTCGCGCGCATAGATGCGTACGCGCAGGCCGGCACGCTGGGCAGCCACCGCCGTGGTCAGCCCGATTGCGCCACAGCCGATCACCGCCAGCTCGCGCACGGTGGCATCGGCCGCGCGCACCAGTCGCAATGCGTGTTCCGCTGCGCCCCACGACAACGACCAGCCGCTGCCGCCGTGCCCGTAGTTGTGCACCACCGTCTTGCGCCCGATGCGTTCTGCCTCGATGCGCGGGCCTTGCGCACGGAACGGCCGGGTGCAGCCATCGATGGCGATGATGCGATCGACCGCTGCGCGGATCGGCGCCAGTGCAGGCGCGGTGGCGAACGGCAGCGGCAGCGCGTCGGACGCCGGCAACGCAGTGGACGGCGCGATGGCAGCCTTGCCAGTGGCAGCCCAACTGCCGGTCGAAGCGGCCGCAAGCGCAAGGCCTGCGCTGTGCAGAAAATGACGGCGGTGCATGCGACTCCTACGAGGTGATGTGGAGGTGGGGCGACCCGTTGCGATGGGAGCGGCGCCGGCGTCCCGCGGCAACACGGCGGTGCCGGCCGAGGCTAACGCATCGCCGCTGGCAGCACAGCGTGCTCGGCCGCATGGCGCACGGCCACCAGGCAAGCGTCCGGTTGCCTGGCTCTGGCGAGCATACCGCGCAGGTCCCGCCCTGCCGACCGGCCAGGTCGGGTTTCGTCCTGCGATCCCGGCATTTGAGGTGGCGCTGGGGGCCATTCGTCGCCAGGGGCTTTCGCAGTGGCGTGCGGCGGCTATGCTCGCTCCCGTCCCATCTCCGACGAGTTGCCGCCTGTGTCTGCCAGCGTCTTTCTGATCGTGCGTATCGTGTTCGCCTGGGCCGCCGCGTTGGTGGTGGCCAGCATCATGTGGGCGCAGCTGTTCGACTCGGTCGGTGCGTTCTTCAGCCTGATCAGCATCGTGCTGCTGGCGCTGGCCTTGATGAGTGCAATCACGCATGTACGGCGGGTTAGGTTGATCGCCGGGCGGCTGGATCACGCCACCTTGTCCACCCGCCAGCGTCGGCAGATCGAGGTGCCGCTGGAGGTGCAAGCCAGCTTTGCGGTGGTGGAAGAGGCGGTGCGCGCATTGCCGCGCGTACAGGACATCGAAAGTGCGCCCGGCAGCCTGCTGATCCGCGCCAAGATCCGCCGCATCGATCCGTATGCAGGCCGCAAGCCCTCGCGCTGGAATCTGTTTGCGCGCTTTGCCATCACCCACAACCAGGTGCTGGTGACGATTGCGCCGGGGCAGGGCACCAGCAGCGTCACCGTGTTGTGCGAGCCCGATGCCGGCGCCTGGGTGGACCTGTTTGCGGTGGACGAAGGCAGCAACTTCGAAAACGCCGAGGCGATCAATCGCGCGGTGGTGCGCCGGGTCGGCGAGCAACGTCGCGACGAGCAGGCCGCCGCCGAGCAATCGGTGATGGAGAAGGAGCTGGCCGTGGCGCGCTTGAACCTGCTGCATGCGCAGGTCGAACCGCACTTTCTCTACAACACGCTGGCCAGCGCCCAGGTACTGGCGCGCACCGACCCGCCGCGCGCCGACATCATGATCGGGCACTTGATCCAGTACCTTCGCCGCTCGCTGCCCAGCGCGGACGATGCCACCTCCACCTTGGGCGAAGAACTCGAACGTACCCAGGCCTATCTGGAAATCCTGCGCATCCGCATGGGCGCGCGGTTGGCATTGCAGGTCGAAGTGCCCTACGAACTGCGCAGCCTGCAGCTGCCGTCGATGATGTTGCAGACGCTGGTGGAAAACGCCATCAAACATGGGCTCGAACCCAAGCCCGGTGGTGGCACGGTGTGGATCCTGGCGCGCCGCCTGGACGAGCGCCAGGCCACGCTGACCGTGGCCGACGACGGCCAGGGCTTCAACACCCACAGCCATGGCACCGGCATCGGCCTGAAGAACCTGCGCGAGCGGCTGCAGTTGATCTACGCCGGCGCCGGCAGCTTTGCCATCGTGTCCAATTTCCCCAGCGGCGTGGCTGCCACGATCACGCTGCCCTTGCCGGCGCAACCGGACGGGCCGCGCCCGCCGCCGCTGCCCGCCGCCGCCGCCACGGCCGTGCAGGTGCAGGCATGAGCGCGCTGCGTGCGGTGATTGCCGAGGACGAAGCGTTGCTGCGGCAGTCCTTGCTCGCGCTGCTGGCCGAGGTGTGTCCGCAGCTGCAAGTGGTGGGCGAATGCGAAGACGGCGCCAGCGCGCTGGACACCATCGCCACCCAGCAACCGGATGTGGTGTTTCTGGATATCCGCATGCCCGGCCTCACCGGCATCGAGGTGGCACGTGCGATGCGCGAGGTCAGCCCGCGCACGCAGGTGGTCTTCGTCACCGCCTACGATCAGTACGCCATCGATGCGTTCGAACACGGTGCGGTGGATTACCTGCTCAAGCCCATCAACCGCGACCGCCTGCAGGCCACCTGGCAACGCGTGCAGCAACGCGCCGCCGCCGGTCAGCCGGACAGCGGCCTGCTGGAAACGCTCCTGCAGCGCCTGTCCGCACGCCCGGCAGCGCCCGGTGCCGCGCCGCCACTGGCCTGGCTCACCGCCAGCAGCGGCCGCGAGACGCGCCTGATCGCAGTGGATGAGGTGGCGTATTTCCAGGCTGATCAGAAATACACCACGGTGATGACGGCCGCCGGCGAGGCGATCCTGCGCACGCCGCTGCGCGAGTTGCTCGACGTGCTGGACCCGCAGGTGTTCAAGCAGATCCATCGCTCCACCATCGTCAACATGAAGGCGGTCGCCTCGGTGGTGCGCGAGGACACCGGCAAGGGCCGGCTGGCACTGCGCGGGCGCAGCGAAACGCTCACCGTCAGCCAGCCGTTCATGACCTTGTTCCGCGGCATGTAATCCCCCTGATCTCCCCCATCCCGCATCGACACGAAAGGACTGCCTCCATGCGCCTGATCGCCTCCCTGGTCTACTGCCTGCTCGCCCTGGCCGGCTGCCACGAACGCAACGGCACCACCTCGATCACCCGCGCCACCAGCGATGGCCGCGACCTGCTCTTCAGCAAGACCCAGGTCACCGATGCCGAGACCAATGTGCATTGCCTGGCCAGCAGCAGCGGCCAGTGCCATTACCTGATCTATGAAGAACGCTGCCCGGCTGCCAGCGCCAGCGGCGGCACGCCGGCGCCGGTGTGTGCGCGCAAGACCTTGGACAGCTTCGCGCTGCTGCCCGGCCAGGTCCGTGCGCTGCACGGCCTTCCGGCGGCGGCGCACACCTGCGTGGGCCGCGATGCGCCCACTGCCCGGTGCCAGGGTTAGTCCATGCCCGCTGTCGTCGCGGGATCGCGGCGGCCGGAAGATCTGCGGCAGCCGCACCGAGAGGCGCGTCGCCGCCCGGTAGCGTCGCGCTCAGACTGAATACGCACTGACGGCAAGCGGTCGCTTCTGCGATCATTGCCGGCTTGTTGCCGGTTCACGGCGCCCTCACTGCCAGGCTCTCATGTCCGAACATTCGTTGCGCCGCGACGTCGGCCCCTTTGCGCTCATGCTCACCGGGCTGGGCTCGATCATTGGCTCCGGCTGGCTGTTCGGCGCCTGGCGCGCGGCCGGGCTGGCCGGTCCGGGTGCGATCTGGGCCTGGATCCTGGGCGCGGCGATCATCACCACCATCGCGCTGTCCTATGCCGAGCTGGGCGCCATGTTCCCCGAATCCGGCGGCATGGTGCGCTACAGCCACTACTCGCACGGCTCGCTGGTGGGCTTCATCGCCGGCTGGGCGAACTGGATCGCGATCGTCTCGGTCATCCCGGTCGAAGCCGAGGCCTCGGTGCAGTACATGGCGTCCTGGCCATGGGCCTGGGCGCAGGGCCTGTATGTGCAGGCACCCGGGGGGGCGGGGGAATTGTCGGTGCCCGGCCTGCTGATCTCGGCGGTGCTGGTGCTGGTGTATTTCTTCCTCAATTTCTGGAGCGTCAAGCTGTTTGCGCGCTCCAATACGCTGATCACCGTGTTCAAGCTGGTGGTGCCGGCGGCGACCGGCGTGGCCTTGATCGCCAGCGGTTTCCACAGCGAGAACTTCAGCGTCGGCATCCATGGCGATGCGCACGTGATCGACCTGGCCGCGGTGCTCACCGCGGTGGCCACTGCCGGCATCGTCTTCAGCTTCAACGGCTTCCAGAGCCCGGTGAACCTGGCCGGCGAGGCGCGCAACCCGGGCCGCAGCATTCCGTTCGCGGTGTTGGGTTCGATCGCGCTGGCCACGGTGGTCTACGTGATCCTGCAGGTGGCCTACATCGGCGCGGTGCCGCCGGATCTGCTGGCCAAGGCTGGCTGGCACGGCATCGATTTCCGTTCGCCGTTCGCCGAGCTGGCCATCATCGTCAACCTGCACTGGCTGGCGATGCTGCTGTACATCGATGCCTTCGTCAGCCCCAGCGGCACCGGCATCACCTATACCGCGACCACCGCACGCATGGTCTACGGCATGGAAAAGAACGGCACCATGCCGGCCGTGCTGGGCAAGCTGCACCCGGTCTGGGGCGTGCCGCGCATGGCGATGTTCTTCAACCTGGCGGTGTCGTTCGTGTTCCTGTTCTTCTTCCGCGGCTGGGGCACGCTGGCGGCGGTGATCTCGGTGGCGACGATCATTTCCTACCTCACCGGCCCGATCAGCGCGATGGCGCTGCGTCGCCACGCACCGGAGCTGCATCGCCCGCTGCGCATCGCCGCGCTGCCGGTGCTGGCCGGGGTGGCCTTCGTGATGGCCACCGAGCTGCTGTACTGGGCGCGCTGGCCGCTGACCGGCGAGATCATCCTGCTGATGGTCGTGGCGCTGCCGGTGTACTGCTACTACCAGGCCAAGCAGGGCTGGCCGGACCTGCGCCGCAACTTGAAGGGCGCGGCCTGGATGATCTGCTACCTGCCGGTGATCGCGCTGCTGTCCTGGGCCGGCAGCAGCGATTTCGGCGGCCATGGCTACCTGAGCTACGGCACCGACCTGGCGGTGGTCGCTGCAGTCGGCGCGGTGTTCTACATCTGGGGCGTGCGCAGCGGCTGGCGTACCCCGTCGGTGGAACAGGCGGTTGCGCGGGCCTGAGTGGGGCTGCGCAGCTGGCTTAAACCGCAATGCCGAATCCGCGCAAGATCGTTCTGCATTCACTGCACGACGAACGGCCAGGGCTGGCCGCCCTGGTCGCCGACTGGATCGCGGAAGGGGTCACCTACGTCGGTGTGGTCGGCGTCGATGCCGAGCGCATCGAGGACCTGATCGATGACCTGTACGTAGGAGATGGCTCGGCACCGTACTTCATGCTTACAGCGGCGCATGGTCCCGACGAGTCTCTGGAGGATGCGGTGTTCCTGGCGGAGCTTCTGTCCGATGAGTTTGCAGGCCCTGTCCGTGTGATTGCGTTCTAGTCGCTCGAACACGCTGGCGCCACCGCGTCATTTGATTCCTGCCTAAACGGCTCACGCAAGGCGATGACACAGCGACGCGACGGACCCAGCGTGCGTCCGGATCAGGGTGAGGTGTCGGTGTTGAAATGCACAACGGCCGATGGAACTCCATCGGCCGTTTGCATTCGAAGCGGGCATCCTGGTGGGTGATCCGTGTCCACGGCTTCAGGAATTGGCCACCAGCCGTGGCGCGCCATCGAAACGGTCCAGATCGCGCAGCAGTTCGGTGTAGCGGCGCAAGCGGCCCATCTCGCGCATGTTGACGATGTCCTCGTGGCGCAGCTCGCGCCTGGAGGTCACTTCCTGCTTGTAGCGCAGCACTTCCGGGTAGCGGCGCGTCATGTCCAGCGCGTCGGCAACGCACTCGACCGAGTCGGCATCCGGGGTCACCCGCGCGCGGCTGTTGAAGGCGCGCAACCACCGCTCGAAACCGGCGCTGTGGTCGAACAGGTCGGCGATGTACCACATGACGAACAGGATCGACGCCCACGAGGTGAAGATGATCACCACCCGGCTGAAAGTCAGGTGATAGTCGTTTTGCCACAGCTGGTGGGTGATCACGCCCAGCAGTACCAGGGAAATGGCCTGCCAGCCGATGATCGAGGCGATCACCCACTGTTTCTTGGCCACCTTGAGCAGGTCGAGTTCTTCGTCGAGCTGGGTGTCGGTCTTGTCGCGCCAGTAGACGACCTGTTCGTCGAAGGAGCGCCGATGGAGTGCGTTGTCCTGCAATAGCAGGCCTAAACCCTGGAACAAAGCGATCATGACAAGCTCCTGACGGATGGCTGGTACGAACGACTTGCTGCACCGGCGGTGGCCGGGGCCCTTGGAGCGACCGACGCGCCGTGCAATGCATGGCCGATATCGGACGGCTCTAGTTCTAGCACTTTCGCCGTGCATGGCAATGCCTGAGACGAACCTGTCGCCGCGCAAAGTTGCGCAACCGTGCACAAAACGCTGAATTCAGCTGGTTTGGGCGCGATGGCGCCAGATTGCGCGTGCGTCGGGTGGCCAGTCTTGCTGCGCTGCACACCTGGGAGTGCGGTGGTCACGTGCACGACCGACTTGGGTGGCGATGGGTTGGACCTTGGCGTCAGTGCGGATGAGATCGGCCAGCGAAGCGCCGGCGCCACCGCCGTGCCATTCGTGTGTTGGCATCCTTTCGCTTCAGCTCCTCCGCGCTGGCGATTGTTCAGCGCCCTGCTGGCGCTTCGATCGCATAGACGCGCCGGCCGGCCCGACTGCGAGAAACGCGGTGGCCTGCCTGCGCGGATCGGCGGATGAAGCGCCTGCGCCAACCGCAGCTGCGCTGACATGGTCGTACAGGCGCACCCGTATCATCGCCGCATGTCTGCCGTCCTGCGTACCCTCACTGCCCCCGCCGCCGAACAGATCCGCCGCTGGGTGCTGGGCGCGTTTCCGCGTGGCCAGAGCACCATCGAATACGATCGGCCGCTGGGCGACCCCGGGATCTTCGGGCCCGACAGCGTCACCTGGCGCGTGCACTCCGAATTCCCCGGCATGCTGTCCGGCGGTTTGTGCGCCTTGATGCTGCAACTGCTGCACCCGCGCGCGCTGGCCGGGGTCTACGACCATTCCAACTTCCGCGCCGACCTGGTCGGCCGGCTGCGGCGCACGACCAACTTCGTGGCCGGCACGACCTACGCGCCGCAGGCCGAAGCCGAGCAGCTGATCGCGCGCGTGCGGCGCATTCACGCGCATATCCGTGGTCACACCGCCGACGGCGTGCCTTACGAAGCCAACGATCCGGCGCTGCTGACCTGGGTGCATGTGACCGAAGCCTACGGCTTTCTGCAGGGCTGCCGGCGCTATTGCCGCAATGTGCCTGGCGCGATCGCCGACCGCTATTACGACGAAGCGCGACGCGTGGCCGAAGCGCTGGGCGCCGCCGACGTGCCCGCCAGCGAAGCCGCGGTGGACGCGTATTTTGCGTCGCTGCGTGGCGAGTTGCGCATGGACGTACGCTCGCGTGAAGTGCTCGATGTTCTCACCGGCATCGAGCTGCCTGTGCCTGCGGCAGGGCTGTCGCGCGGTGTCTTCCTCGGCGCCGGCACTGCATTGCTGCCGGGCTGGGCCAGCGACATGCTGGGTCGCAGCACCACCCAGCGCGTGCAGGCACGGGCATCGGCCCGGCTGCTGCGCAGCTTGTCGCCGTTGTTCCGCACCGCATTGCGCGACGGGCTATCGGCCCGTGCCTGCAGGCGCATGCAGTTGCCACCGGCGATGTTGCTGCAGTGGCCTGGGGAGCGATGAGTGGGGGTGCCTGCCTGGTGTGCAGGGCGGTGATGTAGCGCGCGGAATAGTGCGCGATGTGGCCGTACCCTCACCCCAAGCCCTCTCACGGCTGGAGAGGGGCCAGCCCGCTGCGTGCGTCGAGACCCTCGCCAAATCCTGCTCTCAAGCCCCTCTCCCGGCGCGAGAGGTGGGGTGAGGGTACGGTAGAGAAAGTACTCCAGCCCATGGATCCCGCTGTGCGTCACACGCGCCAGCCATCACTGCCAGGCACCAGCTACCAGATCCGCACCCGCTGCTCCGGCGGCAGATACAACTGCTCGCCCTGCTGCACATTGAACGCCGGATACCAGGCATCGAGATTGCGCACGGTCTGTGCGCGGAAGCGTCCGGGTGCGTGCACGTCGGTGAGCACGGCGTTGCGTAGCGCGACGTCGCGGTACTTGCCGCGCCAGGCCTGCGCAAACCCCAGGAAGAAGCGCTGGTCCGGGCTGAAACCATCGATGGTCTGCGGTTGCTTGCCCTGCAGCGACAGCTGGTAGGCGTCGTACGCGGTGGCCAGGCCGGCAACGTCGGCGATGTTCTCGCCCAGCGTCAGCTTGCCGTTGACGCTCAGATCGTCGAACGGCTTGTACGCACTGAACTGCGCTGCGAGCGCATTGCCGGCAGCCTCGAATTTCTTCAGGTCCTGTGGCGTCCACCAATTGTGCAGCTCGCCGTGTTCGTCGAACAGCGCGCCCATGTTGTCGAAGCTGTGGCTGATTTCGTGCCCCATCACCGCGCCGATCGCGCCGTAGTTCACCGCATCGTCGGCAGCCGGGTCGAAGAACGGCGGTTGCAGGATCGCGGCGGGAAAGATCAGGCGATTTTCCAACGGCACATTCAGCGCATTGACCTCCTGCGGCAACATGTACCACTCGCGATGATCGACCGGCTTGCCCAGCTTGGCGATGTTGCGGCGATACTCGAACAGGCCGGCGCGTTCCACGTTGCCCAGCGGATCGTCGCGACGCACGTCGAGCGCGCTGTAGTCGCGCCAGCTGTCCGGGTAGCCCACCGCCACTGTCAATCCGGCGATCTTGGCCTTGGCATGCCGTTTGGTCTCCGGGGTCATCCACTCCAGCGCGTCGATGCGCTTGCCGAATGCGGTGATCAGATTCTTGACCATCTCTTCGGCGCGGGCCTTGGTCTGCGCGCTGACATATTTCTGCACATAGCGCTTGCCCACCGCTTCGCCCAAGGCGGCGTTGGTCGCGTCGATTCCGCGCTTCCAGCGCTGGCGTTGCTGCGGTGTACCTTCCAGCGTAGTGCCGTAGAACGCAAACCGCTCATCGGCAAACGCCTTGGACAGATACGGCGATGCACGATCCAGCGCGCGGAAGCGCAGATAGTCCTTCCAGGTCTGAAGCGGTTCGGATTTCACCAGCGCCGACAGCCCGCGTACGGCCTGCGGCTGCCATACGATGAAGTCCTGCTGCGCCCTCAGGCCGGCGGAGTCGAAGAACAGCGCCCACTCCAGGCCCGGCGCATTACGTGCGAAATCGGCCTGTTTCCAGGCATTTGCACCCGCCTGCACATTGTTGGTCTGCTCGGGCGTGGCGTGTACGCGCGCGATGGCCACTTCCAGGGCAAGGATGCGCTCGGCCTTGGCCTGGGCATCGTCGATGCCGGCCAGGTCCAGCACCTTGACGATGTGGGCGCGGTAGGCCTCGCGCAGCTGCGCCATGCGCCCGCCGTCCAGGTAGAAGCTGCGCTCGGGCATGCCCAGGCCGCCTTGCACCAGGTACGGCGCGTAGCGGTCGGGGTTGTGCAGATCCTGCGACACCCACAGGCCGAACAGACGGTCGGTGTAGAAATTCGTCGAGTTGAGCAAGTCCACATCGGCGCGTAGCTGCCCGCCCAGGGTGCGTGCCAGCGCCTGCTTGTCTTCCAGCTGCGCAATGGCGTCGAGCTCCGGCTGCACCGGCCGCACGCCCTTGGTCTCGATACTGGCTTCGTCCATGTAGGCGGCGTAATAGTCGCCGATCTGCTTGTCTTCTCCGGTGACGCGGTCGTTGGCCGCAGCGCCTTCGATGATGTCGCGGCTGTGGCGCTCGGTGTCGATGGCGATGCTGACGAAGCTGTTGAAGCTGGAGCGATCGTCGGGAATCTGCGTGGTCTTGACCCAGTTGCCGCTGGCATAACTGAAGAAGTCCTCGCCCGGCGCCACGCTGCGATCCATGCCCGCCATATCGAAGCCGAAATCACCCAGCTTGGGCGTGCTGGGGGCGGGGGGGGTGCGCGTGTCGGCCGCCGGCGCCACGCCATCGCGGTGACAGGCTGCGGTGGTCAATGCCGCGGCAGCCATGGCAGCGATCAGGACAGGGCGGTGCAAGGAAGCCATGCGGCGCAACTCGGAAACCAGGAACAAGGACCGCAGTGTAAGTGGCATGTGCAGCCACGTCCCGGTTTGAGGGCAGGTGTCGCCGCCTCCTGGCGCGCTGCGGACACGCTCGGTTCAGCGCCGTCGCTGATACCAGAAGCCCAGCGCATCGCGGGTCTGCAGCATGCGGCGCCCGCGCCACACAAATCGCAGCAGCAGGCCCAGGTGCTCGCGCTTGGAAAAACTGCGCAGCTTGCGGTCGGAGGTGTGGACGGTCTGGCGCAGGATCACGAAGCGCCCGCAGCGTGCCAGCGCGCGGCTCAAGGCGACGTCTTCGCCAGCGTAGTACTGCGTATCGAAGCCGCCTGCACTGACGAAGGCCACGCGCGTGCAGAACAGAAAGCACCCTGGCGCGATGCCGGCGGCGCGGAAAAACCAGCCGAATGCGGCCTGCGCTGCACGTTCGAACCACATCCGCTCGCCCTGCAGATGTACTTGCGCACCACCTCCCACCGCGCCGGCATCCAGCGCGGCCAGTGCGGCGCCGACGACCTGCGGGTTGATCAGGGTGTCGGCATCCAGAAACAGCAGGCGCTCGCCGCGCGCGGCTTGCGCGCCGGCGTTGCGGGTGGCGGCGATATGCCGCAGCTGTACTTCCAGTACCTGTGCGCCGTTGTCGCGCGCAATGCGTGCGGTGGCGTCCTCGCAGGCATCGGCCACCACGATCGCTTCGTAGTCCAGCTGCAGTGCCTGCGCACAGGCGTGCAGGCACTGCAGCGTTTGGCCGATCAGCGCAGCCTCGTCATGGGCGGGAATCACGAAAGACAGCATGGGAGCGTGGTGTGGGCACGGGATGAGCGATGGTGCGCCGAGTGTGCAAGCAGCCGTGATGCGGGGGCGTGAGTGCATGCAGCCGGCACGCTCACGCCGTGCTCGGCCGGAGGCGCCTGTCGGGGCGATACACGCATGTCTGCCGCTCCAAATCTTCGGGGGCATCATTATGCAAGCATGCTTTCGCTAGCCAGCGCGTGGCCGCAGCGTGCGCTGCGGCCACGCGGTCACCGCTCAGCGGTTGAGCGCGCCCATCATGGCTTCGGGGTAACGCGTGCCGGCCACGGCCTGCGCCGGGAAGATCGCATCGATGCGCGCCAGTTCATCGGGCATCAACGCCACATCCAGTGCGCCGATGTTCTCGTCCAGGTAGGCCTGACGCTTGGTGCCGGGAATCGGGATCAGGTCCTGGCCCTGCGCCAGCACCCACGCCAGCGCCAGCTGCCCGGGCGTGATGCCCTTGTCGGAGGCGATTGCCTTGACCTGCGCCACCAGCTGCAGGTTGCGGGTGAAGTTGTCGCCCTGAAAACGCGGCGAATGCCTGCGGTAGTCGTCGGCCTCGAAGTCGTCGGGCGATGAGAACGCGCCGGTGAGGAAGCCGCGGCCCAGCGGCGAATAAGGCACGAAGCCGATGCCGAGCTCGCGCACGGTGGCGAACACGCCGTTGTCTTCCGGCTCGCGCGACCACAGCGAGTATTCGGTCTGCACCGCGGTGATCGGGTGCACGGCATGCGCACGGCGGATGGTGGTTGCGGCCGCTTCCGACAACCCGAGAAAGCGCACCTTGCCCTGTTCGACCAGACGTGCCATCGCACCGACGGTGTCTTCGATCGGCACGTTGGGATCCACGCGATGCTGGTAGTACAGATCGATGTGCTCCACGCCAAGACGGCGCAGGCTGGCGTCACAGGCGGACTGCACGTAGGCCGGGCTGCCGTCGATGCCGCGCACCGACGGGTCGTTGGGGTCGAGCTTGATGCCGAACTTGGTAGCCAGAAACACTTCGTGCCGGCGCGATGCGATCGCCTTGCCCACCAGTACTTCATTGGTATGCGGGCCATACATGTCGGCGGTGTCGAGCAGGCTGATGCCGCGGTCGAGCGCGCGATGGATCACCGCAATCGAGGTCGCCTCATCGCGACGATCGCCATAGAACGCGCTCATGCCCATGCAGCCAAGGCCGAGGGCGGAAACGGTGGGGCCGGAACGGCCAAGCGTGCGGGTTTGCATGGTGGGGGCTCCGTGCAGCGAAGTAGGCGGGGAGAATGGCGTGGCGCGCGTTAGCGTGATGTGGCCCATGCCATCACGCACCACCCGCGCAGATCGGCACGCCAAGGCTGCCGATCTGCGCGGGTTGGGGTGCGCTTCGATCAGGCCTTGAGCTTGCTGGCGAACTCGGCCACGCGCTTGCCGAGCAGCCTGGCGGTTTCAAGATCGCCACTGCGCGGGGCTTCTTCCGGCGATGCGTCCGACGGCGAGATCGCCAGCGCGCCGCCCCAGCCGGCGGTCCAGTTGACGTCCTGCGGCCCGTGCGCCTTGGTATTGGACGGCGGCAGACCGGTGCCGATCCAGACCTGCCCGTGCTGCTGCGACAAGGTCCAGAAATACTGGATGGTGGCGTATTTGTCGCCATTCACCGACGCGGAATTGGTAAAGCCGGCGGCGACCTTGTCCTTCCATGCCTGCGCAAACCACGGCTTGGAGCTGGCATCGGCAAACTTCTTGAACTGCCAGGCCGGCCCGCCCATGTAGGTGGGGCTGCCGTAGATGATCGCGTCGGCGGCGCCGATCGCCTCCCAGGCGTCGTCGGGCAGGTTGCCGTCCTGGTCGATGCGGTACAGCGTGGCCTCGCCGACACTGGCGGCCCCTGCATGCACGGCTTCGGCCTGCTTGACGGTGTGGCCGTAGCCGCTGAAATACACGATGGCGATCTTGCTCATGGACGCTCCTGCTGAAGGGGGAGCCCGATTGTGCGCACACCGGCCGCGACAGATGAATGACCACGTGCGGGACGAACTGTTGCCGGGGCCGCTTGGGGGTGACCAATGCACCGACCGCATAGCCACCAGACGGGCGCGGCTGTGCAATTGGTGCACCAGGGATCGCCCGCACATTCCGCTGCCGAGCGCGCCCTGCACCCCCACTGACGGCTGCTGCCGCATATTGCCAATGCGTTTAGCCGGCCGCCGGCCCGGCCAGACATTCGAGCAGGTAGTCGATGAAGCTGCGCACCTTCGGCGCCAGATGGCTGCGGCTGGCGTATACCGCGAAGATGCCGATCTCGCCGAGTTCGTACTCGGGCAGGATGCGCAGCAGGCGGCCGCTGGCGATATGCGCATCGGCCAGGAAGTCCGGTTGTATCACGATGCCCTGGCCGGCCAACGCCGCCGCATTGAGCACATGCCCGTTGTTGGCGCGCAGCCCGCCGTGGATGCGTACCTCGACATCGCCGTCCGGCCCGTGGAAGCGCACCTCGTCGCCGCTGGGCGAATAGTGGTAGAGCAGGCATTCGTGACCGGCCAGATCGGACGGGTGCTTCGGCGTGCCGGCGCGCGCCAGATAGGCGGGCGATGCGCAGGTCAGCAGCCGTACCTTGCCCAGTTGCCGCGCGATCAGCATCGGCGCCGGCTGGCGGGTGATGCGGATGGCGACATCGAAGCCCTCTTCGACCATGTCGACCAGGCGATCGGATAACGACAGGTCCAGGTCCACCTGCGGGTAGCGTGCGCGAAAGCCGGGCAGCAGCGCCCCAAGCCGCTCGATCCCGTAGCTCACCGGTGCATTGACCCGCAGCAGCCCGGACGGCTCCAGCGCCTGCGCCCCGATGGTGGCTTCCAGGTCGTCCAGATCGGCCAGTAGCTGCAGACACCGCTGGTAATACGCGGTGCCGGCGCTGGTCAGGCTGACCCGCCGCGTGGTGCGGTTGAGCAGGCGCGTGCCCAGGCGTTGTTCGAGCGCGGCCACCTGACGGGTGACGTTGGCGGTGGAGCGGTCCAGCGCATCGGCTGCGGCACTGAAGCCGCTGCGTTCGGCCACCGCCGTGAACACGCGCATCGCATCGAGGGTATCCATCGGCGCTCCGATTGTTTCTTTCAGCGCAATAAATTATCCGATTCCGACGTATTTATCAGATTTCTGTAGGGAATAGGCTGTGCTCGTCGTCTATGGAGTCCCGTCATGTCCGATTACCCCGCAATCCCGCGCACGGCCGCCTATGGCGCGGCGCTGTTGCGCATCAGCCTAGGCGTGCTGTTCCTGGTGCATGGCCTGACCAAGCTGCTGGTGTTGACCCCGGCCGGCACCGTGACTTACTTCCAGTCGCTGGGTCTGCCCGGGGCGTTGGCCTACCTCAGCATGGTGCTGGAACTGGGCCTGGGCCTTTCGCTGCTGCTGGGCGTCTATGCGCGCTGGACGGCGCTGCTGGGCGTACCGCTGCTGCTGGGCACCATCGTCAGCGTGCATGGCGCCAACGGATTCGGTTTTTCCAACCCCGGTGGCGGCTGGGAGTACCCGGCGCTGTGGGCGGTGTTGCTGGTCGTGCAGTCGCTATTGGGCGATGGCGCATTCGCGCTGAAGCCGGCGCGCTGATGTCGGTCATTTCAAGGAGCCACGCATGAGCCGCCTGCCATCGCTGTACATCTCGCACGGATCGCCGATGACGGCGTTGCAGCCCGGCCAGGTCGGATTGCGTCTGGAACAACTGCGTCAGCTCTTGCCGCGGCCGCGCGCGATCGTCGTCGCCACGGCGCACTGGCTGGGCCGTCGCCCGCTGGTCAGCGGTGCGGCGCTGCCTCCCACCATCCACGACTTCGGCGGTTTTCCTGCGCCGTTGTACGAGCTGGAGTATCCCGCCCCCGGCGAGCCTGCGCTGGCGCAGCAGATCGCCCGGCGGCTGGAACAGGCCGGCCTGCATCCGCAGCTGGACCCGCAACGCGGCTTCGACCACGGGGTGTGGGTGCCGCTGCGCTTGCTGTACCCGGCGGCCGACATCCCGGTGGTGTCGGTGTCGATCCAGCCCGAGCTTGGCCCTGCGCACCAGTTTGCGGTTGGGCGCGCATTGGCGCCGCTGCGCGACGAGGGCGTGCTGGTGATCGGCTCGGGCAGCATTACCCACAACCTGCACGATGCCCGCCATGGGTATAGCGCCGAGCGCGAGGCGCCGTACGTACGGCCCTTCATCGAATGGACCGAACGCAAACTATTGGAAAACGACATCGCCGCGTTGCTCGACTATCGCCGCAAGGCGCCGTATGCCGAGCGCGCGCATCCCAGCGACGAGCACCTGTTGCCGCTGTATGTCGCGATGGGCGCGGCAGGCAGCGTCCACCTCGGAGCGCAGCGGATCGACGCCGGCATCGACGGAGGCTTCCTGGCGATGGACCTGTATCGCTTCGACGGCGATGCGGCGATTGCGGCCTGATCCGGTCGTTGGGGCGGTGCCGTCATCGTGGCGGCCCTGCTGCGATGACGGCACCGCCTTGGCACCACGCTAACGGCGTCATCGCTACACCGCAGCGCTCTGAAGCATTCACGATAGGCTGCGGTGCAGTCTCATAGGCTGAGACGCCTTGGCTGCATGCTGCTCGCGTGAAAATCCTCGACAAGCTCGCCGTCCTTGCCGACGCCGCCAAATACGATGCCTCTTGCGCCTCCAGCGGTGCCAACAAGCGCAATTCGCTGGGGACGGGCGGGATCGGCAGTACCGAGGGCATGGGCATCTGTCACTCGTACACGCCCGATGGCCGCTGCGTGTCGCTGCTGAAGATCCTGTTGACCAACTTCTGCATCTTCGACTGCGCCTACTGCGTCAATCGCGTGTCCAGCAATGTGCGCCGCGCGCGCTTCACGCCGGAAGAAGTGGTCACGCTGACGCTGGATTTCTACAAGCGCAATTACATCGAAGGCCTGTTCCTGTCCAGCGGCATCATCCGCAACTCCGACTACACCATGGAGCAGCTGGTGGAAGTGGCGCGGCAGCTGCGCGAGGTGCACCGCTTTGCCGGCTACATCCATCTCAAGACCATTCCCGACGCCGCGCCCGAGCTGCTGGCTGCGGCCGGCCGCTATGCCGACCGGCTGAGTATCAATGTGGAGTTGCCGACCGAGCAGGGCCTGACCTTGCTGGCGCCGGAGAAAAGCGTCGGCGGCATTCGATCGGCGATGGGCGAGCTGCGTTGGCGCATCGAAGAAAACCAGCTGGAGCGCAAGGCAGAAAAGGTGCGCCGGGCCAAGCCGCCCCGCTTTGCGCCGGCCGGGCAAAGCACGCAGATGATCGTCGGCGCCGACGATGCCAACGACCGCAGCATCCTGGACACCAGCCACAACCTGTATGGAAACTACCGCATGCGCCGGGTGTATTACTCGGCCTTCAGCCCGATCCCGGATGCCTCGTCCAAGTTGCCGTTGCAGGCGCCGCCGCTGCAACGCGAGCACCGCTTGTATCAGGCCGATTGGTTGCTGCGGTTCTACGAGTTTTCGGTCGAAGAAATTGCGCCTGCCCAGTCCAGCGGCATGCTGGATCTGGATGTGGACCCCAAGCTGGCCTGGGCGCTGCGCAATCCGCAGCGGTTTCCGGTGGATCTGAATGTGGCGCCGCGCGAAATGCTGTTACGGGTGCCCGGTCTGGGCACCCGTAATGTGGAGCGGCTGCTGTTGTCGCGCCGGCATGCGCGGTTGCGGGTGGGCGACCTGGCGCGGCTGCGGGTACCGATGAAGAAGCTGCTGCCGTTTGTGAGTGTGCTGGACCACCATCCACGTCAGCGCTTGGACGATCCGGTTCGACTGAGGGCGCAGTTGGCGCCTGCACCGCGGCAGGCAAGCTTGTTCGATTGATGTCTATACCTTCTCCCATCGGGAGAAGGTGCCCGAAGCGCGGATGAGGGGACGGCCGCGCGCCTGACCCGGACGCGCCTGGCTGCTTCCATCACTCCACGATCCAGGCCGCCGAACCCCTGCGCCAGGACCGTCGTCGCCTGACGCGATCCGGTGCAATGACGCCGCACCGGTGCCCCATGTTTCTCGCCATACGCGGCAAGGCACCCAGGTTCGCTGCATCCAGACAGGGCATCTGTGCGGTCACGCACCGTTGCGGTGGTCGGTTCGCTCCAAGCGAGGTGTTGGAGCAAAATCAAGGCTGGAAAGCGGCAACGCGATAACAGCAGTGCCAACTGCAAAGACCGCAACAACGATGCAAAACGCAAGCGAAGGGCCGGCAGCGAAGCGACGGCTGGATCGGAACTCTTCAGGTCAGGTGTGATGATGTTCAGCGCTGAGGTCGAACCACCGTGGAGTTTCGAAGCATGGCGCACGCTGGCGCGGGCGGGATGGTGCGCGCAGGTAGAGCCGGACGATGTGGCATGGAACGGTGGTGCGCAGGGCGGGTTATTGATGGGGCAGGGGCTGCTGGATTTGCCGGTGAGCGTGCCACCACCACGGGTGTCGGCGGACTTCATGCAGCTGGCTGCGTCGGTGCTGTGCCATCGCGATCCGCAGCGGCATGCGGTGCTGTACCGGTTGTTGTGGCGAATCGCTTCGGGTGAGAAGGCGCTGCTGGAGCGCGCCACCGATGCGGATGTGCACCGGCTTGCACAGTGGCAAAAGGCCGTGCAGCGCGACACGCACAAGATGAAGGCGTTTGTGCGCTTCCGCCGCCTGCCCGGGGAAGAAGAGGCGTTCGTCGCCTGGTTCGAGCCCGAGCACTGCATCGTGGATCGGGTGGCGCCGTTCTTCGCGCGACGCTTTGCCGGCATGCAGTGGGCGATCCTCACGCCTTACCGCAGCGTGCGTTGGGATGGTGAAGCGTTGTCGTTCGGCGATGGTGCGGTGCGTTCGCAGGTGCCTGCCGACGACGCGCAGGAAACCTTATGGCGCACGTACTACGCGCATATCTTCAATCCCGCGCGGCTCAACCCCACCATGATGCGGCAGGAAATGCCGCAGAAATACTGGAAAAACCTGCCCGAAGCGGCGCTGCTTCCGGAGTTGATCCGCGAGGCCGGTGTGCGGGTGCGCGAGATGGCCGAGCGTGCGCCCGAGCCGGTACGGCGGCGCCTGCCGGTGGCGCCCGCGCCTGTGCTGGACGTTGCAACGCAAAGCCTGGCGCAGTTGCGCACGGCGGCGCGCGACTGTCGTCGCTGCGAGCTGTGGCAGCCGGCCACGCAGACGGTGTTCGGCGAAGGGCCGGACGACGCGTCGGTGATGGTCATCGGCGAACAACCCGGCGACGAAGAGGATCTGAGCGGGCGTCCGTTCGTGGGCCCGGCCGGGCGTCTGTTTACCATGGCGCTCGGCGAGCTTGGCGTGGACCGCAAGGCGCTCTACGTGACCAATGCGGTCAAGCATTTTCGCTTCGAACAGCGCGGCAAGCGCCGCCTGCATCGCAATCCCGAGCGTGCGCATGTGCAGGCCTGCAATGGTTGGCTGCAGGCCGAGCGCGCGCAGCTGCGGCCCGCGCAGATCGTCTGTCTTGGAGCGACCGCAGCGCAGGCGGTGCTGGGGGCGGGTTTTCGCTTGATGCAGCAGCGTGGGCAATGGCAACGGCTGGACGACGGCACGCCGGTAATGGCGACCGTGCATCCGTCCTGGGTGCTGCGGCAAGGCACCGACGTGGCGCGCGAGGAAGGCTATCGCGGCTTTGTGGAGGACCTGCGGCAGTTGTTGGCGCCGCCGGGGAAGGCGGGCAGTCCGGCCGACGCATAAAAAAAGCGCGTGCAAATGCACGCGCATGGTGTCGGAGAAACAAGACACCAAGTGAGGTCGCCGGCATGCCGGCGACCTCGTTACCGCCGCTTCGCGGTTGGGTGGCGCATCCTGCAAATGGACGCGCATGAATCGGTGCGTTGATGCGCCAGTGGATACGACCAGGTTGCGGTCGCAACGATTGCCCACCAATGCGCCATGCGATCAGGCGCCAGCGCATGTGTAGCGCGCTACCCGCCGCCGCAGATTCGACCGGCTTGCGTCGGTGGGAGAGACGATCAGGCGCCAGCGATGTGTCTGCAGTTACGGCATCAGCACCTTGTCGATCACATGGATCACGCCGTTGCTCTGATTGACGTCGGCGATGGTGACGGTGGCGGTGTTGCCCTTGACGTCGGTGAGGGTGACCTTCTTGCCATTGAGCTTGGCGGTCAGCGGCTCGCCCTGCACGGTGGTCAGCGTGGCGCTACCGCCACCGGCCTTGATCTTGGAGATCAACGAGGCGGCGTCCACCTTGCCCGGCACCACGTGGTAGGTCAGGACCTTGGTCAGCGTCGGCTTGGATTCGGGCTTCAACAGCGTGTCCACCGTGCCGGCCGGCAACGCGGCAAACGCAGCGTTGGTCGGGGCGAAGACGGTGAACGGGCCCGGGCCCTTCAGGGTGTCCACCAGGCCAGCGGCTTTGACGGCTGCCACCAGCGTGGTGTGATCCTTGGAGTTGACCGCGTTGTCGACGATGTCCTTGGTGGCCAGCATCGGCGCGCCACCCACCATCGGATTGGACGCAGCGTAAGCGGGAGCCATTGCGCTGGTCAGGGCAATGGCGGTGGCGAGGGCAAGCGACTGGAATGAGGTCTTCATGAGGCATCGATCCTTTGGGTGAGCGATTACCTGGATGGCAATCGTGGATCTGGATACGCGGCCCACTGCGGCGCGGATGCATCACGCAGTTTTTACAAGAAGATGCTGCGCTGCAGCGGCTCCGCAGCTCCGTCGTCGCGAACCGTGATCGCCTCGCCCATGGTTGAGTCTGTTCGATCGGCGATAGCGGTGCAGGCCGAGCGATCATGTTGAAGACGCGACGATGCAACTGCACTGCGGGCGATGCGCGATCAGGCCGTTACCAGATCCAGCGTCGTCGCCATTGTCACAACCGCTCAAAGCGGCACGAATGTTCGCCATCGGCAGAAGCGACGCCGGCCAGTGCCGTTATTGTCTATGGCCTTGCGTGATAACCAGTTCTCAAGGCTGTAAAACATGAAGTCCGAAAAGAGTGAGTTCAATCGAGTGCTACTGCCGACAGTGCTGGTGGCAGGCGCGCTGGCGTTGTTCGCTACTGCACAGGCATCGGCCGTCACGCCAACGCATGCGTCATCGGCGGCCGCTGCTGTCCCTGCGCGTGACATCTATCGACCAGGGCAGAAGTGGATTGTCCCGGGGGAGTGGGAATTCACCGTTGATTCCGCGCACGTGGCCAGGGTGAAAATTCCCGACCATGGCGGCGGCTCCTGGGTTCCCACGCAAGTGATCCTGCTGAGCTACAGCTACAAGAACATCGGATTCGACGACAGCACCAATGACAAGGGCGGCGGCCCGTCGACACTGGCGTTTTCCAAAGCGCATATCGACGTGTTCGACGCCGACGATGCGGACAACGGCGGCGCAGGCAGTTACCCGGTGCGCATCAAGCTCGTCGAAGACGCCGACGGTCAGAAGCTCGGGCAGGAGATGGTGGGCGCGCAGTGGCCGTACGCCTTCAAGAAGAAGGTCAAGGCGGTCAAGGTGACGGTCAGTCACTACGACTCCAGGCTGAAACTGCATGAAGCGAGCTTCCTGGTGCCGGTCGAGGGCGCCCGGCAATCGAAGCCGCATCCGAACAAGCACGTTCGCCACAGCTGATCTGCGTTCTGCCGGTCTGCGCGGGTATGCCGCCGGCATGCCCGCCATCGCGAGCGATCACATCGCCGGCTGCTCTCGACGGCGCTTGAGGTCCGCGCGATCGAGTGACTGCTGGCCTTGGCGATGGATCCATCGCCTGCCCGCCGCCCATATGCGCATTGCGGGCCTGTCGCATTGCCACGATGGCGCTGCAGTTGATCGTGCTGCAGGCCCTTTTTCTTGACGGAGCACCACCTCCTCCGCGTTTAGGCCTGTCCATCCGGCAGCCACGGTATCTGATCGACAGACACCCGCCACGGCGCTGCCGCACCACACCCTTGTGGCCTGTCAGCGCACAGGGCCGCGCCCAGGCCCAGGTGGCGCGGTGGTTTCATCACCGGTTGCAAACCGGTATGTTCCCGTAGGTGCGTTGTTGTGCGTCGCAAGACGATGCCGCACGTGTGGCCGTCTCTTCTCCCGGGTTTTTATGCATTCGATCGATGTCGTCCTCGCCATGTTGCTGGCGGTCGCGGCCAGCGGTTATCTGATCCGCATCCTGCCGTTCTCGCTGCCGTTGCCGTTGGTCCAGATCGCGCTGGGCGCGGTGGTCTCCGGCGTGTTCGATGCGGGGCACGAACTGGAACCGGAACTGTTCTTCCTGTTGTTCCTGCCGCCGCTGCTGTTTCTGGATGGCTGGCGCATTCCCAAACAAGGCCTGTTCCGCGACAAGGCGGCGATCCTGGAACTGGCGCTGGGCCTGGTGGTGTTCACGGTGATCGGGGCCGGGTTGCTGATCCACTGGTTGATCCCGGCGATGCCGTTGGCCGTGGCGTTTGCGCTGGCGGCGATCATCTCGCCGACCGATCCGGTGGCGGTGTCGTCGATCGCCTCCAAGGTGCCGATCCCCAAGCGCCTGATGCACATCCTCGAGGGCGAGTCGCTGCTCAACGACGCCTCCGGCCTGGTGTGTTTCCAGTTTGCGGTGGCTGCCGTGCTCACCGGTACCTTTTCGGTGGCGACCGCCTCGCTCACCTTCCTGTGGGTGGCGCTGGCCGGGCTGGCGCTGGGCGTGGCCACCACCTTCGGCCTGAGCCGCATCCAGGCCTGGATCTGGCGCCATTTCGGCGAAGAGCCCGGCTCGGCGATCCTGGTCAACCTGCTCACGCCGTTCGCCGCCTATCTGCTGGCCGAAGCCTTCCATGCCTCCGGCATCCTGGCCGCAGTCGCGGCCGGCATCACCATGAGCTACGTGGAAATGGCCGGCAATGCGCCGGGCAATATGCGCCTGCAGCGCTCGGCGGTGTGGGACACGGTGCAGTTCACCTTCAACGGCATCATCTTCGTGCTGCTGGGCGAGCAGTTGCCGGGCATCCTCGATGGCGCGGTGCGCAGCGTGCAGGAGGCCGGGCACCTCAATCCGTGGTGGCTGGCGGTGTACGTGGCCACCATCAGCGCCAGCCTGATGGCGCTGCGCTTTGTGTGGGTGTTCCTGTCGCTGCGCTGGAACATCTTCAAGGCGCAGCGACGCGGCGAGGCGCACGTGAGCCCGCCGTGGCGGATCGTGGTGGCGGTGTCGCTGGCCGGCGTGCGCGGTGCGATCACTCTGGCCGGTGTGCTCACCTTGCCCTTGATGCTGGATGACGGCTCGCCGTTTCCGGCCCGCCAGCTGGCGATCTTTTTGGCTGCCTCGGTGATCCTGGTGTCGTTGCTGGTGGCCAGCGTGGCATTGCCGCGGCTGCTGCGCGGGCTGGAGTTGCCGGAAGAGGAAGACGAGCAGCAAAAGGAAGACCTGGCGGTGAAGGCGGCCTCGCAGGCAGCGCTGGAGGCAGTGGAGAAGTTGCGCCAGCGGCTGGTGGAAGACAGCGCGCATGCCGAGCGCTACAACGCCGCCGCCAACCAGGTCAGCCAACGCTACCAGCGCAAGCTGGGCGCGGTGGACATGGCCGAGACCGACCCGGAAGAAGCCGGCGCCTACGAGCAGGCCTTGCGCCAGTTCCGTCACGCCGCCCTGGTGGCCGAGCGCAATGAGCTGTTCAAGCTGGCGCGCCGTCGCGAGATTTCCGACGACCTGTCGCGCCGGCTGGTGCGCAATCTGGATCTGATCGAGTCGCGCAAGCGGGCTTGAGCGCGCTGACGCGCGCGGGATTCGGGATTCGGGAATCGGGATTTGTAAAAAGCAAAAGCCCGGGCAATGAAAGCGGCCGCCGTAGGAGCGCACCAGGGCGCGACCGGGCTGTCCCGACACACGTCCCGGCGTGCCGGCTCGGGAATCGGAACTCGCAGCGGCCAGGGCGCTGACGACGGCTGCGCTAGGAGCGCACCCGGGCGCGAGAGGCGTTCTCTGGACAGCCCCCGTCGCGCCCAGGTGCGCTCCTACGACACCGCGCGCGCCACGAGGAGGTAGGCATTGCAGCCCTTGAGCCGAGGCAACGCGCAACCTGTCGGTCCTGTCCGTCTGCAGTGGGCACCAGGCGCCAGGCACCAGGCACATCAAGGGTCGGGAGACACCATCCCACCAGACCCCCTCCCATCGTCACGGCACGCGGCCTACCCTGTGGCGCTTATCGTTGCCGTGCACAGCCCATGACGCCCATCGTTTCCATCCAGGGATTGAGCAAGACCTACGCCGGCGGTTTCCAGGCCCTCAAACACGTGGACCTGGACATCCAGCGTGGCGAGATCTTCGCGCTGCTCGGCCCCAACGGTGCCGGCAAGACCACCTTGATCAGCATCATCTGCGGGCTCATCAACCCCAGCACGGGCACCGTGCTGGCCGATGGCCACGACATCGTGCGCGACTACCGCGCCGCACGCGCGAGCATCGGGCTGGTGCCGCAGGAGTTGGCCACCGACGCGTTCGAAACGGTGTGGGCCACGGTGCGTTTCAGTCGCGGCCTGTTCGGCAAGCCGGCCAACCCGCAGTACCTGGAAACCATCCTGCGCGAGCTGTCGCTGTGGGACAAACGCAACAACAAGATTTCCACCTTGTCCGGCGGCATGAAGCGGCGCGTGCTGATCGCCAAGGCGCTGGCGCACGAGCCGCGCATCCTGTTTCTGGACGAGCCCACCGCCGGGGTGGACGTGGAGCTGCGCCACGACATGTGGCAGATGGTGCGGCGGCTGCGCGAGCAGGGCACCACCATCATCCTGACCACCCATTACATCGAGGAAGCCGAAGACATGGCCGACCGCGTAGGTGTCATCAATCGCGGCGAGCTGGTGCTGGTGGAAGACAAGCACACGCTGATGCGCAAGCTGGGCAAGAAGCAGCTGACCCTGAGCCTGCAAGCGCCGCTGCAGGCGTTGCCCGCCGCGCTGGCGGACCTGCCGCTGGAAGTGTCGGCCGATGGCAATAGCCTGATCTACACCTTCGACACCCAGGCCGAGCAGACCGGCATTGGCGCGTTGCTGCGCCGGCTCAACGAGCATGGCATCGACTTCAAGGACCTGCATTCCAGCGAAAGCTCGCTGGAAGAGATCTTCGTCAACCTGGTGCATGGCGCACGCGCTGCGCAGGTGAGCGCATGAACCTGCATGCGATTGCGGCGATCTATCGTTTCGAAATGGCGCGCGCGTTCCGCACGCTGACCCAGTCGATCGCCTCGCCGGTGTTGTCGACCTCGCTGTATTTTGTGGTGTTCGGTGCAGCGATCGGCTCGCGCATGGGCGATATCGACGGCATCAGCTACGGTGCCTTCATCATCCCCGGCCTGGTGATGTTGTCATTGCTCAACGAGAGCATCTCCAATGCCTCGTTCGGCATCTACATGCCGCGCTGGGCAGGCACCATCTACGAGGTGCTCTCGGCACCGGTGGCGTGGTGGGAGATCGTGATCGGCTACGTGGGCGCGGCCGCCAGCAAGTCGGTGATGCTGGGCTTGCTGATCCTGCTCACCGCGCGGCTGTTCGTGCCCTACGAGATCGCCCACCCGGTGTGGATGCTGGGTTTTCTGGTGCTCACCGCGCTGACCTTCAGCCTGTTCGGTTTCATCATCGGCATCTGGGCCAACGGCTTCGAAAAGCTGCAGGTGATCCCGCTGATGGTGGTGACGCCGCTGACCTTCCTGGGCGGCAGTTTCTACTCGATCAACATGCTGCCGCCTGTCTGGCAGAAGGTCACCTTGTTCAATCCGGTGGTGTATCTGATCAGCGGGTTCCGCTGGAGTTTCTACGGCAAGGCCGACGTGCACATCGCGGTGAGTACCGGCATGACCTTCCTGTTCCTGATCGTGTGCCTGGGCGTGGTGGCGGCGATCTTCCGCAGCGGCTATCGGCTCAAGGCGTGAGTGGTGAATGCAGTGGTGTTGTCGGCCGCGTCTTGCTGAATGTTGTCGCAAGTCCAGGTCAAACGCTGAGTAGGTCGAGGGCGCGGTGCCCTCACCGCTCGCGGGACACGCCGCAAGTACGTCCCTATAGGCTCGGTGGCGGCATCCATGCCGCCACACGGTCCCGCAATCGGTGAGGACACCGCACCAGAAAGTCTGCTGCTTGCTTGAAAGCCATGAACACCGACCATCGTGACTGGCCCTTGCCCGCCCACCATCGCGGGACACGCTGCAAGTACGTCCTTGTAAGCTCTTACGCGGCATCCATGCCGCGTAGGGTCCCGCGACGGTGGGCGGGCAAGGACCCTGCAGCCAAGTCGCCGCTCAGCAGCTCTGCGATTGAACAGCGTGAAGTAGTTTGGTCAGCCGCTGTTACTCGGCAGCAGGCTTGGCGTCGTGCTTGGTGTCCAGGAAGTAGGCCACCACCTCGCCCTTGACCTTCATCGTCATCGGGTTGCCGCGACGGTCGCGCGCCTTGCCGACCTGCACCTTGATCCAGCCTTCGCTCACCGAGTATTCCTCCACGTTGTCGCGTTCGACACCGTTGAAGCGCACGCCGATGCCGCGGTTGAGGGCGTCGGCATCGTGGAACGGGCTGCGTGGGTCGATGGCCAGATGATCGGGAGGGGTATCGCTCATGGGAAAGGCGTCATGACGGGCCGGATGGCCGTCTTCGGCCGCACAGGATACGGGCCTGCGCCGCGATGACCAGCCCCCGGCAGGCGGCCGCATGGGCGGAGACGGTTTGCTTGGCGCGCGCCAGGCGGCACACTTCACGCTGAATCTTTCTGCGAGACTCCGCCATGCCCGACAACAGTGCCGATTACGAAGACGATGACGGCCTGCCTTCCGATCTGGAGGAAGGCGACGACGTCGACGATCATCCTGCGCGGGTCTGGAACCTGCTGGTCCTGATCAATCCCGGCGACGAAGACACCGCACTGAGCCAGTTCGACAGCTGGCGCGAGGCGCAGGCCGAGGCGGACGCGGACGATGAAGACGACGCCTGGCTGTGGACGTTGAAGGACACGATCGACTGGCGCTCGGGCTTCTACGTCGACTGGAAGGACACCGACGCGTTCATCGCCGCCATCGACGAACTCAGCGCGCGCTGGAACCTGCGCATCGATTGGGGCGGCGACCTGGACGATGAAGACTTCGCGCGCGATCTCGACGTGCCCGACCTGATGGCGGTGGCGTTCGATCGCCTGCGCGAGCATGGGTATTCGCTGTGGAACTGGAACACCGGTGGCGATGCCTATGCCGGCTGGATCGCGCTCAGCCGCGACGACGACGCGATGCTGGCGTTGACCTCGCTGTTGGGCGTGGAAGTGCGGCTGGGGAACGAGGCGTTCTGAGCCAGCCGCACGCCTGGCGCCGGAGGCGGCAGACACCGCCCCCGGCGCGCTTGCCGCCTACTGCCGCGCCATCAGCGACACGTTGTTGAAGCCACCTGCGCCGCCGACCAGTTTGATGTAGTAGGTGCCGGTCTGCGGCGCCGTCAGCCGCAGCGTCTGCGCGCTGCCGGTGCGTGCCGATTTCAGCAGGTAGTTGCTGGTGGTCGGCTCGGCCTCGAAGCCGATGTACAGCGCGACGTTGCCGCCGCCGCCATAGCTGAGCACATTCAGGGCGCTGCCGGCGGTGGCGGCGAAGCGATAGGTTTTCTCGTCGCTTTGCGCGCCGCTCTGGCCGGTCAATGCGACCCGGTTGGTCAGGCTGACGGTGACTGGTGTGCAGGTGCTGCCGCTGCAGCTGTCGCGCACATAGTCCAACGCCGCAGTGGCATCGACGATGCCGGTGCCGATCGATCGGCCCGCCGGTGGCCGGACCGGAAACGCACGCGCGGTCTGGCGCAGCATGGCCTCCATCTGCGCAGGGACCAACGGCGTCTTGCCCGATGCAGCCAGCGCGCTCTGCACCAGGGCCGCGACTGCCGCCACATGCGGGGTGGCCATCGAGGTGCCGGCCATGCCGGCATACTCGTACTCGCCGGAGGTCGGTGTGGTCGTGCCGCTGTAGCCGGTCGACAGCACCACCCCGTCCCAGCCATTGTTACCGGTGTCGTCGCTGGCGCCACCGCCAGGCCCGGACAGATCCACGCTGCTGCCGAAGTTCGAATAGAACGCGATACCGCCCGTGATACGGGTGGCGCCGACCGTGATCACGTTGCCGCAGCTCGACGGGCTGAACTGCGAGGCATTGCCGGCATCGTTGCCTGCCGCCACCACCACCACCGCACCGTTGGCCACCGCGGTGTCGATGGCGCTCTGGGTGTTGCTGTCGCAGCTGCCAGGGCCGCCCAGGCTCAGGCTGATCACTTCGGCCGGATGGGTGTTGTCCGGCACGCCATCGACATGGCCGCCGGAGGCCCACACGATGGCATCGGCGATATCCGCACCGGTACCGCCGCACTGGCCGAGTACGCGCACCGGCAGGATCTGCGCATCGTGGGCCACGCCGGCGCCGCCGATCGTATTGTTGGTGAGTTCGCCGACGGTGCCGGCAGTGTGGGTGCCGTGCCAGCTGCTGGAGCGTGCCGGCAGACCGCAGAAATTGCCCTCTTCGGTCCAGTCGCCGTAGTCCAGCGCGCCCGGCACGCGGGCGTCGCTGTCGCGCCGGGAGATCGTGGCGTTGCTGATGAAATCGTAGCCCGGCAGGATGTGGTCGTTACGCTTCAGGTCCGGATGATCGGGCAGGATGCCGGTGTCGAGCACGGCCACCACCACGCCGGCGCCGGTGGAGGTTTCCCAGGCCTCCGGTACGCGGATGCCGCCGGTGCTGTCCTGCAGATGCCACTGGAATCCCGCATACAGCCGGTCGTTGGGGGTGACCGCCGTGGCCGTGGCCTGTGGCGTCACTGCGCTGGCGCCGGCCTTGAGCGCGGGCCCGGCGAAGTCGTCGACCGGGCGCAACATGCGATCGAACTCGGCGTATTGCACCTGAGGGTCGGCGCGCAGCTCGGCCAGCAGCTTGTCGCGGTCGGCGCTGCTCAGCGTGCGCGCCACGTCCAGCAGGCTGGCGCCGGTACCGGTGCGGCGCAGCACGCGTGCGTTCAGCGGCGTCGCGCGCGCGGCACCGCTGGCGGCGCGCAGCACCCCGGCGCGGTTGGCGGCCGCAGACAGGATCGACAGGCGCGAGTCGTCGGAGGGCACGCTGCTGTGGTACTTGACGATCAGGCGTGTGGGGAGCGTGGTCGGGGTGCCAGCGGCCGGCAGGCCGCGCAGGCTGAGTTGATCGGTGGCCGCATGGGCCTGAAACGTGGCCGTGGCCAGGATTGCGCTCAACAGCAGGGACTTGAGCGGCAGCGAAGCGTTGTTCATGGGAATGGCTCTCGCAAGGATCGATGGAGTGAGGGGGAAGACGTGCACGGCGCGGCGCAGGCGCTACAGGTCCAGGCCGAAGCCCAGTCCTGCGGAGGACTCGCTGCCGCTGAAGGCGCCGCCCAGGCTGAAGGAGGCACGCTCGCCCACTTTCTTGGCGTAGCCGATCGAGAGCGCGCGTTCGCCGCTCTGGAACCCGGCACCGACCGCCACGCGGCCGCGTGCGCTCTGGGTGCCGGCGGCATTAATGCCCATGTTGAGCATCGCCGCGCTCATCGCGCCGATGCGGTCGATGCGGCGATCCATGCTCTGGAAACGCCGCTCGCTGCCATCGCGCAGTTGGGTGAAGCTGTCGCTCAGCGCCGACACCCGGCTGTCGGTGTAGCTGTTGGCCGAACTCAGCGTGCGGCTGTCGCCGGCATTGAGCTGGGCCACGTTGGCGGCATCGGTATCGCTTGAGCCGGCGGCGACGTTGGTGATCTGGCGCGCGTTGCCGGCACTGCCGACCGAGACGCTGTTGGCGCGATCGGCCACCGCACCGCGTCCCAGCGCCACCGCGTTGTCGGCGTCCACGCGCGCACCCTGGCCAAGCGCGGTGCCCGAGGCCGCAGCAACGCTGGCGCTTTCGCCCACTGCCACCGCGTTGGTGGCGGCGGTGGCGATGGTCGTATTGGCGCCGACCGCGGTGCTGCCGTCGGCGTTGACCCTGGCATTGGCGCCGAGCGCGGTGTCCTGCGGGCCGTAGGCCAGCGCGTCGGCGCCGACCGCCAGGCCGTTCTCGCCATTGGCGGTGGCCGACGACCCGATCGCCACGGCATTGGTGCCGCTGCCGACCACCGGCGCCAGGCTGCCGCCGCCGACCGCCACATTGCCTGCGGTGACGTTCTGCAAGGCACCGATGCGCCCATCGAAGCCGGTCAAGGCCGCATCGATGGCGCCCATCGCCTCGCCGAGGTTGCCGTAGCTGCTGCCCTGCACCAGATAGCTGCCGCTGATCAGGTTGCCGCCGGGATCGAAGGCGCTGCCGGCGCCCAGGGCGGTGGCCACGCTGCGCAGCTGGGCAAGGTTGACCGCGTCGGTGTCCTCGCTGCCGGCCGCCACGCTGGTGATCTGCCGGGTCAGGCCGGACGCGACATCGCCGACCGCCACGCTATTGCTGCGCGTGGCATGCGAATACGCGCCCAACGCCACCGCACTGCTGGCCGAGCGGTTCCAGGCATCGTCGACCCAATCGCCGACCTTTGCGCCATAGCCGATGGCGGTGGCATCGACGCCATTGACCTCGGTGTCGGCGCCGATCGCGGTGCTGTTGGGGTTGAACCAGGAGGTTTCGGCATTGGCGCCGAGCGCCACGCTGTTGGCGGTGTAGGTCACTGCGCGCTGCCCGATCGCCACCGAGTCGACGTCCTGGGTCAGCGCGAATCCACCCACCGCCACCGAGTTGGCGCCGAACGATCCCGCGCTATGACCGATTGCCACCGCGTCGGTGTTGCCCGGCAGGTTGGAAAACACGTTGGCGTTGTAGCCGATGGCGATGGCGTAGTCGGACTGGGTCTGCGCGCCGGCGCCCAGCGCGATGGCGCCGGTGCCGGTCGCCGCGGCGATGCCGACGCTGTTGCCGGCACTCTCCGCAGCGGTGCTGATGCCGCCGATCGCCACGCTGTCGGTACCGCTGGCCAAGGCATTGAAGCCCATCGCCACGGTGCTGTCGGCAGTGGCGCGGGCACCGTTGCCGAGCGCGCTGCTGCCAAAGCCGAGCGCCTGCGATCGCGTACCGATGGCGGTGGCACCCTGCTCCAGCGCGCGCGCACGATGCCCTAGCGCAGTGGCTTCGAAGACACTGGCTTCTGCACCGCTGCCCACTGCGGTGGTCATCACGTCCAGTGCTTTGGCGCCGCCGCCGAGTGCGGTGGAGAAGGCGCCCGTGGCCTCCGTGGATTCCTGGTGGATGGCGATGATGTCGCCGGCGTCGTTGTAGTCGAACACGTCGGTGGTACCGCCGACCGCGACCGCCGATTCGCCGGTGGCTGCCGCCGCGTAGCCGGCGGCGATGGCGAACTTCTCGGTAACCGTGGCCCCGGCGCCCAGGGCGATGCCGCCCTCGCCGAGCGCATTGCTGGCTTCGCCGATCGCCACCGCGTACGGCTCGCCGGCAAACGCGCCCACATCGGTGCTGGCGTCGGCGCCGCCGACGATATGGAAATGCTTGCCGGTGTCGGCAGCATCGTCCTGGTCGGCATCGGCATCGGCTTGCGAGGCGCTGTCCTGATCGACCGCAAGGGCGGCTGCATCGGTCGCGTCCTGGCCATGGGCTGTGCCGGCGCCGCGCTGGGTGGTGGCGACCTGCGCGATCGCCGTGCCGCTGCCGAGCAGCAGTGCGGTCAGCACTGCTGCATGCAGCAGCACGCGCTGCGGACGTGTGCCGGCATGGGGGTGCGGCGCGGTGGTGGTCGCGTGCCGGGCGCAGGCCCGGTTCGAGAGACGATCAATCTGGCTCATGGAGATTCCCTGGCGCATGGATGGAGTGGTCGACCGCGGCACTCCGGCTCTCAGACACCCCCACATGTCCTGGAGTCCGGTAATTTTCATGTTGCGGGACAACCCAACATAGTCAGGCGCGGCGCCACGTGTCACCAAGCCACGATTGCATCCACTCACCACGAATGTGAGGATGCAAAGACACTCACAGACGTCCCGTCGCGATGCTGTCTGCCGCAAAATCCAGGCTCCTGCCGCGCTGGTTGGCCACGCGCTGGCGCGAGGATCCGATCGATCGACGGCAGGTGGCCTTCCTGCAGCTGCTGCTGGTCGCCATCGCGCTGTACAACCTGGGCGATGTCGGATTTTTTCTGTATGTCGCCGGGTTGGGCCGCTTGCAGGCCAGGCCCGATTTGGCCTGCGCATTGGCCGGCACCTTGCTCACCGCGTTCGGCGCGCTGGCTGGCGTGCCGATGATCCGTCGCGGCCGCAGCGCGGCAGGCGTCAAGGTCTTCATTGCCGCCGCGCTGCTCGGCACCTTCGTCACTTACGTGCGGGTCGACATCTTCGATTTGATGACCAATCCGATGCCGGTGATTGCCTTGGTGCTCGCCGGCATGGCGCTCGGTCGGCGCAATCTGTGGCGCGTGTTTGCGCTGCTGGCGGCGGTGTGCGCGATGGCCTTGATCGCGCAATTGCTGTGGTTTGCGCCATCGCGTTCGACCTGGGGCAATGTCGGCCTGGGGCTGATGACGGTGGGGGTGTATCTGCTGATCACCCTGATGCTCGACCGCACCATCGCCGCGCTGCGCGACAGCCTGGTGGAATCGGAACGCCGCCGACGCGAACTCGAAGCGGTGAACCGCAAGCTGGTGCGCGAAATGGCCGAGCGCGAGCGGGTCCAGGAGCAGCTGCTGCACACGCAGAAGATGGAAGCGCTGGGACGGCTGGCTTCCGGTGTTGCGCACGATTTCGATAACCTGATCAACGTCATCATCGGCTTTGCGCAGCGTCGCGACGCGCTGGAAGGCCGTGGCGAGGCACCGTTGCTCAAGACCCTGGAAAACATCGAAGCCGCCTCGCGCCGCGCGCTGACCGTCAGTCGCAGGATTCTCAACTTCGGTCGTGCCGAACCCGGCATCGCGCGCCTGTTCGATGCGCGCCACGCGTTGCTGGAGATCGAACCCACGCTCAGGCAACTGTTCGGACACGAGATCCGCCTGCAAGGCATCGCGCCAGGACCGCCGCTGTGGATCGCGATGGATCTGGACGAACTGGAGCTGGCATTGCTCAACATCGCCGCCAATGCGCGCGATGCGATCGACGGGCAGGGGCTGTTCCGCATCGACGGCGAGCAGCAGGCCGGCATGGTCGTGCTGCAGTTCGCAGACACCGGCCCGGGGATTCCCGAGCAGTTGCTGGCGCGCATCCTGGAGCCGTTCTACACCACCAAGCCGGCCGGCAAGGGCACCGGTCTGGGCTTGTCGGTGGTGAACGAAATCGTCATCGCCGCCGGCGGGCGTGTGGAGGTCGGCAATACGGGCGACGGCGCCTGCATCCGCCTGCTGTTGCCGCTCGCCGCGCCGCCGGCGCGATCGATACGCGCCGATCAGCTGGCCAGCAGGTAACCCATTCCACGCGAAGACAGCAGCGGAAACGCCGGCGCATCGGCTGCAGTGATGCGTGCGGCCTTGCGTCGCAGGCGATGGATCAGCATCTCCAACCGATGCAGGTCGAAATCGCCGACGCAGTCTTCCAGCGCCGACACCAGCGCATCGCGTTCCACCGCCTGGCCGCGTTGTGCATCCAGGCAGCCCATCAGGCAGCGCTCGAGCGAGGTCAGCACCACGATGCGCGCATCCGGTGCGACCAGGCACCACCCATCCGATTCCAGGCGCCATGCCGGCTTTGCAACGGCACTGGCATCGGCCGGGCGCAATCGCCGCGACAGGTTGCGCAGCGTCAGCGCCAGGATTTCAGGGTCGGCGGGCTTGCGCAGGAAGGCGTCGGCGCCGCTGCTCAGCGCGTGCACATGGTCCGAGCGGCCGCGGTTGCCGGTGAGCACCACGATGCCCAGGCCAGTGAACAGCGAACGCAGATGCGCAACCACGCTCAGGCCGCTTTCGTCCGGAAGCCCAAGGTCCAGCACCACCATGTCGAAGGTCTGCTCCAGCATCAGCCGGTACAGCGCCCCCGCGGTGCCGGCGCCACTGACCGCGAATCCGAACTCCTGCAGGCCGGGAATCAGGATCTGCTCGCGCAGCACGTCGTCGTCTTCGAGAACGGCGACGCGCAACATGGAGGGTGGGTCGGAGGCTGGGGCGCGAACAGGCAATGCAACGGCTCCGGAGGATGGGCGCTTGGATAGTGACAGGCTTGTGCTTGGGCGCGGAAGCAGCGTCGCCGGTCGCACCGGTGAGTGCGTCGCAGACCACATCCGGTTGCAAGCCTGCATGCGTCGTATGCGCGCGCCTGACGCGTCGTTGCAGCGCCATGGGTTTCTCGCTGGCGCACGACCGGTATGGGTTGCGTCATCGTGCGGATCTGCGGCGGGTGCTGCGGTTCGATGTGGCGCCGCAACACGTGCCGATAGTGCGTACTGCGGCCAGCCGACCCAACGCGTTACGCGCTGGCGATGACTGCGCGGATGCGCTTTCCGCAGTGATGTGCTGCGTGCGATTGGCGTGTCGCTGGACCGGCGTTACGGCACCTGGCCGCGCGCCTGCGCACGCGCATTGGCGATCAACGCCTTGAGCAGTGCGCGATCGGTATGGCGGGAGATGGGGATGGTGCCCAGGGCGATGGCCTCGGCGCGTAGCGGTGCGGGCACGTCGTAGTGCGCGCCGCTGAGCTTGTTCTGGAAGGCGCGGCGGGGAATGCCCAGCCGCGCCGCCATGGCATGCAACTCGTCCAGCGTATCGCCGAGCAGGTGCGCCCAGCGCTGCTCGCGCCACAGATGCACCGCATCGTCGATGTAGACAGCCATCGGCCGGGTCAGGCCTTCTTGGAGGTCTTGCGCTTCTTGCCGGCCGTCTCGCCGTCGGCGTCATCGGTTGTGGCATCGCTGGCGTCTGCGTCTGCCGCGCTGTCGTCGTCGCCGGCCGCATCTTCCGCATCGGCATCGGTACCGGCATCGGCCACTGCGTCTTCGGCGTCGGCATCGCCGTCTTCATCGGCATCGGCGTTCTGGAACTCGGACACCAGCTTGGTCAGATATTCCTCGGCGGTCTGGCCTTCTTCGGCGGCCAGGTCGTCGATCATCTGCTGCAGCTGGGTCGAATATTCCAGCGAGATGGTCTTGCCTTCGGCTTCCTGCAGGTTGGCCAGGTGCTTGAGCATGGCCAGCATCGGCACCGGGTTGTCGGCGCTGCCCATGGTCTGGCCGCCGATCGACAGCATCCACTCGCTGCCACCCTGCAGACCGATCGCGGCCACGACGCGACCGTCGGCGTCCTGCAGCACGGCATGGTTGGTGACCTGGGGCGCCTGGCCCAGACGGACGATGGGGCGCTTGGGCTGCTGCTTCTTGCGCTTGTCGCGCTTGGCCTTGGAATTGCGGGACACGGTGTTCTCGACGCTGGGAATGGCCGCCCATTCTAGAGCGTGCGCCTCACGATGCGATGAGCAGCGGGAATCGCAGGTCCCAGAGCCAGGCGGAACCGGCACCGCAGGCGCGATCAGCTGGCCGATCCGGGCCTCAACGCCCCCGGGTACCTGGCCAATCCCGGCTCCCGCAGGGCCGATTACTGCCCCTCTACCGCCACCCGCGGCGCGGCCACGGCCGCTTCGGCCGCCTTGGCAAGTGCGGTGGCCGAGGCCACCTGTGCGCTGGAGGACACCCGCGGTGCGGCGGGGCGTGCCGCGGCCGTGCCGGGCGGTACCGATGTGGTCCCCGCAGCGGCCTTCCCGGCAGCCGGTGTCGCTATCGCAGTCGGCGCAGCGCCAGCCACTGGCGCGCCCACGGTGGCCGTGCCGGTGGCAGCGGCGCTGAGGTCCGGCACCTGGGTGTCGGCGTCGTGCACCGACTTGCCCAGCGCCACGCCCTGGCCGGCGCCGGCCAGGGCGGCCTGTTCGGCGTCCTGGGTCATCACCACGATGCTGATGCGGCGATTGATCGGGTTCTGCGGGTCGGTCTTGTCGAACAGCACCGACGACGACAGGCCCACAACACGCGTCACCTTGGCGTCGGACATGCCGCCGCCCACCAGCGCACGCCGTGCGGCATTGGCGCGGTCGGCGCTGAGTTCCCAGTTGGTATAGCCGGCATCGCTGCTGTAGGCGGTGGTGTCGGTGTGGCCGGTGATGCTGATGTGGTTGGGCACCTGATTGATGAAGCTGGACAGCTCGCGCAGGATGTCCACCGTGTACGGCTTGAGCTGATCGCGGCCGATATCGAACATCGGGCGGTTCTGCTTGTCCACGATCTGGATGCGCAGGCCATCGGGCGTGAGGTCGAGCAGCAGCTGGTCCTTGAACGGCTCCAGCGCCTGGCTCTTGTCGATGGCTTCCTTCAGGTCCTGCATCAGCGCTTCCAGGCGCTTCTTGTCCTTGGCGCGGCTGTCCACGTCGGTATCGGCCGCGTTGTCGCGCTTGCGGCCCATCTCGTCCTTCTGCCCCTTGGCCATGTCGGCAGTGCCGCCGAGCTTGATCATCGAGGTGCTGGCGCCCCCGGGGCCGTTCATGCCGGGCGAAGGCGCCGGCGATTTGCCGGACAACGGGCTGGGATTGCGGAAGTATTCAGAGATCGCCGCGCGCTGTTCCTTGGTGGTGGCAGCCATCAGCCACAGCACCAGGAAGAAGGCCATCATCGCGGTCACGAAGTCGGCAAACGCCACTTTCCAGGCGCCGCCATGGTGGCCGCCGCCCTGGACCTTCTTGACCCGTCGGATGACGACGGTGGATTTGGCCTCGGCCATGACCGTGGCCCTACTTGATCGTCTTCAGGTGCGTTTCGAAATCGCCGAAGCTCGGACGCACGTTGGAGGGCAGGGTCTTGCGCGCGAATTCCAGCGCGATCTTCGGGTTGTAGCCGCGCAGGCAGGCCAGCAGGGCGGTCTTGACCGCCTCGTAGATGCGTCCGTCCTGGTCGGCGCGCGCTTCCATCGCCGCCGACAGCGGCGCCACGAAGCCATACGCCAGCAGGATGCCCAGGAAGGTGCCGACCAGTGCGGCGCCGACATGGTGGCCGATCTCTTCGATCGGGCCGCCGATCGAACCCATGGTGATCACGATGCCGAGCACCGCCGCCACGATGCCGAAGCCGGGCAGGCCGTCGGACACCTTGCTCAGCGCATGCGCCGGCGCCATCGCCTCGTGGTGATGCTTTTCCAGCTCCAGCTCGAGCAGCGGCTCCAGTTCGTGCGGCTCGATGTTGCTGCCGATCATCAGGCGCAGGCAGTCGGTGATGAAGTCCAGCAGGTGATGGTCGGCCACCACCTTGGGGTAGTTGCCGAAAATGGTGCTGTCCTGGGGTTTTTCGACATGGTCTTCCAGCGCCATGAAGCCGTCGCGACGTGCCTTATTCAACAGTTCGTAGACCAGGCTCAGAGTGTCCTTGTAGTCCTCGGACTTGTACTGCGGGCCCTTGAACACGCCCATGATGCTGCTGAAGGTCTCTTTGACGATCTTGCCCGGGGTACTGACCAGGAACGCACCGAATGCCGCGCCACCGATGATCATCAGCTCGTACGGCTGCCACAACGCGCCCAGCTTGCCGTGCGACAGCACGTAGCCGCCGAGGACGCTGACGATGACGACAATGAAGCCAACGATGATGAGCATGGCGAAGCCGGAAGCAATCTGGGAGTGCTAGTTGTTTCGGCTTGCGCGGCGGATTCTTGAAGCGCGCGGCGTGAAGATGTGCGCTGTAACTGAATGCTCAGCCGATTGTCGTGGCGGCCTCATGCACGCACCACCGCTTCGCCGCCTGCCAGCGACGGCGTTGCCTCGCCGGCATGCTCCCGGAACTGCTTGCCCTGCGCGTCGGCAAACCGCGCCCCGGAGGCGGCCTGGGCGCTGAGCAGGGTCAACGTGCGGCCATCGACGCTCAACCGCACCGCATCGGTGGCCGGATCGACGCGGATGACGATCGTACGCGTGCCGCAACGCCAGGCCACCGCATCCGACGGGGCTGCCTGCCTGGCTCAGCTGCTCAGCGAGCTTGCCGGACCGCTGCCTTTCCTCAGGCCGGCTGCGCTTCGGCACCGCCGCGCTGCAGCGGGTTGGGCAACGCCTGGCCGTTTTCGGTAAAGCCCAGCGACACCGAGTTGAGGCAATGGCGCTCGCCGGTCGGCGGCGGGCCGTCGGGGAACACGTGGCCCAGATGGCTATCGCAGCGTGCGCAGACGATTTCGGTGCGGATCATGCCGTAGCTGATATCGCGGATTTCGCGCACATGCGCGGCATCGTAGGGGGCGAAGAAGCTCGGCCAGCCGGTACCGGATTCGAACTTGGCGCTGGAACGGAACAGCGGCAACCCGCACAGCCGGCAGGTGTAGACCCCGTCCAGCTTGTTGTCCAGGAAGACCCCGCAGAACGGCGCCTCGGTGCCATGGTGCAGCAGCACGCGCTGTTCCTCGTCGCTGAGCCCGGCGATCAGGGCATCGCGCTGGGCAGGGGAGGGAGGGGTCAGGTCGAACTGGCTCATGGGGTTCTCGCATGCGCGCGCTGGCAGGGTGCCGCGCCTGCACCTGTGATGTGGGCGTAGTCCGCGTGGTTCAAGCGTGCGGGGAGACCAAGCCCTCTCTCGCCGGGGCGCCACGGCACAGCTTGCGCGCCACTGGCGCGCGTGCCTTGGTGCGCCTGCGCCGCTGGCGCAGGCCGGGGCGCGGAGCGGGGGTTGGGGTGGGGTACGGCAGCGAGGCCATGACGCAGTACCGGTTGCCAGGCCTCGCACGCACCCTCATCCGGCGCTGCGCGCCACCTTCTCCCCATGGGAGAAGGACGTGCTTTTCGCGCCGCACTCATCTCGAGAACGCGTTCAGGCCACCGCCGACCCGATGCATTGCCGCAGCGCGCTGGTGCCCCCATCCAGTGAATACTCCCCGATCAAGCACGGTGTCCGTCATGGCGATCCCTTCTTCAACGCGCGGCCTGCTGCTGTGTGGCCTGTTGGTTGCCACCGGCGCGGTAGCAGCGCAATCGGCTACCACCACGCGCTCGTCCAATACCCTGCAGCCGATCACGACACCGGCTCCGGCGCAGCCCACGCTGACGGCACCACGCGCCGTGCAGCCTGCGCCGGCCACGGCTCCGGTGCCCTCGCAACTCGGCCAGCGCCCGTCCGCGCCCACCATCCCGACCCGTGGCCCGGCACAGACGCCGGTGGCACCGGCCGGCAGCCAGGTTCCGCCGGCCAGCGCGCCGCTGGTCTACGACCGCAATGGCCGCTTGCTGCAGGGCATGCAGCCGGCCGGCGCCAACCGGGTGCTGGATACCAAGACCGGGCGCTATTACGACGCGGTCCCGGCCGGCGATGGCATGCGCGTGGTGCGCTGACCCACGCTGTTACCAGTCCCCAATCCCCAATCTCAGCCCTCAATCGGCAACGCCAAGGTCTCCTTGACCTCTTCCATCACGATATAGCTCTTGGATTCGCGCACATGCGGCAAGGTGAGCAAGGTGCTGCCAAGCAACTTGCGATAGGACGCCATCTCGCTGATGCGGGCCTTGAGCAGGTAGTCGAAATCGCCGGAGACCAGGTGGCACTCCAGCACGTTGGGCAGCTTGAGGGCGGCGCGGCGGAACTCCTCGAAGATGTCGCCGGATTTGTAGGCCAGGCTGATCTCCACGAAGACCAGCAGGCTGGCCTTGAGATAGTGCGGGTCCAGCCGCGCGTAGTAGCCGGTGATGGCGCCATCGCGCTCCAGCCGGCGCACGCGCTCGGTGCATGGCGTGGTCGACAGGCCCACCCGTTCGCCCAGTTCGGTAAACGAGATCCGCCCCTCCTGCTGCAGGATGCGCAGGATCTTGCGGTCGATCTTGTCCAGCTCGCGGGCGCGGGTGGGCATGGGGTTTGTCTCCACAAGATTTGACAGGAAGTTTCACTGTGAAGCTGTGTCTATTCCAGAAATGACACTGCCTGGATCGCAATATACTGCGTCTAACTGTCTCCCCTAGCGCGTGGTTGTGGGGGAATACCCTTTCAGGAGAGCGACATGCGGGTGCTCATTCTCGGTAGCGGCGTCATCGGCACCACCAGCGCGTGGTATCTGGCCCAGGCGGGCTGCGAGGTCACCGTGGTCGACCGCCAGCCGGCGGCTGCGCTGGAAACCAGCTATGCCAATGCCGGCCAGCTCTCGTTCGGCTACACCTCGCCGTGGGCCGCGCCAGGGGTGCCCGGCAAGGCGGTGAAGTGGCTGTTCGAGCAGCACGCACCGCTGTCGATCCGCCCCACGCGCGACCTGCGCCAGCTGGCATGGCTCAGCCAGATGCTGCGCAACTGCACCGCCGAGCGCTACGCGGTGAACAAGGCGCGCATGGTGCGCATGTCCGACTACAGCCGCGACTGCCTGAACGCGCTGCGCGCCAGCACCGGTATCGAATTCGAAGGCCGCCAGCTTGGCACCACGCAGTTGTTCCGCACCCAGCAGCAACTGGATGCCGCCGCGCAGGACATCCAGGTGCTGGCGCAGTACGGGGTGCCGTACGAGCTGCTGAGCCCGGCGCAGATTGCACAGTTCGAGCCCGGCCTGGCCGGCGGCGGCGCGCAGATGGCCGGCGCGCTGCGGCTGCCCGAAGACCAGACCGGCGACTGCCGCCTGTTCACCCAGCGCCTGGCCGACCTGGCCGCGCAGGCGGGGGTCACGTTCCGCTACGGGCAGCAGATCGAGCGCCTGGAACACAGCGGTGGCCGCGTCACCGGCGTGCAGATCGATGGCCGCATGGAAACCGCCGACCGCTACGTGCTGGCGTTGGGCAGCTATTCGGCCGACCTGCTGCTGTCGCTCGGCCTGCATCTGCCGGTGTACCCGCTCAAGGGCTACTCGCTGACGATCCCGATCGTCGATGCCGCGCGCGCACCGACCTCCACCGTGCTGGACGAGAGCTACAAGATCGCGCTGACCCGCTTCGACGACCGTATCCGCGTGGGCGGCATGGCCGAGGTGGCGGGCTTTGACCTGTCGTTGAATCCGCGCCGGCGTGCCACGCTGGAAATGGTGGTCAACGACCTGTATCCAGGCGGCGGCGACCTGGCCCGGGCCGAGTTCTGGACCGGCCTGCGCCCGGCCACCCCGGACGGAACCCCGGTGGTGGGCGCCACCCCGTACGCCAACCTGTTCCTCAATACCGGCCACGGCACGCTGGGCTGGACCATGGCCTGCGGCTCCGGGCGCTACCTGGCCGACCTGATGCAGGGCCGCACGCCCGAGATCGATACCGAGGGCCTGGACGTGTTCCGTTACCTGTCCACGCGCAGCCAGCGCCCGCAGCGGGAGGCCGCGTAGTGCGTCCTGCGCAAGCGTCGATCGATCTGGATGCGTTGCGTCACAACTACTGCCTGGCCAGGCGGCTGGGCGGCGGCAAGGCGCTGGCGGTGGTCAAGGCCGATGCCTACGGGCACGGCGCGGTGCGCTGCGCGCAGGCGTTGGAGCCGGAAGCCGACGGCTTTGCGGTGGCGTGCATCGAAGAAGCGCTGGAACTGCGCCAGGCCGGCATCCGCGCGCCGATCCTGTTGCTGGAAGGCTTCTTCGAACAGGACGAGCTGCGCCTGATCGCAGAGCACGCCTTGTGGACGGTGGTGGCCACGCCGCAACAGGTACGCGCGCTGGCCGAGTTCCAGAGCCCGCGGCCGCTGCGCATCTGGTTGAAGCTGGACAGCGGCATGCACCGGCTGGGGCTGTCGCCGGAAGACTTCCGCGCCGCCTGGCTGCGCCTGCGCGGATTGCCGCAGATCGCCTCGGTGGTGTTGATGACGCATCTGGCGCGCGCCGACGAGCTGGAATGCAGCCGCACCGACGAACAGGCAGTGGCGTTTGCGCTGACCGCTGGCGGCATGCGTGCGGAAACCAGCATCCGTAATTCTCCTGGCCTGCTGGGCTGGCCGGCGCTGCGCAACGATTGGTCGCGTCCGGGCCTGATGCTGTACGGCGCAAACCCGTTCCCGCAGGACACCGAGCTCACCACGCAGCTGCGGCCGGTAATGACGCTGCGCTCGCGCATCATCAGCGTGCGCGACCTGCCGGCCGGCGAGCCGGTGGGTTACGGCGCACGCTTCGTGGCCGAGCGCCCGACGCGTGTGGGCGTGGTGGCGATGGGCTATGCCGACGGGTACCCCCAGTTCGCGCCCAACGGCACGCCGGTGCTGGTGAACGGTCAGGTCTGCCCGCTGATCGGCCGCGTGTCGATGGACATGCTCACCGTGGACCTTACCGACCACCCGCAGGCCGACATCGGTGCCAGCGTACAGTTATGGGGCGATGCGCCGCGCGTCAGCCCGCTGGCGACGCAGTGCAATGTCAGCGCGTATCAGCTGCTGTGCGGACTCAAGCGCGTGCCTCGCGTGTATGTGGGCGAGGCTGCAGCAGTTGAAAGATCAGCAGTTTGAACGACACGCGCGCTTTGCCCGTACCTGCACCCCGACCCCCGCTGCGCGCCCAGCCCGCGTTGGCGACGCGGGCGCTCCAGGGCACGCGCGCCAGTGGCGCGCAAACCGTGCCTTTTCGCCCCTAGGGGGGAGTGACCTGGGCGGCAAGCTCGACGGGTTGTCCTTCTCCCGCGTGGCGGGAGAAGGTGGCGCGCAGCGCCGGATGAGGGTGCGCTTGAGGCCTCGTGCAGTTTGAACGATACGAAAGCGTCGCCCATACCCTCACCTCAACCCCGCGTCACGTCCCAGCTCGCGTTGGCGACGCGGGCGCTCCAGGTCACGCGCGCCAGCGGCGCCCATCGCCCCGACGGCAGCGGGACTTCAAACGTCAGCTCGACTGCTTGTCCTTCTCCCGCCAGGCGGGAGAAGGTGGCGCGCAGCGCCGGATGAGGGTGCGCTTGAGACCTCATGCAGTTTGAACGACACGAAAGCGTCGCCCATGCCCTCACCTCAACCCCGCGTCACGTCCCAGCCCGCGTTGGCGACCGGGCGCTCCAGGTCACGCGCGCCAGCGGCGCGCAACCCGTGCCTCCTCGCCCCAGCGGGAGCGGGGCTTCAAGCGTCAGCTCACAACCCGGCCGTATTACGATCGCCGCGGAATTGCTTGCGCACCCAGTCGTCGATCATCGCCTTCTCGAAGCGCAGCGGGTCGCTGTCGGTCAGTCGCGGGCCGCTCATCAGGAAGGCCGAGTCCACCAGCTTGCGTTCGCCCTGGTCGATCACCCGGCCGTCGGCACCGGTCAGCGTGTAGCTAAAGCTCAGGCGGGGCGGGTAGATGTCCTTGACCACGCGCACGTCCTGCATGCGTGGGCCGTGCCAGGGCTCGTACTGGCCGGCGCGGCGGATGTCGGTGATGGTCACGCTCAGGTGCTGGCCTTCGGGCAGCTGCCGCGCCGCGCTCTGCCGGAAATGGGTTGCCAGCTGGGTCACCCAGTCGCCACGCTGCGCTTCCCAGCGATTGCCGCTGAAGCGGAGATCGGAAAACTCGGCCGGGTCGGTCCAGCGCACATCCACCCTGCTATCGCTGGCGAGCGCGCGTGGCGCCTGCGGGTCGGTGACGTTGCGCACGCGCGCCTGCACACCAGTCGCTGCAAGCAGTCCTGCCAGCAACAGGCCGGCGCCGGAAACACTGGAAAGTTTCATGGAAAGCCTCCAAGCGAAAGGGACGTTGCGTACCAGCTGTCAAGGTAGTGTGGGGCTGCACCACGCCGCCCGCAACGCGCGCCGCACTGGTGCCGCCCCTGCGTTGCCGCCCGGTTAATCCGCGTCGCAGCGGCCATGACGGCGAGTTCACCGCGCCTGCGCCCGCGCTTCACGGCGCAGCCTGGAAGATCGAGTGCATGGATACCCACTCGTTTCGCACAAAGTCAGCTTCATCGGCGCCGGCGCACATGCCGGCGGACGTGCGCCTGCAGTTCATCGACTGGGCAAAACAGCACGGCCACAATCCCGCCACCGGCGCCGCAGCCTTCGTCGCCCTGCAAAGCGAAGTGGACCTGGATCTGGCCACGCGCAGCTTGCGCATCGACCCGGGTACTGACCCACGCGACGCGCTGCGCGAGCATCTGGCCGGGCTGGCACGTCAGGTCGACGTGGCAGTGCAGTTTCCCCCTGTATACGCGTACACCGCTGCAACTGGTCTTGAGTATCGCTACTCGCTGATGCTGGTGATCGCCGAAGATTGCGTGGAGTGGACCGGGCGGGTCTGGCAGGACCTGGACTACCAGGGAATGCTGACCGGCCGTGGCCAGGGCCCGCGCGCAAATTACACCCAACTGGCGCGCATGGCGCTGGAACACGAGCTTGATCAGGAGCGTCCGCGTTATGTCCAGGCATGAGCTCGAACTGGAATTGCCACTCGGCGCACAGGTGGCCCCGGGCCAAGACGGCTTCAGTGAGCGTTGCCGGGGCGAATGCGCCGAACTCGGGCTATCGCGGGTAAGGCTGCTGTTGCTGGATGCAGACTACGCACGTTCCACCGCCTGGCGCGAGGAGGCGCAGCGTTGGATGGACGAGCAGCTGCGCCGCGAGGGCGAGTGGGTGTTTCGCGGCGTGATAGCCGGCATCGTGGTCCTGGCCGCCTGCATTGCCCTGGCCGCCGCCACCCTCTGGTGAGTGAGCGGCAGCCCGCCAGGCGACCAGAGGGTGCACCGGAGACGTGAACTCCGTCGTGCCCCTGTGCACCCGCTGACGACATCGGGCATGGTTTCATCTGTCCGTCATCCGCTCCGGCAGCATCCGTGGTTTCCGATTTGAACACCTCCAGTGCCAGCCAAGACCTGGCCGCCGCCTTGCCGGCCGCCATCGCCGAATCGTTTCTCGATCCGGCGATGTATCACGAGATCTTCCATAACATCGATGCCGGTTTCTGCGTCATCGATATGGTGTTCGAGGGCGAGGAAGCGGTCGATTACGTCATTCGCACGACCAATGGCGCATTCGAGCGATATACCGGTTTGTCCAACGCGCTGAACGTGTCCATTCGCGGCATGCTCCCCGATCATGAGCAGGAGTGGTTCGACCGTTATGGCCAGGTCGCCCGCAGCGGCAACCGCATCCATTTCGAAATGCAGGCCAAGGCGCTGCGTCGCTGGTATTCGGTGGACGCGTTCCGGGTCGGCCAGCCGGAGCAGGCGCGGGTCGCAGTGCTGTTCATGGACATCACCGAGCGCAAACGCGTGGAGCGCGAGCTGGCCGAAAGCGAGGCGCGTTTTTCCGCACTGGCCGACGGCCTGCCGATGCCGGTATGGGTGCTGGACGCCCAGGGCGTGGTGCGCTTCGTCAACAGCGCCTACGGTGAGTTCTTCGGCCTGGACATTTCCAGCGGCACCGTGTCGGCATGGAGCGAACTGCTGCACCCGGACGATCTGTCGATTTTCCAATTCGAGCTCTCGGCTGCGCTGGAAGAACAGCGCGGGCTGCGTGCGCTGGTGCGTGCGCGCCGCCACGACGGGCAGTGGCGCTGGATCGAAATGACCGCTACGCCGCGCTACTCGGCCGATGGACGCTTTATCGGCCTGGCCGGCAGCAGCCCGGACGTAACCGAGCAGCGCGAAATCGAACTGGCACGCGAGCAGCTGCTGGAATCGGAGCGCAGCGCGCGCAACGAAGCCGAAAGCATGGCGCGGCTGAAGGACGAGTTCCTGGCCACGTTGTCGCACGAGTTGCGCACCCCGTTGACCACCATTCTGGGCTGGAGCGAGTTGCTGCTGCAGCGCGTGGAAGAAGGGCATCCCAATTACAAGGGCCTGTCGGTGATCGCCAGCAGCGCGCGCGCGCAGAAGCGGCTGATCTCGGACATGCTCGACCTCAGCAGCATGTTGCTGGGCAAGGTGCAGCTGGAAGTCGAAGCGCTGGACTTGGCCGAACAGGTGCGCGAGGCGCTGAGCACGCAGGAACTGGCCGCCGACGGCAAGGATCAGCTGCTGGAACTGCATGTGCCCCCCACCCCGTGCCTGGTGCTCGGCGATGCCACGCGCCTGCAGCAGGTGCTGTGGAATCTGCTCTCCAACGCGATCAAGTTCACCCCTGCGCACGGCCGCATCGACGTCACCATCGAGCGCGACGACGGGCATTTGCTGGTGTCGGTGCGCGACTCCGGCGACGGCATTGCGGCCGAGTTCCTGCCGCATCTGTTCGGCCGCTTCCGTCAGGCCGACGGCACCACCACGCGCCAGCACGGCGGCCTGGGCCTGGGCCTGGCGATCGTGCAGCAACTGGTGGAAATGCACGGTGGGCAGGTCGGCGCCACCAGCGGCGGACGCGGCAAGGGCGCCACCTTTACGGTGCGCCTGCCCGAGCATGTTCCCGATCACGCCAAGCGCCCGCGCCGCGAGCTGCGGCGGCGCCTGATGTCCGAACAGATCGTCGAAGCGCGTGCGCTCAACGGCCTGCGCCTGCTGGCGGTCGAAGACCAGCCGGACATGCTCGACTACCTGCGCCGCCTGCTCGAAGAACAGGGCGCCGAAGTGGTCACCGCCGGCAGCGCCACCGATGCCTTGGCCTTGATCGATCATCGCGGGCACGCGCGTTTCGACGTGATGCTGACCGACATCGGGATGCCTGGCATGGATGGCTACGGATTGATCCGTACCGTGCGCGATAACCTGGGGCTGGACGGGCAGGCGCTGCCGGCGGTGGCGGTGACGGCACTGGCACGCGACGACGATCGCAAGCGCGCGCTGGATTCGGGATTTCAGGAACATCTGGCCAAGCCGTACAGCGTTGCGCAGCTGGTCACCGCGGTCCGGGCAGCACGCGAATCCGTGGAGTGATGCGGGCGCGGCGGCAACCTCGCGCAGTCGACGCTGTCGCGGTGCGCGCGGGCCGATCGCAAGGCGGTTGCGCTCGATAGCTGGCCGCATGACAAGCCGCAGATGCCTGTGCGGTGCGCGTAGGGTGCGGATGTAGATGCGGCAATACGCCGCGTTTGCTGCATCTTTCACGCACGTTGGCCTAGCGTGATGCGCTCCGCTCATGGAGATATCGCGATGTCCAGATACGCCCCGCACGTCTATTCCGAGCACGTGCAGATCGCCACCCTCGAGCATTGGGTGGCCCTGCTCGACGGACAGGAACGCGTGCGCATCGAACTCGACGACGGCAGCACGCTCAGCGGCACCGTTGCCGTGCGCCCGACCATCCAGACCTATCTCGACGAGAACGACAACGAAGGCGTCAACGGGCAGTTGCGCCTGGATCAGCTGGACGCCACCCAGGAGCCGCCCTGGATCTGGATGGATCGCATCGTGGCCGTGCACCCGCTGCCATTGGGTTCCGATCCACACGTCGTGCCGTGATACGGGGCGTGTTGACGATGTATTTACTTCTCTCCGAGCAGTTGTCGGCATGATGGCCGACTGTCGCAACTGTTCAGGAATGGTTCGCAATGCATGCATCCCTGCCTACGCTGATTCGCTGGCCGCTGTCCTTGATGGCGTTGGCCGTTCTCGCCGGATGCGGCGACACCGCCACGCTGGCCATCGAACAGGGAACCGGGCCTGACCCGCAATTGCCCGAGCCGGTCAAGCGCCTGATCCCCACGGTGAAGGTGGCCCCGGTCAAGCGCTGGGCCGCCAACGCCAAACCCATGGCGGCCGACGATCTGCAGGTCAACGCGTTCGCGCGCGATCTCGATCACCCGCGCTGGGTCTACGTGCTGCCCAACGGCGATGTGCTGGTGGCCGAAACCGCCGAACCGCCGAAGCCGGAAAATGCCGAAAGCGGCGGCGGCCTGCGCAAGAAAGTGCAGGGCGCGGTGATGAAGAAAGCTGGCGCCGTGGTGCCCAGTGCCAACCGCATCACCCTGCTGCGCGACGCCGATGGCGACGGCGTGGCAGAGGTGCGCACGCAGTTCATCAGCGGCCTGTTCTCGCCATTCGGCATGGCGCTGGTCGGCGACCGCTTCTACGTGGCCAATGCCGACGCGCTGGTGAGCTTCCCGTACAAGCCTGGCGATACGCACATCAGTGCCAAGCCGACGTTCGTGGCCAATCTGCCCGGCGGGATCAATCACCATTGGACCAAGTCGCTGTTGGCCAACGCCGATGGCAGCAAGCTGTATGTGGGCGTCGGGTCCAACAGCAACGTGGCCGAAAACGGCATGGAGGCCGAACTCAACCGCGCGGCGATCCTGGAGATCGATCCAGCCACCGGCAGCAGCCGGGTGTTCGCCAGCGGCTTGCGCAACCCGGTGGGCACCGCGTGGGAACCGCAGAGCAAATCGCTGTGGGTCGTGGTCAACGAGCGCGACGAAATCGGCAGCGATTTGGTGCCGGACTATCTGACCTCGGTACGCGATGGCGGCTTCTATGGCTGGCCCTACAGCTACTACGGTCAACACGTAGATGAGCGGGTCACGCCGCAGAACCCCGAGCTGGTGGCCAAGGCGATCAAGCCGGATTACGCGCTGGGCCCGCATACGGCCTCACTTGGCCTGACCTTCGCCAGCGGAACTCTGCTGCCGGAGCGGTTCCGCCAGGGCGCCTTCATTGGCCAGCACGGCTCGTGGAATCGCGACCCGCCCAGTGGCTACAAGGTACTGTTCGTCCCGTTTGTCGCTGGCAAGCCCAGCGCAACGCCGATCACGGTCCTGGATGGATTTCTGGACGCCGAAGGCAATGCCCAGGGTCGCCCGGTGGGCGTTGCAGCGGACAATAGCGGCGCCTTGCTGGTCGCCGATGACGTGGGCAATGTGATCTGGCGGGTGACGCCGAAGGCGCGCTAAGCGGAGACGTTCGCAGGTTTTATCCCATCTTTCGATCCCTTCTCCCGCCGGGAGAAGGTGCCCCGCAGGGGCGGATGAGGGTACGCGCGTAGCCTCGCGGAACTACCGCGTTGCATGGCTTCGCCTCCTAGCCTCGCCCAACCTCTTTACCGCGGAACTGTCCTTCTCCCACCTGGAGACGGTGCCCCGAAGGGGCGGATGGGGGTACGCGCCCAGCCCGCGGGCCTGCCGCACAGCGTGGCTTCGCCTCGTGACCTCACCCCACTCCCACTCCGAGCCCCAGCCCGCACTTGCGACGCAGGCGCCCCCGGAGCGCGCGCCACTGGCGCGCAAACCGTGCCCTCTCTCCCGAAGGGAGAGGGGCTTTACGCATGGCCGAAACGTGAACCGCTGACTGACCCATCGCACACCTTTCATACAGTGGCAGCGAGTCGATAGCCGCAGCGCGTCAAGTCCTTGGCTGCGAGAACACCGCTTAGCGCGGCGATTCCGGCGATGCGCTGAAACGGCGTGCGTAGCCGCGCTCTTCGGTGATGCGGCTGATGTCGTCGTCGGCCATTTCCGGCGCACCGTAGACAGCGTAGGCCACGCTGCCGTCGTCGCGCTCACCGACCTGGTGCAGACGATAACGGGGGCGGCCGGCGCCGGTGTTTTCGGGGTAGTGCATCGGTGGCGGTGTGTCGTCCAGATCCATTTCGCTGTTGTCGACAACTCCACCTACGAACAGGGCTCGCATCGCGTATCTCCGGTGTGGGCTTGAATTCCAGCCTAGGCCGGCAGATGTTGCGTATGCATCAACGCTCCGTATAAACCGTGCAAGGTCGCCTGTTCGCAGATCACGTAATGGACGACCCGCGTCAGCGCGTGGCGAGCTGTCATGCTGCAAGACCGGATCGGAGGCGACCAGGACGGGAGACAGGCAGCGCTCCCTTACAATGGCCGCCTGTTCACGACCCGACGATCCGATGGCTGGCCCGCACGATGCACCGCTTCAAGCCCTGTTCCTGCCCTTCGCCCAAGGCGCGCTGCCGTGGCCGACAGGCCCGGTCCTGTTTCTGCGCGCGCGCGACGGTTTTCCGCTGCGCGAGCATGCATCCGCCGACGCGCTGACCTGCGAGCAGAGTTTTCGCCCGTTTGCGCAGGCATTGCAGGGGAGCGGCTGGAGCGTGCGCGAAGAGAGCGAGATCGAGGCCGACAGTACGCGGTATGCGCTGGTGCTGGTGCTGCCGCCGCGGCAGCGCGAAGAAGCGCGCGCGCTGTTTGCACGCGCGCTCGCGCTGACCGCGCCCGGCGGCAGGGTGGTGGCGTGCCAGTCCAACAACGAGGGCGCGCGCTCGGGCGAGGCCGATCTGCGCCAGCTCGCCGGCCTGGCCGGCAGCCTGACCAAGCACCACTGCCGCACCTACTGGACCGCGCCGCTGCCTGCCGACACCGACGCCGCGTTGCAGGCGCGCTGGGCCGCGCTGGATGCGCCACGCAAGATTCTGGATGGGCGCTTCGTCAGCCGACCGGGCGTGTTCGCCTGGGATCGCATCGATCCTGCGTCGGCGTTGCTGGTCGAGCACCTGCCGGCCACCCTGGCCGGGCATGGCGCCGACCTGGGTGCGGGGTTCGGGTATCTCTCGGCCGAACTGCTGGCGCGCTGCCCCAAGGTCACCGCGCTGGACCTGTACGAAGCCGAGGCGCGCGCACTGGCGTTGGCGCGACGCAATCTGCAGGACATCGCGCATCCGGCGCAGGTGCAGTACCTCTGGCATGACGTCACCGCCGGGCTGGCGGCGCAGTATGACTTCATCGTCAGCAACCCCCCGTTCCACACGCCCTCGCGCGCCGATCGCCCGGACATCGGCCAGCGTTTCATCGCCGTGGCCGCGCAGGCACTGCGCCCGGGCGGGCAGCTGCTGCTGGTGGCCAACCGGCATCTGCCCTACGAGCAGGTGCTCAACGAAAGCTTCGGGCAGGTCCGCGTGGCCGCCGAGCGCGACGGCTTCAAGTTGATCGCTGCCGTGCGCGGCAAGGCGGCGCGCGCATGAAGCTGGTCAAACACATCGCCAATCTCGGCTATGGCAGCCGCAAGCAGGTGACCCAGCTGTTTCGCCAGGGCGCCGTCACCGATGCGCAGGGCGAGGTGCTGTATGCCGACGACCAGGTGGAGCACGATGCCATCCGCATCGACGGCGAGCCGCTGGACCCGCCGCCGGGTTTCAGCCTGTTGCTGCACAAGCCCAGCGGGTACACCTGTTCGACCAAGGACACCGGCCGGCTGATCTACGAGCTGCTGCCATCGCGCTTTCGCTCGCGTGCGCCGGTATTGGCGCCGGTGGGGCGGCTGGATCGCGACACCAGCGGCATGCTGCTGATGACCGACGATGGCGCGTTGCTGCACCGGATCATTTCGCCCAAGTCCGCGTTGGACAAGGTCTACGACGTCAGCCTGGCCGACGACCTGCGCGGCGACGAAGCGGCGCTGTTTTCCAGCGGCACGCTGCTGCTGGAAGGCGAAACCAAGCCATTGCTGCCGGCCGAGCTTGAGGTGCTTGGCCCACGCCAGGCACGTCTGACCCTGCACGAGGGCCGCTATCACCAGGTACGCCGCATGTTCGCCGCAGCCGGCAATCATGTGGCGGCGCTGCACCGCAGCCGTATCGGCGGCTTGTCGCTGGACGCGTTGCCGGCCGGGCAATGGCGTGCGCTGCAGGACAGCGATCTGGAGGTGTTGTTCGGGCGTGGAGCGGTTGCATGACGGCGGCCACCCCGCTGCCGTTCCGCCCGCAGGCGGTGATCTTCGATATGGATGGCCTGATGCTCGACAGCGAGCGCGCCATCACCGCCTGCCTGGCACAGGCGGCCGAGGCGCAGGGGCTGACGATCGAGCCGGCGTTCTGGTTGCAGATGGTGGGCACCGGCGATGTCGCCTGCCGCCGCCTGCTCGGCGAACGCGTCGGCGACGCCGCTGCCGACCGCATGCTGGCGCGCGCGCAGCTGCTCTATGCCGTCGTTGCCGAACGCGGTATCCCGCACCGGCCCGGCATCATTGCGTTGCTGGAGTATCTGGTGGCGATCGGCATGCCGCGTGCGGTGGCGACCTCCACCCAGCGCCCGCTTGCGTTGCGCAAGCTCAAGGCGGCCGATCTGCTGTGGCGCTTCGACGCGGTGTGCACGGCCAGCGATGTGGTCCATCCCAAGCCGGCGCCGGACATCTACCTGTTGGCAGCGCATTCGCTCCAGGTGGACCCTGCGCACTGCCTGGTGCTGGAAGATTCGCCGACCGGCGTGCGCGCCGCATTGGCGGCGGGCATGACCCCGATCCAGATCCCGGACCTGCTCGAACCGGATGCGGACGTGCGCGCGCTGGGCCATCGCATCATGCCTTCGCTGAGCGATGCACAGCGCCTGCTGGAAGCGCAATTGTCGGGCTGATCTGCAGGGTGGGTGAGCGTGCGGACGCGCATCCGGACCGCAGCGCGATGCCAGGCGCAGCAATCCGCGCTGGCGATCAGCCCATGGCACGCTGGCGATCAGCGCGCGACCACCAACGCCCCGCTCCCGCCGGGGCGAGAAGGCACGGTTTGCGCGCCACTGGCGCGCGCGGTTTGGAGCGCCTGCGTCGCAAACGCGGGCTGGGCGCGGTGCGGTACGGACAAACCAACCCAAACCGCTTCACGCATGGACAATGCGCAAAGCCCCGCTGCAGCGGATGCACGATGCGCACCGTTATCGGAGCTTGCGCCTCACCGATGCGCAAACAGGGTTGTCGTGCATGACCACCGCCACAGACCGGCAAGCACGCGCGTAGCAGCGTCACGCCCGGCACGCTGCAACGCGCATCACCCAGCCCGCATCGGCAGCACACCTCACACGTATTGCATCTTGCGCGACATGCCGCCGTCGACGACGAAGTCCTGCCCGGTGACGAACCCGGACAGCTGCGGCGACAGCAGATAGACCGCCAGCTGCGCGATGTCTTCCGGCGTGCCCACACGTCCGGCCGGGTGCTGCGCATGGTCGCGTCGCGACAGTCTGGGCGCACGACGGCGCTGCGGCGCACGCCAGGCATCGGTGCTGATCCACCCCGGACTGATGCTGTTGACGCGTACCTGCGGGCCTTCGCTCAACGCCAATGCGTGAGTAAAGGCGACCAGGCCGCCCTTGGCCGCCGCATAGGCTTCGCTATGCGGCTCGGACTGCCAGGCGCGGGTGGAGGCGATATTGACGATCGCACCACCGTCCTGCGCCTGCGTCAGCGCAGGCAAGGCATGTTTGCTGCATAAAAATGCGCCATGCAGGCTTGCCAGATGCCGGTTCCAGTCGTCCCATTCCAGCTGCGGCAACGGCGCAACGTGCGGGTCTGCGACGCCGGCGTTATTGACCAGGCCATCGAGTCTGCCGAAGCGCTTGCGCGCCGTGGCGATCAAGCGCGCGGCCTGGGTCTTGCGCGCGGCATCGCAGCGCACGAACGCACTGCGTTGTGGCAGCGCCCATTCCTGCAGGCAGGCCTTTCCGGCATCGGCATCCAGATCGCCGATCACCACACTGCCGCCGGCACCAAGCACAGCCTGCGCAATCCCGCGTCCAATGCCTTGCGCGCCACCGGTGATCACCACCACGCGGTCCTGCAGCGGTGACGGGTTCCATGCGGAAACAGCGGGAATCAGGGCCATGGCGTGCGCACATAACGGAAGGATGCGGCACTGTAGCGCGCGCCATGTCAGTGCTGCAGAAACACCGGGTATGCGTGCGACAGCGACGCAAACGTGGTCCTTATCGGCACTTCAACCGATGAGCTGTCGACGCAGGCTGCCGACGGTCGTGGCTTGCTGCACGCGATGGCGCGTAACAGCAGGCGTGCTCAGTGCTCGGCGCCGTTCAATACGCGGTCCCAGCCCGCGTGGCCCAGCCGTTCCAGCGTCTGGATATTGCGCTCGACAATCACGTCAGGATCCGGGAACGCCGCCACCGCACGTTCCACGCTGTCCTCGCGCAGCAGGTGCAGGGTCGGGAACGGCGAGCGGTTGGTGAAGTTGGCCACATCGTCCGGCGCAGCGCCTGCGAATTGGTAATCGGGATGGAAGCTGGCCACCTGCAGGATGCCTTGCAGATCCAGCGCTTCCACCGCTGCGTCGGCGTTGTCGAGGAAGTCGTTGTACTCCAGGAAGTCGGTGAGCACGTCCGGATGCACGATCAGCGTGGTGTCGATCTGCTCGGACGGCGTGTCGCGCAGCAGCACCAGTTCTTCGGCCAGTTGTTCCAGCAGGGCTTCGGGCGTGCTGGCATCGCTGAGTACCAGCCGCACCTGGTCCTTGACGTACACCGCCTTGGCGAACGGGCAAAGGTTCAGCCCGATCACCGCGCGCTCGATCCAGGTGCGGGTCGCGGTCAACGGATCGGGCGTGGCAGGCGTGGTGGTCATCGTGGCGGCAGCGTGATGGCGCGCCAGTGTATGCGATCGCTGCGGGCGCGGCGGCGCTAGCCGATTCATCAACGAGGACGCAGCAGACGCAACCGATGCCGTCCGGCGCGATGTTGCTGCGCCCACGCAATCAGCGCGTGTCGCCGTCGTCGCTGTACTCAGCCTCGTCAACATGTGCACCGACATGCGCACGCAAGAACTCCACCGACACCTGTGCAACGTGTCCGGCCAGCGGCGTCTTGTGCGGCGACCCGATGGCATGCGCGCCGCTGTCGAAGGCGATCGCCTGCTTGAGCGGAGCAGCGGTGCCCAGCGCGTCGAACATGGCCAGCATCGCCGGCACCGAGGCAATCTGATCTTCGTCGCCATTGGGCGCGCGGTAATAGCCCAGCAGCACCGGGCAGCGCACCTGTGACCACGGCGGCGCGGTGGCGAGCGCATCGAAGACGCCGCGCAAGGTTCGAAAGCCATCCGGGTGGATGCTGTCCGACCAGTAGGCCAGCTCCGCGGCGCTGCGCGGGTACGGGTCGGCGATCGGCGCATCGGCGTCGCAGAGCCGATCGAGCAGGTCCGCATTGACCGGCTGGATGCCGGGCGACCACGCCACCACCGCCGCAACCTGCTCGGGATGCCGGGCCGCAAGCCATAACGCCAGCGTGCCGCCCAGTGACGAACCGACAATCGCAACGCGCTTGCCCATGCGCTGCGCCTGCGCCAGCGCCTGCCGTGCAGAGCTGTGTAGCGCCGCTGTGGTCAGCCCCCGCATCGCATCGGGTGCGCGGTCACCATGCTGGGGCCAGCGGTGCACGTAGCCGTTGGCGCCCAATGCATCGGCCATCTGTTCGGGCAGCGCGCCGGCCTCGCCCGGACTTGCAGAAAACCCATGCAGGAACAGCAGCGCCAGTGGGGTGCGTTGCTGGGCAGCGCTGCGCCAATGCCAGCGTGCCGCGGTACCTGGCTTCAGCTCAGTGCTGTGGTCGTTGTGCATGGTGGGCCAGCAGGGCCAGCAGTTCGTGGGCGTTGATCGGCTTGGACAGGTAACCCGCCACGCCGGCGGCTGCGGCTTCGCGCATCGAATCGGTACGCGTGTCGGCGGTCAGCACGACGATCGGCGGCAGCGCGGCAATCGCATCGCGGGCCTGCCCCAAGGCATCCCAGCCGGAGGTGCCGGGCATGTGCAGATCGAGAAACACCAGGTCCGGCGCGGCCTGGGCAATGCGCTGCACCGCATCGGTGCCATCGACATGAAAGCTCACCCGATGCCCGGCGCGCGTCAGCAGGTTGCCGATCACCAGGCGATTGGTGTCCATGTCCTCGAAGACCAGGCAATGCAGCGGCGGCACGGTCTGCGCGTGGTGCGCCAACGCATCGCGCAGGTCGAGCGTGCGGCTGCTGTCGGCTGCGGCCACCGGCAGCTCGAAGATCCAGCGGAAGATGCTGCCGCCGGCCGGGTTGTCGCCCACCGTCAGGCTGCCGCGCATCGCATCGGACACCGACAGGGCGATATACAGCCCCAGGCCGACCCCGCCCTCGGCACGGCTGAATCCGGTGCTGAGCTGGGTGAACGGCGTAAAGATGTAGGCCTTCTTGTCGTCGGGCACGCCGATGCCGGTGTCGGTGATCGTCGCGGCGATCAACCAGCGCTGCTGTATCTGGGTGGCTTCGATCAGCAATTCGACCGCGCCACCGGCCGGGGTGAATTTGATCGCATTGATGACCAGGTTGCTGATCACCTGCTCGATGCGGCCTTCGTCGCCCCGCACGTAGGGCGTGTTCGGTGCCTCCATGCGCACGCTCAGCGACACGCCCTTGGTGGATGCGGCGGTTGCGCAGACCGCTTTGACGGTGGTCAGCACGTCCAGCAGGCTCAGAGGCTTGCTCTGCAGCTGCAGTCGCCCACCGTCGATGCTGGCAACGTCCAGCACTTCATTGACGCGATGGCGCAGTGCGGTCGCATTGACGGTCATGGCCTGCATCAGGTCGCGCTGTTCGGACGACATGTTGTCGGTGTCGATCAGCTGCGCGCAATTGATGACCGCATTCAACGGCGTGCGCAGCTCATGGTTCATGGTGCTGATGAAACGGCTTTGCGCATCGCGCGAGGCCAGCGCCTGCAGCGCCACTTCCTGCATCGCAAGCACGATGCGCGCCACCAGCAGCGGCAGCACCATGCTGAGCGCCACCGCATACACGAAGTACGCCGGCCGCGACAGCCAGTAGCCGCTGGGCGCGGTCAGCAACATCAGCACGAAGGTGGCCAGCAGCACCGGCAAGGTCGCGCGTTGCCCATAGCGGGCCACCGCCGCGATGGTGATGAACGGCAAAAACGCGTTCAACGACATCAACAGGATGAAGGCCAGCGTGGTCTGGATGCCGATGAACAGCAGGTTCATCGCAAAGCCCATCGCATCCAGCCACTCGCTGGGCGGGATGACCCGGCGCCGCACCAGCACCATCCACGCGACCGAGATGACCCATAAGGCCACTGCGGTGGGGAATACGTTGTGCGCGTCCTTGACCAGCACCGGCTGTGGGCCATACAGCCAGCCCAGGCACCACAGGGTCACCATGGTCTGCACGATCACCCGGCCGACGCAGGCGCGGTATTCCAGAAACGACTCGAACAGCCGCACCAGTCTGTCGTTGCGCAGCTGCCGGGCGGCCAGAATCAGGCCGGGCGCTGCGCCGTCGGAAGTGCTACGCATGAGGCTCCGCGTCGTCGATGGGAAGAGTGCGCCGGTAGCGCTTGACCAGTAGACCTGCGGCAGTGGCCACGGCGGTGAAGCGGTGCGCAAGCATGTCGCTCAACGCGTCGCGTTCCACGTCGTCACGCAGCTGGTCGCAGGCCTTGAGCAAGGGCTGCGAGCCGGTCAACGAGATGGTGTTCTTCAACGAGTGGATCTGTTCCAGTGCCTGCGCGCGGCTGGTGTTGGCGTCGCCAAGCGTGCACCGCGCAATGGCGTGTTCGATCTCCACCGCAAAGGCGTCGGCAAAGGCCGCAGCAGCCACCGGGTCGAGGCCGGCCATGGTGTGCAGCGTGGATCCGCTTTCGATCTGCGGTTGCGCATGGATCTTGACCGCCTGCACGCCGCCTGCGGCAGGCGCGCTGGCCTGTAAGGTGCGCAGGCGATGCAGCAGGCGGGTGAGCAGGGAGCGCATCGCGCCGCTAGACCTGCGGCCCGCAGCGACGATCGCGCTCAGCGCGGCCGCAACGCAGGCGTTGCTGGCCCCACTGCACGGCGCCGCAACGCACTGCAGGCGCCTGCATGGCGGCGTCGGCCACCGCACTCACCGGCATCGCCCGCGCACGCTCAGTCGCGGAAGTTGTCAAATTGCAGCGGAAGCTCGAAATCGGCCTTTTTCAGCAGCGCGATCGCATCCTGCAGGTCGTCGCGCTTCTTGCCGGTCACGCGCAGCTTGTCGCCGTTGATCTGCGCCTCGACCTTGATCTTGGCTTCCTTCAACTTGGCCACCAGCTGCTTGGCCTGCTTCTGCTCGAGGCCCTGCTTGACGGTGACCTTCTGCCGCGCACCGGCCAGATTGGTTTCCACATCGCCAAAGTCCAGGCAGCGCACATCGATGCTGCGCGCCAACAGCCGCGCGCGCAGGATGTCGGTCATCTGCTTGAGCTGGAAGTCGCTGGGCGCGGACTGGTTGATCACCTTGCCGTCCTCCAGTTCGAACTTGGCTTCCACACCCTTGAAATCGAAACGCGTGTCCAGTTCACGGTTGGCCTGGTCCACCGCATTGGTCAGTTCGTGCTTGTCGACTTCGGACACGACGTCGAAGGAAGGCATGCAAAGCTCCTGTTGTCTGAAAACAGCGGCCATTCTAGGCCATCGCGCCCGGATGCCCGTCATCGGCGCATGGCGGTTGGCGCGTTGCGACGGCGATAATGCGTCCATGCCCAACCCCCGTTCTCCGCTTGCCGCCATCGCCTGGATGGTCGCCGCCGTGGCCTGCTTCTCGCTGATGGATGCGGCGATGAAGCTGCTGTCGGCGCATTACCCGCCGTTGCAGGTGACCCTGTTGCGTGGCGCCGCGTCGCTGCCGTTCGTGCTGGTGTGGGTGTTCGCCACCGCCGGGCCGCGTGCCATCGTGCCGGTGCGCTGGGGCCTGCATCTGCTGCGCGGGGGCCTGGGCATGGTGATGATCGGCTGCTTCGTCTACGGCCTGAAGCGGATGCCGCTGTCCACCGCCTACACCATCTACTTCGTGGCACCGTTGCTGGTGGCGGCCTTGTCGGTGCCGCTACTGGGGGAACACGTGGGGCCGCGGCGCTGGACGGCGATCGCCATCGGCCTGGTCGGGGTCATCGTGGTGCTGCGCCCGGGCGTGGGCGGGTTGGTGTCGCTGCCAGGGCTGATGGTGCTGCTGGCGGCCACCGCCTATGCCATCGCCGCAGTCACGGTGAGCCTGCTGACCCGCACCGATACGCCGCAGTCCATGGTGGTGTGGTTCCTGCTGTTCATGGCCATCGGCGCAGGCTTGCTGGCCATCCCCGACTGGGTGCCGTTGCAGGCCAGCCACGGCTGGCTGATCGCCGGCATGGGCCTGGCCGGCGCGCTGGGGCAGATTGCGCTGACCCAGGCCTTCCTGCGCGGCGAGGCCTCGATGATCGCGCCGCTGGAATACACCGGCCTGGTCTGGGTGATCGGCTGGGACTGGCTGCTGTGGCAGACCTTGCCCGACGGCTGGACCTGGACCGGCGCCGGCATCATCGTCGCCAGCGGGCTGTATTTGTTGCGGCGGGAGCGGATAAGGCAGGCCGATAGGCCGCCGCCGCTGGATAGGCCGTGATTGGGGATTCGGGAGTCGGGATTGGGGATTCGCAAGGGCAACGGCAAGGCGCTTTGGCTTTTGCGAATCCCCAATCCCCAATCCCGAATCCCAGCCGTTAGAACCTAATGGAATGACGGCCGTAAACATTGACTGGTAGGCTTCACGACCCCCCAATCGGCCACGCGCGGTGATCCAGTTTCAGGGCCTGCACAAGTCTTACTCCGTCGACGGTCGCCAGATCGTGGCGCTGCATCCGCTCGATCTGCGGATCGGCCCTGGCGAGGTGTTCGGCATCATCGGTCATTCCGGTGCCGGCAAATCCACGCTGATCCGCTTGATCAACCGGCTGGAGGAGCCTAGCGGTGGGCGCCTGCTGATTGGCGAGGAAGACGTCACCGCGCTGGACAGCCAGGGCATGCGTGGCCTGCGTCGGCGCATCGGCATGATCTTCCAGCACTTCAACCTGCTGTCCTCGCGCACCGTGGCCGGCAATGTGGCCTTTCCGCTGGAACTGGCCGGCACCGTGCGCGCGCAGATCGATGCGCGGGTGGCCGAGCTGCTGGCGCGGGTCGGCCTGCAGGAGCACGCCAGCAAGTATCCGGCGCAGCTGTCCGGCGGCCAGAAGCAGCGCGTGGGCATTGCGCGCGCGCTGGCCACCCGGCCGCAGATCCTGCTGTGCGACGAGGCCACCAGCGCGCTGGACCCGCAGACCACCGCCTCGGTGCTGCAACTGCTGGCGCAGATCAACCGCGAGCTGGGCCTGACCATCGTGCTGATCACCCACGAAATGGACGTGATCCGCCGGGTCTGCGACCGCGTGGCGGTGCTGGACGCCGGCAAGCTGGTGGAAACCGGCCCGGTCACCGAGGTGTTCCTGCATCCCAAACATGCCACCACGCGGCGCTTCGTGTCCGAAGCCGAGCACGTGGACGAGGCCGAGCTGCACCGCGATTTCGCCGCCGTCGGCGGGCGCGTCGTGCGGCTGACCTTCCTGGGGAACGGTACCTATGAGCCGGTGCTGGGCCGCATCGCCCGCGAGACCGGGGTCGACTACAACATCCTGTCCGGGCGCGTGGACCGCATCAAGGACACGCCGTACGGCCAGCTCATCGTCGCGCTGACCGGCGGCGACCAGAATGCTGCGCGTGCCGGCTTTGTCGCCGCTGGCGTGCACGTGGAGGACCTGCGCGTATGAACCTGACGCCGATCGCCGCCGCAGGCGGTTTTTTCCGCAATCTCGATGCCGCCAAATGGGGCGACATCGGGCAGGCGACCCTGGATACCTTGCTGATGCTGGCTGGCGCGCTGCCGCTGACCTTGCTGATCGGCCTGCCGCTGGGTGTTGCGCTGTTCCTGTGCGGCGCCCCGCAGCTACGCCGTCGTCCGGTGGTGTACGGCGTGCTGGCCCTGGTGATCAACCTGCTGCGTTCGGTGCCCTTCATCATCCTGATGATTGCGATGATCCCGCTCACCCTGGCGCTGATGGGCACCTCGCTCGGCGTGCGCGGCGCGATCCTGCCGCTGGTGGTGGGCGCCGCGCCGTTCTATGCGCGCCTGGTGGAAACCGCGCTGCGCGAGGTGGACCGCGGCATTATCGAAGCCAGCCAGGCGATGGGTGCCACCACGCGCCAGCTGGTGCTGTGGGTGCTGTTGCCCGAAGCGCGCCCCGGCCTGATCGCAGGCGCCACCGTCACCACCATCGCGCTGATCGGCTTCACCGCCATGGGCGGGGCGATCGGCTCCGGCGGCCTGGGCGATGTGGCCTACCGCGAGGGCTATATGCGCTCGCATGCCGATGTCGCGCTGATCACCGTCATCGCCTTGCTGGTGCTGGTGCAGCTGTTGCAGATGCTGGGCGATCGCCTGGTGGCCCGCTACAGCCGCCGCTGAGCCAGAGGCGCCGCCGGGTCGGCAACCGGTGGCCGCGGTGCATGCCCGCATCGGCGGCCATCGTTGCGGTCAGCTGCAGCCGGCTGCGCTGGCATCTTCCCGGCGTTCGTCTTGCCTGCACGGCCGGCGCGGGCCGCCGCATCGCCGCTGCACCTGCGGTCTGCTAGGTTTAACGCCTGCGGCCCGTCCGCATTCCTCCTCCCACGGACCCTTTCATGAGCACATTTGCGTTTCGTTCCCTTCTTGCTGTGGCCACGCTTGCGTTGGCGTCCTGCGGCGGCAATGGCGGCAGCGGTGGCGATACCCTCACCGTCGCTGCTACGGCGGTGCCGCACGCCGAAATCCTGGAAGTGGTCGAACCGCTGCTGGCCAAGCAGGGGGTGAAGCTGGATGTGCGCGTGTTCAACGACTACGTGCAGCCCAACGACCAGGTCGTGCAGAAGCAGATCGACGTCAACTATTTCCAGACCGAGCCCTACCTGGACGCCTACAACCGCGACCGCAAGAGCCAGCTGGTGACCGTGGTCGGCGTGCATATCGAGCCGTTCGGTGCGTACTCGCGCCGCTTCAAGGCGCTGGCCGATCTGCCGACCGGCGCCGACGTAGTGATTCCCAACGACCCGAGCAACAACAGCCGCGCGCTGATCCTGCTCGACAAGGCCGGCGTGATCAAACTCAAGGACCCGAGCAACGCGCTGTCCACCCAGCGCGACATCGTCGACAACCCCAAGCAGCTGAAATTCCGCGAGCTCGATTCGGCGATGCTGCCGCGCGTGCTGGATCAGGTGGACCTGGCGCTGATCAACACCAACTACGCGCTCGACGCCGGGCTCAACCCCACCCGCGATGCGCTGGCGATCGAAAGCAAGGAGTCGCCATACGTGAACTTCCTGGTGGCGCGCGCAGACAACAAGGACGATGCGCGCGTGCAGAAGCTGGCCAAGGCCTTGACCAGCCCGGAAGTGAAGGCCTTTATCGAACAGAAGTACAAGGGCGCGGTCCTGCCCGCGTTCTGAGTGCGATCACGACGGTCGCGCTCACCAGGCCGGTGCGCGCGGCCGATCGCACCGGCGGCACCGAACACACAGGGCTGACGCAGGCGTAGTAGCGTGGGCGGCCCTGCTCTCCGGCCACCGATGCGATGCCCCTGCTTCTTGCCATCCCGCTGGCCGTGATCATCGCCCTGGCGGTGTTCGCGGTGCTGTTCCCGTTATCGTTGCTGCAGCGTTTCCGTGTCGGTACCGCGCGCCGCCAGGCACGCGGCTGGTTGCTGATGATCAATCTGGTGTCTGCGGTCCTTTCCAGCGTGTTGTTCGTCATTTTCACCGCGATCGCCGCGGCATTCTGGCCAGGTGCGATCAGTCATGCCGCCTTCGGCTGGGCATGCGGGCTGGCGCTGGGTGTGCTGGCGTTGCGCCTGACCCAGTTCGAGCGCACCACCCAAGGGTTGTTCTATCGGCCCAATCTCTGGCTCGTGCTGGCCTTGACTGCGCTGGTAGTGGTGCGGGTGATCGCCGGCATGGTGCAGGGGTGGCGCAGTGCCTGGCAGGGCGTGGCATGGCCGGTCGATGGCTGGCTCAGCCATGCCAGCCTGCTGGGTGCCGCCGGCGTGCTGCTCGGCTATGCGTTGGCTTACGCCACCTTGCTGTGGTGGCGTTGGCGCACCGCGCGCTTGCGCGGCAGCGTCTACTGGCGTTGAAACGCGTCAGGTGCACGCCATGCGCCGACGCAGCCTGGCGCAGTCGTGGATGTCGTGCATAAAAAAACGGGCCTGACGGCCCGTTTTTTCGACTCGGACGTTGCGTATCGCGACGTGCTTAGAAGCGCGCGCCGACACCGAAACCAACGGTCCACGGATCCAGTTCCAGCTCGCTGCCGGTGCCCTGGCCGCCCACGCGCAGTTCCGGACGCGAACGCATGTAGCGGGCGTCGGCACGTGCGAACCAGGTGGAGTTGATGTTCATGTCCACACCGACGGTGCCGATCACGCCCTTGGCGGTATCCAGGCCCACGTGCTGACCGGTGGTCGACGCCGCATCGATCTTCTCGTTGCTGAAGTTCGATTCGTAGTAACCCACGCCCACGAACGGACGGAACACGTTGTCGGCCTGGCCGAAGTGATACTGGCCGCTGATGGCGATCGGCTGCTGCTCGACAGTGCCCAGCTTGCCCGCGCCATCGGCGTTGACACGGTGGTTGAACTTGTCGGCGGCGCCCCACAGTTCAACGGCCCAGTTGTCGTTGATGTAGTAGCTGGCGCTCAGCGTCGGCGCTGGGCCGCCATCGACGTCCAGGCCCGGAGCCGGATCGTTCTTCGGCTTGATCAAGGCGACACCACCGACCACTGCCCAATGCTTGCCGGACGCGCTATCGGCGCTGGTGGAAGTCGAGGAGGTGTCGCCGGTATAAGTGGTGTCCTGCGCGAACGCGGACGGTGCAAACGCAAGAGCGGATACGGCAGCCAGGCTCAGGATGGAAATGGCACGCATTGGAGGTCTCCTCGCATAATTTTTGTTAGGCCCGTGGAGTGGGCCGCGCCAAAGCTATTCCTGAAAATCTGAATCCACGCCTACCTGCAGCTCGCTAAAATTTCGTTTGTTCAGGAACTTTCCCAAGAAGGTTGCGGTTGCGACATGCAGGTTGAAAAAGACATTCACGCAGATGCGATTGCCGTGACGAAAAGCGACGTACGTGACGGCTTGCCAGCGCACATTCCTAACGATTGCCGTGTCCTGGTGCTCGGCTCGATGCCCGGCATCGCATCGTTGGAGGCGGGCCGCTATTACGCGCATCCGCGCAATCGGTTCTGGCCCTTGATGCATGCCCTATTAGGCATCGATGCCGCCGCAGCGTATGCCTTACGCATGCAGGCGCTGAACGCGCGTGGCGTCGGCGTGTGGGACGTCATCGGCCAGTGCGCGCGCCGCGGCAGCCTGGATGCTGCCATCGTCGCAGACAGTGTCGTGGTCAATCCGCTGCCAGCCGTGCTGGCACGCCTGCCGCAGCTGCGCATGGTGGCCTGCAATGGCGCCGCAGCGGCGCAGGCCTGGCGTCGCCACGTCGATCCGCTGCTATCGCCGGGTGCGCGCAGCGTGCCGCTTGTGGCGTTGCCCTCCACCAGTCCGGCCAACGCTGCATGGTCGTTGCCGCGCCTGTGCCAAGCGTGGCAATCGCTGCGCGATGCATTGGACTGATGCGGCCCTGGCACCGCGAAACAAGCGCCACGCTGCGTACCGGCGCGGCGCGTACACGTCAGTGCTTACGCAGACAGCCGCCACACCGCTAGCTACCGCCATAAGTCATGCCAGCGTCCGGCACAGGCAGCCCGCAGCGCGTGGCCGCACAGTGCAGGCAGCAGATGAAGGAGCACCGCAATGGCGATCAGACACGCAATGACGATGGCGGCAGCGCTAGCGTTGGCGTTGGGCAGCGTTGCTGCAGCGGATGCGACCGCTGCCGACGAGATGCATTGCGATGTCAGCAGCGATTACGACCTCACGCTCAACCCGCGCAGCCTGATCCTGATTCGCGACGCCGGGTCGCCGCAGCGCCTGGTGATGCGCCAGGGGGCGTTGTTCGTCGACGATCGCTGGGTGACGCTGAGCGCAGACGACCGCACTCGCCTGATCCAGTTCGAGCGGCAGACCCGCGAGGTGGTGCCGCTGGCGCAGGAGGTCGGCCGCGAGGCTGCAGATATCGCGGTCACCGCGCTCGGCGAAGTGGCCGCCGGATTCAGCCGCAGTCCCGAGGCCACCCGTGCGCAACTGGCCAGCGTGCGCGAAAAGATCGATCTGCGCTTGAAGCAGAGCTTCAGCAAAAGCCAGCTCACGCCCGTGAATATCGACGACGACATCGGCGCGCTGGTCGCCGAGGTATTGCCGCAGGTGATCGGCGATGTGATCGCCGGTGCGGTGCAGTCGGGGCTCACCGGCAACGACGTGCAGCTGCGTTCGCTCGATGGGCTTGACGCGCGCATCGAGCGTCTGGTCGAGCCGCAGGCGCGTGCATTGCGCCCGCGCGCGCAGCGCTTGTGCGACCGTGTCCAAGCGCTGGATGGGCTGGACAATGCGCTGGCGTATCGTTTGCCCTCGGGCGAGCCACTGCAACTGTTGCGGGTGGAACGACGCGCCCCGAAATAAGCATGCGCGCGCGTGCGCGGACGCTGCATCCTGCCGGCCGTGCGATTTTTTCCGCGGCAATGGTTGGCGCTGCGGCCCGTGGCCGGCCACAATAGGGGTTTCCCCATCTGTTGCCGGAGTTCCCCGTATGGCCGAAATCAAGGAAGCACTTGTCCCCGATATCGGTGACTACAGCGATGTCCCGGTAATCGAGGTGCTGGTGTCGGTCGGCGATACGGTCAGCAAGGACCAGAGCCTGGTCACGCTGGAATCGGACAAGGCCACGATGGAAGTGCCCTCGTCGGTGTCCGGCGTGGTCAAGGAGATCAAGGTCAAGGTCGGCGACGCGCTGTCGCAGGGCGCGCTGGTGGCGCTGATCGAAGTGGCCGATGCCGACGCCGACACTGCGTCCAAGCCGGCCGCTGCCGCGCCTGCTGCCCCGGCCAAGGCCGCTCCCGCTGCTGCCCCGGCACCTGCTGCCAAGGCAGCCCCGGCTGCATCCGCTGCCGCCGAAGGCGGTCTGGTCGAAGCGCGCGTGCCGGATATCGGCGATTACACCGACATCCCGGTGATCGAAGTGCTGGTCGCCGTCGGCGATACCGTCGCCAAGGACCAGAGCCTGGTCACGCTGGAATCGGACAAGGCCACGATGGAAGTGCCGTCCTCGGCCGCCGGCGTGGTCAAGGAACTCAAGGTCAAGGTGGGCGACACGCTCTCGCAGGGCAACGTGGTGGCGATCATCGCTGCCAGCGATGGCGGCGCCGGTGCGGCGCAGTCCCCGGCCAAGCCCAGCACCGACACCGCCGAAACCGCCGGCAAGGTCGAGCCGGTCGCGGTGTCGGCCGAGCCGGACAAGCTGGCCCAGCGCGAGATCGCGCAGGTGCAGGGCGCGCGCTCCAGTGAGGCCGCGCAGCCTGCGCAGGGCGGCCAGCCGTCGGCCGGGCAGCCATCCAGCCCGCCGGTGACCTTCGACGCCGACAGCGTGCTGCCGTCCAAGGTGGCCTACGCCAGCCCGGTGGTGCGCGTGTTCGCGCGCGAGCTGGGCGTGGACCTGAACCAGCTCAAGGGCAGCGAAAAGGGCGGCCGCATCACCCGTGAAGACGTGCAGCGCTTCGTCAAGGCCGCACTCAGCGGTGGCGCGCCTGCCGCAGCCGGTGCCGCACCGGCCGGTGGCGGCAACGGCCTGAACCTGCTGGCCTGGCCGAAGGTGGACTTCAGCAAGTTCGGCGAGACCGAGACCCAGCCGCTGTCGCGCATCAAGAAGATTTCCGGCGCCAACCTGGCACGCAACTGGGCGATGATTCCGCACGTCACCCAGTTCGAATCGGCCGACATCACCGATCTGGAAGCCCTGCGCGTGGCGCTGAACAAGGAAAACGAGAAGGCCGGCATCAAGCTGACCATGCTCGCCTTCCTGGTCAAGGCCAGTGCCGCGGCGCTGAAGAAGTTCCCCGAGTTCAACGCCTCGCTCGATGCAGCCGGCGAAAACCTCACGCTGAAGAAGTACATCAACATCGGTTTTGCCGCCGATACGCCGAACGGCCTGGTGGTTCCGGTGATCCGCGACGTGGACAAGAAGGGCGTGCTGCAGATCGCCCAGGAAAGCGGCGAGCTGGCCAAGAAGGCGCGCGACGGCAAGCTCGGCCCGGCCGACATGAGCGGCGGCTGCTTCTCGATCAGCTCGCTCGGCGGCATCGGCGGCACCGCGTTCACGCCGATCATCAATGCACCGGAAGTGGCGATCCTGGGCGTGTCCAAGTCGGCGATGCAGCCGGTCTGGAACGGCAAGGAGTTCGCGCCGAAGTTGATGCTGCCGTTGTCGCTGAGCTACGACCACCGCGTCATCGACGGCGCGCTGGCGGCCCGCTTCACCACCTACCTCAGCCAGGTGCTGGCCGACATGCGTCGCGTCCTGCTGTGAGGACTGCGCTGCTGACGATCGCCTTGCTCGGCGTGCTGCCGTGCAGCGGTGCGGTGGCACGCGAGTGCGACAGCACGCTGGGGCGCGGCTGGCCGCCGGCGGTGGGCAACTACGGCACCGCAGTGAGCACGCTGCTCGACGGCGCCAGCAAGCCGGCCTTGTCGTTGCTGACCCTGCCCGCGCGTGGCGTGGAAAGCGGCGTGTCGCTGGTGCCGGGCAAGGACGGCGCCGACTGGACCTTGCGCCATAGTCGCGCCGACGAGCGCGTCTACAGCTGGGTCAGTCAGGCCGATCGCGGCAGTGTGCAGTTCCGCACCGAGCAGACCCCGGAAACGGTCGAGATCCCGATTCCGGCGGCGCTGGCCAAGCGTCTGGTCAGCAACTGGACCGCGGCCCTGACCCAGCTGGCACCGAGCGGCCGCACCGCGCCGGTGACCGAGGGCGAAGTGCTGTCGTTCCAGGTCGACGGCGTGCGCTACAGCGGTACGCGCCCGAGCTGCGGCGCCGGCGAGCTGCTGCTGCAGCAGGCCGCGTTGCTGATCGAGGCCAGCGACGGCAAGGAAAAGAAGCGCGACAAGCGCTGGACCCAAATCGAATCGTCGCTGGATGAACTCCAGCAGACGCTTGCCGGCACGGCCGGTTGAGCCACAGGAGAAGCAAATGGCGGTCATTGAAATCAAGGTTCCCGACATCGGCGATTACAGCGATGTCCCCGTCATCGAAGTGCTGGTCGCCGTGGGCGACAGCGTGGCCAAGGACCAGGGCCTGGTGACGCTGGAATCGGACAAGGCCACGCTGGAAGTGCCGTCCTCGGCCGCCGGTGTGGTCAAGGAACTCAAGGTCAAGGTCGGCGACAGCCTGTCCGAAGGCGCAGTGGTGCTGCTGCTGGAAACCGCAGGCGAGGCCGCTGCGCCTGCGCCCGCCAAGGCCGCTGCGCCTGCTGCGGCCCCTGCGGCCGCCTCACCCGGCAGCAAGCCGCCGGTGACGCCGTCGCATCGCGCCCCGGCCGAACCGGCGCCGTCCAAGCCGGCCCTGGCCAGCGGCAAGCCGGCCGATATCGAATGCAAGATGGTGGTGCTCGGCGCCGGCCCCGGTGGCTACACCGCCGCGTTCCGCGCCGCCGACCTGGGCCTGGATACGGTGCTGATCGAGCGCTACGCCAGCCTGGGCGGGGTCTGCCTCAATGTCGGCTGCATCCCGTCCAAGGCGCTGCTGCATGCCGCCGCGGTGATCGACGAAGTGGCGCATGCCGGCGATTTTGGCGTGGACTTCGGCCAGCCCAAGATCACCCTGGACAAGCTGCGCGAGTACAAGGAAAAGGTGGTCGGCAAGCTCACCGGCGGCCTGGCCAGCATGGCCAAGCAGCGCAAGGTGCGTACCGTCACCGGCGTGGCGTCATTCGTGTCGCCCAACGAGCTGGAGATCGTCGGCGACGACGGCAAGACCCAGCTGCTGCGCTTCGAGCATTGCATCATCGCCGCTGGTTCGCAGGCGGTGAAGCTGCCCAACTTCCCGTGGGACGACAAGCGCGTGATGGACTCCACCGACGCGCTGGAGCTGCACGACATCCCCAAGACCCTGCTGGTGGTCGGCGGCGGCATCATCGGCCTGGAAATGGCCACGGTGTACAGCGCGCTCGGCAGCAAGGTCACCGTGGTCGAGTTCATGGACCAGCTGATGCCGGGTGCCGACAAGGACCTGGTCAAGCCGCTGGCCGACCGCCTGAAGAAGCAGGGCGTCGAGGTCCATCTCAAGACCAAGGCCACCGACGTCACCGCCGACAAGGCCGGCATCACCGTGTCCTTCGAGGCGGCTGTGGAGGGCGAGAAGCCCGGCCTGCAGGCCACCGCCTATGACCGCGTGCTGGTCGCGGTGGGCCGTTCGCCCAACGGCAAGAAGATCGGCGCAGAGAAGGCGGGCGTCACCGTTACCGAGCGCGGCTTCATTCCGGTGGACCGGCAGATGCGCACCAACGTGCCGCACATCTTCGCCATCGGCGACATCGTCGGTAACCCGATGCTGGCGCACAAGGCCACCCACGAGGGCAAGCTGGCCGCCGAAGTGGCTGCCGGCGAGAAGAAGGAGTGGGTGGCGCGGGTGATTCCGTCGGTGGCCTACACCAACCCGGAAATCGCCTGGGTCGGCGTCACCGAGACCGAAGCCAAGGCCAAGGGCCTGAAGGTCGGCGTGGCCAAGTTCCCGTGGGCCGCAAGCGGCCGTGCGATCGGCATCGGCCGCACCGAGGGCTTCACCAAGCTGATCTTCGACGAAGAGACCCACCGCGTCATCGGTGGCGCCATCGTCGGCGTGCATGCCGGTGACCTGCTGGCCGAGATCGGCCTGGCGATCGAGATGGGCGCCGAGGCCGAAGACATCGGCCACACCATCCACGCCCATCCGACCCTGAGCGAATCGGTCGGCATGGCGGCCGAGGTCTACGACGGCACCATCACCGACCTGTACATCCCGAAGAAGAAGTAACCGCGCGCGTCCGCAGCGGTCAGCAACGCCCCGCCTTGTGCGGGGCGTTGTCGTCAGGGGCACGGGTAAGCGCGATCGCCGTTGGCACGATCGCTGCGGCGCTGCGCTGCGCCGTATCGTGTGGGACGCTTTAGTGCATGCGATGCGACTGCGCACGCGCAGAGTTTTGCGGCACTTTCGATGTGCGACGCAGCCGCATGTGGCGACCGGACTTGGCCGTTGCGCTTGATCACCGGGTTCGACAGGGCCGGGCCTGCAAGCCGATTGCGCAGGTCCCCTGGGCATGGCGCACGGCGATGGCGCATCGCCCGCGCGCCAGACACGGCTGACGAGGCCACGCATTGCATTGCGACGGTGCGACATCCATGCGCAGGCGCTTGCGCAGCCCGCGGTACGCTTGCACCATCGGGGCGCGGACACGCCGTTCGCAGCTCAGGGACGACCCCGATGTCGAAGATGCGTTTGCCGGTGCTGCTCGCCGCTGCCGGCTGCCTGTGTGCCTCGCTGGGTGCGCACGCACAGACCACCGTGATCACCGCCGCGCGCCTGCTGGACGTGCAGGCCGGCCACTATGTGGACAAGCCGCAGATCGAAGTGGTTGCCGGCCGTATCACCCGCGTCGGTCGGCAGGGCGATCCGCTGCCGGCCGAGGTGCAGCGCATCGATCTGGGCGAGCGCACGCTGTTGCCGGGGCTGATCGACATGCATGTGCATCTCACCGTGGACCCCACCCTGGGCGGCTACAAGGCGCTGGAGTACACCGACAATTTCTGGACCGTGGTCGGTGTGGCCAATGCCGCAAAAACGCTGCGCGCAGGCTTCACCACGGTGCGCAATGTCGGCTCGCTCAACTACGACGATGTCGCGCTCAAGCAGGCGATCGAGCGCGGCACCGTGCCCGGCCCGCGTATCGTGCCGGCCACCTATGGCATCGGCGCGACCGGCGGCCATTGCGATGCCACCGAATTTCCGCCCTCGGTCAAGGTCGGCGGCCCCGGTGTCGCCGATGGCCCGGACGCGATCCGCGCGGCAGTGCGTACGCTGCGCAAATATGGCGCAGAAGTGATCAAGTTCTGCGGCACCGGCGGCGTGCTGTCCAAGACCGACAGCGTCGGCGGGCAGCAATACAGCCTGGAGGAAATGCGCGCACTGGTGGACGAGGCGCACCGGTTGGGCCTGAAGGTCGCCGTGCATGCGCATGGCACCGCCGGCATCAACGATGCGATCCGCGCAGGCGCCGACACCATCGAGCACGCCAGCCTGGCCGATGCGGAATCCTTCAAGCTGGCCAAGGCGCATGGCACCTGGTTTTCGATGGACATCTACAACGACGACTACATCCTGGCCGAAGGCGAAAGGAATGGCCTGTTCGCCGAATCGCTGGAAAAGGAGCGCCAGATCGGGCGCAAGCAGCGCGAGACCTTTCGTGCCGCGCACGCGGCCGGGGTCAAGCTGGTATTCGGCAGCGATGGCGGGGTGTATCCCAACGGCGACAATGCGCGCCAGTTCGCCAAGATGGTGGAGTGGGGCATGACGCCGCTGGAAGCGATCCGTGCCGCCACCGTGGACGCAGCCCTGGCTCTGGGGCGCAGCAACGACGTCGGCGCCATCGCTCCGGGCCGCTACGCCGATCTGATCGCGGTCAGCGGCGATCCGCTGCAGGACGTCACCGTGTTGCGGCAGGTAGAGGGCGTGATCAAGGGCGGCGAACGCGTCGCCGAGTGAGCACGCCGGCGCCTGGCTGCAGCGTGCGGACGTTTGACGATGCTCGCGGTTGCCGCCGAGCATCTGCCGCAGATTCGCCACAGCGTCGCCCGGCACCAGGGCTTGCCGAGCGCGATCCAGGCCGGACGCGACGGCGTCGCCGCCGGCTGCCGGTGCAGCATGCCCACGCCGATCCTGCCTTGCAGGAGCGCGCGCTGGACACCTTGACCAGGAAGGGCGCTCGCAGTGGCGAGGTCGGCGCATCAGCAGGTCCTGCTGACCGACCGCGTGTTCATGGCAGACGACAGACCGCAGCGTTACGGCAGCCAGTTGATCGCCGGGCGGTGCCGTTGGATAACCAGGCCGATCCCCGATGCGGAGCAGGTGGGCGTGTTGCGCGCCTGTATGGACGCGATGCCGCTGGCCGGCCCGTGTGCGTGGCTACGCAGCCGTTCCTGGCGCCGTCGACGCCGCCGGGCAGCTGAAACGCGAACGGCCCGCACAGGGCGGGCCGTTCGCTTGCAACGGTGGTGCAGATCAGAACGCGAACGTCACGCCTGCCACCGGGCCCTTGAACTCCTGCTTCAGGCCGATCAGGCCATCGCTGCCGCGCTGGTCGACGTCGAGCTTGAACCAGTCGTAGCCGGCGAAGATGCCGAAGTTCTTGGTGAAGCGGTATTCGGCCATCGCGTTGGCGCGGCTCAGGTCGCCTTCGTAATCGCCGAAATCGCCCCAGCTGGTGTTGAGGTACTGGCCCTGCACGTTGAACAGCCAGTGCTCGCTCGGACGGGCGGTGAAACGGATGCCCACGACCGGCGCAGCGCCGTCTTCGCTTTCATCCACGACATCGCCGCTGAACACGCTGCCCAAATCCGCATAGGCATTGGCCTCGACCTTGGCGTATTCGGCGCCGATCTGCAGGCCCAGGCTGAATTCCGGCGAATCGATCACCGAGTAGTCGTACACCAGGGTCGCGACCTGATACTTCAGCTCGCCCTTGATGAAGCTGCCGGTAGGCACGGTCACGCCGCCGGCGCTCAGATCCTGGCTCAGGGTCTCGCGGCGATCCTTGTCGTACTTGAAGTAATCGAAGATCAGGCGCTGGCGGGTGCTGATGCGGAACACGCCATCCACGCGCGGCTCCCATTCCTTGCCGCCCAGCTTGAAGTCTTCATTGACCGACACGTTGTTGCCCGCCAGCAGCGTGTTGCCGCGGATGGTGTTGTCGTTGTCCACATTCATCGCACCGAGGCGAATCTGGAAGCGGTCATCGGTATCTTCAGCGTGTGCGGGCGCGACGTAGGCGACGGCCAGAACGCACGGGATCGCCAGTGCGAGGAGGTGTTTCATGGGAGCTCCGAATTCTTGGAATGGTCAGGCCGGTGGGCCAGTGGCGCGCACTATCGATAAGACGACGTCTTCCAAAAGTGAAGGACCTGTCGCACACCCGTGAAGACGGAGATAGCAATCGAACAAAACGGTCCGCATGTCCAATAGGCATGGGGGCCGCGCGGCGGACACGGCAAATTCGGCGCTGAAAAGGACGCGCAAAAAGTGTGGCGTAGAGCATACCTTCAGGTACGGTCGCCGCTGCCAACTGCGCAACCGGTGCCGCACCAGGCGGCAAGGTGGCGGCCATTGCGGCGCTGCATGGATCGAAACGCGCGTGCGATGCAGCGGATTGGACCGCCGATGGGAAGGTGGCTGCGGCGCGCGACATTGCGTAATAAGCAGGAGCCCCGGTCTCCCAGGGCTCCCATAGGCGGCCTGCGGCGGTACCTTTCGACGAGGATGTGCAGGCCTCGCAAGTTCCGACCGCCAGTTTGTGGCAAAGTTCCCACCCGCCGCCGCGGCGCGCGCTTGGTGCGTTGCAGCAGCGAATGACCTTTGCCGGTTGTCTCGCAATTTGTCCCATTGCTATACTTTCGCGGCTCGACGAGGCGCAACTGCGCTTCCCCCTCATTCACACGTAAGGTAACCGTAGTGCTGAACTCCGTTGACGCGGGTCGGCGGTTGATGCTGCGCGCTGCGGTATATCCGCTTGCCGCTGTAGCTATAACCAGTCTGGGGTTGCTGTTGGTCGGTCCCCGTTACTCTGCCGGTCTGGCGTTGACCGGGTTTGCGACGGTACTGGGCGGTTGGGTTGCGGCACGTACCGCGCTTGGTGGCGGCATCCAGGCAGCAGGCATCGCGATGGTGCGGTTGGTGCTGGCGATGGTGCTGAAGTGGGTGCTGGTATTTGCGGCGTTGTCGCTGGGCTTTGCCCTGTGGCGGCTGCCTCCTCTGGCTCTGTTGGCGGGTATCGCCATCGGGTTGATTTTTCAGGTTCTGGCTCTGGCCAGACGTTGATTCGAACTTAAAGGGCTCCAGACACATGGCGGGCGAGGCAGCAACACCTACCTCCTATATCCAGCATCACCTGCAGAACCTGATCTATCCGGTTCGCGAGGGTGGCGGCACGTTTTGGACCATCCACGTCGACACCCTGGTCATGGCGGTGTTGATGGGCCTGGTCATGGTGCTGGCGTTCTGGACGGCGACCCGCAATGCCACGGCCGGCGTGCCGGGCAAGTGGCAGGCATTCGTGGAAATCTGCCTGGAATTCGTCGATCGGCAGGCCAAGGACACCTACCACGGCAGCAGCAAGCTGGTGACGCCGATCGCGATCACCATCTTCTTCTGGATCCTGTTGATGAACCTCATCAAGATGATCCCGGCCGATTTCATCGCCATTCCGCTGGGCTGGGCCGGCATCCACGCCTGGAAGCCGGTGCCCACCGCCGACGTCAATGCCACCTTGGGCATGTCGATCAGCGTGTTCTTCCTGATGATCGTGTTCTCGCTGCGCTCCAAGGGCGTGGGCGGCATGACCAAGGAATTCCTCACGGCGCCGTTCGGCAAGTGGATGATGCCGTTCAACCTGCTCTTGAACATCGTCGAGTGGCTGAGCAAGCCGATTTCGCTGGCGATGCGACTGTTCGGCAACATGTTCGGCGGCGAGATCGTCTTCCTGCTGATCTGGGTGCTGGGCGGTGCGGGCATCGCCGGCATGGTCGCTGGCGGCGTATTCGGCCTCGGCTGGATGCTGTTCCACCTGTTGGTGATTCCGCTGCAGGCCTTCATCTTCATGATGCTGTCGATCGTGTATCTGAGCCTGGCCGAAGACAGTCACTGAGTTTGCTGCACCCTTCATCCGCTTCATCCCGATTCATCCATCACCCTTAGAAACTTTCGTTCGGAGATCACCATGTACCTCGCCGTCCTGACCAACCTCGCTCAAGTCCAGAGCTCCACCGTCCTCGCCGTCGGCATCATGATCGGCCTGGCCGCGCTGGGTGCCGGCCTCGGTCTGGCCATCATGGCTGGCAAGTTCCTGGAATCTGCCGCACGCCAGCCGGAACTGATCCCGGTGCTGCAGGTCCGCATGTTCATCACCGCCGGCCTGATCGACGCCGCGTTCATCATCAGCGTCGCTGTCGGCCTGCTGTTCGCCTTCGCCAACCCGCTGGCCCAGGTGTTCATCGAGCGTCTGTCGCAGGCTGCCGGCTGATCCAGCGGTAGCAGGATGTGGAGGCAGCCAGTGCGGCTGCCCCCGCGGATGAAGGTCGGAAAGCGTCGCCCTGCGGCGGCGCTTTCACCCCTAAACAGCGATTGAGCGACCCATGGATATCACCCTTACCATCTTTGCCCAGGCGCTGGCCTTCGCCGGTCTGATCTGGATCGTCGCGACCAAAATCTGGCCGCCGCTGCTGCAGGCGATCGAAGAGCGTCAGCAAAAGATCGCTGAAGGTCTGGCCGCGGCCGATCGCAGTCAGAAGGATCTGGCGCAGGCGCAGGAAAAGGTCAACGAAGCACTGAAGGACGCACGCACCAAGGCCAACGAGATCATCGATCAGGCCCATGCGCGCGCCAACCAGATCATCGAGGCGGCCAAGCTCGAGGCGATTGCCGAAGCCAACCGTCAGAAGGATCTGGCCCAGACCGAAATCGACGCATCTGCAACCCGTGCCCGTGAGGAGCTGCGCAAGCAGGTCTCTGTGCTGGCGGTCAGTGGCGCCGAGAAGCTGCTCAAGCGCGAAATCGACGCCAACGCCCACAAGGCGCTGCTCGACGAGCTGGCGGCGGAGATTTAATCGATGAGTCAGGCCCTCACACTTGCCCGTCCGTACGGCCGCGCCGCGTTTGCGATCGCGCGTGAGGGCGGCAACTTCGCGCCCTGGTCCGATGCGCTGGCGTTTTCGGCGCAGGTGGCCGGCGACCCGCGTGTGGCCGCGCTGCTGCTCAACCCGGCCCTGCGCCAGGATCAGGCAGTGACGTTGCTGGCACCGCCGCAGGCGAGCGAAGACTATCTGCGTTTCCTCGGCCTGCTGGCCGACGCGCAGCGGCTGTCGCTGCTGCCGGAAGTGGCAGGACTGTACGAACAACTGCGAGCTGAAGCCGAACACGTCGTCAAGGCGACGGTGACCTCGGCGGCTGCAATGAGCCAGGCGGAACTGGACACGATCGCTGCTGCGCTGAAGAAGCGTTTCGGCCGCGAGGTGGACATCACCACCGCGGTGGACGCCTCGTTGATCGGCGGCGCGGTGATCGACACCGGCGACGTGGTCATCGACGGCTCGCTGAAGGGCAAGCTTGCGCGTCTGCAAAGCTCGCTCGCCCACTGAATTCACATAAACGCATGGCCCTCGCGGCCGGCACCTAGGACTGAACGATGGCAACCACGCTCAACCCCTCCGAAATCAGCGACCTGATCAAGACCCGCATCGAGGCGGTCAAGCTGTCCGCAGAGTCGCGCAACGAAGGCTCCGTGACCAGCGTGTCCGACGGCATCGTGCGCATCTTCGGCCTGGCCGACGTGATGCAGGGCGAAATGATCGAACTGCCGAACAACACCTTCGCGCTCGCACTGAACCTGGAGCGCGATTCGGTCGGCGCCGTGGTGCTGGGCGATTACGAAAACCTGCGCGAAGGCGACGTGGCCAAGACCACCGGCCGCATCCTGGAAGTGCCGGTCGGTCCGGAGCTGCTCGGTCGCGTGGTCAACGCGCTGGGCGAGCCGATCGACGGCAAGGGCCCGCTGGGCGCCACCCAGACCGCACCGGTGGAGCGCGTCGCGCCCGGCGTGATCTGGCGCAAGTCGGTCGACCAGCCGGTGCAGACCGGTTACAAGTCGGTCGATGCGATGATTCCGATCGGCCGCGGCCAGCGCGAGCTGGTCATCGGCGACCGTCAGACCGGCAAGACCGCGCTGGCGATCGATGCGGTGATCAACCAGAAGGGCACCGGCATCAAGTGCGTGTATGTGGCGATCGGCCAGAAGGCCTCGACCGTTGCCAACATCGTGCGCAAGCTCGAAGAGAACGGCGCGCTGGCGCACACCGTGGTGGTGGCTGCGACCGCGTCCGAATCGGCCGCGATGCAGTACATCAGCCCGTATGCCGGCTGCACCATGGGCGAGTACTTCATGGACCGCGGCGAAGACGCGCTGATCGTGTACGACGACCTGTCCAAGCAGGCCGTGGCCTACCGCCAGATCTCGCTGCTGCTCAAGCGTCCGCCGGGCCGCGAAGCCTATCCGGGCGACGTGTTCTATCTGCACTCCCGCCTGCTCGAGCGCGCCGCGCGCGTGTCCGAGGAATACGTGGAGAAGTTCACCAACGGTGCGGTGACCGGCAAGACCGGTTCGCTGACCGCGCTGCCAATCATCGAAACGCAGGCCGGCGACGTCTCCGCGTTCGTGCCGACCAACGTGATCTCGATCACCGACGGCCAGATCTTCCTGGAAACCGACCTGTTCAACGCCGGTATCCGCCCGGCCGTGAATGCCGGTATCTCGGTCTCGCGCGTCGGTGGTGCGGCCCAGACCAAGATCATCAAGAAGCTGTCCGGCGGCATCCGTATCTCGCTGGCGCAGTACCGCGAGCTGGCGGCGTTCGCGCAGTTCGCCTCGGACCTGGACGAAGCCACCCGCAAGCAGCTCGAGCGCGGTCAGCGCGTCACCGAGCTGATGAAGCAGAAGCAGTACGCGCCGATGTCCATCGCCAACCAGGCGCTGTCGATCTACGCCGTCAACGAGGGTTACCTCGATGAAGTGCCGGTCAACAAGCTGCTGGCGTTCGAAGAAGGCCTGCACGCGCACTTCGCCAACACCCAGGGTGAGCTGATCTCCAAGATCAACACCACCGGCGGCTGGGACAACGACATCGAAGCTGCATTCAAGAAGGGCATCGAAGAGTTCAAGACCACGGGCAGCTGGTAAATCCGGCTGCGGGAATCGGGAATCGAGAATAGGGAATCGTCAAAGCGGGTTGGCTGTGCCAATTCCCGATTCACGATTCCCCATTCCCACTAAGCGAGCGAAGCGAGCGAGTATGGCAGGCGGACGCGAAATCAAAACCAAGATCAAGAGCGTGCAGAACACCCGCAAGGTGACGCGCGCGCTCGAAATGGTCTCGGCCTCCAAGATCCGCAAGGCGCAGGAGCGCATGAAGACCTCGCGTCCGTATGCGCAGGCGATGAAGCAGGTGATCGGGCATCTGGCGCAGGCCAGCACCGACTACCAGCATCCGTTCCTGGTCGAGCGCGAGCAGGTCAAGCGGGTCGGTTACATCGTGATCTCCTCCGACCGTGGCCTGGCCGGCGGTCTGAACAACAACCTGTTCCGCAAGATGCTGGGCGAAGTGCGTCCATGGCAGGACAAGGGCGCCGAGATCGACGTGGTGACCATTGGTCAGAAGGCGTCCGCCTTCTTCCGCCGCATCAAGGTCAACATGGTCGGCAGCGTCACCCACCTGGGCGACAGCCCGCAGGTGGAGCAGCTGATCGGCGTGATCAAGGTGATGATCGATGCCTACATCGATGGCAAGGTGGACCGCGTCTATCTGGTCTACAACCGCTTTGTGAACACCATGACGCAGAAGGCCAGCTTCGATCAGCTGCTGCCGCTGCCCGCCGCCGAGCACAAGGTGGCGCATCACGATTGGGACTACCTGTACGAACCCGATGCCGCGACCGTGCTGGAGCACGTGATGACGCGTTACATCGAGTCGCTGGTGTACCAGGCCGTGCTGGAAAACGTGGCCTCCGAACATGCCGCGCGCATGGTGGCGATGAAGGCCGCCAGCGACAACGCCAACAAGATGATCGGCACCTTGCAACTGGTCTACAACAAGGCGCGCCAGGCGGCGATCACCCAGGAAATTTCGGAAATCGTCAGCGGCGCGGCCGCCGTATAGCCGGGAATAGGGAATGGAGAATCGGGAATGGTCGAGGCAGCGGCACTTGATCTTCCCAATCCCGAATCCCGTTTCCCTAATCCCGACACAAGAATCGAACAGACATTAGTGGAGTTATCCAAATGAGTCAGGGCAAGATCGTTCAGATCATCGGCGCGGTCGTCGACGTCGAATTCCAGCGCAATGAAGTGCCGAAGGTCTATCACGCGTTGAAGGTCGAAGGCACCGAAATCACCCTGGAAGTGCAGCAGCAGCTCGGCGATGGCGTGGTGCGCACGATTGCGCTCGGCTCCACCGACGGCCTGAAGCGCAACCTCCTGGCCACCAATACCGAGCGTGCGATTTCGGTGCCGGTCGGTGCCGGCACGCTGGGCCGCATTATGGACGTGCTGGGTCGCCCCATCGACGAAGCCGGCGACGTGCAGGCGTCGGACCATTGGGAAATCCATCGCGCTGCGCCGTCGTACGAAGACCAGTCCTCCAGCACCGAGCTGCTGGAAACCGGCATCAAGGTCATCGACCTGATGTGCCCGTTCGCCAAGGGCGGCAAGGTCGGCCTGTTCGGCGGCGCCGGCGTCGGCAAGACCGTCAACATGATGGAGCTGATCAACAACATCGCCAAGGCGCACTCGGGTCTGTCCGTGTTCGCCGGCGTGGGCGAGCGTACCCGCGAGGGCAACGACTTCTACCACGAGATGAAGGACTCCAACGTTCTGGACAAGGTCGCGATGGTGTACGGCCAGATGAACGAGCCGCCGGGCAACCGTCTGCGCGTTGCGCTGACCGGCCTGACCATGGCCGAGTACTTCCGTGACGAGAAGGACGAGAACGGCAAGGGTAAGGACGTGCTGCTGTTCGTGGACAACATCTACCGCTACACGCTGGCCGGTACCGAAGTGTCCGCGCTGCTCGGCCGCATGCCGTCGGCAGTGGGCTACCAGCCGACCCTGGCCGAGGAAATGGGCGTGCTGCAGGAGCGCATCACCTCGACCAAGAGCGGTTCGATCACCTCGATCCAGGCCGTGTACGTGCCCGCGGACGACCTGACCGACCCGTCGCCGGCGACCACCTTCGCCCACTTGGACTCGACGGTGACGCTGAGCCGTAACATCGCCTCGCTGGGTATTTACCCGGCGGTGGATCCGCTGGATTCCACCAGCCGCCAGATGGACCCGCTGGTGATCGGCCACGAGCATTACGACACCGCCCAGCGCGTCCAGCAGACCCTGCAGAAGTACAAGGAACTGAAGGACATCATCGCGATCCTGGGCATGGACGAGCTGAGCGAAGAAGACAAGCAGTCGGTGTCGCGCGCACGCAAGATCGAGCGCTTCTTCAGCCAGCCCTTCCACGTGGCCGAAGTGTTCACCGGCTCGCCGGGCAAGTACGTGTCGCTGAAGGACACCATCCGCGGCTTCAAGGCGATCTGCGACGGCGAATACGACCACCTGCCGGAGCAGGCGTTCTACATGGTCGGCAGCATCGAAGAAGCCGTCGAGAAAGCCAACAAGATGAGCGCCAAGGCCTGATGGATCCCAGCCGCCATGCGGCTGGAATCGGGAATCGGGAATCGGGAATCGTAAAGGCGGGTCATCGGTAGGTCGGAATCGACAGGAAAGGGAAAAGCGTGCAGCCAGCTGCTCTTCCCATTCCCGATTCCCGATTCCCGATTCCCCGCCTCACTACAGTGAGGCACCATGAGCACTATCCGTTGCGACATCGTCAGCGCCGAGAAGGAAATCTTCCACGGTGAGGCGACGCTGGTCGTGGCCACCGGCGAGCTGGGTGAGCTGGGCATCGCGCCCAAGCACGCGCCGCTGATCACGCGCCTGAAGCCGGGCAAGGTGGTGGTCACCACCGCCAGTGGCGAACAGCTGGACTTCGCCATTTCCGGCGGCATCCTGGAAGTGCAGCCGCAGGTGGTGACCGTGCTGGTCGACACCGCAGTGCGTGCACAGGACATCGACGAAGCCGCCGTGCGCAAGGTCAAGGAAGAAGCCGAGCGTCTGCTGGCCAACCGTGGCGACACGGTGGATGTGGCCCAGGCGCAGCGTCAGCTGGCCGAGGCGACGGTGCAGCTGCAGGCACTGGAGCGTCTGCGTCGCAACCTCAAGCACTGATCGATCGCCTGGCCCACGGTCTGTGGGCCAGCGATACGCCTCAGCTGCAATGCCGCCTGCAGATGTGGACCGGAACGCCGACCTTCGTGTCGGCGTTTTCGTTTTTGGAGATGCGCGTGCGCGGCGGAAAGCCGCGTGTGGCGGCCAGCGCGCAAACTGCGTGGCTGGTTGCCATGCAGCGCTTCACTGCGCCATGGCATGGTTACATCCGACGTTGAGGACACTCCCATGACCCGCTCGATCGATGGCTTCCGCGGTTATGCACTGACGTGCACGCTTGCTGTCGCACTGCTGGGCTGCGCGTTGCCGGCGCGCAGCCAGCCGCCGCTGGATTCGCTGCTGGATCGCATCGTGCAGCGCAACGCGATCGGCGATGCGGTGGCGCTGAGCAAGTGGGATAGCGGCAAGCCGGTGCTGGACCAGGCGCGCGAAGCGGCGGTGCTGCAGAGCGTACGTGACCAGGCACCGGCGCATGGACTGGACGCCGAGGATGCGGCCCGTTTTTTTGCCGCGCAGATCGAGGCCAACAAATCGGTGCAGTACGCGCTGTTGAACCATTGGCACGAACGTGGACGCGCGCCGGATACCGCTCGCCCGGATCTGGCCGCACTGCGCGCACGTCTGGATCAGCTGCAGGGCGAGTTGCTCGATGCGCTGGCCGATGCTGCTGGGGCGCGTTCGGCGGCGCAATGCACGACCAACACGGCACGGGCTGCGGCGCACTACGCGGCGCAATGGCAGCTGGATGCCTTGCACCGCGCGGCACTGGTGCGTGGCCTGGGCGACTTCTGTCAGCAGGCACCCGGCAAGACCTAGTCCGGCGTTGCCGGGATAGGGCCGGTGGCGCGACGCGACCGCCGTGATGAGCGGGCGGCGCAGGTCAGCGGGGCGCCGTGCAGCGCTTGCAAGGCCGCCGGTGTGCCGGACCAGTGCCGGTGCGCGGTTGCTGTCGTAGGCAAGGGTGGTGCGTCGGCAGATGCCGCGCTTACGCCTGGATCACGCTGGACTGATGGTTGCGCTAGCGGCGTGGTGAGCGCTTGCCGTGCGCGCGCTGCTGGCGATGAAACGGGCAGCGGCCAGCTGTCTTGGTTTAAACGCTGCGTGCTAGCGCGCTCCAGCCTCGCTAACCGCATCGCGTTCAGCGATACACCACATGCCGGCCAAGAAAGAACGACACGATCGCCAGCCCGCCTTCGACCAGCGGCTTGGCCAGCCAGGCCTGGCGCAGGCCGACCAGATCCACCGTCGCCGACAGCAGCCAGGTGCTGATCAGCGTCAACGCCAGCCACATCACCGCAAAGCGGCGGAAGCGCTGCCAGCCCAGCCGCGCGCCGCTCTGCTGGGCGAAGGTGTAACGGCCATTGAGCCAGAAACCCAGCACCGCGCCGCTGATGCGCCCGAGCAGATTGGCCGGCACCGTCGGCATGCCGGCGGCGGTGGCGGCGATGAAGATGCCGCAGTCCACAGCCAATTGCAGGCCGCCAATCAGGGTGAACTGGCTGCCTTGGCGGAACAGGCTCATGCGTACCGGGGACGAGGAAAGGGCGCCCATCCTAGCGGCCGCAGTGCTTAAAAAGTTGTCATCGCGTGTTGAGGGCATCGAGCGAGTACGCGGTTTTGCATGGCTGCGACTAGAATTTGGCGTATCTCCCGCCTTTGGAATTCTTGATGACCCTGCCCCTGCACGTCGTGATCCTGGCTGCGGGCGAGGGCAAGCGCATGCGCTCGTCCCTGCCCAAGGTGCTGCAGCCGTTGGCGGGCCAGCCGATGTTGGCGCATGTCATCGCCACCGCGCGGCAGCTGCAGCCGGCCGCGGTCCATATCGTCTACGGGCACGGCGGCGACCAGGTGCGCGCGGCATTTGCCGGACAGGCCGATCTGCAGTGGGCCGAGCAACGGCAGCAACTGGGCACCGGCCACGCCGTGCAGCAGGCCATGGATGCGATTCCGGATGCGGCCACCGTGCTGGTGCTGTACGGCGATGTGCCGCTGATCCGCAGCGAGAGCCTGTTGCAGTTGCTGCATGCGCCAGGCCGGATGGCGGTGCTGGTCGCCGAACTCGCCAACCCCACCGGCTACGGACGCATCCTGCGCGATGCCGAAGGCAAGGTGGCGGCGATCATCGAGCAGAAGGACGCTAACGACGAGCAGCGGCGCATCCGCACCATCAACACCGGCATCCTCACCGCCGAATCCACCGCACTGCGGCGTTGGCTGGGCGGGTTGTCCAACAACAATGCACAGGGCGAGTTCTATCTCACCGACGTGTTTGCCAGCGCCGCCGCCGACTTCACGCCGGCCGACATGGTGCATGTGGCCGATCCGCAGGATGTGGAAGGTGCCAACGACCCCTGGCAGCTGGCCCAGCTGGAACGCGCCTGGCAGGCGCGCGCAGCGCGTGCGCTGTGCCTGCAGGGCGTGCGCATGGCCGACCCCGCGCGCGTGGAACAGCGCGGCACGGTGCAGGTGGGACGCGATGTGCAGCTGGATATCGATGTGATTCTGGAAGGCGATGTCACGCTTGGCGACGGCGTGGTGATCGGCCCGTTCGTACGGCTGCGCGATGTGACCCTGGGTGCCGGCACGCAGGTGCGCGCGCACTGCGATCTGGAAGGCGTGGTGACCGAAGGTGCGGTGCAGATCGGCCCGTTCGCGCGTCTGCGCCCTGGCACCGTGCTCGCCGATGGCGTGCATATCGGCAATTTCGTCGAGACCAAGAAGGTCACGATGGGTGTGGGCAGCAAGGCCAATCACCTCACCTACCTGGGCGATGCGGTGATCGGCAGCAAGGTGAACATCGGCGCCGGCACCATCACCTGCAACTACGACGGCGTGAACAAGTCGCAGACCACCATTGGCGACGGCGCGTTCGTCGGCTCCAACAGCGCACTGGTGGCGCCGATCGCCGTCGGTGCCAATGCCACCATCGGTGCGGGCTCGGTGATTACGCGCGATGCGCCGGCCGGCCAGCTCAGCGTCACGCGCGCACGTCAGACCGTGGTCGAAGGCTGGGAGCGGCCGACCAAGAAGTAGCATGGAGCGGTTATCGCGATGCGGGTGAGTGACGCAGCGCAGCCGTGCTGCACGGCGATGCTTGGCCGTGCTGCGGGTAACGACGGAAGGTGCACGATGCTGCGACGTCCACATACGGTGTTGATCCTCCTCCTTGGCGTGCCACTGCTGCAGTCAGGCGTTGCAGCGGCGGCAAGTTATCGGCTGTATCTGGCGCCCGATGGCGATGATGCGGCGGCGGGCACCGCGCCTTCGACGGCATTGCGCAGTCTCGACGCCGCGCAGCAACGCCTGGTCGAACGACGGCCAGCAGGGGACGTGGAGGTGGTGATCGCCCCGGGCACCTATCTTCAACAGTCGGTGCAATGGACCTTTGCCAACGGCGCGCCGATCCGCTTCATCGCCGCTGCTGGCGCTGCCAGCCCGCCGCTCTTCGATGGACACGGTGGCGCGACCTGGTTCGCCTTGAAACGTGGTCGAAATGCGCCGACGCGGCTGACCTTCGAGGGGTTGAAGGTCAGCAACTACTGGATGGCGCTGGATCTGGGCAGCAGCAAGGCCGCCGAGGACGGCAATGGCGGCAACACGATCCGCAACATGCAGTTCGAGCGGATCGGTGGGCGCTATGGTCGTAGCACCGAGGCCGCGTACTCGTTTGCGGCGATCCGGCTGCAGCAGTCGCGCGATAGCCGCATCGAACACAATCGCTTCGTGTCGATCGAAAACGACACCGACACCTCGGGCTTCATCCATGCGCTGTATCTGGCGCGGCACTCGTCCGGTAACCGGATCGAAGGCAATACGTTTGTGGATGTCAACGGCGATGCAGTGCGTACGCGCGATGCGTCCGATCGGACCTATGTCGGCGGCAACCACTTCCTCAGGGCCGGCAAGTACGCCGCGTTTTCGGACTGGTTCAAGGCCGATGGAGAGTGCCCCTCGCAGGGTGGCGAGTTCGTTGGCAATACCGTCGGCATCGGGTATTACCGCGCCATCGATGCGACCAGGACCACCGGCGCAGACGATGCGTGTGGCGCGCTGAAACAGCCGCGCATTGCAGAGAGCGGCACGCTGAAACCCGATTGACGGCGCGGTGGTGGCAGGGCGGGGGTGCGCGTTCTTACACTCGGTGTCCGCGCGGCGGGGTGGTCTTGCCGGGCTTGGCGACCGATCAGTGAGCTGCGCTGGACGAGGCGTTGGACGGGTCGAAAATGTCTGGCTATGCAGCCGATGCCGACGGCAGCAACAAGGTCACGCACAGGCCGCCTTGCTCGCGGTTATGCAGCGAAATACGCCCGCCATGCGCTTCGGCGATCTCGCGGGTGAGCGCAAGCCCCAGCCCGGTTCCATTGCGTTTGGTCGAATAGAACGGCATCAGTGCATTGTGCAGCACCGCTTCGTTCATGCCATTGCCACGGTCGAGCACTTCGATCCGCAGCCACTGCGGTAAGCGTGTCACGCGCACTGCAACCTCGCTATTGGGCGGTTGCGCTTCGCTGCAGGCCTCGTGTGCATTCTTGAGCAGATTGAGCATGGCCTGTTCGACCTGCGCTGCATCGATGCGGCTGCTGACACTGCTGATCTCGCCCTGCAACTGGAACGGGATCTGTTGTCGCAGCCGTTCGAGGAACGGCGCCCATTCGATGGTCTGCAATTGCGGCTGCGGCAGCTTGGCAAAGCGCGCGTAGCCGCGAATGAAGCCTTCCAGATGACGCGCGCGCTCTTCGATGGTTTCGAAGACCGTGCCCAGACGGTCGGTGCGCTCGCGGCGCAGCAGCTCGGCGCCGGAATGCGCCAGCGAGGCGATCGGTGCGAGCGAGTTGTTCAATTCATGGCTGATCACGCGGATGACCTTTTTCCAGGTCTGCACTTCCTGCCGTCGCAACTCGGTGGTCAGGGTGCGGATCAGCAGCAACTCGTGGCCGCGGCCATTGAGGTGGAAGCTGCGCCGCGACAGGTGGTAGATCTGCTCGTCGTCCTCGTCATCACCGTCCTCGCGTACTGCGAACAGGCAGTCGCCGCCACGCGCCAGCGCATCGCGCAGTTCGCCTGGCATGCGTTCGAGCACGTCGTCCAGATGCTGGCCTTCGAGCTTGCGTCCGTCATGCAATAGCTTGCGCGCGGCGTTGTTGGAAAACCCGATGCGGCGCAGGCCATCGCCGCCGGCGACCACCAGCAGCATTGCCACGGGGGTGTTCTGCAGCATGGTGTCGAGCATCAACTCGCGTTGCACCAGGTCGCGTCGCTGTGCGCGCAGCACATCGCCCAGTTCGGAATGCGCCTGCACAAGCTGCGCCAGTTCGTCGCTGCCGCGCCAGTACACGCCGAAGTTGTATTCGCCATCGCGGTAGCTGCTGGTGGTGCCGGCCAGGGCGCGGAACAGCGAGCGCATCGGCGCGGTGGCGCGGATGAGGCTGAACCACATCGCGGCCAGCACAACGACGACCGAAATCGCAGCGACCTGCCAGCCGCGATCCAGCCAGTACGCCATGAACCACGGCAGGGCGGCGGCCAGTGCAAGCACCGGCAACAGCCTTAGAAACAGGGTGAACGTGAAGGAGCGATGCCACATGCGCGCAGTCATTCCGATCTGATGCCGTAACGGTCCATGCGCCGGTACAGCGCCTGTCGGCTCAGTCCCAGTTCGGCAGCGGCCTGTGCGATCACGCCTTGCGCGCGCGCCAGGGCCTGTTCGATGCGTGCGCGATCCGGCTCGCCGGCGACTGCCGCCACCGGCCGCGCTGCGGTGGCGCGCGGCATGTTCAAATCGCTGGCTTCGATCCGCGCGCCTTGCGCAAGCAGCGACGCACGTTGCAGCACGTTGCGCAGCTCGCGCACATTGCCCGGCCAGGCGTGTCGCTGCAGCGCATCGCGTGCTTGCGCAGACAACGGTTTGCCGCCTGCCAGGAAGTGCTCGGCCAGTGGCGCGATGTCGCCCGGGCGCTCGGCCAGGGCGGGCAGCGCGATTTCCACCGTGTTGAGACGGTAATACAGATCCTCGCGGAAGCTGCCGTCGCGGATCATCGACGGCAGATCGGCATTGGTGGCGCTGATCACCCGCACCTTGGCGTGGCGCTCGCGGTTGGAGCCCAGCCGCTCATAGCGACCGGTTTCCAGCACACGCAGCAATTTCATCTGGCCCGCCAGCGGCAGGTTGCCGATTTCGTCCAGGAACAGGGTGCCGCCGTCGGCCGCTTCGAACTTGCCTTCGCGCGCCTTGTTGGCACCGGTGTAGGCGCCGGCTTCGGCACCGAACAATTCCGCCTCGATCAATTCGCCCGGCAGGGCGCCGCAGTTGAGCGCGATGAAGGGGCCGCGCTTGTTGACCGAATTGGCCTGGATGATCTCGGCGATCTTCTCCTTGCCGCTGCCGTTGGGGCCGGTGATCAGGACCGGCAACTCCGAACGTGCGACCTGACAGGCGAGCGCGATGGCGCGTTCGCTGGCGGGGTCGGCGAACACCGCGCCGCGCAGATCGTAGCGCTGTGTCAGTTGCTCGCGACCACGGTGCTCGCGTTCGCGGCGGCGCGCGAGCTCGCGGCGCGCTTCGGATAGCTCCAGCAGGTTGTTGACCGTGGTGAGGAGCTTGGTGTCGTCCCACGGTTTGGCGATGTAATCGGCGGCGCCCGCCTTGACCAGCCCGACCGCGCTACCCAGGTGAGTCCAGGCCGTGAGCAGGATCACCGGCAGGTCCGGGTGGCGCTGACGGATCTGGGCGAACAACGCTTCGCCTTCCTCGCCGGAGGTGGTGTCGGCGGTGAAATTCATGTCCTGGATCACCAGGTCGAACGCCTGCTCGTCCAGCAGCGCCAACCCGGCCTGCGGCGAATGCGCGTGCCGCGCCTCGATGTCGTGCAAGGAAAACAGCACCTCCAGCGCGGTGGCTACCGCGGTGTTGTCGTCGATGATCAGGATCTGCGGCATTGCGCGCTCGTAAGGCGAAAGGTGTCGGGGGAGAAAATACTCGCCACAGCATAAGGCGCAAGCCGGTGTCGATGGCAACGGACGTTGCGGCTGCAGAGTGCCCCGCCGTAGTTGGTGGTCATGCGACAGGTCAGCATGTGCCCCGGCCGCAAGCGAGGGCTACCGCACCCGTTATGGCGGCGCCGGTGGCGCAGGCGCCAGCGGCGTATACGTCGGTGCGGTCCAGGTCAGGCTCATCCGTGCCTGACCTGGACCTGCACTGGTCGGCCGGCCGCAGCGCGCAATATGTGCAGCGGATCTTCCAGGCTGGCGATGCTGCGGCCATCGGCTGCGCGCAGCGGGCCGCCCTGGCGCAGCTGCAGTGCCAGCGTGTCGCTGGCCTGCATGACCAGCAGGCCGGCGGCTGTGGCGATCAGTGTCAGCGTCTGTGCGTTGTGGCGCCAGCGCAGTTGATGATCGTCGATGCGCAGCACGGTGCGCTCGGTCACCTCGCTACCGGTCTGCGTGACGGCGCGCGCGCAGGCGCTACTGCCGGCATGCAGCGCGCCGATCATCGCAGCGATGGCGAATACACCGGCGCCGCTGCAGGGATGGACGATCGGTCGCATGGGGAGACGCTCCTTGGGAGGGATGCATCGCGGTTTGTCGGCGGGGGCAGCAGACCAGCGGCCGGCAGCGCCGGACGCCAGGGCGTGGCGATGGGCTTGAGGCAGCGTCCCATGCCCTGCTCAGGCGGTGCGCGTGGCCACTGCCGGCGGCACCAACGCCGCGCGACGTGCGGGCCAGAACACCGCGATCTGGCCTAGCAGCCACAACGTGAGCGCACCGATCGGTAGATAGATCAATGGCAAACGCGGCAATTCATAACGCGCCATCAGCCATACGTTGATCGAGTAAGCCAGCAGCATGCCCAGCACGATACCGACCGAGGCCAGCAGGAAGTTCTCGATCTGGAAGTAGCGCAGGATCTGTCCACGCGTTGCGCCCAGTGCACGGCGGATGCCGATCTGCTTGGTACGCTGCTGCACCCAGAAACTGGCAAGACCGACGATGCCCAGCGCGGTGACGATCAGCAGGGCAATGCTCATGGTGACCAGCAACCAGGCCATGGAGCGGTCCTGGCGATAGAACTCTTTGCGCATCTCCTCCAATGTCTCAGGACGGTCGATGATACGGCTGTTGCTGTTCTTCTCCAGAACCGCCAATGCCTCGCGCATGACCTCCTGACGCCGTGCCGGATCGGTCCGCAGCAGATAGCGTCCGCCTTCGTTATAAGGGATCTTGACCGGTGTCAGCATCGCGTCGTCGTAAGCGGCGGCGCCGCCGTAGTCATTGACGCGTGCCATGTGTTCCACGATCCCTACTACCTTCATCGGGCTCGTACCCCGATACACCGATTTCCCCAATGCAGACTGGTCCGGGAACAGCTTGTCTGCCGCGCTCTTGGTGAGAATGACGCTCGGTACCGTCGCAGCCTGGTCATCCGACCAACTGAACTCCCCTTCGGTGAAACGACGCCCCTGCACCAGCGTGAGTCCCATCGTGTCGAAAGTCTGCATATCGCCGTTGTAATCATTGACGTTGATGCTGGCGCTTGGCTGGTCGGCTGCCAGCTTGAGCCCGCTGATCCACATGCTTCCACCGAAAACCACCTGGCTGACGCTGGATGCGGACTTGACGCCGGGAATACTGCGCAACGCCGCCAGGTCGGTGTCGGTGAGCGCTCTTGCATTTTCATCCTGACCAATCCCGCTGAGGGTCAGTGTCACAAGCTCGCTCTCAGCCAGACCACTGGGACGCTGCATGCGGTCCAGGCGATGACTGATCAAAAACAACGCATTGGAGATGATCGCGCAGCTGAGTGCGACCTCCAGTACGATCAGCGCGGCTGCAGTCTTGTGGCGACGCAGGGTGGAAAGAATGGGACGAATTTCCATGGACGGTTCCTAGAGGGTTGCTGGCCGACGGCTGCCATACGGCAGCGCTGCCCTATGCATCACTGCGCTTTGAGCTGGATGGCGGGAGGAATGGTGCAGGCGCGCCATGCCGGGAGCAGGCCGGCCACTACGCTGGCCAGTAAGGCAAGCACGAAGGTCGTCAGCAACATCAACGGATCAAGATGGGCGAGCTCGGCATAGCCGGTAGGTTGCTGCCGCACGCCCCACAAGCCGAGCGCGGCAAGGCCAAGCCCGAGTACACCGCCTGCCAGTCCGATCGTGCCGGCTTCGACCAGTGCCTGCGCGAAGACACTGCGCCTGGTCGCGCCAAGCGCTCGCCGTACACCGATTTCGCCACTGCGGCGCATGAATTTGGCCAATAACAATCCAATGGTGTTGAGCAGGCACACCAGCAGAAAACCAAAGGCCAACCAGGTCTGCAGACGTACGTCGCTTGGCACCACTTTCTTGAAGTCCAGCCATTCCATCACGTTGCGCAATTCCACCTGATTTGGCCGCTGGAAGCGTCCATTGCGTCGCTGCTGATCTGAATAATTCTCGAGATACTGCCGGTATGCCTCCACCTTTTGTGTACTGTCGAGTTGAACCCAGTACTGCACCCAGGAGCATGGCGCATTTACATCGTTCTCAGTCAGGCTGTCGCCCCAGCAGGTACGCGAGGAACTGTTCGCAAGTTTTAGATCGATAAAGGTCGCAAACGGAACGAAAAGCTGTTCGGGCTTTCCGTAACCACGATTGTTCAGATCGTAGAACTTCGGCTTCAGATTCCAGTCGCGGAGAACACCGACGATACGCAGCGCGTGGCGGTCCACTTGTACCGTGCGACCCACGCTGTTTTCTCCGTTGAAGAGTTTCTTGTTGAGAGCCTCGGAAATCACCGCGACGCGTGCGCGACCATTGTCGTCGTCTGCCGTCCAGGCGCGCCCGTAAAGAAACGGGGCCTGGAACATCGGAAAGAAATCTGCGGAGGCGTACGTTGCCTGCAGCGTCATTGGCCGCAACGCGCGGTTGTCAGGCTCCAGCGCAACACTGCCGCGTGCCAGCATGACCTGGCGATCACCCCGCTTCTCACGCAGAAGTGCCTCGGCATCGAAGCGGGTCAGTTGATCAAGCGCATCGTCTTCCTGAAAGCCAAGCGAGCGTGGGTCCAGCTGCGGATGAAACAGGGTCTGGCTTTTGCCAGGAATCGGATCGCCCGATAGCACATAGAACACCGTCAAGGTGGTCATGCTGGCGCCGATGCCGAGCGCGATCGCAAGCACCATCAGCGCGGTCAGCACCTTGTTGCGGCGGAAGCTGCGCACCGCCAGATTGAAGTAATAGCCGAACATAGAAGTGCGCCTTATTCGGCCAGGGTGGGTGCGCTGTCGCGCGAGCGCATCAGCGCGGGGTTGCGTTCCAGATCGGTGGCCTGACCGTCGACGATATGGACGTTGCGTTGCGCGCGTGCGGCCAGTTCCGGGTCGTGGGTGACCATCACGATGGTGGTGCCCTGGCTGTTGATCTCTTCCAGCAGTTCCATCACCCCGCGTGCCATTTGCGAGTCGAGGTTGCCGGTGGGTTCGTCAGCCAGCAGCAAACGTGGACTGCCAGCCAGTGCACGCGCAATGGCGGCACGCTGCTGCTGGCCACCGGACAACTCGGTGGGGTAGTGCTTCAGGCGCGAGCCCAGGCCGACCTTGGTCAAGGCCTCTTCGATGCGCTGCTTGCGCTCGGCCGCCGCCATGCCGCGATAGCGCAGCGGCACATCGACGTTGTCGAACAGGTTGAGATCGGGAATCAGGTTGAAGCCCTGGAAGATGAAACCGATCTTGCGGTTGCGCAGCCGCGAACGCGCGTCGTCGGACAGATGGCTGACGTCTTCGCCGTCGAGCAGGTACTGCCCACTGGTGAAGGTCTCCAGCAGCCCGGCCAGGTTGAGGAAGGTGGTCTTGCCCGAGCCGGAAGGGCCGGTGACGGCGACGAATTCGCCCTCGCGCACATGCAGGTCCAGCGAGCGCAGCGCGTGCGTTTCCACCTGTTCGGTGCGGAAGACCTTGGAGACCGATTGCATCTTGAGCATTGCCGAGTCCTTTGCGAGAGAGGTGTGCGAAAGAGATTGAGCGTGACGGCTGCGACGTGGCGCGTAGTCGCCGGGGTGTGGAGGCTGCAGGGTTAGCGTTTCTAGTGAACGGTGACGCGCGGTGCATCCCCGAAGTTGTCTGCGCCGGACACCACCACGCGGTCGCCGACCTGCAGGCCGGACAGCACCTGCACCTCGCCCAGGCTGCTGACACCCATGCGCACCGGTCGGCGCACCGCGGTGTTGCCGTCCATGACGTAGGCGTAGCTGCCGCCGGATTGTTCGACGAACGGGCCACGTTCGACCTTGAGCACGTTGCGGCGGGTATCCATCACCACCCGCGCGCTCATGCGCTGGCTCTGGCGCAGGCCCGGCGGCTGCTTGTCGGCAAAGCGGATGCGCGCGGTGACCTCGCCGTTGACCACTTCCGGCGACACCGCCGAGATGGCGCCGGGGAACGGCTCGCCGCTGCCGCTGGTGAGCTGGGCCGGCATGCCGATGGCGAGGTCGCGCGCGAAGCTTTCCGGCACCTTGATCTCGACTTCGAACTTGGACAGGTCCACCACGCCCAGGATCGGCGCGTTTGCCGCGACCTGGGTGTGCTGCACCGCCTGCACCTGGCCGACCTGGCCGTCGAACGGCGCCAGCAGGGTGAGCGCATCGACCTGGCGCTGCACTTCGGCCACCACCGCGCGCTGGCGGTCGGCCAGTAGGCGCTTGTTGCGCGAATCCAGGTCCGCACCCTGGCTCTTCAACGATGCGTCGCGCTCGGCATGCTGCAGATCGATGTCGGTCTTCTTCAGGGTGTCCTGCGCCTTGGCCAGTTCCACCTGCGGCACGGCGCCGCCATCAAAGCCGCGCTGGTAGCGCTCCAGGTCGCGTGCGGCGGCCTGCTTGTCGATCTTGGCCTGGTCGGTGAGCTTGCTGGCGGTGGCGCGGGCGAGCGTGGCATCCAGCCCGGCGCGGCTGGACTCGGCTTCCAGCCCGGCCAGCGTGGCCTGCTCCTGCGCCAGTTTGCTGCGCAGCTCCGGGCTGTCGATGCGCGCCAGCTCCTGGCCCTGCTTGACCACGTCGCCGGCCACCACGCTCAGCGTCACCGTACCGGCCGAGATTGCGTACAGCACCGGGCTGTTGGCGGCGATGACGCGGCCGTCGGCGGCGATGTCGCGCACCAGGTCGCCCTGGCTGACCGTGGCGATGCGTACCCGGCTGGCATCGAAGGAGCGGCTGCCGGCGCTCCAGGCAGTGATCGCCCAACCGATGCCGGCCAATACCGCCACGCTGGCGACGCCGGGCCACAGCCAGCGACGCCACGGCGCGTTGCCGGCGGGTGTACGAAGAACCTGGTCCTGGGCAGAGGTGTCACGAATCATGGTCGGCGTGCTCGGTGGCGTCATGCTGACAAAGCAGGCTACGTGCCAACTTCCAAGTGGCTGATATCAAAGGTGTTCTGGCCAATGCGGCGGGTGTCCGCAGTGTCCGCGGACACCTATGCGGACACGCTGTCCGGGCACGGTCATGCAGTGGACAAGAGCGGACACGCTAAAATGCCGGTCTTCTTTCCAAATGAGCTGTCCCTATGTGCGGCATTGTCGGAGCGATCGCCGGGCGCGATGTGGTCCCGGTCCTGATCGAAGGACTCAAGCGTCTGGAATATCGAGGCTATGACTCTTCCGGCATTGCGGTGCTCGACGGCGACCGGGTCCGCCGCGTGCGCCGCACCGGGCGCGTGGCCGAGATGGCGCAGGCGGCGCAGGCCGAACAGTTCGGCGCCACGCTGGGCATCGGCCACACCCGCTGGGCCACCCACGGCGGCGTCACCGAGGCCAACGCGCACCCGCATATCAGTGCGGGCGTGGCGCTGGTGCATAACGGCATCATCGAAAACCACGAGCAGCAGCGCGAGAAGCTGCGTGCACTCGGCTATACCTTCGAGTCGCAGACCGACACCGAAGTCATCGCCCATCTGATCCATCACCATCTGGCCGACGCCGGCGATCTGCTCAGTGCGCTGCAGCGCACGGTCAAGGAGCTGACCGGTGCCTACGCGCTGGCGGTGATGAGTCAGGCCGAGCCGGAACGCTTCGTCTGCGCACGCATGGGCTGCCCGTTGCTGATCGGGGTGGGGGAGGGCGAGAACTTCGTCGCCTCCGACGTGTCGGCCATCGTGCAGGCGACCCGCCAGGTGATCTTCCTGGAAGAGGGCGATACTGCCGAGCTGCGTCGCGATGGCGTGCGCATCTTCGATGCCCACGACGCCCCGGTCGAGCGCCCGCTGCATCTGTCCGATATCTCGCTGGCATCGCTGGAGCTTGGGCCGTTTCGCCATTTCATGCAGAAGGAAATCCACGAGCAGCCGCGTGCACTGGCCGACACCATCGAAGCGGCGATCGATGCGAAGGGTTTCCCGGCATCGCTGTTCGGTGCCAACGCAGAAGCGGTGTTGCGCGACATCGAAGGCGTGCAGATCCTGGCCTGCGGCACCAGCTATTACGCCGGCCTGACCGCGCGCTACTGGATCGAGGCGATCGCCGGGCTGCCGTGCAGCGTGGAGATCGCCAGCGAATACCGTTACCGCGCCGCGTATGCCAACCCGAAACATCTGATCGTCACCATCTCCCAGTCCGGCGAAACCCTGGACACGATGGAGGCGCTGAAATACGCCAAATCGCTTGGCCACCTGCATACGCTGTCGATCTGCAACGTGCCCGAAAGCGCGATCCCGCGCGCCAGCGAACTGGTCTGCTACACGCGCGCCGGTGCCGAAATCGGCGTGGCCTCGACCAAGGCATTCACCACCCAGCTGGCGGTGCTGTTCCAGCTCACCATGGTGCTGGGCAAGTTGCAGGGCCGCATCGGCGAGGCCGAAGAGGCCGACTATCTGGAGCAGCTGCGTTTCCTGCCCGGCAGCGTGCAGCACGCGCTGAATCTGGAGCCGCAGATCATGGCCTGGGCCGAGCGGTTTTCGCCGAAGGAAAACGCGCTGTTCCTCGGTCGCGGCCTGCATTACCCGATCGCGCTGGAAGGTGCGCTCAAGCTCAAGGAAATCTCGTATATCCACGCCGAAGCGTATCCGGCCGGCGAGTTGAAGCACGGCCCGCTGGCACTGGTGGATGCAACGATGCCGGTGGTCGTGATCGCACCGAACGACCGGCTGCTGGAGAAGGTCAAATCCAATATGCAGGAAGTGCGCGCCCGCGGCGGCGAGCTGTTCGTGTTCGCCGACCAGGACAGCCATTTCAGCGAATCCGAGGGCGTGCACGTGATCCGCACCCCGCGTCATGCCGGCGTGCTGTCGCCGGTGATCCACACCATCCCGGTGCAGTTGCTGGCATATCACACCGCATTGGCGCGCGGCACCGACGTCGACAAGCCGCGCAACCTGGCCAAGTCGGTGACGGTGGAGTAAGCGCGGCCCACACACCCGCTGCGCCGTCGAGCGGTCGCGAACGGTGCCGGAATGCGCATGCACCACGCCTTGTACGCCGGCTGCCGTGTCCCGTGCGCACCCGCCCTGGAGCCGCTCGCCCACGTGATGTTGGCGGCTTCGTAGACCGGCGGTGGATGCCGGCGCGACACCGGACTCCCGCGCTTGCCGCGATCCTGGCGAGGCGGCCGATGTCCGTGGGCTTCAGGACGATCGGGGTGGAGACCCGTGCGACACTCCGGCCAGCCGACGCTGGCCGGTTAGCGCTCGACCATCGCCGCTGCCAACGCTTTGGCCCAGCTTATGCATAAGCTTCTTGCGAGGGTCAACACCACGCAGGAGGACGTATGCACGAGTCTTTCAAACAGGGCGCGCCGGCGGAATTGTGGCAGGCGTTGGTGCGCGAGGCGGGGCAGCGGATCGCACGTCCGCTGGACGAATCGCGCGAGCATTATCTGGTGTTCGTGTTGCTGCGCTTTCAGCGCGATGCGCATCTGTTGTCGCGCACCCAGGCGCTGGCGTGGCTGCATGCGCAGGATCAGATCGGCAGCGTGCGGGCCGATGCGTTACGCGATGTCGGCGATGGCTGCCTGCTGATTGCCGGGCTATTCCCCGGCGTGGCGCAGCGCCGTCGCCTCAGTGTTGACTACTTCATCGACCTGGGGCGCGGCGCGTATTCGGAGGTAGCCGACACGCGCTGCAGCGATGCGAGCTTGTTCGCACAGCTGGCCGACAGCTATCGCGAGTTGGTCCGCATCCTGGCTGCATTGCGCCCGCCCCGCGAGTGGCAGCCTGGGGCGGGTGGGATCTTGCAGGCCTGAGAGCGGCTAAAGCGGCTGTGCAGCAGCCAGGCCCGTGCGGCCGGTGCCCGGTGCGGCATCGCCGCTCGTGTACTCAGACGATGAGCGCGCCGCGTCCGCGTCTACCTGACGCGGCGCGTGCGATGTGTTGCCAGCCGGCCTGAACAATGAGCCTCGGCAGGGGCCGTCCCGACACGCGTCGGGCCCGTCCCGACTGCCATCGCCTGCGTCTGCGCGCACACTAGCCCTGCAGGCAGATCCGCTGGGTGAGTGCCATTACCCGACGATCAGGACCTGCATTGTTGATCGTCGCAGCGTCGGTGCACTGCGGCGCATCGCGCGCGCAGCATGGGGGACATGCTGCGCGTCGCAACCATCCAGAGGGACGTGGATTCATGAAGACGTGTATCGCGGCAGTGCTGTTGGCACTGCCTGGGCTTGCTGTTGCACAAGACCTGCCGCCGGGCTACGCCGGTCAGGGCGGAATGACGCTGCAGGAGATCGACCCTGCCATCTATGCGTATCACTACGACCACGGTTTCGTGGGCGAAGATGCGATGGGCTGGGATCCTGCATTGCAGTTCGCCTGGTCGCGCATCGCCGCTGCCGAGGTTTGCGCACAGCAACCGCCATCGGATGCACTGATCGCCAAGCTGGTGGAGCAGTACGGCAAGGATGCCGTGGTGCACCAGACAAACGGTATCGGATTCCATGCGGCGCAGATGCGTGCCGCCGGCACGTTCTGTACCCCGACGCGTCATGCAGAAGCAGTCGCGGTACTGCCTGCGTTTGCGGGTGGCGACTTTTCTACTGCAACCGCGTATGCCGCCGCTGCCGAGGCGGGGACGGTGGTGGTGGCAGCACAGGATCAGCCTACGGCCATCGGTGGTGGGGATGCAGCGACTGCGCCATCGCTCTCTGCGGACTGGGCGTTGATGCTGCCGCTACAGCCGCGCATGATCGTCGCAGCCAATGGTCAGCCTGCCGGCGATGAAATGTTGCACGTGATCCGGCGAGGTCATACCGGCGCGGTCATCGCGGGGCAGGTCGCTGGAAATGTAATTACCGGTGTCCTGCTGGGCAGGATGGGCGGATTCACCTTCGACAAACGCCAGTTGAAGGGCGAGGAGATCGAAAGCATCGGCAACCCGGGGTATGCGCTACAGCGCGATGCGATCAACATGCAGTTGAAGCGCTACTTCACCGCCAAGCCCGGCGCGATGCCGATCGATGCTTTTCCATTGCAGGTGCTCATGTCCGAATGGCGGCTGGTCTACCAGAGCCTGAGCGACGAAAACTCCCCGTACGAGCTGCGCTATCAGGTCAGCATAGGTGGTGAATCAAGCGGGTTCCTGAAACGCAAGGCCAGTCCGTACAGCCTGTCGTGCCAGCCTGCCCTGCGCACCGCGTCGCTGGAAGAATGGCAAGCAAACGATTACGCGATGGTCAAAGAAGCTGCGCAGGCCTATAGCGACGAATGTGCCGCAAAGCTGGCCGAGCAGTTGCCGCAGTGGTTCCCGGACAGGGCAACGGTTACTGCCTCCAACTGATTGCCGGATCGGGCGCGGTCGGGCATCCGACCGCTTTGGCGATCTGTAAAAATCGTTATCAGCGCATCCTGAAACCAGAACGGGCACTGCTCCATCGAGCAGTGCCCGTTCCGTATTGCGGATTGGGAATGCATCAGCCGACTTGGCGTGCCTGGCTGCGTTGCAGTTCTTGCTGATCCTGGACCTGCGTTTGCGACTGCGCGTCCTGCCGTACGGCATTGCTGCTTTGCTCCAATGGGCGTTCTGCAGCGCCTGCCTTGTCCGTATAGATCCGCTGGTGCGCCGGGTCGTTTGTCTGACCCTGTACAGCGAACAATCCGGTGCCGTCCTTGCTCAGTATCACCGCGTCAATGCGCTGCAGACCGCTGACCTTTGCTTCGAACGCCAATGAAGCCGCTGCATTCTCCAACGCGCGACGGTCGGCGAACGAATTCGGGCCCAGCTGTTCCAGCTTGCTCACGGCCTGGTTGTACAGCGGATTATCGGGATTGGTTTTTTCCGACAGCAACGGCGTCTTCTCGGCTTGCTTCAGTGCCTTGAGCGTATCGCCGCCGACGACGCCATCATCCTGCAGTCCGTGCGCACGCTGAAAGGCCTTGACCGCCTCACCCGTCCGCTGGCCATAGGCGCCGTCGGAGTTGAGTTCGTTGCCCTTTGCGTCCCTGTAGCCCAACTGCTGCAAGGTCTGCTGCACCTTCAGAACTTCAGCGCCATGCGCCTTTTCGCGCAGCACGCCGGATGTTTGTACCGCATCCTGCGCATGCGCGGGTTTGTGCGCGTCGCTGTCGTGAGATTGTTGCTTGCTCTGGTTGCGGTCCTGCAGCAAGTCGCGCGCTTCGGAAAGCGGGTCGCTGGCATAGAGCTTGACGCCCTTGGCGTGCTTGCGTTCAAGGTAGGTATCCAGCGAGCTGAGCTCGACGCCCTCACCGCCCCGCGATTGGCTGATCTTGAGCTCGCCATCCTTGGGGTCGCGCACCACCATGGTGATGTGGTCGATGCCCTTGTAGCGCCCTTTGTCCCACCCCAGTGACCCATTGTCCTCGCCGATGATCATGCCTTCTTTGAGGTTCTGGGCAGCGACGTCCTTGCCTTGGATCAGGACGCCGGAGCGTTGTTCGGCCTTGCGTAGCAATTCGGATGCACTATCGAAACCAGGGCTGAACTTTTCGTCCTTGGTGAAGATGACCTTGCCGGCGCCCTCGTTGATTTCACCCATGGTCGCATTCTGCATCTCGACCACCCAGCCAGAACAATCGACCCTCCCTTTGTCTGGATCCTTCGCGCCCATGCCGTACTTGACGTGGTCGTATTTGTTGGTGAGGTCATAGGCGGCGTGGAGCGCGATGCCATGCGCTGCAGCTTTCTCCGGCTGTGCGGCTGCGGACTGCGATGGTGCGGTTTGCGACGGTGCCTGCTGCTGCGTGGCCGAAATGGGCTCAATGCCTTTTTCAGGGATACGGATGCGGTCCATCTTCGTATCCCAGTACTGCACGAACGTCTGTGCCATGTCCTTGTCCGACATGCGCTGGAACGTCGCCGAATCCACACCTGTCAGAGACTTCAGTTCTTTCTCGCCAACATTGTTGAGGATGTTGGCGCGAGTGCTCTCAAGCCCGAAAGATCCTGTGGCGATCGCGGTCTGAAGAGAGCGGTAACCGCTTGCGCCTTGCTGATGGGCCATGTACATGTCCAGACCATCAGGCGTCGGTTTGCCCGACAGGTAAGGCCGGCCATCGCGTTCGTGCCGGTCAACCAGGCTGGTCCGATTATCCAGGTACAGCCGCGCTGCCGCGTCGGTGTTGACCACTGCATCCAACTCGCGTCCAGCGATGCCGTATTGTGCAGCGGTCGGAGGAGTGAACTGAAATAGCCCCTTGGCACCACCGGCTCCGCGGCTGGCCAACTCGTCAAAGGCACCGCCGGTCTCTACGTGGGCAAACCGCAGGAAGTCATCGCGCGGGATATTTCGCTCGGCTGCTTCGCGTTCGATGATGTCGAGCACTTGGGCTCGTGAGTAATTCGTTGGCATCGCTCAAGGTCCTTGATTGAGTGCTGCAGCCCAGTGGCTGCAGCGGTACGCCGCCCGAACCAATTCCTTTGGTCCTGTATTAAGGGGTCGGCAAATACGATTTCTGGGCCGCATCGTACCGGTATACGACCGTTTCGTCACCCCCGCTCGTCGGCGAGTCTGCAGAAACGGTCACCCGCAGCGCGGGCAGACCAGGCTGCTTAACAAACGCAAGCGTACTGGTGTTTTTGATACAGGGAATCTTCCCAGGCGCATCCTCGCCACAATTTGCACTGTTGTCCTGCCCGGCCGGGATGTTGCCGATATACGTCCAATGTTTGCCGTTGACGTCATCGGTTTCCTTCGGATTGAACACGAATGCGTCGTAGGAAAGGATCCGTACGCCCGACTGCAGGCTCCACGTCGGTACGGCCAGGACCAGCCGGCTGTCGTCGGTGACGAGGGTCTGTGGCTTACGTGTCGTATCGACGGTGTTGCCTTTTTCCATTCCACCGAATTCGCCGATGTACGGCTCTGCGCCAAGCAGCTTCCATGGCGACTTGCTGCCAGGTTCGCTAGTGATGAAGGTGGCATGTGCCAAGGTCACCTTCGTGCCCGGAGCGGGATAGTGGTTCTCGCGCTCTGTGCCGAAGAGCTCGGGCGTTTCCCAGGCGAAGCCGGTGTAATAACGCGTGCCGCTGAGTTCGAATTGAAAGCCGTACCAGTAATTGATCCAGCTGCCATTGGCGACTTCATAGGACGTTGCGCCGTCGCCATCGATGTTGCTGATGAAGTACAGCACGCTGTCCGGGCGGGGCGGCTGGAGCTGTTGGGTTGAACCCTGGGTTGCGTCCTGCATGGGAGAAGCGTCCTTGTCTGAAGGTTTGGGGGTGGCGCTGGCCGCGGCGCTGGTTGTCTTCGGAGGTGTGGCGTCCGTTGCAGCCGGCTTGCAGGCGGCGAGCATCGCTAGCGCAAGGATCAGTGGAATCTTCCTGACGAGCATTGGGGTGCATCCGTTGCGGAGGGCGGCGAAAGTCTACTCCAGCGCGGCGATGTGTCCAGTCGTCGCGCCCAGCCTTGCGCGGCCGGGTTGCCTGCTGCGCGTGGGGCTTCCGACTCAGCGGACGGATGGGGGGGCAAAGTCTGCACCCCATCCGTTGCATCACCCCGTCCACTGAAACTTCAGGCGTGCCGGGTGGCCTGTGTGCTTACGCCAGCGGCGTATTGGAAATGATCTCCACCCAATAGCCATCCGGGTCCTTGATGAAGGCCAGGTGCTTCATGCGGCCGTCTTCCAGGCGTTTTTGGTACGCCACGCCGAGGCTGTCGAAGCGTGCGCAGGCGGCGTGGATATCCGGTACCGAGACGCAGATATGGCCGAAGCCGCGTGGGTCGCTGTTGCCGTCGTGGTAGACCGGGCCGTCCTGGGTTTCGGTGCCGTGGTTATGGGTGAGTTCCAGCACGCCGGGGATGCCGGCCATCCACAGACGGCGCGCTGCGTCGTCGTCTGGAATCGCGGTGTCTTGCGGCAGCAATGCGAGAAAGTACAGGCTGAACTCGGCCTCGGCGAAGTGACGCGCATCCAGCAGGCGGAAGCCGAGCACACGCGTGTAGAAATCCAGCGAGCGCTGCGCATCCTTGATGCGCAGCATGGTGTGGTTGAACACGAAACCGCTGGTTTCGGCAGGCGCGGTGCTGGCGCCGGGAACGTGATTCAGATCGGTCAAAGGCATGTCGGTTTCCTTGTAAAACGTCTTGGGGTGACAGGTCGGCGCTGTGGTGGATGCCGATGTTAGCCAGGCAATGGTGGTCGGCGTGTCTGCATCGCGCGCGTCGGTGCCCTGGGCGCCGCGCGCTGGGCGGTCATCGGTTCATGTCTGCGTTTGCGTGCATGTCTGCCGTGCGCATGGGGACGAGCTGCCGCACCCATGCGCAGTGCTGCGGCCAGTTCAAAACCAGATGCGCACGCCGACGACGAAGCGGCTGTCGCGCGCCGGTTCGTCGTCCATCGTGGCGCGCCGGGCACGGTCGCCGAAGCTGCGGTGATGCACCCAGCCGATATAGGGCGCAAACCGGCGCGTCATTTCGTAGCGGAGTCGCACGCCTGCTTCGAGCTGCTCCAGGCCGCTGTCGATGCCGCGTTGCCTATCCTCGCTCAGTGCGATGTCTGCTTCCACGCGTGGCTGCAGGATCAGGCGGTTGGTCAGCAGGACGTCGTATTCGCCCTCCAGTCGCAGGGCCGCGCGACCGCCGCTGCCAATGAAGAGGGTGGCCTCGGTTTCGAACTTGTACGGTGCCAGGCCTTGTACGCCGAACGCCGCCCAACTGCGATGGTCGGTGCCGATGTCCTGACGCACGCCCACCAATACATCCCACCAAGGCGAGATGGCATGGCCGTAGAACGCTTCGACCGACGCGTCTTGTGTGTGCCCCTGCTGTCGCTCGCCTTCGCTGCGTAGCCACACGCGGTCGATATCGCCACCGATCCACGCGCGCGCTTCCCATTGCCGGCCGCTGCCGCGATCGGTGTCGAAGGCTTCCAGGCGATCGAGCAGCACGTACCGGTTGACTCCCGTCCCATGCATCGCGTGACTGTGCAGCGGTGCGAAGGCTGCGGCGATGTCCTCAGCAGTCGGCTCTGGAATCGGCTCGCGTGGCAGTGCAGCGCTATGTGGGGAGGCATGCGTTTGCATCGGCATCTTGGCTGGTGCGTCGCCATGCATCCGGGAATGGTCCATGGGAGTGTGCTCCATCGGCGCCTGCTGCGCAGGACCTGCGGTCATGGATGCGTGATCCATCGCCGGGTGATCCATCGAGCCATGGTCCATGCCCGCGTGCGACATGTGGTCATGATCTGCAGACGGTCTGACTGCGGACTCCTGCGTCTGAGCACGCTGCAACACCGGTGCATCGCTGGGTGCCATAGATTCTGTGGCGTCATGATGAGAATGCTCGGTAAGCGGTGGCGTCTGGTCGGCGTGCTGCATGTGCGCGTTCGCCACCTCCATGGCAGCCATGGTGTCCTGTGCAGTGGCCGGCGCCGCATCCGACGCTGCCGCCTTTGGCAAATCGGCATCGCCAGCGTCGGACGTCATCTGCATCGCATGCGCATCGTGCGCTGCGGTGCTGCCCGCCGCATCCACGTACTCCTGCGCAGCTAACGACGCACTCAACATCCACATGCTCACCAACAGTGGGCGTAGGCGTAACGCGCTCATGCCTCCACCCGCACTTCGCGCATCATGCCCGCTTCCATGTGGTACAGCAGGTGACAGTGGTAGGCCCAACGGCCGAGCGCATCCGCACGCACGCGATAGGTACGGCGCGTACCGGGCGGCATGTCGATGGTGTGCTTGCGCACCTGGAAATTGCCGTCGGCGTCTTCCAGGTCGCTCCACATGCCGTGCAGATGGATGGGGTGCTGCATCATGGTGTCGTTGACCAGCACGATGCGTAGCCGCTCGCCGTAGCGCAGCCGCAGTGGGTCGGCCGAGGCGAAGGCGATGCCGTCGAAGGACCATGCAAATTTTTCCATGTGGCCGGTCAGGTGCAGCTCGATCTCGCGACCGGGCTCGCGGCCATCCGGGTCATCGAACAGGCTATGCAGATCGCCGTAGCGCAGCACGCGGCGGCCGTTGTCGCGCAGGCCTACGCCGGGGTCGTCCAGACGTGGCGCGGTGGCATTGCTGCGCATGTCGATCAAGGGATTGCCATCCTCGCTGGCGGGGTGATGCGGTGTCTTGTCCGATGCGCTGTCGTGCGCATGCTGGACTGGCATCGGCATCGGCATCGGCATCGCATGCGCCGCATGCGGGTCGCTTTGCGTCGTGTCGTCACCGTGCATGGCGTGATCGGCATGCGCCATGCCATCGCCATGTCCCATGTCCTGCATGGTGAGGATCGCGCGCGGATCCAGCGCGGGAATCGGCGGCCGCAGGCCATGGCGTACGGCCAGCGTGCCGCAGGCGAATCCGGTGCGGCCCATGTCCTGCGCAAACAAGGTAAACGCATCCTGGCCGATGGGCTCGACGAGCACATCGAAGGTTTCTGCCGCGGCAATCCGTAGTTCGTCCACGCTGACCGGATGCACGTACTGGCCGTCGGCGGCGACAACGGTCATGCGCAGGCCGGGGATGCGGATGTCGAAGTAGGTCATCGACGAGCCGTTGATGAAACGCAGCAACACCTTTTCGCCGGGAGTGAACAAGCCGGTCCAGTTGCCGGCCGGCGCCACCCCGTTCAGCAGGTAGGTGTAGGTGTTGGCGTTGACGTCCGACAGGTCGGTGGGCGTCATGCGCATGCGGCCCCACATGCCACGGTCGGCCAGTGTCGCGCGCAGGCCGTCTTCGCGCGCATCGCGCAGGAAGTCGCCCACGGTGCGCTGTGCGTAGTTGTCGTGGCTGGGCATCTGTTTCAGGCGGCGGAACAGCGCCGCCGGGTCGAGATCGGTCCAGTCCGACAACAGCACCACATGTTCGCGATCGTGGCGGTACGGCGGCGGTGTCAGCGGATCGATGACGATGGCGCCATACAGGCCGGCCTGCTCCTGGAACATCGAATGGCTGTGGTACCAGTAGGTGCCGGATTGGCGCAGCGCAAAGCGGTAGTGATACTCCTGACCTGGCGCGATGCCATCGAAGCTCATGCCGGGCACGCCGTCCATGTTGGCCGGCAGCAGCAGGCCGTGCCAGTGCACCGAGGTGGGCTGGTCGGTCAGCGCGTTATGCACGCGCACGCTCACCGTATCGCCCTCGCGCCAGCGCAGCGTGGGCGCAGGCAGGCTCTGGTTGACGGTGATGGCAGGGCGCGTGCGCCCGGTGAAATTGACCGGCAGGCGGCCGATCTGCAGCGACTGGCTGCTGCCGCGCAGGACCGGCGTGCTCACCGCGCCGGCTGCACGCGCGTCGGCACGCCACAGCCCGGCACCGGCGGCAAGACCGCCCAGGGCCAGGCCCTGCACGAAACGGCGCCGGCTGATGGCAGGCGGGGAGGTTGGATCGAACACAGGGGAATCGGAAGACATGTCATCTCCGGCGCGTCTGCAACAGCAGGCAGACGCAGCGCATCGCTGGAAAATCCCGCGTCCAGGGACGCGGGGCGAAGCATGCATGGGAGGGGCCGATAGGCACGGCGCGCGAGCGTCAGGCCAGGCATGCGGTGCGCCTGCTGCCCGGGCGCGTGCAGTGACCGCCGATGCCGCGCATCGGCGACGCGCGTCTGGGCAAGCGCGTCGTGCCGTGTCGGCCGTTAGCCGATGGGAGGTCGAACCGGTTGCTCGTGTGTCGGGTTGCCGCGGCCTGCGTCCAGGGCGGCAGGCACCGCGAAATGACCGAGCATCCCCGCCGGAACCGCGGGCAGGGTCAGCAAGGCCAGGCTGCAGTGTTGCAGGCAGTCGCAGCTGCCCAGCTTGCAGCAGTCGCTGGCGTGCGCGTGTCTGGTCGTGTCGGGCAACGGCGCCGCATCAGCCGCTGGCATGGCGTCATGGCACGGCATCGGGGCCGCCACGTGCGCCTGCATGGCGTGCGTGACCGTCTGCGGCATGGCCACTTCCGGCATCGCCATGCCCACCGACGCCCACGCGCCGGTGGCCGTATTGGCGACCAGGCACAGGCACAGCAGCAGGCGGAGCAGGCAAGGCAGCACGGGCGGTCGGGGCTGATGGATGACGCTGCGAGCATACCACCGGCCCGCAACCGTCCGCCCGCTGACCGCCGGCGCCGGCTGTGCGCCTGGCGGCGGTAGAATTGACGCCTCTTTCGCTTCACGCCCGTGCCCATGTCGCAGCGCCAGTGGGTGGCCGCCGCCATCCAGAAGATCGAGGCCGATTTCAATCGTTCGGCCGACACCCATCTGATCCCGATGGATCTGCCGGGCTATCCAGGCATCGACCTGTACTTCAAGGACGAGTCCAGCCACCCCACCGGCAGCCTCAAGCACCGGCTGGCGCGCTCGCTGTTTCTCTATGCGCTGACCAACGGCTGGCTGCGTGCCGGGCGGCCGGTGATCGAGGCCTCCAGTGGCTCGACCGCCATTTCCGAGGCCTATTTCGCGCGGCTGCTGGGGGTGCCCTTCATCGCGGTGATGCCCGCCTCGACCTCGCCGGAGAAGATCGCCGCGATTCAATTCCAGGGCGGCCGCTGCCATCTGGTGGAACGTGCCTGCGACCTGGACAGCGCCTCGCACCAGCTCGCGCGCGAGACCGGCGGGCACTTCATGGACCAGTTCACCTACGCCGAGCGCGCCACCGACTGGCGCGCCAACAACAACATCGCCGAATCGATCTTCAAGCAGCTGGCCGAAGAGCCCCACCCCATCCCCGACTGGATCGTCTGCAGCCCCGGCACCGGCGGCACCAGCGCCACATTGGGGCGCTATGTGCGCTATCGCCGGCATCACACCCGCATCCTGTGCGTGGACCCGGAAGTGTCGGTGTTCTTCGACGGTTATTGCCGTGCGGTGGACGGGCAGTGCCCCAAGGAGCTGGCGATCACTGGCGGCTCGCGCATCGAAGGCATCGGCCGGCCGCGGGTGGAATCGAGCTTCATTGCCAGCTGCGTCGATGAAATGATCAAGGTGCCCGACGCCTTGAGCCTGGCGGCGATGCGCCACGTCAGCGCCACGCTGGGCCGTCGCGTGGGCGGCTCCACCGGCACCAACTTCATCGGCGTACTGCACGCCGCGCAGCGGATGCGCGAGGAGGGCCGGCAGGGCTCCATCGTCACCATCCTGTGCGATGCAGGCGAGCGCTACGCGCACAGTTACTACAACCCGGGCTGGTACGCGGAGCGGGCGATCGATGTCACCGACAGCGATGCGGCCATTGCCGAGGCGGTCAACGGCGGCGCATTGCCGCAGCTGCCTTGTGCTGCGCTGCGTTGATCGCCATATCGGGAGCGTGCTGACGCGCTGGGCGTCGGCACCTGTCACCAGACATCTTCGTCATCCCTGATTCAGTCCACCGCCGGAGCGCTCCATGACCAATCCGCTGCTCGATCTGTCCGGACTGCCGTCCTTCGATGCCATCCGCCCTGCGCATGTAGGCCCGGCGATCGACCAACTGCTGGCCGCGGCAGAAGCGGCAGTGAAGGCGGCCGAACAGGTCAGCCCGGTGCGCTGGGACAGTTTCGTGTTGCCGCTGGACGATGCCACCGAGCGGTTGTGGCGCGCATGGGGCCAGGTCGGCCATCTGCAGGCGGTAATGAACACGCCCGAGCTGCGCGAGGCCTACAACAGCAATCTGCCCAAGGTGAGCCGCTTCGGCAGCGCGCTGGGCCAGAACCTGGCCTTGTACGCGCAATACAAGGCGCTGGCGCAATCGCCTGAAGCGGCCGAGTACGATCAGGCGCGCCGCAAGGTGCTGGACAATGCGCTGCGCGATTTCCGTCTCGGCGGCGCCGAGCTGGACGACGAGGCCAAGGCGCGCTTTGCGCAGATCCAGGAAGAGCTGTCCGCGTTGGCAGCCAGGTTTTCGCAGAACGTGCTCGACGCTACCGACGCATGGTCGTACGTGACCGAAGACCAGGCGCAGTTGTCAGGCCTGCCGGCCGAGGTGATCGCCGCCGCACGCGCTGCGGCTGAAAAAGACGGCGTACCGGGCTGGAAGTTCACCTTGCAGATGCCGTGCTATCTGCCGGTGCAAAGCGATGCCGACAGCCGCGAACTGCGCGCGCTGCTGTATCGCGCCAACGCCGAGCGCGCCTCCGAGTTCGGCGATCCTGCGCTGGACAACAGCGCCAATATCGATCGCATTCTCGCCCTGCGCGCCGAGCTGGCGCAGCTGCTTGGATTTGCAAGTTACGCCGACTACTCGGTCGCCACCAAGATGGCGCAAAGTCCCGCTGAAGTGATGGGGTTCCTGCGCGACCTGGCCGTGCGTGCCAGGCCGTATGCGCAACGCGACCGTGCCGAACTCGAAGCCTTCGCACGCGACGAACTTGGCCTGGATGAACTGCAGGCCTGGGACCTGGCCTACGTCAGCGAAAAGCTCAAGCAGGCGCGCTACAGCTTTTCCGAGCAGGAGGTGAAGCAGTATTTCACCGAGCACAAGGTGCTGGCTGGCCTGTTCGATGTCATCCACAGCCTGTACGGACTGAGCGTCAAGCCGGACAGCGCGCCGGTGTGGCATCCGGACGTGCGTTTTTTCCGGCTGGAAGATGCGCAGGGCGCGTTGGTCGGCCAGTTCTATCTGGATCTGTACGCGCGCGAAGGCAAGCGCGGTGGCGCGTGGATGGACGATTGCCGCAACCGCCGCGAGACCGCCAATGGGACGCAGACGCCGCTGGTGTATCTGGTGTGCAACTTCGGCCGCGGCAGTGGCGATGCACCGGCCACCTTCCGGCACGGCGAGGTCACCACGCTGTTCCATGAAATGGGCCACGGCCTGCATCAGTTGCTCACCCGCATCGGCGAGTTGGGTGTGGCCGGCATCAACGGCGTGGAATGGGACGCGGTGGAACTGCCGAGCCAGTTCATGGAGAACTTCTGCTGGGAATGGGAGCGCGTGCAGGCGATGACCGCGCACGTGCAGACCGGCGAGCCGCTGCCGCGCAACCTGTTCGACCGGCTGCTGGCTGCGCGTAATTTCCAGAGCGGCATGTTCACCGTGCGCCAGCTGGAGTTCGCCTTGTTCGACATGCAGCTGCACAGCAGCTTCGACCCGGTGCAGGACAGCGTGCTGCAGCTGATCGAGCGCGTGCGTGACGAGGTCGCCGTCAATCGCCCGCCGGCGTGGAATCGCTTCCCGCATCAGTTCAGCCATATTTTCGCGGGCGGCTACGCAGCCGGCTATTACAGCTACAAATGGGCTGAAGTGCTTAGTGCCGATGCCTACGCCGCGTTCGAAGAGGCGCCGGAGCAGGTCGCTGACACGGGGGAACGTTTTCGCCATGAAGTGTTGTCGCGCGGTGGCAGCCGCAGTGCGGCCGACAACTTCCGTGCCTTCCGTGGGCGTGCGCCGAGCATCGACGCATTGCTGCGGCACAACGGCATGGCGGGCTGATGGTGCCGATTGGGTCCTCGTCACCGGCCACCGGTCGCTACGGAGTTCGCATTGCATTGAGGTGAGCTGTCTTATAACCGCGACGTGGCGCCCCTTCGCGAGGCGCCGCATGCAGTGGAACAGGGCACAGGGAGCGCGCAATGCAGCGACGTTTGTCATGGAGTGCGCTATGGCTGATGGCCGTGGCCATGCCGGTTTGGGCGCAGCATGCCGGCCACGCCAACGGCCTGGCTGGCCTGCGCGCCGGGCCTGCTGAAGAGTACCGGCGCGTGGGAGAAGTTCAGCCCGGCACTGCGCTTCAGGTCTATGGTTGTCTCGACCGCGGCACCTGGTGCGACGTGCGTTCTCCGGAGGCGCGTGGTTGGCTTCCTGCGACCTCGATCGTGCTCAATCACGGTGCCCTGACTCGCGTGGTGCCGAAAGTGAAGTTCGCGCTGGACGCCTACTGGGACACGCACTATCGCGGCCGCGAATGGACGGTCGAGAGCGAGCGTACGTTCTGGCGCGATCACACGCCGGGAGACGCGCTGCCACTGGAGCTCCTGGCACCTGGCGAGGGCGTGCCGGCGGACGGAGTGCAGTCCATGGCAAGACGTGCCAAGCGGCAGACACGTGCAGAGAACGAGCGCACCGAACGCGAGCGTGCCGTGATCGATCGGGCTGCGCTGAATCGGCTGGACCGTGATGCACGGGACGAAAGGATCAACAGGTGCGAACGCTCAGGAGGCCAGGACAGTGCCGTGCAGAGTTGTATCTCTCAGGCACGCAGCGACTACGACGGAGCGGTTCGGCAACGGTGCGCAGGCTCACAGAGTCAGGACGGCGGCTCACAGAGTTGTATCGACCAGGCAAGCATCGACTACGAGCAATCGGTTCGGGAACGGAAAATGCGCGACCAGCAAGATCGCTAGCCGGCCGTTCGTCGGACAAGGTCTGGCGTGCACCTGGCAGGGCATTGCGGTTGGCGCCTTGTGGCGGTATCAACTATGCAAATCCGGGCTTGCCGCGCCTGGCCAACGGCATCGGCCGATGGCATGCAAGACACGGCAGTCACTGGGTGATCGGCGCGTTTCTGTCATCGCCGCAACCGGTGCCACCGCAGCGTGATCGCGGCGGTGGCAGCAGCCATCACACCCGCCCGAACACCAACGTGCCGTTGGTGCCGCCAAAGCCGAAGCTGTTGGACATCACCGTGTTCAAGCTTGCCTCCTGCGTCTGCCGCAGGATCGGGAAGCCCTCCGCACGTGGGTCGAGTTCGTCGATATGTGCAGAGCCGGCCATGAACCCGTCGCGCAACATCAGCAGGCTGTAGATCGCCTCGTGCACGCTGGCTGCGCCCAGCGAATGGCCCGACAGCGCCTTGGTCGAGGACAACGGCGGCACGTTGTCGCCGAACACCTCGCGCACCGCGCCCAGTTCGGTGACATCGCCCAGCGGCGTGGAGGTGCCGTGGGTGTTGAGGTAGTCGACCGGCTGGCTGAGGCCTTGCATGGCCATGTGCATGCAGCGCACCGCACCTTCGCCGCTGGGCGCCACCATGTCGGCACCATCGGAGGTCACGCCATAGCCGAGCAATTCGGCATGGATGCGTGCGCCGCGCGCGATGGCGTGGTCGTAGTCTTCCATCACCAGCATGCCGCCGCCGCTGCCGATGACAAAGCCATCGCGCTGCGCATCGTAGGGGCGCGAGGCCACTGCCGGGCGATCGTTGAAGCCGGTGGACAGCGCGCCCATCGCATCGAACATCACGCTCATGGTCCAGTGCAGTTCTTCGCCGCCGCCGGCGAACATCACATCCTGCGCGCCGTGCCGGATCAGATCCGCGGCCGCGCCGATGCAGTGCGCCGACGTCGCACAGGCGGCCGACAGCGAATAGCTCAAGCCGCGGATCTTGAACGCAGTGGCCAGCGACGCGGAGACCGCCGAACACATCGTGCGCGGCACCATGTACGGGCCCACCTTGCGCACGCCACGGTTGCGCAGCAAGTCGGCGGTTTCCACCTGCCATTGACTGGACCCGCCACCGGAGCCGGCGATCACGCCGGTCCGCAGGCTACTGACCTGCTCGGCATCCAGCCCGGCATCGGCAATCGCATCGCGCATGGCCAGATACGCGTACGCGGAGGCGTCGCCCATGAAGCGTTTGAGCTTGCGGTCGATCAACGCCTCCAGATCCAGCGTCACCGCGCCGCCCACCTGGCTGCGCAGACCGGCCTCGGCGTGATCGGGCAATGCAGTGATGCCGGAGCGGCTCTCACGCAATGCGGTGGAGACGGTGTCCAGATCGTTGCCCAGACACGAATTGATGCCCATTCCGGTGACGACGACACGACGCATCAGAAGTTCTCCGTCGAAGTGAACATGCCCACGCGCAGATCCTTGGCGGTGTAGATCTCGCGCCCGTCCACCAGCATGCGTGCGTCGCTCTGCGCCATCACCAGCTTGCGGTTGATCACGCGGCTGACATCGATCTCGTAGCTCACCAGGCTGGCGCTCGGCAATACCTGGCCGGTGAATTTGACCTCGCCGCAGCCCAGCGCGCGTCCGCGACCGGGTGCGCCGATCCAGGTCAGGAAAAAGCCGGTCAGCTGCCACATCGCATCCAGCCCCAGGCAGCCGGGCATCACCGGGTCGCCGATGAAGTGGCAACCGAAGAACCACAGGTCCGGGCGGACATCGAGTTCTGCGCGGATCACGCCCTTGCCATGCGCGCCGCCGCTGTCGTTGATCTCGGTGATGCGGTCGAACATCAGCATCGGGTCGTTCGGCAGCCGGCCGCTGTCGGGTCCGAACAATTCCCCCCGCGCGCTGGCCAGCAATTGGTCGCGCGAATACGCATTTTGACGAGTCATCACAAACGTGTCCTGCAAGGAGCGAATGGCGAAGCCGGCAAGGGTGCATGAGCCGGCGCGGTTCAATCAAACGTTTTATCCGTACGCATGCGTGCTGTTTTCAGACGCTGCAAGGGTGCGGTGCACAATGTGGAGGCTCGGTAGCTCGCGCCTTCGCACGCCATCCGGTCATGGCCAACGGCCGGATGATGTGCAAAGGGGTGGTGGTCCGGAGCTGAAGGCAATGTCCATCGCTGGCGGCGGTCGCGCCCGTTTCGCGCCGCCTTGCCGTTGTTGCTGGATCATGGCGTGAGACGCGGCTGCCTTATCATGGCCGCATCCTGAGTGGAGAGATGCCAGCTTGATGCGCAAGATCGTGCACGTGGACATGGATGCGTTCTACGCGTCCGTGGAGCAACGTGACGATCCCGGCCTGCGCGGCAAGCCGGTGGTGGTGGCCTGGCGCGGTGCGCGTTCGGTGGTCTGCGCCGCCTCCTACGAGGCACGTACTTTCGGCATTCGCTCGGCGATGCCGGCGCTGCGCGCCGAGCGGCTCTGCCCGGATGCGGTCTTCGTGCCGCCGGATTTTGCGCGCTACAAGGCGGTGTCGCGACAGGTGCGCGAGATCTTCCATCGCCACACTGATCTGGTCGAGCCGTTGTCGCTGGACGAAGCCTATCTGGATGTCACCCAAGCCAAGACCGGCATGCAGCTGGCCACCGAGATCGCGCAGCTGATCCGCACCCAGATCCGCGACGAAACCCGGCTCACTGCATCGGCCGGCATCGCGCCGAACAAGTTCCTGGCCAAGATCGCCTCCGACTGGCGCAAGCCAGATGGCCATTTCGTCATCGCACCAAGTCGCGTGGATGCATTCCTGCTGCCGCTCAAGGTCAATCGCATTCCCGGCGTGGGCAAGGTGATGGACGGCAAGCTGGCGGCGTTGGGCATCGTCACCGTGGCCGATCTGCGACTGCGTCCGCTGGAAGAATTGCAGGCGCATTTCGGCACCTTCGGACATAGCCTGTATCGCCGGGCGCGCGGCATCGACGAACGCCCGGTGGAGCCGGATCAGGAAGTGCAGTCGGTCTCCTCGGAGGACACCTTCAGCGAGGATCTGGCGCTCGATGCACTGGATCCGCACATCCTGCGCCTGGCCGAAAAGACCTGGCTTGCCACGCGGCGTACCGAACGGATCGGGCGCACGGTGGTGCTGAAGTTGAAGACCTCGCACTTTCGCATCCTGACCCGCTCCTACACGCCGGAGCAGCCGCCCGCTTCTTTGGACGCATTGGCGCAGATTGCATTGGCGCTGACCCGGCGCGTGGAACTGCCCGACGATACGCGCTATCGCCTGGTCGGCGTGGGGCTGAGCGGTTTCAGCGATGCCGACGAGGGCGCGGTGCAGGGAGAATTGTTCGGTGAGATGCCGCCGGCGCAATGAGCGCGGCCTCATGCCCGCGGTGCCGTCACTGCGGTTCTGAGCGCGCCGTCCACACCCACCAGATGGCTGCTCGCTACGTTGGGTGGGCCGCTCCTGGCCTGCTGCATGCAGCGATCGCTGCATCAGGCATCTCCACCGCGCACGCTGACGCGCTCTGAATCCGGCCGCTCGTACACTGCACGCCGCTCCCCCAACGAGGCGTCGTGCATGTTTCCGTATCCGCTGGTGATCTTCGACCTGGATGGCACGCTGGTGGACAGCGCACCCAATATCACCGAAGCGCTCAACGCCACCCTGCACGAACTCGGGTTGCAGCAGTTCAGCGAGGCGACGATCCGCGGCTGGATCGGCGAAGGCGTGCACGTGCTGCTCGCCACCGCCTTGCGCGAAGCCGGCGGTACCCATGACGCCGATACCGAGATGCCGGTAATGATGCGTCATTACGAAGCCTGCCTGCTGCATGACCCGCAGCTCTATTCCGGTGTCGGCGAGGCATTGACCGGGTTGCGCGAGGCCGGCGCTACGCTGGCGTTGTGCACCAACAAGCCATCGCGGTTTATCGCGCCGCTGCTGGAGCATCTGGGCATCGCATCGCAGTTCAGCAGCGTGCTCGGAGGCGATTCGCTGGCGCAGCGCAAACCCGATCCGGCACCGCTGCTGCACCTGGCCAGGCAATTCCGGCACACACCGCAGCAGTGCCTGATGGTCGGCGATTCGGCCACGGATGCGGCTGCCGCACACGCAGCGGCAATGCCCTTGGCGATGGTGCGCTACGGCTATCTGCGCGGCTTCGATGTGCAGAGCGCCGGCGCGGTGGCGGTCATGGACGACATGCGCGAGCTGCTTGCGTTGAAGTAAAACCCGCAAGCCGATCAGCACCCGTTGCATGCGGCCTCCATCATCGCTTGCAGCACCAACGCCGCCGTCGGTTCGCCGCGCTGGATGAACATCGCACGCACGTACACCGCACCGGCAGACCGCTGGAACGCGCACCGACCTGCAGACAGTGCACAACATGTTGCGACGAAGGTGCGCTGCTCTGGTCCCGCGAGAGCCGCATGCGGCTTCGCCGGCGCAGTCATTCTGTTTGAGAATGAATCGCATCTGTGTAGAATGCGCGGGTAATCCTGACTGCGTCAGCGCTTGGCAGGCGCATCGTGCGCCTGCTGCACGCAGCACTCCCCACGTATCACCTCAAGCCGTCGCCAGAGGTCCATCTCCTGTCGAGAGGTTTGAGAATGTCCGCATCACGCCGGTCATGGATGTCTGCGCCTGCGCGTCGTCCCATGTTGTCCCACCGCCAGCTAGTGTTGGCCATTGCGCTCGGCTGTGGCAGCTGCATTTGCAGCGCATCGGCCGAAGACGCCGCGGCCGATCCGCAATCGCTGGACACCGTGCACGTCACCGCCGCGCAAATCGCACGGCAAGCATTGGGTTCGTCGGTCATTACCGCCGAAGACATCGAACGACGCCCGCCGGTGAATGATCTGTCGCAACTGCTGCGCACTATGCCGGGCGTCAACCTCACCGGCAACAGTGCCTCCGGCCAGTACGGCAACAATCGCCAGATCGATCTGCGCGGCATGGGCCCGGAAAACACGCTGATTCTGGTCGATGGCAAACCGGTGGGATCGCGCGATGCGGTGCGCATGGGCCGCAGCGGCGAGCGCAATACGCGCGGCGACACCAACTGGGTGCCGGCCGAAGCGGTGGAGCGGATCGAAGTGCTGCGCGGCCCGGCCGCGGCGCGTTATGGCTCCGGTGCCTCCGGTGGCGTGGTCAACATCATCACCAAGAAGCCGACCGGCGATCTGACCGGCTCGATGAGCCTGTTCGGCCTGGTGCCGCAGCACAGTGCCGAAGGCGGCGGCCAGCGTGCCGGCTTCCAGCTCAGCGGGCCGCTGAGCGACACGTTCTCGTTCCGCCTCTACGGCAATCTCAACAAGACCGATCCGGATTCACTGGAGCTCAATCGCCGCTTTGCCAGCAGCGCCGCCGCGGTGCCGCCGGCCGGACGCGAGGGTGTGCGCAATAAGGACATCAACGGCCTGCTGCGCTGGGATCCGATGGAAGGCCAGGTGATCGAACTCGATACCGGTTTCAGCCGCCAGGGCAATCTGTACGCGGGCGATCGCGCGGTCAGCGCCGATGGCCTGGCCGGTGCCGATCTGGGTGCGTTGTTTGGCAGCGAAACCAACACGATGATCCGCCGCACCGCCTCGCTGACCCATCGCGGCACCTGGGCGCTCGGCACATCGCGCCTCACCGCCGCCTACGAAGGCACCGACAATACCCGCCTCAACGAAGGCCTGGCCGGCGGGCCGGAAGGCTCCATTGCCGCCAGCCTGCTCGATTCCACCGCCACGCTCGACAACCTCAACATCGACGGCGAGTTCAACATGCCGCTGCAGGCCTGGACCGAGCAGGTGCTGACGCTGGGCTTCGAACGCCGCCAGAGCCGCCTCAGCGATGCGTATTCGATGTCGCAGACGGTGAGCGCAGGCGGTGGTTTCCCCGGTCTTGCCAATGGCACGCGCAGCCCGCGAAGCGAGGCCACGCTCAGCGCGGTGTATCTGGAAGACAACATCTACGCCAGCGAGCGGCTGACGCTGACGCCAGGTGTGCGGCTGGATCACCACAGCCAGTTCGGCAACAACCTCAGCCCCAGCCTCAACGTGCAGTACAAACTCAGCGAAGACTGGTTGCTCAAGGGCGGCATCGCGCGCGCCTTCAAGGCACCCAACTTGTACCAGTCCAACGCCAATTATCTGTATTACACACGCGGCAATGGCTGCCCGGTGCTGTTCCCCAATCTTGGTTCGGGCTGCTATATCCAGGGCAACGACAACCTCGATCCGGAGACCAGCATCAACAAGGAGATCGGCATCGAGTGGGCACCGCAAACCGGTCACCACGCTTCGCTGACGTACTTCCACAACGCCTACGACGACAAGATCGTCGCCGGGATGGTGCCGGTCGGTGTCACTGTCGACCGGCGCGGGCAGGTATTCCAGTGGACCAACGCATCGGAAGCGATCGTGCAGGGCGTGGAAGGCAACCTCACCCTGCCGCTGCTGGGTGAGCAGGGCCGCGAGCTGAAGTGGAACACCAATGTCACCTACATGATCGAGAACAAGAACACCGCGACCGATCAGCCGCTGTCGGTGATTCCGGAATACACGGTCAACACCACGCTGGATTGGCAACCGACCCAGGCCTTGTCGCTGCTGCTCACCGGTACGTTCTATGGCAAACAGGAATCGGCCACGCAATCGAGTACCAGCGGCGGCGCCATCGCCCCCGACTCGCGCGACCCCTACGACCTGTGGGGCGTCAGTGCGCGTTACCGCATCACCCGCAAGGTCAGTGTGGGCCTCGGTGTGGACAATCTGTTCGACACCCGCCTGTTTCGCGAAGGCACCAACAACACCGGCGGTGCGGCAGGTGCGGCGACCTACAACGAGCCCGGCCGAGCGTATTGGGCGAGCCTGAGTTTCGGTTTCTGACAGCGATGCGGCGCTGCGTGAGAACGCGCGCGCCGCAACAGGAGAGTGCAATGACCCGACAGCAGCGTTGGCGGCTTGCGTGTGCCGGTGTGCTGATGTGGATCGTCGGCGCCGTGCCGGCGTTCGCGCAGCCGGACCTGAGCCGCACGATCGGCAGCACCGTCGCCGATCGCCCCAGTGCCTCCTATGGCTTCAGCGCATTGCGGCTGGACTCGGCCGATGCTCAACGCCATTACCGCGTGCGCATTGCCACACCCAAGGCTGCGCCGCCCGTTGCCGGTTATCCGGTGGTGTATCTGCTCGATGGCAACGCGGCATTGATGGAACTGGATGAGCGTTTGCTCGACAGCCTCTCGACTGACGGCGATGCGCCGGTGCTGGTGTTCATCGCCGACGACAGCGCGTTGCGCATCGATGCGGTGGGGCGCAGCCTGGACTACACGCCTGCGCGTTTTACCGATGGCCGTGTCGAAACCGACCCGCTGAACCCTGAGCGCAGGACTGGTGGCGCTGACGCATTCGCGCAACTGATCGCCGCACGCATTCGCCCGCAGGTGCAGGCTCATGTGTCGGTGGATTCTCGGCGGCAGACGCTATGGGGCCATTCGTATGGCGGGCTGTTCGTGCTGCAGGTGTTGCTGACGCAGCCGCAGCTGTTTCAGCACTACGTGGCAGTCGATCCATCGCTGTGGTGGGGCGATGGCTTCATCGTCCAGCAGGCGCAGCGCGTGGTCGATAACGCACACGCAGCTTCTGCGAGCACGCAGCCAGACAAGCATCGCCTGACGCTGATGGCGGGCGAGGGCGGCACGCCGGCCAACGCTACAAAACCGGAGCGTCCCGGGCGGCCACAGTCAGATCCACATGCGGCACAGAATCTGGTCGCGCTGTTGTCGTCGTTACCCGGCCTCAGCGCCGCGTATCAGCCGCTACCAGGCCTCAGCCATGGTCAGACGCTGGGCGCATCGCTTGCGCCGACGTTACGAGACGCAGCGGCGCGTTGACGAAGCCAGATCAGGCAAGCGATCGAAATACATCGATCTAGAACGCAACAAGCACGCTGGTGCTGGTCGCCGCGCCAGCGTCATGCGCGCACGGCTGCGGCAACCCGGCGCAAACATTCAATCCTCGCGCGTTTGGCTCAAGTCCGCGGCGTCATCGTCTGCTTCGCCCATGTCGCCATGCGTATCGTCGTTGTCTGCCCGCGCGTAGTGCACGGTTTCCACCGGCCCGGCGACCGCGCGGCCGCGCACAGGCAACAGCGCGCTGGCCGCCTCGTATTCGGCCAGCAAGGCATGCCGGCGCGCTTCGGGCACGTCCTGCCAGTGGCAGTCGGTCAAGGCGCCTTCCAGCGAGTACAGCAGGTTGAGGCTGGGCTTGAAGCCGGCCCGGCGCACCTTGACGAATGCGCCCACCGCGCCCACCGCCTGCAGATCCTGCTGCGTGCGCAGGCCGACCTGGCGCAGCCACGCCGCACTTTTCGGGCCGATGTTGCGCAGCCGTTCGGTGGTCACGTCAGCGCGCCGACAAAAACCTGCGCGATGGCTTCCAGGCCGCGCTGGTCGTCCGCATCGAAGCGATTCAGCTCCGGGCTGTCCAAATCCAGCACGCCGATCAACGTATCGCCCTTGACCAGCGGGATCACCAGTTCCGAGCGCGACGCCGAATCGCAGGCGATATGCCCGGGAAACGCGTCCACGTCGGCAATACGCTGGCTTTGCCGGGTGCTGGCGGCCGCACCGCACACGCCCTTGTCCAGCGGAATGCGCACGCAGGCCGGCAAGCCCTGGAACGGCCCCACCACCAGCTCGCGGCCGTCGTAGAAATAGAAGCCGGCCCAGTTGAGCGACGGTAGCGAGTTGAAGATCAGTGCGGCCAGGTTGGCGGCATTGGCGATCCGGTCCGGCTCGCCGTGCACCAGGGCCTGGGCCTGGGCGGTGAGCTGGGCGTATTGTTCCGGCTTGCTGCCGGTCAGCGATGAGGTGGCGAACATGGCCGAAGTTTAGCAGCGGCCATCCGCAGCGGCATTGCGACTCAGCCGCGCGTCCGGATCCGCGCGTTATGCTGCGCGCCCTCTCGGCAATGGCGGCGCGGCCGCAGGATCGAACACATGCAGCATCCGGCGTTGTATGTCACCGGCACCGACACCGGCATCGGCAAGACCATGGGCAGCACCGCGCTGCTGCACGCGCTACGCGCACGCGGGCGCACCGCCGTGGGGATGAAGCCGGTCGCCAGTGGCTGCGAACAGACGCCCGATGGCTGGCGCAATGAAGACGCGCTGGCACTGCAGGCGGCCAGCGACCCGCAGCCGGACTACGCCACCCTCAACCCCTACGCCTTGCCCGCACCGCTGGCACCGGAGCTGGCTGCGGCCGATGTCGGCGTCACCCTGTCGCTGGACCCGATCGCCCGCGCCTTCGCGCAATTGCGTCGTCAGGCCGATGTGGTGGTGGTCGAAGGTGTCGGTGGCTGGGCCGCGCCGCTCAGCGCCGATCTGGACCAGGCCGATCTGGTCCGCGCGCTGCAATTGCCGGTGGTGCTGGTGGTCGGCGTGCGGCTGGGCTGCATCAACCACGCGCGCCTGACCGCCGCCGCCATCGCCGTCGACGGGCTGGAGTGCATCGGCTGGATCGCCAACGAGGTGGACCCGCAGATGGAGCGCGTCGAAGCGAACATCCAGATGCTGCATCAGCGGCTGGGGATGCCGTGCTGGGGGCGGATCCGTTGGCGCCCGGGCGCCGATGCCGCCAGCCAGGCGCAGGCGCTGCGGCTACCGATCTAGCCGCGCCGGCTGCAACCGCGCCAGTGCCGATCGCCGCGCGCAAGCCACGGCGACGGGCCGCCCGGCAAACGCACAATAAAAAAGCCCGACAGAGGGAGGGATCTGTCGGGCCGGATTGCACGGGGGGAGGGACCCATGCAAAGACGCTGAATTTTGGTGGCCGTTACTTGCGCCGTGTCTTGCCTGTTGCGCCGGCCTGTTCACTGCCGTTATCGAACTGCTGCTTGGCGAACTGCCCAAGCTCGCTGGACATCTTCAATCCCATCCCGACCACTTCCTGATTGGCCGAAGCCAGGCGTTCCAGGTTGTCGCGGGCCAGTTGCAGGCCCTTCGGCCAGAGCGTCTGGTAGGCACCCAGGTCGCGTGCCTGCGCAAACTCACCGAAGAACGTGGTGGTTGCGTTGACGTTCTGCTCCAGCGTGTCCAATGCCAACTGGTTGGCACGTGCTGCGGCAGAGGCGAACTGACTGGTGAAGCTGTTATCGAACTGCGCCGACATTGCGAACCCCTTGGGGAAAGCCGTGACCGTTTGTTGCGATGCAGCATACGCGGATATTGGTGCGATGCAACAAGTTTCCTGAAGTTTCCCCAAACTTTGTGCAAATCCATTTGAATTCAAGCGGTTGACGATGCGTCAGAAACGACGAAGCCGCCCAGTAGGCGGCTTCGGGGTAGATCATTGCGCACGCGATCAGCCGCGATAGCGGCAGCCGGAAGTGCAGGTTTCGTGCACCACGATCTCGCTCAACTGCGGCAGCGCCGGTTTGAGCTGCTGCCAGATCCAGATCGCCAGCCGCTCGCTGGTCGGGTTCTCCAGCCCCTCGATGTCATTGAGGTAGTGGTGGTCCAGGCGGTCGTAGATCGGTTGGAAGGCGGCCTTGATGTCGCCGAAATCCATGATCCAGCCGGTCTGGTCACCGGGTTCGCCGCTGACATGCAGCTCGACCCGGAACGAGTGCCCGTGCAGCCGGGCGCACTTGTGGCCGGGCGGCACATTGGGAAGCCGATGCGCGGCTTCGAGCGTAAAGACTTTGAAGATATCCATGGGCGCCATTGTAAGTGCTGCAGTGCTTCTCGGGCTGTGCCAATCGCAGCGAGACCGTGCATCTGCGTCCTCGCGAGGACACCAGCACCACCGGTTGGCCCGGATGCGCTCCAACGACGCGCGCGGCGTCTTGAGGTCCGACGCGCGGACGATCGCGTCTGTCCGGCGTCGTGTGTCACGGCACGTCATATCCCTATGCAGTTATGTAATTTTTGTTAATCAATCGCGCATGGCCCACTGCAAAGCCCCCTATTCATGGATGCCGTGCGTGAAGCGCCCTACGCCTTACCTGCTGTCTCTTGCCGTCCTCTCGGCGCTGATTCCCCTCGCTCATGCCGACGACGCGACACCCGACACGGGCAAGACCCTGGCCACCGTCAGCGTCACCGGCTCCAACATCAAGCGCACCGACAGCGAAGGCCCGAACCCGGTGCAGGTGATCGACCGCCAGCAGCTGGAGCAGTCCGGCAAGGTCACCGTGGCCGACGCGCTGCGCTCGATCTCGGCCAACACCGGCAACGCCACCAACGAAACCACCAACAACGGCTGGGCCTCCGGCTCGGCGGGCATTGGCCTGCGCGGGCTGTCGCAGAAGAACACGCTGGTGTTGCTCAACGGGCGCCGGCTGGCCAATTACGGCTTTCCCGCCAATGGCCTGGGCGACACCTTCGTCAACCTCAACGCGCTGCCGCTGGTGGCAGTGGAACGCATCGAGGTGCTCAAGGACGGCGCCTCTGCCGTGTACGGCTCCGATGCGGTGGCCGGCGTGGTCAACATCATCACCCGGCAGGATTTCCAGGGCACCGAGCTCGGCATTAGTGGCGGCACCTCCGATCAGGGCGGCATGGACACCCAGCGCGCCAAGTTCATCGGCGGCATCGGCGATCTGGACAGCGATGGCTACAACATCCTCTTCAGTTTCGACGCCTACAACCGCGACCGGCTGGATCAGGACCAGCGCGCGCTGACCCGCTCGGGCATCTACACCGACCTGCCCGGCGGGCGCTGGAACGGCTGGTCGGCCAAGGGCGCGCGTTACCTGGTCGGCGGCCGCTCTGTACCGATGCTCGATGCGCAAGGCAATTGCCCCACGGGGACGGTGCTCACCGCCAGCGCGCCGATCGACGGCCTGGCCGGCGATACCTGCGGCTTCAACCAGGCCCCGTTCACCACGCTGATCCCCTCGACCAAGCGCTATCAGGCCTATACCAACGCCACCTTCCGGCTCAGCGACAATGTCGAAGCGTTTGGGGAGGCGCTCTACAGCGAGGTCAAGGGCGTGTCGATCTTCGGTTCCAGCCCGTACTTCACCCTGGAGGGCGGCCGCTTTGCCTTGAACGCCAGCACAGGCCTGGCCGAGCCGGTATCCAACCTGTTGCCGGCCTCCAGCCCGTACAACCCGTACGGCACCGCGGTACCGATCGAATACACCTTCTTCGACCTGGGCCAGACGGTCAAAACCAACCGCTCGCAGTCCTATCGTTTTCTCGGTGGCGTGCGCGGCAAGACCGAACGCTGGGATTGGGAGGCGGCGGCGTTCGCCGCACGCAGCACCGAGCACGAAACCGTGTCCGGTGGTTTTGCCAATCGCTTTACGCTGGCCCAGGCGCTGGCCGATGGCAGCTACAACCTGCTCGATCCATCGGCCACACCGCAATCGGTGATCGACGGCATCAACCTCAGCACGCTGCGCCCGGCCCAATCGACACTGCGCGGCGTCGACGCCAAGGTGTCCGGCAATCTGTTCGAGCTGCCGGCCGGCAGCGTCGGGTTCGCTGCCGGCGCCGAGTGGCGGCAGGAGGAACTGGTCTCGCGCAATCCCTGGCAGATCGACCAGGGCCTGCAGATCCGCCCCGCGATTGCCGCGGTGGATGGTGAGCGCAAGGTGTCGGCGCTATATGCCGAAGTCAACCTGCCGCTGCTGCGATCGCTGGAACTGCAACTGGCAGGGCGCGGCGATCATTACAGCGATTTCGGCAATGCGTTTTCGCCCAAGGCCAGTTTGCGCTGGCAACCGCTGGATGCCGTGCTGGTGCGCGCGGCCGCCTCGCGCGGCTTTCGCGCACCGTCGCTGTCGGAGAATGCAGCCAGTACGAATATCTCCTACGGTTCGGTGGTCGACCCGTTCGATCCGGACGTGCCGGGTTCGCGCCAGAACCCGACCTTCTTCACCGTCGGCAACACGGAGCTCGATCCAGAGCGCACGCGCAGCTACAACCTCGGCGTGGTGCTGTCGCCGTGGGCCGACACCAGCCTGAGCGTGGACTGGTACAAGATCGAACTGGAGAATCTGGTCGGCACCGGCAACAACGCCACCATCGTGCAGAACAACGACCCGGCCGATGTCATCCGCAACGAACGCGGCACGCTGGTGGCGGTGTACAACCGTTATCAAAACCTCAGCGAGCTGACGACCTCCGGCCTCGATGTCGAATTACGCCAGCGCTGGCGCACCGAAGCGGCCGGCAACTTCGGACTCAATACCGCCTATACCCATGTGCGCGATTACCGTCGCCCCACCGTGGTCGGTGGCCCGTTGCAGGATTACGCCGGCAGCAATCTCGGCCCGTCGTTGCCGCGCAACAAGGCCACCACCACGCTGGACTGGAATCTGGGCACGGTGAGTGCGGCGCTGACCTGGTACTACACCGGTGGCTACGACCAGAAGGCCAGCGCCGCGGCCAGTGCGGTGCAGTCGCGCGTGGGCGACTACAACCAGTTCGACCTGTATCTGGGGTACACCGGCATCGACAAGCTCACCCTGTACGCCAAGATCGAGAATCTGGCCGACAAGCAACCGCCGGTCGATGCCTCGTTCCCGGGCATTCGCGCGCCATACGACTTCACCCAATACGACCTGCGTGGGCGCTATTTCACCGTCGGCCTGGATTACCGATTCTGATCGGCATACGCACGGCCCTTGTGCGCGACGTGGGAGTGCCGGTCAGGCCCCATCGCGCACAGGCGGACTCCTGCACACTGCGGCAGCTAGGTTCGCGACCGCAGCCGTGCAATGGTGGCTCTGCCTGCCACCGCTCTGAACGACTGCAGCGCCATTGGCCCTGAACACTTTCAAGGAATCACGATGACCTCTTCGCAGCACGCCTGGCTACTCGCCCTGGCCTTCGTCGCGCCTCCCCTAGTCGCGCAACCTGCCGCACCACCCGCCGCGCTACCGGGTTACGACGCCGATGCCGCACAGGCGCAACGCGCGCTGGAAGCGCGTTTCGATAGCGGCTTGCAGGACGCCGATTATCGCGGCTGGTTGAAGCAATGGTCGTCGGCGCCGAATCATGTCGGCGCGCCGCATAACCTGGAAAACGCCCGCGATCTGCAAACGCGCCTGCGCGGCTACGGCTGGGATGCGCGCATCGAAACCTTCGAGGTGTTGTGGCCCTCGCCCAAGACCTCGCAGCTGGAACTGCTCGGTCCCAAACCCTATGTCGCGCGTCTGAAGGAGCCGCCGCTGCCGGGCGACAGCACCTCCACCCAAACCGACAACGTACTGCCGCCGTATGTGATCTACGGCGGCAATGGCGATGTCACCGGCGATCTGGTCTACGTCAATTACGGCATCGCCGAAGACTACGAAGCGCTGGCGCGCAACGGCGTGGATGTGCGCGGCAAGATCGTCATCGCCCGCTACGGCAAGGGCTGGCGCGGGCTCAAGCCGCGGCTGGCGCAGGAGCATGGTGCGATCGGCGCGATCATCTATTCCGATCCGCGCGACGACGGGTATTTTCAGGATCGGGCCTATCCCGATGGCCCGGCGCGCAATCAGTGGAGCGTGCAACGCGGCTCGGTCGCCAATTTCGCGATCTATCCCGGCGATCCGCTCACCCCGGGCGTCGGCGCCAGCAAGGGCGCCAAACGCCTGAAGATCGACCAGGCCGGCAGTGTGTTGAAGATCCCGACCCTGCCGATCAGCTGGGGCGACGCGCAACCCTTGCTGGCCGCCCTGGGCGGGCCGGTGGCACCGGAGGACTGGCGCGGCGCGCTGCCGATCACCTACCGCATCGGCGGCGACGACAGCGCGCGCGTGCATCTGAAGGTGGATGCGGACTGGGGCAGCAAGACCATCTACAACGTCATCGCCACCCTGCGTGGCAGCGAATATCCGGACCAGTGGGTGGTGCGCGGCAATCACCGCGACGGCTGGGTGTTCGGTGCGGCCGATCCGCTCTCGGGCACCACCGCCTTGCTGGCCGAAGCCAAGGCGATCGGCGAGCTGGCCAGGCAGGGGCAGCGCCCCAAGCGCACGCTCGTCTACGCCAGTTGGGACGGCGAAGAAGCCGGCCTGCTCGGCTCCACCGAATGGGCTGAACAGCACGCCGACGAACTGCGCCGCAAAGCGGTGCTGTACGTCAACACCGACGGCAACGGACGCGGCTTTCTCAATGCCGGCGGCAGTCATGCGCTGCAGCGGCTGGTCAATGGCGTGGCGGCGGATCTGCGCGATCCCGACAGCGGCGTGAGCGTGCTCGAACGGCAGCGCGCCCGTGCGCGTATCGATGCTTTGGCACCGAGCGCCAAGCCGGCGCAGAAAGACATCGCCAAGCAGGTCGCGGCCGGTGGCGATGTGCCGCTCAAGGCGCTGGGCTCGGGCAGCGACTACAGCCCGTTCCTGCAGCATCTGGGATTGGCAACGCTGGATCTGGGCTATGGCGGGCAGGGCGGCGGCAGCGGCGTCTATCACTCGCTGTACGACTCCTACGATTACTTCGCGCGCTACATCGATCCGGACTTCAGCTATCTGCCGCTGTTGTCGCAGACGGTCGGCCGCACGGTGCTGCGCGTGGCCAACGCACCGGTGTTGCCGCAACGCTTCGGCGACTTCGCCGATGCGGTGGCCGGCTATGCGCAGGAGCTCAAGCAGCAGGCCGACAGCGACCGCACTGCCGCACGCACGCAGGCCGAGTTGCTGCAGGCCGGAGCCTATGCGGCCGTCGATAACCCGAACCGGCCGCAACGCGCGCCCGAGCCGAAAGCCGCGGTGCCGCAGATCGACTTCGCCGCGCTGGACCAGGCCATCGCGCGATTGCAGGCCAGTGCCAAGCGCTACGACGGAGCGCTGGCATCGCGTGGCGGCAGCCTGGATGCAGGCGTGCGCGGCAAGCTCAACGCCTCGCTGCAGCGCATCGACCAGACCCTGCTGGCCGAAGGCGGTTTGCCGGGGCGGCCGTGGTACCGCAACCTGATCTACGCCCCCGGCCTGGCTACCGGTTACGAGGTCAAGACCCTGCCAGGCATTCGCGAAGCGCTGGAAGACCGGCGTTGGGAGGATCTCAACAAGTACATCGTGCAGACCGCCGCGGTGCTGGATCGGTATCGCGAGGCAATCGATCGCAATACCGCGTTGATCGACGGCTAGGCAGTGAGCACGCAAGACAGGAAGCGCTGAGGGTTGGCGGTGAGGTTCCAGCCTCCCGTCAGTCCTGAACGTTGCCGCGATCGGTGCTCGCGCTCAAGCCGCTGCGTCTGCGGTGTGGCCGAGCGCAGGGAGTGCCGGAAGATCGTCGGGCATGTTGGTTGCCTTGCGGAAGCAGACCAACTGCAGCGGCGAGCGAGGAGCGGTGGCGCCAGCCACGCGCCACCAGCGTGACCGGGCTTGTTTGTGCAACCACCGGTTCTTGCCTTGATCGTTGCACCGCTCCGGCTTCTTCGATGGCACGCGCGGCGCTTGCGAAGGTTGCACCTGGCCTCTACCGCCTTGCACCTTCGCGCGACGACGCCCACAAAAAAGCCGCCCCGAGGGGCGGCTTTTTCTGTCACGTCACTGCATGCGGCAACGCCAGTGGAACCGGCGCGCGGGATTCAGCGCGTGCCGCTCGGGCGCTGGCCGCCACGGCCGCTGTCGCGACGGCCTGCACCGGCACCCGCGCCCGCACCGGCCTGACGCGGCCCGCTGCTGCGCTGGCCACCGGGCTTCTTCGGGCCGGCATGCGCATGCGCCTGACGCGGCGCATCGCCATGCGGACGACGTGCGTGGCTCTTGCGCGGGGCGCGATCGCCACCCGGCTGCTCGGCACGACCCGGCGCGCTATTGCCCCAACGGATCGGGGTCTGCGGCTCGTAGCCCGGCACGTCGCGGATTTCCACGTCGCGGCCCAGCATGCGCACGATCTGGCGCAGCAGCTTGGCTTCGTCCTGCGCCACCAGCGAGATCGCCTCGCCGGTGGAACCGTTGCGGCCGGTGCGGCCGATGCGGTGCACGTAGTCTTCGGCCACCATCGGCAGGTCGTAGTTGATGACCTTGGGCAACTGGTCGATGTCGATGCCGCGCGCGGCGATATCGGTGGCCACCAGCACGGTCACGCGGCCGGCCTTGAAGTCGCTCAGGGCACGCATGCGCTGGCCCTGGCTCTTGTTGCCGTGGATCGCCGCGGTCTTGATGCCGGACTTCTCCAGGAACAGCGCCAGCTTGTCGCTGCCGTGCTTGGTGCGGGCAAACACCAGGGTCTGCTCGCGGCTGTCCTGCGCCAGCAGGTGCAGCAGCAGGTCACGCTTGCGCGCGCCATCGACCGGGTGCACGCGGTGGGTGATGCTCTCGGCCACGGTGTTGCTCGGGGTGACCTGGATCTGCATCGGGTTGCGCATGAATTCCAGCGCCAGCTGCTTGATGTTCTCTTCGAACGTTGCCGAGAACAGCAGGGTCTGGCGGTCCTGGCGCGGCAGCTTGGTCAGGATGCGCTTGATCGACGGCAAGAAGCCCATGTCGAGCATGCGATCGGCTTCGTCCAGGATCAGCACTTCGATGCCGGACAGGTCCACGCTGCGACGCTCGATATGGTCGATCAGGCGGCCCGGGCAGGCGATCAGCAGGTCCACGCCACGACGCAGCGTATCGAGCTGGTTGCCCATGCCCACGCCGCCATAGATCACCGCGCTCGGAATGCGCAGGTACTTGCTGTAGCCGCGCAGGCTGTCATGCACCTGGGTCGCCAGTTCGCGGGTCGGGGTCAGGATCAGCGCGCGCGGCTTGCGCGGGCCGTTGACCGGCTGCGGGCTGGTGCCCAGGTGCTGCAGCAGCGGCAGGCCGAACGCGGCAGTCTTGCCGGTACCGGTCTGCGCGCCGGCCAGCAGGTCGTGACCTGCCAGCACCAACGGGATCGCCTGCTGCTGGATTGCAGTGGGGGTTTCATAGCCCTGCTCGGCCAAAGCGCGCAGCAGGAAGGGCGCCAGGCCCAGGGATTCAAAAGACATCAGGAAGCTCCAAGTAAAGCGTCGCCACCAGGCCAGGCCCGGAGCGCAAACGCATTGCAGATGCAAAAAGTGAGGCTCGGAGCGTTCCCGTGAACCGCGCTGCGAGATGGTGGAACAACCCAATCAAGGAGCGATGGGTTTGTCGGCACCACGAAAGGCGTCGGGTGGGGCGGGCGAGCGGATCGAGCGATCCTGGCCTCGCCGGCGGTCCCAAAGGGAAACGGACGGCCGCATGCAGACCCGGCAAGTGTACGCCCCTTTGGCGCGCTGCACAAAATTCCGGCATCGCGTTGTGTTCCGGGTCAGCTGTTTCAACCGCAACCATTATTGCGCCAGGTCGTACAATCGGCACATCAGCCACAGCACAGGATGGTCATGAAGCTAGGTTCCCTGAAGGAAGGCGGCCGCGATGGCAGCCTGATCGTGGTTTCGCGCGACCTGAGCAAGGCCGTGCACGCCACCGGCATCGCACCGACGCTGCAGCGCGCGCTGGAAGACTGGAGCAACGTCGCGCCACGGCTGAACGCCTTGGCTGCCGCGCTCGACGAGGGTAGCGCCGATGGCGTCTTCGATCTGGATCTGCAGGCACTGGCCGCGCCGCTCCCGCGCGCGTACGAATTCGTCGATGGCAGCGCCTACCTGCCGCATGTGGAGCGCGTGCGGCGCGCGCGCAATGCCGAGGTGCCGGAAAGCTTCTACACCGACCCGCTGATGTACCAGGCCACCAGCGCCGGCTTCTACGGCCCGCGCGATGCCATCAAGGTGATCAGCGAAGACCACGGCATCGATCTGGAAGCCGAAATCGTGGTGATCACCGACGACGTGCCGATGGGCGCATCGCCCGAACAGGCGGCCGCGCATATCCAGTTGATCGGCCTGGTCAACGATGTTTCGCTGCGTAACCTGATCCCGGCCGAGCTCGCCAAGGGATTTGGTTTTGTGCAGTCCAAGCCGCGCTCGGCGCTGTCGCCGGTGTTCGTCACCCCCGACGAATTGGCCGATGCATGGCGCGACAACAAGGTGCATCTGCCACTGGTGACCCACGTCAACGGCGCCTGGTTCGGCGCGCCGGAGGCGGGCAACGACATGCAGTTCGATTTCGCCCAGCTGATCGCCCATGCCGCCAAGACCCGCCCGTTGTCGGCCGGCACGATTGTCGGGTCCGGCACCATCGCCAACGAAGACACCACGCTGGGCGCATCGTGCTTCGCCGAACAGCGCGTGGTCGAGACCTTGCGCGATGGCAAGCCGAGCACGCCGTTCATGGCGTTCGGCGATGTGGTGCGGATCGAGATGTTCGATGCCGGCGGCGCCAGCGTCTTCGGTGCGATCGAGCAGCGCGTCGAACGGCAGCCATTGCCATGACGCTTAGCGTCTGGCCGGCGGGCGCGGTCACCGGCGGGCGCGCATGAGCGCGGCGCTGGAGCTGTTTTCGTACTGGCGTTCGAGCGCGGCGTATCGCGTGCGAATCGGCCTGCACCTGAAGTCGCTGGCCTATGTCACCCATCCGGTGCATCTGGTGCGCGACGGCGGCGAGCAGCATGCTGCGGCCTATGCGCAGCTCAACCCGCAGCAGCTGGTGCCGACGCTGCGTCACGGCGCAGTGGTGATCCCGCAGTCGCTGGCGATTCTGGACTATCTGGAAGAGGCCTTTGCGGGCAGCGCGCCGCTATTGCCGGCAGCCCCGGCCGACCGCGCCCGCGTGCGCGCGCTGGCCCAGCTCATCACCTGCGATGTGCATCCGCTCAACAATCTGCGCGTCACCCAACTGCTGGAGCGCGAGTTCGCGCTGGACGCTGCGCAACGCCTGCACTGGACCCAGCACTGGATGCAGCGCGGGTTCGCCGCACTGGAGGCGCAACTGGCGCACGATGCGCGCACCGGGCGTTTCTGCCACGGCGACACGCCGGGGCTGGCCGATTGCGTCCTGATTCCGCAGCTTTACAACGCCCATCGCTTCGAGGTCGATCTGGCACCATATCCGACCTTGCAACGCATCGAACTGGCCTGCCTGGCGCTGCCGGCCTTCGATGCGGCACGGCCCGAAATGCAGGTCGATGCGATGGCGTGAGGGCAGGGAATCACGGCCCTCATCCGCCCTGCGGGCACCTTCTCCTGCCGCGCGGGAGAAGGGGGTGCCAGGACGCCGACGCGCTAGCTCCCAGCCAGGCAATGCGGGAATTGGCTTGTCGCTGGCACATCGAGCCCCTCATCCGCCCTGCGGGCACCTTCTCCCGCCGCGCGGGAGAAGGGCGCGCGGGAAGGGTGAGCCAGGACGCCGACGCGCTGGTTCCCGACCAGCACTCCGGTAACCGGCTCCGCGTTGCGCGCACGCGTAAATCCTGGCGTTGCCATCAGCGAGAGCAGCGGCTTGCAACGCCGGTGGAGATGCCTTGGAGACCCAGGATGCGTGCTTGGGAGAAACGCAGGGATGCGCTTTGGAGAAGGCGAATGACGTGTTCTGGAGCAGGTGATGCTCTGGAGAAGGTGGATGACGTGCTCTTGAGAAGGCAGTAGCGCTGGAACCACGACCTCAGGCAGCAGCGGCGCTACCCCTGGGCCACACTGACGTTCCGGGTTGCCGACTCCGTTGCCCTTCTCCCGCGAGCGGGAGAAGGTGGCGCGTAGCGCCGGATGAGGGCGCTTCGGGCAGCGACGACACACCGCAGGACTCAGCGCCGGCAGCGACCATCTAACAACGCTGCCGCCTGCCGCTTCTGCCCACCAGACCGATCAGATAAATCCGTGGCTGATCTTCGGTGCGGCGGCAGTCTCGTAATCCGCATACGGGTCGTGCTCGCCCGAACCACCTTCGGACAGCCGGAACTTCAGTGCCAGGCCATCGCGCGAGTCGGCAGCTCGCAGCGCCTCCTCTTGCTCGATTTCCCCTGATTTGACCATGCGGAACAGGCATTGGTCGAAGGTCTGCATGCCTTCTTCCAGCGATTCTTCCATCGCCTGCTTGACCTCGTGCACCTGGCCGCGGCGCAGCAGGTCGCGGATCATCGGGGTATTGAGCAGCACTTCGGTCGCCGGGCGACGGCGCCCATCCAGCCCCTTGACCAGGCGCTGCGAGACCACTGCGCGCAGATTCAGCGCCAGATTCATCAGCACGTTCTTGTGCGCGCTTTCCGGGAAGAAGTTGAGGATGCGCTCGATGGTCTGGTCGGCATTGTTGGAGTGCAACGTGGCCAGGCACAGGTGACCGGTCTCGGCGAAGGCGATGGCCGCCTCCATGGTCTCGGCATCCAGGATCTCGCCGATCAGGATCACGTCCGGCGCCTCGCGCATCGCGTTCTTCAGCGCGCTCTGGAACGCATGCGTGTCCAGGCCCACCTCGCGCTGGTTCACGATCGACATCTTGTGCTTGTGCAGATATTCGATCGGGTCCTCGATGGTGAGGATGTGCCCGGTGGTGGTGCTGTTGCGGTGGTCGATCATCGAGGCCAGCGAGGTCGACTTGCCGGAGCCGGTCGAACCGACCACCAGCACCAGCCCGCGCGGAGTCATGATGACGTCCTTCAGCACCTGCGGCAGGTTGAGTTCTTCGATGCTCGGGATCCGGCTGCGGATGGCGCGGATCACCATGCCCACCTCGCCACGCTGCTTGAACACGTTCACGCGGAAGCGGCCGGCGTCGGGCAGGGCGATGGCCATGTTGAGCTCGAGCTCGCGCTCGAACTGCGGTACCTGGCCTTCGTCCATCAATGAGTAAGCGATTTTCTTGACCATCCCCGGCGGCAACCCCGTATTGCCGAGCGGGTAGAGCTTGCCTTCGATCTTGATGTACACCGGCGCACCGGTGGTCAAGAACATGTCCGAGGCATTCTTTTCGGTCATCAGCTTCAGGAAGTAGCCGATATCCATGCGCAATGGTTCCCCAACAAACAGCAGCGTCTCGTTGCAAGTCCGCCGCAGGCTTCCGACAATGGCCGTGCTCGAGACTTCCTCGCTACGGCTCCCCTAATGACGGCTAGCTTCGCATACTTGCGGCGATCCCTGTATGGCATCGCCTGTTTCATGGTTCTTTCCTCTCCGGCCGCCGCCCAGGTGGCTCCGGAGCTCACCGCCGCCGAACAGGCCGTGCAACGCGCCACCCAGGCCGACGCCGACCAATACGCCCCGGATCTGGTCAACCTGGCCCGCCAGGAACTGATGCAGGCCCAGCAGGCGCAGCTGGACAAGCGCCAGCGCAAGCAGGTGCCGCAGATCGCCCTGCGCGCCGCCGCCGATGCCGATCTGGCCAAGGCGCGCAGCGAAGAGGCGGTGGTCAGTGCCCAGCTGGAGCAACGCCGCAAGGAAGTGGCGCAACTGCAGAACAGCCTCAACACCGGGGAGAGCGGTCGATGAAACTGCGCCCCTACCTTTATATCGGTGTGCTGAGCCTGGCCACGCTGCCGTCGCTGGCGATGGCGGCCAAGGACGACCCGCAGGCCGACGCGCTCAACCGGCGCCTGGCGGCGCTGCAGAACGACCCGCAGACCAGCGACCTGGCCCGCTACGAGCGCTTGCAGGCCCAGCAGACCGTGGCCGCGCTGGCCGAGGCCAAGCGGCGCGACCGCGATGAGCTGGTGTTTCTGGCCGACCGCCGGGTCGAGATCGCCGAGCTCACCGCCCGCACCGCGCTGGCACGGCGCGAGCTCGACTGCCTGGAAGGCACCCGCAACGACCTGCTGATCGAAGCCAGCCGCCGTGACGCCTCGCGCGCCCGGCAGGAGGCCGAGCGCCTGCGTGTGCAGGCGCAGATCCAGGCCGAGGAGGCCGAGCGCATGCGTCAGGCCGCCGAACAGGAAACCCTGGCCCGCCAGGATGCCGAGCTGGCGCTGACCAACGTGGCCGGCAAGCAGACTGCCAAGCTCAACGCCGCCCAGCAGAAGGCGCTCCAGCTGGCGCACGAGGAGGCCGAACTGGTGGCAGGGGCCAAGCTGCCCTCGTCCAAGGTGGACAGCCGCGGCGAAGTGTTCTCGCTGGGCAGCGGCGCGTTCGGCGGCAAGGCGGCGTTGTCCGGCGATGCGGCCGGGCAGGCCAAGGCGCTGGCCGAGTATCTCAACATCGGCAAGAAGGGCCGGGTCAGCATCGTGGGTTTCGACAGTGATGCGGCCGTGGCCAAGAAGCGCGCCGAGGCGCTTCGCGATGCGTTGGTCGCCGGCGGCGTTGCGGGATCGCGGTTGCAGGTCAGTGGCAGCAAGGGTGCCGCCAGCAAGACGCGTGCGGCCGAGGTCGTTGTCGCTCCATAATGCAAGTAGTTGGAAGTTAAGGCGTTTTAACCCGGGCATGACGCCCGGTTGAACCGCGGTCACTGATTGACGCAAGGAACGGCAAAAGCAGCCGTTCCGGCCTTGAACCCCCTTCGCGACCGGCGTAGGGTCGTACCTCCGGGCAGCAACTCCGCCGCCCGGAAAGTACGGAGGGCCGGGTCAGTGACGCAAGGGCACGCAGCGACGCACGCAGTTGCAACAGGTAGTGGTTTTACCAGTGCGTCTACCGTGGTGACCTTTGCCAACGCGACTCGCGGGTCTTCCATTCCCAAGCAGCGCCCTGCGCCGTCCGCGGCCGGGGCGTTCTTGTTTTAAGTGAAGGAGGTAACGCCATGTTCGAAGGGCAACCGCAGACCGAAATCGACGCATTGGTCAAGTCCGATCCCGAGTTCAAGCAGCTGTACCAACGCCACAAGCTCTTGAACAAGAAATGCATGGATGCCGAACTTGGGGTGCTCCCCATCGACGACGTGACCTTGGGCCAGATGAAACGCGAAAAATTGCAGGCCAAAGAGAAGCTCACCCGGATGTACGACCAGCTCACGCACTGATCCTTCCCCACCGTTAGAACAAGTTCACCGTCGCGGGCGGTGGCGGCCTCCTCGTCGGCTTGCCACCGTCCGCGTCTTTGTTTTGGCCGATGCCGGCGCCGCCAGGCGCCAGCGTTTCGAGCAGTTGAGCACGCTCGTTCATAGGCGGGCACGATCGTTTCCCGCCTGGATGAGCATTCCCCGGCGGTTCGTCGGATAATGACCGGTCTAGCCCGCGCGGCGCAGCGACGATATCCCGATGGCGATTCATTCCTCCGTACTCGAACTGATTGGCAACACGCCGATCGTCAAGGCCCAGAGCCTGGACACCGGTGTCTGCGAGCTGTTCCTCAAGCTGGAGGCGAACAATCCCGGCGGATCGATCAAGGATCGCATCGGGCTGTCGATGATCGAAGCGGCCGAACGGCGCGGCGATCTCAAGCCCGGCGCCACGCTCGTGGAGGGCACCGCCGGCAACACCGGCCTGGGTCTGGCCCTGGTGGCGCAGCAGAAGGGCTACCAGCTGATCCTGGTGGTGCCGGACAAGATGAGCCGCGAGAAGATCTTCAATCTCAAGGCCATGGGCGCCAATGTGGTGCTGACCCGGTCGGACGTGGCCAAGGGCCACCCGGAGTACTACCAGGACCTAGCCGCCAAGATCGCCGCCGAGACCCCCGGCGCGTATTTCATCAATCAGTTCGGCAACCCGGACAACCCGGCCGCGCACGAATTCGGGACCGGTCCGGAAATCCTGGCGCAAATGGACGGCCAGCTGGACGCGATCGTGTTCGGCTGCGGCAGTTCCGGCACCATGACCGGCCTGTCGCGCGCCTTCGCCACCGCTTCGCCGCACACCGAGCTGGTACTGGCCGACCCGGTGGGTTCGATCCTGACCCAGTACATCGAAGAGGGCACGGTCAGCGAGAAGTCCGGCAGCTGGCTGGTCGAAGGCATCGGCGAAGATTTTCTGCCGGACATCTCCGACTTCACCCGGGTCAAGAAGGCCTATTCGATCAGCGATGCCGAAAGCTTCCACACCGCGCGCGAGCTGCTGGCCAAGGAGGGCGTCCTCGGAGGCTCGTCCACCGGCACCTTGCTGGCTGCGGCGCTGAAGTACTGCCGCGAGCAGACAACGCCCAAGCGCGTGCTGGTGTTCGTCTGCGATACCGGCAACAAGTATCTGTCGAAGATGTACAACGACTACTGGATGCTCGACAACGGCTTCCTGGAACGCCCGCAACACGGCGACCTGCGCGACCTGATCCTGCGCCCGTACAACAAGCGCGACACCGTGGTGGTGGGCCCGAAGGACCTGCTGACCACCGCCTATCAGCGCATGAAGCTGTATGACGTGTCGCAGCTGCCGGTGATCGACGACGGCGAACTGGTCGGCATCGTCGACGAGAGCGACGTGCTGCTGCATGTGTATGGCGATGAAGCGCGTTTTCGCGACCCGATTTCCACCGCAATGGTCAGCAAGCTCGACCGCCTGGATGTCGCCTCGCCGATCGAGGCGCTGCTGCCGGTGTTCGACCGCGGCCAGGTCGCCATCGTCATGGACGGCAAGCAGTTCCTCGGCCTGATCACCCGCATCGACCTGCTCAACTACCTGCGCCGCCGCGTGCAGTGACCGCGCAATGCCGCGCGCGCTGGTGAGGCGCGCGGCATTGGCCGTTCAGACCTGCTTGCTACAATCGCCCACTTTTTCCGGGAACCTCCATGTCCAACAGCACGACCAAAGGCCACGATGGCGAGCGCGCATTGGCGCTTGCAACGCTGGCGATCCATGGAGGGCAGTCGCCAGATCCCAGCACCGGCGCAGTGATGCCGCCGATCTATGCGACGTCCACCTACGCGCAATCCAGCCCGGGCGAACATCAGGGCTTCGAGTACTCGCGCACCCATAACCCTACGCGCTTCGCCTACGAGCGCTGCGTTGCCGCGCTGGAAGGCGGTACGCGCGCATTCGCGTTTGCCTCGGGCATGGCCGCCACGTCCACCGTGATGGAGCTGCTGGATGCCGGCAGCCACGTCGTGGCGATGGACGACCTGTATGGCGGTACCTTCCGCCTGTTCGAGCGTGTGCGTCGTCGCACCGCCGGCCTGGATTTCAGCTTCGTCGATTTGACCGACCCGGCCGCCTTCGAAGCCGCAATTGGTCCCGACACCAAGATGGTCTGGATCGAAACCCCGACCAACCCGATGCTCAAGCTGGTCGACATTGCGGCGATTGCCGCCATCGCCCGCAAGCACGGCCTGCTGATCGTGGTCGACAACACCTTCGCCTCGCCGATGCTGCAGCGCCCGCTCGGCCTTGGTGCGGACATCGTCGTGCATTCGGCCACCAAGTACCTCAACGGCCACTCGGACATGGTGGGCGGTATCGCGGTCGTTGGCGATAACACCGAGCTTGCCGAACAGATGGCGTTCCTGCAGAACTCCATCGGTGGCGTGCAAGGCCCGTTCGACAGCTTCCTTGCGCTACGCGGATTGAAGACCTTGCCGCTGCGCATGCGCGCGCACTGCGAAAACGCCCTGGCGCTGGCGCAGTGGCTGGAAACCCACCCCGCCATCGAAAAGGTGATCTATCCAGGCCTGGCCTCGCACCCGCAGCACGCACTGGCCAAGCGCCAGATGTCCGGCTTCGGCGGCATCGTCTCCATCGTGCTCAAAGGCGGGTTTGAGGCAGCCAAGCGCTTCTGCGAAAAGACCGAACTGTTCACCCTGGCCGAATCGCTCGGCGGTGTGGAAAGCCTGGTGAACCATCCCGCCGTCATGACCCACGCCTCGATCCCTGTGGCCCGCCGCGAGCAGCTTGGTATCAGTGATGCGCTGGTGCGGTTGAGTGTGGGGGTTGAGGAGCTAGCGGATTTGCGGATGGATTTGGAGCGGGCTTTGAGTTTCTGACCGCGCGCAGACACCGCTTGCCTCATCTGTAACGAACGGACATCCAAGTGAAAAACATGCTTCTGGCGCTCTGGCGCTACCGCTTCTTCGTATTCTCCTCGATCGGCAACGAATTGCGGTTGCGCTTCATTCGCAGCAAGCTCGGCGGGCTATGGATGATTATCCATCCTCTGGCGCAGGTGTTGATCTTTGCGCTGATCCTGTCGGAGGTGCTGGCGGCGAAGCTGCCCGGCATCGATAACAAATATGCCTACGCTCTCTACTTGATGGCGGGCACGCTTGGCTGGACGTTGTTCGCCGAGATACTTGGAAAATGCCTCAACCTCTTCATTGAAAGCGGTAACCTGATGAAGAAAATGGCATTTCCGAGAATCTGTCTGCCCTTCATCGCAGGAGGGAGTGTGCTTGTAAATAATGCACTCCTGGGTGTTGCGATATTTGGCGTATTTGCCGTGCTGGGGCATGTACCCGATATTCAGGCCCTATGGCTGCCTGTGCTGATGCTAATAACCCTTTGCTTGGGTCTAGGTATTGGCATGGTTCTGGGAATATTGAACGTCTTTATGCGTGATGTGGGGCAAGTCGTTCCAGTAGTGTTGCAAGCGCTTTTCTGGCTTACTCCTGTGGTCTACAACGTAAACATCCTGCCGCCTTCGGTGCAGCACTTCTTTAAGTTGAACCCGCTTTATCCACTGATCACGAGCTACCAGAATGTTCTGGTATTTGGTAAGCCGCCAGAGTGGGCGGGTTTAGGGTGGTTGGTGATTGCCGCCCTGCTCTTGATGAGTTTTGCTTTACTAATGTTTAGAAAGGCAAGTCCTGAAATGGTGGATGTCTTATGAGTGGCATGTTGACCGTAGATGGCATTGGAAAGGCATATCGACGGTGGGGTAGCGAGTGGGCGCGTGTCGCGTCGTGGTTAGGTGTGCCGACGCGACCAGCGGAGGAGCATTGGGTATTGCGCGGTGTGAGTTTTTCGATTGCTTCCGGCGAGACCGTTGGCATCGTCGGTCATAACGGTGCAGGAAAGAGCACGTTGCTCAAGTTGATTACCGGAACAACTAGGCCAACCGAAGGTTCAGTTGTCTGTACCGGCAAGATTGCGGCAATTCTGGAACTGGGGATGGGGTTCAATGCTGACCTGACAGGCCGGGAAAATGCTTATCACTCTGCAGGGTTGATGGGCTATGGTCATGCTGAAATCGAAGCTGCCATGCCTGCGATCGAAGAATTTGCCGAGGTTGGCGAATATTTCGATCAGCCGATGCGCACTTACTCTAGCGGTATGCAAATGCGGGTGTCTTTCAGCGTCGCAACGGCGTTCCGACCAGACATACTCATTGTGGATGAGGCGCTTTCGGTAGGCGATTCTTACTTCCAGCACAAGTCGTTCAAGCGGATTCGCGAGTTCCGTGACCTCGGCACCACGTTGCTGCTGGTCTCCCATGATAGCTCGGCGATTCAGGCGATTTGTGACCGCGCCATTCTGCTCGATTCTGGAAAAGTGCTATTGGATGCAGCGCCGGACGACGTCATGGATTACTACAACGCCCTGATTGCCGAACGGGAGAATGCCTCGCTGGTAGTGAATAAGCATGCGTCCGGGCGAGAGCAAGTGGTGTCGGGCTCGCGCGAGGCGACGGTCGATTCGATCGCGCTTTTCAACGAAGCCGGAATGCCTGTGGAGGTCGTCGAGGTTGGACAGCAGGTATCGCTGCGCGTAGGCGTCAGAGTGCATGCGGACATTGAGCGTCTTGTGCTCGGATACATGATAAAGGATCGTCTGGGGCAAGCGGTTTTCGGTACGAACACGCACTATACGGAACAGCCACTTGGGCAACTGCGCGCAGGGGAGCTCGTCGAGTACGAGGTTCGTTTCAGCGCTGCGTTGGGTCCTGGCAGCTATTCTGTCGCCACTGCCTTGGTCAGCACCGAAACCCATTTGGTCAACAACTACGAATGGCGGGAACTGGCGTTGACATTTTCGGTAATCAATGCAAATAGCCCAAACTTTGTCGGTGTTGCTTGGATTCCTCCCGTAATCGAGGTGCTGCGCTGATGTCAACGTTTATCAGCTACGCGCAGAACTTTGAAGACGTTATTCTCCACCGTGCTTTTTCCGGGGTGGAGAGCGGAGTCTATGTCGATGTAGGAGCCCAGCATCCAATCCACGACTCTGTCACGCGAGCGTTTTATGAACGGGGGTGGCGCGGAATCAACATTGAGCCCGTGGAGGAGTGGCATGCGCTGTTGGCCGTGGATCGTCCCGACGACATCAACCTTCCGGTTGTAGTCGGTGCAAGCTCAGGCGAAGTGACATTTTATCGGGTGCTCGACACCGGTCTGTCCACGATGGACGCCGCCATGGCGCGAGACTATGCCGCCCAAGGAGCGCGGGTGTCCGAAACCGCCGTGCCTATGCGGACCTTGACCGATGTCATTGAGCAGGCTGCGCTGAGCACGGTTCACTTTCTAAAGATCGATGTGGAGGGTGCCGAAGGCGAGGTGCTGCGTGGGATGGATTTTTCGAAAATCAGGCCATGGGTGGTGGTCATCGAATCAACGATGCCAAACACCCAGACCGACGTGTCGCACGAGTGGTCCCACCTCGTGCTGGATGCGGGATATGACGAAGTCTATTTCGACGGTTTGAACCGTTTCTATCTTGCGCGGGAACATGCCGATCTTTCCGAACGCTTTGCGGTGCCGCCCAATTGCTTCGATTTATTTGTCAGGTACGCCGATTGGGAGCGCGGCGAGCAAGCCAGGAAGCTCGCGCTGGAACTCGATGCCACACGTGACCGAATTACCGAGCTCGGTGAAAAAATCGCTAGCGTCAACGATCAATTGGTTTTCGCTCAGCGTGAGGTAGCTTCATCGCGCATCGCCTTGGCCGAGACGAGAGACACGTTGCGCGAAAGCGAGCGAGTGGCGCATTACTGGTGGCATACGGCGGAAGAGATGCGGTCTGAAATTTCCCTGATCAAGTCCAGCCGGAGCTGGAGATTGACTGTGCCTTTGCGTGTTGGTTTGCGCCAAAGCGCCCAGCTGTTGGTCAGTGCATCTAAGCGCAGGACGCGGCGCTTGCTTATGCGCGCGATACGCTTCGCTCTGATCCGCCCCGCGATCAAAAAGCCGCTCGCGGCCGTTCTGCGAAAGCAGCCTGCACTGATGTTGCGATTGAAGCGGTTCGCCGTTCGCGCCGGGCTTGCGGTCGAGATGGGGCCCTCAGCGGTTTCTGTCGACGGTCTGCCTGCGAATGCCCTCAAGCGAGCGCAGCTCTCGCCCCGTGCCAATCGGATCCTTATCCAACTTGAGCAGGCGATGGCGGAGAGGAAGCGCTGATGCGTATCGTCATCGACATGCAGGGCGTGCAGAGCGAGAGTCGCTTTAGGGGAATTGGGCGGTACTCTGCCGCATTGGCTCAGGCCATGGTGCGCAACGGCAAGGGTCACGAGTTCTGGCTTGCCGTAAATGGGCACATGCCTGGGATTGACGAGTTGCGCGAGGTGTTCGACGGACTGCTTCCGCAGTCGCGGATAGTCTCCTTCACTACCCCAGCCCCTACCCATTGGCAGGAGGGTTGCAATACCTGGCGGCGAGAGGCTGCTGAACGTGTGCGTGAAGCATTTTTGCGCGACCTGCTGCCGGATATGGTGCATGTATCGAGCATGATCGAAGGAGCTCAGGATCAGGTGGTGACGTCGATCGGTCATCAGTCTGGGGTCAGGACTGCTGCCACGCTCTACGATCTGATCCCTTTGCACAATCCCGAGTATCTTGCAGCCGAATGGGTCAAAGACTGGTACAGCTCCAAGATCGCCTCATTGAAGCGGGCCGACCTTTTGCTCGCGATCTCCGAGCACGCACGTGCCGAGGCAATCGAGTCACTGGGACTGGACGTGCAGCGTGTTGTCAATATTTCGTCCGCTGCCTCCGAAATATTTCGTCCACACGTCTTGTCGAATGAAGAGCGGGCAGCGCTCCTATCGCGCCACGGGATCCAGGATCGCTATGTAATGTACAGCGGCGCGATGGATAGCCGTAAGAACGCCGGTCGGCTTGTCGAGGCGTTTGCCGGATTTCCTGCCGAAAAGCTCCGCGCCTGCCAATTGGTGATAGCCGGCAAGCTTCCCCCGCTCGAACAGGAGCGGCTACAGCTGCTTGCGCGCCGTTATGGACTTTCCGAAGATCGCATCGTGTTTGCCGGTTACGTTTCTGACAAGGAGCTGGTGCTCCTGTATGCGGCAGCCGAGCTATACGTGTTTCCTTCGCTTTATGAAGGGTTCGGGTTGCCGGCGCTCGAGGCTATGGCCTGCGGTACCGCGACCATAGGGTCGTCCTTGACCAGTGTGCCCGAGGTAATTGGTCGCAGCGATGCGTTGTTCGACCCATGCGATGTGCAAGCCATCAGGAGCAGCATGTTGCGCGTCTTGTCTGACGAAGCTTTTGCGCAGAGCCTCCGTGAGCATGCCGCGGAGCAAGCCGGCAAGTTTTCTTGGGATGCCAGTGCGCGCCGCGCGTTGGAGGCCTTCGAGTCCAGGCACGAAGCGCTGGTACACACACCGCTGTGGCCAGTTGCGGTACAGACAGTGGAGCGTGGTGAGGCGGAGTTGGTTAAAGAGATCGCGGCGCTTGGCAGCGACGCTGCAACACCGGCTCAGCAAGATCTGGTCGATGTCGCTGCAGCGATTGCAGAGAATCAGGTCACTGCGTTGCAAGCGCATCGCTACCACGGCGATCTTCCCCTCCGGTTGCGGTGGCGTGTCGAGGGGCCATTTGACAGCAGTTACAGCCTGGCTCTGGTCAATCGTGAATTGGCATTGGCGCTGAGAGAGCGTGGTAACGACGTCGCTCTACATTCGACCGAAGGGCCGGGCGACTTCGCGGCGGATGCCCAGTTTCTCGCTTCCAGGCAGGATGTCGCGCAACTGCATGCGCGCGAGCCTGCTTTGCCGCCGGCAGAGGCGGATGTCAGCAGCAGGTTGTTGTATCCGCCCCGCGTTGCGGACATGCGCTCGCGGTTCAATCTGCTCCACGACTACGCGTGGGAAGAATCCGAGTTCCCTTGGGAGTGGGCCGACGCCTTCAACGACGCACTGCAAGGGATAAGCGCACTGTCGCACCATGTCGAAAAGATCCTGATCGACAGCGGAGTAAGCATCCCCATCTCTGTGGGCGAAGCAGGGGTCGATCATTGGACGCGCGTGCATAGTGATAAATCATATCCGTGCGAGGGCAAGAAATTTCGTTTCCTGCATGTCTCTTCGTGTTTCCCGCGTAAGGGTGCGGATGTGTTGCTAAAGGCATTCGGTGATGCGTTCAATAGCAGTGATGACGTAACGCTGGTAATTAAAACCTTCGCGAATCCGCATAACGAAATTAGGCGTTGGGTAGAAGAGGCGCGTGGAGCGCGTGAGGATTTTCCCGATGTTCGCATCATCGAAGAAGATCTTTCTGAGCCTCGCTTGAAAAGATTATATGAGACATCGCATGTCCTAGTTGCGCCAAGTCGGGCGGAAGGATTCGGGCTGCCGATGGCGGAAGCCATGATGTCGGGTCTAGGGGTGATTACGACTGGTTGGGGGGGGCAGCTGGATTTTTGCAACGAACAAACCGCTTGGCTAGTGGACTACTCGTTTGAAAGGGCGCAGAGCCATTTCGGGATGTTCAACTCAGTGTGGGCGGAGCCTGATCGCGACCATCTTGCAGAGATCATGCGAGAGCTTCACCGATTGCCTGACGAACAGCGAATGTTTAAGGTTAAAAAAGCTCAGGCGTTGCTTTCAGAGCGGTTCCAATGGGAAAACGTCGCTGCGCGGACCGAAAACCTTGTGCGCCAGATTGCCGCCAGCCCGCCTCGACGTAGCGCGCCAGTGACAGCTTGGGTCAGCTCGTGGAAAACGAAGTGCGGCATTGCAAGCTACTCCGAGCATCTCATCGGCAATCTCGGTTACGGAGTACATATCCTTTCTCCTCATGCAACTGATCAGCTTGAGCCCGATGCAATGAATGTCCACCGCTGCTGGGATTCCTCGGCCCCAGATGACTTGTTGGGACTCGAGGCTTCACTCCACGCAGTCAATGCCGAGGTTGTGGTACTTCAGTTTCAGTACGGCTTCTTCGAGTTCAAGGCGCTGAGTCGTCTCCTGCAGGCACAGAAACGAGCGGGACGCGCCATTGTAGTCATGATGCATGCGACACAGGATCCTGTGCACGTTCCAGAGCGTAAGTTAGCCATGTTGGTTGATGCGTTACGTCTGTGTGACAGAATCTTGGTGCATTCGGTAAGTGATCTCAATCGACTTAAAGTGCTTGGGCTTGTGGATAATGTTGCAATTTTCCCGCATGGAATCGTTGATCTACCCGTCGTGCCGGCCGGGACAAAAAAAACGACCGGGCGTCGATTCCGTTTGGGGTCATACGGATTCTGCCTTCCACATAAGGGGCTGCCGCAGCTAATTGAGGCGGTCGCATTGCTGGTGGCGCGGGGTCACGACGTAAGTTTGAGAATGGTTAATGCCATATATCCAGTCGGTGAATCTGAGAAGCTTGCCGTGGAATTACGTGACTTAGTTTCCCGTCTAGATCTGGCTGAAAGAGTGGAATTTCACATGGACTATCTGCCGGAAGCGCTTTCGTTTGAATTGTTACATGACACTGACCTGATTGTATTCCCGTATCAGGGCACTGCGGAATCATCGAGCGCCGCAGTGCGTTACGGTTTGGCGACCACCCGGCCAGTCGCAGTTACACCAATTGCCATCTTTGACGATGTTGGCGACGCGGTCGTTCGCTTGCCAGGCACGGACCCGGCGCACCTGGCTTCAGGGCTTGCAGCGATAGTAGAGAATTCCAGGCTGTTGGACGAGAGCAACCAGGTAGCGCTGAAATGGCGCGAAGCGCATCGATACTCGCGGTTGGGGCGACGGCTGTCGAATATAATTCGTGCATTGTGCTCCCAGAGAGTTGACGCTTCCTTCCTGTCTCGGTCCAGTTAAATAATATCCAAAAAATGAGTTTTTACTTTAAGAGAGTATGTAAATGAAAAAAGCGATCGTTACCGGTATCAGTGGTCAAGATGGCGCTTACCTGGCGCAGTTGCTATTGGAGAAGGGTTATGAGGTGTACGGCACTTTCCGTAGAACGAGTTCGGTAAACTTCTGGCGAATGGAGGAGCTGGGGGTCGCGTCCCATGCAAATCTACACTTGGTTGAGTACGATTTGACCGACCAAGGTGCAACGTTTGCATTGGTTAGTAAGGTGCGGCCGGATGAAATCTATAACCTGGCGGCTCAAAGTTTTGTCGGTGTGAGCTTCGAGCAGCCTGCCACGACCGCGCAAATCACCGGTGTGGGAGCACTGCATCTACTGGAGGCGATTCGGCTCATTGATCCTTCGATTCGTTTTTATCAGGCATCTACCTCGGAGATGTTTGGTAAGGTGCAGGCTATTCCGCAGGTTGAAGAAACTCCCTTCTATCCCCGTAGTCCATATGGTGTGGCCAAGCTATATGCGCATTGGTTGACGGTGAACTATAGGGAAAGCTACGACATCTTTGGCTCCAGTGGAATACTGTTTAACCACGAAAGTCCGTTGCGTGGACGCGAATTCGTGACTCGCAAAATTACAGACTCGGTTGCCAAGATTAAGCTTGGAAAACTGGAGTGTATGGAGCTTGGAAACCTGGATGCAAAGCGTGACTGGGGGTTTGCAAAGGAGTACGTCGAAGGGATGTGGCGAATGCTGCAAGCGGATCAGCCGGACACATTTGTACTGGCAACCAATCGTACTGAAACTGTGCGAGATTTTGTACGAATGGCTTTCAAGGGCGCAGGAATGCACGTCGAGTTTCGTGGCAACGACGAAAATGAAGTTGCCATTGATCAGTCCAATGGGAAAGTCGTGATGCGCATCAACCCGCGCTTCCATCGCCCGGCGGAAGTCGATCTGTTGGTCGGTGACGCAAGCAAAGCTCGGGCGGTGCTGGGTTGGACTCCCAAGACGACGTTGGAAGAACTGTGTCAGATGATGGTCGAAGCGGATTTGCGAAGGAATGAGCGTGGCTTCTCTTTCTAGTTCTCCACTCAGGGTCTTAGTGACCGGTGCATCGGGGTTTACCGGACGATATGCGTGTGCCGCACTTGAGGATGCCGGTTATCGGGTAGTCGGCTGGGGGAAAGGACTGGATGCCGACGTTGATCTTACCAAAAAGCAACAAGTACTCGAGGCTGCGCTTATGGCGCAGCCGCATTACGTTCTGCATCTAGCCGCTAAGGCGTTTGTTGCGCACGATGACGTTGATGAAATTTACAACATCAACGTATTGGGTACGCGAAACCTTCTGAGCGCCCTTGCTACTCTCGCTCATCGTCCTAAACACACCGTATTGGCAAGCAGCGCCAATGTGTATGGAAACGTCGAGGGTAATGTCGACGAGAGCTTTGCTGTCAATCCTCAGAATGACTACGCTGTCAGCAAGTTATCGATGGAATACATGGCTAAGTTATGGGGCGGGCAACTAGCGATGACCATCGTGCGCCCATTCAATTACACAGGCAGAGGGCAGGACGAAAAGTACCTGCTGCCAAAGATTGTTTCGCATTTTCAACGGAGATCAGATTTCATTGAGCTTGGAAATCTGGACGTCATACGTGATTTCAACGACGTAAGGAATGTGGTTGACACGTATGTTGCATTGTTGCCAATGGTTGGAAATGGCGACGTGTTCAACGTTTGCTCGGCGGTCGAGACATCCTTGAATGACGTGGTTCTGACGTTGGAGAGTCTATCCGGACACTCTTTAGATGTTCGGGTGAATCCGAGCTTTATTCGTCCAAACGATGTCCGCCGTTTGGTGGGTGATGGCGGCAAGCTGAAGAAAGTGATTGGTGCGATAGCAGCAAGACCCCTGAAGGAAACTCTGCGATGGATGCTCGAAGCGCCCAATGGAGATCAGGATATGAGGGAGGGGTAGTATGGAAATTGAGAAATTTTGTCGGAGCATGTCTGCATATGTGCAGAGGCCGAAGTCTCAAAGGCTGCTGACTGGGGCTGCATCGGCCTTTTTGGTCTTCAATTTATTAGTTTTGATAGGTTACCTGTTCTTCGGTTATCAAAATACTTTCCACACTGACGCGTCGACCAAGAATCTCCTGGCGCAGGAAATGCTTGAAACGGGCCGCTTTTTTCCTCCTGAGTGGAACTATGCCAATAGAGACCTGATGATTGTTTTTGGTCAGGTCCTGATACTGCCGCTACTTCTTTTTTTCAAGAACGGCTTTGTACTTCACGCTGTTTCCGGTCTGTGCTTCTCGCTTGCAATATTGATTGCCTTGTGGAAGCTGACCGCGCTCCTTTCAACGGTCAAGTGGCAGCGCATTGCTACGATCGCCGTCATAGTGGGCGGTGTTTCACTTTCTTTCTCCGAGAATATTTTCGGGCAGGTTGCCTATGGCGCGGTGCTATTATTGGCCGGACTGCTGATATTGTTGACTTGGCGAACGCTTTGCAGTGAAGGTCATGCGCTGGCCTTAAATGGATTGCTTCTTCTGGGTTTGGTAACGCTTGCAACTTGGAATAATCCGCAGCGAGCCGTTATTTCATATACCCTGCCCCTAGCGTTTTCCGTCGCATGCCATCTATTATCTTCCTGGGGGGGGGCGCTCTTTCGTCAGCGAGTGCGTGCAACAGCTGTTGTGTACCTTGCGATTATTCTCGGTACGGTATGTGGTGCGCTACTTAGCTGGTGGGTCATCTTGAATGTCCAGAATAATAATGGGGTGGCTTCGGCACGGTGGCTTAGTTATGACGGCGGATTTCATAACTTGGTTGAGTCTTTCCAGGGGTTGATGGGGATGTTTGGCGGTATCCCGGATACTGGGGCAGAGGTGGTTTCAGTGGCTGGCGTGTACCAAGCCCTGAGGCTGTTATGTAGTGTTGCGTTGATCATATTGGTGCCCGTAGTGATCTATCACAGGGTGCGGGATGATTCGGCTTCTGTCAGATTCATCGTGCTTTTTACGGTCGTCCAGGCATTTGGATGCCTTTTTCTTTATGTGGCGACCACGATTCCAGACATGAATGACCCGGTTACTTCGGCTAGATATCTCGCGCCGTCTGTGATTTTGGGTGTAGTAATTTTATATACGGCACCGTTGCGGATTGGGAGGCCGTTACAGGGTTTATTCATAGTTTCGACGATGCTTGTTTTGATTTCCAATGGTGTGGTTCGGCCAAACAAGGAAGCTATGCCGATCCGTGCTCGTTCCAATGATCATGCAGACATCGTCGCGGGCCTGAGAAGTAATCAGCTGAAGTATGGTTACGCCAGCTATTGGAACTCTGGAGTCTATACGGTACTTAGCGAAGGTGATTCGAAAGTTCGTCAGATTCTCATTATCGACGGCCTGCCAATTCCCATGCGTCATCTAGGGTCAAATCGATGGTACGAAGCCGAAACATGGAGCGGGCCCAGTTTCCTCCTGCTGGATAAGGCAGAGTCGGAAAAGGTGAATTGGGATGTTATGCGTACATTGATGGGTGAGAAAGAGAGGAAAATTCCAGTTGGAAATTTAACCGCATTCGTATATTCAAAGAATGTCGCAGCAGTGCTGCCAAACTGGAGTCGTAATTTTAAGAGCCCGGTCACCTATCGTGCCACCCCCGGAGCAATGTATAACCAGGGTCATTGGGATGAAGGGAAAAAGGCGGTAATAAGTATGAGGGGTGAAGTCGGCTTCATCGCGTATGGACCTTACATTCACTTGCCCAAAGGTCGTTACCGCGCCGAGTTCCATTTAAGGACGGTGGATGCAGCTAATGGAGTAGAAGTGGGCGTCGTTGACGTTGTGAGCAATAGCGCAACTTCGCGTCTTGCAATTATGCCGATCAAGGCAAGCGCTGATCAGAGTCGCGTCCTTGATTTCACATTAGAGCGTTCTGCCGAAATTGTGGAAATTCGGACATACGCCAATGGAGTTGGAAGCTTGGAATATAAAGGGGTTACATTGACTCCCTTATCGTCTGCTGATGAGAGCTAAATTAGATCCAGCCTGCTGACGTAGGGCAGGTGGGCACTTGGTTGCCCACCTGCTCGATGTGCTGGCGCAGATTAAATTGTTGTAATCATATGGAAGCTAAAGCGGCGTCCGCCGCCTGCATTACCTCTTGAATGTGGGCCTCAAGGCCAACCCAGAGCGGTAGGCGGACGAGTCTACTGCTAATGTCTTCTGTGACCGCAAGGTCACCATGACTGCGGGAAATTTCCTTTCCTTTTGGTGATGAATGCAGCGGCACGTAATGAAATACAGAGGCAACACCTAGATTTCGCAACTTTTCAATAAAGCTTGTGCGGGCGCTCAAATTCGGCAATAGGATGTAGTACATGTGGGCATTGTGATCGCAGTTATCCGGGACAACTGGACGGCGTAGCACGCCTGCCTGCTCATGCTTATGTGCCCAAGCATGATATCTGTCCCAAATTCCAAGCCTGCGCTGGGTAATTTCCTGGCCACTATCCAATTGTGCAGCGAGAAAAGCGGCTATCAGTTCGCTCGGGAGATAAGAAGATCCGAGGTCGACCCAGGTGTACTTGTCGACTTGGCCACGTAGAAAGCGGCTACGGTTAGTGCCCTTCTCACGAATGATCTCGGCACGTTCCGCATTGGCTGGATCACGGACAAGTAACGCGCCGCCCTCACCAGAGATCACATTCTTGGTTTCATGAAAACTGAGGCAGCCGTAGTCACCAATGCCGCCCAAGGGACGGCCCCGATAGGTCGAGTAGATGGCCTGTGCCGCATCCTCGACTACCGGCAGGCCATGTCGTGCTGCGATCTCCATGATGGTATCCATCTCGCATGCCACGCCTGCGTAGTGGACCACGCATATCGCCTTTGTCCGCGCAGTGATTGCAGATTCGATCTGAGCCTCATCCAGATTGAGGGTGTCTGGTCTGATATCTACGAAGACTGGCACGGCGCCGCGTAGCGCAAACGCGTTGACCGTAGATACAAACGTGAACGATGGAAGGATTACCTCATCGCCAGGTTTCAGGTCCAGCAGGATTGCAGCCATTTCGAGTGCAGCAGTACAAGAATGTGTCAGCAGCGCTTTGGGGACTGCGCAGATTTCCTGCAGCTGCTGATGGCATTTTTTGGTAAACGGACCATCGCCGGAAAGATGGCCCGCACGATGAGCGGCTGCAATGTTTTCAAGCTCGCCGCCGGTCATGAATGGTTTGTTGAACGGGATCAAAAAAATCTCCGGGTAATCCTAGCGGACGCACTCTAGGATGCAGTGAGTGTAAGGAACATAGAGCAGATCTGTGCGTATCCGATATTCGACCCGAGAAAAATGCTGGCGCGCTATGCCTGCATAATTGTCGGGCGTACGAATGTTCTGCCCGCGATCTTTCAAGACCAGCTTTCGCGCGATGGGAGATTGATCAGGTATCAACGTCCCATCCATCGATATGAATCTTCCGCCTGGTTTGAGGCGTTCGTAAGCTGTTTGAATCAGTTTGGACGCAACTTCATCATCCAGATGATGTAGCACCCCCATTGCCAGTACGAGGTCTGCAGACGGTTCGTCGCTTGGCGGACGATAGTCTGCAATATCCATGCACTCGAAGGTGCCCCGATTCGGATGGTTTCGCCTCGCCGATTCCACGTAGGACATCGACAAGTCGAAACCGTGGTAGTCGATGCCTTGGGGCAGATGAGAGAGCAGTTCCCCGGTTCCGCAGCCGATATCCAGCACTACATCACCAGGCTTGGCACGAATGTGATCGTTGGAAAAGTGCTTACGGGCCTTCTCCGCTCCCAAGGCGGTTTGAAGTAGGTTGTACATACTCGGTGCAGAGAGAATAGCGTGCAAACCATCCGTTTTTTGAGCCATTTTACGCTCCAGCTGATCGTGAGACTACGATGACTCCTGCAATGATCAGAATCGTCCCGGCGATCTTATGCCAGTCCATGGTTTCCCGAAACGCCCACGTGGAGAGAATTGCAACGATCGGAAAGCTCAGGGAAGTGAAGGGGTAGGCCTTGCTGAGCGGCATCCGTCCGATGGCCGCCATCCAGCACAGCGACGCCCCGAATGCTGCTGCAAAAGCGCTGATCACCCAGGGATTGAGCAATAGCATGATGATGCCACGCCAGTTGCTGCCGGCAATGGTAGAGTCCGGGTTTAAGCCGACTTGCCATTTTAAAGTGAGCTGGCCGTAGATCGTGAGCAGGATTGTCAAGGCAATGAATACGTAGCTCATAAGATCAGGAGAGGCCGTGTGTTGTAAGGGATAGCGCTGATGCCGACTTCGATGGCATCACGTGGTAGGTGTCGTAAGCGTTGAATAGGGAAAAGCCCAGGCGCGCCCACACTTGTTGCACCCGGTAGTTCCACACCTGAGTGCTGATTATCAGCTCTTTACAGCCTCTTTCGTACGCGTATGCGGCGATCCAGGTCAGCCCTTTGGTATAGATTCCCTTGCCCGCATGCGCAGGGTGGACTGCATTGAGGACAACCTCGCACTGCTGGATCTTGCTGTCGATTGAACACGTGAGAAAGCCGGCTGCGTCTGTTCCGGATACCGCCAGGCAGGTAAAGCGGTCTGTCTGGCCAGCAGCCAGGTAGGCACAGGCCCACTGGATGTATCCCTCAAGGATCTGATCCGGCGGTAGTCTGCGATTGGCGTTGTAGTGGCTGCGGTAGCCACCGAAGCCGTCGCGTGCAATGTGCTGCAGCTCTGCTACATCGGAGGCATCCGCAAGCCGAAACACGACCTCGGCTCCTGTACCGACCGGCGTGGACGAGCTGTCGACGGGCAGGGGCAGGCGGTAGTACACGAGCGTGTCCGCGTGGAGTACTTGAAATCCGCTGTCTGCCAATGCGGAAACCGTCGTGTGTGCGCCGGCAGGCACGCGTAGTACGGTGATATCCAGCATCTGTTCGCCGATCGATTGGGCGATGCGATCGGACATCCCGATATCAGATTCCAATCGAGTACGCCCGATCCTTAATCCAAAACGATCCGTCTCTATGCCCGAAAAAACAACTGGCTCGTTCACGGCTGGTGATCCGTGGTCGTAGAAATCACGTAGTGAGGACGCTGTTTGGCGCTGCTGAAGATGCGTCCTACATAAAGTCCCAACACGCCTACGCTCGCCAGAATTGCACTTCCAATGAGCCAGACGGAGGCTATGATGCTTGTGAATCCAGCTACCTGCGTGTCGCCGACCCAGTAGCGAGAAATGCTGAAAGCCACGACTCCGATCGATAGCAGCGCGAAGATCAAGGCCGCCCCAACCACCAGGCGAAGTGGCTTATCCGAGTAAGAGAGTGCGATGCTGGCTGCGAGCCTCAGGAGGCGACGCAATGTGTACCCGCTATTGCCTGCATCCCTGGCCTCATGAGTGACCGGTACTTGCGCAGTCTTCAAGCCTGTCCAGCGAACCAGCATCGGCAGAAACCGTTCCTGCTCCGGCATTGCAATGATGACGTCGACGGTCTTTCTGCTGTAAGCACCAAAGTTCGCCGTGGTGTGGTCGTATGTTGCGCCCGTCAACCATCCCAGAAATTTGTAGAAGGCGAATGACCCTGCGCGTTTGAAGGCCTTGTCTTGACGCTGCACACGTTGAGCCAGAGCAATCTCGGTATCGCCGCGCAATGCGGCGAGCAGATTGGGTATTTCTTCCGGGCGATCCTGCAGGTCGCAGTCCATGACGACGACCTTCAAGCCTTTGGAGATGGCAAGTCCCGCAGTGATCGCGGCGTGCTGCCCGAAGTTTCTGCTCAGTCGAACCCCGATGACCGATTCCCGATGCTGGGCGATCTCACTGATACGCGACCAAGCGCCATCGGGACTTGCATCATCCACCAAGATGATTTCGTAACTTGAAGCTATCGGAGCAAGCGCCTGCTCGATACGCTCTACAAGAAGCTCGAGGCAATCCTTACAGCCATAAATGGGCGACACGACCGAAACCTCTGGCCTCGTTGCTGAGGACAAAGGTGTGGCAGGCGGTCGTGATTCAAAGTAAGCAGGCAAACATTCCCCCTAGAATTTCGCCGAGTGCCCGCATGGATCGGGCACCGGCCGTGATCAGTTTTAAAGCCGAGTGATCGGTACTTCTCCGACGCAGAATCGCTGCTCAAAGAGCCGTTTCCAGCTCCGGCAGCAAGGTGAACAAATCCCCCACCAACCCGATATCGGCAATCTCGAAGATCGGCGATTCCGGGTCCTTGTTGATCGCCACGATGGTGCCGGCGTCCTTGATGCCGGTCAGATGCTGGATCGCGCCGCTGATGCCGATTGCCACGTACAGTTCCGGGGCGATGATCTTGCCGGTCTGTCCGACCTGCAGCTCATTGGGCACGTAGCCGGCGTCCACTGCGGCGCGCGAGGCACCCACGGCCGCACCGAGTTTGTCGGCCAGGCTGTAAATATGCTGGAAGTTCTCGGCCGAGCCGACCCCGCGGCCACCGGAGACCACCCGCTTGGCGCTCTGTAGGTCCGGGCGATCGGAGCTGCCTGCGGCCAGGCCAACGAAGCGGGTATGGGTCGGCAGCGCTGCATCGACAGTGACTGCCTCAACGGTCGCACTGCCGCCGGTAGCCGCTTCCGGCCACGAGGCGCTGCGCACGGTTGCCACCACGATCTGGTCGGCCGGCGCCTTCACGGTGATGATGGCATTGCCGGCGTAGATCGGGCGCTTGAAGGTATACGCATCTTCGACCGTCATCAGGTCGGAGATCTGGTTCACGCCCAGCAGCGCGGCCACCACCGGCATCAGGTCCTTGCCGAAGGTGGTGGAGGGGCCGAAGACATGGGTGTAGCCCTGACCGGCCAGCTGCGCGATCTGGGGGCCAAGCACCTGCGCGACGGCGTGTTCGTTGGCAGCGTTGGTCACCGTCAGCACGCGGGCAACACCCCCCAACTGAGCGGCCTGGGCGGCAACGGCCGCAGGATCGGCGGCCAGCACCACCACGTCGATCGACTCGGGCGATACGGCCAGGGCGGCGCTCAGGGTCTTGGCGGTGGCCGCGTTGAGCTGGCCGTTGAGGTGTTCGGCGACGACAAGAATCTTGGCCATTACAGCAACCCCTTCTGCTTGAGTGCGGCCACCAGCTCGGCGGCGTCCTTGACCATCACGCCGCGGCTGCGCTTGGCCGGTGCCGCGTAGTGGGTGGTGGTCAGACTGTCGTGCGCGTCCACGCCCAGATCGGCGAAGGCCATGGTCTCCATCGGCTTGCTCTTGGCCTTCATGATGTCCGGCAGCTTGATGAAGCGCGGCTCGTTCAGGCGCAGATCGGTGGTGATCACCGCCGGCAGGTCCACTTCCAGCGTTTCCAGGCCGGCATCCACTTCGCGCGTCACCGTGGCCTTGCCATCGGCAACCACCAGCTTGCCGGCGAAGGTCGCCTGCGGGCGACCCCACAAGGTGGCCAGCATCTGGCCGGTCTGGTTGGCGTCATCGTCGATGGCCTGCTTGCCCAGGATCACCAGATCGGGCTGCTCCTTCTCGACCAGCTTCAGCAGGGCGCGTGCAGCAGTCAGCGGCTGGATGGCCGCATCGGTGACCACGTGGATGGCGCGGTTGGCACCCATGGCCAGGCCATTGCGCAGGTGCGCGGCGGCATCGGCCGGGGCGAGAGTGGCGACGACTACCTCGGTGGCAATGCCGGCATCGCGCAGGCGCAACGCTTCTTCGAGGGCGATTTCGTCGAACGGGTTCGGCGACAGCTTGACGCCGTCGGTCACCACGCCGGAGCCATCCGGCTTGACCTGAATGCGGACGTTGTAGTCCACCACGCGCTTGTAGGCGACGAGGATTTTCATCGTGTACGAGATCCTTCAGCTATTGCGGGAAGGCCCGGCCGCGGCGGCAGGCTCGGGAGTGCGGCTATTCTAACCGGGGCGACGGCACCATGCGATGGCGTATGGTGGTGCGGTGCAGCAGGGTCGAAGGGCGTGCACTGCTCAACGCCGGACCAAACCCGTTGCAGCGTATATCCTGTGCGGCTTGAAAAGCGGAGCGCGGTCGACCGCGCGACTAGGAGAGACGGATCGTGGCAACTTGGCTTGTAACCGGCGGAGCCGGCTTTATCGGCGGCAATTTCGTTTTGGAAGCCGTCTCGCGTGGCATGCGTGTGATCAATCTGGACGCGCTTACCTACGCTGGAAATCTGAACACGCTGGCGTCAATCGCCGACGACCCGAATCACGTGTTCGTCGAAGGGGACATCGGCGATGGTGAGTTGGTCGCCAATCTGCTGGAGGAGTATCGGCCCGATGCGGTGCTGAACTTTGCCGCCGAGAGCCACGTGGACCGCTCGATCGACGGGCCTGGAGCGTTCATTCAAACCAACGTAGTCGGCACGCTCGCGCTTCTGGAAGCGGTGCGTGATCATTGGAAGACGTTGCCTCCCGGGCCAAAGGACACCTTCCGCTTTCTGCACGTCTCCACCGACGAGGTCTACGGCACGTTGGGAGAGACCGGGAAGTTCACCGAAACCACGCCGTATGCCCCGAACTCGCCGTATTCCGCATCGAAGGCGGCGTCGGACCATCTGGTAAGGGCGTTTCACCATACCTACGGCTTGCCGGTGCTGACCACCAATTGTTCGAACAATTACGGTCCGTACCATTTTCCGGAAAAGCTCATTCCACTGGTCATCGCCAAGGCGCTGGCCGGTGAACCGCTGCCGGTCTATGGCGATGGCAAGCAGGTGCGCGACTGGCTGTTCGTGAGTGACCACTGCGAAGCGATCCGGACGGTTTTGGCCAAGGGTAAGCCGGGCGAAACCTACAACGTGGGCGGCAATTCCGAGCGGCAGAACATCGAAGTGGTGCGCGCCATCTGCGTCCTGCTCGATGAGCTGCGCCCTCGTCAGGACGGTAGGTCGCGCGAAAGCCAGATCACTTACGTCACCGATCGACCTGGCCACGACCGCCGCTATGCAATCGATGCGTCGAAGCTCAAGGAACAGTTGGGATGGGAACCCCGATACACCTTCGAACAAGGTGTCCGCGAGACGGTGGAGTGGTACCTGGCGCATCAGGACTGGGTCGATGGGGTCCTGGACGGAACTTATCGCATGCAACGTTTGGGTGGCATGGTCGACACTCAGGAATGAGCATGTCCTCTACCAATCTATGAGAACCATATGACGCAACGTCGAGGCATCATCCTGGCCGGGGGCTCCGGTACCCGCCTTTATCCCATTACCAAAGGTGTCAGCAAGCAGTTGCTGCCGGTGTACGACAAGCCGATGATCTACTACCCGTTGAGCGTTCTGATGCTCGCCGGGATTCGGGAGGTGTTGATCATCAATACGCCGCATGAGCAGGCGCTGTTCAAGGCGCTGCTTGGTGACGGTTCCCAATGGGGGATGTCGATTTCGTATGCCGTGCAGCAAAGCCCCGATGGCCTTGCGCAGGCCTATTTGATCGGCCGCGATTTCGTCGGCGGCAAGCCGAGCTGCCTGGTATTGGGCGATAACATCTTCCACGGTCACGGGCTGACGGAGATGCTGCGCCGAGCCGATGCGCGCAGCGATGGCGCAACCGTATTTGGATATTGGGTCAACGATCCAGAGCGATACGGAGTGGCAGAGTTCGATGCAGACGGCAAAGTTGTGGGTATCGAGGAAAAGCCGGCTGTGCCCCGTTCCAATTACGCGGTTACCGGGTTGTACTTTTACGACGGCAGAGCTGCCGAATATGCGGCGGAGCTGACGCCATCAGCGCGTGGCGAGCTGGAGATTACCGATCTCAATCGACGCTACCTGGACGAGGGCGACCTGCATCTGGAGGCGCTCGGGCGCGGTTATGCATGGCTGGACACAGGAACACACCAGTCGTTACACGAAGCATCCAACTTCATCGAAACGATCCAGGCGCGGCAGGGTCTGCAGGTCTGCTGCCCGGAAGAAATCGCCTTCGGCCAAGGATGGATCGACCTCACCGAACTTGAGGCACTGGCTGCCCCTCTGCTCAAGAACGGGTATGGGCGTTATCTCAAGGAGCTGGCCCTCCGAGGAGCCAAGTCGTGAAAGTCGTCGCCACCGCACTGGCCGATTGCTACGTCATCGAACCCGCAGTCCATGCGGACGATCGTGGCTTCTTCTTCGAGGCCTGGAATCACGAGCGGTTCAAGCAACATGGGCTCAACATGCAGTTCGTCCAGAGCAATGTGTCGTGCTCCGGGAAAGGCGTCATTCGCGGCCTTCACTATCAATGGCCCCGCCCGCAGGGAAAGCTGATCAGCGTTCTGGAGGGCGAGGTGTACGACGTTGCCGTGGATATCCGCGTCGGCTCGCCCAGCTTCGGCCAATGGGAGGCGGTGATACTCAGCAGCGAAAATCGCCGGCAATTCTGGATTCCCGAGGGGTTTGCGCACGGTTTCGCAGTGCTTTCGGAGACCGCGGTCTTCAATTACCTGTGTACCGACGTCTACGTGAAAGAAGCCGATGCCGGGCTGCGCTGGGATGATGCGCGCTTTGCAATCGATTGGCCGATCACTGACCCGATCCTTTCGAAAAAGGATGCGGATGCACCGTTTTTGGATCAGGTTGCCGTTGAGCAGCTTCCGCGCTATCGCTCACCATGAGCATTTTGCTGCTGGGCGCGAACGGACAGCTTGGCCGCGAGCTGCAGCGTGCGCTCGATGGAGTTGCCGAGCTGCAGTTTGCAACCCGTGATGGTGTGCTCGCCGACGGGCGACCATGCGTGGCTGCCGATCTGGATCATCCGGGGCGTTTGCAGAACGTGCTCGACCGGCTGGCTCCGTCTTGTGTTGTGAATGCTGCTGCCTACACTGCGGTGGATGGTGCGGAATCAAATCCCTTCGCGGCCAGACGAGTGAATACGGACGCTGTCGGCGCGATCGCGGCTTGGTGTACATCCAATCGTGCGGCGCTAGTGCATTACTCCACCGATTACGTCTTCGACGGGCAAGGCAGCGCGCCCTATCGCGAAGACTCGCACACCTCGCCGCTGGGCGTGTATGGCGAAACCAAGCTCGCTGGCGAGCAGGCGATCCGGGAGTCGGGCGCCCAACATTTGATCTTGCGCACTGCCTGGGTGTATGCCTCGCATGGTGCCAACTTCCTGCGCACGATGCTGCGCGTGGGTGCAGAGCGCGACGAATTGCGGGTGGTGGCCGACCAGATCGGTACACCAACGCCTGCTGCCTTGATTGCCAATGTCACCGCGCAGTTGCTGCGTCAGCGCAGTCACAGTACGTCGGGGACCTGGCACCTGACGGCGGCGGGCCAGACAAGTTGGCACGGGTTTGCCGAGGCCATCTTCGATCAGGCCGTCGCGGCGGGCTTGCTGGCGCGTGCGCCGCGTGTCGTGCCGATTACCACAGCGGACTACCCGACGCCAGCGAAGCGGCCGGCATATTCGCGGTTGTCGGTCGACAAGCTGGAGAACGATTTTGGCATCGTGTTGCCGCAATGGCAGGCCGGCTTGCAGCAGGTGATTGCAGAGTTGGCTGCGGCCAATCGTTGACGGCAGCGCCCGGGTCGCGGTGATGCCGCGGACCAGATCCACAACGAAAAACAGCCGGGAATCCCGGCTGTTTTTTGTTCAGGACAGATAGCGCAAGCGAGCGGTCAAGCTCGGCCGTAGGTATCTTCAAAACGCACGATGTCGTCTTCGCCCAGGTAGCTGCCGGACTGCACTTCGATCAGCTCCAGCGGCAACTTGCCCGGATTGCGCAGACGGTGGGTCACGCCCAGCGGGATGTAGGTACTCTGGTTTTCGGTCAGCAGCAGGACCTCGTCGCCACGGGTGACCTCGGCGGTTCCGCTCACCACGATCCAGTGTTCGGCACGATGGTGGTGCATCTGCAGGCTCAGCACGGCACCGGGTTTGACGGTGATGCGCTTGACCTGGTGGCGCTGGCCCATGTCGATGGAATCGTAGGCGCCCCACGGACGATAGACCTTGCGATGCCAGGTGGCCTCGGAACGGCCAGCCGTCTTGATCTGGCCGACCACGTCCTTGACCTCCTGGATGCGATCGCGATGACCGACCAGCACGGCGTCCGGCGTCTCGACGACGACCACGTCTTCCAAGCCGACCATGGCGATCAGGCGCGAGCCGTAGGCGTAGGTATTGCGGCAGTCGACCTGGATCACGTCGCCATGATGCGCGTTGCCGTGGGCGTCCTGCTCGGACACATCCAGCAGCGACGACCACGAACCGACATCGTTCCAGCCGGCATCCAGTGGGACCACGACCGCATCGGCGGTCTTTTCCATCACCGCGTAGTCGATCGAATCCGACGGGCTGGCTGCGAACGCGTCCTTGTCCAGGCGGGTGAAGTCGGCATCGCGCTTGCCGTTTTCCCAGGCTTTCTGGCAGGCATCGGCAATGGCCGGGTGGAACTTGCGCAGTTCCTCCAGGTAGCGCGAGGCACGGAACAGGAACATGCCGCTGTTCCAGTAGTACTCGCCGCTGGCGAGGTAACCCTGCGCGGTGGCCAGGTCGGGCTTCTCGACGAAACGCTCGACGGCGGTGGCGCCCGTCCCGGCACCGGCCTTGATGTAGCCGTAGCCGGTTTCGGGCGCGGTCGGCTTGATGCCGAAGGTGACCAGCTTGCCTTGCTCTGCGGCAGCGGCGGCAACCGTCACGGCGGCCTGGAAGGCGGCTTCGTCGCGAATCACATGATCCGATGGCAGCACCAGCAACAGCGGATCGGTACCGTCGCGGGTTGCTTCAAGCGCGGCCACGGCAATCGCCGGTGCGGTGTTGCGGCCCTTCGGCTCAAGCAGAATCGCAGACGGCTTTACGCCGAGTTGCTGCAATTGCTCGGCGGCCATGAAGCGATGTTCTTCATTGGCGACCACGATAGGGGAGTGCCCGGCCACAGGCGCCGAACGCAACCAGGTGGCCTGCAACATGCTCTTGTCGCCGACCAGCGGCAGGAACTGCTTGGGATAGGATTCGCGCGACAACGGCCACAGGCGCGTGCCGGAACCGCCGGACAGAATAATCGGAAGGACGTCGCTCATGAGCGGGGGAAACTCCAGTGCGTCAAAGGTGGGGGAGAATGGTAGATCAGTCGCGCAGCAAGTCGGAAATCTCTTGTGTGCGGCTTTCCAGCAGTGCGGCATCGCCGCGCGTTTCCACGTTCAGGCGCAACAGCGGCTCGGTGTTGGAGCTGCGCAGGTTGAAGCGCCACTGGCCGAAATCCGCACTGATGCCGTCGGTGTAGTCCAGCTCGGGCGACAGGTCGACGTAGTGTTCCATCACGCGGGCGACCGAGGCCTTGGCATCGGCAACCTTGAAGTTGATCTCGCCGCTGCACGGGAACTTCTGCATGCGCGCTTCGACCAGGTCGGCCAGCGAACGACCGGACTGCGACACCAGCTCGGCGATCAGCAGCCACGGGATCATGCCGGAGTCGGCGTAGGCGAACTCGCGGAAATAATGGTGCGCACTCATCTCGCCGCCATACACGGCGTTTTCGCTGCGCATCTTTTCCTTGATGAAGGCGTGGCCGCTCTTGCACAGCACCGGAATGCCGCCGGCTTCTTCGACCTGCTCCACCGTGTTCCAGGTCAGGCGCGGATCGTGCACGACCTTGCCGCCGGGCTGTTTGGCCAGGATCGCCTGGGCCAGCAGGCCGACCAGGTAATAGCCTTCGATGAAGCGGCCGGTGTGGTCGAAGAAGAAGCAGCGATCGAAGTCGCCATCCCACGCGATGCCGAAGTCGGCACCGTGATCCTTGACCGCCTTGGCGGTCGCATCGCGGTTTTCCGGCAGCAGCGGGTTGGGAATGCCGTTGGGAAAGTTGCCGTCCGGTTCATGGAACACACGCACGAATTCGAATGGCAGATGCGGTGCAAGCAGATCCACGATCAGGCCCGCACCGCCGTTGCCCGCATTGACGACCAGCTTGAGCGGCTTGAGCGTGCTGCGGTCGACGTAGCTGAGCAGGTGCTCAAGATAGGCGGTCTTGTCGGTGCGGCTGTGCTCGCTTGCGGTAGGCTCCCCGGCTGCGGCGGTATCGGCAGCAACCGTATCGCGGATCGCGAACAGGCCGGTATCGGAACTGATCGGCCGGGCCTGCTCGCGCACCAGCTTCATGCCGTTGTAGTCCATCGGATTGTGGCTGGCGGTGACCATCACGCCGCCGGCGGCCTTGAGGTAATCGGTCTGGAAATAGACCTCCTCGGTACCGCACAGGCCGATGTCGATCACCTCGCGGCCGCTGGCACGCAGGCCTGCCGACAGCGCTTCCTGCAAGGCCGGGCTGGCCAGGCGCACATCGTGGCCCAGGACCACGGGCCCTTGATCCAGCTGCGCCGCCAGTGCCACGCCGATCCGGCGGGCCAAGTCCTCGTTGAGTTCATCCGGCACGCGGCCGCGAATATCGTAGGCCTTGAAGGCGGGTAGCGTCATGGGCAATTCCTGTGGTGGGGGACAGCCGAGTTTAGCGGGTGCGCCGTGTCTTGGGTGTGGCGGAATTGCGACCGGGGACAGGGAACAGTCAGCGGCTAGAATGGGCGTTTACATCAGCGAGGCGAGGGCGGTGATGCGCAACGATGGAGAGGGTGAGGCCGGCGGTAAACGCTATGCCGACGCAACGGCGGCGCTGGATGGCGTGCTGGCCGATGGCCAGACGCTGGCGGTGGGCGGCTTTGGTTTGTGCGGGATTCCCGAGGCCCTGATCGCCGCCGTGCGCGACAGCGGGGTCGGCGGATTGACGGTGATTTCCAACAACGCCGGCGTCGATGGATTCGGACTCGGTCAACTCCTGGCCACCCGGCAGATCCGCAAGATGATTTCGTCCTACGTTGGCGAAAACAAGGAATTCGAGCGCCAGTATCTGGCTGGCGAGCTCGAGCTGGAATTCAATCCGCAGGGCACCCTGGCCGAGCGCCTGCGTGCGGGCGGTGCGGGAATTCCCGCGTTCTACACCGCTACCGGCTACGGCACCATCGTGGCCGAGGGCAAGGAAACCCGGCAATTCGACGGCAAGCACTATGTGCTGGAAACGGCGCTGCATGCCGATGTCGCGCTGGTCAAGGCGTGGCGCGCCGATACCGCCGGCAACCTGGTCTTCCGCAAGACCGCGCGCAATTTCAACCCGGCCTGCGCCATGGCTGGCCGCGTCTGCATTGCCGAGGTCGAGGAAATCGTGGAGCTGGGCACGATCGACCCGGACCAGGTGCATCTGCCTGGCATCTACGTCGACCGGCTGGTGCTCAACACCGCACCGGAAAAACGCATCGAACAGCGCACCGTGCGCGAAGGACAGCACTGATGGCCTGGACCCGAGATCAGATGGCCGCACGCGCGGCACGCGAATTGACCGACGGCGCTTACGTCAACCTGGGCATCGGCCTGCCGACGCTGGTGGCCAATCACATCCCCGATGGCGTGGACGTATGGCTGCAATCGGAAAATGGCCTGCTCGGCATCGGCCCGTTTCCTGCCGAAGACGAAGTGGACGCCGACCTGATCAATGCAGGCAAGCAGACCGTGACCGCGCGCGCCGGTGCCAGTTACTTCGGCAGCCATGACTCGTTCGCGATGATCCGCGGCGGCCATATCGACCTGGCGATCCTTGGCGCGATGCAGGTCACCGACCGCGGCGACCTGGCCAACTGGATGGTGCCCGGCAAGATGGTCAAGGGCATGGGCGGGGCGATGGACCTGGTGGCCGGCGTCAAGCGCGTGGTGGTGCTGATGGAGCACGTGGCCAAGGACGGCAGCCACAAGATCCTGCCCGAGTGCGACCTGCCATTGACCGGCGTGGGCGTGGTCGACCGCATCATCACCGACCTGGCCGTGTTCGATGTCACCGCCGATGGACTGGTCTTGGTGGAAGCGGCCGATGGGGTGGGGCTGGAGGAGTTGCGTGCCAAGACCGGCGTGGAGTTCAACACCGCATAACAGACAGGGGCCGCGATGGCCCCTGATTTTCTACAGGTTCTGGTAGTTCGGCCCCGAACCGCCCTCCGGTGTGACCCAGGTGATGATCTCGTAGGGGTCCTTGATGTCGCAGGTCTTGCAGTGCACGCAGTTGGCGGCGTTGATCTGCAGGCGCTTGCCGGAGGGGCTGTTGGTGTCTGCGACCATCTCGTAGACGTTGGCCGGGCAGAACCGGGTGCAGGGGTTGTCGTATTCCTGCACGCAGCGGGTGGCGCAGATGTCGGTGTCGAGCACCTTCAGGTGCACGGGCTGGTCTTCGTCATGCTCGGTGGCAGCGAAATACACCGCCTGCAGGCGGTCGCGCGGTGCCAGTTCGCGCGTGCCGTAGTCGCGCTTGGGTTGTTCGTAGTCGCCGAGCTTGTGCAGCGCCGACCAGTCCGCCTTGTTCTTCAACGTCCACGGCGAGGCGCCCTTGAGCGCGGTTTCCCAGGCGGCATTGAGCAGGCCGAACCACAGGCCCTTCTTGAAGCCAGGCTTGATGTTGCGCACTTCTTTCAGCTCGGCCATCGCATCGGAGGCGCGCAGCTTGGCGTCGAAGCCTTGCGGTACCAGCTGTGAGTGCACCAGGTGTTCGGCCGCCAGCATGCCGCTGCGGATCGCCTGATGGGTGCCCTTGATCTTGGGCACGTTGAGCAGGCCGGCGGTGTCGCCGATCAGCAGGGCGCCGGGCATTTCCACTTTCGGCAACGACTGCCAGCCGCCGGTGACGATGGCACGCGCGCCGGCCGAAAGAATGCTGCCGCCCTCCAGCAGCGACTTGATCAGCGCGTGGTTTTTCCATTGCTGGAAGGCTTCCCACGGCTGGTATTTCGGGTCGCTGTAGTCCAGCCCGCTGACGTAGCCGAGCGCGATCTGGTTGTTGTCCAGGTGATACAGAAAGCTGCCGCCGTAGGTACGATTGTCGGCGGGCCAGCCGATGGTGTGCACGATCTTGCCGGGCGTGACGCGGCCTTCGGGCACCTGCCACAACTCCTTGATGCCGATCGAATAGCCCTGCGGGTCGCTGTCTGCGGTAAGGTCGAAGCGCGTGAGCAGGCGCTTGGTCAGATGCCCGCGCGCGCCTTCGGCCAGCACGGTGACCTTGGCGCGGATATCGATGCCGGCCGTATAGCCGGGCTTGTGCGAACCATCCTTGGCCACACCCATGTCGCCGATGCGCACGCCAATGACCTGGCCGCTGTCGTCATGCAGCGTCTCGGCGGCGGCAAAGCCCGGGTAGATTTCCACGCCAAGCGCTTCGGCCTGCGGCGCCAGCCAGGCGCACATCGCCCCTAAGCTGACGATGAAGTTGCCGTGGTTGCGCATGCCCGGCGGCACCACCGGGAACTTGCGCGCGCTGTTCTTGCCGAGGAACCAGAATTCGTCGTCGGTGGCGGCCACGCAGATCAGTGGCGGGTTGTCGCGCCAGCCGGGCAGCAACGCGTCCAGCGGGCCAGGCTCGATCACCGCGCCGGACAGGATATGCGCGCCGATGGTGCTGGATTTTTCGATCACGCACACACTCAACTCGGGGTTGAGCTGCTTGAGCCGGATCGCGAACGACAGCCCGGCCGGACCGGCACCGACGGTGACGACGTCGTATTCCATGACGTCGCGCTCGACCGTCTCTGACGCTTGCGCGCCGATTCCCGCTTCCGACATTGCTCCGCTCCCGTTGGCTCGATGGCTGGGGCGTATTTTCCGGGATTGCATGTGATGGCGGCAAATCGCGTCGATTCATCCGCCGCTGCCGGTGCGCTCCGACGCGCGCATGCTAGCGTTTGTGCATGAAAATACGCGTTGCACTGCCGCAAGCTCAGATCCACTGGTGTCGCGGCTGGTTGCAGGCCGCGCATGCCGATGCGCTGATGCAGGCGCTGCTGGACCAGGTGCAGTGGGAAGTCCATCGCATCCGAATGTTCGGGCGGGTGGTGGATTCGCCGCGTCTGAGCAGCTGGATCGGCGACGCCGATGCCAGCTATCGCTACTCGGGCACGCAGTTTGCGCCGCAGCCGTGGCTGGAGGTGCTGCAGCCTTTGCGTACGCGTCTGCAGGATGAAACCGGCTGCCCGTTCAACAGCGTGCTGGTCAACCGCTACCGCAGCGGAGCCGATGCCATGGGCTGGCACAGTGACGATGAGCCGGAGCTGGGCGCGCAGCCGGTGATCGCATCGCTGAGCCTGGGCGCGACGCGGCGGTTTGCGTTCAAGCATCGCGACGATACAGCGTTGAAGCAGACGCTGGAGCTGGGCCACGGCGATCTGCTGCTGATGGGCGGCGATACCCAGCGTTACTACAAACACGCCTTGCCGCGCACCGTAAAGCCAGTCGGTGAGCGCATCAATCTGACCTTTCGTCAGATTGCGATGCGCGTGTCCCAGCGATAAGAGCGGCTAGCAAAACGTAGCGAGCGCTCGGCTGGCGGGGGCGCAGCGGTTTTGTTAGTCGCATCTTGGTTGATACGGTCAGAAGCTTATGTCAAACGCTGAGTGGGTCGAGGGCGCGGTGCCCTCGCCGCTTGCGGGACACGCCGCAAGTACGTCCATGTAGGCTCGGTGGCGGCATCCATGCCGCCACACGGCCCCGCAACCGGCGAGGACACCGCACCAGACCGTTGGCTGGCAGCTTTACTGAAAACCCTGCGAACCGACCATCTCGACTGGTCCTTGCCCGCCCACCGTCACGGGACCTTACGCGGCATGGATGCCGCGTAAGAGCTTACAAGGACGTACTTGCAGCGTGTCCCGTGACGGTGGGCGGGCAAGGGCCCTGCAGCAAACTCGCAGCATCGAAGGCGCGGTGCCCTCGCCGCTCGCGGGACACGCCGTTAACCCGTCCATGGGGGCTCGATGGCGGCATCCATTCCGCCAACGGTCCCGCAATCGGCGAGGACACCGCACCAGATAGTTGGCTGGCAGCTTTACTGAAAACCCTGCACACCGACCATCTTGACTGGCCCTTGCCCGCTCACCGTCACGGGACCTTACGCGGCATGGATGCCGCGTAAGAGCTTACAAGGACGTACTTGCAGCGTGTCCCGCGATGGTGGGCGGGCAAGGGCCCTGCAGTCAGGCAGCAGATCAGCCGCGTTGCGGCAGCCCCAGGCGGGCGCGGCCGGTGCTCGGAACCGGTATGTACCACTCGTATGCCCCGGCTCCTGCGCGCCGTCCGTGCCCACCTGGCGGCCGCTGGCTACGTTTTCCTGGCTGCTCTGAGTCTGCCGTTCGCGCCTACAACGAGCGCGGCAGGTTCTGGCTGTCCTGCTGGCCGGTGACCAAGGTCCAGCCGACCAGCTCGGTGGTGACCTGGGTCATCGCCTGTTCGAATGCCGCTGCCACAGCAGCCGTGTCGGTGCCGCTGGATGGGCGTGCGACCAGGAAGGTGCGCGAGGCGGCCACGCGTTGATCTGCCGAATGCAGCAGCTTGGCGTTGAGCTCGATCGTGGCCGAGGGCAGCGACTGGCCGGCGTAATCGGCTTCGAAGCGGCGCAGGTCGATCGCCAGCTTGTAGTCCGAGCGGATCCCGGCGCCGATGCGCGCAACCGCGGCGATCTTGCCGGAGTCTTCGAACGCGCGCACCACGCTGTCTTCCAGCATGTCGGTAGCCGGTTGCGCCCAGCCGGCGCCGTGGTAGACCTGCAACTCGCCCGGGGTCGGGCGCACGTTGATGCGCGGGCTGTCGACGATGCGGGCCGCGCTTGGCTTGGCGATCGCCAGCTGCCAGGTCACCTGCGGCCAGGTGGGATTGGGCGTGACGCGCACGGTGGGGGCATAGATCGTGGCCGGCTTCTGGTCGCCACCGGTCAGGACCGAGCAACCGCCCAGCGCCAGCAGCGAGACGCACAGCAAGGGACGCAACAGGCGCATGGCAGTCATTTCGGTTCGAACTCCTTGGGTGCGTCGCGACCGAGCAGGTAGCGCGCAGGGTTGTTGTCCAGTTTGTCGCTGACCCGGCGCAGGTCGCGGATCAGGCCGCGCAATTCGGTCAGTGTCGGTCCGAGCTGGCCCAGGCCGTCGTTGGCGAAGCTGTTGATGGCCGCACGGTTCTCGCCAAGGATGTTGTCGGCGTTGCCGGCGGCCGAATCCAGCTTGACCAGCGTTGCGTCCAGTTTGTTGAGGATGCCCGGCAGCTGCTGCACCAGGTTCTGGTCCAGCCGCTTGATGGTGCCATTGGTGGTGGTCAGGGTGGTATCCAGATTGCGCGCGGCATCGCGTGCGCTGACGATCAGCGCCTGCATGCCTTCGTCGCGGTCGGCGATGCCGCCGCTGATCTTTTCCAGGTTCTGCAGCGTGGCCGAAATGCTGGCCACGTTCTTGTCGGAGAGCATTTCGTCCATGCGCTCGACGATGCGGTTGGCGGTATCGGTGATGTTCTGCAATGCAGAGGGCGTGGTCTGGATGATCGGCGCATCGCTCTTGTCGATGGTGGTCAGCGACGGCGCCTCGGGCGTGCCGCCGGAGAGCTGGATGATCGACGGGCCGGTCAGGCTGGTGATGGCGAGCTTGGCGCGGGTGTCGCTCTTGATCGGCGTGGTGGAGTTGACCCGCACATGCGCCACCACCTGGCGCGGGTCGTTCGGCGCCAGCGTCAGCTCGGTGATCGAGCCCACCGCGATGCCGTTGTATTGCACGGGGCTGCCGACCGACAGGCCGGTCACCGCCTCGCGGAACACCACCCGGTACTGCTGCCAGGTGCGGTCGGAGGAGTACTTGGCGGCCCATAGCCCGAACAGCAGCAAGGCCAGGCCTGCCACGATGGTGAAGGCGCCGATCAGGACGTAATTGGCTTTGGTTTCCATGCTCAGGCGGTCTCGGTGGAGTCGGTCTTGGCCGCGCGCGCGGCGCGGGCACGCGGACCGTGGAAATATTCCTGGATCCAGGGGTGGTCGATCTGCTCGACCTCGGCCAGCGGTGCGTTGGCGATCACCTTGCGATCGGCCAGCACCGCGATGCGGTCGCAGATGGCGTACAGCGTATCCAGGTCATGGGTGATCAGGAACACGGTCAGGCCCAGCGCCTGCTGCAGGGTGCGGATCAGGCGGTCGAAGGCGGCCGCGCCGATCGGGTCCAGCCCGGCGGTGGGCTCGTCCAGAAACAGCAGCGGCGGGTCCAACGCCAGCGCCCGCGCCAGGCCGGCGCGCTTGCGCATGCCGCCGGACAATTGCGAGGGCAGCTTGTCCAGCGCATCGGCCGGCAGGCCGGCCAGCTTGATCTTCAGCAGCGCCAGCTCGAAATACCAGCGCTCGGGAAACTCGCCGTGATGTTCCTTCAGCGGCACCTGCACGTTTTCGCCGACGGTCATCGACGAGAACAGCGCGCCGTCCTGAAACAGCACCCCGGTATTGCGGGTGATGTGCTGGCGGTCGGCGAAACGGCCCGAGCGCGCGTCTGCACCCAATACCTGGATGCTGCCGGCGTCCGGCTCGCGCAGGCCCAGGATGCTGCGCATCAGCACCGACTTGCCGGTGCCCGAGCCGCCGACCACGCCCAGGATCTCACCGCGACGCACGTCCAGATCGAGTTCCTCGTGCACCACCTGGCTGCCGAAGCGGTTGGTCAGCCCGCGCACGGAAATCGCCAGCTGGTCGTCGTCGGCCTCTGGGCCGGGATTGGGGAGTGGGGATTCGGGATTGGTCAAGGCACTTCTCTCCCGAATACCAGTGCAAGCGCCTCGCTTCTGCTCTGCACGAATCCCAAATCCCGAATGTCGAATCCCCGCCTCATCACCACCCCATCTTCATGAACCACAACGCCGCAATCGCATCGAGGATGATGACCAAGGAAATCGTCTGCACCACCGAGGAGGTGGTGCGCTCGCCCACCGACTGCGCGGTGCCGCTGACCTTCAAACCTTCCAGGCAGCCGATCAGGCCGATCACCAGCGCAAACAACGGTGCCTTCGACAAGCCGACCAAGAAATGCCGCAACTGGATGGTGTCGTGCATGCGCGCCAGATACATCTGCGGCGGGATATCCAGATCGAATGCGCCCACGGTGACGCCCCCGGCCAGGCCGGCGATCATCGCGATGAAAGTCAGCAGCGGCAGGGTGAAGATCAGCGCCAGCAGGCGCGGAATCACCAGCAGGTCGATCGGGTCCAGCCCGAGGGTGCGGATGGCATCGACCTCTTCGCGCGACTTCATCGCCCCGATCTGCGCGGTGAACGCGCTGGCAGTGCGCCCGGCCAGCACGATGGCGGTCAGCAGCACGGCGAACTCGCGCAGGAAGGCGATCGACACCAGCTCCACCACGTAGATCTCCGCGCCGAAGTCGCGCAGGATGGTCGAGCCCAAAAACGCGATCACCGCGCCGACCAGATACGACAGCAGCACCACCAGCGGCACCGCATCCAGGCCGACCTGCTCCATGTGGTGCACGGTGGAGGTCAGGCGGAAGCGGCGCGGCTCGTGGATCAGCCGCCCGATCTTGACCATGTTTTCGCCCAGAAAGCTGTTCAGTTCCAGGATGCCCTGGCCGACGCCATGGGTGGTGCGGCCCAGGCGGTCGAGCGCGGCGACGAAGCCGTAGTCGCGCTTCGGCTTGGGGCGCTCGTCGTTGAGTTCTTCGATGGTGCACACCAGCGCCTGGTGTTCATCGCGGAAATCGATGGCGTCTTCTTTCAGCCCCAGGCGGCCGGCAAAGCGCAGCAGCTGCAGCACGCCGGCCGAATCCAGTTGCCCGATGCCGCGCGCGTCGATGCGACGCACCCCGTCGGGCACGGCTTGCAGCAGTTCGGCCTGGGGCAGGGCGGTCGCCAGGACCCAACTGCCGGAGAGTCGGACCTGTGCCTGATCCTGCGAGTCTTGTTCGATGCGTGGAGGTTGCGGTTTGATCATGGGTGGCCTGTCCGTGGCGCCAGCATACCGCGCCGGTGTGAGCGAAAGATGGGGACGCGACCGAAGCGATGTCGGTGCGGCCGCCGACGGAGCCGCCGGCCACGCGCGCTGCGGCATACACTGGCGGCCTCGCCGCACGGCGTTTTCCCGATCCGACCCGCCACGCATGTCCGCTGCCACCGTTGTCTTACCGTCCGCCAGCGCCACCTACGCCCAGCGCGTCGCCTTCGTGTCGGAAATTGCCGGGCGCCTGCATTCCTATGGCACCACCGCGCAGCGCCTGGAGGCTGCGGTGGTGGGTCTGTCGCAGAAACTGGGCCTGGATTGCGAGCCGTGGTCCAATCCCACCGGCATCATCCTGAGCTTCAGCGACCCGACCAAGGCGATCGGGTCCAGCGACATCACCCGCGTGATCCGGCTGGCGCCGGGCGAGAACGATCTCTACAAGCTCAGCGTGGCCGACTACGTGGCCGACAGCGTGGCCAACGGCCGCATGAGCATTGCGCAGGGCCACACCGCGTTGCGCCGCCTGGATCGTGAGGTCGACCGGCGCGGCAAGACCTTGCAGGTGCTGGCCTTCGGCCTGGCCGCGGCCGGCGTGGCCGGGTTGTGGAAGTTGCCCTGGCTGGATATCGCCACCGCTGGCGCGATCGGCATGTCGATCGGCCTGCTGACCCAGTACACCGACAAACGCCCCGCCACCAAGGAGGCCGGCGAAGCGCTGGCCGGACTGCTGGCTGGCGTGGTCGCCGCGCTGGTGGCCTCGCTGGTCGGGCCGCTGAATCTCAACACGGTGATCATCGCCTCGCTGGTGGTGCTGTTGCCGGGCATGTCGTTGACCAATGCGTTCAACGAGCTGGCCAGCCAGCACTGGGTGTCCGGCACGGCGCGGCTGGCCGGTGCGGTGACCACGGTGCTCAAGCTCACGGTGGGCGCGGTGATTGCGGTGACGCTGACCCAATTGATGGGTCTTCACCCCCAGGTGGCTGCCTTGCGTCCGCAAGCCGGCTGGGTGGAATGGGCCTCGTTGCTGGTGGCCGCTTATGCGTTTGCGGTGTTGTTCAAGGCCAATCGGCGCGATTATTTATGGATCATGGCCGCAGCGATGTCCGGTTATGTCATTGCGCGTTATGCCGGGCATGCCTGGGGCGGTCCGGCCGGAGTATTTGCCTCGGCCATGGCGTTGACTGCCGCCGGGAACCTGTTTGGGCGGGTGGTGCAAAAACCCGGTGCGCTGATTCGATTGCCGGGCATCATCATGCTGGTTCCCGGCAGCGTGAGCCTGCGGGGATTTTTGACCCTGGTGCAGCAACAGGATGTCAGCGTCGGACAAGCCGCATTGTTGGCGGTCACCAATATCGTGATGGCTTTGATGGCTGGTTTGCTGTTTGGGAACCTGCTGATTCCGGCGCGCAAGAATTTATGAGCTGCCAGAAAATCGCCCAATAAAAACGCCGGCAATGCCGGCGTTTTTATTGGACTGGATCAAGCGGCCTTGGACTTCTTGGCAGCGCGCTTGGTGGCCGTCTTGCGGGGCGCGGCCTTTTTTGCCGATGCCTTCTTTGCAGCGCCGCCGACCTTGCTGATCAGGAAGTCTTCCACCTTCTTGCCAGCAGCGGTCAGTTCGGCCAGCCAGCGCGGCTGCTTGCCACGGCCGGTCCAGGTTTCCTGGGCATTGGACGGGTTGCGGTATTTCGGCGCAACCTTGCCCAGCTTGCGGCCGGCGCGCGGACCCGGCTTGCCGGCAGCGGCCGGACGACCCGGGCCGGCACTGGCGGCGGTACCAAACAATTCTTCGATGGAATAACCCTGGGCTTTAGCCGCGCGGGTCAGCTGCGTGCGAACCTTGGCGATCGGGGCGCGCTTGGCAACCACGGTCTGCTGCTTCTTTGCATTTTTGATCAGGGCGCCCAGCTGCTTGGCCGACAGGCCAGAAAGATCGATCGACATCACTACTCCGGAAGATTGAGAGAGAAAGAATGCCGGTCCTTGGCAGCGGCGCCATCATAATGTCAGAAAACCCGCATGACAAATGCGCCGAAATAAATCGGCGCCTTGTGTTCATCCAATTGGAGCGTGATTGCCCGGTTTGATCAGCATCCCAGGCGGGAGAATAATCCGGCCTTATCCAGATTTTCCGCCGATTCGGCGGTGCGGGCGCGATATTCAAATGTGCCGGCTGCCAATCCACGTTCCGAGACCACCACCCGATGCGGAATGCCCAATAGTTCCATATCGGCAAACATTGCGCCGGGACGCAGGCCGCGATCGTCCAATGCGGCGTCGAGACCGGCGGCGATCAATTCGTCCAGCAATGCCTGGGCGGCGGCGACCACCTGGGCATCCTGCTTGGGGTTGATCACACATACCACCACCTGCCACGGTGCCATCGGGGCAGGCCAGAGGATGCCGGCGTCATCATGGTTCTGTTCGATTGCCGCCGCCACGATGCGCGAAATACCGATGCCGTAACAGCCCATCTTCATCACCGCGACCTTGCCGCTTTCGTCGATGACGGTGGCCTGCAGCGCCTGTGCGTACTGGCTGCCGAGCTGGAACACGTGCCCCACCTCGATACCGCGGGCCAGGCGCAGCTCGCCGCCATCGGCGGCGCGTTCGCCGTCGATGACGTTGCGCACATCGGCCACCGTGTCCGGCTCGGGCAGGTCACGGCCCCAGTTGACGCCGGCAAGGTGGGCGCCGGCCACGTTGGCGCCGACCACGAAATCGGCCATGGCCGCGACATCGCGATCGGCCACCACGCGCACCGGGCGGGCGGTGTTCACCGGCCCCAGGAAGCCCGGCTCGCAGCCGAGGTGGTCGCGGATTTCCGCCTCGTTGGCCAGGCGGTAGTCGGCCAGGCCGGCCACCTTGGCCAGCTTGATCTCGTTGACCGCGTGATCGCCGCGAACCAGCACCAGCACGAAGCCGGCGGCGGTCATCACCGCCACCGACTTGACCGTGCGCTGCATTGCGATGCCCAGCAGCTGGGCGACGTCTTCGCAGGTCTTCTGGGTGGGCGTATCGACCTGGCGCATGGCCTCAGCCGCTTCCGGACGCGGACCCGGCAGCGCGGCGCTGGCGGTTTCCACGTTGGCGGCGTAATCGGAGGCCGTGGAGAACGCCAGCGAGTCTTCGCCGGAGTCGGCGATGACGTGGAATTCCTGCGACGCATCGCCACCGATGGCGCCAGAGTCGGCCTGCACCGCGCGGAACTCCAGACCCAGGCGGGTGAAGATGCGGGTGTAGGCCGCACGCATGTTGTCGTATTCGCGCGCCATGTCCGCATCGGTGAGATGGAAGGAGTAGGCGTCCTTCATCAGGAACTCGCGCGCGCGCATCACCCCGAAGCGCGGGCGGATCTCATCGCGGAACTTGGTCTGGATCTGGTAGAAGTTCAGCGGCAGCTGCTTGTAGCTGTTGATCTCCTGGCGCGCGAAGTCGGCCGCGGCCTCTTCGGCGGTGGGGCTGTAGCAGAACTCCTGCTGCTTGCGGTCGCTGATCTTGAGCAACTGCCCGCCGAACTTTTCCCAACGCCCGGTGGCATCCCAGAGCTCGCGCGGCTGGATGGTGGGGAACAGCACTTCCACCGCCCCGGCGCGGTTCATCTCCTCGCGCACGATCGCCTCGACCTTGCGCAGCACGCGCAAGCCCAGCGGCGACCAGGTGTACAGCCCGGAGGCCAGCTTGCGGATCATGCCCGCGCGCAGCATCAGACGGTGGCTGACCAGCTCGGCGTCGGCCGGGGTTTCCTTGGTGGTGTGCAGGTGAAACTGGGAAAGACGCATCGGGCTTCGCTTGGGCGGAAAGCCCATAGTTTGCCAGTGTCGCGCCCTGCCGGTCATCGGCCAGTGGCTGCGTGGCGCTGCGCAGCGGCAGTGGCAGGCTTCCGGCTGGCCTGGTCAGGCGGCGGTGACGCCGGAGCGTCGGCCTGCCGTGTGAGCCCGGCCGCAGTGCCGGGGCTGTGGATGCGTCGCCTTCGATATGCCACGCGCCGATGGTGCGGTGCGTTGTCTCACTCTCGAATATCCCGACAGCCGCGCACGCTGCGCTAGCTGGATTCAGTTCGCCGGGCCGCCGGTCGTTGCCGGCTTGCAATAGGCCTTGGCGGCGGCTTCGGCCAGGTTGCGCTGCGCGGCGCGGGCATCCGGGTCCAGCGGGGTGCCGGGCTTGCCGTCGCCGGCGCCCATGGTCACCTCGCCCTTGCCGCTGAGCAGTTCCAGGTTGCGACGTGCGGTGAGGCAGTCCGCCGATTCCGGGGTGGCAGCCTCTGGCGCGGCGATGGCCGCAGTGCCGCTGCGGGCGTCGATCCGACGCGATTCGTAGCGCTGGCCGGTCGGCGGCGGGGTTTCGGTGTAGTGGGTCACGCCCTTGGCGTCCTTCCACTTATACAGATCGGTGGCGCCTGCAGTGGCGCTGAGCAGCAGCAACAGGGCGCAAAGCCCGGACGACAGGTGCATGTGGCTTCCCCTGGATGATTCCCCCCGCGATTGCAGCATCCACGGCCCGCGCTGGCAAGTGATCGCGCGGCGGCGGGGCGGGCGCGCTACCGCCGGACGGACCTCAGGCCCTACACTTGCCGGATGGATGAAATGAGACCGCCCCCGCGCTCGCGCACGATTTACCTGCTGCCGAACCTGTTCACCACCGCCGGGCTGTTTTCCGGTTTCTACGCCATCATCGCCGCCGCCAATGGTCAGTTCGTCCAGGCGGCGATGGCGGTGTTCGTGGCGGCGGTGATGGACGGGCTGGACGGCCGGGTCGCGCGCCTGACCAACACCAGCAGCGAATTCGGCGTGCAGTATGACTCGCTGGCCGATCTGGTCAGCTTCGGCATGGCCCCGGCGCTGGTGATGTACCACTGGTCGCTGTCGGCGCTGAAATACGACAGCAACGTGATGGGCCGGGTCGGCTGGTCGGCCGCCTTCTTGTATGCCGCTTGCGCGGCGCTGCGGCTGGCGCGCTTCAACACCCAGGTCGGCGTGGTCGACAAGCGCTGGTTCATCGGTCTGGCCAGCCCGGCCGCGGCCGGCTTGATGATGTCCTTCGTATGGGCGTTCGCCGACGACAGCCTGGGCTTCGACGGCGAGCAGCTGCGCTACGTGGCGCTGGCGGTCACGGTGGTATCGGCGCTGTTGATGGTCAGCCGGATCCGCTTCTGGAGCTTCAAGGGCGGCGCGCGTGGCCCGCGTGCCGACCGTGTGCCGTTCCTGGCATTGGCGGTCGCCACGGTGGTGATCGCGTTGCTGGTGATCGACCTGGCGCGGTCGCTGCTGGTGATCGGGGTGCTGTACGCGTTGTCCGGCCCGGCGATGTGGCTGTGGCGGCGCTGGCGGCGCGTGCCCGAGCTGCCATGAGCCTGCACCCATGAGCGAGTCTGCACACGAGCCGGTGTGGTCGGACCTGCAGGTGTCGTGCCTGCAGGCGATGGGGCACACCGTGTATCTGGATCGCGACACCGCCGATGCGCCGCCTGCGCCGATTGACCTCGTAGAGCACGCGCCGGTGCCTGCACCCGTGCGTGAGCCGCGTCTCGCGCCGGCGGCTCCGGCAGCTGCACCGCCGGCACGTCGTACTGCGCCCGCCGCGCCGGCGCAGTCGCATGTGCCCGGCACAGGTTCGGCGGCTGCACCGCAACGACGCAGCCGCGTTGGTCTGCCCGACCGCTTGCAGATGGCGTTGCTGCGCGCGTCCGGTTGCGACCCGGGCGACCCGTCGACGCAAGCCTTGATGGCCTCCTGGCCACTGGCCGAGTTGCGTGGCAACCCGGCCGCCAAGCGCGCGCTGTGGCCGCAGCTGCGCGCGCTGCGTCGCCGGCAGGACCCGGCGTGAGCGCAATGAACGCCCCGCTGCCCACGGCGCTGCGTGCCATGCGCGAAAGCGATCTGGACGTGGTGATGGAGATCGAGCAACGTGCCTATCCGTTTCCGTGGACGCGCAGCATCTTTCGCGATTGCCTGCAGGCGGGCTACCCGGGTTGGGTGATGGAGCAGAGCGGCCAGGTCATCGGCTACGGCATCATCAGCGTTGCCGCCGACGAGGCGCATGTCCTCAACGTCTGCATCGCGCCCGAAGCGCAGTCGCAAGGACATGGCCGCGCATTGTTGCGTGCACTGATCAAGGGCGCCTGCGACCGCGGCGCGCGGCGCGCATTTCTGGAGGTGCGTCCGTCCAATCCTTCGGCGATTGCGCTGTATCACTCCGAAGGCTTCAACGAGATCGGCCGTCGCCCGCGCTACTACCCTTCCCACACCGGACGCGAAGATGCGCTGGTGATGGCGATCGAGTTGTTCTTCGAAGGGTTTTCCTGAGCGACGCAGCAGCCCCGCCTAGGCGGGTTGCCCATCATCGAATCGATTGCAGGCGCCGACCGCACGCATGACGGGTGCGCATACCGACGGCCGTGCGCATGAAACGTGCGCGCCTGCCTGAGGGCACTTTGGCTTGGGCCGCTGCAGTCAGTCGCGTACGGGTCTGGGACACGTATTGGGTGTTGCATGCGAAAGCGACGCCGGCTGGCATGTTCTGCCGAGTGCATGGCAACGCGGCAGCGATGTTGGTCGGCGCGATGTGGTCGATCCCATTGTCTTGACGGCAGCTTGTAGCAGGCAGCGCGCGTGTGCCAGGCGCTTCATCCGGTCAGCAGCATCACAGCGGTTTTGCGTGTGCCGGTTGCTCGCATGGCGCGTCGCGGTTTCCATACTTGTCTCGACCAGATGCAGTGCGTTCGCATCGAACGCCTCAAGCGTGCGCGCAACGCGCACGCGCGTGCCTCGGCACGTTGCAACCGATGCTTTTGCCTGGAAAAAAGCGCGCAGATGTGATCGCGGCAACACGCTGGCTCGGATGCATGTCCAGCTGCAATGCGACACGCATCATGCTGCGCTGCAGTGTCCCTGGCGCTGTCTCCGCATGTCTTGATTACAACGTTTTGTCTTCTCTGTGGTGTCTCGCAACCGTTTGCGTGACTGCGCGAGCACATCGATGCATTGCCTAGATACAAGCGATTGCGATGCTCCTAGTATCCGTGTCGCGGAACTGAACATTACAGAGATGAAAAGTACGTTCCGCAGTCGCTAGACGAGGGATGCGCCGCCGCGCGGCGTATCGAACCCATTCGAGGGAGACATCAAGATGAAGCCGAAATTTTCGACGGCGGCCGCCGCGTCGCTGTTTGTCGGGTCGTTGCTGCTCACCGGCATTGCAAGCGCCGATCCAGCGCTGGAAGTTGCCACCACTGGGTGGGCGACACAGAACGGCGGCACCAAGGGCGGCTCCAAGGCCGCCGCTGCCAACATCTATACCGTCAAGAATGCCGCCGAGCTGAAGGCCGCGCTGAAGGCCAGCGTGGGCAGCAACGGGCGCATCATCAAGATCAGCGGCATCATTGATGTCAGCGAAGGCAAGCCGTACACCAAGACCTCGGACATGAAGACGCGTGCGCGTCTGGATATCCCGACCAAGACCACCTTGATCGGCATCACCAGCAACGCCGAGATCCGCGAAGGCTACATGTACGTCAAGGCCAACGACGTCATCATCCGCAACCTCACCATCGAAAATCCGTGGGACCCGGAGCCGGTCTGGGATCCGGATGACGGCAGCGCCGGCAACTGGAATTCCGAGTACGACGGCCTGACCGTGGAAGGCGCCACCAACGTCTGGGTGGACCACGTGACCTTTACCGATGGTCGCCGCACCGACGATCAGAACGGCACCGCCAATGGCCGACCCAAGCAGCATCACGATGGCGCGATGGACGTCAAGAAGGGCGCCAACTTCGTCACCATTTCCTACTCCGCGTTCAAGTCGCACGAGAAGAACGACCTGATCGGTTCCAGCGACAGCGCCTCCAGCACCGATAGCGGCAAGCTCAAGGTGACCATCCACAACACCTTGTTCGAGAACATCTCCGCACGTGCACCGCGTGTGCGTTTCGGCCAGGTGCATCTGTACAACAACTACCACGTGGGCAGTACCAGCAATAAGGTCTACCCGTTCTCGCACGCGCATGGCGTGGGCAAGGAATCGAAGATCTTTTCCGAGCGCAACGTGTTCGACATCAGCGGCGTGAGCAGCTGCGACAAGATCGCCGCCGACTACGGTGGCAGCGTGTATCGCGACCAGGGCTCGCTGCTCAATGGCAAGGCCTTGAGCTGCTCCTGGAACAGCAACATCGGCTGGACGCCGCCTTACACCTACAGCCTGCTGTCGGCCGACAAGGTGGCTGCGGACGTCAAGGCAAAAGCAGGCGCCGGCAAGCTGTAAGCGATCGCACTTGCTGAAAACGTTGCCACGCGCAGTGCACGACAACGTGCGCTGCGCGTGGCGCGTAGCCATTCCAGAAACGCAGGTGCAACATGTTGAAAATGTACTTTTAAATAATGTACAGAAGCATTAGCATCGGCCGGGTTCGCTAGGGGACTGGCCTGTTGGCCTGGGCGAACGCACGGGGAGCACGCCGCGCAGCGGCGTGTCACGCATCACTCAATCAAGAGACTTCATCACCATGTCGAACGCATCGACTGTTGTGGGACGTACCGTTGTGGGCGTTATGTTGAGCGCCGCGTTGTTGTCGACCACCGCCTATGCAGCAGACCCTGCGCTGGAAGTTGCCACCACCGGCTGGGCCACCCAGAACGGCGGCACAAAGGGCGGTTCCAAAGCCTCTGCAGCGGACATCTATACCGTCACCAATGCAGCGCAATTGAAGGCTGCGCTGAAGGCCGGCGCGGGCAGTAACGGGCGCATCATCAAGGTCAAGGGTGTCATCGACATCAGCGAAGGCAAGGCCTACACCAAGACCTCGGACATGAAGACGCGCGCGCGTCTGGATATCCCGACCAAGACCACGCTGATCGGCGTCGGTACCAATGCAGAAATCCGCGAAGGCTATTTCTACGTCAAGGCCAACGACGTCATCGTGCGCAACCTCACCATCGAAAATCCGTGGGATCCGGAACCGAAGTGGGATGCCGGCGATGGCGACAAAGGCAACTGGAATTCCGAGTACGACGGCCTGACCGTGGAAGGTGCCACCAATGTCTGGGTGGACCACGTGACCTTTACCGATGGTCGTCGCACCGACGATCAGAACGGCACCGCCAATGGCCGACCCAAGCAGCACCACGATGGCGCGATGGACGTCAAGAAGGGCGCCAACTTCGTGACCATCTCGTACTCGGCATTCAAGTCGCACGAGAAGAACAGCCTGATCGGTTCCAGCGACAGCGCGTCCAGCACCGACAGCGGCAAGCTCAAGGTGACCATCCACAACACCTTGTTCGAAAACATTTCCGCACGTGCACCGCGGGTGCGTTTCGGCCAGGTGCATCTGTACAACAACTACCACGTGGGCAGCACCAGCAATAAGGTCTACCCGTTCTCGCACGCGCATGGCGTAGGCAAGGAATCGAAGATCTTCTCCGAGAACAATGCCTTCGATATCAGCGGCGTGAGCAGCTGCGACAAGATCGCTGCCGATTACAAGGGCAGCGTGTACCGCGACCAGGGCTCGCTGCTCAATGGCAAGGCCTTGAGCTGCTCCTGGAACAGCAACATCGGCTGGAAACCGCCTTACACCTACAACCTGCTGTCTGCCAACAAGGTGGCTGCAGACGTCAAGGCCAAGGCCGGCGCCGGCAAGCTGTAACGCGCGATGCAGCGCTGCGATGGTTGCAGCGCTGCAGACCATCACACAACGCCCGCAGCGATGCGGGCGTTGTGCGTTTGCCCGGTTACCGTGGATGCCCGCTTGAGAACAGTCGACGAGGCCAGCACGCAACGCCAGTGCGCTTCAAACGATGCAATCGCCACGTGTCCTGCAAGCGGCGCGGTATCGCACGTCGATGAAGCAAAGTTCGCGTCGAACAACGCACTGGCACAAACGCGACCGTTGGGCCGCGCGGCCATGCCCGTCGGCGCAAGTGCGCTCAGTCCTGCGCTGCGTTGCTCGCGCTCTGGCCAGGCGTGCACACCGGTTTCTGGCGCTTGTCCACCAGCTTGCCCATCAGCCGGTCGCTCAGCGGCAGCATGTCGCCGTTGAGGCGCCAGTCGTAGATCACGCTGAAAGCCAGCACACGCGCAACGTACTCGCGGGTTTCCTTGTAGCTGATGGTCTCGATCCAGAAGTCCGGATCGAAGCCCGGCCGTTGCGATTGCCAGCGGCCGGTCGGGCCGGGGCCGGCGTTGTAGGCGGCGATGGTGAGATAGGGCAGGCCGTAGGTGTTGAGCAACTGGCGCAGGTACGCGGTGCCGATGGCGATGTTGGTGTCCGGCTCGTACAGGCTGGCGGCGCCTGCGTAGCCGGGCAGGGCGATGCCCTTGGCGACCGCCGCGCCGGTGCCGGGCAATACCTGCATCAAGCCCATGGCGTTGGCAGGCGACCGCGCACGCGGATTGAAGATGCTTTCGGCACGAATCTCTGCGGCGACCCATGCAGGGTCGATGGCATTCTTGGCGGCTTCGCGGCGAATGCTGTCATCGTGATGCAACGGGAAACGCAACGAATACAGTCGTTGCTCGTCCGGCTGTTTGCCGAGCGCAAACACCGCGCGGTCGAACCAGCCGTTGTCGCTGGCCACTCCCACTGCCAGGCGGCGCTGGGTGTCGTCGAAGCGGCTGGCGGCATCGTTCCATTCGGCCACGGCCCAACCGGGGCGATCGATCTGGAACAACGCAATCGCACGGGTCAATGCCGGGTCGCGCGCTACTGCGGCCTTTGCCTGCGGGCTGTCCTTGGGCTCCCACGGGCATAGCCGATACGGCTGCTGCAGGCGGTCGGCGGCCAGGAAGCCGTGGAAGGTCGGCGACTGCGCAGCGGCGCGATACAGCGGTTGTGCGGCCGCCGCCGAACCGGTCTTTTCGGTGAGGCGCGCTTCGAAATACTGCCAGCGCGAATCGGCGCGCTGGCTGGCAGGCATTCTGCGGATGGCGGCCAATGCCGCAGGCCAATCGCCGCGCGACATCGCCTCGCGCGCGCGCCATTCGTGCAGGCGCTCGTCGTAGGCTGCATCGGGCACCGCGTTGAGCCGGCGGGCCGAATCCGGCAGGTAGGACGCCACCGTCCACAACGCGATCTGATACAGCACCTGCCCGCGTTGCGCCTCGCTCAAGCCCAGCGCGCTGGCGAACTGCGGCAGCTGTTGCTCGGCGGCGTCCGGGTCGGTCTTGGCCAGCTTGGCCAGGCCATCGACGGCGATGCGGCGGCTGCGCTCGGTCTTGGGCCAACCCAATGCACGCGGGTGGACCTTGTCGAGAAAGGCGGCGTAATCGGTGGCCAGTGCCAGATCGGCCGCCGGCAAGCCGCGCGCCGCCGCACGCATCACTGCAGGCAGCTGCGCATCGGCAGCGGCTTCCACCCGCTCCCAGCGCAGTGCCGGGGTGAGTTCGCCGCGCGACTCCAGCCCCGCCACCACCGGCTCGCAGGCATCGGGCAGGGCCTTGCCGTTACGCCACAACGTCAACGCATCGCGGCTCCACTGTGCGTCCAGCTTGCCGGTAGCCTGGCGCGCGGTCAGCTGTGCGCAGCGCAGGCCCAGGTTGTCGGTGGTCTTCCAGTTGGCCAGCAAGGTGCTCCAGTCCTGGCGGCGCGCGACCGCCGGCAACCAGGCGCTGCGGAAGCTTTCGGCCACCGGCTGGCCGGCGTAACGCTGCAAAAATCCCTGCGCCTGCGCGTTGGAGACATTGTCGATGTTGCGCTTGAGCGTGGCGAATTCCAGCCAGCCATACAGCGGATGGCGGCTCAATGCAGAGAGCTGGGCGGGATCGGACTGGCCGCGTTCTGCGGCAGCGATCGCATCGCGCATGGCAGTCAATTGCGGATCCAGGCTTTGCGCATGCAGCGCAGTGCTGCCAAGGCACAACAGGCCGACGAAAACAGTGGCAAGACGCGGGAAATAAGTCATCGCGCGACTATACCGAAGCACGCCTGAGCGCTTGAGTGAACACGCATCGCACCCGGCAGCGTGCGGCACATCGACGCCACCCGGCGACGACCGTCTGGACGATGCGCTTATGCTCCGGGTGTCGGCATCAGCGCAGACACCACCCACTGCGACGCACATCGCAGTGCTGCATCGCCAGATTGCGACGCGTTAAGGTTTCGTTTACAACTCGGGATGGACCGCAGGGCACGGGGGCGTGCGGACACTCAAAGATCCTTCTGGAGAGAGAAAGGATGAAGCGTCTGATTGCCCCGTCTCGGTCATGCCTGGCCGTGCAGCTGTCGTTGTGTCTGATCCCCACACTGGCCTGGGCGCAACAGCCCGACGCCCCCGGCACGCGTACGCTCGATAGCGTGCAAGTCACCGGCACCCGCATCAAGACCGCGGAGCTGCAAGGTCAGGTGCCGATCCAGACGCTCAACCGCGCAGATATCGAACGTACCGGCCTGACCTCGATCGGCGAAGTGCTGCAGGAGCTCACCGCGTCCGGTTCGGCGCTCAATGCCAAGTTCAATTCGTCCGGCAATTTCGGCTTTCCGCCCGACGGCAGCGGCGTGGGGGCGGGTTCGGCGCAGGTGGATCTGCGCCACCTGGGCTCCAAGCGCGTGCTGGTGCTGGTCGATGGCATCCGCTGGGTCAACGAGTCGTCCGCCTCGGGCGTGGGCTCGTCGACCGACCTCAACACCATCCCGCTGGCGATCGTCGAACGCATCGAAGTGCTCGAAGACGGCGCTTCGTCGTTATACGGCTCCGATGCGATTGCCGGCGTGGTCAACATCATCACCCGGCGCAGCTTCGACGGCGCGCAGGTCACGCTCAACTATGGCCAATACGGCAAGGGCGATGGCGCCAACCAGGGCGTGGACCTGGCCTGGGGCACCAGCGGCGAGGATTTCAGCCTGTTTCTGGGCGCCAGCTACGTCAAACAGGACCCGATCTATGCGCGCGACCGTGCGCAGGCGCGCTTTCCGATCCCGGGCACCGGGCTGACCTTCGGCAGCTCGGCCACGCCGGATGGGCGCTTTCAGTTCGTCGACCCGAACACCGGCGCGCGCCAGAACCTCACGCCCAATGCAGGCGTGGGCACGCCGCAATACGACGGCAGCGCTGGGTGCACACGCGGCGACGACTATCACTGCTTCGGCACCGCAGACCGTTACAACTTCGCCGAGCAGAACCTGTTGCTGACACCGTCCGAGCGCAAGGGCGTGTTTGCGCAGTTCCGCTATTACTTCAACGACGACGTGCAGTGGTACGTCAAGGCATTGGGCAATCGCCGCGAGTCGACCAACCAGGCCGCGCCGGAGCCGATCTTTCTCGGCCCCGATGCCGGTACCGGCAATCCGCTCGCCGACAACATCGTGATTTCCGGCTTGAATCCGTTCAATCCGTTTGGGTTCGATCTGAACTCGGCCACCAACCTGATCCAGATCGGCCGGCGTCCGGTGGAAGGCGGGCCGCGTCGCTACGAACAGCAGGTGGATACGCAGTACGTCGGCACCGGGCTGGTAGGGACGTTCGAAGCGGCCGCGCGCACCTGGTATTGGGATGTCAACGGCATGTACAGCAAAAACAAGGCCGAGCAGACCAACTACGGCAGCTACAACCTGTTCAACATCAATCTGGCCTTGGGCGACCCGGCCGCGTGCGCGGCGGTGGCCGGCTGCGTGCCGCTGGATATCTTCAGCGGCGCCGGCAGCATCACCCCGGAGATGTTGCGCTGGATCCAGCCGGTGGTGCGCGATCGCAGCCAGAACGAGTTGAGCCTGTTCACCGCCAACCTCAGCAGCGAATTGTTCCAGCTGCCGGGCGGCGCGGTATCGTTTGCCGGCGGCTACGAATACCGCAAGTACGAAGGCTCGTATCAGCCCGATCCGCTCACCGTGGCCGGCCGCTACAACGGCGTGCCGTCGTTGCCGACCTCCGGTAGCTACGACGTCAACGAGGCGTATCTCGAGCTGAACATCCCGATCTTCGCCAACTCGTCGTTGGGCGACAAGCTCGATCTGAACATCGCCGGCCGCTACTCGGATTACTCCACCTTCGGCGGTGAATTCACGCCCAAGTACGGCCTGCGCTGGCAGGTCACCGATGAGCTGGTGTTGCGGACCAGCTACGCCGAAGGTTTCCGTGCGCCGACCATCGGCGAACTGTTCGGTTCGGCTGCGCGCGCCGACCTGCAGCTATCGGATCCGTGCTCGATCGGCCTGGGCGGTACCGCGCCGCGCGGCAGTGCGGCCAACTGCGCGGCACTGGGCGTGCCGGGCGGTTACCAGCAGGCCAACCAGCAGATTTCGGTCACCACCGGCGGCAACGAGCAACTGGATCCGGAGCGCTCGCGCAGCTTTAGCGCCGGCTTTGTGTTCAGCCCGGGCTTTGCCAGCAACGCCAGCTGGTCCGACCGGCTGGACATGGAGGTGACGTTCTATCGCCATCACGTCGATGGCGCGATCCAGGCCATCAACGCGCAGACGCAGCTGGATCTGTGCGTCGATACACTGGATGCGCTGTATTGCGACGGCATCGGGCGCGCGTCCACCGGCGGCATCAACGCCTTCAACAACCGGCTGACCAACCTGGGCTCGATCAAGACCGATGGTTGGGACGTGGACCTGTTCTGGACGCTGCCGGAAAGCGCATTCGGCCGCTTCAAGCTGTCATGGCAGAACACCTTCGTGGGCCGTTACGAAGCACTGGGCGCAGCCGGGCAGCGGCAGCCACAGGGGCCGGGGATCGAAGTGGTCGACAGTGCGATTCCCGAGTGGACCAGCAATGCCGTCCTTGATTGGTCGCTGGGCAACTGGACCGCATCGTGGACGGCGCGCCACATCTCCAAGCTCACCGAGCAGTGCGGCGATGCGGTGGAGTTTGCGGTGTGCTCGGATCCGTCGGTCGGCACAAATCGGCTGGATGCGATCACCTATCACGATGCGCAGGTGGGATACCGCTTCGACTGGCTCAAGGGACTGCAACTCAACGCCGGCTTGAACAACGTCTTCGACAAGGATCCCCCGATCTGCCTGTCGTGCTCACTCAATGGCTACGACGCCTCCACTTACGACGTCCCCGGCGGGCGTTTCTGGTATGTGCGTGCGGATCTGAAGTTCTAGAGGCGCCGGGCGCTGCGTGGTTCTTCAGCAAGAACCACGCAGGCCGATCGGGTAACTGCGGCGCTGCGGAGGTGTCGTTGTCGCATCAGGCAGGGTCGTGGCAAGGGATGCTCCGCCGGTTGTCTGCGTATCGCAGCGGTGCGCTTTAGCGCGGGCGCATTGTCGTGCCGTCGTTGTCGTCGATCGGCGACAACGACCGTTTCAGCGCGGCTGCACCGGCCGATAGTCTGGCAAGGCGATGCTGTTGGAATCGCGCGCGAAGCTGTTGTTGATGACGCGTCGGACAAACGGGGTGCCTGCCAGGCGCATCGCGCCGCGCAGCAGCCTCAGCCCGACAGCGGAGTGCGGCCAGAGCAGGCGCGGGACGATCTTGGGGACGTTCTGCCCCTCTTTGACGAACGGGCGCATGATCCGTTCGTAGTGCGTAAACGCCTGCGTCGGCGCGCTGGCCTGCGCAAGTTCGCCCGCCAGTACATAGCTGCCGACCATCGCCAGCGTCGTGCCGATACCCGACAGAGATGTGGGGCACCATGCGGCGTCGCCGGTCAACACCACCCGGCCGGCGGACCATCGCGGCATGCGCACCTGCCGTAGCACGTCGAAGTAGAAATCGTCGACATCCTTCATTACGTCGAGAATGCGCGGAAATTCCCAGCCGTCGTTGGCAAATTGCGCTTGCATGTAGCGCCGTTGCCGCTCCGGGCTCCACGCGTTCTCGCCCTCGGGCCGCTTCTGCAGGCCGAGATAGGCGCCCAGCTTGCCGTCCAGCGCGGGTTTCAACGTCGCGCCGCGTCCGCCCACCGTGTTGTATTGCCTGGCATACGCACTGTCGTGCGGGAGTTGGGGGATGCTGAAGTACGCGATGGTCATGTCCATCCAGTACGGCACGTTCTCGCCGGGAAACACCAGCTCACGCGTCTGCGCGCCAACGCCTTCGGCGACCACGACAGCGTCGTAGCGTGCGGATCGGCCGCTGTGGAAGGTGACGTCCACGCCCTCCTTGTCCTGGACAACCTCGCGAATGCTGTCGCCGAAGCGATAGGGCACGCGCTCGCGGGTGGCGTCGTACAGGATGCGCGCAAGGTCGCCGCGACGGATTTCCAGGTCGGCGGTAGGCCCGCTGTCGGTGTCGGACTCGTCTGCCTTGAAGCGCGCAATGACGCGATTGTCTTCGCTCACCCAATCGGTGCCGAGCTCCTTGGTGCTGCGTTCGAATGCGCGTGCTTCCAGTCCCATGCGGCGCAGCACTTCGCGGGCGCTGCCGCGCACGTCGACGTTCTGGCCGCCGTCACGAAACGCCGGCGCGCGTTCGACGACCTCGGCTTCGACTCCGTAGGCGTCAAGCCACCATGCTGCAGTGGTCCCGGCGACGCTTGCGCCACTGATGAGAATCCGGGGGGACATGATGCCGCTCCTGCAGTGAATGTATATCACGCATGATACTTAAATATCATGCGTGATGCTATTCGCCTGCGGCGGATTCCAGGTTGGCGATCAGCCGGCCAAGCAGGACCGTCAGCAGCCCGGCTTCTTCGCTGGAAAATCCCGAGACGCCGACTGCATTGAAGTGGAGCAGCGCAGTGCGCCCGGCGGCGGCTGCGTCTTTGCCGGCATCAGTCAACCGCACGGTGGCGGCGCGTTTGTCGTTGGACGTCGCCTCGCGCGCAATCAGCGCCATCGCTTCGAGCTTGTCCAGCAGCGCGGCCATGGCAGGCTGTTTCACTGCGGAGTGGCGCACCAGATCCCGCTGCAGCATCGGGCCTTTCCACGACAGCAGCAGCAACGGTGCAATCAGCGCAAGGGTCAGCCCGTGTTCGCGCAGGCGGGCGTCGACACTGCGATTGAAGACGCGCGCGGCATGGTTGGCCAGATAGCCGGGCGCGATGGCGGCTTCCGGGTGGATGTCCGAGTTCATGCGCAAAGCATATCCCACGCGTGCGGGCGACGGTGCCGCGCGGCAGGGGCTGTCGTGCGGCGGGACAGTGCGGCTGGCACGTAACGGCAAGGCGCATCTTTCGACGAAGGCGCAGCGCCTTGCGATGGGCTGCGACGGATGCGCGACGGGTTAGTGCGTCGCGCATCCACGGGCCTCACTCGTTGCCGATCGTTACCGGCGCACGGGTGCATCGCTGGCGATGTAGTAATCGGCAGTGCTGCGCGGCAACGGTGTCCGTCCCCGCATACGGTCGGCGATCTTCTCGGCAATCATGATGGTGGTGGCATTGAGGTTGCCGGTGATGATGCGCGGCATGATCGAGGCGTCGATGACGCGCAGGCCTTCCATGCCGTGCACGCGGCCCTGGCCATCCACCACGGCCATGTCGTCGGTGCCCATCGCACACGAGCACGACGGGTGATACGCCGTCTCCGCCCGCGCACGCACGAAGGCGTCCAGCTCGGCGTCGGTCTTGCAGTCTGCGCTCGGGCTGATCTCGCGTCCGCGATACGCATCGAGTGCGGGCTGGGCGATGATCTCGCGGGTGATGCGGATCGCATCGCGGAATTCCTGCCAGTCCTGATCGGTGGACTGGTAGTTGAAGAGGATGGACGGATGCTGGTGCGGGTCGCGCGAGGTGGCATGCACGCGCCCGCGGCTGGGCGTGCGCATCGAGCCCACATGCGCCTGAAACCCGTGTTCCTTCACCGCATTGCTACCGTTGTAATTGATCGCCACCGGCAGGAAGTGGTACTGGATGTTGGGCCAGTCGAACTCGTCGCGCGTGCGGATGAAACCGCCGGCTTCGAACTGGTTGCTGGCACCGGTGCCGGTGCCGGCGAACAGCCACTCGGCGCCAATCGCAGGCTGGTTCCACCACTGCAGCGCGGGGTACAACGAGACCGGCTTGGTGCACGCGTACTGGATGTAGACCTCCAGATGATCCTGCAGGTTCTGGCCGACGCCGGGCAGGTCGTGGACCAGTTGGACATCGAGTGCACGCAGCAGATCGGGCGCGCCGACACCGGAGCGCTGCAACAGCTGCGGTGAGGCGATGGCGCCCGCACATACCAGCACTTCGCGGCGCGCGTGCGCATCGATGCCTTCGCTGCTGTTGCCGACCAGGTAATGCACGCCGATCGCGCGCTTGCCGGCAAACAGGATGCGGTCCGTGGTTGCATGGGTGACGATATGCAGGCCATCGCGCGGCCTGGCCATGTCGAGATAGCCGCGCGCGGTACTGGCGCGGCGTCCGCGTGGGGTCACGGTGCGGTCCATCGGCCCGAAACCTTCCTGCTGGTAGCCGTTGAGATCGTCGGTGCGCGGGTAGCCAGCCTGCACGCCGGCATCGACCATGGCATGGAACAGCACGTTGTTGTCGTTCTTCGGCGTGGCAACGCTGACCGGGCCTTCGCCGCCGTGGTAATCGTTGGCGCCGATGTCGCGCGTTTCGGCCTTGCGAAAGTACGGCAGCACATCGCGGTAGCTCCAGTCCTCCAACCCCGGGCGTTTGGCCCAGTGATCGAAATCGAGCGCGTTGCCGCGGATGTAGCACATGCCGTTGATCAGCGACGAACCACCCAGGCCCTTGCCGCGCCCGCACTCCATGCGCCGGTTGTCCATATGCGGCTCCGGTTCGGTTTCATAGGCCCAGTTGTAGCGGCGGCCCTGCAGCGGAAACGCCAGCGCGGCCGGCATCTGGGTGCGGAAGTCCAGCCGGTAGTCCGGCCCGCCCGCTTCGAGCAGGAGCACCGTCACGCCCGGGTCTTCGGTCAGACGTGCGGCCAGCACGTTGCCTGCCGAACCGGCGCCGATGATGATGTAGTCGTATTCGCGTTGCATGGTGGTCTCCTGATGCGTGTGCGGTGCAGCGGCAGTCAAGGCACTGCGTCGTCGCTGTTCTGGGCGCGGCAATGTGGTGGTGCGCGCAGCGCGTGTGTTGGGCGCAACGCACGCATCCAGCGATGGCGTGCGTTGCAGCGTCGGCCGCTCAAAACACCGATGCGTAGCGTTCCAGCTCGACCTGGACCGACTTGGTGCGCGTATACGCCTGCAGGGTGGCCAGGCCATTCTCGCGACCCACGCCGGACTGCTTGTAACCGCCTACCGGCATCGGTGCGGGTGACTCGCCCCAGGTGTTGATCCAGCAGATGCCCGCTTCCAGGCGATGGATCAGCCGGTGCGCACGCGCCAGATCGGGCGTGACCACACCGGCCGCCAACCCGTAGGTGGTGGCATTGGCGCGCGTCACCGCTTCGTCTTCGTCGTCGTAGGGGAGCAGGCTCAGCACCGGCCCGAAGATCTCCTCGCGCACGATCGTCATCACGTCGCTGCAATCGCTGAAGATCGTCGGCGCCACGTAGCAACCTTGCGCCAAGGCGCCGTCGCGCAGGCGCTCGCCGCCGCACAGCAGGCGCGCGCCCTCGGCCTTGCCTTGTTCGATGTAGTCCAGCACGCGCTGCATGTGCGCGGCGCTGACCATCGGGCCGAAGGTGGTGCGTTCGTCGAGCGGGTCGCCGATGTGGATGCGTTGCACGCGTGCCAGCAGCCGCGCTTCGAAGGCGGTGCGCAACGCACGCGGCACGAACACCCGGGTACCATTGGTGCACACCTGGCCGGAGCTGTAGAAGTTGGCCATCATCGCGATGTCGGCAGCCAGATCCAGATCGGCATCGGCACAGACGATCAGCGGGGATTTGCCGCCCAGCTCCATGGTCACGTCTTTCAACGACGAACTCGATGCGCTGGCCATCACCTTGCGCCCGGTGGCGGTGCCGCCGGTAAAGCTGATCTTTTCGATTTGCGGGTGCTCGGTCAGCGCGGTGCCCACGCTGGCGCCATCGCCTGGCAGTACGTTGAATACGCCATTGGGCAGGCCGGCTTCGGTGAACAGCTCCGCCAGCTTGAGTGCAGTGAGCGGAGTGACTTCGCTGGGCTTGAAGATCATCGCGTTGCCCGCGGCCAGTGCCGGTGCGGCCTTCCACAATGCGATCTGGATCGGGTAATTCCACGCGCCGATGGCGCCGACAACGCCCAGCGGCTCGTGCCGCGTGTAGAAAAAGCTCCCCTCGCGCAAGGGCACCTGTACGCCTTGCAATGCCTGCGACACGCCGGCGTAGTACTCCAGCACGTCGGCACCGGTGACGATGTCCACACTGCGGGTTTCGCTCAGCGGCTTGCCGGTGTTGAGCGTCTCCAGCTCGGCCAGCGCATCGTTGCGCTCGCGCAGCAGCGCCACCGCGCGCAGCAGGATACGCGAGCGCTCCACCGTCGTGAGCGCGGCCCACACGCGTTGGCCGGCCTTGGCGCTATCGACCGCAGCGTCCAGATCGTCGGCACCAGCGTTGTGCACGTTGGCCAGCACCTCGCCGGTCGCGGGATTGACGACTTCGAATGTGTGGCCGCCGCGGGCGGGAACATAACGGCCGCCGATGTACAGCAGCTGGTCGGGGAAACGTGGCATGACAAACCTCCTTGGGACGGTCGCCGCAGCGACGCAGCTCAGCGCGTGAGGTGCAGAAACTGCAGGTGACGCTCGTATTGATCGATGATGTCGTTGATGATCTGTTCGCGGCTGTAGCCAACCAGGTCGTAGTCCTGGCTGCCCTCGTACAGATAGACTTCGGCGCGGTAGTAACGTTGGTTGCGGAAGCGTTGCGCCACGAACGACGGGGTGAGGTACCCGCGCATCACCACCTGGTAGCGGAAGCCTTGCTGTTCGCCGTGGTCGACGCTGATTTCCATGTCGCCGTCGTCGATCCGGCTGCTGACCTTCCAGCCTTCTTCCTGCAGCTGCGCGGTCACCGCTTCGATCGCCGGACGCACCTGGTCGTACATGAAGCGGTAGACCTCGTCGCGCGCCGGGAAGTGCATCGCCTGGCCCAGCCGCTGGCGCCAGCCGCCATGATGACGCGACTGCCCGATCAACGGACTGGGGCTATGGAGCTGTGCGCGCTTGCGCTGCGATTCCTCGCTCAGCGCGCGCGACAGGCCCCATGCCATCAGCAGCAACACCGCGGAGAACGGCAGCGATGCCAGCACCACCGCCGATTTCAGCGCGTCCATGCTACCGGCCAGCAATAGACCTGCAGTGACCACGGCAGTGAGTACGCCCCAGAACACGCGCAGCCAGCGCGGGCCGTCGTCGTGCGGCTCGCCGCCGTGCGAGGACAGCGTGGACAGCACCACGGTGCCGGAATCGGCCGAGGTGACAAAGAACACGAAGCTGATCGCCACCGTCACCGTGATCACCGTGCGGCTCCACGGATAGCTTTGCAGCAGCGAGTACAGCACCGTCTGTGGCGCATCGATGGCCTGTTGCGCCAATGCGCCCTGGCCATGATGCAGCAACTGATCCAGCGCGCTGTTGCCGAAGATCGACAGCCACGCCAGGGTGAATCCCAGTGGGATCAACAAAACGCCCAGCACGAATTCGCGAATGGTGCGCCCGCGCGAGATGCGCGCAATGAACAGGCCGACGAACGGCGCCCAGCCGATCCACCAGGCCCAGTAGAACACCGTCCAGTTGCCCAGCCAGTCCGCGCGTCCGCCATAGGCGTAGACGTCGAAACTCTTGCCGACCACGCTGCCCAGGTAGTCGCCCAGGTTCTGCATCAAGGCATTGAGCAGGTATTGCGTCGGGCCGGCAAACAGCATGAACAGCAGCAGCGCGATCGCCAGCAACATGTTGATGTCCGACATCCAGCGCACGCCTTTTTCCACGCCCGATACCGCCACCACGATGGCTGCGCCCATCATCGCCACGATCAACGCGACCTGCACCCAGTGCGTATGCGGCACATCGAACAAGGTGCTCAGCCCGGCATTGAGATGCAGCACGCCAAAGCCCATGTCCGCACCGATGCCGAACACCGTCGCCACGATGCCCAGCGCATCCACGGTGTAACCGATCGGCCCGTTGATGCGCTTGCCGATCAGTGGATACAGCGCCGAGCGCAATGCCAGCGGCAGGTTATGACGGAAGGCGAAATACGCCAGCGCCATCGCCGCCAACGCGAACACGCCCCAGCCATGCAGGCCCCAGTGCAGAAACAGCAACTGCATGGCCTGCCGTGCCGACGCTTCGCCGCTGCCGGTGCCGCCTTGTGGCGGCTGCAGATAATGGGTGAGCGGTTCGGAAACGCAGAAGAAGAACAGCGTGATGCTGATGCCGGCGGCGAACAGCATGCCGGCCCAGGAGAGATAGCTGAATTCCGGTTCGTCGTGATCGGCGCCGAGCTTGATGTTGCCGTAGCTGGACAACGCCACGCCGAGCACGAACACCAGATACACCGTCATTGCCAGCAGGTAGTACCAGCCGACGTTGCGCGAGGCCCAGGTCTGCGCATCCAGCAACACGCGGCCGGCGTCCAGCGGAAACAGCGCAACCAGCAAGGCGAATGTGCACACCACCGTCGCGGCCAGCACGAACACCGGCCGCAAGGTGCGCACCGGCAACGGCTGCGGCTCGACTGCACTCATACCGACGCACTCATACGATGCGTATCACGTGACGTGCTCCCAACGAAAAACCGCCTGCGTTATCGCACAGGCGGTGTTTAGGGGGTGTCGTCGGTCGAGTTCGCCAGTGCGAACCCGTGGGCACTTTGCGTGCGCTAGCGCAGCAACTGCAGCGGAACGCGGATATCCATGCCCACTGCCAGGTGATCGGAGAACGCGGCAGGAATCGCTTCGGTGTGCTCGATCGCTAGGCTGTCGCTGACCAGGATATGGTCGATCGCCCGGTCCGGGCGCCAGCTCGGGAAGGTATGCACCACGCAGCTCGGCGGCTGCAATCGCGTATGCCGATACAAGGCCTGCATTTCCGGCCGGTCGGCCACGCAGTTGAAGTCGCCCATCAGCATCGCGTTGGGATGCTCGGAGAGCAGCTCGGCGATGAAGGCCAACTGGGACATGCGCGAATTGGCGCCCAGCGACAGATGCGCCACCGCTACCGCCAGCCCATCGCGACCCTGCCCGAACTTGGCAAGCAGGATGCCGCGTCCGCCGATGCGGCCGGGCAGGGCGTGGTCCTGGACTTCCAGCGGTTCCAGCTTGCTCAGCAAGCCGTTGGCGCTGGAGGCCACCCCGCCCATGCGGCGGTTGGGTTGGTGGCTCCAGTAGTGGAAGCCGGCACGTTCGGCCAGATAGTGGGTCTGGTTGGTGAAGCCCGAGCGCAGGCTGCCCGGGTCGGCTTCCTGCAGGCCGACGATGTCGCGGTCGCCGGCCAGCTTGGCGATGCTGTCCAGGCTGGTGCGCTTTGCGCCTAGCGGCAACGCATGCGACCAGCTGCGGGTCACGTAATCGCTGTAACGGCGAGTGCTGGAGCCGGCCTGGATATTGGCGGTCAGCACCCGCAGGGTGCGCGAGTCCGAAGCGTTCACGATGCGGCGGTCGCCCGGCTCACTTGGCCAGGGTGGCGCGTTCGCGCGCGATCAGGTGATCGGCGATGCGCAGCATGTCCGGGAAGCTCTTGCCCTTGACCAGGTACTTGCCGTTGACGATCAGCGACGGCGTGCCGGTGATCTGGCTACGGGTGGCGAACTGCTTGGCGCGGTTGGTCTTGGCCGACACACCGAAGCTGCTCATGGTGTCGATGAAGGTCTTGGAGTCAACGCCGTACTTGGCGTAGAACGCGGCGATGTCCTGCACCGAGTCCTTGCCGCGCTCGCCCTTGAGGGTCTGGTCGACGTGGATGGCCTTGTACAGCGCCTCGTGGGTCTTTTCCTGCACGCCCAGGGTCTCGGCGGCATAGAAGGCACGCGCATAGTCATCCCAGGGGCCACCGAACATCGCCGGCACGTAGACGAAATGCACGTCCGACGGCAGGCCGGCCTTCCATGGACCGACCAGCGGCTGGAACGCGTTGCAGGCGGGGCAGACATAGCCAAAGATCTCGGCCACTTCGATCTTGCCGGCGGCCTGCTGGTACGGCTGGCCTGCCGGGATGTCCACATAGTCGGTACCGGCGATCGGCTCGGGGCCGTTCGGTGCGCGCGGAGCGGCGCTGGGGGCGGCAGCGGGCGGGGTGGTGGCGCTCTCGCCAACCGCAGGCGGTGCGGCGGGGTCGGCGGCCGGAGTGGTAGCGGCCGGCGCAGGCGCCGCTTCGGCAGCCGGCGTGGTGGCGGCAGGTGCGGTGTCGGACGAGCCGTCCTGGGCCTTGCAGGCGACCAGGATCGGCAGCAGCGCCATCAGCGTCAGGGCGAAGCGGGTCTTCATCGGATTGGATCTCCAGCGTGGGGCGAGGAAAGGGCCGGACGGCCGCGGGGCGCATGATGCCACGGCGGCCGTCGGTGGCGGTTACGCGGTTCAGCGCTTGGCAGGGCCGGCGTGTTCGCGGGCGATGAGGTAGTCGGCCACGCGCAGCATGTCCGGGTAATTGCGCGCGCCGATCAGGTAACGCCCGTTGACGATGATGGCCGGGGTGCCGGGCAGCTTGCTGCGCTGTGCGAACTCGCGCGCGGCCTTGAGTTTGGCGTCCACCGCCGCGCTCTTGAAGGTGTCGACGAAGCGCTGCTGCGGCACGCCGTAGTCGGCATAGAACGCAGCCAGTTCTTCCGGCGCCACGTTCTGGGTCGGTACGCTCTGCTTTTCGTGGATGGCATCGAACATGGCGCGGTGGCTGCGCTTGGCCACGCCGAGGATGTCGGCGGCGAAGTAGGCGCGCGCAAACGCATCCCAGAACCCGCCGAAGGCTGCCGGCACCGGGGTGAAACGCACGTAGGACGGCTGCTTGGCCGCCCAGACTTCCAGCGTCGGCTCGAAGTGCGCGCAATGCGGGCAGGTGTAGCCGAACACTTCCACCACTTCGACCTTGCCGGCCAGCGGCGCGTACGGCTGGCCCCCGTCGATCAGGGTGTAGTCCTCGCCTTCGACCGGCGGCGCCGTCTTGTCGGCGGCGCAGGCCGAAAGTGGCACCAGGATCAACAACAGCAGGGACAGGCGGGAAAGCAGATTCATGCAGGCTCCGTGGGGGATGAGAGAGGAGGCGGGAAACGACGACGCCGGTCGCGGGACCGGCGTCGTGACGCGGTGTGGCAGGTGGGCACCTCAGCTCATGAGCGCGCCGGTGTCCCGACAGGCGTCTGTGCAGCAGCGGCATCGTCGGCACGGTCGTGCAGACCTTGCAGATAGCTGGACAGCGCCTGGATCTCCTGCTCGCTCAGCGGGCGTGCCACCTGCGCCATGATATTGAACAGCGCCGGATTGCGCTCCTGGGTGGTGCCGGCCTGGTATTCCTTCAGGCGCCGCGCTACGTAGTCGGCATGCTGGCCGCCCAGGCGCGGATATGCCGGTCCGGGATTGCCGCCACCGGACGGGCCGTGGCACGCCATGCAGGCCGGCACGCCACGTGCGATGTCGCCCCCGCGGTAGAGCTTTTCGCCGACCTCGTAGAACTTCATGCCTTGATATGGCCCTTCGGCGATCACGGCATCGTCGGCGACCCCGGCGGACGCCTTCTGGGTAGCGAAGTAGGCGCCCAGATCGCGCATGTCCTGCGCGGTGAGGTCCTTGACGAAAGGCACCATCACCGCCGACATCCCGGTATTGCGCTCGCCGCTGGCGATCAAGGCCACCTGATGCGCAACGTAGCGCTCGGTTTGCCCGGCGATGCGCGGGTACATGGCCACCGCCGGATTGCCGTCCGGGCCGTGGCAGGCCGCGCAGGCGGCCGCCTTGGCCTGCCCGGCCTTGGCATCGCCCCAGGTGGTCTTGGCCAGATCCACCTCCAGCGGCGCAACCCGCACGGGCGGTGGATCAGGGATCGGCGTGACCGCCGACTGCGCAAACGCCACGGCGGCAACGACCGGCACGGCGAGGGCGGCGAGGACTAGCACACGAGCATGGCGCATCAGCTAAAGCTCCGTATGGACCCGGCCCGCGCGCGTTGGGTGCTGGCAGTGGCAGGCGTGCTTCGATTATCGACACGCCTTTGCGCCAGGGTCAACGAACAGTGCAGCAAAACCCTCGGGCCCGAACGTGCGATCCTAGCGGGATGTCGCTCCTTATCGAACAAGCCCGCTACCACCTGTCCGCCCATAACGCCCGGCAATTGCCCGACGATGGCGGCTACGAGGTGGCCTTCGCCGGCCGCTCCAACGCCGGAAAATCCAGCGCGCTCAATGCGCTGACCCGCCAGAATTCGCTTGCGCGCGTGTCCAAGACCCCTGGCCGCACCCAGCAGCTGGTGTTCTTCCAGATCCAGCCCGAGCGCTATCTGGTGGATCTGCCCGGTTACGGCTACGCCAAGGTGCCGCAGGACCTGCAGGCGCACTGGCAGGCCTTCATCGACCGCTATTTCCGCACCCGCGAGGCCTTGCGCGGCCTGGTGGTGGTGATGGATATCCGCCATCCGCTCAAGGATTACGACCTGCAGATGCTCGGCTATGCCGCCGAACGCGGCCTGCCTGCGCACGGCTTGCTGACCAAGGCCGACAAGCTCGGCCGTGGCCAGCAGATGCAGACCCTGCAGAAGGTCAAGAAGGAAGTGACCTCGCGCTTTGGCGACAGCGTGACCGTGCAGACCTACTCCGGCGAATCGCGCCAGGGCGTGGACGAACTGCGCGGCATCGTCGGCGGCTGGCTGGGTCTGGAGACGGAGCCGTCCGCGCAGGCGTGATCGAGGCCGGTCTGCATCGGGCGGTCGCGGTCAGCGATGCCCGGCGCAGGCTGGGAGTTCGGGGCAGATCCTGGTGCGGCGCGACGATCGGTCCACTTGCCGGGCGCCGTCGAGGTGCCGGCCGCCGCGGACTCACCCCACGGCCCATCACGCTAGACCTGCACGCCGAACAAGCTGCCGACCAGACCGGTGGCAAGCATGGCGGCCGCACCCCAGAACACCACCCGTAGCGCGCCGCGCCACAGTCTGGCGCCACCGGCGCGCGCCGCCAGTGCGCCGGTGACTGTCAGTCCGGCCAGCGTCGCTGCGCCCGTCGCCCAGATCTGCCCGCCGGCCGGTGCAAGCAGGGCGGCAACCACCGGCAGGACCGCGCCGGCAATGAATGCTGCCGCCGACGTTGCTGCGGCCTGCAGCGGGCGGGCGCGCGCTGTTTCGGTGATGCCCAGCTTGTCGCGTGCGTGGGCTTGCAGGGCGTCGTGAGCGGTGAGCTGTTCTGCGACACGGCGTGCCAGCGTGGGGTCGAGGCCGCGCCGGCAATAAATGGCAGCCAGCTCGTCCAGTTCGCTTTCGGGAAAGTCCTTCAGTTCGCGGCGCTCGGTCTCCAGGTCCGCATGTTCTGTGTCGACCTGCGACTGCACCGAGACATACTCGCCCGCCGCCATCGACATCGCGCCGGCCACGGTTCCGGCAACGCCGGTCGCGAGGACCACCGAGGCGGAAGCGCCTGCGCTGGCCACCCCGACCAGCAGCCCGGCGACCGAGACGATGCCGTCGTTGGCACCGAGCACGGCTGCACGCAGCCAACCGCTGCGGTCGCTGCGATGGGTTTCGGTGGGTTGCGCAGGCATGTCTGGCTCCGTTGGCTACCAGGAGCGTATGCCAAGCCATCGCCATCGGTGTGACCGTCTTGCATCGCATCGGGCCGCGTAGTGCCCATGGATGGAAATCTCAGACCTGGCCGATGACCGCGATTCTTCCATGACCTACGGTTATAGTGCGGGCCTTGCGGTGGCTGGGGAGTATCCCCACATCGTCCCACCCCTTCACGTTTGCGAGCCTGCCCTTGTCGAGTCCCAGCCACGTTGCCGAAACGCCGATCACCGAACGCGCGGAACTGGTCCAGGTCCTCGCCTCCGGCGAGAAGCCCAGCGCGGACTGGCGGATCGGGACCGAGCACGAAAAGTTCGGTTTCCAGCTCGACGACCTGCGCGCGCCCACCTTCGAAGGTGAGCGCGGCATCCAGGCGCTGCTGACCGGCTTGACCCGCTTCGGCTGGGAGCCGGTGCAGGAAAACGGCCACACCATCGCGCTGCTGCGCGACGGCGCCTCGGTGACGCTGGAGCCGGCCGGCCAGCTGGAACTGTCCGGCGCTGCGGTGGAAACCCTGCATCACACCTGCGTGGAAACCGGCACCCATCTGGACGAAGTGGCCCAGGTGGCCGGCGAGTTGCAGCTGGGGTTCCTGGGCATGGGCTTCCAGCCGAAGTGGCGCCGCGACCAGATGCCGTGGATGCCCAAGGGCCGCTACCAGATCATGAAGAACTACATGCCCAAGGTCGGCTCGCTCGGCCTGGACATGATGACGCGCACCTGCACGGTGCAGGTCAATCTGGATTACGCCACCGAAGCGGACATGGTGCAGAAGTTCCGCGTGTCGCTGGCACTGCAGCCGATCGCCACCGCCCTGTTTGCCGATTCGCCGTTCACCGAGGGCAAGCCCAACGGCTACCTCAGCTACCGCTCGCACATCTGGACCGACACCGACGCCGATCGCACCGGCATGCTGGATTTCGTGTTCGAAGATGGCTTCGGTTACGAGCGCTACGTCGATTACCTGCTCGATGTGCCGATGTATTTCTCGTATCGCAACGGCGTCTATGTCGATGCCAGCGGGCAGAGCTTCCGCGATTTCATGCAAGGCAGGCTGCCGGCGTTGCCGGGTGCGTTGCCTACCTTGCGCGACTGGTCGGACCACATGACCACCGCATTCCCGGAAGTGCGTTTGAAGAAGTATCTGGAAATGCGCGGCGCCGATGCCGGCCCGTGGAATCGCCTGTGCGCGTTGTCGGCATTCTGGGTCGGGCTGCTGTACGACCAGACCGCGCTCGATGCGGCCTGGGACCTGGTCAAGGATTTCAGCCCGACCGAACGCCACGCCTTGCGCGACGGCGTGCCCAAGCATGCGCTGGGCTTGCCGTTCCGCAACGGCACCGTGCGCGACCTGGCGGTGGAAGCGGTCAACATCGCCCGCGAAGGCCTGCGCCGGCGCGCACGGCTGAACGGCGATGGTCAGGACGAAACCGGCTTTGTCGATGTGATCGCCGAGATCGCCGAAAGCGGCGTCACCGCTGCCGAGCGCAAGCTCGCGCTGTATCACGGCGCATGGAACGGCGATATCGACCGCGTGTTCCGCGAGTTTGCGTACTGAGCAATGCTGTCTGGCTGCCTGTGTGGGCGATGCGCCGTCGGTGTAGGGCCTGGTGTGCGCGGCTTCCACCCTGGCGCTTGATGTGCGCGGTCGCCGGCATGCTCGGCGATATTGGCCGGTGAGCGCGTTGCCGGCGCTGGATCAGCGCGATGGCTAGGTGCCGCGATGGTGTGCCGTGACACCTGCGACGATGCTGCCGTGGGCCCTGCGCCCCGGATCCGGTGTCGCGGCCGGCTGCGGTCTGCCGTCAGCGCCGCTCCGGCATGCAGGGCAGGCGCACGGTCACGCGCAGCCCGCCATGGGCGCGATTGTCCAGGCGCAGGTCGCCGCCGTGCGCCAGCACGATGCTGTGCGCCACCGACAAGCCCAGGCCGATGCCGCCGGTGCCACGGTTGCGCGAGGACTCGCCCCGCACGAACGGCAGCAGCAGCTGTTCGCGCTGGGTAGGGTCGATACCGGGGCCGTCGTCGTCGATCCACAGCAAGCCATCCTCGCCATCGCGGGTGAGCTGCAGGCGCGCGCACTTGCCGTATTTCAAGGCGTTTTCGAGCAGGTTCATCACGGCGCGGCGCAATGCCAGCGGGTCGCCATCCAGGGTGATAGTCGGGCCGGGCAGCAGCGCGGCGTCGGCGCCGATATCGGTGGCGTTGTCGACCACGCTCTCCACCAGCAGGCGCAGGTCCAGCGGCGCGCGTTCGCCGCGATGGCGATCGTTCTGGATGAAATCCAGCGCCGCGGAAATCATCGCCTTCATCTCGTCGATATCGGCCAGCGCCTTGTCGCGTAGCGGCGGTTGCAGGTCGTCCAGTCGAAACGACAGCCGCGCCAGCGGTGTGCGCAGGTCGTGTGCGATCGCCGCCACCATGTGGGTGCGCTCATTGATCAGCCGGTTCAGGCGCGCCTGCATCGCATTGAACGAATCGGCGGCGCGGACGATTTCCGGCGGACCGCTGCGTTGCAGCGCGGCGGCGTGAGGATTGCGGCCCAGCCGGTCGGCGGCTTCGGCAAAACGCTTGATCGGTGCCGACAAGGCCCGTGAGAACCACCAGGCCAGCGGCACGTTGGCGAGCAGGCCGGCCAGGAACAGCAGCACGATATGGGTCTTGAATTCGGCCGACAGCCGCCGCCGCGGCGATTCCACCGTGCGCCAGCGGCCATCGGGTTGCTGCAGCGCGGCGGTAAAGCCATCCAGCAACGGTACCCCGGGGGTCAGGCGTTCGCTTTCCCAGTCGTCGGGCGCCTGGTCCGGGCGTAGCCCGTTGCCGAACGGCGGGTCGCCGGCTCTGCGGCCGGACGCCCATTCGGGCGACGGACGTTGCCGGCTGTCGCTGCCCGCAGCATCGGTGGCATGCAGCTGGCCGGGCAGATGCCGCGGCCGGTCGCCAGCCAGTTGCGGGCTTTCGCGGTCGTCGGCACTGCGATAGAACCGCACGCGCTGCGTGTCCACGTCCAGCCAGTGCGCCAGCAGCATCTCGGCGAAGGCGTCGCGGACCTGGCCGGGCGGTGCGGACGGCGGCTGCGCGCCGTCGTGCACCTTCAGGGTCTGGGTGCCGGCGGGCATGCGCGTGGACAGCAGCGCCACCACTTCCGGCGGATGCACGGGCGGCTCGTAGACAGGGGTGCGCATCACCAGCAGGGCGATGCCGATGACCTGGGCGGTGAGCAGTGCCACCGCCAGCAGGACGAACGTGCGGGCAAAGATCGACAGCCCGCGACGTGCCGGTTTGCTCACAGACGCGAGACGCCCGGCAGCAGCATGTAGCCCTCGTTGCGTACGGTGCGAATCAACTCGGTATGGACGCGTTCATTGATCTTGCGGCGCAGGCGGCTGATCTGGCTGTCGATGGCACGGTCGTAGACGTCGGTATCGCGGCCGCGCGCATAGTCCAGCAGCTGGTCGCGGCTGAGCACCCGCTGCGGATGCTCGACGAAGGTGCGCAGCAATGCGAACTCGCCGTCGGAGAGGTTGATGAAGATGCCGGTCGGGTCGCGCAGGTCGCGGCGCACCACGTCCAGTCGCCAACCAGCGAATTCGTAGACGTTTCCGCGCTGATCGGCCTGCTCGTGGCTGGCCTGGCTGCGGCGCAGCAGGGCGCGTACCCGCGCCAGCAGTTCGCGCGGGTTGCAGGGCTTGGCCAGGTAGTCGTCGGCCCCCACTTCCAGGCCGATGATGCGGTCGGTATCGTTGCCCAGTGCACTGAGCATGATGACCGCCGGCGAACCGCGTTCGCTGGCCAGGGCACGCGCGGCGCTCAGCCCATCTTCTCCCGGCATCATCACGTCGAGTACGATGAGGTCCGGGCGGCGCTGCGCCATGCGCGTGCGCATGTCGGCCACGTTCTCGGCAACGTCCACCTGGTAACCGTGGGCGCTCAGAAATTCGCCGATGAGCTTGCGCAGGTCCGGGTCGTCGTCGACCACAAGAACGCAGGGTTGTTGCATATCCATGGAGGTCATCGTCGGTGGCGCGGTGTTCGGGCCGCGCAGGGTGGTGGCTACCGGATACATGGTGCTCGCAGGTGCAAGGCTGGAACACCCATCATAATGATCAAATTTGTCAATTATTGGCACATGTGCAAGGCGACATGACGGGACGGGACATCACGCAGGACACCATCGCTTCGACACTGCGCCATCCCGATGGCGAGTGCGCGCATGGCAAGGCGTTTCCGATGATGCGGGTGATCAGCCGCGACAACGGCGTGGGCCTGACCCGCGACATGGTACTGATGGCGCAGACCCTGCGCGCTGGCGGCGTGCCGGTGCAGGAACTGGGGTTCACCAGCCAGCGGTTGCAGGATACCGGGCGCGAGGTGCGCCTGTGGGCCAGTCGCGCGCTGTTCGGGCGGGTGCCGCTGCAGATCTTTTCCGAACGCGTGTATGCGCGCTGCCTGCCACTGGGGCAGGTCAACCTGTTGGTGCCCAATCCGGAATGGCTGCTGCCCAAATGGCTGCCCTTGCTGCCGAAATTCGACGCAGTGCTGTGCAAGACCCGCCACGCCGAACGGATTTTCCAGAGCCTGGGTTGCACCACGCGTTTCATCGGCTTTACCAGCCCGGATCGCTTTGATGCGCAGGTGCCGCGCCAGCGTGCCTTTTTCCATCTGGCTGGGCGCAGTACCGCCAAGGGCACGCGCGTGCTGCTGGAGACCTGGAAGCAGCATCCGGAGTGGCCGCTGCTGACGGTGGTGCAGAGCCCGCGGACGGCCGGCAAGCCGGTGATGGCGCCGAATATCGATCACCGCGTGCGCTATCTCGACGATACGGAATTACGCCGGCTGCAGAACGCGCACCTTTTCCACCTCTGTCCCTCCGAGGCCGAAGGATTCGGGCACTACCTGATGGAAGCGCTGAGCGTGGGTGCGGTTACGTTGGCCACCGATGGCGAGCCGATGAACGAACTGGTTACGCCGGCACATGGCGTGCTGATTCCGGTGGGCGAGGTGCGCCAGCGGCGCCTGGCGTCCTACTACTACGTCGACGCAGTAGGAATCGCGCAGGCAGTGGACACCGCGCTCGCCATGCCGCAGGCCGCGCTGGAAGCGCTCTCGGCCAATGCGCGCGCCTTCTATCAGGCCAGCGATGCCGCATTTGCAGCGCGCTTCCGCAGCGCAGTGTTGGCATCGCTGCCGGAGCATGCGCCGCAAAACGCTGTCGGCATTGCGCCGGTCGTAGTCGATCGTTGAGGAAGTGATGCGTCAGGCAGTGCTTGCGGTCGTGCATGACTGTGTGCAGCTGCCGGCTGTGGCGAGGCCCAGCACATCGTGCGCGGCTGCAGGTCGGCATTGCCACAGTGTGCAACGTCGCTGACGTGGATGCAGTTCAGCCTGTTACCTGATTGCGCCGGTGTAGGCCGAGCCTGCTAGGGATGCCGTCATGGCGCCGAACCGATGCGATGCACGATCGTGCAGTTGCCGGCCGGGTCGGGGGTTTCAATGACCCAATCGGAGGCCAACGGATCGATCCAGCACTCCCGCTGCACCGTTCACCGCGCAGTCGTTTCGCTTTGCAGGTCTGCGATGCAGGGCGACACGAACAGGTTGCCGCGATAGGCGCCGGCCAGGGTCCTGATCGCCACGAGTGCCCAGACCACGCCAAGCACGACGACCAGGACGACGCCGAAACCAGTGAAGAACATCAGCTGCAGCCGTGCGCCGAGTTTCAAGGTGGCCAGCGCGTAGACACCGAGCGGGAAGGTAAAGCCCCACCAGCCCAGATTGAATGGCACCTCCGCACGGAAATAGCGTGCGGTGATCAGCACCGACAGCAGCAGCCACCAAGCGCCCAGGCCCCAGAACAGCAGGCCGCCGATCGTGCCGATGCCTGCGGCGATCTGCCCGAGCCCAGCCAGCCCGTGTGCGGCGAAGATCGCCGGGGCGTCGGCACCCATCACCAGCATGCCTAGCGCACCGGTGCCGATCGGGCCGAGCGACAACCAGCTCGATGCTGCCATGCTGGCCGGCGGCAACTGATGCAGGGCCATGCGCAGCAGCAGGATGACCAGGATGCTCATCGCCACCGGTACCGAGTACGCCCACAACGCGTAGCTGGCGATCAGCACCGCGAACCGCGTGCCCGCATCGGCAAGGTGCGGAGCCAGCAACCCGCCGCTGGCCGCCGCCACTTCGGCCGCCACTACCGGCAGCAGCCACACGGCGGTCATCTGCTCGATGCGGTGCTGCTGCCGGGTGAACATCAGATACGGCACGCCCGCCCCGCAGGCCAAGGCCATCGCCACATCCACCCACCACAAGCTCTCGGCCAGCGGCAGCACGGCGCTGCCCCAACGCGGCACGCCGTACAGCAGCAGACCGTTGATGATGGTCGCCAGGCCCATCGGGATGGTGCCCAGGAACATCGAGGCGCCAGCGTGCCCCAGGATCCGCCTGGCTTCATCGAAGAACCGCACCCAGCGCGTGGCATACAACAGCGCGAAGACCGCAAACAGCGCAGCGTTGCACATCCACAGGCACTCGCCGACCGCAGCCAAGCCTGGAGCCCGCCACGGCAGTTGCCCGAGAGCCAGCGCGAAAATTCCGGTGCCCATGGTGGCAGCGAACCAGTTCGGGGTGAATTGGCGGATGACTTCGCGCGGGCCGGACAGCGCCTTGAACGGGCGCAGCCTCTGGGTGACGGGCAGTGCAGTCGCAGTGGACATGGCAGTGGGTGGCACGTCGCAGAATGTGATGGCAACAGTGTCCAGTGGCAGGACGTAGCTGTAAAACGGGTAATATCGCTATCAAATACTTGTAAAGCAGGTAGGTTGTGCGGCTGACGTTGCGGCAACTTCAGATCTTTTGCGCCATCGCCCAACAGGGCAGCACCACCAGCGCCGGGCTGGCGGTGGCGTTGTCGCAGTCGGCCACCAGTGCCGCGCTCAATGAGCTGGAACATGCGTTGGGAACGCAGTTGTTCGATCGCGTCGGCAAACGCCTGGTGCTCAACGATGTGGGCACGGCGCTGTTGCCGCAGGCGCGCAGGCTACTCGATGGCGCGCAGCAGATCGAGGCGGGATTCGAGCCTGGCGCTGCGGCTTCTACAGGTCGTTTGAAGATCGGGTGCAGCACGACGATCGGCAATCATGTATTGCCGCTGGTGCTGCATGCGCTACGCAAGCAGACGCCGGCGCTGCGCGTGGATATGGAAAGCGCCAATAGCAGCGCCGTCGCGCGCAAGGTGGCCAACTTCGAGCTGGACATGGGGTTGATCGAAGGACCCTGCCATCTGCCGGAGCTGCGCGCCGAACCATGGTTGGTGGACGAGTTGCTGGTCGTGGTCGGGCGCCGGCATGCATTGGCCAAGCGGGCCAGGGTCACCTTGACCGACCTGCGCGATGCCGACTGGCTATTGCGCGAGCCTGGCTCGGGGACGCGCGAAGAAGTCGAGCAGTTGCTGCTGCGGCATCTGCATGCATTGTCCGATACCCGGCAAATCGGCAGCTCGGAAGCGATCAAGAACATGGTGGTGCAGGGCCTGGGGGTGAGTTGCCTGTCGCGCTGGGTGGTGGACGAGTTGATCGCAGCGAAGAAGTTGAAGCCGTTGACCGGCGGGCTGCCGCGACTGACCCGGCGGTTCTTTCTGATCGCCCATCGCGACAAGTTTTTTTCGCCCGCTCTCGGGCGCTTCCACGCCACCTGCCTGCAGTTCAAGCACGAGCACGATCAGCGCTCGCAACCTTAGCTGCGACGTTACGATGCTGCGCAAATCGCCTGCGGCGATGCAGCAGGGCGACTGTCGCGGTCGTTTCCCGCCGTCGCATGCAACTGCGACGCCGCTGATGTGAGGGCGGTTACGTTCTGTCGAGCGCGGCGTTGGTATCGACTGCCGGAACCCCATCGGCATCGCTTTTTTCATCCAGATGCTTATACTGCCCCCCAGTATTTCGGGTCGAGGGTCGGCATGCCGCATTCGCCGCTGGAAAAGAAGCGCGCGCTGGCGCGGGTACGGCGGTTGCGCGGGCAGTGCGACGCACTTGAGCGCGCGCTGCAGTCGGGCGCAGACTGCGCACCGGTGCTACAGCAGATCGCCGCGATCCGGGGGGCCGTCAATGGGCTGATGTCGCAGGTGCTTGAAGCGCATATCCGTGAAGACTTCGGACATGCCGCTGCGTCCGATGCGCAACGCGCCGAGCGGGTCCAGGACCTGCTCGGGCTGGTCCGGTCCTACCTCAAATGAACTCCCACCGGGCCGGCGCATGCCGCGTCCGTCCTCGAACATCCTCGTCAGGAGCGCTATTCCAATGAAATCCCGTGCAGCAGTCGCATTCGGACCCGGCAAGCCGCTGGAAATCGTCGAGATCGACGTCGCACCGCCGAAGGCCGGCGAAGTGCTGGTCCGCATCACCCACACCGGCGTGTGCCACACCGATGCCTTCACGCTGTCCGGCGATGACCCGGAAGGCATCTTCCCGTCGGTGCTGGGCCACGAAGGTGGCGGCATCGTCGAGCAGATCGGCGAGGGCGTGACCAGCGTCAAGGTGGGCGACCACGTCATCCCGCTGTACACGGCCGAATGCCGCAAGTGCAAATTCTGTCTGTCGGGCAAGACCAACCTGTGCCAGGCCGTGCGCGCCACCCAGGGCAAGGGCCTGATGCCCGACGGCACCACGCGCTTCTCCTATAACGGCGAGCCGATCTACCACTACATGGGCTGCAGCACCTTCAGCGAATACACCGTGGTGCCGGAGATTTCGCTGGCCGTGGTGAACCCGGACGCGCCGCTGGAAAAGGTCTGCCTGCTCGGGTGCGGCGTCACCACCGGCATCGGTGCGGTGCACAACACCGCCAAGGTCAAGCCGGGCGAGAGCGTGGCGGTGTTCGGCCTGGGCGGTATTGGTCTTGCGGTGATCCAGGGCGCGGTGCAGGCCAAGGCCGGGCGCATCCTGGCCATCGACACCAACCCGGGCAAGTTCGACCTGGCGCGCAGCATGGGCGCCACCGATTGCATCAATCCCAAGGATTACGACAAGCCGATCCAGGAAGTGATCGTCGAGTTGACCGATGGCGGCGTGGATTTCAGCTTCGAGTGCATCGGCAACGTCAACGTGATGCGCTCGGCGCTGGAGTGCTGCCACAAGGGGTGGGGCGAGAGCGTCATCATCGGCGTGGCCGGTGCCGGCCAGGAAATCAGCACCCGTCCGTTCCAGCTGGTCACCGGCCGCGTGTGGCGCGGTAGCGCCTTCGGTGGCGTCAAGGGGCGCACGCAATTGCCGGGAATGGTGGAGCAGTCGATGAAGGGCGAGATCGATCTCGATCCGTTCATCACCCACACCATGCCGCTGGAAGAGATCAATGAAGCCTTCGACCTGATGCACGAAGGCAAGTCGATCCGCACCGTGATTCATTTCTGACCACACGGCCAGGAGCGGCGCGCGGCCGCTTCCGCGCACGTGGGACCGAGACTCCGGGAGGGGCATGATGGCTAACGTGTCGATTCATCCTTCGGTAGATGGTGGCGTTGCGCGAGGCGGTGCAGAAAACTTTCAAGGGGGAACCCTCGAATGTCACTGCGCCAGCGACAAGGTGGTGGTGGAAGTGGGTGCGCAGACCGCACACAACCACGCATGCGGTTGCAGTAAGTGCTGGAAACCCGAGGGCGCCACGTTTTCGGTGATTGCGGTGGCGCCGCGCGACAAGGTCAAGGTGCTTGCGCACGAGGAAAAGCTGAAGATCGTCGATGAAAGCGCGACGATCCAGCGACACGCCTGCACGGCATGCGGCGTGCATCTGTTCGGCCGGATCGAGAACAAGGAGCACGCGTTCTACGGGCTGGATTTCGTGCACACCGAGCTGTCCAAGCAGCAGGGGTGGTCGGCGCCGGGCTTTGCCGCATTCGTCTCGTCCATCATCGAAACCGGCACCCCGCCGGAGCAGATGGATGGCGTGCGCACGCGTCTGACCGAGCTGGGGTTGACGCCCTACGACTGCCTGTCGCCGGGATTGATGGATGCGCTGTCTGCGCAGGTTGCGCGCAAGAAGGGTTTGTTGCATTGATGGTCCAACCCTGCGGCCGGTGATCCGGCTGCAGGGTTTTCTCTTCGCAAGGAATTTTCATGGAACGTATCGAACACCGCGCCTGTTTTGGCGGTTGGCAGGATGTGTATCGGCATCAATCGCAGAGCCTGGGTTGCAGCATGCAGGTGGGCGTGTATCTGCCTCCCCAGGCCGCCGACGGCCCGCTGCCGGTGCTTTACTGGCTCAGCGGCCTGACCTGTACCGAGCAGAACTTCATCAGCAAGGCCGGCGCGCAGCGCTATGCCGCCGAGCATGGGGTGATTGTGGTGGCGCCGGATACCAGCCCCCGTGGCGACGATGTGGCCGATGCAGAGGGCTACGACATCGGCAAGGGCGCCGGCTTCTACGTCGATGCCACGCAGCAGCCCTGGGCTGCGCACTACCGCATGTACGACTATGTGGTGAACGAATTGCCGGCGCTGATCGAAGCGCACTTTGCCACCACCGGGGCGCGTGCGATCAGCGGCCACTCGATGGGCGGGCACGGCGCATTGACCATCGCCCTGAAGAATCCGGGGCGCTATCGCAGCGTATCGGCGTTCTCGCCGATCGTGGCACCCAGCCAGGTGCCGTGGGGCGAGAAGGCATTCGGACACTATCTTGGTGACGATCGCGACAGCTGGAAGGCGTATGACGCCACCGCCTTGATCGCACAGGCGCAGGAGCGTTTGCCGCTGTTGATCGATCAAGGCGACGCGGACGAATTTCTGGAAAACCAGCTGAAAACCGGACTATTCGAAGACGCTGCCAAGGCGGCGGCATACCCGGTGACCGTGCGGATGCAGCCCGGCTACGACCATAGCTATTACTTCATCTCCAGTTTCATTGGCGAGCACATCGCACATCATGCTGCGGCGCTGCGTGGTTGATCCTGGTTGGGCGAGTCGTGGCTGGTCGAGGGAGTTGTAGAGCGCGTGACATGAGCTGGCGAAAGGTGGCGCGCTCGGCGTTGCTGTGTTGTGCGCTTGTAGCATGAGTAAATCGGCAAGCCCATGTCCCTTCTCCCCCGGGAGAAGGTGCCCCACAGAGGCCAGTGAGGGTGCGGGCGAAGCGCTGGCGAAGTCTGGGTGCAGATTGGCTTCGCCCCATATCCTCGCCCCCCCTTCGTGCCCCTGCCCGCGCTTGCGGCGCGGGCGGGGGCACGCGTGCCAATGGCGCGCAAGCCGTGGCTCTACGCTGGGAGGAGAGAGGGGCAACAATCTCGCGTGCGAAAGTTCGCACTGAACGCGGCCATGCGCGATAGCACTTGCCTGCACCGCAGTTCCTGCGTGCCGCACGCATGCTGCGTGTCCATGGTGCTCCCCGGCTCGCACCTGCGGCAGCGTGATCCTGTGCGTTGCGCGGTGTGTGCATCAGTCGAGCAGCCATTGCGTCCAGGCCATGTCGGTCGCCCACCCGATACCGCCGGTCACGGCCCCGCACTCCAGCGTTGCGCTCCTGCAAGAATCCTCCCGCAACGCTTGACATGGCTGCACCTGTCAGATATTTCTTACGCATGAAAAGTGGTGGGGCAACGACAGGGGATCGACTGCTGGAGATTCTTTCGGCGCTCGATAATCCGCACCGACTGAGGATTATTGCGGCGCTGCAAACCGGTGGCCGCAACTACATCAGCAGCCTGGCGCGGGAAGTGGGGATCAGCCGTCCGCTCTTGCATCTGCATTTGAACAAGCTCGAGGCCGCAGGTCTGGTGACCAGCCAGCCCGAGGTGTCGCATGACGGAAAAGCGCTCAACTACTTCGAGGTCAGCGCCTTTCGATTGGAACTTTCACCTTCGGTCATTGCGGACGCAGCGACATCGCTGACCGACAAGACGGAAAAATAGGAGACGGCCTTGTCGGAGCATCTGTATCTTTTGACCATCTGCCTGCCGCTGGGCACGATTCTGCTGGTTTTCGGCATGCGCTATCTTGCCGCGATCAGGCAGGCCAAGGCGCAGCTGGATCACAACCAGGCCTACCGCGAGCTGGCCGAGAAAACGCAGGTTGCCTTGAACGACATGCGTATCCGCCTCGACGGTATCGAAAGAATTCTCAAGGACGTCGAATGATCGCGAGCGAGACTGACGCCAGCGGTGCTGCATCGAGGCGGACTGCGAGCGACGTGCCGCTCTGGCGGTTGTATGGCTTGCGCGCCGGCTATCTGCTGCTCGTGGTCGGCCTGGGCGTACAGGTCTGGCCGGGTATCGTGCTGCGGCACGACAGCTGGGAACTGATGGAGGGCGTGGTGCAGTGCATGCTGGGAGCGATGGGGCTGCTGGCATTGCTTGGCCTTCGCTATCCGCTGAAAATGCTGCCGCTGCTGCTGTTTGAAATTGCATGGAAGTCGATCTGGCTCGGCGTCGTCGCCGCGCCCCGGCTGCTGCACGACCGGATGGATGTCGGTACCTGGTCCACGCTGTCGGCCTGCCTGCTGGTCGTGGTCTTTCCGATCTTGATTCCGTGGGGTCACATCGTCTCGACGTTCATTCGCATGCCCGGCGACCGCTGGCGTTGACTGCTTTCTCGCTTCGCACACCCCCCGCAACCACTGGACACTCCATGGCGTACGACATTCAAGCTCGCCCGCAGTTCTATGCGCGCGTCGCTGGCGCGCTCTATCTCGCCGTCATCGTCCTGGGTGGTCTGGCAGAGGGCTATGTAGCGAACGCTTTGGTAGTGCCTGGCGATACGCAGGCCACGCTCCACGCCATCGTGCAGCATGCGCAGCTCTGGACGCTGGGGCTGGCTGCGAATCTGGTGGTGCCGCTGATCGCAGTGGTGCAGCTATGGATCGAATACATGTTGCTGCGGCCTGCGGGAAAAGGCTTGGCGCTGTTGTTCGTGTTGCTGAATAGCGCATCGCTTGCGGTGGAAGCCGTCAGCAAGTTGTTTCAGTTGATGGTGCTGCCATTGGCTTCCGGCAGCACGTCGGCGGCCGATCCTGCGCATGGCTTCTCGCTGGCCGCGCTGGCGTTGTTGGGACATGAGATTGGCTTCAACATTGCGCTCCTGTTTTTTGGCGCTGCCTGCCTGGTCAGTGGCGCGCTGATATGGCGATCGCGCTATCTGCCCAAGTTCGTTGGCGGATTGATGACGTTGGCTGGGCTCAGTTATCTGGTGGCCTCGCTTGCCGAACTGCTGGCGCCTGCATTTGCCAAGCTGATCAATTCCGGCATTTTGTTGCCGGTTCTGGTCGGCGAGACGACGTTTTGCCTGTGGCTGTTGATTCGCGGAGTTGACCGGCGGCAGTGGGATGCAAGGGCTGCGCTGATCTAGACGCGATTGCCCTTCTCCCCTCGCGAGAAGGTGCCCTGCTGGGGTGGATGAGGGGACGGGGGGAGTCTCGTGCAGTTGGAACATGCGAGCGCTTCGCACCGTACCCTCACCCCAACCCCTCTACCGGGGGGAGAGGGGCTTGCCACCGCGCATCTGAAAGATCGCATCACGTAGGTGCGGCGATGTCGTTTTTCTCCAAGTCCAAGTCCAAGTCCAAGTCCACGGCAAACGACAGCGAACAATCGAAAGTTGACGCCAACAACCAAGCTAGCGCACCACCTGTGTCGCAAGCTTCGCCAACCGACGCATCGCGCGTTCCAACGGTTCGCTCCACGGCTGGCCGCAGGTCAGGCGGAGATGATCTGCGTAGTCGCCACGGCTGGAGTACAGATGACCCGGCGAGGTGCCGATGCCGTCGGCCAATGCGGCGTCGAACAAGGCCTGGCCACTTCCACCATCGGGCAACTGCAGCCACAGCGATAAGCCGCCCGCCGGGTCGCCGACGCGTGTGCCCTGTGGCCAATGCCGCACGATCGCATCGCGTAGGCGCTGCCCGTTGTCGGCCAGGGTGCGGCGTAGCTTGCGCAGATGCCGTTCCAGATCGTGGTGCGCGAGATAATCGGCCAATGCCAGTTGCGGCAGGCTGGCGCTGCCAACGGTGGAAAAATACTTGGCGCGTACCAACGCATCGGTCCAGTCGCCGCCGAGCAGCCAGCCCACGCGCAGCCCCGGCGCCAATACCTTGGAAAACGAGCCGCAGGTGATCACGTTGTTGTGCGTGTCGAAATGCCGTAACGGACGAGGATGCTGACCCGACCAATCCAGTTCGCGGTAGATATCGTCTTCGATCACCACCGTGCCATGTCGGGCGCAGCTGTCGAGCAGTGCGCGCTTGGCGCTGTCGGGGGTGAGGCTGCCATTGGGATTGTTGAAGTTGGGCACCAGCACCGCTGCGCGCGCCGGCGTGCGTTGCAGCAGTGCATCCAGACGGGCGACATCGATTCCCGCGCCGGTACGGTTGGGCACTTCCAGCACCTTGAGTCGCAAGGCGGCAACGGCTTGCAGGATGCCGTGGTAGGTAGGTGTCTCCACCAGCACTACATCGCCCGGCGTGGTCACCGTGCGCAGTGCCAGGCTGATGGCTTCCATCGCGCCGGCGGTGATCACCACTTCTTCCGCAACCACGCTGGCGGCGCAATGTGCGTAACGCTGGGTTATCTGCCGGCGTAAAGCGGCGTCGCCCTGGGGCGGGGCGTAGTCGAGCGCGGCAGTGCGGTGTCGACGCAACTGCCGAGCCAAGGCCGCGGCCAGCTGCGTGCCGGGCAGTAATGCAGGGGCCGGCGTGGCCGTATGCAGTGGCACCAGGTCGGTACGGGCGACGGTATCGAGCACGCGCTGCAGCGCCGGGTTGTCGACCATGCCGGGTTTGCGTTGCCGCGCTGCGCTGGCCGCGACCGGTGCGGCTGCGGCGATGGTGCGGACGAAATAGCCTGAGCGCGGACGCGCCTGCACCCGTCCTTCGCGCTCAAGCTGCAGGCAGGCCTGCACGGCGGTGGCCACACTGACGCCATGGGTCGCGGCCAGTTGCCGGATCGACGGCAATCGCTCGCCAGCGCGCAGGGTGCCGGCCTCGATCCGCTGCCGCAACTGCGTCGCCAATGCCTCGTACAGCAACATGCTTCCGGCTCCATCTGTACTGGTCAACTTGCAGGGTATCTGAATCTGTCATGGTCGCGCATGGCACTGCAGACTGAACGTGCCCGATGAATGCGTCGGGCCTCCTGTCCTGCCTGTGAGGTCGATCGTGCCTAGTGTCGATATCGTCGCTGTTGCTCTGGTTGGTACGCATCGTCACTGCGTCTGCGCTGCGCGATCGCGCGTACAGCGCAGCGACGCCGCCACATCGGGCAATCGCAGGCATTGGCGCTGCGACAGGCAGGCCGCGTGCGACCGGAGCGTTGCATGAGCGCGGCGTTTGCGGCTGGGCGCGCATCGGCAGGCGCGTCGCGCCGTGCGCTCTGGCAGTTGCTGGTTGCCGAAGTGTTGATCGGCTCGGTTGGCGTATTCGTGCACGAGAGCGGGCAGGACCCGGTAACGGCGGTGTTCTATCGCTGCCTGTTCGGTGCATTGTTTCTCACCGTCTGCGGTTTGATCGGCGGGCAGTTGCGCGGGCTGTGGCACGAGCGTGCGTTGGTGCGCGATGCGGCGATCAGTGGTGTGCTGCTGGTGTTGAACTGGGTGGCATTGTTCGCCGGCATGGCGCGCTCGTCGATCGGTGTGGCGACGATGGTGTATCACGTGTTTCCGTTCGTGATGCTGATCCTGGCGGCATTGCTGCAGGGCGAGCGCACGCGGCGCGCCGATCTGGGCTGGACGCTGCTGGCGTTTGTGGGCGTGGCGTGTTCGGCCGATCCGGCGCGGCTGTGGCAGGCGGCCGACCGCGGCTATCTGCTCGGGATTGCGCTGACCCTGCTGGCGGCCCTGCTATGCGGCGCATCCTTGCTGATGTCGCGACGCATCAGTCGCGAGCGGCCGTTGGCGGTGGTCACGGTGCAGTGCTGGGTCGGGACGGTGCTGCTGGCCGGCTTTTCGAGCAGTGCCGCGTTGCATCCGGGCATGCATTGGGTGTGGCTGGTGGGCCTGGGCGTGATCCACAGCGGGATCGTGTATGTGTTGTTTTATTCGGCGTACCGGCATCTGCCGGTGGCCACGATCGCGGTACTGGCCTTCGTGTACCCGCTGGTCACGCTGCTGCTGGATTATCTGCTGTATGGCCACGCGCTGGTGCCGGTGCAATGGCTGGGCCTGACCCTGATCGTGCTCGGCACGCTGGCGGTGAATCTCAAATGGCGCTGGCCACGCCGCGCATTGGCGCGGGCATGAGCGCGCGCCGCCACGCATGCAGCGTGGCGGCGCACACCGTCAACGCACGTCGCGCATTTCCCAGTGATGGCCGGCCAGGGCCTGCATGCGCTGTTTGAACAGGTCGCCGGGGATGCTGGTGGTGGCGACCAGGTCGATGCGCAGATCGTCCTGCTTGCCGGTGACGGTGGCCGACGGATCGGTGATGCCCAGTGCGGGGTCTACCTCGTCCGGGTCGGCCTGGAGCTGGCGCCAGCGATCGAACCAGGCCGGATCACGCAGTGCGGCCTGCAACTGTTCGGCGAACGCCTCGGCGCCGTTTGCGGTGAAGCTCACCGATGGCGCGCTGCCGCGGGCGAGCTTGGGGTCGGGCAGGCTGATCGAGTAGCTGACAGGCATGGACACACTCCGTTGAATGACGGCGGCACACTAGCCGAGGCGGGGTGAGAACGCCGTCGAAGGCCGCGTGCCGTCAAGCGCTTGCTTCAGGCAGAAAAACCATGCGGTTCGGCGGCGAAGGCCACCGCCAGCGCGCCCTTGCCCACGTTGACCATGCCGGTCAGGCTCATCACGCTTTCGAACAGTTCCACGCCCTGGCTCTGGCAGGCGGCCTGCAACGCGGCATAGCCGGGCAGGGCATGCAGCTCGGCCAGCTCGCCGCCATAGCCCACGCACACGGTGGGTGTCATCAGGCCCTCGCGGAGCTTGCGCACGGTGAAGCCGAACAGTTTTTCGGCCGACGGCTCGAAGCCCTTGAGCTTGGCCACCGGTTCGGTGACGCCGCGATACGCGCGCAGCACCGGCTTGATATCCAGCGCGCTGCCCAGCGCGGCGCCGATCAGACCCACGCTGCGATCGCCCTTGGTGCGTGCGCGCGCACGCAGGTAATACAGATCGCGCGGAATCATGTAGCCATAGGTGTGCTCGGCCAGTTGCTCCAGCCGCGCGCGGATCGCCGCCACGCCCTGGCCCTGCGCGCGCAGGCGCACCGCTTCCACTGCGGTGATGCCCTGGCCGGCGAACAGGTTCAAGGTATCGATCACGCGCAACGCGAACGGCGAGCTGTGGCCTGCGGCCTGACGGATCGGCTTGTAGTCGTTGAGGATCGCGAAGCTGGCCTGCATGGCGTTGTCGTAGATCTGGCTGCGCAGCTTGGAGATGGTCAGGCAGAACACGTGGTCGTAATCGATGACCAGGCGCTGCAGGAACAGGTCGCGGATCTGGTTGACCGAAAACGGCGTGGTTTCCGCCTCGTGTCCGCGTTCGGCCACATGCGCCTGCAGAAAGCTCAGCGTGGCCTCTTCATCGCGGTGATCGGCCAGCACGGCTTCGCCGATGCGGACGCTGATCGGCAGCACGATCACGTTGTTGCGTTGGATGAAGTCCTGCGGCAGATCGCACGCACTGTCCACCACGATTCCGATGCGCATCGTCGCCCCCTCCGGCTATTGCGTCGTCTCTATAAGTGCAAACGCTATCGCAAAACCCGCCTGGCGCGTAGACCCATCGGCTGACTGCCTGCGCCGGACCCAGCCCTGGCCATGGCCCTGGCCCTGGCCAGGCAGCCGTCTACGGCCTGCCTGGCCATGCCACGCGAGATGCAGCCGCGTCACCGGCCACCGGGCGGCCACCAGGCCGGCGCAGGCCGGGGAGGCATGTGGCTCTGCACCATTTGCATGCCAGGCCGGGCCGGAACACTGAGCGGTACATGGCGCCTGGCGGGGACGATGGTGGCGAACTGAGGATCAGGACACGTTCGGGGTGCAAGGTAGCGCCCGTTATCGTGCTTGGCGGGGCTGTCCTGCCGGAATCGCTATAGCTCCTGTCGCGGCGCCGCTGCTAGGGTCGGCCGCAACCGCTGCAGGGCGGTCCCGGGAGCGCCGCACTGGCGCCGCCGCGCTGAACACCATGGAGAGTCCACATGCACACCACCCCATCCAACACCCTCACGCAGACCGCTGCGCAGGCGCCCACCACACGGCGGCGCGCATCGCGCTGGTGGAAGGCCGCGCTGGCAATCGGCCTGGTAGCGCTGGCACCGGCGGCGCTGGCCGGGCCTTACAAGATCTTTGGCAACCACTATGCATGGGTCAACAATTTCAACGATCCCAACAACATCATCCAGGGCACCTTCGGCACCGGTAGCACGCCGGAGCTCACCGTCACCTTCAACTTCGCCGACTACAACCTGTACGGGTATCCGGCGATCGTGCGCGGCTGGCATTACGACTGGAATCCAACCACCGACACGTTGTTCCCCAAACAGATTTCCTCGATTTCCTCGCTGCCGTTCAAGTTCACCTACAGCGCCGGCGGCACCAACCTGGCGGGCGACTTTGCCTACGACATCTTCTTCCGCTGGGACACCGCCAAGGGCAACCCGCAGCTGGAAGTGATGATCTGGGGCGACCATAACTCCTGGCCGATCGGCACCGTCACCGCCACCAAGGTGATCACTGCGGGCGGGCGCACCTTCGATCTGTGGGAAGGCTTCAACTCCGGGGCCGGCTATTACGTCTACACCTTCATCCCGACCGGTACCGCCGGCCAGCCGACGCTCAAGACCAGCGGCAATCTCAACATCGATGCCAAGCCGTTCCTGACCTGGCTGCAGAACAACCGGTCCAAGGACGGCCGTTACAACAACAGCATGTATCTGCATGCGGCCGAAGCGGGGTTTGAAGTGGTGCGCGGCAATGGCTGGGCCAAGGTCAGCGCCACGATGGATGCCAAGTAAGCCCCATGCGTCGCGCATTGGCCGTCAGCGCAGCGGTCGGTCCATGCAGGCGCGTGCGGGCAATGGTCTGCACTGTGGTCTGCGCGCTGCGACCCGATGGCGGCTGCCGCTGAAAGATGCCTTATCGAACAACGATGTGGTCGTTTGGGCGGCGCATGCAAACGCATGCGTCGCGCATCGGACGAGGCCACGGTGATCGGTCTGCAGGGATGGCCATGTTCGCGCTCCGTCAGTGCGCGGGCATTCGGCGTGGCGCGAAGGCGTCATTGCGCCGGATGTGTCCACGGTCACCGCCCACCCGCTTGCGTGTTGCCAGATGGCGAGCGTGGCCATCCATCCATCCATCATCGGAGTTCACCTCATGCACGTGCACGCTCGTTTCCGTCTGTCCTTGCGTTGCGGCGTTTTGCCGCGCGCCGCTGCACTGGCCCTGGTACTGGTCGCCTCCAGCGCCAGCGCCGCGACCGGCGAGACCAAGGTCTATGGCACGCAATACGCTTACAACAATAATTTCAACGACAACACCAACAACATCAAGGCGACGTTCGGCTCCGGCAGCACACCCAGCCTGACCGTCACCTATAACTTGCCCAGCGGGCAGTTGTACGGATATCCGGCGATCTGTCGCGGCTGGCATTACACGATGAACCCGGCCACCGACAGCTATTTCCCGCATCAGGTCTCGAAGGTAGGCAGCCTGAGCGGCACGCTGGCTTTTACCACCAAGGGCAGCGGACAGACCGGCGATTTTGCCTACGATCTGTTTTTTCGCAAGGACACCAGCAAGGGCAATCCGCAGCTGGAAGTGATGATCTGGGGTGCCAACAATTCCTACCCGCTGGGCACGTTGACTGCGTCCAATGCATTCAGCTCCGGCGGTGTGACCTACGATCTGTGGGAAGGCAATAATTCGGCCGCCGGCTACTACGTCTATACGTTCATTCCGCATGGCAGCGCCGGTAATAGCAATGCGCTTCCGGCCAAGGGCAACCTCAATGTCGACGTCAAGGCATTTTTGACCAGGTTGCAGGCGCTACGCGGTGGCGACGGTCGCTACAGCAGCGATCTGTATCTGCAGGTGGTGGAGGGCGGTTTCGAGGTCACCGGCGGGATGGGGTCGGTATCGCTGACCGGTTCGATCGCGGCGAAATAAGCGCGGCAATTCGCCTGTGCTGCGGTGCCGCGATTGCTGCATGCAGCGTTGTAAGGCATGGCGCCTGCGCGCAATGCGTGATGCACCAGCATCACACGATGGCCGCGCCAACTCGAACCATGGCCACCACTGCAGCTGCGTTCGTGCAGCGGTGGCCATGCAGGCGTTGCCGGCACGCGCGACGATCTACAGCGCCATCAACTGGATGCTGTCGAACACGACCGCCGGGCTGAGGTAGCCGTTGTCCGGCGATCCGGATGCAAGCCCGATCTCGATGCGGTTGCTGCCGGCCTGCAGCGCCGCGGCGGGGATGTCCACCTCATACAGCGTGTTGTTGCCGCGCGTGGTGCCACGGGTGATGCCACGCGTCTTGGGCTGGTTGGGGGCGGCAGGAAGCGGTCCATTCCAGCGTGCGTTGACGGCAACCTGCGGGCGCGCGCCAACCTGCGCCAGCGGCACGAATATCCGCAGGCGATAGCTACGGACGTCATTGGATGCCAGGGTGAAGTCGATGCGGGTCGGGGTGTTGATGCTGCGCCACTGCACGGCGGGAAAACTCCCCACGCTGCTCGATCCTACACTGTAGGTGACCGGCGCCCAGCGCATGCGCGTGTCGGACGGATGCGCACGCGGCAGCAGGTCGGCATGGCGAAATCCGGCCGGCGTGCCGTCGGGCACACCGATCTGCCATTTCACCGTGCCCGGCAAGGCCACGGCCTGCAAGGCCACCTGCGCGGTGGCATTGGCGAAGACTTCCACCTCGCGTTGCGCCACTTCCAGCTCGTTCTGGTACAGGGTCATGCGGTAGCGGCCCGGCCGCACGCCGGCAACCTGGTAATCGCCGCTGCCGTTGGCGGTGGCCCAGTACTGCGCCTGGTCGTTGCGCAAGCCGATCACGGCCGGTTGCCCGGACAGCACGCCGCCGACCCGGCCGCTTACCGCACCGCGCCCGCTGCCGGCCAGATAGCCGCTCACCCCCAGCGTGGCATCGACGAAGTCGGTGCTCAGCTGCGCACTGTTCGGGGTGCCGCCATCGGTAAACAACAGGCCGTAGACGCCATGCAGGCCGCCGCGAAACGCTTCGGTCTGGGTGTGGTCGGAATACATGTAGTTGTAGAGCTCATGCGTCACGCGGGTCTTTTGCGTAGCGATATCCTTGAAGAACGGCCCGCCGGAACTGCGCTCGCGGTTGCCCATCAGCATGAACACCGCAACCCCCGAACCGCTGACCCCATGCACCTGGTCGTCGATCATGCGGCGCGCCGAATAGAACTTGGAGCTGGTGCGCCCGTCCGGCAGCAGGAAGACGTCTTCGCCTTCGATCACGCTGCCGACATTGGAGTCGGGTTCCTGTTGCGCGTTAGGCAACTTGGCGACGTTCAGGCGCGCGATGAAGCGCAGCTCGCCCACCGGTAGCAGGGTCGGTGCATAGGTGGCCATGTAGATCGCATTACGGCCCTTGCGTGCGATGTAGTACTGGGTCAGATCGCCGGCCTTGGCCGACACCACGATCGCCCCGCCTACCACGCGCGCGTCCACGCTGGCGCTGCCCAGGCCCGAGGCGATATGCGAGCCCTTCGATTCGGTGGTCTGCAGCTCGTTGTCGCGGTAGCGCATCGACACGATGTCGCCGTTGTTGGCATTGACCGAAAACACCAGCTCGGCGCCGGTGTCCACCACCACGCGGTCGCCACTGCGGGTGAATCCGAAGGTGGCCAGGGCCGGTGCGCTGACGCCGCCGTACAGACACAGCGCGCATGCCAGCATGCGCAAGCTGGAGTGGAGCATGTTCAGTTCCTCAGTCGAAGCAAGGATGTGGCCACGATGCCGCTGCGCGATGCTAGGCGGGCGCGAGCTGTGCTGCGAGTGCTCAGGATGCAGAGCGTGCACCCGGTTCAAACTTCAGCAATGAACCTAAGTGCGGGTCACGCTTGCACTGCGACCTGGGGTGGAACGCGTTGATGCGTGACTGCGATGGCTGCGATTGGTCGCAGGTGTTCTAAGGCTGCTCGACCTGGCTCAGTGCGTCACGGGCGCCGGCAATGGCGGCAATCCATTGGTGGCGTTTGCCGATCACAAAGCGGTGCTCATCGCCGTTGTCCAACCGCACGGCGAGCGATGTCGGCGCTACCGGCAGCAGCCCGAACAACCGTGTCCAGCGCGGTTGCAGCGCCACGATTGCGCTCAGCGGCACGGCGAGCGAACGCGTTTGCACATTGAACGCGTGCGGCTGGAACAGCAGCGCGTCGGCAGTGAGGATCAGGCGCCCGCCCACGGCCTCGATTCCGCGCTGCAGGTTGGCCGGCGCCTGGCGCAGCACCGCGCGTTGGATCGAGCGCAATCCGCCGCCTGCAAACATCATGTCATCGGTCTGCATCGCTGGCATCGCACGTGCGGCGCGGCTGCCAGTTCCAGGCGCCTTGCGCGTTGGCCAGACGGACTTGCCAGTGCTGGGTGTCGTCGCTCAGGCAGGTGGCGGTCGCCTGCAGCTGCGTACCGAACCACTGCGGTGCGCTCAGTTCGGCGATGCCGGTCGTGCCATCCCGGCTGAGCAGCATGCTGGTGGTGGAGATCAGCACGCGCTTGTTGAAATCCACAACGCGCCACTGCTCGCCGTCCATGCCGTCGCGTTGCGCAACGGCCAGATAGCGGCTGCGATCCGGCGCGATCACCACCTGGGTACCGCCGGGGAGCTGCGTACCGCTGCGGGTGTCGATCAGCACGCCGGAAAACGTGTCGCCATCGCGGTGATGCAGCAACACGTACGCATCGCGGCGATCGCAATAGCGGTACTCGGCGCCGTCCAGCGGCGCATCGTAGGGCGGGCTGTCGTCGAATACCTGCGTGCCTGCATCGGTTGCCACTTCCAGCCGATGCGCGCCCACGCGCCGCACGCGATCGCCCGCGCCTGCGGCAAGGGCGGCGGCCTCGCGCGTGGCATCGTCCAGATCCGGGCAGTGCAAGGTCACTGCGGTGCGGGCGGGCGTGGTTGCAGCGGCAGCGATCGCTCCGGCACTCGATGACGGGGCGGATGCGGTGTCGCGCTCACAGGCGCCCAGCGCGAGCACTGTGGCAATGGCGGCGCAGCGGACGATGGCGGAAGACGGAAGGGTGGGCATGGCGTTCCAGGAAAAACAGGATCAATCGACCAGCGGGGCTGCAGGTGCCGCATGCGGTCGCGGTCGCAACAGCGCATCGCAGCCGACCGCCATAGCGCCGCCGATGGCATACATCAGCACATCGTGCAGCGTTGCGGTGTTGCCGAGCGCGATATAGGCCGCACTGCCGGGGCGCAGACCAAGCCGGTCGGCCAGATGGATGGCCTGCAAGCCTTCGATCGCGCAGCCGATGCCGATTGCCAGGGTGCAGGCCCATCCCGGCGGGCAGCCAAACACGCCGCGCAGGCCGCAATAGACCAGCGCCACGGCGAGCACATCGCCCAGGCTGCCGCGCACCCACGCACCGCCGATCCAGCCGGTGGCGATCGCCACTTCGATCAGCAACAGCGCCACCGCCACCAACAGGTAGACCGCCCGCGCGCGCAACGACAGCGTGCTCATGGCGTCTTTGCGGGCTGCCGCTGGCGGCCCATGGTGAAAGTGCTGGCAAGTGGAATGCGGATGCCGCGCTGCCGGTCGTTGACGGTGACCTGCACCTGCCAGCGGCCGGGCGGGTCGCTCGCCTCCGCACGCACGGCCAGGCTGACCTGCGCCAGATACACATGGCGCGGGTCGCCTTCGATACCCGTCTGCAGGCACGGCGCATCGACAGTGTTCTGCTCGGCATGCCCGGTGGGGTCGATGACGCGGATGCTGCACACCACATCGGCGCGGCGTTGCGCATCCAGCCCCGGATTGGACAGAAAGATCAGCACGAACATCGTATCGCCGGTCGCGACATGGTCGACCTCGTTGAAGTGCGGGGCGGTGTCGCTGGGCGTGTTCCACTTCTGTTGCCAGTCCGCATCCGGTGTCAGCAACAGGCCGGCGCCCATGTCCTGCACGGTCTTGCGGCTGGGCGATTCTGCAACCGACTCGCCCTGGGCATTGATCCACCCCGATTGCGCCATGCCCGACAGCGGCAGCAACCCGAGGGAGGCAGCGATGATGGATGATCCCAGGCGGGGTAGCAGGCGCATCGGCAGTCCTTGCGAGTGATGCCGGCAGGCTGCCGGCGATGGTGGAGACGCAGGCCGATGCACGCGCGTGCCTGCGTCGGCAAAACCATTGCGATACACGTGCATCGACGCAGGCAGCACTTGCAGCAGCTGAATGGAACAAGCGGTCCACAGCGCAGCGGCCGGCGTGAACCAGGCGCAGTGTACGAGGCGTACATGTCGATTCAGAGCGCCGGCTGCGCCTGTCTGGCGCAGCCCAGACGTGGTGTCGTTGGCGAGGCCTATTTCAGATACGCACGCGGTAGTGGCCCAGCCTGCTGCAGGTAGCGGTCGCGCAGTTCGGTCTGGCGCGAGCGCATCGGCATTTCGCGCCCGCCCAACCAGAGCTGTTCGGCGTAGTGCGCAACATCCAGCGGGTCGCCTTCCCACAGCACCAGGTCGGCCTGCTTGCCCACCGCGATGCTGCCGATACGATCGGCCACGCCGAAGATCTCTGCAGGCACGCGGGTCAGACCGGCCAGACCGGATTCCCACGGCAGGCCGTTGGCCACCGCATTGCCGGCCAGCTGGCGCAGCTTGCGTGCGTTGTGCGAGGCATCGCCGCTCTGGCTGAAGCTGACCTCCACTCCGGCCGCGCGCAGGCGCGCGGCATTTTCCAGCGTGGCGCCGATCTGATCGAAGGTGGCCGGCAGATCGGCCAATGCATTGACCAGCACCGGCACCCTGGCCTGCGCCAGTTGCGGCGCCAGCTTCCAGGCTTCGGCGCCACCGGCGATGGCGATGCGCACTTTCTCGCGCTGTGCCCAGCGCAACAACTGGCGGATGTCGGCCGCGCGTTCCACCTGCACCACGATGCGACCTTGCCCGGCCAGATAGCTGGCCAGCACGCGGCGGCCCATCGGGGTCAGCAAGGCATGCGGCGAATCGGCCGGGACGCGGCCGCGCGCTTCGGCCACCAGCTGATCGAGCAGCATCCATTGCGCCGCTCGCGAGCTTCCGGTGAGATCGGACGCCGCCGCGCCGATGCGGATGAACAAGGCATGCGGGCCGACCGGGTCCGGGCTGCCGTCCAGCCGCACGATGCCGCCCTGGCCGGCGATGAAGGCGCCGCTGGTGGTGGCGCCGAGCGCGGTGAAGCCGATGCCTTCCACACGCGCCACCGGCACCAGCACCGAGTCGGGGTTGTAGGCCAGGGTGACGTCGAACTCGGGGCGCATCGGCTGCTCGGCCAGCTTGATGCCGCTGTCCACGGTGCTGTCTTCGCCGGATACCTCTTCGATACCGATCTCGGTGATGCCGCCGAACAAGGCCGGCGTCAGCGGGCGTCCCTTGGCATCGATCACGCGAGCATCGGCTGGCGCGGCGAGGTTGCTGCCGATCGCGCGGATCACGCCGTTTTGCACCAGCACATCGGTGTGCTGCAGCGTGCCCTGCGCGGTGGCGGTGTGCACGGTGGCATCGCGGATCAGCACCTGCTGTGCGACTGCAGGCACGGCCAGTGCGGCCATCACCAGCGCGGCCAGCGCGCGCAGGCCCGAGCGTGCGAACGCGGCGCGGCTCATCGTGCCACCTCCTGGCCCAGCATGAAGTCCGACACCGGCTGCAGTGCGCGGTCATGCCGGTCGTAGACCTGCGCACCGTCGATGTAGACCTGTTCGGCCAGCGCGTAGGAGCTGAAAGGATTGCCGTTCCACACCACCACATCCCCCATCTTGCCCGGCTCCAGCGCACCGGTCTGTTTCTCGATACCCAGCGCCTTGGCGGCGTTGCTGGTGAGCCAGCGGATCGCGCGTTCGGGCGCGATCTCGGTGCCGCTGCGGCGTGCGTTGGCGATCACCTTGGCGGCCTCCTGGTTCAAGCGCTGAATGCCTTCTTCCGAATCCGAATGCACGATGGCGCAACTGTTGGCCGGCCGGTCGACCATGGCGATGTTTTCCTGGATGCCGTCGAAGGCTTCCATCTTGAAGCCCCACCAATCGGCCCACAGCGCGCCGCAGACGTTTTCCTGCGCCAGTCGGTCGGCCAGCTTGTAGGCCTCCACGCCGTGATGGAAGGCGGCGATGTGGAAACCGAATTCCTTGGACAGGTCGAGCATGGTCGCCATCTCGTCGGCGCGGTAGCAATGGATGTGCACGCGGATATCGCCATTGATGGCGCCGGCCAGCGTGTCGAGTTTGAGATCGCGCTTGCCGCCGGCATCCCCGCTGCTGTCGTTGTCGCCGCCGCGGCTCCACCAATGCCGCTTCTTCTCGGTCTTCTTCTTCGGTGCGTTCTTCTGCAGATATTCGGCCGCATCGATGAAGGCGGCGCGGTAGCCGGCCACGTTGCCCATGCGGGTGGCGGGGCCGCCCTTTTCGCCGTACACGCGCTTGGGGTTTTCGCCGCAGGCCATCTTCAGGCCCCACGGCGCGCCGGGAAACTTCATGCCCTGGTAAGTGGTCGAGGCCACGTTCTTGAGCGTGACGCCGCGCCCGCCGATCAGGTTGGCCGAGCCCGGCAGGATCTGCAGCGAGGTGATGCCGCCGGCCAGCGCGGTGCCGAAGCCCGGGTCCTGCGGCCAGATCGAATGCTCGGCCCAGACGTTGGGCGTGACCGGTGCGGTCATCTCGTTGCCGTCGCTGTGCGCGCTGACGCCGGGGCTGGGATAGACGCCCAGATGCGAATGCACGTCGATGATGCCGGGGGTGACCCACTTGCCGGTGCCATCGATGCGGCGCGCGTCGGCGGGCGCCTGCAATGCGCGGCCCACCGCGGCCACCTTGCCGTCGCGCAGCAGCACATCGGCATCGTCCAGCCGCTCGCCGGTGCCGGTCAGCACCGTGGCGTGCTGGATCAGCACCGGACCGGACGCAAGCGCGCGGTAGGTGCTGGGGTAGGGGTCTTGCACAAACCGCGATGCTGCAGACGCAGGCCCGCACAGCAGCGCCGCGCCAAGGGCGGCGAACAGGATGGAACGCATGGATTTCCCCGGTGAAACGAAAACGTAGGCCGCAAACCTAGCCGCCAGCGCCGTGCTTGCCAAGTGCTGAAGGTGCGGTTGCGGCTGCTTCATCACATGCAAGCGTGCATGCTGTGCCGTATTCCTCAGGGGGAGCGTCGATGATTGCCAAAACAGAGCGCAACAAACAGGCCGACGTGGTGCTGGCCTTCTGGGAGCTGGCCGGCTCGGCACGCTGGTTCACGCATAACGATGCGTTCGATGCCAATTTTCGCCAGCACTTCAGCGAGCAGCATTTTGCTGCCGCGCGGGGCGACTATGCGCATTGGATGGCGCGTGCCGAAGATGCGCTGGCGCTGCTGATCCTGCTGGATCAGTTTCCGCGCAACGCGTTCCGGGGCAGTGCGCATGCCTATGCGACCGACGGGCTGGCGTTGCGTTATGCCAAGCAGGCGCTCGACCATGGGTTCGACCAACAGGTGTCTGCGCAACTGCGGCTGTTTTTCTATCTGCCGTTCGAGCACGCAGAAGATCTACAGGAGCAGGCGCGCGCCATGCAGCTGATCGCGGCCCTGGACGATGCCCAGACGACGCATTGGGCGCAGGAGCATCAGCAGATTATCCAGCGCTTCGGGCGTTTTCCGCATCGCAATGCAGTACTGGGACGCGAGACCACCGCAGAGGAACAGCAGTTTCTCGACGAGGGCGGATTTGCCGGATGAGCGCTGACGTGGCGTGCGTGCGCCACGCGGCTTGATGGGATCGGCGCCGGTGCGCAATGGCGCAACCGGCATCGTGCGTGCGCAACAAGGGCGATCAGCAGCCGCCCGGCAATCCTTCCGAGCGCCAGCCGGCGCCTTCGCCGAGCAGCAGATAGAACCCGTAGCTTTCGTAGCCGCTTTCCGACAGCACGAAGTCCAGCGTGCCATTGCCGTCGATATCGCCGAACTGCAGCAGGTGCGTCCGCAGCGGCAGGTCTTCGCAATCATCGCAGCCGCTGGCCGCGCTGCCCCGGCGGAACTGCCAGCGGCTGCCGTCGTGCTCGAAGATCGCTAGCACCACGAGTACGCCGGTCGGGTTGTCCGGATTGCCGGTCTTGGTCGGGTGGTTTGCGGTGAGCACCGCCACGCGCCGCTGCGGCTGCTGTGTATCGGTCACGATCTGCAGCGACGCTGCGTCCTGCGCGCGGTCCGCCTCGAAGGCCGCCAGCGCTTGGGCCAGCGCCGCCGGCTTGACGGTCTTGCGCAGCTGCGTGGTGTCGCCCACCTGACGCAGCAACTGTGCCTGTTCGGCAGCGGTGGCGGCGCGGCCGACGAAACGCTTGCCCGGATTCAGATCCACCGTCGACAACAGCGGCGAGTGCGTCAGGGTGGGATTGCCCTTCAAGCGCAGTTTCGAAGTGCCGCCGCACATGCTGTTGTCGTCCACGCTCAGCGCGGCAAGCCGCACGTTGGCGGTGGAAACGCCATTATCGAAGGCCTGCAGCGGTTGGTTCACCAACGACTTGGGCACGGTGGAGTCTTTCGCCACGCCCTTGCCCAACCACACCGGGATGTATTCCAACGGGTCGTCGGACGGCTGGCTGTCGTAGGTCGGCACCAGCAGCACGGCGCGGGTGGGGTCGGCGGCATGTGCGGCCAGTGGCAACAGGGCGGCCAGGGCGAGCGCGATCAGACGGGTGTGCATGTGGCGAAGTCCTTGCAGGTGTCGATCCATGAAAAAACGGGCGCTCCATGGAGCGCCCGTTTCGGTATGCAGCGGTGCGTGGCGTCGGTCGCCGCGCTCAGTATTTCGCCACGCCGTTGTCCACCTCGTCCGACCAGGCGTCGATGCCGCCAGTGACGTTGTAGACGTTGCTGAAGCCCAGCCCGCGGAAATGTTCGGCCGCCTGCAGGCTACGGCCGCCGCGGTGGCACAGGAACGCCAGCGGGGTGTCCTTGGGCAGCTGTTCGATGGCGGTGCGCTCGTGCGCGTCCAGGGTGCGGAACGGTGCGTTGACCGTGGCCAGCGCACGTTCGTCTGCCGGGCGCACGTCCACCAGGGTCAGCGTGCCCGCCTTGAGGCGGTCGTCGGCGTCGCGCACCGACAGCTCCTGCACCGGCTTGGGCGCGTTGGGGTTATCGATAGCCAGGCCGCGGCCGCGGATGTCGTCCACCCAGTCGATGGTGATGCCGTCGGCGCGGCGCGCGCTGGCCAGGTCGAACTGCACGCGCAGGCCGTTGGATTCGGCGGCGATGGCGTTGGGGTTGGTCGGCGCCAGCTGGAAGTTCGGCTGGAAGTTGGCATCGATGGCCAGCGTCAGCGACGCATCCGGCGCATCGGCCAGCGCGCCCTTGAGCATCTCCACCGCGGCCGGGGTGATGGTGATCTTGGGAGGGCTGCGATCCGGCGCCTGCAGGCCGAGCATGCTGCTCAGCTCGCCGCTGTCGGCCATCTGCAGGATGATGTCGCTGCCGCCGATCAGCTCGCCATCCACATACAGCTGCGGAATGGTCGGCCAGTCGCCGTAGGCCTTGATGCCCTCGCGGATCTCCTGGTCGGCCAGCACGTTGACGTGGGCATAGTCGATGCCCAGCCCGTCCAGCACGCCGACCGCCTTGGCCGAAAAGCCGCACTGCGGCATGCCGGGCTGGCCTTTCATGAAGAGCACCACGCGGCTGGATTGCAGCAGCGTATCGATACGGGAACGCAGGGCGGGATCGAGGGACATGGCAGCACTTCGGTGAGAGCGTGGAGACCGGGCATTCTACGCCGCATGGCATCATGCGGCATGACCACGCCGGAAACGCTGTATCGCATCCCTTCCCACCCCTACCGCTGGATGGGTTTGTTCGTCCTCTCGCAGGTCGCGGTGGCGGTGCTGTGGTGGGATCTGGGCTGGGCCTGGGGCCTGCCGGCGCTGCTGGTGTCGCATGCGGGGTTCGTGGTGCCGGTGTTCCTGCCGCGCGCACGTTTGTACGCGCCGGTGCTGGCGCAGCTGCCCGGCGCCGCGCCGCAGGTCTGGCTGACCATCGACGACGGCCCGTCCGACGACACCCCGGCCATTCTCGAACTGCTCGATGCCTACGACGCCAAGGCCACCTTCTTCGTGGTCGGCGCGCGGGCCGAGCAGCGGCCTGAACTGGTGCGCGAGATCGTGCGCCGCGGGCACGGCATCGGCAACCACAGCCATACCCATCCGCAGGCATGGTTCTGGGCATTGGGGCCGCGCCGCATGGCGCAGGAAATCGGCCTGGCGCAGCGCACCCTGGCCAGCATCACCGGACAGGCCCCGCGGCTGTATCGCTCGGTGGTGGGCATGACCAACCCCTTCGTCGCCTCGCCACTGCGCGCGCACGGGCTGACCCGCGTGGCCTGGAGCGCACGCGGCTTCGACGGCGTGCACTGCGAGCCGGACGCCACCATCGCGCGCATCGTGCGCGACCTGCGCCCCGGCGCCATCGTGCTGCTGCACGAAGGTGCTGCGCATGGCCACAACCTGGCCATCCTGCGTGGCGTGCTGGAGGCGATGCGGGTGCGCGGGCTGGTGGGGATCGTGCCCGGAGCGAAGTAACACGCGCGGATGTCGCGTTGCCGTAGGCCTGCAATCGGGATGCGGGCGGTGCAATGGCCCGCGGCATCGACGCACGTGCGCCTTGCTGCAGCCAAACGCGGTCGACCATGCATGGCGTCCACCAATTCCCATACGCGCCGATGGGCTGTCCGGGGCCGTCATTGACGGCGTGACGCGCGGATTCCGTGCCGCAAGCCGACGTGCGTATTGCCGGGCGCCCGCCCGGTACGTCGTGTACCGGAGCAGCCTCTTTGCCGTGGATTGCAGCGCATCCAATGTGCGCCTCTATTGACAGCGCTCCGGCCCGGATCGACCATGCGCGCCCCAGCCAGCTCTTGGGTCGCATCGTGCACGGTGTGGCCGTGCCAGCCTCAGTCGCCGTCATCGACGGCAGTTTCCGATCATGAGGCTGACAGCATGTTCTATCGCCCCGCTTCCGTGCGCGCCGCCGTGCGTGTGGATCTGAGTGTCCCGCGTGCCGGGATGACGCGGTCCTTGCTTGCGCTGGCTTGCGCGTGCCCCGCGCTGGCCGCCGCGCAGGCAAACGCCCGCGATCCGGTCGATCTGGATCGCCTGCAGATCACTGCGCATCGCGGCGCCGCCACCGAAGGCAACGATTCCTACACCGCCGATGTCGCGCGCAGTTCGACCAAGCTGGAGTTGTCGCTGCGCGACACGCCGCAGTCGGTGGTGGTGGTGACGCGCCAGCAGATCGTCGACCGCAACCTGCAATCGCTGCAGGACGTCACCGATACCGTGGCCGGCTTCAATTCGCCCACCTGGGACACCGAGCGCACCTACATCACCGCGCGCGGCTTCGAGGTGGACTACTACCGCATCGATGGCATTCCCACCGACTACAGTGGCGATGTACAGCAGAACATAGCCATCTACGACCGGGTGGAGATCGTCCGCGGCGCCAATGGCCTGACCTCCGGCGCAGGCAGCCCGGCCGCGTCGATCGACCTGGTACGCAAGCATGCCGACAGCGATGTGTTCACCGGCCGCGTCGATCTGTCGGCCGGGCGCTGGGACCGCTATCGCGGCGCCGTCGATGCGCAATCGCCGTTGAACGCCGCCGGCACCGTGCGCGGCCGAGTGGTGACCAGCTATGAGGACAAGCGCTCGTTCCGCGATTACTACAGCAAGCGGTCGTCGCTGTTCTACGGCATCGTCGATGCGGATCTCAGCGATGCCACCAGCGGCTACATCGGCATCAACAAACAGCGCAACGATGGTCGCGGCACCACCTGGGGTGGGGTGCCGGCTTACTTCAGCGACGGCAGCCGCACTGACTTTGCGCGCTCGGATTCGTTCACTCCACGCTGGGCGCGCGGCGTGGCCGATACCACCAACGCATTCGCCGGCCTGACCCATCGTTTCGACAGCGGTGCGCAGCTGCATGTGGAGTATTCGCATCAACGGTTCGAAACCGACTGGAAGTCGGTACTGTTCGGCTATCTCGATTACCCGGACAGGGACACCGGTCTGGGCCTTGCCAGCACCTTTGGAGGGCGCTATCCCACGCTCAGCGCACAGAACAGTCTGGATGCTTACCTCAGCCTGCCGCTGACGCTGTGGGGCCGCGAGCACGAGATCGTGGCCGGCGCCACCTGGATGAATCGCAACCTGCGCAGCTGGTCCAATGCACCGCTGCAACCCTTGGCTGCGGAGAGTGTCTACACCTGGACCGGCACGATGACGCAGCCGCAATGGACCGCGCTCACCAAGGGCGAAGACCGCGATGTGCGCCAGGTGGCCGCCTATGCGGCCGGGCGTTTCCAGCTGAGCGAGACCTTGAAGGCCATCGTCGGCGCACGCATCACCGACTGGAAAAATACCGACCAGCTTGTACCTGCAAATTCGTACGAGCGCCGCGGCCGCACGACGCCGTACGCGGGTCTGATCTTCGATGTGGACGACCGCCATTCGCTGTACGCCAGCTACACCGGCATCTTCAAACCACAGAACAACCGCGACCGCGATGGGCGCTATCTCGCCCCACTTGAAGGCAATAGCTACGAGGTCGGTGCCAAGGGCGAGTATCTAGGCGGCCAGCTCAATGCCGCGTTGGCGCTATTCCGCATTGAGCAGGACAACCTGGCGGTCAACGACCCGGGGCAACTGGTGCCCGGTACCACCACCCAGGCTTATCTCGCCGCCAAGGGCACGGTCAGTCAGGGAGTGGAGTTCCAGCTCGATGGGCAGCTGTCCGAGCAATGGCGGGTCGCGTTCGGCTTTGCCCAGTTCGATGCCAACGATGCCAGCGGTGTCGATGTGAATCCAACCAGCCCGCGTCGCGAAGCTACCTTGTTCACCAGCTGGCAAACCGGCCCGTGGCGCGTGGGCGGTGGGCTGAGCTGGCAGTCGGCCATCCACGAGCTGATGGCGGGGCCGCAAGGCACGACGCAGCGGCTGACCCAGGGCAGCGTGGTGTTGGCCAACGCAATGGCGCGCTACGACATCAACCAGGCCTGGTCGGCGCAGCTCAACGTGCGCAACCTGTTCGACCGCACGTACTACGCCAACATCGTGTATCAAAGCCAGTTGATCTACGGCGACCCGCGCGATGTGGAGCTGACGCTGTCCTGGAAGTTCTGACCTTGCGCAAGACGACAGGCTTTGGCGGCATCGATGCCGCCAAAGGTCCCGCGACGGTTGGCGGGCAGGGACCAGGCGAGATGGTCGTTGTGCATGGCCTTCAACAAAGCAGCCTGCAAACTCTCTGGCGCGGTGCGCTTACCGCTTGCGGCATGGATGCTGCCATCGAGCTTCCACGCACGGATTCACGGCGTGTCCCGTGAGCGGTGAGGGTACCGCGCACTTGGCTAACCAAGCCTTTGCCTGCATCTAAACGACGTAGCGACTCGATGACTTTGTTGTCCCGAAGTGCCTGGTCGGCGCGGGTAGATTCGTTGTAGAGCGGCTGCTCTGCGGCTTGGCTGCATGGTCCTTGCCCGCCCACCATCGCGGGACACGCCGTGAATCCGTCCATGGAGGCTCTTACGCGGCATCCATGCCGCGTAAGGTCCCGCGACGCTGGGCGGGCAAGGACCCGTCGAGATGGTCGGTGTGCTTGGTTTTTCAACAAGGCAACCAGCGGATTCTCTGGTGCGGTGAGGATACTGCTCTCGAACAACGTAGCTCGGGATCATCCGCATCACGTCAACAGCGGCTGTCAAAACGACTGCGCGGCCCGTGCTCGGTGCGGCACGTGCTACGCGTCCAACCCGGTCTCTGCGTGCTATCCACATCCATCCGGCGACCGCGCGTTAGGTCTTGTCAGCCGTTCTGAATCGAGCCAGGCACGTTGTGCACGGCCTCAGCGCGGCTCGGCCACGATCAACCAATTATTGAATGGCGTGTTGCCGTACAACGGCGCAAACGTGGCACGCAGACCGGCGGCATCCAGCTGCGCCTGCAGGCTGTCGCGGGTGGGATAGCTGCGCGGCATACGCTGCATCCAGCCGCTCAGATGCGCCAGCACGTCGGTCACCCGGCTGGTGCGGCCACGGCTGCTCGCATCGCCCAATGCGCTGCGGATCACCAGCTTCGCGCCCGGCGTCAGCATCTGCGCCACGCTGCGCAGCAGGCTGGCCTGCATGTCTTCCTGCAGATATTGCAGCACGTCCAGAATGGTCACGCTGCCGCGGTGTTGCGGCCATGCCACGCTCAGATCGACCACGGCGAACTGCGTATTGCCCAATGCCGAGCGCTGCGCGATGTGTTGCGCGCGGCGGATCTTGGACGCGTCCACATCCACCCCGTGATACGCCAATGCCTGGCCATCGGCACGCAACGCATGCGCGAGCAGGCCCAGCCCGCAGCCCAGATCCAGCACGGGCGCAGTGGTGCTGCGCAATTCGGCCAGCACGCCCGGATACAGGGGATCAGTGCGCAGCTTGGCCTGGGTGTAGTAATAGTCGTAGCGATTGCCCAGCGGATGCGGCGGCAGAAACGCGCGCGCGATCGCCAGCGCCTGCGCGCGGCTCATGGGTTGGGTGGCGGTGCTGTGCAATGTCGTTCCTTGGCAATGAGGCGTGTTGCGCGGCTAGCTTAGAGCATCGCGCGCCGCTGGCAGTGCCAATGCGGTCCAGCGTGCATACATGGCGCCGGAGGGGTGCAGGCCATCGTCGACCAGCATGTCGGCAGCATCGCCGCCATCGCGGCTGGTGGCGGTGATGTCGACAAAGCGCACCGCGCGTGCGGCGCAGCGTTCGGCGGCCACGCTGTTGAAGGCATCGATCTGTGCACCGATCAATGCCGCATCTCCGCCTTGCGCATGCGCAAACGGGGTCAACCCCCAGTCGGGAATCGACAGCACGAACACGCGTGCCGCAAGCCCGCCGGCGAACCCGATTGCACGCTGCAACAACGCATCGAACTGGCTGCGGTACTCGTCCAGCGAGCGCCCGCGGTACTGGTTGTTGACGCCGATCAGCAGGCTGACCAGCTCGAACGGCCCTTGCGGCGCGGCCGCATCGAGACCGGCCTGCAGTTCGTCGGTGGTCCAGCCGGTGGTGGCGATGATCTGCGGAGGCGCCACATTCCACCCGTGGGCACGCAGGCCATCGACCAATTGCACCGGCCAGCGCTGCGCAGGGGCGACGCCTTCGCCAATGGTGTACGAGTCGCCCAGCGCCAGATAGCGCAGTGGCGTGCCGGGCGCCGCCATCAAGCGACGCTGCGCGACTTGAGTGGCACCACCTTGGTCACCGCCTCCGCACGGCGGGCCAGTGCGCGGTCGATGCGCGCGAATACATCGCGCATGACGCTGGCTTCCGGCATCAGGGTCACGCGGAAGTGATGGCGGTACGGCACGTTGAAGCTGGAGCCGGGCACAACCAGCACGCCTTCCTCGTTCATCAGGTCCAGCGCAAACTCATGATCGTCGAAATTGCGCGCGGCCGCACCGACCACCGCCGGGAATGCGTACAGCGCCCCGGCCGGCGCCACCAGCGACAGATGCTCACTGGCCGCACAGGCCTCGATCACCGCACGGCGGGTTTCGTACAAACGCCCACCCGGCGCGCACAGCGCCGAGATGGTGTCCGGGCCGTTCACTGCCGCATCGATGGCGTACTGGCCCGGCACGTTGGCGCACAGGCGCAGCGCGCCGAGCAGATCCATAGCATTGCGCAGGTCGTTGATGCGCGACTGCTCGCCCGACAGCAGCGCCCAGCCCACCCGCCAGCCACAGGCGCGATGCACCTTGCTCAGCCCGCTGAAGGTGATGCACGGATGCGCACCGGCCAGCGGCGCCACCGGCACGAAGGCCGCGCCTTCGTACAGCACCTGGTCGTAGATCTCATCGACCATCAGCAACAGGTTGTGCTTGGTCGCAATCGCCACGATGCGCTCCAGCAACTCGCGCGAGTAACTGGCGCCGCTGGGGTTGTTGGGATTGATCAGCACGATGGCGCGGGTGCGCGAGGACACCAGCGTCTCGATCTCCACCGGATCCGGCTGGAAGCCGTTTTCCGGCGCGCAGCGGTAATACACCGGGCGGCCATCGTTGAGGATGGTGGCCGCCGACCATAGCGGGTAGTCGGGCGAGGGCACCAGTACTTCGTCGCCGGGGTTGAGCAGGGCGCGCAGCGACAGGTCGATCAGCTCGCTGACGCCGTTACCGACGAAGATACGCTCCGGGTGCGCATCGGGGTGCTGGCGCCGCGCATACGCGGTGGCGATCGCCTCGCGCGCTTCCGGCAGGCCCTGCTGATGGGTGTAGGGATCGGTACGGCCCATGTCGTCGGCAATTGCGCGCTGCAGATGCTCCGGCGCACGGAACCCGAAGGCGCCCGGGTTGCCGATATTGAGCTTGATCAGCTTGCGGCCCTGCGCCTCCAGCTCCCGCGCTCGTCGCGCCAGCTCGCCCCGGATCTCGTAGCGGACTTCGGACAGACGCTCGCGGATGGCGAGCGGCTTTTGCGGGGCAGTGGACATGCGACGGGCCGGTTGTAGGCGTGAGGCTTGGCATGGTAGCGGAAATAGGACAGGCGGGCATGCTTGCATCGGCAACGATGTCAAGGGGCGCTTCAGCCCGCGCGCAAGGCCCGATTGCACAAGCCACTGCGTCCAGCCAGCTAGAATCGCCCGATGAGCGACACATCCCCCAGCTACCCCACCCTCCAATCCATCGGCTGGCCCTGGCCCGGGCCGCCGGAAGAAGCGGCCTGGCAGGCGGTGTTTGCCGCGCATCCGCAGGCGTTGCCGGCGCGGGTGGTGGAGCAGCACCGCACCGGTTATGTGGTGGCCGATACGCCGGAGGCTAGTCTCAAGGCCGAATCGTTACCGGAGTGGCAGCGGCCGCGGTTCCCGAGCCATGAGCGGGCGGCGGTGGGCGATTGGGTGCTGATGGAGGGCAAGCGCATCGTGGCGTTGCTGCCGCGGCGCACCTCGATCAAGCGCGGTGCGGCCGGCGAGCATTACCACCAGCAGGTGATCGCGGCCAATATCGATACGGTGTTCATCGTGTGCGGGCTGGATGCGGACTTCAATCCGCGCCGCATCGAGCGCTATCTGCTGCTGGTCGGTGGCGGCGGTGCCGAGCCGGTGGTGGTGCTGACCAAGGCCGATCAGACCGAATACGCCGAGGATGCATTGGCGGTGCTGGAGGAGCTGGAGGCGCAGAACATCCCGCTGCTTGCGGTCAATGCCAAGGATCCGGAAAGCGTGGCGGCGCTGCGGCCGTGGCTGGGCGATGGCCGCACCGCAGTGCTGGTGGGCTCGTCCGGTGCGGGCAAGTCGACGCTGACCAACACCTTGCTCGGCACGCAGAAGATGAAGACCAATGCGGTACGCGAAAACGATTCGCGCGGCCGGCATACCACCACCCATCGCGCGTTGATTCCGTTACCGTCCGGTGCGTGCCTGATCGATACGCCCGGCATGCGCGAGCTCAAGCCGACCGGCGAGGAAGATCTGGCCGAAGGCGGCTTCTCGGATGTGGAGGCATTGGCGGCGCAGTGCCGCTTCAACGATTGCGCGCATATTGCCGAGCCCGGTTGTGCGGTGCGTGCGGCGATCGAGGCCGATACGCTGGATCCGGAGCGCGTTGCCAACTACATGAAGCTGCGTGTGGAAGTGGCCAGCGCGGCCGAAAAACTCGCCACCCGGGTTGCGCAGAACAATCGCGGCAAGGGCTCGGGCAAGCGGCCGGCCAGCGTCGATCGTCCCGGACGGCGCTGATGCCGGCGCGCAAGGGGCCGCCGGACATCGTCCATCACGCGGCGCTGGATGCGCGCCTGGTCAAGGCGGTGCGCGGTGTGCGTCTGCTCGCCCTGGCGAGCTGGCCGCGTGCGTTGCAGGAGCCCTTCCTGCAGAGTGTGGCGCGCGGGCAGCCGGAGCTGCCGCAGGTGGAGTACCCGGCGCTGGATTTCGGCGATACCCGGCGCGAGCTGGCGGCGATCGCCAAGCAGGCCGATCCGCATCACCCGTTGGGCGCCTACCTGATCGACTCGACGCACAGCTGGGGCCTGGCTGCCGGCCTGCTGGAATCGCTGGGCACCCCGGCAGTGAGCGATTACTCGGCGCAGCTGTTCGGTGTGCCGGACGATCCGATGCCGGGCAATGGCCCGAGCACGCGCGAGGCGGCGCGGCATTTCATTCAGATCGCGCAGGAGCTGGACCGCGAACTGCTGGCGCCGGAAGAGCAGGTGCCGGTGTCGGCAACCGCATTACGCATGCAATTGCAGAACGATCTGGATGCGTTTTTCGAAGGCCGCGTCATCACCGTCACGCTCGATCCGGATCTGCTCGCCAAGGCTGCGGCAGGCGCGCACCGGATCCGTTTGCGCAGCGGTGCCACCTTCAGCGATTACGACCGCGCGCAGCTGTTCCATCACGAAGCCCTGGTGCATTCGCTCACCGCGCTCAACGGGCGCGCGCAGGTGCATCTACCCAGCCTGGGCATTTCCTCGCCGCGCACCACCGCCACCCAGGAAGGCCTGGCGACGTTTGCCGAGCAGATCACCGGCAGCATCGATATCGAACGCATGAAGCGCATCAGCCTGCGCATCGAAGCGATTGCGATGGCGCGCGCGGGCGCCGACTTCATCGAGGTGTTCCGTTATTTCACCGTCAGCGGGCAGAGCGCAACCGAGAGTTTTTCGTCAGCGCAACGCGTGTTTCGCGGCGTGCCCACTGCAGGCGGTGGTGCGTTTACCAAGGACACCGTATACCTGCGCGGCCTGGTCGCCGTGCACACCTTTTTCCGGCATGCCTTGCAGCGCGACCAGCTGCAGCTGTGTCGCTATCTGTTCGCCGGCAAGATGGCGCTTGGCGACGTGGCGCGCTTTGCGCCCTTGTTCGATAGCGGGGTGTTGGTCGCGCCGCGCTGGCTGCCGCCGTGGGTGAGCCGGGTCAGCGGGCTGGCCGGCATGCTGGCGTTTTCGTTGTTCGCCAATCGCATCCGCATGGATCAGTTGCAGCCGCCGGCAATGAATGTCTGAGATGACACACTGCGTCCGATGCGTGCATGTTCGCGATCACATGGTGATCGCGTCGGTGAACCTGCGCATGCAAACCCGCGCGCTCTACACGAGGTTGCAACGAGCCGGACTGCACACTGCACGCCTCGCCCGATCCGGGCTACAACACGAGGCAATGCGATGAAAATCTTGATGGTGCTCACGTCTCACGACCAGCTGGGCGATACCGGCAAGAAGACCGGCTTCTGGCTGGAAGAATTCGCCGCGCCGTACTACGTCTTCAAGGACGCCGGTGCCGACATCACCGTGGTCTCGCCCAAGGGCGGCCAGCCGCCGCTGGACCCGAAGAGCGACGAACCCGATGCGCAGACCGAAGCCACCAAGCGCTTCAAGCAGGATGCCGATGCGCAGAAGGTGCTGGCCACCACGCATCGCCTTGCCGATGTCAAAGCAGAGGATTTCGATGCGGTGTTCTACCCGGGCGGTCATGGCCCGTTGTGGGATCTGGCCGAAGACAAACAGTCGATCGCGCTGATCGAAGCCTTTGCCGCAGCCGACAAGCCGCATGGCCTGGTCTGCCACGCACCAGGCGCACTGCGTCACGTCAAGGGCAGCGATGGCAAGCCGCTGGTCAACGGCCGGCGCGTGACCGGCTTCACCAATGGCGAAGAAGAGGCGGTCGGTCTGACCAAGATCGTGCCGTTCCTGGTCGAAGACGTGCTCACCGAACTCGGTGGAAAGTACGAGAAGAAAGCCGATTGGGCGGTGCATGTGATTACCGATGGCACCTTGGTAACCGGCCAGAATCCGGCCTCATCGGAAAAGACCGCGCAGACCTTGCTCACGCTGTTGAAGGGCTGAGCGAGAGCGGCCAGGAAAGATGGCGGGCAGCTGTCAGGCGTGGACGTCGTGCAGGAACTTGCACATACGAGTGGTACATGTCGATTCCGAGCACTGCCCGCGTGAACCTGGCCGCTGCGCAATAGGCTTGTTGGCCGCTCTTGGCGATTGAAACGTTGTTGAAGCACTGAGATTAGTGGTTGGCGTACTTGCAGCAGTGCATCGCGGATGCGTGTGGCTGCTGCAGCTTCGAGCTCGATCGCGTCAGTATGGCTGCCAAGTGATCGATTCAGTAAGGCCGCCCAGTGATCGATACGGAATCGGCACGTTACCCATCATGGGCGCGCATCGTGGGCGGCCCAGCCAGCCCCGCGCAAGCCACTCTCGCGCCGTAGAGCGAGCACGCTTGGCGCCGCTGCAGCAACGCGCGCGCGGCGCCGTTTACCCTTCTCCCGCCGGGAGAAGGGTTGGGGTGAGGGGGCAGCCGACGCACCGACCAAGATCCCGCACCCGCTTCGCTCAGGCAAAACGCTCCAATCAGCTCCTGCATTGCAGGCAGCGCGGGATGCAGGTCATCGACCGACACCCTGCACCTACCTCGCTCAGTCGATACGCTCCAGCCAGCGCACCGCATACCCCGGCAACGCCAGGCGCAGGTCATCGCCCAGCGGCTGTGTCACCGCATCTGGCAGGTCTGCCAATACCTGCCACCGCCCACTCAGCCTGCCTGCAAGCACTACATCGAGCGCTTGTGCGCTGAAGTTGTGGACGGCAATAAAGCGATCGCCGCGCGTCAGTGCAAACAATTGCGGGGTGTCCAACGCCACACTGCCCAACGATTGATCCGACGCAAGCGCCGGTAATGCGGCGCGTTGCTGGATCAATGCGTGCAAACGTTGGTAGACCTGTCCGCTCACGCTGCTGCTGTCGTGGCGCTGCGCTGCGCGTTGCCAGTCCATCGCCGGGCGATGCAACCAGCGGCCTTCGTGCTGGCGCTCCATATCCAGTTGGTAGCTGAGGTCGTTGGGTAATGCGAGTTCGTCGCCCATGTAGATCAGCGGCACGCCCGGCATCGCCAGGGCGATGGCATAGAGCAGCACCAATCGATCCACTGCGCTGCGCAACGCCGCTGCATCGCCGGTCTCCTGCGCCGCCTGGATGCCGGCGAGTGCGGCGGCCATGCCGTTGGTACCGTGCACGCCGTCGCCGCTGCTCTGGAAACTCTCGCCGCGTGCGTAACTGCCGGGCGATTCGTTGGCGTAGAAGCGCGCCACGTCGCGCAACGAGAAGGGCGGCTGCACGGCGTTGCCTGACGCTTCGTGCTGCAACACGTTCCAGCCGATGTCGTCGTGGCAGCGCACATAGCTCAACCACGCGCAGTTGGCCGGCAGTGGCGGGCTATGCGCGATGACGTTGTGCAGGATGTCGCCGCGTTGCAGCGCCAAGGCCGACCATCCGGCTGCCATCAGCGTGCTGTGATACGCCAGATGGCATTCGTGGCCCTGGTCTGCGCCGCTGCCGAAGTAGGGAGGCAGGTCGGCCATCGGCACGATGGCCTCGGCCTTCATCGCCACCGACGGCGCGACGATGTCGGCAACCGCACGCAGCGCGACCAGCAAGGTATGCGCTTCGGGCTGGTTCATGCAGTCGGTCCCGGTGCGCTTCCATAGATAGGCGGTGGAATCCAGACGGAACGCCTCCACTCCCAGGTTGGCCAGCTGCAGCATCGCCAACGCCATCTCGCCGAACACCGCCGGGTTGCTCCAGTTCAAATCCCATTGGTAGGGATAGAACGTGGTCCACATCCATTGCGCGGTGTCCTCCACCCAGGTGAAATTGCCTGGTGCGGTATGCGGAAATACCTGCCCCAGCGTTGTTTCGTACTGATCGGGCAGGCTGCGGTCGGCGAAGTGGTGGTAGTAGTCCAGATAGCGTGCATCGCCTGCGCGTGCAGCCCTTGCCCAGGCGTGATCGTCTGCGGTGTGGTTGAGCACGAAGTCCGCACACAGACTGATGCCGGATGCGCGCAGTCGCGTGGTCAGGGCGACCAGGTCGTCGTTGCTGCCCAGGCTGGGCTCGACCTGGCCATAGTCGCTGACCGCGAAGCCGCCGTCGTTGTCGCCGGCGCGTGCGCGCAGGAACGGCAGCAGGTGCAGGTAGCGCACGCCCAGCTCCTGCAGATACGGCACGCGTTCGGCCACGCCCTGCAAGGTGCCGGCAAAGCGGTCCACGTAGGCGCTGTAGCCCAGCATGTGCTGTGCGCCGAACCAGCCAGGCTTGCGGGTGGCATCGAGCTGTTGCAATGCCTGGGGGCGTTGTTGCGCGCTGCTGCCGAGGGCGCCCAGCCACTGTGTCAGCCACGCCGCGTAATCGGGACGTTGCCCATACAGCGACTGCAGCGCATGCAGCAGGCGTGGTGCGTGTCGGTCGAAACGCGTCAGCAACGCGGTGGCGCGCTGTGCATCCAGCGATGCGGCAAAGGCCGCGCGCAGAGCGGTGGAATCGGTGAGGGAGGTGCTCATTGGAAGCCGCCGGGCCCGGGCCCGGCGCGGGGTCCTTAGAAGTCGTAACGCAGGCTGAGGCTGGTGGTGCGGCCGGCAATCGAGCGCGCGCGGATGATGCCGTTGGCCGGAATCGTGGCTTCTTCGGCTTCGGTCAGACCAAATGTGTTGAACAGGTTGTTGACGTTGAGCGCAACGGTAAGCGAATCGGTCACGCGGTAGTCGCCGAACAGGTTGACCTGCGTGTAGCCGGGCATCTTCAGCTGGTTGGAATCCTGCGTATAGGCGTCGGTGGTGCCGATCAGATTCACGCCGAACTGGTAGCCGTCGCCGCGATAGCTTGGGGTGAGCTGCCAGACGACATCGGCCTGGCGACGCGGCACATTGCCGGTGTTTTCCGGGGTGATCTGGTCGCGGGAAATCTCCGCATCGGTCCAGGTCAGGCCACCGTTGACGGTAAAGCCCTCGTAGCGGTAGCTGGCTTCCAGCTCCACGCCGTGGGCTTCGTAGCTGCGGTTGAAGAAGCGCTGGCTGGTGACTTCGAAGTTCTGCTCCTGGGTGCGTGCGGAGAACGCGGTGGCGAACAGGCTCAGCCCGTCGCGACGCCACTTCAGGCCGGCTTCGGCCTGGCGCACCACGTTGACGCCCTCGTCGGAGGACACCGAGCCATCGTCGCGCACCACGCCGAACAACAGGCGGTCGGCATTGGCGCGTGCGCCGCGGCTGATGCGTGCGAAGGCGCCCAGGTCATCGTTGATCAGATAATTGGTCCCCAACGAATACGACAGGTAGTTCCAGTCGTAGTCCACCGGGCGTGCGTTGGCGGTGTCGACCGTGGCCACGCGTTGTTCCACCGGCTGGATCACGCCGTCGCCGTTGACGTCCAGGTTCTGCGCGATCGCGGTGCCGCTATAGCTGCCACGCGCATCGCCCATGTCGTAACGCAGGCTGCCGTCGATGCTGAACTTGCCGCTGTCGAAGGTGAGGGCGAGGTACGGCGCGTTGACGTCGTAGCGCACGTCGTAGCTGCGGGTGATGCAGCAATCGCCCCAGAATGGCGTGCCATACGCATACAAACCGTTCTGCGAGCGCGACACGCCGGCCGCGTCGACCACGTTGAGCAGGCGCGAGTCGCGGCCCAGGCTCTGCACGTAGGAGTTCCAGGTCCAGTCCATGTCGATGGTCTGGCGCGAGCTGTAATAGCCCATGCGCAGATTCAGCGTGCGGCCGTCGCCATCGAACTCGCGCGAGAGGCTGAGGTCGTTGGTGACGTTGCCCAGATCGTTGATGGCGACATTGAACAGATGCGTGCGGATGGCGGTACCGGTGTAGGCCTGGCCGGCATTGGGGCCACCGGCTTCCACCAGCTGCGCGCCGGCACCGCCGATGGACGACGCCAGCGAGGCGGCATCGGTGACTTCGGCCGGGAACGGGCTGACGAAGCGGCCGCTGTTGTCGGCAACGCGGAATTTCTCGCTCAGGTTCCAGCCACTGCCCAGGTCGAACCAGGCTTCGGCGCCGATGGTGCGCGAGATCGGATGCATGCCGTCGCCCAGGTCGGTGCGGCGCGGCCGGTTGTTGCCATCCAGGCCGACATCGGTGCGGAAATTGCGGCTGTACAAGGTGTCGTTGCCCGGATCGAAACCGGGGAAGCCGCCCAGGTCCGGCGAGCCGTCGCGGCCACGCACCGAGGTGGGAACCGGCAGATAGCCGGCGGCGCGGTCGTTGAGGTATTTGCCGTACACACGCACGTAGCCATTCTCGAACAGGCGGGTGAGGTTTGCCTTGAGCTGGCCGCCCTTGTCGGTGGTGTAGCCGGCATCGCGCACGCCGTCGCCCTGGCGGAAGAAGCCGCCGATATTGAACTGCCAGTGCTCGGCGAATGGCGCGCCGTAATTGAAGTCGATACGGGTGTTGTCGTAGTCCAGGCCGCGACTGACGCCGACGCTGCCACCTGCGGTGTCGCCGGTCTTGCTGATGAAGTTGATGATGCCGCCGGGCGCATTGCTGGTGAACGTCGAGGCCGAGCCGCCGCGGATGGCTTCGATGCGATCCATCGTGAAATCCGAGCGCAGGAAGATATCGGCGTTACCGAAGGCGATATCGCCGAACTCCATCACCGGCAGGCCGTCCTCCTGCAGCTGCAGGAACTTGGCGCCACCGGAGGCCACCGGCAGACCGCGCACGGCGATGTTGGCGTTGCCTTCGCCGCCGCTGGATTCGGAGCGGATGCCGGGGATGTTGCGGAAGATCTCGGCAGTGCTGCGCGGCGCCGATTGTTCGATCGCCTCGGCGCCCACGGTGCTGACCGACACGCTGGACTTCAACTTGGTGGTGGCGGTGGAGGTGCCGGTGACGAACACCGAATCCAGATTGACCGCGGCGCTGTCGGCGGCCGGCGGAGCGGCAGGTGCGGCAGCGGTGTCCTGAGCCAGCGCGGCAGGCGCGCACAGGCAGGAAACGACCGCACAGGCCAGGGCATGCAGGCGCAGGGTGTGCAAGGTGGACATTGCGATTCTCTCTCTCACAGGTGGTGGTATGCCGACGCCTGCATCGTCCCCTCCCAGGGGCCGGCCATCTGGCCTGCAGTGCGAGCGCAGTAATACGCCGCACTACAATCGATTGCAATCCTGCACCGCAGCATTTCGAGCGAAGCAATAAAGTCACGATCCTCGTGCAAGCAACTTGTTGCGGCGCAGCGTTACAATCGATTGCATAACCGGCAGGGTACAGTGCGCTGCGGCCACTGGGAGCCGCACCGATGCCCTGGGCCCCGCATGCCGTCGACCGCTCCTCCGCTCTCTTTCGCGCGCATCCTGGCGCTCAATGCCGGTTTCTTCGGTGTGCAATACAGCTTCGGGTTGCAGCAGAGCAACATGAGCCCGATCTACAACTACCTGGGCGCCGATCACGCCAGCCTGCCGTATCTGTGGTTGGCCGGGCCGATCACCGGGCTGGTGCTGCAGCCATTCGTCGGTGCGTGGAGCGACCGCTCGGTGACCCGCTGGGGCCGCCGCATGCCGTACATGGTGCTGGGTGCGCTGGTCTGCAGCCTGTGTCTGCTGGCGATGCCGTTCAGTACGGCGTTGTGGATGGCGGTGTGCCTGCTGTGGGTCCTGGATGCGGCCAACAACGTGGCGATGGAGCCCTATCGTGCGCTGGTCAGCGATGTGCTCTCGCCACCGCAGCGGCCCCTCGGGTATCTCACCCAAAGCGCGTTCACCGGCCTGGCGCAGACGCTGGCGTACCTGACCCCGCCGCTGCTGGTGTGGTTCGGCATGAATCAGGACGCCGCCAACGCGCACCATATTCCCTACGTCACCATTGCCGCGTTCGTGATCGGTGCGGGGTTTTCGGCCGCCTCCATCCTGCTGACCGCGCGCAGCGTGCGCGAGCCGGTCATCCCGCCGGCCGAGATCGCGCGCATGCGTCAGCGCGGTGCCGGCCTGGGCGCAACCGTGCGCGAAATCGTCGGCGCGTTGCGCGCGATGCCGCCCACCATGCGTCAGCTGGCGCCGGTGATGTTGTTCCAGTGGTATGGGATTTTCTGCTACTGGCAATACATCGTGCTGTCGTTGTCGACCACCTTGTTCGGCACCACCGACGCCACCTCGCACGGCTTCCGTCAGGCCGGTCTGGTCAATGGGCAGATCGGCGGGTTCTACAATTTCATCGCGTTTCTGGCGGCATTTGCGATGGTGCCGGTGGTGCGCCGCTTCGGCCCCAAATACACGCATGCAGCCTGTCTGCTGGCCGCCGGCGTCGGTATGTGGGTGTTGCCGGGCATCGAGAACCGCTGGTTGTTGCTGCTGCCGATGATCGGGATTGGCCTGGCCTGGGCCAGCATGATGGGCAATCCGTATCTGATGCTCGCCGACAGCATCCCGCCCGAACGCACCGGCGTGTACATGGGATTGTTCAACCTGTTCATCGTGCTGCCGATGCTGATCCAGATCGTCACCCTGCCGCTGTATTACGAGCGGTTGCTGCACGGCGACCCGCGCAACGTGATCCGCCTGGCCGGCGCGCTGATGCTGGCCGCCGCAGTGGCGATGGTGTGCGTGCGCGTCCACAAGTCGAAAGTGATCCTGGCAGATTCGTAGGACTAGCTGGCTGACATCGCCGGCTGCCGAAGATGCGAGACGTGCATGCCTGCCTGGTTGCCTGGGTTGCCGATTACGGTGGACCGACTGGCCGCCCGCCCCCCTCATCCGCCCTTCGGGCACCTTCTCCCGCAGGCGGGAGAAGGAAGCGGGCTGCCGGCCGGTATCTCCTGATCCTCAATCGCAATCCCGAATCCCGAATCCCCGCCTCACGCCTCACGCCGACTCACGCACCACCAGCTTCACCGGCATCTCCACCGACTCGACGGCTTCGCCTGCGATCAGCGCCAGCAGCCGGTCCACCAGCAAGCGCGCGGCCAGGCCCAGATCCTGCCGCACCGTGGTCAGCGGTGGCTGGCTGTAGGCGGCCAGTGGAATATCGTCGAAGCCCACCAGCGAGATGTCCTGCGGCACGCGGTGGCCGGCTTCGACCAGGGCGCGGATGGCGCCCACGGCGATCACGTCGGAGGCCGCAAACAGGCCATCCGGTGGGTCGGTCTTCTTGAGCATGGCGCGGGTGAGGCGGTAGGCATCTTCGCTGACGAAATGACTGCGCGCATGCAGGCGGGTGTCGAATTCCAGTCCATGCCGCTCCAGGGCGTGACGGTAGCCGGCAAACCGCGGCGCCACTTCCGGCAACTGGTCGTCGCCCAGAAACGCAATGCGCTGGCGGCCGCTGGCGATCAGGTGTTCGGTGGCGAGCGCGCCGCCCTGGAAGTTGTCGCTGCCCACGCTGATGTAGGCCTGGCCATCGATACGGCTACCCCACACGGCCATCGGCAGGCCGTCGCGAGCGGCTTCGTCCAGTGCGGCATGTTCGGAACTTTGCCCGAGCACGATCACGCCATCGGAGCGGCTGCCGCGTGCGAGCTGCTCCACCCAGCCGTCCTGGTGCCGGTCCAGCTTGGACAGCAGCATGCTGTAGCCGCGCCCGGTGAGCTCTTCGGCCAGCAGCGCCAGCATGGTCATCAGGAACGGATCGGACAGCGGTTGATCCAGCGCGTGCATCATCGGCACCGCAACGCTCACGGTGTTGGAGCGTCTGGCGCGCAGGCTGCGTGCCACCGGGTCCACCTGATACCCGGCATCGGCGGCGATCTGCTTGATGTAGGCGCGGGTGCGCTCTGCCACCACCGGGCTGCCAGCCAAGGCGCGCGACACGGTGGACTCGGACACGCCCGCCATGCGGGCAATGTCGGCCATCTGCGGGCGTGCATTGGGCGTGGTGCGTTCTGGAGGTTTGGCCATGGCAGCGCACTGCGGAAAAGCCAGAGTGTAATCAGTTCGCACTAGAGGCGGGTTGTTCGCGTAGTGGCGGTCGCTTGTGCGCAAAGGCGCTGCGCCATTGCGCACACGTGTCCTAGCGCTGCGATTGCGATTGCGTCCTGCATGCCAGTCGGACGCGGCTGCCGGCTGGTGGCTCGCCGGGCAGCGGGACATCAGCAGCCAGGAGCGGCGAACACGAGTTCGCGAGCGGTTGGCAGATCGGGAGGCAGCGTGCAGGACCACAGCGTGGTACCTATCGATCGCGCGCACGGCGCGGCAGTCGTTGGATCAATCGTTCCGCGCGATCGCAGCTGGCTTGCCGATACATGCACGACAGCCGCTTGCAGCCAACGGCCGCTGTCAGCCCATGTACAGACCGCCGTTGACCGCGTAGTCGGCGCCCGTCACATAGGCCGCATCATCGGAGGCCAGCCATGCGCACAGACCGGCGACTTCGACCGGCTTGCCCAGGCGGCGCACCGGCACCGAGGTGGCCAGGCGGTCCAGCACATCCGGCGGAAAACTGCTGATCGAGGCGCTGGCGATATAGCCCGGCGAAATGGTGTTGACGGTGACCCCGCGCGAGGCGACTTCCTGCGCCAGCGCACGGCTGAAGCCATGCATCGCGGCCTTGGCGGTGGCGAAGTTGATCTGCCCGATCTGGCCCTTGTGCGCGCTGACCGAGCCGATATTGACGATGCGTCCCCACCCGCGCGACGTCATGCCATCCACCACCTGTTTGGTGATGTTGAACAGCGAATGCAGGTTGCTGGCGATCACCGCATTCCAGTCGTCGCGCGTCATCTGCCGGAACAAGGTGTCGCGGCTGCCGCCGGCGTTGTTGACCAGGACATCGATCTCGCCGACTTCGGCCTTGACCTTGGCGAAGGCCGCCACCGTGGAACCCCAATCGGCGGCATTGCCTTCGGAGGCGACGAAGTCGAAACCCTGCTCGCGTTGTTCGCGCAACCACGACGCCTTGCGCGGCGAATTGGGTCCGCAACCGGCAACCACGGTGTGCCCGCTGCGTGCGAGCTTCTGGCAGATCGCAGTACCGACGCTGCCCATGCCGCTGGTGACGTATGCGATGCGGAGAGTCATTGCTTGAACTCCTTCGGAGTTTGGGAGTGGGGAATAGGGAGTGGGAATCGGTAGGGCAGGAGCCGCCTTTGCGGTCTCCGGTCTCCCATGTGGAGTCAGTAATCGACACGACAGCACAGCGCCGCCCTTGCGATTCCCCACTCCCGATTCACCATTCCCGGCCGACGTCAGCGCGCTAACGGAAACAAGCCAAACAACAATCCGCCCGCCAGCATCAGCATCGAGATCAGCACCGCCCACTTCAGCGTGAAGCGTTGATGGTCGGCAAAGTCGACCTTGGCCAGGCCGACCAGCAGATAGGTCGAGGGCACCAAGGGGCTGAGCAGATGCACCGGCTGGCCGGCCAGCGAGGCGCGCGCCATTTCCACCGGGGTGATGCCGTAGTGGCCGGCGGCCTCGGACAGGATCGGCAACACGCCGAAGTAGAACGCGTCGTTGGACATGAAGAAGGTGAACGGCATGCTGACGATTGCCGTGATCACCGCCAGATACGGACCCCAGCTATCCGGGATCACCGCCAGGAAGCTGCGCGACATCGCCTCGACCATGCCGGTATTGGACAGGATGCCGGTGAAGATGCCGGCCGCGAAGATCAGCGACACCACCGACAGCACGTTGCCGGCGTGATTGACCAGCCGGCGACGCTGTTCGGCCAGATTGGGATAGTTGATCATCAGCGCCAGCGCGAAGCCGATCATGAACAGCACCGGCATCGGCAGCACGCCGACCACCAATGCGGCCATCAGCGCCAGGGTGAGGATCAGATTGACCCACAGCAGCTTGGGCCGCTTCATGTCCTCGGTGTCTTCCACGCGCGGCAGCGCGTCGTTGTCCTCGGGAATGCTGGTGTCCAGCCAGTTGCCGTCGGCCGGCAGGCGCACCACGCCCAGGCGGCGGCGCTCGCGCATGCCCAGATACCATGCCAGCGCGATGATGCCGGCAATCGCCAGCAGCATCGCCGGCACCAGCGGTACGAACACGTCGGCCGGGTCCACATGCAACGCCGTCGCCGCACGTGCCGTGGGGCCGCCCCACGGGGTCAGATTCATCACGCCGCTGGCGAGGATGGTCACGCAGGTCAGGTTGAGCGCGTTCATGCCCAAGCGCTGGTACAGCGGCAGCATCGCCGAGACGGTGATCATGTAGGTGGTGGAGCCATCGCCGTCGAGCGAGATCAGCATCGCCAGGATCGCTGTGCCCATCACGATCTTCAGCGGATCGCCCTTGACCAGCCGCAGGATGCGGCCGACCAGCGGGTCGAACAGCCCGGCATCGATCATCACCCCGAAGTAGAGGATGGCGAACATCAACATCACCCCGGTGGGCGCGATCTTCTTGATGCCCTCGAGCATCATCTCGTTGATGCCGGAGCCGAAGCCGCCCAGCAGCGCGAACACGATCGGCACCGTGATCAGGGCCACCAGCGGCGACAGCCGCTTGCTCATGATCAGGTACATGAAGGTGATCACCATTCCGAAACCGAGCGCGGTCAGCATGCGGGCAAATCCTTTGGGACATACAGCAGGGAGAGGGTGGAGCGCACCGCTGCGCAGCACACGCTGCGGTGGTGTTGCGCAACTGCAAGAACGCCGTTCATTGCGTCACGACCGCAACGGCAAAGGCGGCGGCCGTCGTGCGTGCATGGTGACGGCGCTGCATCGTGGCGACGCATGCCGACATGGGTTCAAACCGTGGCGCGATGCAGCAGTGCATCAGAAGTCGTACTGAAACCGGCCGGTCACCGCCAGCGTGTGATCGACCACCGCATTCATCGTGCGGTCGCGGTTGCGGCTGTCGATGACATTGAGCATCACGCGCAGATTGGGCTTGAAATACCAGTTGCCGCCCAGCGTCCACGACTGCGTGCTGGCATCGATGAAGTTGGGCTGTCCATCCAGGTGTTGGTCGCCACGCATGTAGTCGTAGCGCAGCGCCAGTTCGAACGCGCCGCTGGGCCGATTGGGCGTGGCGATACGGCTGAAACGCCCGGTCTTGCGGTCGTAGCCGCGCGACTCGCCGGTGACGAACCAGCTGACCAGGCCGTAGCTTGCCAGGACCTTGGCATGCTGGCTGCCATCGTCGAGCAGGCCGCCGCTGAATTCGCTCTGCCACGACCACGGGCCAAGTACCTCGGCATATTCCAGCGACCACTTGTCGAAGTCGGTATCGCGTCCGTCGGCAAAGCGCGCCAGGGTGATGCGGCTGTTATTGGCCAGGTCGTTTTCCGGGCGCGGGCGGATCAACAGCGATGCCGCACCGTCGCTGCCTGGATGCGAGTAGCGCTCATGCGCCAATGAAATGCCGAGGTGACGCAGCCGCGCTTGACCCATCTCCGGCGAAAAGGTCAGGCGTGTCCCCAGCGCGCCGCCCTTGGTGGAGGAGTTGTCGATGCTTTCCAGGCTGTAGAGCGCCGTGGACCAGGTGGCATCGGGGCGATTGGCCTGCCAGGAAATGGCCTTGCGATAGATTGGCGCCAGCGTGGTGGAGGCATAGCCACGTTCCAGGAACGGGCCATAGTTGGAACCGGTGCGGTCATCCAGGGAGAAGTACTGCTTGAACTGGCCCACGGTCAGCGTGCCGGCAGAAAACTTCCTGGCGATGTACACATCGCGCGCCAGGATGCCGCGGCTACCGGATTCGTATTGCAGGCCGGCAAATTCCGCCTCGGCCTTGTAGTTGAAGCCATAGAACTTGCCTGCCACATCCAGCCACACGCGACGGAACTGGGTGTCGTTGCGCTCGGGCGTGCCGCGTTCATCGTTGTCGAACACGGTGAAATCCCAGTGCACGCGCCCGCCCACCTCGGCAGTGACCGGGCCGGCGTCGTCGGCCGCGTGCGCCGCCGGTGCCAGGCAGATCGCAGCGCAGGCGGTGATGGCGCGCAGACGCAAGGTGTCGTTGCTCACAGACCCTCCCAGGTACATGTGTGAATCACGTTCAGCGATGCACCACGAGGACCGCCGTGGCGCGTTGGCTGCAGCCTAGTCCCATGAAGCTGTCATGGACCTGTCGTTGGGGCGGGAATGGGGAATCGGGAATGGGGAATCGCAAGAGCGGGATTGCGGCGGCGGGATTGCCGAGGCGGAAGAGCTTTTGGCCGCTAGGCCTGTTACCTTCCGGCCGCGACCCATCGCCGTTCCGATTCCCCATTCCCCATTCCCCATTCATGCGCCTGCTGCTAGTCGAAGACAATGCCGACCTCGCCGATGCCATCGTGCGGCGCATGCGCCGTAGCGGGCATGCGGTGGACTGGCAGGCCGACGGGTTGGCGGCGGCCAGCGTGCTGCGCTATCAGAGCTTCGATCTGGTGGTGCTGGATATCGGCCTGCCCAAGCTGGACGGATTGCGCGTGCTGGCCGGGATGCGCGAGCGTGGCGATACCACGCCGGTCTTGATGCTCACCGCGCGCGATGGCATCGAAGACCGCGTGCAAGCGCTGGATGTGGGCGCGGACGATTACCTGGGCAAGCCGTTCGATTTCCGCGAATTCGAGGCGCGTTGCCGTGTCTTGCTGCGGCGCAATCGCGGGCAGGCCAGCGAGGTGGTGCAGGTCGGCGGGTTCGTATTCGACAACGCTGCGCATACGGTGGTGCTCGATGGCGCGCCGATCGAACTGCCCAACCGCGAATACCGCCTGCTGGAAATCCTGATCGGGCGGTTGGGCCATGTGGTGGGCAAGGACGAGATCGGCAACGGGCTGTTCGGCTTCGACGACGATGCCGGGCCCAATGCGATCGAGCTGTACGTCGGCCGCCTGCGTCGCAAGCTGGCGGGCGCGCCGCTGCGCATCGTCACCGTGCGCGGCGCCGGCTACAAACTCGAAGAAGCCGACCCGCATGCGCCGGTGGAGCCGGGCAGCGATGGCTGAGCCGCTGACGGTGGCGCCTTCGATCCGGCGCACCTTGCTGCTGTATCTGGGCAGCCTGTCGCTGCTGGGCGCGGTGGTACTGTTCTTTGCCGCGCGCAATTACGGCGAGCGTGCGGCCAACCGCTCCTACGATCACCTGCTGGTGTCCTCGGCGCTGTCCATCATCGATAGCGTGGCGCTGGTCGGCGGCGATTGGCAGGTGGATCTGCCGTATGCCTCGCTGGATCTGCTGGGCATGGCGCCGGAAGATCGCGTGTTTTATCGCGTGTTCGATGCGCAAGGCCGCACCATCACCGGCGAAGACAGGTTGCCGCTGCCGGCGCGCGCGCCCGGCGACGAGCGCCCGGTACTGTTCGATGCGCAGTACAGCGGCGAGCCTGTGCGCTTTGCGGTGGTGATGCATCGCGTTGCCTCGGCCTCCGAGCAGGGCGAAGTGCGCGTGCAGGTGGGCCAGACCCGGCGTGCACGCGATGCGGTGGCACGCGACGTGGTGCTCAATGCCCTGGTCGCGATCGGCGTGTTGTCGCTGCTGGCGTTGGGGCTTGTGTGGTTGGGCGTGTACCGTGCCTTGCGTCCGTTGCAGCGCATCGAGCGCGACCTGTCGCGTCGCGAGCCATCGGATCTCAAGCCGCTCAACGTGCCGGCGCCGCAGGAAATGCAGTTGATGGTGACCGCGCTCAATCGTTTCATGGCGCGGCTGTCGTCCAGCAACGAGACCTTGCGCGCGTTCATGGCCGAAGCTGCGCACCAGATGCGCACGCCCCTGGCCGCGTTGCGCGCGCAGGCGCAGCTGGCCATGGACGACGACGATCCGCGCGACATGCAACGCAGCCTGGCCGCGATCGAGCGCAACGCCAGCCACATGAGCCGCCTGCTCAATCAATTGCTCAGCGATGCCAGCGTGATCCATCGCTCGAATCTGCAGCGCTTTGCCACGGTGGATCTGGCCGAGGTGCTGCACCAGGCCTTGCACGAAGCGTTGCCGCGCGGCGAGGGCGCGCCGCGTGTGCAGCTGGCCATCGATCCGCAACCGGCGCTGCTGCGCGGGGATGCGTTGCTGCTGCGCGAAGCGCTCAAGAACCTGATCGATAACGCCTGCAAATACGGTGGCGGCGCGCCGTTGCAGGTGGCCTTGACCGGCGACGGCAACCACCACGTGCTGACCATTGCCGACCACGGGCCAGGCATTCCGGCTGCTGAAGCCGAGCGTGTATTCGAGCGTTTCGTGCGTGGGCCGGATGTCCCCGCCGGCGGCGCAGGCCTGGGGCTTGCCATCGTCAAGCGCGTGGTCGAGGCACATGGCGGGCGCATCGATCTGGCCAATCGCATCGGTGGCGGGTTGATCGCCTCGTTGCATTTCCCGGGAGGAACCGCGTGATGCGCAGGCTGTGGGCGATGGTGTTGCTGCTGGTGCACGGTCTGGCCTGGGCGGCGCCGGGCGATGTGCGGCGCTTTCCCGCACATGGGCCGATGCAGGCGCAGCTGCGGGTGCAGGGGTCCACCGATCTGGAAGTGTTCGGCGCGGTCATTCAGGACTACCAACGCCTGCATCCGGGCACCGAGGTGATCTACGAGGATGTGATCGCCTGGGACATCTACGCGCGCTATCTGCATCCGGCCGCCAGTGCGCCCACTGCCGATATGTTGATCAGCGCCAGCATGGATCTGCAGACCAAGCTGGTGAACGATGGGCACGCGCTGGCCCACCGTTCCGCGCAGACCGAAGCGCTGCCGGCCTGGGCGCAATGGCGGCACGAGGTGTTCGGCATCAGCTATGAGCCGGTGGCCATCGTCTACAACACGCGCAAGCTCGATGCCTCCCGCGTCCCGCGCACGCGACGCCAGCTGCTGGCGTTGCTGCGTGCGCCGGATGCGCCGTTACGCGGCAAGGTGGGCACCTACGATGTCGAGCGCAGCGGGGTGGGCTACCTGTTCGCCACTCAGGACGGGCAGGTGGGCAGTATTGCCGGCGCGCTGCTGGCCGCGCTGGGCGCAAACCAGGTCAGGCTGGAAGAACGTACCGGCACCTTGCTCGACCGCGTCAGTCGCGGCGAGTTGCTGCTGGCCTACAACGTGCTCGGGTCCTACGCGCAGGCGCGTATCGATGCCGGCGCGCCGCTGGGTATCGTGCAGCCGCAGGACTACACGCTGGTGGCGCTGCGTACCGCGGTGATCCCCAAGACCGCACCGCATGCGCCGGAAGCGCGCAGGTTTCTCGACTATCTGCTGTCGCCACGCGGGCAGCAGGTGCTCTCGCGCGAAGCGCGGCTGATGCCGATCCTGCCGGCCGCCGGTGGCCGGGGCGGCTCGGCACAACCGCCGTTCCGGCCGATTCCGCTCGGCCCCGGCCTGCTGGTGTATCTGGACAAGCTCAAGCGCCGCCAGTTTCTGGAAGCGTGGCGTGCGAGTACGCAGCCGCCGCGATAGGGCAGCGGCATCGTTGGCGCCCATGTGCCAGACTTGGCAGATGGCCGATCTCACCATTCTCGTCGCCGACGATCACCCGCTGTTCCGTGCCGCCGTGATCCACGTGCTGCAGCAGACCCTGCCGCAGGCGCAGGTGGTGGAAGCCTCCAGCGCCACCACGCTGAGTGCGATGCTGCGCGCGCACCCGCAGGCCGAGCTGGTGCTGCTGGACCTGGCCATGCCCGGTGCGCGCGGCTTCTCGGCGTTGCTGCATGTGCGCGGCGAGCATCCCGATATCCCGGTGGTGGTGATCTCCTCCAACGATCACCCGCGGGTGATCCGGCGCGCGCAGCAGTTCGGCGCGGCCGGTTTCATTCCCAAGTCCACGCCGGCCGAGACCATCGGCACCGCCGTGGCCAGCGTCCTGGACGGCGGCACCTGGTTTCCGCCGATGACCGCCGAGCGTTCGGAGGCCGACGCGCAACTGGCCGCCAAGCTTGCCCAGCTCACCCCGCAACAGTTCCGCGTGCTGCTGAGCCTGGCCGATGGCCTGCTCAACAAGCAGATTGCGCACGAACTCGGTCTGGCCGAGAACACCGTCAAGGTGCATGTCACCGCCATCCTGAAGAAGCTGGACTGCTACAGCCGCACGCAGGCAGCGGTGCTGGTCAAGGCGCTGGAGCCGGAAGGCGAGGGTTAACGCCTGCAAGGCAGGTTGCGTGCGGGAAACCGCCGATGGCGCGCGCAGACCAGGCGTGTGCGGGCCGTCTCGGCCAGGGCTTCAATCGCGTTGCGGTGCAGGCCGCACGCCCCGAGCTGCTGTCGCCCGCCGGCGCGACAGCGATGCGATTGTCTGGGGTGCCGCAAGGTGGGTTCATCACCGCGTGAGAGCGCGTAACCGCTGCATGCCCATGATGCGGAACACCCGCTCGGTCTGTGCGTCCACCACGGCGTTGACGGCTTCGGCGCCGTAGTCCGCGAAGTCGACAGTGGTACGCAGGGGCTTGGCGCCCCTGGGCAGCGCAAGCACGCGCGCGATCTCGTCGGCCACCGCCTGCACCGGGGCCTGCTGCCCGTCGCGAAACAGGCGGCGCAGGCCCGGTTCGTAGTTGTCCACTTCCGGCTGCACCGCCGCGTAGGCCTGTTCCATCGACTCGGCCGGGCGCACCGCGGTCTGGAAATGCGAGGTGCCATCCATGAAGGTACCGGGCATGACGATGGTCGTTTCGATCCCCAGCGGCTGCACTTCGTAGGCGGTGGTTTCGGCCACTGCGTCCAGCGCATATTTGCCGGCCACGTACGGCATCATGAAGGGCGCGACGATACGGGTGATGGTGCTGCCGACGTACAGCAACACGCCATCGCCTTGCCTGCGCAGTTGCGTTAGTGCAGCGCGATTGAGCCGGTGCGCACCCACCGCATTGGTATTGAAGCTGTCGGCCAGCTGCTCCGGGGTGAAACCCTCGGCCATGCCGATGAACAGATGCGCGGCATTGTGGATCACCGCATCCAGTCGCCCGTGCGCGGCGATCACGCCATCGACCGCATCCTGGCACGACTGCGCATGGTGGATGTCCAGATCGACCACCTGCACGTAGCCACCACGCTCGCTGGCGTAAGCCTCCAGCGCTTGCCTGCGCGCGGTGCTGCGGCCATGCGGGTCACGCACGCCTGCATGGACCGCGTAGCCGGCACGGATCAGCGTCTGCGCGGTCAGCAGGCCCATACCCGAGCCGGCGCCTGAAATCAGCACAGTCTTCATGGTGTCTCCTTGCTGAGGTGGATAGTTGCAAGCGGCGATCGCGAGGATGCCGCTGCGTCGACGCAGCTGGGCTCATTGCAGCCCGCATCGCCGCGCAGCGCGTGCGCCAGCGGCGGCGCAGCACTGGATTGGCCGACCGTGTAGCCGATTGCGAGGATGCGCTGGAGGCTCAGTCCTGCCGTTGGCGATGCAAGATCATGCCGCCGTGATGCAGTTCGTCCTGGGTGACGAAGTGGCCATCGGCGGTGAATCCGCTGTCATCCCAATAGCGGATCGTGGAACCGGTAATGTCGTAATGGCCCTGGTAGGCGCTTTGGCGTGCATCGCGTGCTTCGTCGTAGCGACCGTTGGCCAACAGGGCCTGGCGGATCCTGCCATCACCGGTGACCCACATGCCGACGTAGGGGTGTGTCTGCATGGGGGTTGGCTCCGGCAAGGATGTGCGTGTCGGTGTCGCGGGCGGTGCAGTGGCGGCCATGGCAGCGGCATTGCAGGCGCCGGCTGTGCCGGCGCCAAGCGCCATGGCGATTGCGATGCTCATGCGCGTATCGGTCATCGGCGTGTCCTGCGTCTGAATTGGGCGGAGGGGCGCTGCAGCACGGCGTCGTACGCGGCAAGATCCAGGAATGCATCCACTTCCACCGCCTTGCCGCCCTGCATGCGCAGGATCCACACGTAGCGGTTGCGGTAGCTTCCGCCGTCCGCCAGGTCGGCGGCGCCGTCCCATTGCACGATGACGTGGTCGCCGTCGGCCCACAGCCGCCGTTGCACAGGACGCAGCGGCGAGGACAGGCGCTCGGTCAGCGGGTGCACGGCCCGTTCGATCAGCGCAGCGCGACCGTGGAGGGTGCCGGCGCTCGGGCCGGAGCCGTGGATGGTCCAGGCCACCTCCGGCGCCAGCAGCTCCTCGAAGAGGTTGCTGCCGCCGGCTTCCCAGCGTGCAAACGCTGCATCGACGATGCGCTTGTTGCACGGCTGCAGCGCCTGGTCGACACAGCGCTCGGTTGCGACCGCCGGGGCGATCGGCCCGGCACCGGCGATGCACGCGGCCGCGATCAACAATGCCGCAGCGAAGGTGGAAGGTCTGCTCATGAGGTCACCCCCGGTCTCAGTGGCGCAGCTGCAGCGCGTGCGTGCCGTAGATCAGCTGCTGCGCCATCGGCCGCCCGATGAAGCGCTCCGGGAAGATCGGCGACAGGCCGCTGACCCGATCCAGGCGCGCCAGCTGGTCGTCGCTGAACTCGACCTCCAGCGCACCGAAGTTGTCCTCGGCCTGTTGCAGCGTGCGTGCACCCATCAGCGGCGAGACCACCGCCGGGTTGCGCAAGGTCCAGGCAAGCGCCACTTGCGAACGCGAGGCGCCCAGCTCGTCGGCCACCGCACCGACCACATCGGCGATCTCCAGCGAGCGCGCGTTGAGATGCCCGGTCGAGGCGATCACGCCCTTGCGGCTGGTGGATACGTCCGCCGCGTTGTCGTCGGACAGATCCGCGCGGCTGTACTTGCCGGTCAGGATGCCGCCGCCTAGCGGCGACCACGGCAACACGCCCAGGCCCAGCTCGCGCGCCATCGGGAGCAACTCGTGTTCGACGGTGCGTTCGACCAGGCTGTATTCGATCTGCAGCGCGACCAATGGCGACCAGCCACGCAGATCGGCAAGCGTCTGCAGCTGCGCCACGCGCCAGGCCGGCGTGTTGCAGATGCCGATGTACAGCACCTTGCCCGATTGCACCAGATGCTCCAGCCCGCGCATCACTTCGTCCGGCGAGGTCGTGAAGTCCCAGGCATGCAGATACAGCAGATCGATGCGATCGGAGTCCAGTTGTCGCAGGCTGGTCTCCACCGAGCGGATCAGGTTCAGACGATGATTGCCACCGGAGTTGATGTTGTGCGCATCGCGCGCCATGGTGAATTTGGTCGCCACCACAAAGCGCTCGCGATGCGGCTTGATCAGGCTGCCGACGATACGCTCGGCGCCACCGTTGGTGTAATTGACCGCAGTGTCGATGAAGTTGCCGCCGCGGTCTGCATACGCGTCGAAGATACGCTTGGCTTCGCCCGCATCCGCGCCCCAGCCCCATTCCTCACCGAAGGTCATGGTGCCCAGCGACAGCGGCGAGACGCGCAGCCCGGAGCGGCCGAGCAGGCGGTAGTGGTCCAGCGAAAGTGTCTGACTCATGCTTGGGTTCTCCCGGTGGTGGCGTCGTGCGTCTTGCGATGCACTGTGCCGCGTGCAGTGGAGTCAGCGTGAGCCTGGTTATCCGGCATCCTTGCCTGATCGTCCGAATCGTCCACGCAGCATCGTCACGCCGCCGTAGAAGTGGCTTGCATGCATTGCAGCATTCGGTTCGAGGTGCGTGGGCGTGCCACGTCGATTGCAAGGCGCCAAGCAACACGTACGCGGTGGTCGCACGGCCCGCGCAGTGGGCGCGAGTATCAGAGACAACGGTGCGCCCTTCTGGGTCGGCGAGTGAGCAACCAGAGCGCCAGGATCTGCGACGTCGCTGCAGTGCCCTTGCCCGCCCAGCCTCACGGGACACGCTGCAAGTACGTCCCTGTCAGCTCTGACGCGGCATCCATGCCGCGTAAGGTCGCGCGACGGTGGGCGGGCAAGGATCAGTCGAGATGGTCGGTGTGCATGATTGCAGGCAGGACATGACGTCCGTTGGTTGAATAACGGCGTCTCCGAGCAGCTTCTCAAGCCAAGGCAAACGGCAGGCGGGCAGGCTTTCAATAAAGCAGCTGGCGAACTTTCTGGTGCGGTGTCCTGGCCGATTGCGGAACCGTGTGGCGGCATGGATGCCGCCACCGAGCCTACATGGACGTACTTGCGGCGTGTCCCGCGAGCGGCGAGGGCACCGCGCGCTCGACTCACCAAGCTTTTGATCGCATCTACAGGCGCAGCAGCGCGCTTACGCAGGCTTCGCGTGCGCACGCTGCCGACAATCACGCTAAGCCATCAAAAATCCAGCGAGTAACCCAGCGTAAACGTGCGGCCGCGCCCGGCGAAGTAGCGCAGCGGCTCGACCAGGGCCGATTGCGAGTAGTAGGTGATGTACTGCTTGTCGAACAGGTTGGAGACACCCATGCGCACTGCGCCACGCGGCAATGCGTAGTTGAAGGTCGCATCCACCAGCGTGTAGCCACTGAAGCGCTTGTCTGCCTCGTCGAAGGATTGGCTGAAGGCATGCTGGGCCTGCACGAACGAGGAGAGCTTGGGCGTCCACTGCGCCGACCACGAGGCGATCACCCGGTTGGGCGCCACGTTGAGTCCATCCAGGCGTGCGTCCAGTTGCCCGTCGTTGTCGCTGTCGTAGCGGCCGCGGGTGTAGGCGTAGGACAGGCGCAGCCGATGCGCCGCATCCAGGCGATACCCCAGGCTGGCGTCCACGCCCTGCACGCGGGTCTTTTCCCGGCTCATCATGAAGGCGCCGTTGATCGGCACCACGCGCGTGCCCAGGTCCGAGTTGGACTGGAAGTAGCTCAGGTCTGCATCGAAGGCGCCACGCGTGAGGCGGGTGCCCGCTTCCACGCTCTTGGTCAGGATGGGCTCCAGCGTGCTCAGGCTGGCCACGCGCGTGCCCGGCGTATTGATCGCGCGCAGCACGCGGCCCACGTCCGGCATGCCGAAGCCTTCGGAATAGCTGGTGAAAAAGCTCACACCTTCGAGCGGCGTGTAGACCAGGCCAGCGTTGTAGAGGGTCTGGTTGAAGTCGAGCGTGCCGCCTTCCACAGCGACCCGGTTGTAGCGCCACAGCGTCTGGTAGCTATCGATCTTCAACTCGGCTTCTTCGCGGCGCACGCCGGCGTGCAGGGCAAGCGTGGGCAGCAGCTTGTATTCGCCCTGTACGAACAGCGACAGGTTGCGGTAGTCCGATTCGGGCACATAGGTACGCCCGGTGCCGTACAGATCCTGCTTGCCGGTGTCGGCCAGCAGGTCGACGCCGCCGGTGAGCTTGAGCCGGTTGTCGAGCAGGTCGTCCCTGGTCAGGCTGATCTTGCTGCCCCACTTGGAGGCGACCGAACGCGATTGGTCGTACAAACTGCCGACCGGTGCGATGCGCGGGTCCTGGAATGTGGACGAGTTGTCGGCGCCGAACAGCCCTTCGAATTCCTGGTTGAACACCATCGCGCTCAGCTGCATGCCGGCCAAGTCGTCATGGGTGTAGGACAGGCTGGAGGTCAGCACGTCGTTCCAGGGCGCGGTGCCCTGCGGGGTGCCGCGCACCGAGGTGGTGGGCAGGCGTTGTGCACGGTTGCCGGGGATGCCGATGTAGTCGTTGTCGTTCTTGATGCGGTAGCGGTTGACGCTGACGCTCAGGCGCTGCGTGTCGGTGAGCGCGTAGCCGAGCTTGGCCAGCACGTCGTAGCTCTTGGACGTCATCAGGTCGCCCTGGGTGTTGTCGGCGCCGATCGGCCGGCCTTCTCCATCCACATACAGGCCCTGGTCGCTGTAGCTGGCCGAGAACAGGTAATCGAGTTTGTCCGAGCGGCCGTCCACGCGGTAGCGGGTCTCGGCGCTGGTGGTTTCCGCGCGCGTCTCGGACGTGGGCGCGGTGGCCTGCATGTCGATGTGCTGGTTGAGCGAGCCGTCCTGCGGGCGCCGGGTGATGATGTTGATGGTGCCGCCGGTGGCGCCCAGCCCGTTGATCGCGTTGGCACCCTGGATCACTTCGATGCGCTCGACCATCGCATAGTCGATGGTGTGCGCCTCGCGCCCGGTGGGACGGATCGGATTGGACTGCGGCACGCCGTCGATCAGGATCAATGGCGTGCGCCCGCGCAGGGTTTCGCCGCTGCCGTTCATCTTGCCGCGGCTGGGCGTGTACGAGGGAATCAGGTTGGCGAGCACGTCGGAGGAATTGCTGGAGATCGTCAGCTGCTGCTGGATCTGCGCCTTGTCGATGATCAACACCGTCTGCGGCGACTCGGCCACGGTCATGTTGGAGCGCGAGGCGGCCACCACCACGGTGTCCAGTGTGTCGGTGACGTCCGATTGGGCGGACGCGGTTGCGGAGGCGAACAGGCAAAGGGTGGCAACGAACGGCATGCCGGCCGATCCATGGGCGGAAAGCTTCATCGAGTAAGAACTCCAAGGCGCCGACGGAGCACGCGACATGCTCCGCGACGCAAGGTGAAAGTCAAATGGGAATCGTTCTCGATATTCTAGCAGGTGCCGTCGTCCGTCGACCGCACACTGCCGGCTGGATGTGCGCGCGGGCATCGCGCCGACTTCCATGCAATCGCTGAGCGGCGATTTGCAGATCTGCGCGCTGCGTTGGCGGCGCGCGCCGGAGTGGGCGATAGCGCTGCTGCTTGTCCACTCCCACTGACGCAAGGCGGTTCCGACCATGCGCTTACCGTGCGGATCAGATTGAAACGACGATCGCCGCCAGAACGGCTGTTGTGCGCACCACAACCACTATCAGGGCCTGGGCCGGTAGACCACGATGCCCTGCGTGCGGGCGACGTACTCCATGAACGGCGAGTCCACGACCTTTTCGTTTTCCGGGCGCGATGAGGCATTGCGCAACACCGGGCCCCGGTCGGTCATGACGAAGATGCCGACATGGCTGACATCCAGCCCGGGCGCCGGCGAGTACCTGCCCACATAGTCGCCGGTGCGCAGTTGCCGGACGATAGTGCTGTCCACATCGGTGGCGGGGATGTGGGTGATGGTCCGCTGCACCAGCGGCAATCCGGGCAGATAGTTGCTGCCGTCGGCTTTGAGATTGAGCGTCTTGTCCACGCGCATGGCCCTGGGGCCGAGCGTTGCGGTGATGTCGTCGGCAAGCGGGTAGGGACGTGCGACCCAGTCCGAAAAGAAGTGCTTGCGCGAGGTGAAGCCGATGACGCCATCGACGTAGCGGGTGAGGATCACGCGATCGACGAAATCCTGCTGCGAATGGGCGTGGCGCGCCGCTTCGACATAGTCCAGATAGGTGAAGCAATCCAGGCCCCTGAAGTCGATGATCAGCCGCTCCGGCGTGGTGGCCGAGCCCTGCAGCATGTTGGCCTGATACGGGGTGTCGAGAAATTCCGCCGAGAGCAGTTTGATCAGATGTCCCGGGCTCAGGCCGCGATGCGTGGATGCCAGATGCAGCACGCGGTCCAGGGTCTGCAGCGTGTATGGGTCCATGTCCGCGCGCACCGGGCCGGAGGGCGGCACGGTCGCCGATGGCGTGGACGCGTGCACGGGCAGATCCGCCGCGCAGCCTGCGGCAAGCAACGCGGTCAACATCATGGCGGCAGGCCTGAACATGGGGGCTCCAATGCCCTGGGGGGAGAACAACCGGCAGCTGAGGGATGCACGATGGAGATGCGAGCAGCAACCCACGCGCAAGCACTGTAGCGCCATCGCGAAGGCAGGCCTGGAACGGCGCGCACGTCGGTACGCTGAAACGATCCGGCGACGCTCGGCCCACAACGTGCAGCGCCAGGAATCGCTGCACAACACGCGTGCAGTGGCGCGGCAGGTGCGCCCTTTCAGCGGTAATCAGCTACGCCCGACGCACAGGCTTCACCTGTTTGTCGAGACGGCTGACTGCGCAGCTCACCCACGTCGCAACAACATCTGCGTCATCAACGCACGCAGGGCCGGTGGCCGCACCGGCTTGGCCAGGAACCCCCAGCCCAGGTCGAGCGCATGTTCGCGCAGGGCCGGGTCGGGTTCGGCGGTGACCAGGATGACGCGCGGTTCGCGCTGCCAGCGTTCCACCAGCTGTGGCAGCAACATGGGGCCGTAGTGCGCACCCATGCGCACATCCAGCAGCAGCAGTTCCGGCGCGTCGTCGGCGCCTGCGCCGGCAAGCGCTTCGTCCGGGCCGCCGGAAAAATCCACGCGGCATTCCCAGCGTTCCAGCAGGGCACGGGTGGCCTCGCAGACACGCGGGTCGTCGTCCACGCACCACACCCGGCAACCGTGCAGGATGGGGTCGTTGCGGTGTTCGGTGGTGGCGGTGGGAGGCGGCAACCGCGTGGCGATGGCGGCGCGTTCGCCCAGCGGCACGCTGACCGAAAACACGCTGCCGCTGCCCAGCGTTGAACGCAGGCCGATGCGGTGCCCCAGCAGGCGGCCAATGCGTTCGACGATCGCCAGCCCCAGCCCGGCGCCGCGGTCGTTGGCCACACCATCGTCCAGGCGGCGGAATTCTTCGAAGATTTCGTGCTGCAAGGCGTCTGGAATGCCGGGACCCTGGTCGTGCACTTCGATGCGCAACCAGCCGCCGCGCCGACGGCAACCGATCAGCACACGCCCGCGCGGGGTGTAACGGATGGCGTTGGACAGGAAATTCTGCAGGATGCGGCGCAGCAGGGTTTCGTCGCTCAGCACCACCGCCGATGTCGGCACCCACTCCAGCACCAGGCCGCGGTCTTCGGCCAGGATGCCGAACTCGCGCGCCAGCGTTTCCACCAGGGGAGCCAGTGCGAAGTCGCGCACCTGCGTCTTCAGGCTGCCGGCTTCCAGGCGCGAGATGTCCAGCAGGCTGTTGAGGATGGCGTCCTGCGCGGCGAGGGCGCCGTCGATGTTGTCGACCACGCGTGCACTGCCGGGCTCACGCACCTGCCCGCGCAACACCGACACGAACATGCGCGCGGCATTGAGCGGCTGCAGCAGGTCGTGGACTGCCGAGGCGACGAAGCGGGTCTTGTAGCGGTTGGCGCTTTCGGCCTCGCGCTTGGCGGCGGCCAGATCGCGGGTGCGCTCGGCCACGCGATGCTCCAGCGCATCGGCCAGCGAGCGCAGTTCGCGCGCGGCGTTCTTGTAGCTGGTGATGTCGGCGTAGCTGGTGACGAACCCGCCATCGGGCAGCGGGTTGCCACGGATCTCCAGCACCGTGCCGTCTTCCTTTTCGCTTTCGCGCATATGCGGCTTGCCGCTGCGCAGGTGATTGAGCCGTCGCTCGATGGCCGCCTCGATCGGTCCCGGCCCCAGTAGCCCGCGGCGGGCATTGAAGCGGAACAGGTCTTCGATCGGGCGGCCGATCTTGAGCAACTCCGGCGGGAAGCGGAACAGCTCCACGTAGCGCGAATTCCACGCCACCAGATTGAGCGCCTCGTCGATCACCACCACGCCCTGCGGCAGATGTTCCAGGCTGCGGCTCAGGCCGGCGTTGGACTGCTGTGCTGCCGTGACGACACCGTCCTGGGCGGTACGCAGTTCTTCGGCGTGTTGCTGCAGCAGGGTTTCCAGCTCATGCCGGCTGCGCTGACGCAGCGCCGACAGCCGCCGACGCTGCTGCACGAACAACCACAGCAGCGCCAACGCCAGCCAGGCACCGGCAGCGGCAATGGCCGCAGCGCGCCCGGCAGCGGCGCTGGCGCGGGTGTCGTGCAGCAGATGCAGGCGCCAGCCGCTTTCGGGGACTTCCAGCGTCTGCCACAGCACTGGCGCGGCCAGCGGCGGGTCGCGCACCTCGGCCAGTACACCGCCGTTGCCGGTCTGCTCGATCAACCGCCGACGCAGCGGCAGCAGTCCTTGATTGGCATACTGGCGGGTGCTCTGCAACTCGCTGCGATCGCGCGGGGTGAGTGGCGCCAGCATGCGGTAGCGCCAGCTGGCGCGGCTGGCCAGAAACACCACGCCATGCGCATCGGAGGCCAGCACGATATCCGGGGTCTGCAGCCATTCGCGCTCCAGTGCGGCCAGCGCGATCTTGATCACCACCACGCCCTGCACCTGGCCGTCAGCGTCGACGATGGCCTGCGACAGGAAGTAGCCCGGTTCGCTGGTGGTCATGCCGATGCCGTAAAAACTGCCGCTACCGGTGGCCAGCGCCTGCTGGTAATACGGGCGGAAAGCGTAATCCACCCCGACATTGCTGCGCACCGCGCGCCAGTTGCTGGCCGCCAGCGCAATGCCGCTGCGGTCGATCAGCGTCAGCGTGGACGACTGGGTGACGTTGTTGGCAAGTTCGAGCTTGCGATTGAGTTGCTGCACGTGCGCGGGCGACAGCGGGCCGGCGACCGCCGCGCGCAGTTCCGGGTCCAGCGCCAGGATCTGCGGCAGGGTGCGATAGCGGTCGATGCGTTGTTGCAGCGCCTGCGCGTACAGACGCAGCTGCCGGCGCACAGTGGCGCTTTCCTCGCGCAAGGCGTTCTGTTCGACGAAGTGTCCGGCTGCCAGCATGGCCACGACCATCCCGCCCAGCACGATGACCAGGGTGAGCAGCAGGCGGCGGCGTTGCGAGGCATACATGCCGGCAAGTATGGCGGTCTGCTCCCGCACGCGCAGCCATCGCCTGACCGTGTGCCTGCCGCCCAAGCGCGGTAGCGAGCAGTCGTGAGGTGAATGTGGATGGCGCGGAGGGACCGGAGTGCATGCGCGGTCCATGCCGCAGCGCGCACCCGCCGCGCCCGGCTGGCGGTGAGCGCCGTCGTTTTGCTGGCTGCCCTGAACGACAACGGCCGCACCCGTGACAGGATGCGGCCGTCTCGGAACGGCTGCTGCCATTGGCAACGACAGCAGCCCAGTGCGCGGCACCGGTTGCCCGCGCGCTGGAATGCCACAGCGCTGCTTAGAACTGCACCTGCGCGCGCAGCTCCATCACGTGCGGGGTTTCATGCACGCCATTGCGCGAGGAATCCACCCAGCTGTAGTTGGCCTGGAACTTGAAATGGCTGGTGAGGTACCAGTTGGCGCCGATGGTGGTGTCGTGCTGACGGCCGCCGTGGACGTTGTTGTCTTCCAGATTCAGGCGGCTGTAGCGGGCGGTCAGTTCGACTGCGCCGTAGTCGTGTGCGGGCTTGATGTTGCCCGGCACGCCGCCGGCATAGCTGCGCGACTCGCCGGTCAGCGACCAGGTGCCGTACACGTACTGGCCCTGCGCGATGAAGTGCGGCAGGTTGTCGTTACGCGCCACTTCGGCACGCAGCGCTTCGCTCTGCAACGAGAACGGGCCATTGATCCAGACCGCTTCCACGCCGGTGCGGATCACGTGATCCACATCGAGGATGGTGCCGGTGTCGATCAGACGCACGTCGGTCAGGCCGGCTTCCGGGCGCGCGCGCAGGCGCACGCGCGGGCTGAACGACACGCCGCGGCCGTCGCTGAAACCACGCGGGTTTTCCACCGAGCCGGCGATGCCCAGATGCAGCACGTTGCCTTCGGCCTTGAACGGGGTCCACGCCGCATGCACGGCCTGGGTGGTGCCGGGGTTGTCGCCCTGTAGATCCTTGCCGCCGTAGGCGCCGGCCTGCAACAGGTACTGCTGACGCTCCAGGGTCCACTCCACGCCGGTACGCCGGCCCTGGAACACCGCCTGCACCGGCAGGCCCAGCTCCATGAAGCTGCCCGCACGCGAGCTCTGCACCGCTTCCAGACCCACCGGCACCTTCATGTAGCCCAGCCGCACGCGGCCGTAGTCCTGGCCCAGCAGCGCCTTGGTCTCGAAGCGGTAGAACACGTCCAGCCACAGCTTGGCTTCGAAGTCGAAGTACACCATGGCGTCGTAGACGCCCTTCTTCTTGATGGTGGCGCCGAATTCCTTGCGGCGGAAATCGGTGCGGTCTTCCAGGCGGTCGTCGCCGGAAAAGTTGTTGTCGTCGTAGGCGTAGTTGCCGGTCAGGCCCAGCTCGGTGCCATCACCGAAGGTGTACTTGGTGGGCCAGTTTTCGATCGAGGTGGCTGCATTGGCAGCGGCGGGGACGATGGCAATGGCCAACGCCAGGACAAGCGGATTGAGGCGCATAGGAGTGGTCTTCGGCAATGAAAGGGGCCGGGCGTCCTGCCATGGCGGTCGCACTGAACAGCTTCAGCAAGCGCGCAGGTTCCGGACGGCCAACAACACAGGAATCGGTGTCTGCGTTAAACGGAATTAACGGCCGGTGGCGGCGCGGCTGAAGTGTAAGGCGACGTTCAGCCCGCCGACAGTGCGTAGTACCAATGGGCTATCGGCCCGGGCTGCGACGTACGGCCAGAATGCCCGCACCGGGTGCCTGCTCAGGCACCCTCCAGTTCCCTCGGAGTGGTGTCATGCACATCAGCAAGCCTGCCGGCCCCTTGCCGGCGCCCGTTCCCTTTTACCGTCAGCTGTATTTCCAGGTAGTGGTGGCGATCGTCCTGGGTGCCCTGCTGGGCCATTTCGAGCCGGCCTTTGCCGAAAGCCTCAAGCCGCTGGGCGATGCCTTCATCAAGCTGGTGAAGATGATCATCGCCCCGGTGATCTTCCTGACCATCGTCACCGGCATCGCCGGCATGACCCACCTCAAGACGGTGGGCCGGGTCTTCGCCAAGGCGATGACCTACTTCCTGTTCTTCTCCACGCTGGCGTTGATCGTGGGCATGATCGTGGCGCACGTGGTGCAGCCCGGCGCCGGCATGAACATCAACCCGGCCGAGCTGGACCAGAGCGCGGTCAATACCTACGTGCAGAAGTCGCACGAGCTGAGCCTGGTCGGCTTTTTGATGGACATCATCCCGGCCACGCTGATCAGCGCGTTCGTCGATGGCAACATCCTGCAGGTGCTGTTCGTGGCGGTGCTGTTCGGCATCGCGCTGGCGCTGGTGGGCGAGCGCGGCCGCCCGGTGCTGAGCTTCCTGGAAGCGCTGACTGCGCCGGTGTTCCGCCTGGTGCATATCCTGATGAAGGCCGCGCCGATCGGTGCGTTCGGTGCGATCGCCTTCACCATCGGCAAGTACGGGGTGGAATCGCTGGTCAATCTGGCCTGGCTGGTGGGCTCGTTTTACCTGACCTCGTTGTTCTTCGTGCTGGTGATCCTGGGCATCGTCTGCCGGTTGTGCGGCTTTTCGGTGCTCAAGCTGATCCGCTACCTCAAGGCCGAGTTGCTGCTGGTGCTGGGCACCTCCTCGTCGGAGTCGGCACTGCCGTCGCTGATGGAGAAGATGGAAAAGGCCGGCTGCCAGAAGTCGGTGGTGGGCCTGGTGGTGCCGACCGGTTACTCGTTCAACCTGGATGGCACCAACATCTACATGACCCTGGCCGCCTTGTTCATCGCCCAGGCCACCAACGTGGACCTGACCCTGGGCCAGCAGATCACCCTGCTGGCGGTGGCGATGCTCAGCTCCAAGGGCGCGGCCGGCGTGACCGGCGCCGGCTTCATCACCCTTGCCGCCACGCTGTCGGTGGTGCCGGACGTGCCGGTGGCCGGCATGGCGCTGATCCTGGGCGTGGACCGCTTCATGAGCGAGTGCCGCTCGCTGACCAACTTCATCGGCAACGCAGTCGCCACGGTGGTGGTGTCGCGCTGGGAAAATGCGCTGGACCGCGACCAGCTCAAGCTGGTGCTGGATGGCGGCTCGCCGCCGCTGCAGGCACCGGTGGCCTCGACCGACGTCGTCGCCCCGATCAGCGCGCGCTGATGCTTCCTACGGCCCTGTTTTCTGTCGGCGCTGCCGGCAGGATGCAGGGCCGTTTTTGCTTCGAGCCAGACCCTGGCCGCAGTGCACGACGCGCTGCAACATGCGATTTCCCTGCCGCGGCGACAGCTGCGCGACAGGCCCTTGTTCAGGCAGGAGGGTAGAATTCAGCCCTCCTGCGCCTTCGAGACCCACAACGCCGATGTCCAACGACGACTTCAAACAGGCCGCCCTCGACTACCACCGCCAGCAGCCGGCCGGCAAGATCAAGGTCACCGCGACCAAGCCGATGCTGACCCAGCGCGATCTGTCGCTGGCGTATTCGCCGGGCGTGGCCTTCGCCTGCGAGGCGATCGTCGAGGAACCCACCCAGGCCAGCGAGCTCACCGCGCGCGGCAATCTGGTGGCGGTGATCACCAACGGCACCGCCGTGCTGGGCCTGGGCAACATCGGCCCGCTGGCCTCCAAGCCGGTGATGGAAGGCAAGGGCGTGCTGTTCCAGAAGTTCGCCGGCATCGATGTGTTCGACATCGAGATCAACGAGAACGACCCGGACAAGCTGGTCGACATCATCGCTAGCCTGGAGCCGACCTTCGGCGGCATCAATCTGGAAGACATCAAGGCGCCGGAGTGCTTCATCGTCGAGCGCAAGCTGCGCGAGCGCATGAACATCCCGGTGTTCCATGACGACCAGCACGGCACCGCAATCATCGTCGGCGCCGCCGTGCTCAATGCGCTGGTGGTCACCGGCAAGAAGATCGAAGAGGTCAAGCTGGCCACCACCGGCATGGGCGCGGCCGGCATCTCCTGCGTCAACATGCTGGTCTCGCTGGGCCTGAAGCCGGAGAACATCCTGGCACTGGACCGCGATGGCGTGATCCACACCGGCCGCACCGACCTGGACCCGGACAAGCAGCGCTACGCGCGCGACACCGACAAGCGCACCCTGGCCGAGATCGTCGAGGGCGCGGACATCTTCCTGGGCCTGTCGGCGGCCGGCATCCTCAAGCCGGAGATGGTCGCCAGCATGGCGCGCCAGCCGGTGATCTTCGCGCTGGCCAATCCCAACCCGGAAATCACCCCGGAAGCGGCCAAGGCGGTGCGTCCGGATTGCATCATCGGCACCGGCCGCTCGGACTACCCGAACCAGATTAACAACGTGCTGTGCTTCCCGTATCTGTTCCGCGGCGCGCTGGACGTGGGCGCCACCGGCATCAACGAGGAAATGAAGATTGCCTGCGTCAAGGCGATCGCGGCGATGGCGCGGCGCGAGGCCTCCGACCTGGGCGCGGCCTACGGCGGCGAGACCCCGAGTTTCGGCCCGGAATACCTGATTCCGCGTCCGCTGGACCCGCGCCTGCTGGTGGAGCTGTCGTCCGCCGTTGCGCAGGCGGCGATGGACTCGGGCGTGGCCACGCGCCCGATCACCGACATGGAGGCCTACCGCGACAAGCTCGGCCAGTTCGTCTACCGCACCAGCCTGATGATGAAGCCGGTCTACGACCGCGCGCGCGCCGACAAGCAGCGCGTGGTGTATGCCGAGGGCGAAGAGGAAGTGGTGCTGCGCGCGGTGCAGAACGTGGTCGACGAAGGCCTGGCGTTCCCGATCCTGATCGGCCGCCCGGACGTGATCGAAGCGCGTATCGAACGCATGGGGTTGCGCCTGACCGCCGGGGTGGATTTCGAGATCACCAACATCCTCGACGACCCCCGCTTCAACGATTACTGGCAGTACTACCACGCGCTTACCGAGCGTCGTGGCGTGACCGTCACCGCCGCCAAGGAACTGATGCGCTCGCGTCCGACCCTGATCGCCGCGGTGATGGTGGCGCGCGGCGAAGCCGATGCGATGCTGTCGGGTGTGGTCGGCCGCTTCCACAAGAAGCTGGGCTACGCCCGCAGCGTGATTCCGCTGGAACCGCGGGTGAGCTCCACCTCGGCGATGACCGGCGTGATCAACCAGCTGGGCGTGTTCTTCTTCCTGGATACGCATGTGCAGGAAGACCCGACCGTCGAGCAGGTGGTCGAAGCCACGCTGCAGGCTGCATACCGCCTCAAGCTGTTCGGCATCGAGCCCAACATCGCGCTGCTGTCGCACTCCAACTTCGGCAGCCACGACTCGCGCGATGCGCTGAAGATGCGCCAGGTGCGCGAGGCCCTGCTCAAGCGCAAACCCGAGCTCAACATCGACGGCGAAATGCAGGGCGACACCGCCTGGGACGAAGCGCTGCGCAAGCAGATCATGCCCAACAGCACGCTCAAGGGCCGCGCCAACCTGTTCGTGCTGCCGAACCTGGAAGCGGCCAACATCGCCTACAACCTGGTGCGCGTGTTCACCGACGGCGTGGCGATCGGCCCGATCCTGATGGGCATCTCCAAGCCGGTGCACATCCTCACCACCAGCGCCACCTCGCGCCGGGTGATGAACATGACCGCGATCGCGGCGGTGGATGCTCAGATCCGCAGGCAGCGCGATGCCGAGAAGATCGCTAGCGAAAAGAGCGGTAGCTGAGATCCGCCCACCAGGAAAACACCGAATACCTGCCCGCTAGCGGCACTACACGAACCGCTCCAAAGCCCCTCTCCCCCCGGGGCGACAAGGCACTGCTTGCGCGCCACTGGCACGCGTGCCTTGAAGCGCCCGCGCCGCAAGCGCGGGCCGGGGCGCGGAGCGGGGTTTGGGGAGAGGATACGGTTCACCTGAGCTGCCGACCTTGCAGCGGGACCTAGCTCCGGCGGCAGTCACGCGAATCTAGGTCGCACGCGTGCACGGTAGCCACGTGCCCTCAAAAAGCCGTGCGCCGTCGATTCGATAAACCTCTGCCTCTCGATAGACCTCCACCTCACCGCACCGCAGGCTCCGCCCCCAACAACTCGATCTCCGCCAGCTGCACCTTCGCAGGCGCGTTGAATCGCAGCCGATACTCGGCATAGACGCCAGGGGTGGCAATACGAAACGGCCGCGTCTGCAACGGCCATTCGAATGTCTCCTCACGGCGCTGATCGACCACCTTCCACGCACCATCAGCCATGCGTGCCTCCAGCGTCCATCCACTGGACGCAATGGCCGCATTGCCGTTGGTCAGCGTGTAGAGCATCGGCATGCCGCGCGCAATGCCGCTGAAGGTCAGCGTCGATGTGGATGCAACTGCAGCCACCGTTTCCGCATCGTCGTCATGCAACGCAGCGACATCACCACCATCGTCCAGCGTGATGCGCGCGGTATCTCCGAGCAGATCCTGCAGCGGGGCAGGGCGCTCCCCGGGCGCAGTCAATGACGGCGGCACAGCGTCAGGGCCAGTGCCCCAGCGCGAAGGCGTCGGCCCCATCACGAAGTCCAGCGTCGCGCCCTTGGCGATGTCTGCATGCGCCAACCATGTCTTGCGCCAGGGCTTGCCGTTGACCTTGAGCGATTGCACGTACACGTTTTGCGGCGAATTCTGCGGCGCATTGACCACCAGCGTGCCGCCATTGGGCAGACGCACGCTGGCATGCTTGAACAGCGGTGAGCCGATCACGTATTCCGGCGCGCCCATGCGCAACGGATACAGGCCCAGTGCCGCGAACAGATACCACGCCGACATCTCGCCGTTGTCTTCGTCGCCGGCATAGCCCTGGCCGATCTCGCTCCCCAAATACAGGCGTGACAGGATCTCGCGCGTCAGTTGCTGGGTTTTCCACGGTTGCCCGGCGAACAGATACATCCACGGGATATGGTGTGCGGTCTGGTTGCTGTGCGCATACATGCCCATGCGCACGTCGCGCGCCTCGGTCATTTCGTGGATGGTGTCGCCGTAAGAGCCGGCGAACCTGGCCTCGGCGGTCTCGGGGGTGGCGAAGAACGTATCCAGCTTCGCTGCCAAACCGGCGCGTCCTCCATACAACGCCGCCAGGCCTTCGCCATCGTGCGGTGCGGTGAACGCAAACGTCCAGCCGCTGGATTCGGTGTAGTCGTTGCCCCAGACGCGCGGATCGTAGTGCGCCGCATCCACGCGCCAGCTTCCATCGACGTTGCGTCCCTGGAAAAAGCCGATCGCCGGGTCGAACAATGCCGCATATCCCGCTGCCCGCTGCCGGAAATACAGCGCCTCGGTTGCATACCGCTCGCGCACCTTAGCCTTGGTCGTCTGCATGGCCAACGCGTCGGCCATGTTGGCGATGCCGAAGTCGTTGAGCGCGCCTTCCATCGACCACGACATACCTTCGTGGGTGTCGGTATCGACGTAGCCGCGGAAGGTCGAGCGCGCCATGCCCTTGCGGCCCACGTGGCGATCCGGCGCCACCACGGTCGCGTTCTTGAGCGCAGCCGCGTATGCCTCGGCCGGATCGAAGCCTTGCACGCCCTTCAGCCAGGCATCGGCAAACGCCACATCGGAACTGGTGCCGACCATCAGGTCGGCATAGCCGGGCGAAGACCAGCGCGCAATCCATCCTCCTGCACGCGCTTGTTCGACAAAGCCCTGCACGAGGCGTCCGGCATCGTCGGGCGTAAACAGCGCATACGCCGGCCATGCGGTGCGAAAGGTGTCCCACAGCCCGTTGTTGACGTAAACCTGGCCATCGCGGATCGGTGCAAAACTGCGCGCCGCGCTGCCCTCGATGTTGTCGTCCGACCAGCTGTTCTGGCTTGCGTAACGCCAATCCGGCGCGTCGTTGCTTGCTGCGTTTTCATGCGCGGAGTTCGGGTACAGATGCAGCCGATAGAGATTGGAATACAGCGTGGTCTTCTGGTCGGCAGTCGCATCGGGCACGTCGAGCCGCCCCAGCAACGCATCCCAGGCGTCCTGCGCTTGCGCGGCGATCTGCTCGAAGGACGCCTGCGGTGCGATCTCCAACGCCAGATTGTGTCTGGCCTGCTCGAGCGAAATCAGCGAGGTGGCGATGCGCATCTGCACCTGGCGCGTCGTGCCCGCATCGAACTTGATCCAGCCGGTGGGCCGCCCGGTATCGATGCGGCCACTGGCCGTCCACGGCCGATCGAAGCGTGCATACACGTACATGCGCGTTGCACCGGTCGACAGCCCGCTGCGCACATCGGTGTAGCCGGACAATGTCTGCGTCGCGGCATCCAGGTGTAGCCCGCCGCGCGCATCCACATTGTCGAACAACAGATTGGCATCGCCGTGATCCGGGAAGCGAAAGCGCAACAGCGCCGCGTGATCGGTCGGAGCGATGTCGGCGTGCAGGCCATTGTCGAACTGCACCGCGTAGCGATAGGGGCGTGCTACTTCATTGACATGCGAAAACGCCAGCGCACGCTTGCTGCGATCGGCTTCCGGCACGCCCGCGCCAAGCGAGGGCATGACCTGAAAGGTCTGCCGGTCGCCCATCCACGGACTGGGTTGGTGACTCAGCGACAGCGCCTGCAGGCGTGGCCGGTTGTCGGCGTCGTTGTGCTCGTTCCAGCGGTACAACCAGGTCAGCGTCCCCGCATCGGTTACCGGCGTCCAGAAGTTGAACCCATGCGGCACCGCCGTCGCAGGAAAATTATTGCCGCGCGAGAACGTGCCATTGGACTGCGTGCCGCGCGTGGTCACCACCCAATCCGATGGGCGCGCCGGCGTAGGCAGCGGCGCATCGCCCAGCGCGATGTCGTCGATCCAGCCGGCAGCGGCTGCGCCCGCCGGTGGTGCGATGTCGAGCTCGATCGCACGCACGCGGCGCCCGCGCAGCCCGGCCACCTCGCCCAGGCGTACTTGCTTGCGTGCCCACTGCTGCGGATACAAGGTCTTCGATTGCCCCTGCGCTCGTGCGCCCATCGCCACGCCATGCTGGTCCAGCGCCGACGTGGCGGACAAGCGCGTGCCATCGTCGAAGACCAGATCCAGCGACACGTAGGTCGAGGCAACATGATCGGCGCCGACGCTTTCCGGAAGCACCATCCACGACAGCGTTGTGTCCGCACCGACCGCGACGTCGGTGCGGAACAGGCGGATGCGGTGGTGTGCGCCGCCAAGGCTGTAGCGCAAGGCGTGGGCGCCGCTGTAGCCCGCCTCCGGCTTGGCGGCAAAGGGGGCGTTGGGGCCGGTGCCGACAGCCACAGCGAGGTGCTGCGCCGCGTCCGTGATGGGCGCGGGCTCTCCTGGCTCGAACGAGGTGGAGAACGCCGGTGGCGTGCCTGCCCGGGCCATCTGCGGCGTCGAAACGAGGAGCGACGCAAGCAGGCTGGCGTGTGCAATGACGGATCGAATCACGTTAGGCGGGTCCTTAACTAAGGTGCTGCGACGGGCGGGTGCGGCGGGAGCGGGATGGATGCATGGTCAACTGCGGCGCTCGCGCCATCACCGACGACAAGGCGCCCCGATGCTGGTCAAAGATGCCCGGACAGGCAAGCGAGCGCGGCCAGATCGCTGCGCGCGCGGCTGCGATCGGCATCGCTGTCTTCGGGTGCGCTTGAGCAAGGTCGCGTCCTGCAGCAATTCCGTCCGCACGCAGCGCTGTCGGACATGGTCCCGGTGCGATGCATCGGGAGTGGTCACCGGGCGGGTTTTGTATGACTATCCAGAGGTCGACGATCAAGGCAAATGACATGGAGCAGGCACAATGAAGTGGTCGATGGGTCTCAGGAGCGCCGTGGTGGCCGCCAGCATGCTGCTGTCGGGCTGTGCAAGTGACGATTGGGCGACGGTGGACGCGTCGTCTCCGCCTGCCGATTGCCTGGTGGGCAACGACGATGGCCCGGTGGCGCCGGCTGGCGCCACCGGTGCGCGCAGCCAGCACGATTCGCGCTGCGATCCCGCCAGGCGAGCGGAGTCCACCGGCATGCGTGCCGACCCGATCAAGCCGAACTTCGGCAAGCGGAACCAGTGAGGCGCCAAGCGGCGTGCTGCGGCACCGATCGGTGCCGCGGCCGCTCTTGCAACGGCCAGCGCTGCTAGAATGCTGGCCGTTCCCCACCGCTTGCGATGTACGCCATGAGCCAAACCGCCACCGCGCCCGCCAATGCCGAAAAGCGTTACACCGTGCAGCGGGCAGACCTGCCGCTGAGCTGCCCGACGCCGCAGATGGCGCTGTGGAACTCGCATCCGCGTGTGTACCTGCCGATCGAGGACGAACCCAACAGCGAGGCCAAGTGCCCGTACTGCGGCGCGTTGTTCGTGCTCGCCGACTGATCCTGGCCGGATGCACCGCCTGACCGTGGTGCAACTGCTGCCGGCGCTGCAGTCCGGCGGCGTGGAACGCTCCACCCTGGAAGTGACCGCTGCGCTGGTGCGCGCCGGCCATCGCGCCGTGGTCGTGTCGGCGGGGGGGCGCCTGGTTCCGCAATTGCTGGACGCCGGCGGTGAGCACCTCACCCTGGATATCGGCCGCAAGTCGCTGCTGACACTGCGCCATGTGGTCGGTTTGCGCCGTCTGTTCGCCGAACTCGGTGCCGACATCGTGCACGCGCGTTCGCGGCTGCCGGCCTGGCTGGGCTGGTACGCGCTGCGCGGCCTGCCTGCCGCCACGCGTCCGCGCCTGGTCACCACCGTGCACGGACTCAACTCGCCCAGCCGCTACAGTGCGGTGATGACCTATGGCGAACGCGTCATCTGCGTCTCGCAGACCGTGCGCGACTATGTCTGCACGCATTACCCGCAAACCGATCCAAACCGTTTGCGCACGATTCCGCGCGGCGTCGACATCGCACAGTTTCCGCGTCGCCTGCGACCGGATCGGCGCGCACGCAGCTGGGCCCAGACCCTGCTGCCCGGTCTGCCTCCCGACGCGCCGCTGCTGCTGTTGCCGGGGCGCGGTACGCGCTTGAAGGGGCATGCCGATGGCCTGCAACTGCTGTCCGATGTGCGCGCTGCCGGCGTGCCGGCCTGGTTGTGGCTGCCGGGTGCACGCGAGCCGGGGCGCGAGGCGTATGTGCGCGAGCTGGAAGCCGAAGCAGCGCGATTGGGTGTGGCCGAGGCGGTCGCCTTCACCGCGCCCACCGCGCGCATCGCCGATGCCTATGCCGCCAGCGATCTGGTGCTGCAGCTGTCGCACAAACCCGAAGCCTTCGGCCGTACCGTGGTCGAGGCCTTGTCGGTGGGCCGGCCGGTGCTGGGCTGGGCGCATGGCGGCGTTGGCGAACTACTCGCCGAGCTGCAGCCTGGCGGCGCGGTGCCGGCCTTCGATACCGAAGCGTTGCGCGCCCAGGCGCTTGGGCTTCTGCAGCATCCGCCGACACCCCCGGCGGTGCTCCCCTATACGTTGCAGGCCATGCAATCGGCCACCTTGAAAGTCTATGACGAACTCCGCCGTTGACGCACCCGTAAGCGCGCCCGCACTCACGCCCGATGCCGGGCGTTGGGCGCCGCTGTGGGTGCTCCTGTTTGTCGCGCTGTGGCCTACACCGGGCCTGGCCGAAACCGTGCTGTCGCTGGGCGCACTGTTTGCAGCCTACCGTTTGCTGCACGCACGTTTTCGCGGCGGCACGCGGCTGCTCAGCGGTGCGGCCTGGGCGCTGACCAGCGTGCTGTTCTTTGCGTACTGGCTGCCGCAGATGCTGTCCGCGTTCGATGCGGTGGATGTCGGTCGCGCGCTGCGCAAGTCGGCCAGCGACCTGCGCTATCTGCCTTTCATGTGGCTGTGCGCGATTGCGGTCGCGAACGCGCAGCGGCGCCGCCGCACCTTTATCGGCCTGGCGGCGATCGGCGGGGTGTGGACGCTGGATGCGCTGTTGCAGGCCGCCATCGGCAGCAGCCCATTGTTCTTCGCGCTGGATCAACTCAAGCAACTGATCAGCGGCCATGGGCTGTGCACGCCGCAGGAGCTGGCACTGGTCGACCGCCTCAGTGGCGTGCTGGGGCCGTGCAATCTCAAGTTCGGGCAGACCCTGGCCAGCCTGTCGCCCTTCCTGCTGTTGGCGCTGGGACGACGCAACGTCTGGGCCTGGGCAGGCGCTGCGGCGGCGGTCGGCGTGGTGCTGGTGTTGGCTGGGTCGCGCGCCTCGTGGATCACCTACGGCGTGATCGTGCTGCTGTCCGGCTGGCAACTGCTGGGCGGCCGGCGCCTGCTGGCAGTTGCGGTGGCCGGGGTGCTGCTTGCCGGTGGCGTGGTGGCGTTGGCACCGCAGGCGCGAGAGCGCATCCAGCGCACGACGCTGGCGTTCGGCAATGGCGAACAGGGCGTTGATCAGGCCTTGTCCGGGCGCGGCCAGATCTGGGGCGCGGCGTTGTGCATGATCCGCGCGCATCCGCTCAACGGCGTGGGCGCGCGGGGGTTTCGACAGGCGTATCCGGCCTGCAATCCGGCGCCCGCGCAGGCGCCGGCCTGGGGCGATGGCCCGGCTTTCCACGCGCATCAGATCGTGCTGGAAATCCTCGCCGAAACCGGTGTGATCGGCTTGCTGCTATGGCTGGCCGGTGCGGCGCAGGCGTGGCGTGCGTGGCGCTATTCGAGTGTGGCTGCACGCGAGCAGGCGCGCCCGGCGATGATTGCGCTGGTGGCCACCGTGTTCCCGCTCAATACTCATCTGGCGTTCTACTCCAGCTTCTGGGGCGGGCTGAGCCTGATGCTGGCCGGCTTGTATGCCGGCGCATTGCTCAACGACGATGCGGATCAGACGCCGCCGGGCTGATTGGCCTGCATTGAAACCGCGCGTGTCGGTGCGCGACGTCGCCTGCGCGGTCTGTCATCTGCGGCTCGCCACCCGCAGCGCCGGTTCATTGATAGAACGCGCTGCGCCCACCCGGCTGACGCTTGAAGCGGCGATGGATCCACAGGTATTGGTCCGGCGCCTCGCGCACCATGTCCTCGATCGCCGCATTGACCTGCGTGGTATCGGCGATCACATCCTCCGACGGAATGCCTGCCAGCGGCGGTGCGATCTTGAGGATGTAGCGGCCGCCTTCGCGGCGGTGGAAGTACGGCACTACCGCGCAACCGGTCAGCCGCGCCAGCTGGTGGGTGGCCGTGATGGTGGAGGCCGGATGCCCGAAGAACGGCACGAACACGGTGTCCTTGCCGCGCATGTCCTGGTCCGGCGCGTACCACAGGAAACCGCCGCGTTTGAGGTGTTTGATGGTGGCGCGCAGATCCTCGTTGGCGAACATGTGCGTGGCGTAGCGCAGCCGCCCGCGCTTGACCGCCCATTCGAACACCGGGTTGCGATGCTTGCGGTACATGCCGGCCAGCGGCACATGGTCGCAGAGCAGGCGCCCACACATTTCCAGTGTCATGAAGTGTCCTGACACCAGCAGCACGCCGCGTTTTTGCTCCTGCAACTGTTGCAGATGTTCCAGCCCTTCGACCTGCACGCCCGGGCGAATGACCTCGATGCTGCCCCACCAGGCGCGCGCGAACTCGAACAGGCCCACGCCCAGCGCATCGAAACTATCGCGCAGCAGTCGCGCCCGCCAGGCATCGTCCTGCTCGGGAAAGCACAGCTTGAGGTTGACCTCGGCCGCGCGCCGACGCGTGCCCGCCACGCGCATCGCGATCCAGCCAACGCCACGCCCTATTGCGCGCTGCAGTGTCCAGGGCAGGCGCCCGGCCAGCACCATCACCGCAAGGCCCAGATACATGGGCCAGTGCCTGGGGTTGCGCAGGGAGGGGCGGACGGCGACGTTTGCGGGCTCGGACATGGTGCAATTCTAAGGGATCGTGCGCATCGGACAGCGTGCACATGCGCACGTGCGGGCGCTCCCGTATCCTGCACGGATGCGGAAAGACCCGATCGAATGGCTGTTGCGCGGGCTGTACTCGGCGCTGCTCTACCTGTTGTTGCCGGTCACGGTGTACCACCTGGTCTGGCGCGGTTTCCGTGTGCGCGAATACTTCAACCGCTGGAACGAGCGCTACGCCTCGTACACGCATGCCTGCGGACGTCCGCGGGTGTGGGTGCATGCGGTGTCGGTGGGCGAGGTCAATGCGGCCGCACCGCTGGTCAACGCCCTGCGAGCGCAGCGCCCGGATATCCGCTGGGTGATCACCACCATCACGCCTACCGGTTCCGAGCGCGTGCGCGCGGTATGGGGCGATGCGGTGGACCATGTGTATCTGCCCTACGACGTACCCGGCAGCGTGGGGCGGTTTCTCGAGCATTTCCGCCCGCGCCTGGCGTTGATCCTGGAAACCGAGCTATGGCCGAACATGTTGTTCGGTTGCCGCGACCGCAAGATCCCGCTGTACATCCTCAACGCACGCCTGTCGGCGCGCTCGCTGCGTGGCTACCGCGTGCTGGCGCCCTTGATCAGCCGCGCGCTGCGCACGGTGACCTGCGTGGCGGCGCAGTCGCACGACGATGCGGAGCGCTTCATCACCCTTGGCGCACGCCCGGACCAGGTCGTGGCGCTGGGCAATCTCAAATTCGACATCGCCGCCCCCGACCAATTGCAGGCGCTGGTCGCGCAGTTCCGCAGCCACGTGCCGGCAACCCGGCCGGTGTGGATTGCCGCCAGCACGCATGAAGGCGAAGAGGCGGCGGTGGCCGATATCCATGCGCAGTTGCTGACGCAGTTCCCGGACCTGCTGCTGCTGTGGGCGCCACGTCATCCCGAGCGCTTTCCGAAAGTGGAGGCACTGGCGCGCGAGCGCGGCTGGCGCGTGGCTACACGCAAGGCGCAGCAATGGCCGCAAGCGCGCGACACGGTCTTCGTGCTCGATACGCTGGGCGAACTGATGAGCTTCTACGCATGCGCGCAGGTCGCTTTCGTCGGCGGCAGCCTGCAGCCGATCGGCGGACACAACCTGCTCGAACCTGCGGCAGTCGGCACGCCGGCGGTCACCGGCCCGCATCTGCATAATTTTTCGGAAATCTCGCGGCGCATGCGCGACGCCGACGCAGTGGCTATCTGCGAGGATGCCGACTGTGTCTATCGCGATCTCGCACGTTTGCTCGGCGACCCGGCGCAGCGCGAAGCGATGGCTGCCGCCGGCCTTGCGCTGGTCGCCAATGGCAAGGGTGCGGTCGCCCGCACGCTGGTGCAGATCGCACCGGACCTGCCGGCAGTGGTCGGGGAGGGCAGTGCGTCTTAAATGATGTTGACTGATCTCATCATCATGATGCCTATTGTCCAGCAAAATGAGCGCTTCGGATAAGTCGTTTCTAATTTAACGTTCGATCTGTTTTCGAATGTTTGTGGCTTGAATCTTGATTGTAAATTAAATTAAACGACTATAAATTTCTGAGATTTAATGTGTTGGTCGTTTTGTGGGTATCGTCTTCGTGGCCGGAGTGCAGCATCAATCCTATCTTGCAGGGGCTGATGCTGCACACTACTTTGGTCCGATAAGATGGTTGTTGAAAGTGGCTGCTCTGCGTCAGCCTGATGCGCAGATGGTGTATACGTTTATCACCACCGGGCCGTTGGTATATCCATAGGTGCGCCAGCCATTGCCTGAAGGATAGCTGCCAACGACGGAAAAACGGCCCAAATTCATGTTCTCCTGGAGATTGCTGTTTTCAGCGCGCCGCCCCCAAAATCTGACGACATTTGGATCTCCAGTATTCCATCCGCCAGAGATAGGAGTGAACCCGGCTGGGCACTGTGGGGTGGCGTCGACGGTCCCCCCAATGTCGCGTGCATATCCCTCTGTGATTGTCTGGTAGGTTGCGGCTTCGGCTGTGGATACTGCGGAAAACGACATCGCGATTAAAAGAATAGACGAAAATTCGATTTTCATTCCATCTCCTTCACTGAAATAAAGTGCTATTGCTGCGTGGTTGCGCGCCTTGGTTATGGGTAGCGCTGCACCAAGTTATGGCAGGACATTTTCTCGGTAAATCGTGGATTCGATAATTCAGGGGTGGGTGACTTCTCATTTGGTTGTAGGAAAATAAGAAGGGTTCATGCGTCTATGTTGTGGAGCTTGTCGACCTTGCAGATGGAAGAGGTGGCAAAAAAAAAGCGGGCATAGCCCGCTTTTTTTTTGTGCTGAGGAATGGCAGCTATTGCAACGAGCCACTGCCCTGCAGCTTGGACTCGGCATCCTGCGACAGCAGGCGATTCACGTCCTGCAGGTCGGTGATGTCGAGTTTGCCGATGGCCTGGCCGAGCAGTAGGCGATTCTGGAGGAAGGTGTAGCGCGACTGCGCGTAGTTCAACTGCGCCTGGAACAGGGTGCGCTGGTTCTGCACCACGTCCAGCACGGTCCGCGTACCGACTTCCAGGCCGACCTGCGAGGCATCGTAGGCGGCCTGCGCAGAGACCACGGCAAGCCGGCGCGCTTCCACTTCGCTGATGCCGGCCACCACGGTCTGATAGGCATTGCGCGTATTGCGGTCCAGCGCGCGCTTCTGCTGTTCGTAGGTGTCCTGCTGGATATCGCGACGCGACAGCGCCTGGCGCACGGCCGACTGCGTTGCACCGCCGGCGAAGATCGGGATCGACACGCTGATGCCGATGGAGTCGGTATCGATGTCGCGGCCCTGAGTCGTGAACACGCCGCTTTCAGCGGCTCCGGTGCCCCAGCTATTACTACGTCCCACACTGCCAGTCAGGTTGACCGTGGGCAGGTGACCTGCACGCGCGGCATTGACCTGAGCCTCGGCTGCGCTGACCTGCAACTGCTGCGCCTTCAACGCCGGGTTGTCGGCGATGGCACTGGCCACCAGTTGGTCGACATTGCTGTATGCAGAAGGCACTTCCGGGCGGAAATCTTCCGGAAGTGCACGCAGGCCCACCACCGGCTGGCCAGTGAGTTCAGTCAACGCCTGGTAGTAATCCTTGAGCGTATTGCGGGCGTTGATGGTGTCGGCACGCGCCTGGTCGTACTGGGCGCGGGCTTCGTGTACGTCGGTAATCGGCGCCAGCCCCACTTCAAGACGCTTGTCGGCATAGTCGAACTGCTTCTTGGCGGCTGCTTCGTTGGTTTCCGCCGCAGCCAGCGACTCGATACCGACCAACACCTGGAAATACGCCGCGGAGGTACGGGTGATCAGGTCGTTGTTGGCCGATGCCAGGGTGAAGTCTGCCGCCTTGGCCACTTCGCGCTGCGCACGCAGGGTGGCAAATTGCGACCAGTTGAAGATTGTCTGCGAACCTTGAACTTGAGTGGAGCGCGACGACGTCGTGATGCGGCCATCTTGGCCTTCAATTTCACGGTGAGACTTGCTGTAGTCATACGCGCCGTTGAGCTGTGGCAACAATGCCGCACGCGCCTGCACCTGTCCCTCCCGATTCACCAGCCGCGTGGACTCGGCCACGGCCAGCTGCGGGTCGCCATTGCGGGCCATTTCGTACACCTGCAGCAGATCGGTGGCGTGCGCGGCCATCGGTGACAGGGCGGCGGCCAGGGCCAGGACGAGGGATCGGCGGATCATCGGGGAAGCTTCCTTGGGAATCAGAATTGGAATCGGGGCGTCGGTGCGGCGCCCTGGAGATAGGCGAGGTCGGTTTCGAACAACGACTCGATGCGCGGGGCGTTGACGTCGCCACGTACCAGGACCGCTTCCATCACCGGTGCGTGACCGCGCACGACGAACAGCCGGCCGTTCGGGCGCAACCACTGCAGCCACTGGGCCGGCAGCGTGTCGACCGCACCGGTCACGCAGACGGCATCGAAGCGACGCTCGCTCTGCCAGCCGAACACGTCGGCGGTTTCGATACGGACATTGCTGCCCAGGCCGGTGGCGTCCAGGTTGGCGCGCGCGGCGGCGGCCAGTGCCGGGTCGATCTCCAGGCTGACCACTTCGCGCGCGAGTGCGCCCAGGCAGGCGGTGGAAAAACCGGTGCCGGTGCCGACTTCCAGCACGTCTTCGCCCGGCTGCAGATCCAGCGCCTGCAACATGCGGCCCTCGACCACCGGCTTCATCATCTTGTCGCCGGCCGACAGCGGAATTTCCACGTCGACATAGGCCAGGGTCTTGTAGGCGTCCGGCACAAAGGCCTCGCGCGGCAGGCGCGCCAGCACGTCGAGCACGCGCAGGTCCAGCACGTCCCACGGCCGGATCTGCTGTTCGACCATCTTTTCGCGGGCCTGGGTGAAATCGATCGTCATGGTGCGGTTATCCAACGCGGTGGGGCGAACATTTTACCGGTGCACGCGGCAACTGGCGCATCTAGCATCGCTGCGCGCCGGCCGCTGGCGCAGTGCCGGAAGTCATCGCCACCAAAGGCCGGGGGCGATCAGCGGGGCGCATACGCCCTCAAAAAGAAGTCCACGCTGGACTGGATGTGCTCATCCACCTGCGTGCGGGTGGGCTGGCCGTGCAGGCCGCACATCATCAGGGCATACAGCTCGCCCTTGAGCAGGCAGAAGAATTGCGAGGCCGCGCGCGCCAGATCGGCGATGTCGAGCTGGCCGTCGGCCACGCGCGCCGACAGAAAATCCGCCAACGCCTGTTGGGTCCGCTTGGGGCCGGCTTCCCAGAACATTTCGCGGACATGCACATCGCCGGTGCCTGGCGCCATCATCATGCGGTGCGTGGAAATGGCCGACTCGGTGCTGACCATGGCGAAGAACGCATGGGCGATTTCGATCAACTGGTCGCGCAGTGCGCCCTTGGGCGCGTGGTCGAACAGGTCGTCCGGCATCATCTCCTGGCACTGCGCGCGGATCGCCTCGGAAAACAGGCTCTCCTTGTCGCCGAAGTGGCTGTAGACGGTGAGCTTGGAGACGCCGGCCTGGGCGGCGATGCCATCCATGCTGACCCCGGCATAGCCTTGCTCCATAAAGAGCGCGCGGGCAGCGCCGAGGATGGCGGCACGTTTCCCAAGGTCCTTGGGACGCCCGGGGCCGTTGCTCTTGGCCTTGGACTTGAGGGAGGGCGAGCTGGACATACGGCCAATACTAGACCATCGGGTTCTATATTTATACTCGACGGCCTGAACGCATCAGGGCATGGGACGCTTCGGCTGATCGGCCTGGCGTGGCCGAGTCACCGGACCATGCCTCAGCCAGGCTGCAATGCCAGTGCTTCATGCCCCAAGCCATGCAGATCATGATGGGCATTCATTGTTTCAATTGAATGCCTCCCGGTGTCATGGTCCGACCGGCAGCTGTGGGGAATCCACCTAGGGCGGTCCGAAAACCCCGGTGATAGATTGCCCCAGGCCTGCCGGTACATACCGTCACGCATGGCCAGCGGCACGGATGAGGGGCAGGGAACGTGGACAGGGTCGGGGCGCAGACGCATGCAAGCCGCGTTCGCAGCACGCGCGTGCTGCGGGCGGCCTTCGTGTGGCTGTGGTTCGGGCTGTGCTGCGGGATGTGCGGCATGCCCGCGGCTGGCGCGCAGGCGCTCGATCACACCGCTTATCACACGGTCACGCGCTGGAACATGGACGACGGCCTGCCGCATAACCTGGTGCACGCCGTGGCCCAGGGCGAAGACGGACTGATCTGGCTGGGCACCTGGGAAGGCGTGGCGCGCTTCAACGGCCGCGATTTCACCGTGTACGACCGCCAGAACACACCGGGTGCCGAACTGGGAGGCGTGTTCGTGGTGGTGCGCGACAGCACTGGCGGCATGTTGTTCGGCACCGCATTCGACGGGGTCTATCACTATCAGGATGGCCACTGGCAACAGCTGGGCGACGCGACGGCGCGGCATCTGGCGGTCAGCGCGTTGTTGCGCCGGGCAGACGGAGCGTTGTGGGTGGGGACGCCGCAGACGCTATACCGGATCGAAGCCGATGGGCGCCTGGTCGATGTGGGGCGCCAGACGGACCTGCCGCGCGCGCGCATCACTGCGTTGTCGGCCGACGACCACGGCGATCTGTGGGTGGGCACCGAGGTCGGGTTGTATCGCCTGCCCGGCAATGGCAGCGCTGCCGAGCCCTGGGGCAGGACGCATGGCATGCAGGCAACGCCAGTGCGTCGGCTTGCCAGCGATCGCCAGGGCGGCCTGCTGGTCGCCGGCGATGACGGCGTGTGGTGGTGGAGTCGCGGCGGCGGGCTGCAGCGGTTTCGCCAGGGGCAGCGCGTGGATGCCCTGTTGCTGGATCGGAGCGGGCATCTGTGGATGAGCATGCCCAGCGGGACCTTGGTGGTGCATGGCGGGGCTGGTGTGCCGGACGAGCAGATTTCGATCACCGGCGTCGCCAGCCCCGCGTTGCTGGAAGATGCCGAAGGCCTGATCTGGGTCGGCAGCACGCACGGCCTGTTCCGGATTGCCGAAGGCGCCGCGCACGGCGTGACCCATGACGACGGCCTGGCCTCCGATTACGTGCGCACCGTGTTGCAGACCGGCAATGGCACCGTGTGGGTGGGCAGCGCGGTGGGCCTGGACCGCTGGCGCGACGATCAGATCGATCGCATCGCGCTGTCGCCGGCCCAAGGCGGTCGCGTGCTGGAGCAGTCGGTGTTGTCGCTGGCCGATGCCGGCGATGGCGGGGTCTGGGCCGGTACCTACAGTCAGGGCGTGCTGCGGCTGGATGCGCAGGGCAAGGTGCTGGTGCGCATCGGCGCGGGCGATGGACTGCCGTCGCTGTCGGTGCGCGCGGTGTTGCCCGATGGCGACGATCTGTGGATCGGCACCACCGGTGGGCTGGCGCACTGGCGGCAAGGCAAGGTCCGCCGCTACACCGCGGCCGATGGCGTGCCCGACGGCTCGGTGCAGGCGCTGTATCGCGACACGCAGGGCATCCTCTGGATCGGCACCGATCGCGGCATGACCGGGCTGTCGCCGGGCGGCAGCACGCGCGCCTGGCTGGGCGAACAGGACTTCCCTGGGCAGAACGCCTTCGACTTTTTGCGCGATGCCGGCGGCGATCTATGGATCGCCAGCGATCGCGGCCTGTTGCGCCTGCAGGGCGACCATTTTCGCGTCTACGACCACCGCGTTGGACTGCCGCGCGACAAGGTGTTCCGCGTGATCGACGACGGCCGCGGCTATTTGTGGTTGTCCAGCAACCACGGCGTCTTCCGCATCGCGCGCAACAACTTCGACCAGATCGATGCCGGTACCCGCGAACAATTGAGTGTGGAAGTGGTGGACCGCAGCGATGGCATGCCCAGCAATCAGGGCAATGGCAGCAGCGCGCCGGCCGGCTGGCTGACGCAGTCCGGGCAGTTGTTGTTTCCCACCTCGGCCGGGCTGGGCGTGATAGATCCGGCGCGTGTCGGCACCTTGCAAGGCCATCGCGTGCCGATCGTGTTCGAGCGCTTGCTGGTCGACGGCATGGTGCAGCCGTTGAGCGGCCCGCATCAGCTCGGCGCCGAGACCCGCCGTATCGCAATCACCTATGCCGGACTCAATTTTCGTGGGCCGGACAAGGTGCGTTACCGCTATCGCCTGGAAGGTTTCGACCCGGAGTGGGTGGATGCCGACAACGCGACCGAAGCGGTGTACACCAACCTGCCGCCGGGCCGTTTTCGCTTCCGCGTGCAGGCGATGTCGCTGCCGGTGGACTGGCGTCAGACCGCGCTGCTGGGAGAATCCAGTCTGGTCATCGCACTGGCGCCGCCCTGGTGGCGCCGTAGCGAAGTGATCGCATTGGGCATCCTTGCGCTGGCCAGCCTGATTTACGGGTTTTACCTGTGGCGCACGGCCAGCTACCGGCGCCGTCAGCGCCAACTCAATACCGTGATCGACCGGCGCACCCGCGAACTCAGCGACAAGAACCTCGCCCTGCAGCAGGCCAGCCAGGAGCGCGAAGCGTTGATGCGTCAGCTGGAATACCGCGCCAGCCACGATGTGCTGACCGCATTGCCCAACCGGCGCGAAGCCGAGCGCGTGCTGCAACAGTGGTTCGACGCGGCGCGTGGCGGTGGTCCCGCGCTGGCGCTGGCATTGATGGATATCGACCACTTCAAACACATCAACGACCAATACGGTCACGACGTCGGCGATGCGGTATTGAGCGCACTGGGCGAGGCATTGAGCGACCAGGATCGGGCGCAGTGTTTCGCTGCGCGCCATGGCGGCGAAGAGTTTCTGCTGGCCGCCACCGGACTGGATGCCGAACAGGCGCGCGCGCTGTTCGAATGCATGCGACAACGGCTGGCGACGATCGACGTCGATGCGCACGGCATTACGGTGCGGTGCACCGCCAGCATGGGCATGGCGATGAGCGATGAGGCGCCAACCCGGCGCGAACTGCTCGCATTGGCAGATCGCCGCCTGTATCAGGCCAAGCGGCATGGGCGCGATCGGCTGGTGGGGCCGTAAGGAGGGCAACGACGCGCTGGTGCCGTGCAGACGCGATAAGTGACCCAGGTGGCGTGTTTCAAGCACGTGGTGTTGTATCGAATCGTGGGGCGCAGGTGCTTATGTTGCTGATATGGGTGTTGCTTGCTTACCTTGCACTGCTTGGGCTAGACGCAGCGATCAACGAGATGGATTTTCGCCGTAGCCCGGACAAGGGCGAGCGTTACAGGTTGTTGCCACTGCCTTACAAGCTCTGTTGCTGGTTCGGCGTGATTCCGCTCTGCGTTGGCATGCTTTTCTGGCATGGCGCGCTAGGTGTTGTGGTATGCATTGCTCTTGCCGCCTTGCAAAGTGCTTGTGTGCGGTGGTACCAAAAGGCCGGGCTATTGCCGCGCAACGACTGAGCTGCAAAAAACGTACGTGAGGTTGTCTTGGACGCTCCAGGGAAGCTCTGAACAAGCCGTTCATAGCCTGCCGATCGACGTCCAAGACAGGCCGGGTCGCTCGCAAGTGTTCAATTTTTTCATCAATGACGATTGTCGCGATTAGGCCAGATGGCAGGTTCTCTCAGGGGGCCTTGAGTTGTTCGCAGGCTCCCTAGGGCTGTTCTTGTTGCGCATGCAACAACGCAACGAACGCTTGCGCGGCACGCGACAAGGTGCGCCCGCCATGCGTCACGCATCCCAACTCGCGCGATAGCGCTACATCGGCCAGCGGCAGCGCCACGATCTGATGGTCGATCATGCGCTCCGGCAGCACGCTCCAGGCCAGCCCCACCGACACCAGCATCTTGATCGTCTCCAGGTAGTTGGTGGTCATGCGCAGATGCGGCACCAGGCCACGCTCGGCGAACAGCCCGGCCACGATGCGGTGGGTGAAGGTGCCCGGATCCGGCAGCACCGCCGGATGCGCCACCACATCGTCCAGCGCCACCTCACGCAGGGCGGCCAATGGATGATCCGGCGCCACCACGAACTGCAGGCGGTCGTGCCAGATCGGCTGCGCGCGCAGCGGCGCACGCGTCTCCGGTGCCAGGGTGGTCACCGCCAGTTCCACCTCGCCACGCAGCACCGCCGCATAGGCCAGTTCCGAGTCCAGAAACTGGATATCCAGCGCGGCCTGCGGATGTTGCGCGGCAAAGCGGCGCAGCAACGCCGGCAGCCGATGCAGCCCAACGTGGTGGCTGGTGGCCAGGCTCAGGCGCCCGCCGACCGAAGCGCCCAGGTGTTCCAGCACGCGGCGCGTGTCTTCCAGCTCGGCAAGGATGCGTTGGGCGCGCGGCAACAAGGCCTGGCCGGCCTCGGTCAGCACCACCTGGCGGCCCAGGCGATCGAACAGCCGCGCGGATAGTTGCCCCTCCAGCAAGGCAATACGCTTGCTTACCGCCGGTTGGGTCAGATGCAGCGCCTCACCGGCCGCCGAAAAGCTGCCGCTGTCGGCGATCGCCACGAAGGCGCTGAGGCTCGCCAGATCCATGCCATTCCTGAAATTCATTTGTTGAATAAACAATATGAATTTGCGTTATCCAATTCAAGCTCCTAGCATCGAATGCAGCCAGGTGGGGCTCCCACCATCCGCCAACCGGATCGCCGCAATGACTGCCAAGACGCTGTACGACAAGCTGTGGGACCTGCACGAGGTCACGCGCCGCGACGATGGTTCGTCGCTGATCTACATCGACCGCCACATCCTGCATGAAGTGACCTCGCCGCAGGCGTTCGAAGGCCTGCGCCTGGCCGGGCGCAAGCCGTGGCGCATCGATGCCAACATCGCCACGCCCGACCACAACGTGCCGACCACGCGTGCCGAGCGGCAGGGCGGCCTGGAGTCGATCGCCGACGAAGTCTCGCGCCTGCAGGTGCAGACCCTGGACGAGAACTGCGACGACTTCGGCATCCTCGAGTTCAAGATGAACGACGCGCGCCAGGGCATCGTGCATGTGGTCGGCCCGGAGCAGGGCGCCACCTTGCCGGGCATGACCGTGGTCTGCGGCGATTCGCACACCTCCACGCATGGCGCGTTCGGCGCGCTGGCGCACGGCATCGGCACCTCCGAGGTCGAGCATGTGCTGGCCACGCAATGCCTGATCGCCAAAAAGATGAAGAACATGCAGGTGCGTGTCGAAGGCACGCTGCCGTTTGGCGTGACTGCCAAGGACATCGTGCTGGCGGTAATCGGCAGGATCGGCACCGCTGGCGGCAACGGGCATGCGCTGGAATTTGCCGGCAGCGCGATTGCCGCGCTGTCGATGGAAGGGCGCATGACCATCTGCAACATGTCCATCGAAGCCGGTGCGCGCGTGGGCATGGTGGCAGTGGACGACAAGACCATCGCGTACGTCCAAGGCCGCCCGTTCGCGCCCAAGGGTGCGGATTGGGACGCTGCCGTGGCGCTGTGGAAGACGCTGGTCTCCGACCCGGGCGCGCACTTCGACACCGTGGTGGAACTGCGTGCCGAGGACATCAAGCCACAAGTGAGCTGGGGCACCTCGCCGGAAATGGTGCTGGCGGTGGATCAGCAGGTGCCGGACCCGGCAACCGAACAGGATCCGACCAAGCGCGACTCGATCGAGCGCGCGCTGAAGTACATGGGGCTGAAGGCCAATCAGCCGATCACCGAGATCCGCCTGGACCGCGTGTTCATCGGCTCGTGCACCAACTCGCGCATCGAAGATCTACGCGCGGCCGCTGCGGTTGCGAAGGGCCGCAAGGTCGCCTCCACCATCAAGCAGGCGCTGGTAGTGCCGGGCTCCGGTCTGGTGAAAGCGCAGGCCGAGGCTGAAGGCCTGGACAAGGTGTTTCTGGACGCCGGCTTCGAATGGCGCGAGCCGGGTTGCTCGATGTGTCTGGCGATGAACCCGGACAAGCTGGGCAGCGGCGAGCATTGTGCCTCCACCTCCAACCGCAACTTCGAAGGCCGCCAGGGCGCCGGCGGCCGCACCCATCTGGTCAGCCCGGCGATGGCCGCAGCGGCGGCGGTGAGTGGGCACTTCGTCGACGTGCGTGACCTCCAGGGAATCGAGAATCGGGAATAGGGAATCGCAAAGTCCTGCTTCCCGCTCTGCCCATTCCCTACTCCCCATTCCCCATTCCCCATTCCCGGCCTCTCCCAATGACCCCTTTCACCCAACACACCGGACTGGTGGCGCCGCTGGATCGCGCCAATGTCGATACCGACCAGATCATTCCCAAGCAATTCCTCAAGTCGATCAAGCGCACCGGTTTCGGGCCGAACCTGTTCGACGAATGGCGCTATCTGGACATCGGCGAGCCCGGCCGCGACAACAGCCAGCGCCCGCTCAATCCGGAGTTCGTGCTCAATTTTCCGCGCTATCAGGGCGCCAGCGTGCTGCTGGCGCGCGAGAACTTCGGCTGCGGTTCCTCGCGCGAGCACGCGCCGTGGGCGCTGGACGAATACGGCTTCCGCACGGTGATCGCGCCCAGCTTTGCCGACATCTTCTTCAACAACAGCTTCAAGAACGGCTTGCTGCCGATCGTGCTGGCCGAAGCGGAAGTGGACGCTTTGTTCGAGCAATGCCTGGCCAACGAGGGCTATCAACTCACCGTGGATCTGGCCGCACAGCGCGTGCGCCGCCCCGATGGCGTGGAGTACCCATTCGACATCGATGCATTCCGCAAGCACTGCCTGCTCAACGGGCTGGACGACATCGGCCTGACCTTGCAGGAGGCCGATGCGATCGGCCGTTTCGAGCAATACCATCGCGCTCGCCAGCCGTGGCTGTTCGGCGCGCTGCAGTAATTCCGCCGGCACGTACCAACGACCCGGTTGCGTCAGTACGTGCTGCGCTGTGTTTGATTTCACTGACGAGGATTGCATGAGCAAGCAGATTCTGATTCTTCCCGGCGACGGGATTGGCCCGGAGATCATGGCCGAAGCGGTCAAGGTGCTGGCGCGTATCGATGCGCAGCATGGTTTGGGTTTCAGCCTGGTGTACGACGAACTGGGTGGCGCGGCCTACGACAAGTACGGCAGCCCGCTGGCCGACGAAACGCTGGAGCGCGCGCGCGCTGCCGACGCGGTGCTGCTGGGCGCCGTCGGTGGGCCGCAATGGGACACCATCGACCCTTCGTTGCGCCCGGAGCGGGGCCTGCTCAAGATCCGCTCGCAGCTTGGGTTGTTCGCCAACCTGCGCCCGGCGCTGCTGTATCCGCAGCTGGCCGAGGCCTCCACGCTCAAGCCTGAGGTAGTGTCCGGGCTGGATCTATTGATCCTGCGCGAGCTCACCGGCGGCATTTATTTCGGTCAGCCGCGCGGCACGCGCACGCTGGAAAATGGCGAGCGTCAGGCCTACGACACGCTGCCCTACAGTGAAAGCGAGATCCGCCGCATCGCCAAGGCCGGCTTCGAGATGGCACGCCTGCGCAGCAAGAAGCTGTGCTCGGTCGACAAGGCCAACGTACTGGCATCGAGCCAGCTGTGGCGCGCAGTCGTCGAAGAGGTGGCAAAGGACTATCCGGACATTGCGTTGTCGCATATGTACGTGGACAACGCGGCGATGCAGTTGGTGCGCGCGCCCAAGCAGTTCGATGTGATCGTGACCGACAACATGTTCGGCGACATCCTGTCCGACCAGGCGTCGATGCTCACCGGCTCGATCGGCATGCTGCCCTCGGCCTCGCTGGATGCCAACAGCAAGGGCATGTACGAGCCATGTCATGGCTCGGCGCCGGATATCGCAGGCAAGGGCATCGCCAATCCGCTGGCCACCATCCTGTCGGTGGCAATGATGCTGCGCTATACGTTTGCGCAATCGGCTGCGGCGGATGCGATCGAGCAAGCGGTCGGCAAGGTACTCGACCAGGGCCTGCGCACCGCCGACATCTGGTCGGAAGGCACGACCAAGGTCGGCACGGTGGAAATGGGTGATGCAGTGGTGGCCTCGCTGTAAAAGCACTCGCATTCCTGAAGCGTTGTGGTGCGCAGGAGTGGTCGGTAGCGCGATGCTGCATCCGTGTCCTCAGCAGCCGACAGCAACTGGTGGTGCTTGCGCGCGTGCCTTGAGCGGCACGGATGCCGCGCCAGAGCCTACAGTGACGTACTTGCGGTGTGTCCCACGCTGGTACGCGTGCAAGCGCCTGCAGGAGACCGGAGCACTCGCATGGAACGCTAGATGTCGTGCACGAGGTTGGTCGGTATGCGGAGTTGGTCGGCAGCGCGGCGCCGCATCCGGTGTCGGGACACGCCGTGAATCCGTCGTGGAGGCTCGGTGGCGGCATCCATGCCGCCACACGGTCCCGCCCCCGGACGCGACACCGCGCTCCCACTCTTCGCGGCTGCTGATCGGCAAGCAATGCCTTTTGGTAGGCGTGATGCTTGCAGATTCCGCAGTCGGTAGTCGGTAGTCGATGCAGTTTTTCGTCTATTGCTTTGCCATGATTCCGCCAGCGAAGGTCGCGCTCCAAAGCATGATCAATCAATCAAGTAACTCTTCTCCTTCAGCCACCAACACTATTCGGAGGTGCTTGCGCGCGTACCGGCGTGGGACCTTACGCGGCATGGATGCCGCGTAAGAGCCTACAGGGACGTACTTGCGGCGTGTCCCACGCCGGTACGCGTGCAAGCGCCCTCAGTGATCGAGGCGTTTGCGCGAAACCGGCAGACGTCGTGCGTGGGATTGGTCGATGTGGCGCCGCGCTCCCACTCTTCGCGGCTGCTGATCGGCAAGCAATGCATTCTTAGAAAACGTTCAAATCACCAACCACCAAAAACCAAGACGGCCAGCAGATCACTCCGCCGGCCGTCAGATTTACATCGTTTAGCAGATGACAGCGCTACGCCACCGCAGCCGTCTTGCCGGCGACCACGCCGCGTTCGCGCTGACGCAACAGGCGGTTGGCCACATCCAGCCACGCCAGTGCGCTGGCTTCGATGATGTCCTTGCTGGTGCCGGTGCCTTCGTACTCCACGCCGTCGTGGCGCACGCTCAGGCTGGCTTCACCGCGCGCATCTGCGCCGATGCCCACGCTGTGCACCTGATAGCTGTCCAGCTCGAGCTTCACGCCGGTGGCCGAGGCCAGCGCACCGAACAAGGCATCGACCGGGCCGTTGCCCTGCGCAGTCTCGGCGACGCGATTGCCTTCCGGGTCGGACAATTCCACCAGCGCATTGGCACGGCTGCCGACATCGCTGATGGTCATCGAGGCCAGGCGGTAGCCTTCCTGCACGGTGGCGTCCTGCATCAATGCCTGCAGGTCCGCGTCGGTGACCACGCGCTGCTTTTCGCACAATGCCTTGAACTGCTCGAAGACCAGTTTGACCTCTTCTTCTTCCAGCAGATATCCCAGGGCACGCAGGCGCTGCTCGACCGCTGCACGGCCGCTGTGGCGGCCCAGCACCATCTGCGAGGACTCCCAGCCCACATCTTCCGGACGCATGATTTCGTAGGTGCCGCGATGGCGCAGCATGCCGTGCTGGTGGATGCCCGATTCGTGCGCGAACGCATTGCCGCCCACCACCGCCTTGTTGCGCTGCACCGGCATGCCGACCAGGCGCTGCAGCAACTGCGAGGTGGAGACGATGCGTGGAGTATTGATCGACGAATCGATGTTGTAGAACGCACCACGCACCTTCAGCGCCATGGTGATTTCTTCCAGTGCGCAGTTGCCCGCACGCTCGCCAATACCGTTGATGGTGCATTCCACCTGACGTGCGCCGCCTTCGATCGCTGCCAGCGAATTGGCCACCGCCAGGCCCAGATCGTTATGGCAGTGCGCACTGAAGATCACCTTGTCGGCGCCTTCCACGCTGCCGATCAGCCGCGCGAACATGCCACGGATTTCTTCCGGCGTGGTGAAGCCCACCGTGTCCGGCAGATTGATCGTGGTGGCCCCGGCGGCGATCGCCACGCGTGCTACCTCGGCCAGGAAATCCTCTTCGGTGCGGGTGGCGTCTTCGGCGGAGAACTCGACATCGTCGATATAGCCGCGCGCCAGCGTCACATGCTTGTGCACCGATTCCAGCACCTGTTCGCGGCTCATGCGCAACTTGTGCTCGCGGTGCAGCGGGCTGGTGGACAGGAACACATGCAGGCGCGGGTTGGCTGCAGCTTCCAGCGCCTTTGCCGAGGTTTCGATATCCGCCTGCAGGCAGCGCGACAGCACCGCCAGGGTGGGACGACGCAGCTCGCGGCCGATCATCGCCACAGCTTCGCGGTCCGAATGCGAACTGGCCGGAAAGCCGGTTTCGATGATGTCCACGCCGAGCTCGTCCAGCGCGCGCGCCATGACCAGCTTCTGCTGGGGCGTCATGCTGCAGCCGGGGGATTGCTCGCCGTCGCGCAGGGTGGTGTCGAAAATTCGGATACGCGGGGTCTGGTTGGATACGGTCGTGTTCACCAGGAAGACTCCTCTACGGCGATGGCGGTGACAGGCGTTGAAGCGACTGCGGATGGGCGGGAAAGAGCGGGTGTTTGGGGTGTAGGCTTGACGCTGCGTTCGTTGCGGAGTCGTTCGGTATTGCGACGCCGCGGTTTGCGTGGCGGACGCGGCCGCACCTCGGACAAGAGTGTGGCCAGAACCGTTGCGTCGATATTACCGCCAGAGACCACCGCACATTTGCGTTTGCCTGCAACACGGCGACCGGCGGCCAGTGCCAGCGCACCGGCGCCCTCGGCGATGACGTGCTCTTCCAGCGCCAGGCGTACCAGGGTTTCACGCAATTCGGCTTCGCGCACGATCACCACATCGTCGAGCAGGCTCGCGCATAAACGGCGGGTCAAAAAGCCGGGAATCTTGACCTTCACGCCGTCGGCCAGGGTGGGGACGGGAGCGATTTCGCGCAGATCGCCGCGTACGGCGCGGGCCATCGAATCGACACCCTCCACCTGCGCGCCGACGATGCGCACGCCTTGCGATTTCAGCGCCAGCGCCACCCCGGAGGCCAGCCCGCCGCCGCCGATCGGCACGATCACCACGTCCGGCGCATGCGCGGCCAGTTCGATGCCGACCGTGCCTTGCCCGGCGATCACATCCGGGTCGTCGAAGGCGGACAGAAAACGGTAGCCGTTCTGGTCGGCCAGCTCGCGTGCGAACGCAAACGCTTCGTCGTAACTGTTGCCATGCTGGCGGACGGTGGCGCCCCAGTGCGCAACACCGGCGATCTTGGTCTGCGGCGCGCCGTAAGGCATCACCGTAATCGCCTGCACGCCCAGCCTGTATGCCGACCATGCCACGCCTTGCGCATGGTTGCCGGCCGATGCGCAGATCACCGGACGCTCGTCGCCGCGTTCCAGCCCCGCCAGCAACGCGTTCAATGCGCCGCGCACCTTGTAGGAGCCGGTGCGCTGCAGGTTTTCCAGCTTCAACCACACACCGAAACGCTCGGCATAGTGCAGCGGCGTGGGCGACAGGTACTTGCGCAGACGCGCCTGCGCGGCTAGCACGTCGGCCACGCTGACGGCCACGTCGCCTACGTCTGGTTCCTGCGAAGCGGGGCGGCCGGAATCAGGCATTGCGGCACGCGCGCGGCCGATCCGGAAGAAGACACCTCCGGACGGCGGTCTGGTGGTCGCGCGAGGTCTGCGTGGCCCAGGTCTGCGTGGTCATGCGGCGGCCTCGATCGATTCCAGCGCCGTGATCACCACTGATTCGCAGTCGTACACTTTTTCCAGCTGCAGCCGCAGTGTTTCCGGCGGCCGGCTGCTGTCCACGTCCAACTGCAGGTGCCAGCGCCCGGCATCGTCCGGCGCGGCGGCGCCCTGGATGGCACACGGGCGGAACCCGCGGCGCTCGGTCATGCCGATCACCCGCACCAATGCGCCTTCTGCCGGCTTCAGCACCAGGTCAAGCCGGTAACGCATGTGTCGTCTCCTTGGCCGCGTGTGCAGGATTGCTGTCCAGCATGGTGCTGTTGGCGTTGTTGGGCGGCACCAGTGGCCATACGTTGGCGCGTGCGTCGATGGCAACGTGCAGCAGGCCGGGGCCGGGTTGTGCCAACAGCTCGGCCAGCGCCGCGTCCACGTCGCCGCGCGCGATGATGCGCTTGGCCGGGATGCCGAACACCTGCGCCAGCGCGGCAAAATCCGGGTTGTCGGACAGATCGATCTCGCTGTAGCGCTCGGCAAAGAACAGCTCCTGCCACTGGCGCACCATGCCCAGCGAGCTGTTGTCCAGCAGCACGATCTTCACCGGCAGCTTGCAGCGCGCGATGGTCACCAGCTCCTGCACGTTCATCATGAAACTGCCGTCGCCGGAGACCAGCACCACGGTGCGGTCCGGGCAGGCGAACTGCGCGCCCATCGCCGCCGGCAGGCCGAAGCCCATGGTGCCGAGTGCGCCGCTGGTGAGGTGATTGCGTGGATCGTTGAAGCGGCAATGCTGGGCCACCCACATCTGATGCTGGCCCACATCGCAGGCGATGATGGTGTCGGCCGGAGCCACTTCGCTCAGTCGCTTCAGCAGCGCCGGTGCGTAGATATCGGTACCGGGCGCGTCGTAGCGCGCAGCGAATTTTTCGCGATTGGCAAAGCAGCGCGTACGCCATGCCTGGCAGTTGCCGCGTGCTGCGCTCAAGGCCTTGAGGCTAGTCGCCACATCGCCGGGCACGGCGATGTCGGCCGTGCGCAGCTTGGAGATTTCATACGCATCGGCATCCAGATGGATGACGCGTGCGAACGGTGCAAATTCGCTCAACTTGCCGGTGGCACGATCGTCGAAGCGCGCGCCGACCACCACCAATAGATCGCATTCCTGGATCGCCATATTGGCCGCACGGGTGCCGTGCATGCCCAGCATGCCCAGGTAATCCGGATGCGCATGCGGCAATGCACCCAGGCCGCGCAAAGTCAGCGCGGTCGGGATGCCGGTGGCTTCGACAAAGCGCCGGAACGCCTCCACCGCACCGGCCAGTGCAATCCCGCCTCCGCCATACACCACAGGGCGCTCGGCGCTGGCGATGGCGGCCAACGCTTCGGCCAGCTTCGCGTCCGCCGGTGCCGGTGGCGGCAGCACCGCCGCCGGCACATGCGCTGGCAGATGCGAGGCATCGGCGATCTGCACGTCCTTGGGCAAGTCGATCAACACCGGGCCCGGGCGGCCTTCGCGCGCGATGCGAAACGCCTCGCGCACGATCTCCGGGAACTGGTCCACGCTGCGCACCAGAAAGCTGTGCTTGACGATCGGCATGGTCATGCCGAACACGTCCAGTTCCTGGAAGGCATCGGTGCCCAGCAGCGGCGTGGCGACCTGACCGGTCAGGCACACCATCGGCACCGAATCGAGCATTGCGTCCGCAATGCCGGTGACCAGATTGGACGCGCCCGGGCCGGAGGTGGCCACGCACACGCCGACCTTGCCGCTGGCACGGGCATATCCGTTGGCGGCAAGGGCGGCGCCCTGTTCGTGACGGACCAGGATGTGCTTGAGCCTGGAATCCACCAGGGCGTCGTAGAACGGCATGATGGTGCCGCCCGGATAACCGAACAGCGTTTCCACGCCCTCGGCTTCCAGGGCCTGCGTCAGCCAGCGCGCGCCGTTGCGGGGCGTGCTGTGTGCGGAGGTGTTCATGCGTTGCGGACCTTCGGTGTTAAACGGTGGGGGATGCGGCGGCGTTATGCCGCTTGCTGATTTGCTGGTGCGGCAGCGGCTTGCTGTTCGCCGTTGAGCCACACCATCTTGGCGCGCAGTTTCTTGCCCACTTCTTCGATCGGGTGTTCCAGATCGGCCTGCTTGAACTTGGTGTAGTTCGGCAGGCCGGCTTCGTATTCGGCCACCCAGTTCTTGGTGAAGGTGCCGTTCTGGATGTCGGTCAGCACGTCCTTCATGCGTGCCTTGGTGCTGGCGTCGATCACGCGCGGGCCGCTGACATAGTCGCCGTATTGCGCGGTTTCGGACACGAATTCCAGCATGCGTGTGATGCCGCCTTCGTAAAACAGGTCCACGATCAACTTCAGTTCGTGCAGCACTTCGTAGTACGCGATCTCCGGCTGATAGCCGGCTTCCACCAAAACTTCGAACCCGGCCTGCACCAGCGACGAGGCGCCACCGCACAGCACGGCCTGCTCGCCGAACAGATCGGTTTCGGTTTCTTCCTTGAAGGTGGTCTTGATGATGTTGGCGCGCGCGCCGCCCAGGCCGCCGGCATAGGTCAGCGCGAACTGCTCGGCCTTGCCGCTGGTGTCCTGGTACACCGCATAGATGCAGGGCACGCCGCGGCCGATTTCATATTCGCGACGCACCAATGCGCCCGGGCCCTTGGGCGCCACCAGCACCACGTCCAGGTCGGCGCGCGGGGTGATCATGTCGAAATGCACGTTCAGGCCATGCGCGAACAGCAGGCAGGCGCCTTGCTTCATGTTCGGGGCAATGACCTCTTCGTAGAGCTTCTTCTGCACCATGTCCGGGGTCAGGATCGCGACCAGATCGGCACTCTTCACCGCCTCGGCCGGCGCCACGACGGTGAAGCCGTCGGCCTGGGCCTTGGATTCGGTGGGGCCGCCGGGACGCAGGCCGACGGTGACGTCGAAGCCGGAATCGCGCAGGTTCAGCGCATGCGCGCGGCCCTGGCTGCCGTAGCCGATGATCGCGATTTTCGGTTGGGTGTCGTTGCTCATGAAGTAGTCCTTGCGGGGTTGGCAGTGGGAAAGGGATCAGCTGGCAGCGCAGAGGCTGGTTGGCCGAACAAAGCGGGGATGAGCGAGAACACCGTGCACGCGGAGGCTTGCGGCAGCGCAGTTGCTGGCACTGATGGAAGGGGCTGCGGCGATGTCGGTGGTGTCGTTCATGTCATTCGAAACTTTTGGGGGTCCCTGAAACGCGAAACCCCGCGCCGTTGCCGGTGCGGGGTCTGATCGAAGCCTTGTGTGTCTGTTACCTACACGAAGCCGCGTCCCGCACCGGTTGGCGAGGTAATAAGTACGAGCACGAGAAGCGACGCTGCCGTCGCGCCGAAGGGCGCGGTCAGGAGGGCGTTCGTGGTGGCGGTGCGTTGCGGCATGTATTGAGATAACCATCGCTGCCGGTAGGGTGTCAACCCTTGCGGGTGAAACAGCTGGATCGGTGCCGTTTACCGAGCGCGAAGCCTCATGACAGCAGCATGGTTTCCCATGAAACCGGATCGACGACTTGCCGACATCGCCGATGTGCGTCACCAACTGCGCGGTTTTATCGCTGCAGTGCGGCTGGGATCGAGCGCTGCGACCAAGGCCGCTGGTATGGTTGGTCCTTCATTCGTTGTGTCGTGGGGAGCTCTGGATCATGCGTCGCGTACCCGTCTTACTTGTGTCTGCTCTGACGCTGCTGGCGCCGTCTCTCGGTGCCGCCGACCGGATCACCGGGCAGGGCTTCGCTACCCGCTCCGAAGTGATCGCCCCGCATGCGATGGCGGCGACGTCGCAACCGCTGGCCACCCAGATCGCGCTGGATGTGATGAAGAACGGCGGCTCGGCTGTGGATGCGGCGATTGCCGCCAATGCCGCGCTGGGCCTGATGGAGCCGACCGGCAATGGGGTGGGCGGGGATCTGTTCGCCATCGTCTGGGATCCCAAGACCAACAAACTCTATGGGTACAACGGCTCAGGCCGTTCGCCCAGGTCGCTGACCCTGGCCGAGTTCCAGCGCCGCGGGCTGAAGGACATTCCGCCGACCGGCCCGTTGCCGGTGTCGGTGCCGGGCGCGGTGGATGGCTGGTTCGCGCTGCACGAGCGCTTTGGCCGCAAGCCGATGGCGCAGAACCTGGCCCCGGCGATCCGCTACGCGCGCGAAGGCCATCCGGTGGCCGAAACCATCGCCTATTACTGGGACCGCTCGGTGCCGCGGCTGTCGCAGTACCCCGGCTTCAAGGAGCAGTTCACCATCGACGGCCATGCCCCGCGCAAGGGCGAGCTGTGGAAGAACCCGAACCTGGCCAACACCTTGCAGCAGATCGCCGACGGCGGCCGCGATGCGTTCTACAAGGGCGATATCGCCCGCACCATTGGCGCCTATTTCAAGGCCAATGGCGGCTACCTGAGCTATGCGGACATGGCCAGCCATCAGGGCGAATGGGTGGAGCCGGTCAGCACGAATTACCGCGGTTACGACGTGTGGGAGCTGCCGCCCAACAGCCAGGGCATCGCCGCGCTGCAGATGCTCAACATCCTGGAAGGCTACGACTTCTCCAAGATCCCGTTCGGCTCGGCCGAGCACGTGCACCTGTTCACCGAGGCCAAGAAGCTGGCCTTCGCCGACCGCGCGCGTTTCTATGCCGACCCGGCCTTCCAGCGCGCGCCGCTGGCCAGGCTGGTCTCCAAGGACTACGCCGCCCAGCGTCGCGCGCTGATCTCCATGGACAAGGCGCTCAAGGAGGTGCAGCCGGGCACGCCCAAGCAGCTGGAAGAAGGCGACACCATCTACATGACCGTGGCCGATGCCGACGGCATGATGGTGTCGTTGATCCAGTCCAACTACCGCGGCATGGGCAGCGGTATGGCGCCGCCGGGGCTGGGCTTCATCCTGCAGGACCGTGGCGAGATGTTCGTGCTGAAGAAGGACCACCCCAACGGCTACGCGCCGGGCAAGCGGCCGTTCCAGACCATCATCCCGGCCTTCGTCACCAAGGACGGCAAGCCGTGGCTGAGCTTCGGGGTGATGGGCGGGGCGATGCAGCCGCAGGGGCATGTGCAGATCGTGATGAACCTGGTGGATTTCCATATGAATCTGCAGGAAGCCGGCGACGCGCCGCGCATCCAGCATGAAGGCTCCACCGAGCCGACCGGCCAGGCCACCGCCATGAGTGACGGCGGCGAGCTCAATCTGGAGACCGGCTTCTCCTACGACACCATTCGTGCGCTGATGCGCAAAGGCCATCGGGTGATCTTTGCCGACGGCCCGTATGGCGGCTATCAGGCGATCGCCCGCGACCCGGGCAATGGCGTGTATTACGGCGCGTCGGAAAGCCGCAAGGACGGGCAGGCGGCCGGTTACTGAGCCAACCGCCACGGATGAGTGCGGCTCAACTCTGCCTGCCGCGCGCCGCTAACCACACCGATGGATTAGGAATCCCCATGAGCTCGATGCACTCGCCTGACCTGCCGTCGCACACGCGTGCGGCCCTGCTCCCCGACGCGCCGGTTGCCTTGTTGCGGCTCTCGGTCGAGGCGCATGTGGTGGCCTGCAATCGCGCCGGCCTGGACGTGCTGGGCAAGACCGCCAGCGAACTGGAAGGCTTGCCGGCCTCCGTGCTGTGGGGATTGAGCGTCACCGACCTGGTCGGCGACGAAGGGGTGTGGGCCGCACCGGGCGACGACCCGGCCCGGCGCGTGCGTTACATCCGCGACCGCGAGCACGGAGGCTGGATGCTGTCGTTGCCGCACGTCGAAACCGCAATCCTGTTGCGCGAAGCCACACGGCTGGCCGACGGTAGTCGCCCGGTGCCGATCTCGCCGCTGCTGCAGCCTCTGGTGGCACGGCTACAGGCCGAGCACGAAGACCGCACCGTGCTGGAGCGCACTGCGCAGGCGCTGGCCGGCTGCGAGCTGGAACTGCTGCTCCCGCCGGGCCTGGCGGACAACGAGATGGGCCGCCGGCTGCAGGCCGGCTTCGGCAATCTGGCCGAAGCGATCCGCCAGGCGGTCGCGCTGTCGGTGCAGATCGCCGCCGAAGTGCCGCCATTGGTGGCCGAAAACGACGAGATGGTGCGTCAATCGCAGGCGCAGACCGAAGCGCTGGACGGCGCCCGCACGGCCGTGGAGCGGCTGTCGTCGAGCCTGCAGGACGTCAATGCCGAACTGGCACAGGTGATCGCGCTGGCCGCCAGCGCCGATGACAGCGCGCGCCAGGGCGTGGCCGCGGCACACGCCCTGGGCCAGGCCATGCACGAGGTGGAGCGTCGCGCCGCACGTGCCGGCGAGGTCATCGAAGTCATCGACTCGGTGGCGTTCCAGACCAATATCCTGTCGATCAACGCCAGCATCGAAGCGGCGCACGCCGGCGACGCCGGGCGCGGCTTTGCGGTGGTCGCCACCGAGATCCGCCGTCTGGCCGAACGTGCCGCGGCGGCGGCGCGCGATGTGCGCGCGATCCTGGCCGAGACCAGTGCTGCGGTGGGCGAGGGCGCGGCCTCCGCGCGTGGCACCGAGGCGGTGCTCGATGGCATCACCCGCGTGCTTGGGCAGGCCAGTAGCGCGATGACCACGGTAGCCGGGCGCATCCAGGCGCAGGATGGCGAAATTCGCGGCATCGAGCGTGCGGTGGATGGTGTGGTGGCGCTGGGGCGCAGCAACCTGCAGCATGCCGCGCACGTGGCCGAACGCAGCGAGGCGCTGGAGCGCGGCACCGAAACGCTGCGCGACTGCGTAGGCCTGTTCCGCCTGCCGCCCGATCCACTGCAGGTGCCCAGGCACGCGCGCGTCAAGGAACTTGCCGTCGCTACGGCGGGCAAGATCGGCACCGCACTGGCGCAGGCCATCGCGCGCGGGCAGATCGACGAAGCGGCGTTGTTCGCGCGCACCTACACGCCGATTGCCGGGGTGGAGCCGCCCAAGTTCAGTACCGACTTCGACGCGGTCTGCGATCAGGTGCTGCCCCCGCTGCAGGAGCCGCTGCTGGAGGCGCATGCGTGGATCGTGTTCGCCATCTGCGCCAATCCCGACGGCTATGTGCCCACCCACAATCTACGCTTCACCCAGCCGCTCACCGGCGATGCCAAGCGCGATCTGGTCGGCAACCGCACCAAGCGCAAGTTCACCGACCGCGTCGGCCGCAGCGTGGGCGCGCACACCGACCCTTATCGTTTGCAGGTCTATCGCCGCGATACCGGCCAGATCATGTTCGACCTGTCTGCACCGATCTTCGTCGGCCGCAAGCACTGGGGCGGCCTGCGGGTCGGGTATACGCTGGAGTGACGCCGGCTGGCGTCAGGGCCGCCGATAAAATTGCTGCACGGCCGCCAGGCGGTCGCGGCCGGCGCTCGGTGTGGCGTGCCACCCGTACGCTCCGGTTCCTCCGCGCCGCCCACACCCAGCTGACGACGGCTCGCTAGGTTTTGTTCGCCGCTCTTATTGCGGTGTGGCCGGCGTCGGGCTGCCCGCCGATGCGGTTGTCGGGTTGCCCAGCTGCTTGGCCAGGAAGTGTTCGAGGGTGCGATAGAAGGCGATCTGGTTGGCGTCCTTGTAAAACCCGTGGCCTTCCTTGGGCACGGCCATCCATTCGGGCGCGTTGCCGCTACGGGTCAGCGCAGCCCGCAGGCTCTTGGCCTGGGCAAATGGCGCACGCTCGTCCTCTTCACCGTGGACCAACAGCACGGGCGCCTTGATGCGTTGGGCCAGCGAAACCGGCGAGTGCGCGGCAAGCTCGGCGGCGTCGCGGCCGATCACGCGCTCCAGGTAATTGGTGCCGTACGCGCTCTGATTGATATCGCCCCTGGTGTACATCATCTGCAGGTCGTAGATACCGGCCACACCGACCGCGCAGCGGAACAGCTCCGGTGCCTTCACCTGCACCATCATCGCCGCGTACGCACCAAAACTGGCGCCGTAGCTGCAGATGCGCGACCGATCGGCCAGGCCCTGGTCGATCGCCCAACGCACGCCATCCACCAGATCGTCCTGGATCCGCTCGCCCCACTGGCGATAACCCGCACGTTCGAAGTCATGGCCGCGTCCCTGCCCGCCGCGGTAGTTGACCTGCAGCACCAGATAGCCGCGGCTGGCGAGAAATTGCGCATCGGTGTCGAACGCCCAACCATCGCCGTCGGCATGCGGGCCGCCATGTGGCAGCAGGATCATCGGCAGTGGCGCACCCTGGGCGGCCGTTGCCGGAACGGTCAGCACGCCGTCCAGCGTCAGCCCGTCGCGGGCCTGGAACCGCACCATGCGCCGCTCGCTCATCCGTGCCGCGGGCAGGGCGCTGCGGGCCTTGATGACCAGCTTGAGCGTATTGGTCGGGCGATTGAAGATGTACCAGGCGCCGGCATCGCGGTCGCTATAGGCCTTCAGCAGCACGGCGTTGCCATCTTCGGTGAAGTTGATGAAATCCACGTACTGACCGGCCAGGGTCTCGCTGAGGCTGCGATGCAACTGCGCCTGTGCGCTGTCGGGCGCGACATAGCGCAGCGCCGGCTGGCCCGGTCCCAGTCGTGCCGCGAACGGCGCAAATGGTGCCGGTCCCCATTGCAGATCGTCCACGTCGTAGAACGGGTCGGATGCCAGCACGCTGCGCTGCTGGCCGTCCGGGTCGCTGGACACCAGTGCCGCCGGACCGCCGGAGACGCTGTGCCAGCCATAGACACGATTGGGCTGTTCGGCAAAGGCGATCGGACGCCAATTGGCCTGGACCTGCGTCAGCGGTGTCCAGCCGTTGCCGCTACGGCGGAACAGCAGCGAATTGTCGTTGTCGTCGGTGCCGTATGCGTACTGCGCCACATCGGCGTTGTCGAGCACAAACCTCAGGCGCGGCACGTCGATGTCGGCCATCAGCCGGTGGGCGGTGGTACTCGCATCCACGTCGTACAGCATCGAATGGCGCGAATCCAGCGACAGCCGCCGCATGTAGAAGTGCCCGTTGCGCCGGCTCGGCAGCCCTTCGATGTAGCCGAAGCCGCGCTCCAGCCCGGCATTGCGGGTGCTCTGCTGGTAGCCGTAGACGTAGCGCTGATTGCCGCCGTCCAGGTCGGTGGCGATGATCTCGCCCATCGGCACCGGTTCTTCCAGCGAGCCGAGCTTGCGACCCCTGCCGATCACCAGGCGCCGATCGCTGACCCAGGCGATGCGGACCGGCAATTCGTAGCGTGGCAGGCGCAGCATGGTGGTGGATTGCATGTCGGCGATGCGGTACACCACCAGCGCGTAGCTGCCGTCCCCAAGATCGGCGCTGACCGCCAGATGCTTGCCATCCGGCGACATCGCGGGCGAGGAAATCGGGCCGGACTCGACGAAGGCTTCTGCCGGTAGCGGCTCAGCCGCTGCACCAGGTCCGGCCGCTCCGATCAACACTGCTGCCATCCACGCACACCGTTGCATCCATTGCATTCGTGTTGTCCATCCCCTGTTTCACGCGACGATAACGAATCGCAGCCATCGGCTGCAAGAGGGCGTAAAAAATGCCGCCGGAATGCGGCGGCAAGGAGAGAGAGCAGGTTTCTGGTTGTTGTGCGGCCACGCTAGCCAGCCGATGTGCCGCGAAAATGTCTGGGCATGTCAGCTGCACGGCTGCGTTCATCGCGCAGCGTCCGTTTGGCGGGTCAGTGCGCCGTGCAGCCAACCGCGCATGCGCCCGCTCGCGGCGATGTGGTTTAATCGCCGCCGAAGTGGGGGTACCGCAGTGCGCTGCGGTTGAGATAGTCCCTTCGAACCTGATCCGGCTGATACCGGCGTAGGGAAGCTTCGTAAGATGCGATGGCCGGTGCCTGCACCGGTCGTCCTGTTGAGCGCCGCCGCTTCGTCCGCACTGCGACTTCTTCGCAGAGCCAGCGCCATTGGTGCTGGTCACCAGCACACAGGACGAACGCCATGAATGCCGCGCCTACCGTTTTGCAGCAACAAGCCCAGTCGTTATCCGAGGCTGTGACCCAGCCGATTCCCGGGTCCCGCAAGATCTTCGTACCCGGCTCGCGCGCCGACCTGCAGGTGCCGATGCGCGAGATCGTGTTGACGCGCACGCCGACGTTGTTCGGCGGCGAAGACAATGCGCCGCTCAGCGTCTACGACACCTCCGGGCCCTACACCGACCCGCAGGCGGCAATCGATCTCGCTGCCGGCCTTGCGCCGTTGCGTGCCGACTGGATTGCCGAACGTGGCGATACGGTGGCGCTGGAGACCTTGAGTTCGCACTTCGGGCGCGGCCGCGAACACGATGCGCGCCTGGACGCCGTGCGTTTTCCTGCCCGGCGCCTGCCGCGGGTGGCGCGTGCCGGCGCCAATGTCACCCAGATGCATTACGCACGTCGCGGCATCGTCACGCCGGAAATGGAGTTCGTGGCGATTCGCGAAAACCAGCGTCTGGAAGCGGTGAGCGACGCGATGCTGCGTAAGCAGCATCCAGGTGAATCGTTTGGTGCGTCGATCCAGCAGCGCATCACGCCGGACTTCGTGCGCGAGGAGATCGCGCGCGGTCGCGCGATCCTGCCCAACAACATCAATCATCCGGAAAGCGAGCCGATGATCATCGGTCGCAATTTCCTGACCAAGATCAACGCCAACATCGGCAATAGCGCAGTGTCGTCGGGCATTGCCGAAGAAGTGGAAAAACTGGTGTGGTCGATCCGCTGGGGCGGCGACACGGTGATGGACCTGTCCACCGGCAAGCACATCCACGAAACGCGCGAATGGATCATCCGCAATTCGCCGGTGCCGATCGGGACGGTGCCGATCTACCAGGCGCTGGAAAAGGTCGACGGGCGTGCGGAAGAGCTTACCTGGGAAATCTTCCGCGACACCTTGATCGAGCAGGCCGAGCAGGGCGTGGACTATTTCACCATCCACGCCGGTGTGCTGCTGCGTTACGTGCCACTGACTGCAAAGCGCGTCACCGGCATCGTCTCGCGCGGCGGGTCGATCTTGGCCAAGTGGTGCCTGGCGCACCACAAGGAAAATTTTCTCTATACCCACTTCGAAGACATCTGCCAGATCATGAAGGCCTACGATGTGGCGTTTTCGCTGGGCGATGGGTTGCGCCCGGGCTGCATTGCCGATGCCAACGATGCTGCGCAGTTCGGTGAACTGGAAACGCTGGGCGAGTTGACCAAGCTTGCCTGGAAGCACGACGTGCAGACCATGATCGAAGGGCCTGGGCATGTGCCGATGCAGCTGATCAAGGAGAACATGGACAAGCAGCTGCGCGAATGCGGCGAGGCGCCGTTCTATACCTTGGGGCCGCTCACCACCGATATCGCGCCCGGCTACGACCACATCACCTCGGCGATCGGTGCGGCGATGATCGGCTGGTTCGGCACCGCGATGCTCTGCTACGTCACGCCCAAGGAGCATCTTGGATTGCCCAACCGGCAGGACGTACGCGACGGCATCATGGCCTACAAGATCGCCGCGCATGCGGCGGACCTGGCCAAGGGGCATCCGGGTGCGCAGGTGCGCGACAACGCCTTGAGCAAGGCGCGCTTCGAGTTCCGTTGGGACGACCAGTTCCATCTCGGGCTGGATCCGGAAAAGGCCAAGGAATTCCATGACGAGACCTTGCCCAAGGACGCGCACAAGCTGGCGCATTTCTGTTCGATGTGCGGGCCGCACTTCTGCTCGATGAAGATCACCCAGGACGTGCGCGACTACGCGGCCGAACACGGCATGGGCGAAGCGCATGCCTTGGCGGCTGGCATGGAAGAAAAGGCGTCGCAGTTTCTGGCGCAGGGAGCGCAGGTTTATCGCGCCTCATAGGCCACAAGCCTGCTTAAGGTTGCCCGGAACACGTGGCCCGCTTATCGAAAATTCAGCTTCGGCTGTACAGATCGCATCGCTGCGCGCAAGTGCCGCGATGCGATCGTGCTGCAAGCGGTTACAGCGGATAAGGGTTTGCAGCGTTTTAGCTGAATCGCAGATAAAAAAATCGCGCCAGAAGGCGCGAAGGAAACATCGTAATTATTTGAATTCGTCGGCGAGAGAGAGAGAGCCTGACGTCGCTGCCCGTTATAGGAAGCAACGGGGCATAGAGTAAAATTTGCACCAAATGGATGCATGACACAGTTGGTCGTGGTCCTTTGCTGAATTTGGCGTTTCGCACTCAGTGCGATGCGTTTTTGTAGTCCTTGCATGCCGACGCGTGTCTTTGCCGATGAGTGTTCCTTCTGCTACTGCAATGCCAACTGGCCGGCTGCGTGTCGGGCAGTGTGTGGTCGACGTTGCCTCGCGCGAAGTGCACGCACCGGGCGCAAGGCGCGCGTTGCGCTTGCCTCCCAAGTCGTTGGCCGTGCTGCTGACCCTGGCGCGACAGCCGGGGCAGGTGGTGACGCGCGAGCAGTTGCTCGCCGAGGTATGGCCGGACACCTTGCCCAGCAACGATGTGGTGACCCAGGCAGTGACGCAGCTGCGCAAGGCGTTTGCCAGCAGCGGCAGCCAGCGGTCCGAGTACATCGAGACGATTGCCAAGACCGGGTATCGCCTGATGGCGCCGGTGGCGTGGGAGGCGCGCACCGATGCCGCGGCGACGCTGCCGCAGACGCCGTCCTCGCTGGAGCCGCCTGGCGTGCAGCAGTCCGCGCAGGAAGCACCGCTGGCGACAGATGAGCTCAGCGCTGCGGCTGAGACCGATGACTCCCTGCCATACCAGGCGGCAACGCCATCGCCTGCTGCGGCAGTGACGCCGCACCGGCGTCGCTGGATGGCTCTGGCCTTCGCGGGCCTGGCGCTGATAGTGGTGCTTGGCCTTGCGGCACGCACGCTGTGGCTGCGCGCGCCGGCAACCGATGTCGCAACGTCCACCGCTGTTCCGGGCAGCCCCAAGCGGCCGTACCAGGTCATCACTGCGGGCGGCGGATTCGATCTCACGCCCAGCCTGTCGCCCGACGGCAGTATGGTGGCCTACGCCTCGCTGACCAGCGATCGACCAGGGACCTCGATCCTGGTCAAGACGACCGACAACGCATATCCGCGCGTGCTGGAAACGCCTGCACCCGGCGTCTCCGACCGACTGCCCGCCTGGTCGCCGGATGGACGCGAAATTGCGTTCTCCCGGCAAGCGCCGGATGGCAGCTGCAGGATCATGATCGCCGCTGCGGCAGGTCAGTCCGCAGCGCGTGAGGTGGTGCGTTGCGATGGCGCGGACATGCTCAGTTTCAGCTGGTCTCCCGACGGCCGTGCGTTGTTGTTCGGTAGCATGACCGGTGCGCAAGGCGCGCCGCGAATCCGGCGCCTGGACCTCGAAACCGGGCACTGGCAGGTATTGACCTACAGCGCGCAACCGACCGACTTCGACTACGCACCGCGCTATTCCCCGGATGGACAATGGATCGTGTTCCTGCGCAATCCGCAGTTGGGCGACCTCTGGCGGATATCCGCCCAAGGCGGCAGTGCGGAACGATTGACGCATGACAACGCCGATATCCGAGGCTGGAGCTGGCTGCCGGACAGCAGCGGCCTGATCTTCGGGCGCCGCGTGGATAGCGAAGCGCGGCTGTATCGCCTCGATCTGGTCGATCGCAGCCTGCACGATCTGGGTGTGGACGACGCCCAGGCGCCGGACGTGGCACGCGGGCATCTGGTGTTCGTGCAGCGCAAGCCGCAATTCGGCGTGTATCAGGTCATCCACGATCCCATGAACGGTGGTTACATCCGGCGTCGACTGTTTCCTTCCAGTGGGCGCGACGACCAGCCGATGATCGCGCCCGACGGGCGTCAGCTCATCTTCGCGTCCAATCGTTCCGGTGCGTACGGATTGTGGTGGGGCGATGTCGGCAAACCTGGCTCGATGCGGTTGATCGAAGGGATTCGCCCGGACGCGCGACAGGCTGCCGACTGGTCGGCCGACTCGCGGCAGGTGCTGGTCAGCGGCAGCGATGCCGATGGGCACGCTGCATTGTTCGAAGTGACGCCAGGCACCGGCAAGGCGGTGCGTCTGCCGGTGCCGCAGGTGCGGCCCTTGCAGGCCATCCATCTTCCCGATCCCAATCGCGTGCTGGTCGTTGCTGCGGCCGACGATGGACATAGCTTTGCCACGCTGTACGACCGCAGCGCCAGTCCTTGGCGTGCGCTGGCTACGCTGCAGGATGTTTCGCAAGTGCGCCTGGACCGCGTCAGCGGCAAAGTGCTGTTTACGCATCTGAGCGGGGCAGGGCTATGGCAAATTGCGCCGACCCTGGCCGCCGACACCGTACAACCGGTCGACGCGCAGCAACCATCGCGCTGGCGTTATCGCAGTTGGGCGCCGGGAGCCCAGGGTCAGGTGCATTACCTGTCGTCCACTGACAGTTGCGCGACACACGACAGCACCCTTGGCGGCGGCCGGGCGCAGTGCCTGGATGCGGCCAAGTTCACCACCATCAACGGTTTCAGCCTGGATCAGCGCAGCGACGCGATGTATCTGGCGCTGGCCGAAGAAGATGGCAGCGCAATCGCCTACATGCCGCTGCCGGAGCATCCATCGATGCCGGTCGGATTCATTTCCAACGTGTTGATGATGTTGAGAAAAGTGGCTTCGTAACTCCTTCGGAAAGGTTTCGTGGCAATTTCGGCAGACTTTCGTCGAAACCTCCTGACTCACGCCAGATTCGGCAAAACACTACGCCCTCTTTTGTACAGGGGGCTGCCAACATGCAACAGGTCATCACTGCCGATCGCGGACTCGCACTGTGCCTGGACGGTGCCAGCGATTCGACATCGACCACCTGTCTGGCGGTCTCGCGTCTGGGCAGCATTCGCGCCGCCGCTGCGACATTCACCTTATGGGTACAGTTGCGTGGCCGTGCCTGGGTGGAGTCCAAGGAGGGCCGCTTCCGGCTGCGTGCCGGCGACTGGATCGCCTTCGACAAGGATTCGCATCCCACCGTGCAGGCGGATCGCAGTGCGTTGTGTGTTGGCGTCAGCCTGGATGGCGGCAGCCTGCAGTCGTTGGCCGAGCTGACCGACGCCACGCTGTACCCGGGACGTAGCCAATTGTCGCGCAGCGACCTGCGTATTGCGCTGCGGCTGTGGCGCCGTGCGGCGTTGCAGAGCGGCAGCGCGTCGGCGCGCCCGCTGTTGCTGCATCTGGCCGCGATGCAGCGCGACTTCGTCGAGCAGGAGCAGCGCTGTCCAGGTCGCTCGCGCAGCCGCCGGCGTCAGGTATTCGGCCGCATGCAGCGTGCCCGGCTTTATCTGGAAGGCAACAGCGACCGTGTGGTGCGCATCAGCGAACTGGCACAGCTGACCAACTTCTCCAGCTGGTATGTGTCCAAGACATTCCAGAGTCTGTACGACGAAAGCCCGCAGGCGTTGTCGGCACGCTTGCGCCTGGAGCGGGCCTCGGATCTGCTGCGCGATACCTCCATGATGATCGGTGAGGTTGCGGCCGCCAGCGGATTCGACAACTGCTGCAGCTTCGCACGCGCATTTCGTGCGCGTTTCGGCGTCTCCGCATCGCGTTATCGCGACCAGACGACCAATCCGCCAGATTCGGCAAAGCCACGGAACGTGACGCGCAAAGCGATGGCGTTCACGCAAACGTAATTTGCACGGGGGCGCTTAACGCGCCACTAACGAACCCTGGAGAGATTGATGAACCTTCGCACCTCCGCAGTGCGGCTGGGCCTGTTGCCCGCCGGTATTGCGATCGCGTTGACGCCGGCTTTCGCCGCCAATGCACAAGAGCAGTCCGCCCCGTCGACCACGACGCTGGACCGCATCGAAATCACCGGCTCGCGCATCCGCTCGGTCGACGTCGAAACCGCACAGCCGGTGTTCACCGTCTCGCAGCAAGACATCCAGAAGTCCGGCCTGGTCAGCGTTGGCGACATCCTCCAGAACCTGTCGATCGCCGGTACGCAGACCTACAGCAAGGCTGCCGTGCTGACCTCCGATCCGGAACAGGGCGGCCAGTACGTCAACCTGTACAACCTCAATGAGAACCGTACCCTGGTGTTGGTGAACGGCAAGCGTTGGACCAGCAGCCTGAACGGCCTGACCGACATGTCCACCATCCCGAGCTCGCTGATCGAGCGCATCGAAGTCCTGAAGGACGGTGCCTCGGCGATCTACGGCTCCGACGCCGTGGCCGGTGTGGTCAACATCATCCTGCGCCAGAACTACGACGGCGCAGAAGCCTCGGCGTACTTCGGCCAGAACGGTCGTGGCGACGGTTCCAAGGAGCAGTACTCCTTTACCGCCGGCACCACCACCGACCGGGCCTCGCTGGTGTTTGGCGTCAACTACACCAACGAAGATCCGGTGTGGGCCAAGGATCGCACGCTGACCCGTTACTCGGCCGGCCCGAACCACATCGAAGATGGTCTGAGTGCAACCGGCCCGTGGGGCCGCTTCACCGCAAACGACCAGACCTACATCCTCAACCACACCGGTTCGTTCGACGGCCGTGGCGTGGGTGCGGATTCGCGCAACATCGCCAACTACCACAACGACATCACCACCGACGACTACTTCAATTCCGTCGACCAGATGATGTTGCAGCAGTCCAGCCGCAACAAGTCGATCTTCACCACCGGCAGCTACAACCTGACCGACAGCCTGACCTTCAAGTCGACCGCGATGTACTCCGAGCGCGACTCGAACCGTCAGATCGCCGGTTACCCGCTGCAGGCCTCGTCGCAGCCGCAGTTCCCCGTGGCCATCAGTGGCAGCAGCTACTACAACCCGATCGGCCAGGACATCGACAGCTGGTTCCGTCGTACGGTTGAACTGCCGCGCACCACCGAAAGCAACGTCAAGACCCTGCACTTCGATGCGGCGCTGGAAGGCGTGTTCGACGTTGGCAGCCACGGCTGGAACTGGGACGTGGGCTTCAACTACAACAAGTACGATGTGACCCAGGTTTCGCGCGGCAACATCAACCTGCTGGCATTGCAGAAGGCACTGGGTCCGTCGTTCCTCAATGCACAGGGTCAGGTGCAGTGCGGTACCGCAGCGGCTCCGATCGCGTTGGGTACCAGCAATGCGCTGGGCCAGTGCACCCCGTTCAACATCCTGGGTGGCCCGTCGGCCTCCACGCCGAACGCGCTGCAGTACATCAACGCGCTGGGTCAATCCACGCAGCAGAGCCTGAGCAAGCAGTGGACCGCCAACATCACCGGTGGCCTGTTCGATCTGCCGGCCGGTGAGCTGGGCTTCGCCGCAGGCGTCGAGCACCGCGAAATCAGCGGCTACGACTACCCCGATCAGCTGTCCAGCGCCGGTTACACCACCGACCTGGCTGCACAGGCCACCGAAGGTCGCTACCAGACCAACGAAGCCTACCTGGAGCTGTTGATTCCGGTGCTGAAGGATCTGCCGGGCGCCAAGGAATTGTCGTTCGACGTGGCCGCGCGTTACAGCAACTACAGCCGCTTCGGCGACACCACCAACAGCAAGTTCAGCTTCACCTGGAAGCCGATCGACGACCTGCTGGTGCGCGGTACCTACGGCACCGGTTTCCGTGCGCCGACGCTGTCGGACACCTTCGGTGGCGGCTCGCAGACGTTCGATACCTTCACCGATCCGTGCGATGCGACCTTCGGTTCGCTGGGCAACGCAGGCGTGGCAGCACGTTGCGCCGGTGAAGGCCTGCCGGCGGGTTTCCGTCAGACCGACAGCGCCGGCAATCCGGTCACGCGTCGTGACGTGCAGGGCAACGCGCCGTTCAATTCGGGCGTGGGCAATGCAGAGCTGGAGCCGGAGTACAGCATCACCCGCACCGTGGGCATGGTGTACAGCCCGCATTGGGTGCAGGGCCTGGACTTCTCGCTGGACTGGTACCGCATTTCGATCTCCAACATCATCACCGCGCTGACGGCCAATGATGTGTTGAACAACTGCTACCTCAACAATCTGGCCAGCTACTGCGCCGACTACAGTCGCGACGCGGTCACCGGCCAGGTCACCACGCTGAGCCGCGGCAACGTCAACCTGGGTCGTCTGGAAACCGAAGGCTACAACTTCGGTGTGCGTTACCGCATGCCGGAAACCGCTTACGGCAAGTTCGCTGTCAACCTGGACACCAACTACCTGGCGACCTACAAGTCGCAGGCAGAAGCTGGCGCCGAGTGGGCAAACTCTGCCGGCTACTGGAACTTCCCGCGCGTGCGTGCCACCTTGGGCCTGGACTGGTCGCTGGGTTCGCTGTCGGCCAACTGGAACCTGCGCTACTACGGCGGTTTCCGTGATTACTGCTGGGATGCAGCGGCAGGCATCGAGTGCAACAACCCGAACTACCAGACCCCGAATCCGGGCTGGGGCGGCGGTACAGGCTCCAACAAGAAGGGCTCGATCTCCTATCAGGACGTCTCCGTCACCTGGCAGGCTCCGTGGGATGGCAGCGTGACCGTTGGTGCCCGCAACATCTGGAACAAGCAGCCGCCGGTGACCTACTCGATCACCAACAGCAGCACTGCGGCAATCGATCCGATGCTGGACTACGACCGCTTCCTGTTCGTGCAGTACAACCAGCGCTTCTGATCATCGAAGCGTCGTGAAAGAAGAAGCGGGCCGAAAGGCCCGCTTTTTTTATGCCTGTCGTCGACTGCGTTCAATGCGCGGTGTGTGCATGTCGCCAAAGTTGGCCGTGTAGCGCCGGAAAGCTGGCGCGCTCCACAACGACCTGCACGCACTGGAGCCGGAGCCTAGCTGCAGGCGCATGCCACAAAAACGACTCCTTACACGCGTGTGTGGTCTACGACTGCCCAGCTACGGGGTCTTGAGTCCGATCGCCGTAACCTTGGTCTGGCTCGGATCGCAGATGTCTCCAGGTCTGGATCGTCCGCTGTGGATAACCCGATGCGCGTCGCCTGACGTTGCAGGTCGGCAATAACGCCTATCACGCATCCCACTCGCGTCATGACGCGGCTACAAAGGGCCAAAGAAAAAGGCGCGAGTCCATCGCGCCTTTTTTGCTACCGCAATCGTTGCCCCTGACGGCCGCCGCTCAAGCCTCGGCAAGGCCAAGCAAGGTGTCGGCCTGCTCGCGCCAGGTCGGCAGGCGGGAGATCACGCCAACCTTGGACAGGTACTCTTCGTCCACGGTTTCGCCGCTGGCCAGTGCCGTGGCGACATGCACCGCGCCGGTCACCCAGAAGCTGCGCAGGCTGGAGCGCTGCGGATGGCGATGGAACGCCACCGCCTCGATGATCGGCATCGGCAGGCCCCACAGACCAAGCAGATACGCGCCGGCTTCGGTGTGGCCCAGCCGCTCGTCGCCGCCTTCGGCAGGCGGCTCGCGCTCGTCGCGTACGCCCGGCAACAGCAGCCCGATATCGGCCAGCAAGGCGGCGGTGGAGCCGAGTTCGGCGCTGGTGGGCGGCAACACTTTCGCCGCCAGCCGCGACGACAGCAGGGCGCGGCGCTGCATCGCGCTACGCTCGGCCGGGGTCAGGGTCTGCACCGAGAAGACTTCGCTGGCCAGTACCAGGTCGCGCAGCGTCGCCACGCCCAGGCGGGTTACCGCCGTGCGCAGGTCGGTGATGCTGCGTCCGCCGGAAAAGAACGCCGAATTGCACAGCTGCAGCACCTTGGCCGCGATCGCCGGGTCGCCGGCGATGAGCTTGGCGATGTCGGCCGCATCGGCGCCATCGTCTTCTTCCAGGGCGTGCATCAGGCTCAGATACAGATGCGGTGGCGAGGGCAGTTTTTCGATGCGTCCGATGGCCGCGCGCAGGCGTGGATTGCTGAGCAGGTCGCGCAGTTCTTCCAGGCTGGTGACGGCTTCGAGCAATACTTCCGGCGCCAGCGGCATCGGCAGGAAACGGTGCGCCACGCCGATGATGCGGGCCGGCGGCGTGCGCTGGCCGTCCTGGGCATCGATCAGCGCGATGCGAATGGTGTCCGGGCGCAGCGTGCGGATCTGCCCCAGCAACGTGGCGGCAGTCAGGTCCGGCAACACCGGGGCAACGATGACCGCGTCGAAGGGCGACAGCGCGGCAGCTTCGATCGCCGAATTTCCATCGGCCACCTGCTGCGCCTGCCACTGGTCGCCGAGATCGGCGACGTACTCGACAAGGTCGGACGGAAGACTGGCTTCGTCCCCAACAAACAGAATACGCAAGACACTTCCCCAGAAGTCACCGACGGCGGGCGCCGGCCAAACGCAGCTCGGCAATGTACCCAATCTACCGACGGCGGTCACCGGGATCACGGCAAAAGCGTGATCCCGGTCGCTCCGCACCTGCGAAGCAGTGTTACGGCCAACGGCTCAGGGCGCGTCGGAATTATAGCGTTCCACCGACTCGACCAGAATGCGCTTGGCCTCGGCCGCGCCGCCCCAGCCGTCGAGCTTGACCCACTTGCCCTTCTCCAGGTCCTTGTAATGCTCGAAGAAGTGACCGATGCGCTCCATCCAGTGGCTGGACACCTGGTTGATATCCTCGATGTGCGCGTAGCCGGAGAAGATCTTCTCGATCGGCACCGCCAGGATCTTTTCGTCGCTGCCTGCCTCGTCGCTCATGCGCAGCACGCCGACCGGACGGCAGCGCACCACCGAGCCCGGGACCAGCGGCAGCGGCAGGACCACCAGCACGTCGGCCGGGTCGCCATCGCCGCACAGGGTGTTGGGCACGTAGCCGTAGTTGCAGGGGTAACGCATCGGGGTCGACAGGATGCGGTCGACGAAGATCGCACCGCTGGCCTTGTCCACTTCGTACTTGACCGGCTCGGAATCCTTGGGGATTTCGATGACGACGTTGATTTCTTCCGGCAGATTCTTGCCAGAGGTGACCAGTTCAAGGCCCATGCGGGTAGCTCCGAGGCGTCAGCAGTGTGTGGAGCGCGATTCTACGCGTTCGGCTGTTGCGCTGCAGCGACACTGAATGGGCAATCTTCTGAGGGCCGGATGCGGCATAGCCTGCATTCATAACGGGCGGCCGGCTGATCGTGGTGGGCAGGGACGCGGCGCACGCTGCAGACTCATCCACTGCTCGGGAAAGGTCATGTCCAGACTCGCACGCTTGCTCGTCGTACTGCTGCTCTCCCTCACCACCCAGGCGGCCGCTGCCGCAACGCCACCGCCGACCTACGTGGACGCGGTCGACTGGCCGGCCAATGCCGAGGGCTGGGAGGCCTTCATCGATCTGGAGCAGCGGCTGGACCGCGATTTCGACAACATCTGCGGCGATACATTCTGCGGAGGCGAATTCAGCGATTACCAGCCGCTGCGCTTTCGCTGCTCGGTCCACCGCGTCACCGGCGTAGTGCGCAGCTGCATCTGGACCTTCGGTGCCAGCGAGGTGAGCGTGGATCCCCGCAGCGGTTACCTGCGCTCGGACAGCCGCGTCTGGCGCTGCACCGCACCGCTGAAAGCCGGTACCCGCCTGGACGAGATGTACCGCGTACTGGCAGTGACCAACCCCTTGTTCGAACCGCTGCCGGGCGGCGCGCCGCCGATCTACGACGGCTTGATCGGCTGTCTTTGAGTGATGCCGGGCCGGGGCAGTTGCCTGCCCCGTCGTCACCGTTGTGCGCCTTGGCAGCGTCGCGGGAGCGCCCGATCGCCGGTGATGCTGGTCGCTGAGAAGGCACTGGCGGTCGTCTCGCCCGACGCCTTAGGCAGGCCTGCCTCCAGTACCTGCGGCCGCACGGCCGCAGGTGCCAGATCCATGCGGCCATGCCTGGCTACAACAGCGGTACCAGCAGCAGCGCCACGATGTTGATGATCTTGATCAACGGATTGATCGCCGGCCCGGCGGTGTCCTTGTACGGGTCGCCTACGGTGTCGCCGGTGATTGCCGCCTTGTGCGCTTCGCTGCCCTTGCCGCCGAAATGCCCGTCTTCGATGTACTTCTTGGCGTTGTCCCAGGCCCCGCCACCGGTGGTCATCGAAATGGCCAGGAACAGTCCGGTGACAATGGTGCCGATCAGCAAGCCGCCCAGGGCGCGTGGCCCCAGCAGCAGCCCGACCACGATCGGGACCACGACCGGCAACAAGGAGGGCACGATCATTTCGCGAATCGCCGAGCGGGTCAGCATGTCCACCGCGCGGTCGTATTGCGGCTTGGCGGTACCGGCCATGATGCCGGGGATCTCGTGGAACTGACGGCGGACCTCTTCGACCACCGCGCCGGCCGCGCGGCCCACCGCCTCCATCGCCATTGCGCCGAACAGGTAAGGGATCAGGCCGCCGATCAATAGACCGATGATCACCGTGTGGTCGGACAGATCGAAGGCGAAGACCTCGGTGGGATGGGCCGCCTGCAGGTTGTGGGTGTAGTCGGCGAACAGCACTAATGCCGCCAGTGCGGCCGAGCCGATCGCGTAGCCTTTGGTGACCGCCTTGGTGGTGTTGCCGACCGCATCCAGCGGGTCGGTGATCGCGCGGACTTCCGGTGGCAGTTCGGCCATCTCGGCGATGCCACCGGCGTTGTCGGTGATCGGGCCATAGGCGTCCAGCGCCACGATCATGCCGGCCATCGACAGCATTGCCGTGGCAGCGATCGCGATGCCGTACAGGCCGCCGAAATGGAACGCGCCCCAGATCGCTGCACAGACCGCAATCACCGGCAGCGCCGTGGACTTCATCGAGATGCCCAGGCCGGCAATGATGTTGGTGCCGTGTCCGGTCGTGCTGGCAGAGGCAACATGCTGCACCGGCGCGTATTGGGTGCCGGTGTAGTACTCGGTGATCCACACGATCAGGCCGGTGAGCACCAGGCCGATCAAGGCGCAGGCATAAAGCGAGGCGGCGCCATGGCTGTTGTCGCGCATCAGGCTCTGGGTAATCGGCCAATAGGCCAGCGCAGCCAGCACGCCGGAAACGATCACGCCCTTGTAGAGCGCCCCCATGATCGAGCCGCCTGCTTTGACCTTGACGAAAGCCGCGCCCACGATCGAGGCGATGATCGACACGCCGCCCAACACCAGCGGATACAGCACGGCATGCGGCCCGGTCTCGGCCAGGGTCAGGCTGCCGAGCAGCATCGTGGCGATCACGGTCACCGCATAGGTCTCGAACAGATCCGCTGCCATGCCGGCGCAGTCGCCCACGTTGTCGCCTACATTGTCGGCAATCACTGCAGGATTGCGCGGGTCGTCTTCGGGAATGCCGGCCTCTACCTTGCCGACCAGGTCTGCCCCTACATCCGCCCCCTTGGTGAAAATGCCGCCACCCAGGCGCGCGAAGATCGAGATCAGCGAGGAGCCGAACGCCAGGCCGACCAGTGCGTGCAGGTTCTGCTCCAGCGGCAGCCCCAAGGCCTGCAGCACTGCGTAGTAGCCGGCCACCCCCAGCAACCCCAGGCCCACCACCAGCATGCCGGTGATCGCGCCACCGCGGAACGCGACATCCATCGCGCGGCCGATGCCGTGCCGTGCGGCCTCCGCGGTGCGCACATTGGCGCGCACCGAGACGTTCATGCCGATATAGCCAGCCAGGCCCGACAGGACCGCGCCGAGCGCGAAGCCGATCGCCGTGTACCAGCTCAGGAATAGTCCGACCAAGACGAACAGCACGCCGCCAGCGATCGAAATCGTGAGGTACTGCCGATTGAGATATGCGCGCGCCCCTTCCTGGATCGCCGCTGCGATCTCCTGCATGCGTGCGTTGCCGCTCGGTTGCGCGACCACCCAGCGCGCCGAGACGATCCCGTACAAAATTGCCAATACCGCGCAGCCCAACGCAAGCCCTAACCCGTAGTGTTCCAGCATGACCCCTCCCAAGAGAATGGATGTCATCCGGTCGGGATGAACCAAGGGCGGCGCACGCAACGAGTGGGGTGCGAATACGGTCTCGACGGCCCAAGGGCCGTAATGCGCGTCGCGATGTTCATGATGGCCGGATCGCGGCCGAGTATGCGCCGCGGCTTGCAGGGGTGCCACCACCGCGGCTTTGGCGCGTCGTTCAGTCGCGACATGACAGCCTGCGGCCAACGTGATCGAGCCGATCCAGGAGTAACTTATGTCGAACGATGCCGCGTCCAGGTACGCCGCTGTGCTGGCCATGCTGCTCACCGGCAGCGCGTGCGCTGCAGAGCCAACGCCAGAGTTGAAGGCCCGCCCGGCTGGTACCGCGCAAGCCGTTGGTGCGGTGCACACCTTGCGGCAGATTCCAGAAGCCTGTGCACGCCTGGAAGGTGTGTTCACCGGCAATGCTGCACAGCCCTATACGTTTTCGGTAGTGCGCAGCAGCCCCACCTGTCAGCCGCGCGCGCGCGTTGTGGACTACGCCAAGGCGGCGCCCAGTGTCGCGTCGGGCTGGATCTTCAACGACGTGATCCGCGTCCCAAGCGCAGCCTGCCCAAGTCAACAGGCGGTCGTGCGCGTGTGGCGCAAGCCGGTGGATGCCAAGCCGCAGCTCGACGGGCAAGGCCAGTCACGCATCTACTTGGAAGATGCGAAGCAACAGGCCGCTGCCGGCAAGATCCCGCAGGTGCCAATGTTCGCCGCGCAGCAGACGATGGAAGGCAAGGCCTGCCAGTGACACATGCGGCATCGATGCCGGGACGCTACGGCTGTATGAGGGGTACGGACCTTCGCATGGCATGACGCCCGCCAGCGGCATGCCATGCAGTTGACGTATCGATAGAGAGTGCTCGCCGGTGTTGCTACCGATGCCGGCGGTCTTGTTTGCGCATCCGCGTTAGACACAGCGATCCAAGAATCGCTCGAATTTTGAGCAAGAATCGCCCAAATTCGTGAAAGGGGCGGTCGCGCCGGCGTGCACTTGCGCGTGGTGCCTGTGCTGCGTATTTGCAGCGACCCCGGGCGCTGCCAAGCAGCTGCGCGAGGCTCGGTTTCCTGCGGCAGTAATCGGCTTTGCCATGCGCCACGCGTACACTCCCGATCCGGCACGCCAGTCACCTGCATCCGATGCATGCCGACGACGATTTGTCGCTGCGCTCAGTGCTGTACCCAGTCGCGTAGCAGCTGCGCTGATTTTTGAGAACGTCTATGAAGGTATTGCGTTATTCCCCGGGCCTGCTTGCCTTCTTCGCACTGTGTCACCCGGTGCCGGTGCGCGCAGCGGCGAGCATGGTGGTCGACGATGCCGGCGTCACGCCACGTGGGCAATGCCAGCTGGAAGCTTGGTGGCGTGCAACGCCGGGTGGTGCATCGGCCACGGCGGTACCTGCCTGCAATGTCCTGGGCACGGAATTTTCCGTAGGAATCACCGATGTCCGGCATGGATCTGCTGCGCTCGATATCGGAGCCAAGCACATGCTGCGCGATCCAGAGCAGCATGTCTGGGGGCTGGCAGTCGCGGTCGGGCTGCAGCGCGACTGGCAGGACCCGCAGCAACGCGCGAGTTATCTCACCGTTCCGCTGACGTGGTCGTTTGGCGCCGATGGGGCCACGCGGATGCACGTCAATCTTGGTCTGGTCGCACTGCATGCCGGGTCCGATGCCACCACTGCAGGGGCCGGTCTGGAGCAGGTACTCACACCCAAATGGACAGTATTGGCCGAAGCATCCGGAGACGATCGCAACGGGTGGGGCGCACAAATTGGCATGCGCCGGCTGATGGGCAGGGCGTCCAGCGTCGACCTGGTGGTCGGGCGTGATCACGTAGCGGCACCACGCGGATGGATCACATTGGGGGTCAATCTGGCAATGTCGCCGTGATCTTTCTTGCCTCAGCGCAAGGCGGCAGCGCCTGGCTTCCATGTGCACGCGCTCTGCCGGCTCATTGAAGCCAGGTCCTGTCGTGTTTCGAACGCGGTGGTCTGCATTCCGAACCATGCCGCGCACTGCGACAGCGAAAGGCATGTGCGCACGTGTCAGTCAGCGACCTCCTGCACGGCAATCAGGAGATTCCCTATGTAAAGTGGCTCCAACGGCAACCGCCTCCTGGCGGCGGTTGACTGCTTTATGGAGCACTGCCGTTGGAGATTCCGCAGACTGCCCAGGGGCGGCCGGTATGAGCGTCCTCACACAGATGCGCTAGCGAGGGCGCGCGGCAGGGTCGCTCAGCCTTCCCACACCGGCAATTTCTTCGCCACCGCCACATTCTTCAAGGTCACATACTTGGGCAGGCCGTCGTTGCCGTAGGCCAGCGGAGCTTCGCCCTTGATCAACGGGGCGAAGTAGCGGCGGGCGCGCTCGGTGATGCCAAAGCCGTCCTTGCGCAGGAAGCTGGGCGGCATCTTCTTTTCGTGATTGGCCACCTTGTGCAGCGGGGCCGGCACGATCTTCCAGCGATAGGGAGCGTCGCTGACGCGTTCGATCACCGGGATCACCGCGTTCATGCCCTTGAGTGCGTATTGCACCGCTGCCTTGCCGACGGCCTGGGCCTGCTCCCAGTCGGTCTTGGAGGCGAGGTGGCGTGCGGAGCGTTGCAGGTAATCGGGTAGCGTCCAGTGCACCTTGTAGCCGAGCTCCTGCTTGACCTGGGCGGCCAGGAAGGAGGCCACGCCGCCGAGTTGCGCATGGCCGAACGAGTCGGTCGCGCCGCCGGCGTCGGCGACGAAACGGCCATGTGCGTCCTGGATGCCTTCGCTGGCGACCACCACGCACCAACCCACCTTCTCCACCACTTGCTTGACCTTGGCCAGGAACGCGGCCTGATCGAAGGCGCGCTCGGGCAGCAGGATGATCTGCGGTGCCTCGTCCGGACCCTGGCCGGCCAGGCCGGCGGCGGCGGCCAGCCAGCCGGCGTGACGGCCCATCGCTTCGTAGATGAAGACCTTGGTGGAGGTATCGGCCATCGCGGCGACATCCAGCGCAGCCTCGCGCACGGACACCGCGGTATATTTGGCCGCCGAACCGAAGCCGGGGCAGGTGTCGGTCACCGCCAGATCGTTGTCGATGGTCTTGGGCACGCCGATACAGTGCAGCGGGTAGCCGTAGGCCTTGGCCAGCTGCGACACCTTCCATGCGGTGTCGGCCGAATCGTTGCCGCCGTTGTAGAGGAACCAGCGCACGTCGTGCGCGCGCAACACGTCGAGCAGGCGTTCGTACTTGGCGCTGTCCTGTTCCAGCGACTTGAGCTTGTAGCGGCACGAGCCGAACGCACCGCCGGGTGTCTGCGCCAAGGCGGCGATCGCTGCAGCGGATTCCTTGGAGGTGTCGATCAGCTCCTCGCGCAGCGCGCCCAGGATGCCGTTGCGGGCAGCCAGGACCTTGATCCTGCGCGCGCGCGCTTCGGTGATGACGCCGGCGGCGGTCGCGTTGATGACGGCGGTGACGCCGCCTGATTGGGCATACAACAAGTTGCCAGTGGACATAGGGGGACGGGCTCCTCACATGGAAACATGGCGCAGGGGACAGTGCCGGGACATTCCCCGGATGGGGTAAGCTGCACGACCATACGGTCAGCGCCGGCGAAGGCTTGAGTCTAACGCCGCCAACCGCAACGCGTTTTTATTCGAAAGTGGAGTCCACTGATGCGATTGGTTCTGTTGGGACCGCCCGGTTCGGGCAAGGGCACCCAGGCGACACGTCTCAAAGACACGTTTGAAATCCCGCACATTTCCACCGGCGACCTGCTGCGTGCCGAAGTGGCCGCCGGTTCGCCGCTCGGCCTGAAGGCCAAGGAAGTCATGGCACGGGGCGACCTGGTGTCCGACGACATCCTGCTCGGCATGCTGGAGGCGCGGCTCGGTCAGGCCGATGTCGCCAAGGGGTTCATCCTCGATGGCTATCCGCGCAATGTGGCCCAGGCCAATGCGCTGGACAGCCTGCTCAGCAAGATCGGTCAGCCACTGGATGCAGTGGTGCAGCTGGACGTCGCCAGCGAATTGCTGGTCGAGCGCATTGCCGGGCGTGCCAAGGCCGAAGGCCGCGAGGACGACAACCCGGAATCGGTGCGCAAGCGTCTGCAGGTCTATACCGATTCCACCGCGCCGGTGATCGGCTTCTACGAGCAGCGCGGCAAGTTGGCGCGCGTCGATGGCGTTGGGTCGCTGGACGAGGTGCTGGAGCGTATCAGCAAGGCGCTCGGCCGCTGAGTCACCCGGGCCGGGCGCAATGCCCGGTCCTGTTCACCGCGCGCCCGTTGGCCGCGTCGTCTGCAGATCCAGATCCCAGCAAAGAAAAACCCCGGCCATACGAGATGACCGGGGCAGAATAACGCCAGTAGTGAGCTTGCTCAGAGCCCCGACAGCATGAGCTCCCTGGGGATTTGGTCTCTTGGGGAGTAGAACCAAAGGGTGCTGCGACTGGCGTTCAGCATAGTGAGGGATGTGACGCAGTTCGCATATCGGGAAATTCCCGACAGTACGGTAGGAGTTTCCCGACAGCTGCACCCGGTGCCGATCGGAATGTCCTGCAACTGCAGTGATCGGCGACAATATGCGGCATGAGCAAACTCCACATCCTCGGCATCGCCGGGACTTTCATGGGCGGTGTGGCCGCCCTGGCGCGCGAACTGGGCTGGCAGGTAGAAGGCAGCGACCAGGCCATCTATCCGCCGATGTCCACCCAGCTGGAAACGCTCGGCATCGCGCTGGCCCAGGGCTACGCGCAGTCCAATATCTCGGCAGACGCCACCGAGGTGGTCATCGGCAATGCCTTGTCGCGCGGCAACCCGGCAGTGGAAGCGGTACTCGATGCTGGCCGCCGTTATACCTCCGGTGCCCAATGGCTGGCCGAGCAGGTGCTGCCGGGCCGCGACACCCTGGCGGTTGCCGGCACCCATGGCAAGACCACCACCACCACCATCCTGAGCTATCTGCTCGAGGCGGCCGGCCGCGCGCCGGGATTTTTGATCGGCGGCGTGGCCGAGGACTTCGGCGTGTCGGCGCGGCTGGGGCAGGGGCGCGAGTTCGTGGTGGAAGCCGACGAATACGACACCGCATTCTTCGACAAGCGCAGCAAGTTCGTGCACTACCGGCCGCTGGTGGCGATCCTCAATAACCTGGAGTACGACCACGCGGATATTTTTCCTGACGTGGGCGCCATCCAGCGCCAATTCCATCATCTGGTCCGTACCGTGCCGGCGCGTGGGCGTCTGATCGTCAATGGCGAAGACGCGCGGCTTGCCGAGGTCTTGGCCATGGGCTGCTGGACGCCGGTGGAGCGCTTCGGCTTCGATGCGGCGCTGGAGTGGAGCGCGCGCCTGATTGCCGCCGATGGCAGCGTGTTTGCGGTGTCCCATCGCGGCGTGGAGATCGGCCAGGTGCAGTGGCCGCTGGTCGGGCGGCACAACGTGCTCAACGGACTGGCCGCGCTGGCGGCGCTGCATGCGGTGGGCGTGGACCCGGCAACGGTGATGCCGGCGCTGGCGCACTTTCACAGCGTCAAACGCCGCCTGGAAGTGTTGGGGCAGGCGCGCGATATCACGGTCTACGACGACTTCGCCCATCACCCCACCGCCATTGCGACCACGTTGCAGGGGCTGCGTGCGAAGGTGGGTGCGGCGCGCGTGCTGGTGGCGATGGAGCCGCGCAGCAATTCGATGCGGTTGGGTGCGCATGCGCAGGCGCTGGCGCCGTCGCTGCACGATGCCGATGCGGTGGTGTTTCTGCATCGCCCCGAATTGCCATGGGATGCGGCGCCGATCATCGCGCAGGTGCGCGGGCAGGCGCACGTGGCGCATGACGTGGAGGCGCTACTGCAGACGCTGGGCGACATCGCGCAGCCGGGCGACCATGTGGTGTTCATGTCCAATGGCGGGTTCGATGGCGCGCCGCGTCGCTTCCTGGCGCAGCTGTCGTGATGGCATCGCCCCCCGCCACGGCCGACACCAGCGCCTTGCCGCTGTTTCCGTTGCACAGCGTGTTGTTGCCCGGCGCGGCGATGGGGCTGCGCGTGTTCGAGCGCCGCTATCTGGATCTGGTGCGCGAGTGCGGACGCAACGGCACCAGCTTCGGTGTGTGCCTGATCCTGGATGGCAACGAGGTTGGCGTGCCGGCAACGCCGGCGGCGTTCGGCACCGAGGTGCGCATCGAGGATTTCGATGTGGGCGCCGATGGCGTACTGGTGCTGCGCTTGCGCGGCACGCGTCGCTTTCATGTGCAGCGCTCGCGCATCCGCGACAACGGGCTGGTGGTGGGCGAGGTGAGCTGGTGCGAGCCCGACCCCGACGACGAATTGCGGCCCGAGCACAGCCTGTTGGCAACCGTGCTCGAGCGCATGCTCGAACAGGTGGGCGGCGAATTCGCATCGGTCGGTCCAGGGCTGCTGGATCAGTCCGCGTGGGTGGGCTGGCGGCTGGCCGAATTGCTGCCGCTGACCGAACAGCAACGCTTGTCGCTGTTGCAACAGGACGACCCGCATCGGCGCCTGGATCAGTTGCTGGCCTGGATGCCCTGAGCGAAGCCAACACCGTATCGCGAGCGATGGCCGGGCAGTTGCGCATGCGGTGAGAAGGCGTCGGACCTGGAAGGGCGATGTAGGTCGATTCCGGGTATCGTCCACGACCGACTGATGATCGCGCAGCGTGTTTCGCTGCGGCGAGGGAAGGCGTTCGGCCGCCCCGTCACCGTGCTTGCACCGCCGCAACGGCACACTCGCCACGCTTGAGTGCGCTATCGATGGCATCCATGCGCTGGATGCGCGCCATGGCGAAACTCGTTTCAGTGAGGGAGTGAGCCTTTGATCATCGATGTCAAACCGCGTGTGGCGGATGTAGTCAGTCAGGTCTGGCGGACCCTGGCGGTGTTGTTTGTCTGGGACGTGTTGATCACGATCATCTATTACGTGCTGCCGTTCCGCGCGCCGGCATTGCCGTTGACCATCTTCGGTTCGGCACTGGCGTTGTTCCTGGGCTTCCGCGCCAATTCCACCTATCAGCGCTGGTGGGAAGGGCGGGTGCTGTGGGGGCAGATGATCAATGCATCGCGCAACCTGGTGCGTTTGAGCGTCAGCATCCTGTCTGCGCCGGAAGCTGCAGCGTTGGGGCGCACGATCGCGCTGCGTCAGGTCGCCTACGTCAACGCATTGCGTTGCCAGTTGCGGCGGCTGCCGGTGGCGATGGCACTGGAGCCGCGGCTGGAGGCCGACGAAGTAGCAGCGGTGATCACCCGCACGAACGTGGCCAATGGCTTGCTCGACACGACAGGCCGCGCAGTGGAACAGGCGCGTCGCGCTGGCTGGATCGATAGCATCCAGCAGGCCAGCGTCGAGCGCATCCTGGTGGATATCGCCAACGCGCAAGGCGGCATGGAGCGGCTGAAAAACACGCCGTTGCCGTATCAATACCGCTTCTATCCGAACCTGTTTACGCGGCTGTTCTGCGTGCTGTTGCCGATCGGCCTGGTGGAAACGCTGCAGTACGCCACCCCGGTGGGATCGACAGTGGCCGGCTTGATGTTCCTGGCGGTGCTCAAGATCGGCGATGAGCTGGTCGACCCGTTCGCCAACACCATCCATGACCTGCCGCTGGACACCATGTGCCGCACGGTGGAGATCGATGCGCTTCAGGCCATCGGTGAGCAAGCGCCGGAGCCGATGCAGCCGGTGGATGGCGTGTTGTGGTGAGGCATCGCGTGTTGGGCCAATGCGGGCTTTGTAGTGCCGAACGGCACTGATTTGCAATCTCCCGTTCGCCTTGAGAGGCGATTGAACGGTGCGAAGAGTTGTAGAGCGACCAACCCGCGAGTTTTCTGCAGGGCCCTTGCCCGCCCACCATCGCGGGACACGCTGCAAGTACGTCCCTGTAAGCCCTTACGCGGCATCCATGCCGCGTAAGGTCCCGCGACGGTGGGCGGGCAAGGGCCGGTCGAGATGGTCGGTGGGCATGGTGCAAGCAATGCTTCTACTTCGCTAGCTCACATGTAATTCTGCGACCCGCATCAGCAGGCCAATGCAACTCGCGAGACGGCCAGCTTGTTACGCAGCTACCGACCAACGTCCTGGGGCGGTGTCCTTGCCGATTGCGGGACCGTGTGGCGGCATGGATGCCGCCACCGAGCCTCCATGGACGGATTCACGGCGTGTCCCGCGAGCGGTAAGGGCACCGCGCCCTCGACTCACCAGGGCTTTTGACCTAAACATTCGGCCGCATCCAAACGACGCGAACGCGTTGCCGCCATCGCTACAGCGTTCAAGGGTTTTGCCAGCAGCTCTGATCTATAGTGCTGCGCGCGTGGTCGCTGGCCGATCGCCGCTGTAGCCCGATCGATCAACGGCGCTGTTGTGACGGAGCCGATGCCGCCGGGTCGGATGCGGTGGTTTCCGGCTGCGGTGCAGCATTGTCTTTGTCCTCTGGCCGCAACGCATTTCCCGAGCTACTGTCGATCAATATCACGGGCACCTGCGAGCGTCGACGCTGTTCCAGGCGATGCGGCAAGGGGTCCAGTGCCTGGCGCAACGCGCTCAGTGCAGGGTCCACACCGCGTAGCGGATACCACAGGCCGATCAGGCTGAAGTGGCGGCTGTAGCGCAGCGTCTGCGTGCTGCCTACCCACAATGGCTGCGCATTGGGTTGCAAGCGCGCGGCTGCAGGCCACAGGCGCAACACATGCACGTGCCCTGGCGCGGCATGACGCACCATCAGCAAGGCTTCAACCTGGGTGTCCAGCGTGGCCGGCAGGATCGGAACTTCGTCCGGGCGGCCACTCACATCCAGCAGATGCAGCGCCTGCTCCCAGCCCGCCTGCGGTTGTGCCCGCCAGCCGCGCGCTTCGAGCTGGCGTTGCAGCGGCGCGAGCGGGCCGGCAACCTGTACGTCCAGCGGCCAACGTTGGTCGTCGTCGAATTCATTGCGGCGTGCCGGCAGCAGCCGCCATTGCCCCTCCCACCAGTCGCTGGCGGGCAGATCCATCAGCAGCGGCGGTGGCGGCTCGAACTTGGCCAGCTTGGTGTCGAGATTGCGCGGCGCAAAGAAGATCGCGCAGCCCACGAACACGCCGTAGAAGGTCCACGACACCGGCTTGACCCAGAACGCGCGGGTGGCGCGACGCCGATATGCAATGCCCAGCACCAGCAGCCAGAAGATGCCGAACAACATGCCGCCGACCACGTCGCTAAGCCAATGCGCGCCCAGGTACAGGCGTGCGAAGCCGATCAGGGAGACGATCGCGCCACTGACCAGATATGGCCACACCCGGCGCCGGCCGGGCAGTTCGCGCGCGATCAGCAGCGCGAAGAAGCCAAAACCGATCGTGGCCATGGTGACCGCCACCGACGGAAATCCGAAGCCGCTGCTGGCGGCCGGCGGGCGCACCACCTGGACAGTGGCGCCCAGCAGTTGCGTCAGCGCCAGGCCAAACGCCAGTGCGATCACCCAGTGCGTCACCGCCATCCAGCGGCGCCGCCAGGCCAGGTAGCCCATCGCTGCGGCGATCGCCGGCAACAACACCTGCCAATCGCCCAGCGAGGCCAGCGCGACCATCGGGTAATCGGCCAGCGGGTTGCGCAAGGCCAGCATCAGGTCGTGCACGGCCAGGTCCACGCGCAGCGGCTCGCCATGCGCCAGCACCACCATCAGCAACACGAACCAGCCCCAGCCCAGCAGCAACAGCATCAGCGCCATCATCGCCAACGGGACCGACTCGCGTCGGCGTGGGTCGAACACGCTGACCGACCAGTTGCCCAGCACCGGGTGCCGATGCGACCACTCCAGCAGCCGCGCCAGCAGGGCATCCAGATGGCCTGCCGACCAGCGGTACGAATACAGCACCATGGCCCAGGCTAGGCCGATCACCGCAGCCAGCAAGGCGACCACCACGAACAGGCGCCCGGCCACTGCGGCCACGGCGTCGTAGGCGGTGCCCAGTACCCAGCCTGGCACCAGAAACAGCAGCGCCCACGACACGCAGGCCAGCCCGCTGGCAACCAGGTAGCGCTTGAACGGCATGTGCGACATGCCGGCGATGGCCGGCACGAACGGCCGCACCGCGCCGACATAGCGTGCGATCAGGATGCTCTTGAAGGCATTGCGCCGGAACAGCAGCTCGCCGCGTTCCAGCAACTGGGGATAGCGGCGGAACGGCCAATACGTGTGCAACTGGTGACCCCAGCGATGGCCCACCCAGAAACTCAGCGCATCGCCGACGAACGCGCCCAGCGTGGCGCAAACCACCGCATACGGCCCATTGATCTGGCCGAGCCCGATCAGCACGCCGATGGCGAACAGCAGCGGTAGCGCGGGCACGATGGCGCCGAGCACGATCACCGCATCACAGAATGCGATGGCAAAGATCACCACGCCAGCCAAGGCGGGGTGGTGTCCGATCCACTCCAGCGTGGCGTCGATCCATGAGTTCATTTCCGAATTATAGGTGGGCATGGCGACGACTGACTTGCGCCACGCTCACATCGGGCGGTTGGCTTCACCTGCGGTTGCAACCAGGCGGCTGCGCGCGCCGATGGCATCGGCGTGCACATCAATGGCGGTATGGCGATGCCGGCCGCCCGCCTACAATGGGGGATGAGTCACGAGCCCGCAGGCAATCTGCCGCTGAAGTCCGATACGTTCGGGCGCATTTTGTTGATCCGCGACGCCGGCCGGGTGTTCGTGCGGCGCGACCTGAGCGTGGCGCCCTGGGGCCTGCGGGGTGTGGCCTGGTGGCTGGCGCGGCGCGAAGCGCTGGCGCTGCGCCAGCTGGATGGCCTGCCGCACACGCCACGTTTGCTGCATTGGGATGGGCGCCATCTGGACCGCAGCTATCTGGCCGGCGATGCGATGTACCAGCGCCCGCCGCGCGGCGACCTGGCGTATTTCAGGCAGGCGCGCCGGCTGTTGCAGCAGCTGCATCGGTGCGGCGTGGCGCACAACGATCTGGCCAAGGAAGCCAACTGGCTGGTGCAGGACGATGGCAGCCCGGCAGTGATCGATTTCCAGCTGGCGGTGCGCGGCCACCCACGCGCGCGCTGGATGCGTCTGCTTGCACGCGAGGACCTGCGTCACCTGCTCAAGCACAAGCGCATGTATTGCCCGGCCGCGATCACCCCGGTGGAACGCCGCGTGCTCAAGCGCAGGTCATGGGTGCGCGAGCTGTGGTTCGCCACCGGCAAGCCGGTCTACCGCTTCGTGACCCGCCGCGTGCTGCACTGGGAAGACAACGAAGGGCAGGGGCCGAAGCCCTGAAGTGCCGGGAATCGGGAATCGGGAGTAGGGAATCGGGAATCGGTAGGACGCATCGCGGCAGCTGATCGTGCGTCGGCTGCTGAACGTTCAAGGCGCTAAGCTTTTGCGATTCCCCGTTCTCGATTCCCGATTCCCATGACGTTATCAGGCAAGACCCTCTTCATCACCGGTGCCTCGCGCGGGATCGGTCTTGCGATCGCGCTGCGGGCTGCACGCGACGGAGCCAATGTGGTCATTGCCGCGAAATCGGCGGTGGCCAATCCCAAGCTACCAGGCACCATCCACAGCGCGGCCGAGGCGGTGACGGCGGCAGGCGGTCAGGCGCTGGCGCTCAAGTGCGACATCCGCGACGAGGAGCAGGTGCGTGCGGCCGTGGCCGCCACGGTCGAGACCTTCGGCGGTGTCGATATCCTGGTCAACAACGCCAGCGCGATCTGGTTGCGTGGCACGCTGGACACGCCGATGAAGCGCTTCGACCTGATGCAGCAGGTCAATGCGCGCGGCAGTTTCCTGTGCGCGCAGGCTTGCCTGCCGCATCTGTTGAAGGCGCCCAATCCGCACATTCTCAGTCTTGCCCCGCCGCCATCGTTGAACCCGGCCTGGTGGGGCGCGCATACCGGCTACACGCTGGCCAAGATGGGGATGAGCCTGGTGACACTGGGGCTGGCCGCCGAATTCGGCCCGCAGGGCGTGGCGATCAATGCGTTGTGGCCGCGCACGGTGATTGCCACCGATGCGATCAACATGCTGCCGGACGTGGACGCCGCTGCCTGTCGTCGCCCGGAAATCGTGGCCGACGCCGCGCATGCGGTGCTGACGCGCACCGCGGCCGACTTCCACGGGCAATTCCTGATCGATGATGAGGTGTTGACGCAGGCCGGCGTCACCGATTTCAGCGGCTATGCGGTCGATCCGTCGCGGAGCCTGTTGCCGGATCTGTTTCTCGACTGAGCGGCTCACACAACGCCTGTGCCCACCGGCAGGCTGGCGCCGCCGGTGCTCGGTGCAGCCTGTGCCGCTCCTACGCTGCGGTGCTGCGGTGCGCCGTCCGTACCCGTCTGGCGATTGCGCGCCGTGGTCTTTGCCGCTCCGAGCGGGATGCAGGCGTCGTGCGCAGATGCATCGATGCACACACGTAAGCCACTCTTCCACACAAAACCGATTTCCCCTGCGCGCATCGCCGCATGCAGTGCAGACGGGTGCCGGCGGCCACCTCGATCCCGGGCACGCTGATTTCACACCACAGTTTGCTATGGTGCGCGGCTGAAACCGTTTCCAACAAGGACGTTTGCCTGTGTTCCCAATGCCGCGCGCGTTTGCGCCCGCCCTGTTCGTGCTTGCGCTTGGCGCCGGCTGCAGCAAACAGACCACGCCAACCGGCAACGCGACGGCCAGCAAGGGCGCCGATGTGCCGCACGATGCGCAGCACGCACTCAACGCCAAACTCGGTGCGTATATCGATTGCTTCAACCGTGTCGATCTGCCGGTGCATGCCGGCGCCAAGCATTACATCGGTTCGATCGACGATGCGGACGCCGGCCCGAGCGGGCGCGAAACACGCGTTGCCGGCCCGTACGACATCAGCGACTTCGACATGAAGCAGTGCGATGCGCCGGTCAGTGCGGCGGCTGCCGCGCAACCGTCGCTACCGGCACTGGACACTGCGGCCCGGCAATATCACGCGGCCCTGCAGGCGCTGCGGCCGATCAGCCACCAGGTGGCCGATTACTACGCGCGTCAGGATTACGAAGACGACCAGTTCGCCAAGGGCAAGCAACTGCACGCGCCGTTGATGGCGGCGCTGGAGCGTTATGCGCAGGCCAGCAGCGCATTCGGTGCCGAGCTGGAAGCGCAAAACGATGCAGCGCATCGCGAAATGCTCAAGACACTGGAGCGCGAGCAGGGACGCACGCGCGAGTATTACCGGCTGTCGATGATGCTCGATGCCAAACAACTGACCGACGTGCTGCAGGAAGATCGGTTCGACATCGCGCGTGCAAACACGCTGCTGGAGGGCTTCAACCGGCTCTCGGACGAGGCGCATGCCAAGGTGGCCGACCAGGAGCCGGACAAACTCAAATGGAACAGCTTCGAAACCGCTGCGGAAGACTTCCGCAGGCAGGCCAAGTCGCGCGTGAAGCGCGTGGTCGACAAGACCCCCTACAGCCGCATCGAAGAGGGATGGCTCGATAGTCCCTCGCTGGCCCCGGAAGGATCGCCGCGCAAGTTGCTCAATACCTACAACGCGCTGGTGTCCGAGAGCAATCGCCAGTAACTGCCAGCGTCATTGCACGATACAGCGCGTGCGGCCATCCGCACCGCGCTGACGGTGACGCGCGCGATCGGCCATCGCTCGGGTCAGCTCACTTCTTCACCACTGCACAGGAAACATCGCATGCCTCATCCACGTCGTTACGCACCGCTCAGCGCAGCGGTCGCACTTGCCGTGCTGCTTGCCGGCTGCCAGAAAGAGACGCCGGTCGCCGCTGCACCCGATGCCGACAAGGTCAATGCCTACATCGCCTGCTTCAACGGTGTCGAGCAGCCGCTGCACGAGAGTTACCAGACCTACACCGGCTGGATGAAGGATCCGCAGGCCGGGCCCACCGGCAAGGAAGACACGATCCGTGGGCCGGGCACGGTGCTGTCGCATCGGGTCGAGGCCTGCGGCGCACCGATGACTGCCGCATTGGCGCAGCAACCGGCCAACGCCGAACTCGACCCGGTGGCCAAGACGTATCAGCAACGGTTTGCCACGCTCAACGAGCGCATCGAAGAAACGGCGCGGTACTACGAGCGCGAGGATTATCTGCGCGACGAAGGCAAGGGCATGCGTGCATTGCATGCGCCGTTGATGCAGGCTTATGCAGCGTTCTTCGAGGCGGGCGAAGCGATGAATGCGGCGCTGGATCGCAACGAAGACATGCGTCGCCAGGCGCAGATCGATGCGATCGAAAAGGAAGAGGGTCGCAGTGCCTCCTGGTATCACCTGAAGATCATCGGCGAAGGCAAGCAGCTGGCGCAGGTGCTCGACAGCGACGCGCCGGATCTTGCCGCAGCGCAATCCCAGCTCGCACGCTACCAGGGCATTCTGGAAGAGGCGCAGAAGGCCAAGGTCGGCCAGGGCGGTGCCATGTGGGGCCACATGGAACGTTCTGCCGACAAGCTGGCGCGCGAGTCGGGACGACTGGTCGAGCGTATCCGCACCAAGACACCATTGAACAAGAGCGAGCAGATGCTGCTGGAAAGTGGCTCGCTTCCACCGGGCGGCACGCGCCAGGCCGTGCTGGCCAGCTACAACGATCTGATCGACATGAGTAATCGCATGTCGCATTGATGCTGTGCATGCATTCCTGTCGCGTTGTGTCAGCGCATCGCGCGGGTGATTGCGCAGGCTTCAACGACGCTACGATCTGGAACTTCAGCGCCGTTGTATGTTTCCAGGCAGGGTTGGTCGAGGGCGCGGTGCCCTCGCCGCTCGCGGGACACGCCGCAAGTACGTCCCTGCAGGCTCGGCATCCATGCCGCCACACGGTCCCGCAAGCGGCGAGGACACCGCACCTGCAAGTTTCAAGGTTGCTTCATTGAAAGCCTGCTCATTGCTCGGCTTGTCTTGGATGACTAATGAGGCGTGCTCTTATAAAAACGCGCACGTCATGCTCTGCTTGCACCCGAACACCGATCGTCTCGACTGGTCCTTGTCCGCTCACCGTCGCGGGACCTTGAGCGGCATGGATGCCGCGCCAGAGCCTACATTGACGTACTTGCGGCGTGTCCCGCGATGGTGGGCGGGCAAGGGCCCTGCAGCCAAGCGACAGATCATCCGCTCTGCGACTGGTCTATCCGCATGATCCGACCACTCCTAAACAAGACACCGGGTTTCTGATCGCTGCGGTCTTTGGAGTCAGGCGGAGGCTCAGATCGTCGGAGGCGCGATGCACTCACCACTTGCGAGACATGCCGTGAATCCGTGCACGGAGGCTCCACGGCGGCATCCATGCCGCCAAGGGTCCCGCAATCGGTAACGACACCGCACCTGCCAGCTTGGTGGTGTGCCGATGGGAATCGCAACGTCGACTGGGGCATCGATCGGTGGCCGCAGTCGTCGCATTAAGTCCGCAGTACCGCGTCAGCCGTTGGCGATCTCCGGCAGCGGCTCGGCACATTGCCGGCAATAGCGCGCGTCGGTGGCGTGGCCTTCCAGCCCGCAGCGCGCGCAGTTGCGAACGTCGCGCCGGCCGGCGTGGCCGCCTTCGCGCAGCGTGGTGGCAAGTTCGGCGGTGTAGATGCCGGTGGGTACGGCGATGATGCTGTAGCCGATCAGGATCAGTGCCGAGGTGACGAAGCGGCCCAGCGTGGTCTGTGGCACCAGATCGCCGAAGCCCACCGTGGCCATGGTGACGATGGCCCAGTACATGCTGGTCGGGATGCTGGTGAAGCCGTGTTGCGGGCCTTCGATGACGTACATGGTGGCACCGGCGATCACGGTAATGGTGAGCACGGTGAACAGGAACACCAGCACCTTGCGGCGGCTGCGCCATAACGCGTCCACCAGTTGCCCGCTTTCCTGGATGTAGCGGGTGAGCTTGAGGATGCGGAACAGGCGCAGGATACGCAGTACGCGCACCACCAGCAGGGTCTGCGCGCCGGGCACGAAAAACGATAGGTAACTGGGCAGGATCGACAGCAGATCGATCACGCCCCACACGCTGAGCGCGTAGTGCAGCGGGCGCCGCACCACCGCCAGGCGCAGCGCGTACTCGACGGTGAACAGCACCGTGAACGCCCATTCCAGCGGCACCAGCCAGTGCGCCGAATGCGAATGGATGCGCGGCACGCTGTCGATCATGATCACCACCACGCTGGTGAGGATCGCCACCACCAGCATCAGATCGAAATTGCGCGATGGACGGGTGTCGTGGCGGTAGATGATGTCGAACCATTGCCGGCGCCAGCCGTCGTCGGTGGCGGGAGTGAGCTGGGGATCGGAGAAAGGGCGCATGCGCGCATTGTGCCGCAGGCCGGCGAATGCGCGAGAATGCGGGTTCTTCCTCCGCTTCTGCGACCCACCATCATGAGCACCGCTGCCGATTCGCCCCTGTCCCTTGCGCACTACTACCTGCCGGTGTATCGCCCGCGCCAGGTGGTGCTGGAGCGCGGGCAGGGCAGTCGTGTATGGGACGATGCGGGGCGCGAGTATCTGGATCTGTCCTCCGGCATCGCGGTGAGCGGGCTGGGCCATAACGATGCGGATCTGGTCGCTGCGCTCACCGAGCAGGCGGGCAAGCTGTGGCATACCAGCAACATCTTCTACAGCGAGCCGCCACTGCGGCTGGCCGAGGAGCTGGTCGGCGCGTCGCGGTTTGCCGAGAACGTCTTTTTGTGCAACTCCGGCACCGAGGCCAACGAGGCGGCCATCAAGCTGGTGCGCAAGTGGGCCAGCACTCAGGGCCGCCCGGCCGACAAGCGCGTCATCGTGACGTTCCGTGGCAGCTTCCACGGCCGCACGCTGGCTTCGGTCACCGCCACCGCGCAGCCGAAGTACCAGGAAGGCTATGAGCCGCTGCCAGGCGGATTCCGCTATGTGGATTTCAACGATGTGGCGGCGCTGGAAGCGGCGATGGCCAGCGGCGACGTGGCCGCGGTGATGGTGGAGCCGATCCAGGGCGAGGGTGGGGTGATGCCGGCTGCGCCGGGCTTCCTGGCGCAGGTGCGCGCGCTGTGCGATCGGCATGATGCCTTGCTGGTGCTGGACGAGATTCAATGCGGCATGGGCCGCACGGGTACCTTGTTCGCGCATTGGCAGGAGCAGGTGACGCCGGACATCGTGACGCTGGCCAAGGCGCTGGGCGGCGGTTTCCCGATCGGTGCAATGCTGGCCGGCCCCAAGGTGGCGCAGACCATGCAGTTCGGCGCGCACGGCACCACCTTCGGCGGCAATCCGCTGGCTGCCGCCGTGGCGCGCGTGGCGTTGCGCAAGCTGGCGTCGCCGCAGATTGCCGAGAATGTGGAGCGGCAGTCGGCGGCATTGCGTGCCGGCCTGGAGGCGCTCAATGCCGAGTTCGGCCTGTTCGCACAGGTGCGCGGGCGCGGGTTGATGCTTGGTGCGGTGCTGGCACCGGCGCATGCCGGGCAGGCCGGTGCGCTGCTGGATCTGGCGGCCAAGCATGGGTTGCTTGTGCTGCAGGCCGGCCCGGATGTGCTGCGCTTCGTACCGGCACTCAATCTGACCGACGCCGAGCTGGCCGACGGCCTGGCCCGCCTGCGTCTGGCGATTGCCGAGTACGCCGCGCAGCGGTGAGTGGTTGCTGGGTCTGTTGCGTGGTGGTGGCTGGTAGGGCGCTGATTGGTGAGGGTAGGGAAGGCGTGTGTGCGCTTGTTGTTTGTGGAGCGCGTAAGGCAGTAGCAGGGGACGCGCCCTGCGTCGCAACCCTTTCCCTCACCCCAACCCCCGCTCCACGCCCCAGCCCGCGTTTGCGACGCGGGCGCTCCAGGGCACGCGCGCCAGTGGCGCGCAAACCGCGCCTTCTCGCCCCCAGGAGAGGGGCCTGAGCGGCAGCTCGACTGCCTGTCCTTCTCCCGCACGGCGGGAGAAGGCGGCGTGCAGCGCCGGAGGAGGGGGCGCTGCACGCCGCCCCCAATCCCCAATCCCCAATCTCACCCCAACCCATACCGCTTCAACACCCGCCGCAAGGCACGCGCATCGCGCACGGTATCGGCCTGCAATCCGGCGGCACGGGCGCCGCGGACGTTGACGAACAGGTCATCGACGAACAAGGTGCGTGCCGGGTCCGCATCCAGCTGCGCAAGCGCGCGTTGATAGACCTCCTGCTGCGGTTTTCTGCCGCCCAGCGCACCGCTGCACAACACGCGGCCCTGCAATAGCGGAAACAGCGCTGGCACGATCCGCGCGATCGCCTCCGTCATCAGCGGACCGTTGTTGGTAAGTACCGCCACCGCGGCGGTCGTCGACACCGCCAGCACCTGCGCCACCACTGCGGGGTCGGCTCGGCAGGCTGCCACGCGCGCCGCAATCCAGGTGGCGCAGTCGATCGGATGCCCCAGCCCGTCGCTCAACTGGGTCAGGTAGGCCTGCGTGTCGAGGGCGCCGGCATCGTAGGCGCGCTCCAGTCCCTGCTCGAACAGCACCTGCTGCACCCGCTGCGGCGGGCATGCCGCAGCACTCGCCAATGCGGCCAGCCGGCGTGGGCGCGAATAGCTGGCCAATACGCCGTCGAAATCCAGCAGCAGCAAGGACGGAGGGGCAGACGGCATGGGCATGCTCGCGAGGCGGGCATCGCAGCGTTGTCGATCTGCCGCTGCATCGCAAGCGTACGGGATCTGCTATGCCCGCAAAGGCGCAAACGGGTAGGCGCGTGATGCGCGAGCTCATACGCCCGCGCACGGCATGTGCGAACGCCCGATCGCCAACGCCCGGCGCCTGCACGAGCACGCCACACGGGCAGTTGCGCTGCGTATTCAAACTTTCCAGTACGGAAACAACCTACCCGCACGCGCAGACCCTACCCTCCGCACCGCATCTGCGGCGCAACCGCGCTGGGTATGGTCGATCCATGCCGCAGTCGCGGTGTCAGCCGGTCTTGGGGAGCGGGTCCGGTCACTCAGCACGCACCATCTTCCAGGGGTCGATTGCATGCCTAAGCGCTTGAACACCGATCAATTGGCGGCCGCGATGGCCGCCATTCTCACCGCCGCCACGCGTCGCCACACGCTCGCTTCGATGACCTTGCTGATGTCTGGCGCATACAGCCTGCCAGTACTGGCGCAGGAGGCGCGCACCCTGGACGCGGTCAGCGTGGTCGGCACCGGCTCCACGCGCACCACCGCCTCCATTTCGATGGACGAGATCCAGGCCCAGGTGCCGGGCGTGGCACCGCAACAGCTGCTGGCCAGCCTGCCCGGCGTCAATGTGCAGACCACCGACCCGTTCGGGCTGTACGAGTTCGGCGATTCGATGACCATCCGCGGATTTTCCGCCAACCAGATCGGCGTGACCCTGGACGGCATCCCTATCGAAACCTTCGACACCCGCGAAGGCGGCCCGATCACCCGTTACGTGTCCAGCGAGAACCTGCTAGACGTCACCGTGTCGGCCGGCTCCGGCGATGTCACCCAGCCCTCCTATCACGCACTCGGCGGTGCGATCCGCTACACCAGTCTTCCGCCCAAGGGCGGCGATACCTGGAGCGGCAATCTCACCCAGACCATCGGCTCGGACGATCTGGTACGCAGCTTTGTCCGCCTGGATACGCCGAATTGGTGGGACGGCGGGCCGAGTGCATACATCTCCGCATCGCGCACGCAGGGCGGGGTATGGGACATGGAGCCGGCCACGCAGAAGAGCGATCACTTCGAAGCCAAGATCCGCCAGGCCTGGGACGTGGGCAGCCTGACCCTGGGCTGGATCTACAACAACCGCAAGGACTACGACGTGCAGTCGTACAACTCCGACGGTTCGGTGGCGTGGGATCTGCACGAACGTATCACCGGCAATCCGGAAGTGGATGCCGAGCATTACAGCGAATGGCAGAACGGCCGACGCGATTCGCTGCTCAGCCTGCACGGCGATTTCCTGTTCAACGATGCGATCGGTGTCACCTTCACCGGCTACTACGAGAACAAGCATGGTTACGGCGTCGGCGGCACGCCGCCGAGCACGGCCACCGGCCTGTACAACGACGCCATCGCCGGCACGCCCGGGCGCACCGATATCGCCATCAACGACCCGCAGATCGTCGATGCCGATGGCGATGTCACCCGCGTCGGTGCGATGACGCGGCGCGAGGAAATCATGGGCGGCGATCGCTACGGCATGACCACTGCAGTGTCGTGGGAGACCGAGCACAACAAGCTCGAAGTCGGTGCGTGGTACGAGAATTACGACTTCGACCAGGTGCGGCCGCTGTACAACCTGGACCCAGCCACTGGCGCACTGCTCAAGGGCTCGCTGCCGATCGTTATCTACTACGACAATCACTTCTCCACCGAGGTGAAGCAGCTCTACATCAAGGACACGCTGCGCCTGCTCGATGACCGGCTCACCATGGAGTTCGGCGCCAAGGGGCTGGATGTCAAACGCGATTACAACGGCATCGCCAATCTCGACGATTTCAACGTCGGCGTGCGCCGCGATGTCACCATCAAGAACAGCGACTGGTTCCAGCCGCAGGCCGGCGCCAGCTTCCAGCTCGCCGAGGGCGTGCAGGTGTTCGCCAACTACGCGGAAAACTTCAGCTCGGCACCGCGGCTGGCGCTGACCTCCGGTGCCTTCAATCCGGATATCGCGCCGGAGGAATCCACCAATATCGATATCGGCATCCGCGCCGAATCCAGCCAGTGGAGCGGCTATATCGCCGCCTACAAGATCGATTACGAGAACCGCATCATCGCGCTGACCGATCCGGACCCGCTGGTGGTTGCGCCCACCGTCTACGCCAACGTCGGCGACGTACAGACCTATGGGGCGGAGGTGTCCGGCATGTGGAAGCCGGCGCCGGGCTGGCGGCTGGGTGCCTCGTTGACCTGGAACAAATCCGAATTCCAGGACAACTATTTCGGCCCGGTCAGCGGCAACCTGGTGCAGGTGGAAGGCAACGAAGTGCCGGACTCGCCCAAGGTGATGTTCAGCCTCAACGGCGGTTGGGAAGGCGAACATTTCTTCGCCAACCTCGACACCAAATACACCGGCAAGCGCTATGGCGACACGCTCAATACCGACCAGGTGGATGCCACCTTCATCGTCAACGGCAGCGTCGGCTATCAAGGCGGCGATGCCGGCTTTCTTGCCGGTGGCCGGTTGCAATTGTCGGTCTACAACCTGTTCGACAAGGACGATGCGATCGGTGCGGTGTTCCCGAACGAAAGCTCCGGCTCGTACCAGTTGATCGCACCGCGCCAGCTGTTCGCCAGTCTGTCCTACAAGTTCTGAGGTGGTGATGCGGCTGGCGTCATTGCCGGCCGCGTCATGTGTTTTCGTCGGTCGCACTTGATCCATGACATGCAAGGACTACGCGTTGATGCAAGGCAATCACACTGGGGCGATGACGCGGCGGCAATTGCTGGCGCGCATCGGCATGACCGCTGGCGGCGCGATGATGTATCAGGCGATGAGCAGCCTGGGTATGGCGGCCGAATCGCGCTTCACCGGGCCACTGCAGCTGGATGGCGACCCGAAGGGCGCGTCCGTGCTGATTCTGGGCGCGGGGCTGGCCGGGATGACCGCTGCCTTCGAATTACGCAAGGCTGGATATCGCGTGCAGGTGCTGGAATACAACGGCCGCCCCGGGGGCCGTAACTGGACGCTGCGCGGCGGCGATCGCTATACGGAACTGGGCGGCGCCACGCAGCACTGCCAGTTCGACGATGGGCTGTATCTCAACCCCGGGCCGTGGCGTATTCCGCACCACCACAAGGCGGTGTTGAGCTACTGCAAACAGTTCGGCGTGGCGTTGGAAGCCTTCAACCAGGTCAACTACAACGCGTTGCTGCATAGCCAGAACGGCTTCGATGGCAAGCCGCAGCGATTCCGCGCGATCGATGCCGATTACAAGGGCCATGTCTCCGAGCTGCTGGCCAAGTGCACGCAGCAGCACGCACTGGATACGGCTGTGAGCCGCGAAGACCAGGAGGTGCTGCTCGAATCGCTGCGCACCTGGGGCGCGCTGGATCAAAAGTTCGGCTACGTCAAAGGCAAGGACAGCAGCGAGCGGCGCGGCTTTGCGCGCTACCCCGGTGGCGGCTTGTCGGGCAAGCCGGAATTCTCCGAACCCTTCAGCGTGCAGGATGTGCTGCGTTCGCGGCTATGGACCACGCTGGCGGCCGGCAACAACTACGAAATGCAGACCACCATGTTTCAGCCGGTGGGTGGCATGGACCAGATCGGCAAGGCGTTCGCGCGCCAGCTCGGCGATGCCATCACCTACAACGCCAAGGTCACCAGGATCGATCAGGACGGCAGCGGCGTGCGTGTGTCCTGGCAGGACGCCACGCGCGGCGGCGAGGAACGCGTGGCCAGTGCCGATTGGTGCATCTGCACGATTCCGTTGTCGGTGCTCAGCCGGATTCCCACCACCGCCAGCGACGCGATGACCACCGCGATCGGCAGCGTGCCGTATGCCGCGTCGGTCAAGGTGGGCCTGCAATTCAAACGGCGCTTCTGGGAAGAGGACGAGGCCATCTACGGCGGCATCAGCTACACCGATCTGCCGATTACCCTGATCAGCTATCCCAGCACCGGTTACCACAGCTCCGGCAAGGGCGTGCTGCTGGGGGCGTATGTGTGGGGGCTGGATGCCTACCAATTCACCTCCATGTCTCCGGAGCAGCGGGTGCGCAAGGCGGTCGAATACGGAACGCAACTGCACCCGCAATATCCGCGCGAATTCGACAACGGTATTGCGGTGGGTTGGCATCGCGTGCCGTTTACGCATGGCTGCTTCGGCATGTGGAGCGAACAGGCGCGTGCCGAGCATTACGAGCCGCTGTGCCAGATCGATGGCCGCCTGGCGCTGGCGGGCGAGCATGTGTCCTATATCCCGGCCTGGCAGGAGGGCGCAATCCTGTCGGCGCACGATGTCGTCGGCCGCCTGCATCGCAAGGTCATTGCCGGGGGAGGCGCATGAATCTGTTGCCACGCGTGTTTGCTGCGGCCGTTGCGCTGGTCATCGGCGCGGCGCTGCTCCCTCCCGGCCTGCGCGATGCGCAGGCGCAAAGTTCCGACGCCACGGCGCTGTATCCGCAAAAGGGGTTCGCCACCGCATCCGGCGAGCATGTCTATCGTGCGGTCTGTCAGGGCTGCCACATGCCCGCCGGCAGCGGTGCGCAGGGCGCCGGCGAATACCCGGCGCTTGCGGGCAATCCCAAGCTGGCGGCAGCGCCCTACGTCACCATGATGGTGCTCGACGGTCACGCCGGCATGCCGGGATTTGGCGACATGCTCACAGATCGCCAGGTGGCCGAGGTGGTGAGCTATGTACGCACCCATTTCGGCAACGACCATGCCGAGCGCGTCACCGCCGACGACGTCAAGCTGCTGCGCCACTGAATTCTTTCTTCCAAGGAGTTGCCATGTTCCGTCCCATCGCCACCGCCCTCGTTGCCACCGTCGTGTTGTCTGCAGGCCTGAGCGCCGCAACTGCTGCCGAGGTGATTCGCCACAAGATTCCCAATAGCGATTTCCCCATTGCCGCGGCCGTCGAAATCCCTGCCGGCAAGGCCACGGTGTATGTCAGCGGCAAAGTGCCTGCGGTGGTGGACACCAGCGCGCCGAAGGACTCTGCAGCCGCGTACGGCGACACCAAGGCGCAGACGGTGAGCGTGCTGAAACAGATCCAGGACCAACTGAAATCGCTGGGCCTGGGCATGGGCGATGTGGTGAAGATGCAGGTGTTTCTGGTCGGCGACCCGGCGATGGGCGGCAAGATGGATTTCAACGGGTTCATGGAAGGCTACCGCCAGTTCTTCGGCACCAAGGAACAGCCCAATCTGCCGGCGCGCTCGGCCTTCCAGATCGCTGCGCTGGGCAATCCGCTGTATCGCGTCGAGATCGAAGTGGTTGCCGTGCGTCCCTGAAGTCGCGTCGTTGCCTTGCTGGAGAGTGCCATGAACACTGCCGTATCGCGTCGCAGATTCCTGCGTGATTCCGCCCTGTTTGCCGGTGCCGCCGGGACCGGTGCATTGCCGCTGCTTGCCAGCGCCGCCGAACGCACTGCGGCCATTGAACCAACAACCGCAGGCGCGCTGGCGCCGGTGATGATCGGCTCCAACGAGTTCCCGGATGGCCCTTCCGCAGCAGCGGTCAGGGCCATTGCGCAGATCGCACCGCAAGGCGGGCGCTATCTGCGGCAGGTCCAGATGGAATTGATGACCACGCTGGCGGCCGAGCTCAAGCTGCCGGTCGATCACCTGATGGCCTATGCCGGCTCCACCGAGCCGCTGGACTACACGATGCTGGCCTTCACCTCGCCAGGCGCCGCGCTGGTGACGGCCGACCCGACCTACGAATCGGGGTGGCGCGCTGCCGCGCGCAATGGCGCCGAGGTGATCAAGGTGCCGTTGCGCAAGGATTTTTCGCACGACGTGCAGGCGATGTGCGCAGCCGACGCCAATGCCGGCGTGATCTACATCTGCAACCCCAACAATCCCACCGGCTCGGTCACCGCCCGCAAGGATCTGGACTACGCACTGGCGCACAAGCCCAAGGGCAGCGTGCTGGTGGTGGACGAGGCCTATATCCACTTCGCGCGCAGCACCAGCAGCGTGGTGGACATGGTTGCTGCCGGCGAGGACGTGGTGGTGCTGCGCACCTTCTCCAAGCTCTACGGCATGGCCGGGATCCGGCTTGGCTACGCGGCCGCGCGCCCGGAGCTGCTTGCCAAGCTGATGTTCTACAGCGTCAACAGCCTGCCGGTGACGGCGGCCGCTGCGGGTCTTGCCAGCTTGCGCGACCCGGATCTGGTGCCGCAGCGCCGTGCACGCACCGCAGCCACGCGGCAGGACGTCATCGATTTCCTCATCAAGCAGGGTTACGCGTGCACCGCATCGGAGAGCAATTGCTTCATGGTCGACGTGAAGCGGCCTGCTGCCGGCTTCAAGGACGACATGGCCACCTTTGGCGTATTCATCGGGCGCAGTTGGCCGGTGTGGCCAACCTGGTCGCGGATCACGGTAGGGACCGAGGCGGAGATGGCACGCTTCAAGCAGGCATTCGTGCTGGTGATGGCCGGCAAGCGTGGCCCGTTGCCTGTGCCGCAGGCCACCGCCGATGTGCACGATCCAATGCGGCACTTCTTCCGCTATGCGTAGCGTCGTGGGTGCCACTGCCGCGGGGTGATCGTGCCGGCGTGGCTATCGCCTGATGCGCTGGCGGTCAGTCGTCGGCGCATCTGAATCGCCGCGTGCGGTTGATCGTGCGGCGGCGCAGCACTGCATTGGCGATGGCAAGGGGTACTCTGACGGCACCGACGCAGGCGCGAGCGTCGGTCGCTTTCACGCACCGCGCTTTACTTATTGCAGGAGGACTGCCTTGAAGCTGTTTTCGACGATTGCCGTGCTTGGCGTGATGGCGATGGCGCCCTCGGCCTGGGCGCGGACCTGCGCGGTGACCATCACCGGTAACGACCAGATGAAGTTCGACCAGAGCGCCATCACCATTGCGCCCGACTGCACCCAGGTGGATGTGACGCTCAAGCATGCGGGCAAGATGGCGGCCACGGTGATGGGACATAACTGGGTGTTGACCAAATCCGCCGATTTCCAGGCGGTGGCCAACGCCGGTATGCGCTCGACCATTGCCGACAGCTATCTGCCCAAGGCCGATGCGCGGGTGATCGCGCATACCAAGGTGGTCGGTGGCGGGGAAAGCACCACGGTCAGCTTTGCAACCAGCAAGCTCGCCAAGGGCGGCGCCTACACGTTCTTCTGCTCGTTCCCCGGGCACTGGGCGATGATGAAGGGCACGTTGAATTTTGGCTGATGGTGGGGCACTTGGAGCCTGGTTCTAGCGCCCTCTGCGGTGCTGACGCATCTGCATCGATCCGACGATAGCCAACGCATCGCCACGCACCAGCGTGTTGTTCTTCGCATTGAGCGGCGTGCGCATCGGCCGCGCATGATGCGCACGCCGCTCAATGCGGCGGCGCATCCGCGGCGTGTTGCATGTCCTCGCCGCGCAAGACCCCGCGCTGCAGCGCCTGCGCCAGGGCACTTTCGCGGCTGCGCGCGTCGAGCTTGCGATACAGATTCTTGAGATGGAATTTGACCGTGTTTTCCGACAGGTGCAGGTGGCGGGCGATCTGTTTGTTGGAGTAACCGCGCGCCAGTTGCGCCAGCACCTCCAGCTCGCGCTCGCTGAACACATCGCTGGCGGGATCCTCATCGCCACTGAGGCGTTCAAGCAGCGCCTGGATGGTCAATGCGCGCGTGGTGCCGCCGACGGTATGCGGGTCGTGCTGACGCAGCGAACGCAGCATCGCCTTGGCGGGCAAACCGAGTTCGACGATCGCCTGCCAGCTCTGCGTCAGCGCCACATGGTCCAGCGCGCTGTACAAATGCGGCAGGGCGGCGAGCAGCTCGCCGCGTTGCTGCAGGACCAGCGCGATGCGCGCGCGGGTGCGCGCGAGATGGCAGGCATTGTCGTTGCTCAGACAGGCCTGCTCGATCTGGCCGAGAATGGTCAGCGCCGCATTGCTGCGCCCGGCCAGGCGATGCCACCGCGCCAACGCAAAGCCCATCGCCGCGCGATCGCGCCAGCGATGCGCCGAGCGCAGGGTATGCGCCAAACCTGACTCCCCGCCGGTGCGCGCGATCACCACGTCGATGGCGGCGTTGCCGGGATGCTCCAGCAGCAACATCAGTCGCCAGGCCGACGCCAGCTCCGACAGCCGCGTCAGCTTGCGTCCATGCGCGATCTGCTCGACATGCTCAAGCAACACCAGCGCGCTGCGGCCGCTGTGATCACGCACGCGTTCCAGGCCCAGCGCGGTGTCGTACGCTGCCGCCAGCACGTCCGCGCTGCCATCGTGTTGCTCCAGCAGTTCCAGCGCCGGATGCAGCAGGTCGGCGGCATCGTCGTGGCGACCGCGCTCGTAGTGCACCTGCGCGAGCAGGCAGCTGCCGGCAGCTTCCAGCACGCGGTCCAGTTGCGGCGTGCGTGTGCACCAGTGCAGCGCTTGCCGGTAACAGGTTTCGGCATCGACGAGCCGCCCGCGGTAGAAAAAGCTCTGGCCAAGCCAGAGCAACGCCTGGCTGGCGCCCAGATCGCTGCCGCCGCGGTGCATCGCATCGCGCGCAGCCAACGCATAGCGCTCGGCCACCGCAAACCCGCCCTGCGCCAGCGCGGTCGTTGCACAAATGCACAGCAAGGTGCCGCGGCCCAGATGATCGTCTTCGTCCAATGCGTTCGCCTGCGCGGCAATCTGGGTCAGGCCGTGCGGATTGCCGCAGATTTCGTCCAGGCGGTCGCGCAACAACGCCACCACCACGGTGTAGTCGCGCTGCAGCGGCTCGCGCACGGCGGCCGGGAAATCGCGAAAGCGTTCCAGCAACAGGCGTGCATGACTGAACTCACCCAGTTTCAGGTGCAGGTACGCCTGGGTGAGATTCAGTGCCGGCGTGTCGCGGATGCTGCGATGATCGAAATGGCGCAGCAACGCGCGTACCGCATGCATGCCGTGGGTCAGCAGTAACTGCCAGGTGCCGGCGCGCGCGATGTAGTTGGCGGCCAGGTCGCCGCAGTCGCCACGCGCTGCATGGCGCACCGCGTCGGCCAGATGCTGGTGCTCGCCGAACCAGCGCGCTGCGCGCTGATGCAGGTGCACGGCCTGGCCCGGGTGGTCGCGATCGAGCAATTGCTGCAGGAAGTCGGCAAACAACGGGTGATAGCGGAACCATTCGCGCTCGCCATCCAGCGGTACCAGCAGGCCGTGGAAGTGTTCCAGCCGCGCCAGCAGCCGGCCGCTGTCGTCGCGTTGGCGCACGGCGTCGGCCAGCGCGGCGTTGACGCGCTCGAGCAGGCTGGTGCGCAACAGCAGATCGCGCGTGTCGGCATCCAGGTCGTTGACCACCTGTTCGGCCAGATAGGCCGCAACCTGCGTGCTGCGTCCGGAAAAACGTGCGGTCACTTCCTGCTGACGTTGCGCATCGCCTTCCAGCCACAGTCGCGCCAGATGCAGCGCGACCGGCCAGCCTTCGGTGTAGCGCAGCAGTTCGTCCACCACCGGTGCGGGGATGTGCGGCCCCAGCAGCGCGCGCGCCTCGTCGTTGTCCAGCGCCAGTTGCGCGCTGCCAAGGCGGCCGAGTTGCGCCTGCAGATCCAGCCGCGCCAGCGGCAATGCCGGCACGCGGCGCGTGGCCAGCAACAGATGCAGGCGCCCGCCGCTGTGTTCGACCAGGCGCAATACCAGCTCATCGACCGGGCCATTGCCGGGCCGGTCGTAGTCGTCGAGGATCACGCTGATACGACGCGGTGCGCTGCGCAAGGCGCGGATCAACACGGCGGCCGCATCGCGTGGGTCCTGGTCGCGGTTGTGCATCACCCCGGCGCACAGCGCCGGATCGGCGCCGGCACCCTGCAGCGCCAATGCGAGATGGCCGAGAAAACGCGCCGGATCGGCGTCTTCTTCGTCCAGCGACAGCCACGCCACCGCATCGTCGTGCGCGCGTCGACGCGCATGCCATTGCGCAAGCAGGGTGGTCTTGCCAAACCCCGGCGGGGCCAGCAGCAGCGTGAGCGGGCGCAGCTGCGCCTGATCCAGCGCGGTGAGCAATGCCTCGCGCACTACCGCACCCGGGCGCGGCAGTGGCGGCTCCAGCTTGCTGGCAAGCAGCCAATCGGGAAGAGCATGGTCGCGCGACGGTGACGGGCGCGGGGTGAGCAACGCAACAGGCTTGAGCATGAGGCGAGGGCGGCCGTGGCAGGCGTCAGCGGCGCGTCGGCTCGACACGCTGCACAACGAAAGTGAAACAGCGGCGACGGCCGGCATGTCACCGCGATGGCGACAACGACGGATCGGCTGCTTCGAGGGTCCCCACCCATGCCCATCCGTGAGCACCTTTCAGAAAGGTATGACAGCCGCAAGACAAAAGCAAAGCGCGTGGCCCTCAGTGAGCGCCATCGCAGCGAGAAATGCTGCGCGTTGTGCGCGGGGTCAAGGAACGCGCGGGCCTGCCTGCGTATTCACCCAATGCAGGATGCACGTCCCGCAAGCGGGAATTCCCGCTGCCAGGCAACCTCGCTGATGTTCTGCCCTGCAACCACGCACCGTCGGCAACGGCGGCGCGCCGGCAGATACCCGCTCGCCCAGGCACTGCCGCCTCGCCGGTGGATGCAAACCCACGCCAGGCAGCAAGCGCGCCAGGCGCGCGACCGCGCGCTGCCAATGCGCGCCAGACGCTCTGCATTGCTGCAGGTTTCGACCCAAACCTCAGCGTGCCACGTCCGCAAACGCCTCGCGTGCGGCCGCTAGCGTGGCGTCGATCACCACAGCGTCGTGCGCGCTGGACATGAAGCCGGCTTCGTACGCCGACGGTGCCAGGTACACGCCCCGCTGCAGCATCGCGTGGAAGAAGCGATTGAAACTGGTGGTGTCGCAGGCGGTGGCCTGTGCGTAGCTGTCCACGATTTCGTCGGTGAAGAACAGCCCGAACATGCCGCCGACCCGATTGGTGGTGACGGCGATGCCGGCGGCGCGCGCGGCATCTTCCAGTCCCTGGCACAACACGCCGGTGGCCTCGCTGAGGCGGGCGTGGAAGCCTGGTTCCTGCACCAGCTCCAGCATCGCCAGGCCGGCCGCCATCGCCACCGGATTGCCCGACAAGGTACCGGCCTGGTAGATCGGCCCGGAGGGCGCGATCTGCTCCATCAGCTCGCGCCGCCCGCCATACGCGCCCACCGGCATGCCGCCGCCGATGATCTTGCCGAAGGTGGTCAGGTCCGGCGTCACCCCGTACAGCGCCTGCGCGCCACCCAGCGCGACGCGGAACCCGGTCATCACCTCGTCGAAGATCAGCAGCGCGCCATGCCGCGTGCACAGCGTGCGCAGATGCTGCAGGTAGCCGGCCAGCGGCGGTATGCAGTTGGCGTTGCCCACCACCGGCTCGATGATCACCGCCGCCACGTCGGCGCCGATCTCGTCGAACAGCGCGGTGGCGCCTTCGAAGTCGTTGAAGCTGAGCGTGGCGGTCAGCTCGCTCAGGCCCGCCGGCACACCCGGCGACGTAGGCACGCCCAGCGTCAGCATGCCGCTGCCGGCCTTGACCAGGAACGAGTCGCCGTGGCCGTGATAGCAGCCTTCGAACTTGACGATGCGATTGCGCCCGGTGGCGCCGCGCGCCAGGCGCACTGCCGACAGCGTGGCCTCGGTGCCGGAGTTGACCATGCGCACCATCTCGCACGAGGGCACCAGCCGGGTGATGGTGTCGGCCATGGTGACCTCGGCGGCGCATGGCGCACCGAACGACAGTCCATCGCGGATGGCGCGTTCCACCGCCTCGCGCACGGCGGGGTGGTTGTGACCGGCGATCATCGGGCCCCACGAGCCCACGTAGTCGATGTAGCGGTTGTCGTCGACGTCGTACAGATACGGGCCGTCGGCGCGCGCCACGAAGAACGGCTCACCGCCGACCGACTTGAACGCCCGCACGGGGGAATTGACGCCCCCGGGCAACAGGGTCTGCGCCTGGGCGAACAGGGCGTGGGAGCGGGTGTGATTCATGCGCGCAGATCCTTGAGGAATATCGATGGGGGCAGCGATGCCCGGTAGCGGGCATCGCGTCCGCCATTGTCAGGCCTGCGGGCTCGCGCGCCTACCCGACAGTGGCCCGCCTACCCGTCGGAGCCGCCGGGTAGGGGAACTTGGCTGCCTATGATCGAACGCGACGGTATCGACAGTTTGGGTATGAGCTGATGGCGTGCGGTCATTGGCGCCCGGCTGCCGATGTTCAGAAAGTGCGAGTCCGGTGGCCGTTGGCCCCGTTCAGTTAGCCGCGTTGCCGGCAGTGTCCATTTTGGGGAGAAAGCATGAACCGTAGTATCCAGAAGCGTGCCTTGGCGTTGGCGCTGGTCGTGGCCATGGGGAGCGTCCACGCGCAGTCCACCAGCGGCAGCATCGTCGGCAGCGTGGGACAGAGCAGCGGCACCAGCGTGCTGGTGGAAAACAACAGCGGTTTCAGTCGCGAAGTGCCGGTGGATGCGCGCGGCCGTTACACCGCCGGCAATCTGCCGCTGGGCACCTACAAGGTGACGGTCAAGCGCGACGGCGCGGTGGTGGAAACCCGCGAAAACGTCAGCATCACCGTCGGCGCCAACACCGATGTGTCGTTTGCTGCCGCCAGCGCCGCGGGGAGCGGCTTGCAGACCCTGGACAGCGTCACCGTCAGTGCCGCCAGCCTGGCCACCATCGACGTCAGCAGCGTGGACACCCGCACCGTGGTCACCTCCGAACAGCTGGCGCAGCTGCCGCTGGGGCGTACCGCCGAGGCGATCGCGTTGCTGGCGCCGGGCGTGGTGGTCAACAGCGGCGGCTTCGACAACGGACCGCTCGGCGGCTCGCTGCCCAGCTTCGGTGGCTCGGCCGCCAGCGAAAACGCTTACTACCTCAACGGCTTCAACACCACCACCATCAGCAACAACCTGGGCGGCCTGACCCTGCCGTACGGCGCCATCGACCAGCAGGAAATCTTCACCGGCGGCTACGGCGCGCAGTTCGGCCGCTCCAATGGCGGTGTGATCAACCAGATCGGCAAGCGCGGCACCAACGAGTGGAAGTTCGGCGCCGCCGTCATCTGGGAGCCCAACGGCCTGCGCGCCAACCAGCGCGATATCTACTGGCGCCCGGACAGCCAGGGCAGCACCGTCAACAACGCCGCCTACCGGTATGCGCGCGCGGCCAACGGTCTGTACCAGCCGGCCAGCGAGGCCGAAGCCAACCAGACCACCTACAGCGCCTATGTCGGCGGGCCGATCATCCAGGACAAGCTGTTCTTCTTCCTGGCCGCCGAGCAGGTCGATTCGGACGGCGTACGCGTGGGCACCAATCGCGACACCGACAACGGCCGCACCGGCGGCCTCACCGATTACGACTACAAGCAGAAGCGCTGGTACGCCAAGGTGGACTGGAACATCACCGACAATCACCTGATCGAGGTGACCGGCGCCAGCGACGAGGCCGAGACCAACGGGTCGATCTACCGCTACGACTATGTCAATCGCCAGCGCGGCAGTTATTTCACCGATGAATCCACATGGAAAACCGGCCCGACCCTGTTCACCGGCAAGTACACCGGCTACCTCGGCGACAACCTCACCGTGACTGCGCTGTACGGCAAGATGACCACGCCCGACGAGCTGACTCCGTTCAACTACAACGCGGCCAATGGCCCGGTAATCAATAGCGCCGCGCTGCAGAATCCGGCGTACACCGGCGGTACGCCGCGTATCGGCAACCAGCTGGTAACGTCGGTCAGTTCGCCCGACCGCGAGTACAAGAAGGACAATCAGCGCCTCAATCTGGAATGGCGCATCGGCCATCACACGCTCAACTTCGGTATCGACAACCAGAAGTCCGAAGGCATCGATGTCGGCTCGGTGCTGTCAGGTCCGGGCTTTGCGTGGACCTACGGGCAGACCAACGATCCCAACGGGCTGGCGACCGGCGGGTTGGTCAGCCAGTCCGCCAACGAAGCCGGCGGCATCGGTGCACCGAGCCCGGGCCTGGTCGATCCGGTCAACGGCTCCAGCGGCTACTACGTGGTGCGCAACATCAACACCAGCCTGTATTCGTATGAGGCCAAACAGCGCGCTTATTACATCGAAGACAAGTGGCAGGTCACCGACAACCTGTTGCTCAGCCTGGGCCTGCGCAAGGACGAATTCACCAACTACACCCCGTTCGGCGACCCCTACATCGAAGTGGACAATGCCTGGGCGCCGCGCCTGGGCTTCAGCTGGGACGTCAACGGCGATTCCAGCCTGAAGGTCTTCGGCAACGTCGGCCGTTACTACCTCGGTCTGCCGTTGTCGGCAGTGAGCCTGTTCACCCCGGCCACCACCACCGATACCTACTTCACCTATAGCGGCATCAACGCCGACGGCACGCCGATCCTGGCGCAGCAGCTGGGGTCGGCGGTGTCGGCCAACTCGCGCTTCGGTCGCATCGCCGATGTGCGTACCGCGGTGGTCAAGGACATCGAGGGCGAGAACCAGGACGAAGTCATCCTCGGCTTCACCAAACAGCTGGACACCGGCTGGGTGCTGGGCGTACGCGGCACGCATCGTCGGCTCAATGCCGGCATCGACGATCAGAACTACGACGTCTCCAACACCGCGTTGATCAACGCCGCGGCCGCGCAGGGTGTCACCATCGACTTCTCGCAGGTGGCCGGCGCATCGCTGATCAATCCGGGCCAGACCAACACCTGGGGCGTGATCGGCACCGACGGTCAGTTCCACGAAGTGTCGGTGAGTCGCGAAGCGGCGGGTTTCCCGAAGTTCAAGCGCAACTACTCGGCGGTGGAATTCAATCTGGAGCGCCCGTTCGACGGCAAGTGGTACGCCAAGGTCAATTACGTCTGGTCGCATAGCTACGGCACCACCGAAGGCCAGGTGCGTTCGGACCTGTGGCGCACCGGCGGCGCGCTGGGCAGCTACCAGGGCCAGGCCTCGGTCTCGACCACGCAGAGCTGGGACCATGCAGCGTTGATGGAGCATTTCAACGGCGATCAATCCAACGACCACCGTCATCAGCTCAAGCTGTTCGGTTTCTATCAGTTCAACCCGCAATGGGGCGCTTCGGCCAACTTCAGCCTGATCTCCGGCGCACCGCATAACTGCCTGGGTAACTACTACGGCACCGAGTACAGCGGCCGCGATCCGGCCGGTTACGGCGGCAGTGCGATCACCGGCGGGCCGTACCACTACTGCTACAACCCGGAAACCGGCACCGGCAGTGCATCGCCTCCGGGCTCGCAGGGCCGCCTGGGCTGGATCGCCCAGCTCGACATGGGCGTGACCTACAAGCCGGCGTTCGCCGACGGCAAGCTGGCGCTGCGCCTGGATGTGTTCAACATCACCAACGAGCGGACCGCGACCAACATCTACCCGTTCTCGCAGTTGCCCGACAACACCACCAACCCGCTCTGGGATCAGGTCGTGGCCTACCAGGCGCCGCGCTCGGGCCGGGTGACGCTGAGCTACGACTTCTAATCGCGTCAGGCGACGGAGTCAAAACCAGCAGCGACGCGTGATGGCACGCGTCGCTGCTTTTTTTTGCGGTGATGGGACTTCAATCAGCTTCAATGGCCTTGATAAGACACGCGACCCGCGCGACCTTTTTACCGGGTCACGATCAACATTCTGGTGCGGCGAGGGCAGCGCGCCCTCGGTCCACTGAGCTTTGCCTGCATCTATCCGATGCGACGACTCGATCATTCGGTTGTCTTGAGTGGGGTGGATGATGCGGACAGATCACTTGCAGAGCGGTTGAACTGTGGTTTGGCTGCAGGGCCCTTGCCCGCCTGCCATCGCGGGACACGCCGCAAGTACGCCCCTGTAGGCTCTTACGCGGCATCCATGCCGCGCAAGGTCCCGCGACGGTAGGCGGGCAAGGACCAGTCGAGAGTGTCGGTATGCATGGTGCAAGCAGTGCATGACCTGCATTGTTTGGATGACGCCGGGTCCGATCAGCTTCCTAACGCAAGCCGAGCAACAGGCAGGCTTTCAACGAAGTGACCTGCAGGCTCTATGGTGCGGTGTCCTTACCGATTGCGGGACCGTGTGGCGGCATGGATGCCGCCACCGAGCCTCCACGGACGGATTCACGGCGTGTCCCGCAAGCGGTGAGGGCGCCGCGCCCTCGACTGACCAAGCTTTTGACCTGAGCTTCCGACTGCATAAAACATCGTTACGACTCGGAATCTTCATGGTCTTGCGTCTGGCGTCTTGGACAGCACGTGTCGAGGGCAGCGCTGTCGTCTGCCAGCCACGCTACCGCGCAAACCCGGCCCGATATGCCTGCACTGCTGCAACCGGATCCGGCGCGGCGTACACGCCACTGACCACTGCAACCAACTCGGCACCTGCTGCAACCAACGCGGGCACCTGCGCCGCCGTGATGCCGCCAATCGCCACCCGTGGCACCCCCAACTCTCCAGCTTGCTGTAGCAACGCAGGCGTGGCACGACGCGTCGTCACCTTGGTCGTGGTCGGGAAAAACGCACCGAAGGCCACGTAGCTGGCACCTGCGGCAGTTGCGGCGCGGGCGCGATCGATCTCGTCGTAGCACGACACCCCGATGATCGCCTGCTCGCCCAGTAGCGCGCGTGCCGCCGGCACATCGCCATCGTCCTCGCCCAGATGCACGCCCTGCGCACCGACCTGCGCGGCCAGCTGCGCATCGTCATTGATGATCAACGGCACTCCGTGCACCGCGCAGGCCTCGCGCAGCGCGCTTGCCTGGCGCAGCCGCAGGGCCGTGTCTGCCTGCTTGTTGCGGTATTGCAGCCAGGCGATCGCAGGCAGCAACGGTGCGGTGCGCAGCAGCAGGCGCTGGGTGTTGGGCTCATCGGGAGTGATCAGGTAAACGCCGCGGACGTTGAGGCGGTTGGGCATGACAGCGCTTCCGAAAGAGGTGGGTGGGATGGGACAATGCAGGCCCACCGTTGCGTGACCGCGATTATCCAATGAGCGACACATCCACCACCACCTACCGCACCTGGATGTGCGTGGTCTGCGGATTTCTCTACCACGAGGCCGACGGCATCCCCGAAGAAGGCATCGCCCCCGGCACCGCCTGGCAAGACGTGCCCGAGACCTGGACCTGCCCGGACTGCGGCGTGACCAAGGACGACTTCGAGATGGTGGAGATTGACTGAAGAGATGCCGGTCAGAGAATTTTATTGATCTTATCTCTGAAGAATAATGGAATTATCTTCTTGGCTAAGAATTTCATGTGGGGAGGTTGAAATACGAATTTTAGAAGAGTAGCTTGCGTGGGCAGCCAATAATGTCTGCCAGAACCATGATTGCTTCTCGGTTGGTCCTGTTCATGCGCAATTCTCCGAAATCATTTCAATACTAAAAGGATTTTTATGTTGAAGGTATCGATGCGTGCGGCGATGTTTGCCTTGGCCTTTGCAGTGCCATTCGGGGCGATTGGTTCCACCACTGGCCAGCAGTCCCTGATTCAGGGCATGGGTGAGCGGTTGCCGGCTGGCAAGGCAAATCTAAGCCTGTCGCCGCTGTTTAAAGTGTATGTTTTCGAGAAGGCGGGTCTTAAATTCGTTCAGATTAACGCTCTTAACAACGATGTGTTAGCAGTGTTATCCCTTGTGCCAGGTGCAGCATCTCAACTGCCTATAGGAACCAGTGCACAGGGTGGTATGGCGCAATCGAACGGAATGCTGACAGCTCAGGCAAACTGTCCTTGTAGTGCGCAGGTGGTTTACAGTGACGCTAACTATAATATATTGGTTATATATGGTGCGAATGGAGAGTATATAACCTCCTATCAGGTGCCAAGGTCTCCTCAGGGTAAACCCCAGTAGCGCCTTGAATGGTTTCCTGACAGCAACAGTCAGTGCGCCCGGGCGCGCTGACTGTTCAATTCCACCAGATGCTCGTGCAGGTTTGCAGCATCCTGGGCGCCGGGATTGAGCAGCAGATAACGCGACAGATCATGCCGGGCACCGTTGCGGTGGCCCAGGTGCAGATACGCCATGCCGCGGTCGCGCAGCGCTTCGGGCTGGTCGGGCACCAGCTTCAGGATGCGGTCGGCGCTGCGTGCGGCGCGGTCCCAGTGTTCGGCATCGGCGTAGACGCCGTGCAGATTGCGCAGGATGCGGATCAGGATCGCCCGGTGCGGGGCGGGGTCGAGGATCTGCGCCAGGGCACGGTCGTCGGGAATTTCGCCGCCCAGGTGCGGACGCGCGCGTTCGCGCAACTCGTCCACGCCCAGCGGGCGGCCGCCATTGAACGGGTCCATCACCAGCACGCCGTCGTCCACCGGCAGCCGGACCAGGAAATGGCCGGGAAACGACACCCCGGCCAGCGGGATGCCCAGGCGCCGGGCGACTTCGATCTGCACCATCGCCAGCGAGATCGGGTTGCCCAGCCGGCGCTCGAACACCTGGTTGAGATAGCTGTTGCGCGGGTCGTAGTACTCGTCGTGATTGCCCGAATAGCCCAGCTCGTCGAACAGGTAGCGATTGACCGCCGCCATCTTCAATGGCCACAGATCGATCGCATCCACCTCGCGGCGCAAGTGCTCGACGTGGCTCTGCACGAGCATGTCGTACAACTCGGCGTCCAGCTGCGGATATTCGTCGCGCGCGATCAGCAGCGCGGTGGACATCAACGGCACCGCATCGTCGTCCAGGCTGGCGAGCGCGGTCCAATGGGGAAGTGGGAGCATGTCGACCATGCCGACAGAGTGTCGGCAAGCGGCGCGGGGTTCAAGTCCGGTACTTCCTGACAGGAGACACCGCATCGCTGTGAATCACTTCAGCTTGGGAATATCCGGGCTGAAAACAAGCTCGGTCCCGTCCTGCAGGTTGAGCTTGGCCGCCTGGCCGGCATTGAGCTCCAGCACATAGCGGGCCGGCGCCCTGCTGGGGTAGGGCGGGCAGGCATCGCCGGCCGAACACGGCGGCACGTCGCGCTGCTGGGACACCAGCCGGCGCTGGTTGTCGAAATACAGGATGTCCAGCGCGATCTTGGTATTTTTCATCCAGTACGCCATCGGTTCCTGGCGGTCGTGGATGAACAGCATGCCGCGATCTTCGTCCATGGCATCGCGGAACATCAGCCCCTTGGTGCGGTCGGCTGCGTTCTGCGCCAGCTCCACCTGATAGCGCGTGCCGGCCAGTTCCACCCAGGAGCCGCTGCTGGCGCAGCCGCCGAGCAGGATCAGACATGCAAGAACGAGGAAGCGGACAGGGCGCATGCGGCATACCGGCGGGGCGAGGGATGGCGCACCTTCTGTCATGCACCGGCGCGCGTCAAGCCGGTGCATCGCTGCGCGCGCGTCTTGCGCAGGCGTCCAGGCCGAGTAGGTGACTGACTTGCGGCCTGGCGGCTGGCCCCTTGCCGCCGAGCGGCACGGGACATGCCCCAATCCACGTGTCTGCGGCATTCATGCCGCAGAACGCCCCGCGCCTCTAGCTGGCAGCGGTGAGTCGAGTCAGAGCACGCGCGGCGGTTCGCCGCCGACGATCACCACATCGGCCGGGCGGCGCGCGAACAAACCAACGCAGACCACGCCGGGGATCTGGTTCAAGCTGCGCTCCAGCGCCACCGGGTCGGTGATCTGCAGGTTGTGCACATCCAGCACCACGTTGCCGTTGTCGGTGACCACGCCATCGCGCCACACCGGCTGGCCGCCGGTCAGCGCCAGGATCTGGCGGGCGACCAGGCTGCGCGCCATCGGAATCACTTCCACCGGCAGCGGAAACTTGCCCAGCACCGGTACCTGCTTGCTCGGGTCCACGATGCAGATGAAGCGCTCGCTGGCTTCGGCAATGATCTTCTCGCGCGTCAACGCTGCACCGCCGCCCTTGATCAGGCAGCGGTTCGGGTCGCACTCGTCGGCGCCGTCCACGTACAGCGACAGGTTGCCGGTGTGGTTGAGATCCAGTACCTCGATGCCGTGCTGGCGCAGGCGTGCGGTGCTCTGTTCGGAACTGGACACCGCCCCCTTGATGCGATGGCCGATGCGACCCAGCGCATCGATGAAGTAGGCCACCGTCGACCCGGTGCCGACACCGACGATCATGCCGTCTTCCACGTAATCGATCGCCTTCTCGGCGGCCAGGCGTTTTGCTTCGGACATGGGTGAGAGCTCGGGATTAGTGATTGGGGATTAGGGATTGGCAAGAGCAGGTCACGCGGGGCGGCGATGGGCGAATCCCCAATGCCGAATCCCCAATCACGGCTACTCCATCGCCAGCAACAATTTCCACTGCGCAGCGGTGACCGGCAGGATCGAAAGCCGGTTGCCGCGGGCGATCAGCGGGAAGCCTTCGCCCAGCGCATCGGCGTGCTGCTTGATCTCATCGAGCGAAATCGTGCGTTTGAGTTTGCGCTCGAAGGCCACGTCCACCAGCATCCAGCGCGGATCTTCGCGGTTGGCCTTGGGGTCGTGGTAATCGGACCTGGGGTCGAACTGGGTGTCGTCCGGGTAGGCCGCGCTGGCCACCCTGGCCAGACCGACGATGCCGGGCACCTTGCAGTTGGAGTGATAGAAAAACACCCCGTCGCCCACATGCATGCCATCGCGCATGAAGTTGCGCGCCTGGTAATTGCGCACGCCGTTCCACGGCTCGGTGCCGACGCGCTCCAGATCATCGATGGAAAACGTGTCCGGCTCGGACTTCATCAACCAGTAGCGCTTGCGGGCAGTCATACGGTAACGGTGTCGTCTTTCAGGAAGGTGGCGTGTTCGGTGCAGATGGCATCCACCGTCACGTCCCAGGATTCGGTCGGCAAGGCAGGCACCTGCTGCGCGGCGAAGCCGACGCCGACCAGCCAGGGCGGCGGCGCCTGGCGATGCCGGAACGCGAAGCTGCGATCATACCAGCCGCCCCCCATGCCCAGCCGCCGACACGCGGCGTCGAAGCCGGTGAGCGGCGTGACCACCAACGCCATCTCTTCAGGGGCAAGCGTATCGGCACGCTCCACGTCCGGCTCGGGAATGCCATAGCGATTGCTGGTCAGGCCCTGGCCCGGTCGCCATGGCGCAAAGCGCAACATGCTCCCGTCCAGCACCGGCAGGCAATAACGCACTCCGGCCGGCAGGCTCAGTTGCCAGCGATGCAACGCGATCTCGCCATCCATCGCCCAATATCCGGCCACCGCGCCGGTTTGCGGCGCAAACGGCAGCGCCAGCAAGCGCTCGGCCAATGCATCGGCAGCGGCCAGACGCTGCGCGGCCGGCAGGCTGCGCCGCTGCGCGCGCAATTGCTGGCGCAACGCCTCTCGGTCCTCGGTCATCGGTGTCTCGCAGCGGTGAGGGAGGCATATTGTCGGTGGCGGGCGTCCACCTGCCTAGCAGTGCGGCCGGAGTAGCGCGCCGGTGGTCCACCGCGTCTTTGCGAGCTGCACTTTTCGGATGTGTCGCGACAGGCATTACTCTCATGGGATGTCGCGTCATTGCATGGCTGACTCGACGCCATGCGCGGGCGCCATGCACATGCTCTCACCATCGCACCTCTCCCCTCCCCGCAGGAGTGCGTGGGCGCGATGGGTTCGATCGCAGCGCGCGGCAAGGCTCTGGCGTCGTCACCGGAAGAGCAGGTGGTGCGGATACGCCAACTGGCGTCAGGAGGGATCGCATTGACGAACGGGGGGTGAGTTCAGGCGCGGCCACGACCAAATACACGATGCAGGGCGCATGCACCGCACTGGTACCGATTCGGTGGCATTGGGCTCCGGTTCGTGCAGCTACGACGCCGGCACGGTGTCGGTGGGTGGTGGCCGCGGCACTCCAGCGACGCATCGCAGCGTTGCGCTGCCAAGCGGCGTGCGCGTACGCCAACGCGTCTCTGCGCGGGCGCAAATGGCGCGCTAACGCAGATCGCAACGCATCACGTCGTGCCTGCGCCCGCAACTGCAAGCGATGGATGCGTAAAAAGACGAGGACCGGACGTACAAAAAGAAACGACGCCCGAAGGCGCCGTTTCAGATTTGCATTCTCCGCCATGACGATGCGGGCGAAACGACCTTGAACCCGGGGTTCAAGTGGGGACGTTGTGAGGCCATCGGGCTTCCCGCTACAAGGCGGACTTGCACACCCGGCTTCGTCGCGCCCCCGTGGTCGTAATTAAGGGACAAGGCGAATGTTTTGCACGCTGTCGTTTACAGCAGAGAACGCAGGCGAATTATAGACCTCTGTTGCGCGATGGCTAGCCCATTCGTCGGCGCGCGCCCTGCAAAGTTCATCTTTGCGACGGCAGTGCGACGTACGCCTCAACGTGGCGTGTCGGCAACGCTGTCCAGACGGCGATTCAAGGTGTCGAGCGTATTGGCCAGTTCGCGATCGTAGAGCGCCTGCTGATCGCGCAACTGCTGCAGCTCGTGCGCAAGATTGAGTGCGGCCAGCACGGCGACGCGATCCACTGCGGCCATCCGGTTGCTGCCGCGGATCTCACGCATGCGCAGATCCAGCAGCCGCGCTGCGGCGGTGAGGCTCTCGCGCTCGTCGGCAGTGACGCCAACCGTGTATTCACGATCCAGAATACGCACGCTGACCGGCTCGGTGGTGCTCACGTGTGCTGCTCCAGTGACTTCAACCGCACGATCATCGCTTCCACCCGCGAGCGCGCCTGCTCGTTCTTGGTCAGCAGCTGCGAACGTTCGCCGATCAGCTGCTCCTGTTGATGGCGTAGGCTGCGGTTTTCGTCGGTCAGCCGTTGAGTCCGCTCGACCAGCGCTTCCACGCGGGCGGCAAGTGCGCGGATCTGGGCGAGGGCGGCGGCGTTGTCCATGCGCTCACGATAGGGGCGCGCGCGCGCGGCGGTCAAGCGCCGAATGAGGGCCCGCTTGCGCGCCGTCAGGCCAAGCCCGCCAGGGCCTCGGTCCGGGTCGCGCCGGCCCGGAACAGCGTGCGTGGAACGCTGCATGGAACGTCGCGGTAGCGGCCGACGCGGGGTGCCTTGGTACACTGGCAGGTCTGATCGCCCGCCCGCGCGGGTGCCTTCTGCCCCTAGCCTGGATGACTCGATGGATCTGCCTGACGTAACCGCTGTGCAAACTGAAAGTCGTCAGCTCGCGCTGGCGTCCTCTGCGGCGGAGTTGCATGGCGGATTATGCGGATGGCTGTCCGGCGGCGGCGCCGACAGCGGCGATTGGCTGGCGCGCATCCTGGCCGACGCCACGCAGGTCTCGCCCAAGCAGGGCGGCGCGCTGGATCGGCTGCGCCAGGCCACCGTGGCGCAGCTGGAAGATCGCGATTTCGCCTTCGAGCTGCTGCTGGTCGAAGACGGCGCCCCGCTGCCGGCGCGCACCGATGCCTTGTTCGACTGGTGCCGCGCGTTTCTGGGCGGCTTCGGGCTGGCCGCGCAACAGCGCCCGGCGCTGAGCGAAGAGGGAGAGGAGGCGTTGCAGGATCTGGCGCGTCTGGCGCAGGCGTCCAGCGACGACTTCGATGCCGGCGAAGAAGACGACACCGCGCTGGCCGAGATCGAGGAATTCGTGCGCGTGGCGGTGCTGTTGCTGCATGGCGACTGCGTGATGGGGCCGCGGTTCCGTCAACGCCTGAACTGATCGGCTGCACCGCCATGAAAAAGCTCACCGGGATCGGCGCGGCCGAATACGCGCGCCGGCGCAAGCAGCTCATGCAAATGGCCGGCGAGCAGGCCATCCTGATCCTGCCGGCCGCGCCGGAACGCATCCGCAGCCACGACACCCATTACCCGTACCGGCAGGATTCGGACTTCTGGTATCTGAGCGGGTTTCCCGAGCCGGAAGCGGTGCTGGTGCTGGTGCCCGGCCGCAAGCATGGTGAGGCGATCCTGTTCTGCCGCGAGCGCGACGCCGAGCGCGAAGCCTGGGATGGCCCGCGCGAGGGCCAGGAAGGGGCGGTGGAACGCTATGGCATGGACGATGCGTACCCCATCTACGATGTGGACGAAATCCTGCCGGGCCTGCTGGAAGGCCGCAGCCGGGTCTATTACCATTTCGGACGCGATGTCGATTTCGATCTCAAGCTGATCGGCTGGCTCAAGCGGGTGCGCGAGCAGGTGCGTCATGGCGCGCAGCCGCCGCACGAATTCCTTGAGCTGGGACATCTGCTGCACGAGCAGCGGCTGTTCAAATCGCGCGACGAGATCGCATTGATGCAGCAGGCCGCCGATATCAGCGTGCGCGCGCATCGTGCGGCGATGCGGCTGGCGCGTCCGGGCCTGTACGAATACGAGTTGCAGGCCGAGGTCGAGCGCGTGTTCCGCGCTGCCGATGCGTGGCCGGCGTACGGCAGCATCGTCGGCACCGGCAGCAACGCCTGCGTGCTGCATTACCGTGCCAACAACGCGCGTAGCCGCGACGGCGACCTGGCGCTGATCGATGCCGGTGCCGAATACCGCGGCTATGCGGCCGACATCACCCGTACCTTTCCGGTCAATGGCCGCTTCACACCCGCGCAGCGCGCGTTGCACGATCTGGTCGGCGCTGCGCAGGCGGCCGCGCTCGCACAGGCACGCCCGGGCGTGGCATACGAGGCCGGCCATCTGGCTGCGGTGGAAACCCTGACCGAGGGGCTGCTGCGCCTGGGCCTGCTCAAGGGCAAGCTGGAGCGCAACATCGCCGAGGAGCAGTACAAGCGCTTCTATCGGCACAAGACCGGGCATTGGCTGGGCCTGGACGTCCACGACGTCGGCGATTACCGGTTGGCCGGCGAATCGCGGCTGCTGGAGCCCGGGATGGTGTTCACCATCGAGCCGGGGCTCTATGTCTCGGCCGACGATACGAGCGTGGATGCCAGGTGGCGCGGCATCGGCATCCGCACCGAGGACGATGTGCTGATCACCGCCGATGGCCATCGCGTGCTCACCGATGCGCTTGCGCGCAGCGCCGACGAGATCGAAGCGGAGATGGCCGGCGTTCTCGTGTAATTGCTGACGGATCGATTGTCGGAAGTGCCAGTCTCCTTGCCGTCCGCACCGTCACCGAGGTGCAGGACGCTTGGCATGGCGATGCATGACCGCAAGCGGCAGGCTGGCCGGCGCAACCGCACCAGGACCTCAAGGTGCGCAATGCACAGTAGAGCCGCCAACAACTGGTGTGCAGCCGCCAGGCGAGCGCGGCCAGTGCCCTGTGCGGCATGTACCCCTCGTATGCATCGGTTCCGAGTGCGCCGCCCGCACCCACCTGACCGCTGCTCGCTACGTGGTGCCAGCCGCCCTTGGTGATACGCGCCAAGCGTGTGTCCAAGGCAGCGCGTGCGCGGCCGAGGTGGCCTTGCCAGGCGCGCCGCCAGCACGACGCGCCGGCGGGCTCATTGGCCCAGCTGCGGCGTCTGCGTGCGCTGTGGCTGTTGCAACGCCTCGCCAGGTGCGGCGATCTGCCGCGCACGCTCGAATGACTGTTCTTCGGGCGTGGCCAGCGCCTGCTCGGTTTTCATGTGCGCGCGCACATGTGCCGGGTTGGCGGGGTCGCCCTGCACGACAAACACGTTTTCTCCGCCATGCACGCCGGTCTTGTTCGCTTCGCTCATCAGTACGTGATCCACGCGCGACAGCCCGCCTTCCTTCGCCAATGGCAGCAAGGCAGCGGTCAGTCGCGCGCTGGTCTGGTCTGGGGCGCGCCCGTGCGCGGCGTCGATCGCATGCACGCCGCGTTCGATCTGCTGATACATCGGGTGGTCCGGGTGCGAGGTCTGGCGTGGATCGTTCATGGCGATGCTCCGTGCTGTGCAATGCAATCTTAAGGTGCGGCAAAGACCGGGCGGGTCAGGTTTTCCGGTGCGTCATCGGTGCACACCACCTCGTCTTCGATGCGGATGCCGCCGTAGGGCTTGAAGTGCGCGACGCGCTGCCAGTCGACACTGGCGGCGTGGCCGTTCTTTTTGACCTCGTCCAGCAGCATGTCGATGAAGTACACGCCGGGCTCGATGGTCACCACCATGCCGGGTTCCAGGACGCGGGTCAGGCGCAGGTACGGGTGGCCCGCCGGGCGTTCGATGCGGCCGCCGCGGTCGCTGGCGGCGAAACCGGCCACATCGTGCACCTGCAAGCCGATCAGGTGGCCCAGGCCATGCGGGAAGAACGCAGCGCTGACGCCGGTGGCGAGCGCGGCTTCGGCCGACACGGTGAGGATGCCGAACTCCTTGAGGATGCCCATCAGCGCCAGATGCGCGTCCACATGCAATTGCTTGTAATCCACCCCGGCACGCACGCTCTGGCCCATGCGCACCTGGGCGGCATCGACGGCGTCGATCAGCGCCTGAAATTCGCTGCCGGTGTCGGCGGCGTAGGTGCGGGTGATGTCGCTTGCATAACCGTCTGCCGACGCGCCGGCGTCGATCAGGAAGCTGCGCAGCGGTTGCGGGGCGTGCTGGCCCAGCTCGGTGTAGTGCAGCACCGCACCGTGTTCGTTGAGCGCGATGATGTTGCCGTACGGCAGCGCGTTGGCATCCTGGCCCACGGCCGCGCAGTAGGCCATGTGGATGCCGAATTCGCTCTGGCCAGCGCGAAACGCCGCTTCGGCCGCACGGTGTCCACGCACCGCCAGTTGCTGCGCGATACGCATCAGTGCCAGTTCGTACGGTGTCTTGAAGGCGCGCTGGTAGTCCAGGTAATCGATGACCGGCTGCGGGTTGTTCGGCACGTAGGCGCCCAAGGCGCTGCGCGCCTCGCCGAGGATGGCGCAGCGCTCGCTGCGCGCGGGCAGCAGCTTCAAGGCCTCGTCCGGAGTGCGGATGATGTGGATGTCGCAGTGCTCCACCCACCAGCCGCCGGGGGCGTCGGGCACCACGTGCCAGTAGTCGAACGGTTGATAGAAGATCACCGTCGGGCGCTGGCCCGGGGTGTAGATCAGCCAGCTGTCGGGTGTGCGCGTCAGCGGCACCCAGCTCTTGAACTGCGGGTTGACCGCGTACGGGTAATCGCGGTCGTCGAACACCTGGTAATGCGTGGTGCCGCTGGGCACCACCAGGTGATCGAAGCCGCCGCGCTGCAACGCCTCATCGGCGCGCGCGCTGAGCGTACGCAGGTGGTCGGAATACAGGCGGCTCATGGAAAGCTGGGTCATGCGGAACTCGGTCGGCGGTGCAGGGCAGGCCGCAAGTTTGCCGCAAACCCTGTGAATCGGTCAGCCGACCATGTGTTCTTCGGCGATCCAGGCGCGCAGGCGCTGGCGATGCGGCTCGGACATGCTGAGGAAACGAAAGCCGGCCCAGGCCTGCCCCGGCGCATGCGCCGCTTCGGACCACAGCAGATGCACGCCGACATCGATTTCGGTGGCGCGGCCGATGCGTTCGGGCAGGCTGAAACGCAGCTGGTACAGCGCGTCGTCGTGCAACGGAACCGAGGCCAGCAGCAGCATGCCGGTTTCCGAGACGTTGCCGACCCGGCCGATCTGCGCTTCGCTGAGCATGTCGATCACCGGCACCAGGTCGCTGGGCTGGCGGCGCGGCGCGCGGCGGGTGTCCTGGATCATGCGGATGCCTCATCGGAGGAATGGCCGGCCAGGCTGCGCAGCGTGCGCACGGTGGCGTGCCAGGCGCGATCGATCAACCGCGACTTTTCTTCCACCAGCAAGCGCGCCTGGCCGCTGGCCATCAGCCGCGCCAGGCCATCGAGCGATTGCTCGCCGAGTTTTTGCCCGCGCTGATTGACGAACAACGCGTTGCCGGTCATCGGGCTGTACCAGGACAGGCGTTGCCGGCGCAGATCGCCTTGTTGATTGATCACGAATTCGAACCAGGTGCCGAAGGGCAGGCTGCGCAGTTGCACGTAGCAGGCTTCCTCGTCAGGCGTCCGCGGCGTGGTGGCGGGCTCGCGCGTGGCGGCGTCGCCCTGGTCGCCCAGGCGTGCACGCGCCTTGAGTTTGGCGGTGAGTTCGGTGCGCGAGGTGAGCTCGTCGTCGCCACCGGGCGTGGACAGGCGCCGCGCGATCGCGGCCGCTTCATCGTGGTGATAGCCGACCTGCAGCAACGCCGTTTCGACATCGGTGCCCAGCGCGATGTCGGTCGGCAGTCCCTTGCTGCGGCAGGTGACCTCGGCGATGCGTGCGGTCAGCGCCTGGCGCTCGTCCCATTCGGGCGATTGCTCGCCCTGCCGCAGCAAGGTGAGCGTGAGCACGTCCGACCACGCCTGGCGCAGCAGCGATTGCACGAAGCGCGGCGGCGCGCTGTCCTGGCAGAGTTGCTCGATGCGCGCCTGCGCCTGCTGCTTGGCCGATTCCAGCCGTTCCTTGCCGCGTGCGGCATCCACATGCCGGCGCTCGGCCACCTCGGCCTTGCGCGCCAGGTTGCGCAGATGCGTCTGGATATCGTCGTTGGCGGCGGCGAACACCGCCTCGTCGCCCTGGTAGTCGTGGACGATCCGGTCGACCGCGTTGCCCAGCTTGTGCAGCAGCTGTGGGTCGACATCGTCCTCGCCCAGCCAGACCGCGCCGGACTCGGCCACGGTGTTGAGCAACTCGCGCACCGGGTGCTGGTCGCGCACGAAAAAATGCGTGTCGGCCAAGGCGGCGCGCACCACCGGCACCTGCAGCTTGGCGAGCAGGGCCTGAGCAGGCGTGTGCTCGCGTACTTCGCGCTGCATCTGCGCGTAGAGCAGGCCGAGCAGATCGAAGGTGTCGTTGTCCTGCGGCGATAGCGCGGCCTGTGCACCGTGCTCGGCGCGCAACAGCTCCAATACCTGACGCTGCACCGCATCGATACCGGCGGCCTGCGGCGTTGCAGCGGCCTGTGCGCTCAGTGCGCCCTGCAGGCTGGCCAACGCCTGGCCGAGCGCTGCCTTTGGCACGCTGACCGGCGCCGGGCCAGCGGGGTGCGCATGCGCTTGCGCCGCCGCAGCCTGCGCAAGGCTGCCCGGCGCGCCGCCCTGCTGGACACGAGCGCCGCCCGCCGCCTGCGACTGGCGGGCCGAGGACATCAAGCCGCCCAGCGCGTGGGCCACATCGTCCAGTGCGGGTGAGGCCGCTTGCGCGGTTGCCGATGCGATCGGCGCAACCGCGGAAGTGCCCTGCGCATCGAGCAGCGCGCTCTGCCATGCGGTTGGCGCGGAGTGGCCGGCCCAGGCGGTGGCCGGGCGCGGACTGCGTTGCGCGCCTTGTGTGCCGGAGGGGGCGGCTTGCCTGGGTGCAGCTGCGCTGCCCGGCAGGGTGCGACGTGTCTGCACCTGCGTGGGTTTGACCAGATACGGGTGGTAGATCAGCCCGGGCAGGATGCCTTCCTGGGCCAGCGTGCCGTTGGCGCGCTCGTACATATCGCCGAGGCGATCCATCACCTGGTGCTCGAACACCTTGTACAGCGCCAGCTGGCCATCCAGATTGAGGCCCAGGGTCTGGCCGCACTCGCGCACGATCCGGCACAGCGCGTAGGGACCAAGCGGCAACGCATCCAGCTCGAACTCCGGCACCGCGCCGATCACCGCCAGCCGCTGCGCCAGCAACTGCAGCGCATCGGCCCGGCGCGAGGTTTCGCGCCGGGCGATGTCGCTGAGCACGATATCGCGGTCGATATCGGTGTCTTCCACCAGGGTCAGCATCTGCGGCTGAGCGGTCGTTTCGGCGGGCGGTGCCAGGCTGGGACGATCGCGCAGCGTTGCCAGATCCTGCGCCAGGTGCTGCAGGAACAGGTGCGGGAACTGGTCGATATGATCGCGCAGCCCGCGCATCTGCGCATAGGTGTCGGCCTGGATCTGGCTGTTGCGCGCATGTTCGGCCTGATGCAGCAGCGCGCGTTCCAGCTCGACGATGGTCAACCGCAGCGGGCCACCAAGCGCCTGCACGCAGTGTGCATGCAGCATGTCGAGCAGGCGCCGGCCACGCGCGGACACGGGCGCCTCGGCGATCGGGCCGCTGCGTGTGGGCTGCAGGGAAGAAACGGGCGTGGACATCCGGGAGGGCGGGCTCGATGCGAAGCGTGAGCTATGTAGCATGTTTTCCCACCGGGCAGCGACCCTGTGGGCGCTGGCGCTCGACGCGTGGATGTCGTGCGCGTGTGCGTCGACAGCTGAGTGCGCCGACGCCAGACCTCGCCAGTGGTCGCGTCAGCGTGTGGTCGACAGCGCCCGCAGGGCGGTGTGCGGTCAGCTCAGGAACAGCTCGACCACATCGTTGGTAAAGCGGCGGCCCAGCTCGGTGGGTACCACGCGCCCGTGCTGCTCGATCAGCCAGCCCTGCGCCACGGCACGCGCCACCGGCGCAGCGATGGCTGCGGCAGCCAGGCCGGTCGATGCCTCGAAATCGCCCAGGCGAAAGCCTTCGTGCAGCCGCAGCAGATTGAGCATGTACTCGAACGGCAAGCGCTGCTGCGGCACGATTTCATCGCCGCCGATGGATGCGGCAGTGCCGGCACTGGCCAGATAGCTTTGCGGATGCTTGTGCTTCCAGCGACGCAGCACGTGTTGCTGCGCACCGGAACTGATCTTGCCGTGCGCACCGGCACCGATGCCCAGGTAATCGCCGAAGCGCCAGTAGTTGAGGTTGTGCGCGCATTGCCGCCCGGGCCTGGCGTACGCGCTGACCTCGTACTGCGCGTAGCCGGCGTCGGCGAGCATCGCTTGGCAATGTTCCTGGATATCCCAGGCCGCGTCGTCGTCGGGAATGCCGGTGGGCGGCCGCGCGAAGAACACCGTGTTCGGCTCCAGCGTGAGCTGGTAATGCGACATGTGGGTGGGCTGCAGCGCGAAGGCGCGTTCAAGATCGTGCTCGGCCTGCAGCAGCGTCTGCTCGGGTAGCGCATACATCAGGTCGATATTGAAATTGTCGTAGCCGGCGTCCTGCGCCAGCTTGATCGCACGCTCGGCGTCGGCGCTGTCGTGGATGCGGCCCAGCCGCTGCAACGCCACATCGTCGAAGGTCTGTACGCCGAAGCTCAGGCGGTTCACGCCGGCTGCACGGTAGTGCTCGAAGCGGCCATGTTCAGCGGTGCCTGGATTGGTTTCCAGGGTGATTTCCAGGTTTGGCGCAAACCGCAGCCGCGCGGCGGCGGCCTGCAGAAAGCGGTCGATCGCCTCGGCCGGAAACAGGCTGGGCGTACCGCCGCCGAAGAACACCGAATGCACCACACGCCCCCACACCAGCGGCAGGTCCGCATCCAGGTCGCGGATCAATGCATCCACATACTCTTCGAACGGCAGCACGCCCTTGGCCGCATGCGAGTTGAAATCGCAGTACGGGCATTTGCGCACGCACCAGGGCAGGTGCACGTACAGCGATAGCGGGGGCGGGATCAGGTCGGGCACTGCGTGAGATCGTCCGTTACAGCGCCAGCGCGTGCAGTTTGTGCTGCAGCGTGGCCAGCGCCACTGCGCGGTGGCTCAGGCGGTTCTTCAGGTCGCTGTCCATTTCCGCGGCCGTCAGGCCGTAGGCCGGGTCCAGAAATACCGGGTTGTAGCCAAAGCCGCCATCGCCGCGCGGTTGCGTGGTGATCACGCCTTCCCAGCTGCCTTCGGCGATCAGCGGTTGCGGATCTTCCGGGTGACGCAGCAACACGATCACTGCATAAAAGCGCGCGCTGCGGCGCTCGGCCGGCACCTCGCGCATGGCGTCGAGCAACTTGGCGTTGTTGGCCTGTGCATCGGTCGGGCTGCCCGCATAGCGCGCGCTGTACAGGCCGGGCGCACCGCCAAGCGCATCGACGATCAGGCCGGAGTCGTCGGCCAGTGCCGGCAGGCCGGTGACCGCGCTGGCATGGCGTGCCTTGATCAACGCGTTCTCGACGAAGGTCAGGCCGGTTTCCGGCACGTCCTCCACGCCGAGCTCGCCTTGCGCCACGATGCGCAGCGGCAGGTCGGCGAGCATGGCGCGCAGTTCTTCCAGCTTGCCGGCGTTGCCGCTGGCCAGGACCAGGTGTTTCATTGCTTGGGCTCCAGCAGGTCCCACTTGGTGCCGTACAGGTCGCGGAACACCGCGACCGTGCCGTACGGTTCCTCGCGCGGGGTTTCCAGGAATTCCACACCGAACGCCTGCATGGCCGCGTGGTCGCGCCAGAAGTCGTCGGTGTAGAGAAAATGATCCACCCGCCCACCGGTCTGGTCGCCAATGCGCGCGCGCTGGGCGTCGTCGCCCGGCTGCGCGAGCAGCAGCGCGGCATCCTGTGCGCCGCCCGGGCCGATCACCACCCAGCGCTTGCCATCGTCCAGCGGGCGGTCCTGCAGCACCTGGAAACCCAGCGCGCCGGTGTACCAGGCAATGGCCGCGTCGTAATCGGCGACCAGCAGCGTGGTCAGGGCGATGCGTCGGCTCATCCGGCCAGCGCAGCGCGTTGCAGTGCGAACAGTTCGCCCATGCCGCGTTCGGCCAGGGCGAGCAGCGCATTGAGTTCGTCGCGGCGGAACGCGTGGCCTTCGGCGGTACCCTGCAGCTCGATGAAGCCGCCGCCATCGTTCATCACGACATTCATGTCGGTATCGCAGTCGCTGTCTTCCGGGTAATCCAGATCCAGCACCGGCTCGCCGCGATAGATGCCCACCGACACCGCGGCCACCGCGCCGATCAGCGGGTGCTTCTTGATGTCGCCGCGCTTGAGCAGCAGGTTCACTGCATCGGCCAGCGCCACGTAGGCGCCGGTGATCGCCGCGGTGCGGGTGCCGCCGTCGGCCTGCAGCACGTCGCAGTCCAGGGTGATGGTGCGCTCGCCCAGCGCGTTGCGATCGACGCAGGCGCGCAATGCGCGGCCGATCAGGCGCTGGATTTCCAGCGTCCGCCCGCCCTGCTTGCCGCGTGCGGCTTCGCGGTCGGAGCGGGTGTGGGTGGAGCGCGGCAACATGCCGTATTCGGCGGTGACCCAGCCTTCGCCCTTGCCGCGCAGGAAGTTCGGTACGCGGTTTTCCACGCTGGCGGTGCACAGCACGCGGGTGTCGCCGAAGCTCACCAGCACCGAGCCTTCGGCATGGCGGGTGAAGGAGCGTTCGATGCGCACCGGGCGCAGCTGATCGGCCGTGCGGCCGCTGGGACGGGAAAAGGTCATGCGATGAGTCCGGAAGTCGGGAGGTGGGTCTTGGCGCCAATGCACGGCGGGCAGCAGCCGGCCGGTGTGGGCGGCTAGGGTACCATTCGCGCTTTGACGGTACGGGATTGACGATGATCCGAAGCATGACCGCGTTTGCTGGCGGCGAACGCATCACGCCCTGGGGCACGCTTGGTTGCGAGCTGCGCTCGGTCAACCACCGCTTTCTGGAAGTGGGCGTGCGCCTGCCCGAAGAACTGCGTGCACTGGAGCCGTTGCTGCGCGAGCGCGTGGCAGCCAAGAACAGCCGCGGCAAGCTGGACCTGACGCTGCGCCTGCGCGCGCCGGACAACGCGCAGACGCTGGCAGTCAACGAATCGCTGCTGCACGAGCTGGGTGCACTGGCCACGCGGCTGGACGGGTTGTTTCCCAAGTTGCAGGTGGGCTTTACCGATCTGCTGCAGCTGCCCGGCGTCCTGCAGGTGCAGGACGTGGATGCGCCGGCGCTGCAGGCGCAGGCGCTGGCCTTGCTCGATGAGGTGGTCGACAGTTTTGTGGTTGCGCGCGAGCGCGAAGGCGGCAAGTTGGCCGAGGCGATCAGCGAACGTGTGGACGCGATCGAACGCATCGCCGCCGAGGTGCGCATCTTGATCCCGGTGATTCGCGAGGGGCAGCGCGTCAAGCTGGCTGCGCGCCTGGCCGATCTGCCGCATCCGGTGGACCCGGGCCGCGCCGAGCAGGAACTGGTGCTGTGGTTGCAGAAGCTCGATGTGGACGAGGAGCTGGACCGCCTGTCCAGCCATATTTCCGAAATCCGCCGGGTGCTCAAGCAGCGCGAGCCGGTCGGCCGTCGGCTGGACTTTCTGCTGCAGGAGTTCAACCGCGAAGCCAATACGCTGGGCTCCAAGTCGGTGGACAGCCGCACCTCCAACGCCGCGGTGGATCTGAAGGTGCTGATCGACCAGATCCGCGAGCAGGTGCAGAACATCGAATAGCCGGGATTTGGGGATTCGGGATTCGGGATGGGGCAACTGCACGCCCCTGTTATCTGCGGGCTGGGTCCAATCCCGGTAGCATGTCGACCCCGGTGGTACCGGTCCGCAGCCCGTTCGCGAATCCCGACTCCCCAATCACGAATCCCTGACCTATGCGCGGCACCCTCTATATCGTTGCGGCCCCCTCGGGCGCCGGCAAGAGCAGCATCGTCAACGCCACCCTGGCGCGCGACCCGAAGATCGCCTTGTCGATCTCGTTCACTTCGCGCGCGCCGCGGCCGGGCGAGCGGCATGCCGAGCACTACCATTTCGTGTCGGCCGACGAGTTCCAGGGCATGATCGAAGCAGGCGACTTCTTCGAATACGCGCTGGTGCATGGCGACTGGAAGGGCACTGCGCGGCAGTCGGTGGAGCCGCAGCTGGCGGCCGGTCACGACGTACTGCTGGAGATCGATTGGCAGGGCGCGCGCCAGGTACGCCAGAAGGTGCCCGATGCGGTGAGCGTGTTCATCCTGCCACCGTCGCGACAGGCGCTGGACGAGCGCATGCGCAAGCGCGGCCAGGACAGCGAGGACGTGATGGCGCAGCGCCTGGCCGCCGCCCGCGAAGAGATGCTGCACTTCGAGGAATTCGATTACGTCATCATCAACGAGACTTTCGACACCGCGGTCTCGGAGATGTGCGCCATCTTCACCGCCAGCCGGCTACGTCGGCAGGCGCAGCAGCAGCGGCATGCCGGCCTGATCCAGGCGTTGCTGGACTGAGTTGCGGGTGCGCCAGGGCGGGAGCGGCCAGTGGCGATGCCACCGTAGCGACGACGCTGCAGCTGGACATCGGCATTCGGCCGGCACGTCGCCGTGGTTCACAGGCAGGCGGCCGGCCAGGCGTGCGGGGCCGTTCTGCGCACCAGGGCAGCGATGTGGCTTGATCGGTCCGGTCCAAGTGACTGATTCCAAAGCGAACTGAATGACCGCCGGTTGCCCGCCCAGGCGCGCAGGCGTACACTCCGCCCCCTTTCCCTCATTCGATGCGCGGCCGTTGCTGGTCGCCGGGAGCCCGCATGGCCCGCATTACCGTAGAAGATTGCCTGGAAGTCGTGAACAACCGTTTCGAGCTGGTCATGATGGCCTCCAAGCGCGCCCGTCAGCTCGCCAACGGCGTGCAGCCGTTGATCGAAAACGCAGACGCCAGCGACAAGCCCACCGTGATGGCGCTGCGCGAGATCGCCGCCCGCCGGATCGACAACGCGCTGATCGATGAAGTCGAGAAGGCCGAACGCGAGCGTGCCGAGCGCGAAGCGCTGGAATGGGCCGCCGCCGAAGTGGTGGCCGACGAAGACATGTCCAAGAACGACGACTGATCGTCACCGGCCACCGCGGTGGCCGACGCTGACCGGACAGCCCGCCGTGTGCGGGCTGTTTGCGTTTTGGGGAAGGCGCGATCCGCAGGATCACTGCCGCCAACCGCTGCACGCGCTCGCTGATCGCGCGTGGCGCGCTTTTGTAGTTGACTGCCCACACCTGCGTGCTTTCCCGGCGCGGCTGCCGTTCCAATGCTTTTGACCAGTACTGCAGTGGCTCTCGCGACACCATTCGCCGCTGGACACCAGGCGCTCGCGCGCAGCAGGCGTCAGCAGTCCTGGTCGGCCAGTACCTGCGCCATCTCGCGCCGCAACTGCCGGTCCAGCGCCTGCATGGCCTGGTACCCGCGCCGCTTTGCGGCATGCAAGCGTGCGATGTCGTCCGGCGTCGCTGCGGTGCTCGCGCCCAGGCCGCTCATCGCCGACATCGCTGCCGGCAGATCGGCAAAACCGCCGCTGGCCACGGCGGCCAGCATCGCGCTACCCAGTAGCACCGGTTCGGCGGTGGCCGCGACCTGTACCGGTACGCCGCAGGCATCGGCCATCAGCTGGCGGACCAGGCGGCTGTGGCTGGCGCCGCCACTCATGATCACGCTGTCGAACGTCACTGCCTGCGCGCGCAGCGCATCGATGATGTCGGCCAGCCCGTAACCCAGGCCGCAGACGCCCGCCACGTACAGCGCTTCCAGGCCTTGCAGGTCGTGGTCGATGGTCAGCCCGGCGATCATCGCGCGGGCGTTGGGGTCGGCATCGGGCGAGCGGTTGCCCAGATAATCCGGCAGCACGTGCAGCCCGCGCGCCAGTACGGCGGCCTGGGATGCAGTGCCAACGCGCGCCAGCACGCGCTCTTCCAGCCATTGCAGCACATCGCGGCCTGCGGCGGTCGCCTGTGCGTTGGCGTCGGCATAGCCAGGATGCGAGCGCACCAGGGTGTCGATTGCGACGCCGGCGGCGGATTGGCCGCCCTCGTTGAGCCACAGCCCCGGGATCAGTGCGGAGCCGTAAGGCCCCCACACGCCGGGCGTGAAGCACGGCGCCTGCGTGCTGGCCAGCACGCAGGCCGAGGTGCCGAAGATATAGGCCAACCGCGCGGTGAGCGGCATCGGCTGACCATCTGCGGACGGGCTGGCGAGTGTGCCGATGGCACCGGCGTGGGCATCGATCAGCGCCGCGCCCACCGCAGTGCCCGCACGCAGGCCCAATTCGTCGGCAGCGCGTGCTGTCAGCCCCTGGCCCAGTGCCGTGCCCGGCGGCACCACGCTGCTGCCGATCCGCGCGGCCGCATCCTCCAGCAGCTCGGCCAGGCCGATGCGTTCGAAGTAACGTCGGCTCCAGCCTCCTTCGTGCTGCACATAGGTCCACTTGCAGGTCACCGTGCACAGCGAACGCGCGGTGCTGCCGGTGGCGCGCCAGCTCAGCCAGTCGGCCAGGTCGAAGAAGTGCGCCGCGCGCGCGTAGCTGTCCGGCAGGTGCTGCTTGAGCCACAGCAGCTTGGGAGTCTGCATCTCCGGCGAAATCTGCCCGCCCACGTAGCGCAGCACCGGCTCGTCGGTGGCGTTGATGGACGCGGCCTGGGCGATGGCGCGGTGGTCCATCCACACGATCACGTCGCGCTCGGCCTGGCCGCTGGGACTGATGCATACCGGCCCGCCGTCGGCGGCTGCCGCCACCAGCGAGCAGGTGGCGTCGAAGCCGATGCCGGCCACCCGCGCGGCGTCCACGCCGGCCTGTGCCAGCGCGCCGCGGATCGCCTGCACGCAGGCCTGCCAGATGTCTGCCGAGGATTGCTCGACCATCTCGCCGGGCAGGTACCAGGTCTGGATGGCGTGGCGCGCGGTGCCGAGCAATTGGCCGCGCCCGTCGAACAGCCCGGCGCGGGCGCTGCCGGTGCCCACGTCCACGCCGATGTAGATCGCCTCGTTGGTCGGTTGCATGATTTACCAGCAGGTATAGCCGCCGTCGGCCAGCACGATACTGCCGGTCATCAGGCTGGCGGCAGGGGAGGCCAGGAACAGCGCTACCGAAGCGATTTCTTCCACTTCGCCCAGCCGCCCCATCGGCGTGCCGCCGATCCAGGCGTCGTACATCGCCGGGTCTTCCTTGACGAAGGCATTGAGTGGCGTGGCGATGTAGGTCGGCGCGACTGCGTTGACCCGCACGCCGCGCGCGCCCCATTCGGCGGCCAGCGATTTGGTCAGGTGGTGCACCGCCGCCTTGGAGGCGTTGTAGTAGGCCTGCGCCTGCGGTTTGTTGACGATGAAGCCGGACATCGAACCGACATTGACGATCACGCCATCGCCGCTATCCAGCATGTGCCTGCCGAACGCGCGGCAGCACCAGAACGTGCCGTTGAGGTTGACGTCGATGACGTTGAGCCAGTGCTCGTCGGTGACCGTTTCGGCCGGGGTCTGGCTACGGGCGATGCCGGCGTTGTTGACCAGGATGTCGACCTTGCCGAACTGCGCGTTCAATGCATCGGCCACGCTGGTGACGCGCGCCGAATCGGTGACGTCCATCTGCACGACCTGCGCATCCAGGCCCTTGCTGCGCAGCGTGGCCAGGCCTTGCTCGGCAACGTCGCCATCGTGATCGGCAATGACCACCTTGGCACCGGCTTCGGCCAGCGCTTGGCAAATCGCCAGGCCGATCGCGCGGCCGCCGCCGGTGACGACCGCCACGCGGCCGTCGAGTTTGAACTTGTCCAGATACATCGGCATATCTCCTGCTGGTCTTGATCGTGGGGGAGTGGCGAAAACGGGGAGGAACAACGCGGGAAGTGGCGCGCTCAGCGCATGGCCTGTTGCTGCGCATCGAAGCGATGCAGGTGCTCCGGGTCCGGGATCAGGGTCACCGTCTCGCCGATGTGCACGCGCAGATCGCCGGTGCAGCGCGCATCGACCGTACCCACGCCCGGAATGTCCACATAGACGAAGGTGTCGCTGCCCAGATGCTCGGCCTGGATCACGCGGCCCTGCCAGGCGTCGCCGCCGCCGGCGGCCACGCTGCCGCGCTGCACGCGGATATGTTCCGGGCGAACGCCAAGTGTCACTGCGTGGTGGCGCGCGGCCACCTCGCCCTGCAGCAGATTCATGCGCGGCGAGCCGATGAAACCGGCCACGAACACGTTGGCAGGGCGCTCGTACAACTCCAGCGGCGTGCCCACCTGTTCGATACGTCCGGCCTGCATCACCACGATCTCGTCGGCCATGGTCATCGCTTCGACCTGGTCGTGGGTGACATACACCGCGGTGGTCTTGAGCTGCTTCTGCAGGCGGGTGACTTCCAGGCGCATCTGCACGCGCAGGGCGGCGTCCAGATTGGACAGCGGCTCGTCGAACAGGAATCCCTTGGGCTCGCGCACGATGGCGCGGCCGATCGCCACGCGCTGGCGCTGGCCGCCGGACAACTGCCCAGGCTTGCGGTCGAGGTAATCGGTGAGGTTGAGCACCGTGGCGGCCTGCGCCACGCGCCGCTCGATCTCGGCGCTGGGCACGCGCGCCATCTTCAGGCCGAAGGCGATGTTCTTGCGCACGCTCATGTGCGGATACAGCGCATACGACTGGAACACCATCGACAAGCCACGCCGGGCCGGCGCCAGGCCGGTGACGTCCTGGCCGTCGATGAGGATGCGCCCGCCGCTGACGTCTTCCAGTCCGGCGATCAAGCGCAATAACGTGGTCTTGCCGCAGCCGGACGGACCGACGAAGACCACGAACTTGCCATCGTCGATCTCCAGGTCCGCACCGTGGATGACCTGTGTGTCATCGAAGGATTTGCTGACACCTTGCAGCGTGATGCGTCCCATGAACCACCTATCAAAGTTGAGTGAGCTACTTCACCGCGCCGAAGGTGAGCCCGCGCACGAGCTGCTTCTGGCAGAACCAGCCCAGTACCAGGATCGGCGCGATGGCCATCGTCGAGGCGGCCGACAACTTGGCCCAGAACAGGCCCTCCGGGCTGGAATACGAGGCGATGAACGCGGTCAACGGCGAGGCCTGCGACGAGGACAGGTTCAACGACCAGAACGCCTCGTTCCAGGCCAGGATCACGTTGAGCAGCAGCGAAGACGCGATGCCGGGTACGGCCATCGGCGCCAGGATGTAGAGGATCTCCTTGCCGATGGTGGCGCCATCCATGCGCGCCGCTTCCAGGATGTCCCTGGGGATGTCCTTGAAGTAGTTGAACAGCATCCAGACCATGATCGGCAGGTTGCTCAGGCACAGCACGATGATCAGGCCCAGCTGCGTATCCAGCAGCCCGGAATCGCGGTAGAGCAGATAGATCGGCACCAGTACGCCCACCGGCGGCAGCATCTTGGTGGACAACATCCACAACAGGATGCCGCGCGTGCGCCTGGTGGGCGAGAACGCCATCGACCACGCGGCAGGGATGGCGATGGCCAGCGCGATCAAGGTCGAGCCCAGCGACACCGCCACCGAGTTCCAGGCATGCGCGAAGTAGTCGCTACGTCCCTGCACGGCGACATAGTTTTCCAGTGTCCAGTGGAAGAACACGAAGCTGGGCGGGCTGGAAAACGCATCGACCTCGGTCTTGAAGCTGGTCAGCAGCATCCACAGGATGGGGAAGAAGATCACGCCGCCGACCACCCATGCGGCGACCGTGGTGAGCAGTATCTGCGGCGCGGGAGTGCGACGTGCCATCTCAGGTCTCCAGGTTCTTGCCGACGATGCGCACCAGGAAGATGGCCGCGATATTGGCCAGCACCACGGCGATCAATCCGCCTGCCGACGCGGCGCCCACGTCGTACTGCAGCAGTGCCTGCGAATAGATCAGGTAGGCCAGATTGGTGGTCTGCAGGCCGGGCCCGCCGCCGGTGGTGACGTAGATCTCCACGAACACGGTGAGCAGAAAGATGGTTTCGATCAGCACCACGATGGTCAGCGGGCGCGCCAGATGGGGCAGGGTCAGATGGAAGAAGCGGTCCAATGCGCCGGCACCATCCATCAGTGCGGCTTCCTGCTGTTCTTCATCCAATGACTGCAACGCGGTCAGCAGGATCAGCACCGCAAACGGCAACCATTGCCAGGCCACGATGACGATGATGGAGAACATCGGGTACTGGGTGAACCAGTCGATCGGGGTCAGTCCGACACTTTGCCAAAGCCACGCCAGCAGACCGGACACCGGATGCATCAACAGGTTTTTCCAGATCAGCGCGCTCACCGTCGGCATCACGAAGAACGGCGCGATCAGCATCAGGCGCACGATGCGGCGGCCCACGAATACCTGGTCCAGCAGCAGCGCGATCAGCACGCCGAACACCGCAGTGATCGCCAGCACCGACCCGACCAGCAACAGGGTATTGCCCAGCGAGGACGCAAACGCCGGGTTGCCCAGGAAGTAGCGGTAGTTGCCCAGGCCGACGAAGGTCTTTTCCGGCGTGAGCAGGTTGTAGTTCAACGTGGAAAACCACACCGTCATCGCCAGCGGCACGATCATCCAGGCCAGCAGCAGCACGATCGACGGCGCGATCAGGAACCGTGCGAGTTTTTGTGTTTGATGCGTGGCCATCGGCAAGGTCCAGGGTGAAGGCAGGCAGCGCGCCTGCGATGCATGGCAGCGGCCGATGCGTCGACGCAAGGGTTGGCGTCGAACGCACGGCCGGGTCGGGGGTCAGAAGTTCAGGCTGACCTGCAGGCCGAAGATGGTGGCGTTGTCGCCATCCAGTCCGCCCGGATGACGGATGTACTGCACGCTGGGCATCACTTCGATCCCGCGGCTGACAGCAATGTTGTAGTTGAGCTCGATGGGATATTCGTAGCGCTGTACGCCGATGGGCGCCGCGCCCGCGGGCAGGCGCTGGTTGTAGCGGGTTTGCGCCGCACGCAATGAATCGCTGAGCGCATTGCGGCCGATGGCCACGCCGACGCGGTCGTTGGGGCGCGCAGCGGACAGTCCTTTCCAGAATCCGCCGATGGCCAGCACCTGACCCACCGTGCTGACCTCGTCGTCGGCGTCGATGATGCTTGCGAACAGCCGCAAGCCGCCGCCGGCGCCATTGCTGGTGACCTGTTGTTCAACGTTGGCGTAGAACGCGCGATCGGTGTCTTGCAATGCGGCCGGATCGGCGCCGAGGCTGGTCGGCACGCCCGAGCGGGTGTAGACGCGCGGTTGATCGTTGCTGTTGCGGGTTGCGCCGATGCGGTAGTCGCCATCGATCCCGTTGCCGTAGTCGGGCTTGTACTCCACTTCGGCCACCAGCAGGGTGCCGTGGTCGTTGCCGGAGGTGCCGAGCCTGAGGCCTTGGTCGGTGGATCGGTTCTGCGGGTTGGCATCGTAGCCGCCCACCCGGAAAAACCAGCGTTTGTCCGGGCTGAACGTGACCACGCCGCCCCAGGCACTGAGCGGATCGCCATACCAGTTGTTGCTGATGTAGTTGGAGGAGCCGCCGCTGCAGAAGGTCAGGTGCTGGTAGTTGCAGTTGAGCGCGAAGAAATCGGCGCTGGGATACAGGCGGCCGCCCTTCAGCGTCAGCCTGTCTTCGAACAGGCGCTGGGTCAGCGAGAACTGGGTCAGGCGTGTGACATCGCCGCGTCCAAAGATCTGCTGCGACTGCAGGAGCGTGGGGATGCCTGCGGTGTTATTGATCAACTCGCCATTGCGATTGGTGATCTCCAGTTTGAAATCGGCGCCGGACCAGCCCCACAGCCGTTCCAGGTCGAAGTAGCCGCCCAGGAAGAATTGATCGGCATAGGCAGTGCGCTCGCGCAGCCCGCCGGAGGTGTTGTGCGCGGTCTGGCTGAAGTGCGCCAGCTTGAACTGGATGCCGTCATCGGCCAGCCGGCTGCGCAAGCCGCCCCAGTCGCCGCCGATATGCTTGTCCGGATCGAATGCCTGGGCGCTGGCCTGTGTGCAGGCCATACCGGCGAGCAGCATCGTCAGCGCAGGTGTGGTGTGCCTGATCTTCATCGATTGCCTCGTGGGAAGGTGCGGCGCCGTGACGCCGGAGCATGTCTGTGGCCAGGGGCGGGCCGGGCAGGGAGCCCGGCCCATCGCAGCTGCTCAGCGCTTGGGGTAGCCGGCCCGCTGCATTTCGCGCTCGGTGGCGGCCTGCGCGTTCTTCAACGCGTCATCCACGCTGATCGAGCCGGTGAGCGCTGCGGAAAACTGCTGGCCCACTGTGGTGCCGATCGACTGGAACTCGGGGATGGCCGCGTACTGCACGCCGACATAAGGCACCGGCTTGACCGTGGGGTGATGCGTGTCGGCGCCCTGGATGGCAGCCAGGGTCTGCTTGGCGAACGGGGCGGCCTTGAGGTACTCGGTCGTGGCGTACAGCGACTGGCGCGTTCCCGGCGGAACATTGCCCCAGCCTTCCTTGCCGGCCACCAGCTCGGTGTAATGCTTGCTGGTGGCCCAGGCGATGAATGCCTGCGCCTTGTCGGCCTTTTTCGAGCTGGCGGGGATGGCCAGGTTCCAGGCCCACAGCCAGCCGGTGGTCTTGCCCTTGCCCGCATCCGGCGCCGCGGCAAAACCGACCTTGTCCGAGACCTTGGACTCGCTGGGATTGCTGATGAACGATGCGGCCACCGTGGCATCGACCCACATCGCGCACTTGCCTGCGGTGAACAGTGCAAGGTTCTCGTTGAAGCCGTTGGAGGCGGCACCTGGCGGGCCGGCCTGTTTCATGACATCCACATAGGTCTGCAGTGCGGCCTTCCATTCCGGCTGGTCGAACTGCGGTTTCCATTGTTCGTCGAACCAGCGCGCGCCGAAGGCATTGCCCATCGCGCCGATCAAGGCCATGTTCTCGCCCCAGCCGGCCTTGCCGCGCAGGCAGATGCCATAGATGCCTGCCTGCTTGTCGGTCATCTTGCGGGCGGCGTCGGCCACGAAGCTCCACGACGGCTGCGCCGGCATGCTCAGGCCGGCCTTTTGCAGCAGGTCGGTGCGGTACATCAGCATCGAGCCTTCGGCGTAGAACGGCGCGGCATACAGCTGCCCCTCGTGACTGACCGCGTCGCGGATCTGCGGGATCAGATCGTCCACCTGATAGTCCGTATCGAAGGTCAGCGGCTTGAGCCAGCCGCGCTCGGCCCAGATCGGCACCTCGTAGGTGCCGATGGTCAGCACATCGAACTGGCCACCCTTGGTGGCGATGTCGGTGGTGACGCGCTGGCGCAGCACATTCTCTTCCAGCGTGACCCACTCGAGCTTGATCTGCGGATGGCTGGCGGTGAACTCCGAGGTGAGCTTCTGCATGCGGATCATGTCGCCGTTGTTGACCGTGGCGATCACCAGGGTGTCTGGCTTGGACGCGGCGCCGCTGTCGTGCGCGCCGCCGCCGCATGCTGCCAGTGTGGCGCTCAGTGCCGCGCAGATCAGGGTCTTGATCGAAGTGTTCATACCGATGCCTCAGCTTGAGGTTGGTTGAGCAAATGCCCGTGTGGTGCGCATATGCCCACGGCCTTGCCGCGCTGTAAAGCACTTTCGATCTTGCAGCGCAGCATCGCGGCGCACGCCAACGCTCCCGCGCATGCCGGGAAATTTCAGCAATGAACTGCCGTCCAGCCCGCCGCGATTGCGCCGCTCAGCTGGCGAGCAAGGCCTTGGCGGTGTGCTCGTCGGTGATCAGGCCGTTGAGGATGCGGCCCTTCAGCGCGGCCTTGATCGGGCCTACCTTGGCGTTGCCCACGGCCACGCCGATCGACAGGCTGGTCGCCGGCACCGGATGCGGCACGCTGGTCAAGCGCAGGTTGGTGCCTGCATCGATGATGTCGCCGGCTGCGGTGAGCGCCCAGCCGATCACCTCGCCCACTGCGCCCAGCCGGATCAGGTCCAGCAGTTCGGTGCGGCTGATGAAGCCATCCACATGCAGGGGCGCGGTCTGATCGAGCTGGCCGACACCGACCAGGCGCAGATCGGCCTTTGCGGCGATCGCGCGGACCCTGCGTACCGCCTCGATGCCCAGCAGCGTTTCGCGTTCTTCCTGCGAGGAAAGAAACACCGGCAGCGGCATCGGGTAGTGCCGCGCGCCGGTCAGGTCGGCCAGGCGGGCCACTGCATCGAACGGGCTGGCCGAGCCGTCCGGGGAAATGTTGCCGACCAGCGAAACCAGCTGATGATTGCGCGTCTGCATCGCCGGAATGCGCTCCACTGCCGCGCGCATGGCACGCCCGGTGCCGATGCCGATGATGCTGGGGGTGTCGCTGCGCAGGGTGGATTCCAGCAGCGCCGCGGCACGTTCGGCGACACCGGTGACCAGGTGCGGGTCGGCCGGGTCGGTGGGCGCGACCTCGCAGTAGCGCATGCCGAAACGATCCTGCAGCTGCGCGGCCAGATCCATGCAGGCGGCGATCGGATGCTCCAGCCGGAAGGTGATCAACCGCTGGCTCAGGCACAACGACACCAGACGCTGCGCTGTTGCGCGCGAGACCTTGAGCTTGCGTGCGATCTCGTCCTGGGTGTTGCCGGCGATGTAGTACAGCCAGCCCGCCCTGGCTGCGGCATCGAGTCGGCTGGTGTCGTTGTCGGGGTTGGCCATCGTCACATCTGTCTGCGTGGAAGTCTCAGCCTAACGTAGTGCCCAGGCACTGGGTGCCGATGGCACCCAGTGCTGCGGCGACGGCGGGCATGTCCGCGAACACCTGCGATGCGCCTGCGGCCGCGAGCGACGCGGCGGCGGCCGCGGTTGCGCGGTGATGGCCGCCGCCGGTGAATCCCCAGACCTGCATCCCGGCCGCGCATGCGGCCAGCACGCCGCTGGGGCTGTCTTCGATCACCAGGCAGGACGCGGGCGGCACGTGCATGCGTGCGGCGGCGAACAGGAACAGATCCGGCGCAGGCTTGCCGCGGGCGACCAGCTCGGCGGTGTAGATGTGTGCGCCGAAACGACCGGCCAGGCCAGTGACCTGCAGGCACAGACGCACCCGTTCCAGATGACTGGACGAGGCAACGCACCGCGGTGTCTGCAGTGCGTCAAGCAGCATGGCCACGCCCGCCATCGGCTGCAGTTCGCTGGCAAAGCGTGCCAGTAACGCGGCAGTGAGGTCGCGCTCGAAGGTATCCGGCAGCGTCCGCCCCAGCGTCTGCACATGCGCGCGCACGCTGCCCAGGCTGCGCCCGAGGAAGTGCTGCTGAACCCCGTCGATGTCGATGTCCACGCCGTGGTACTGCAGTGCCTGGGCCAGGACCGCGCAGGCCAACGGCTCGCTGTCGACCAGCACGCCGTCGCAGTCGAAGATCAGCAGGTCGGGGGGAGCGAGCATGGGTGGGGTCCCTGGAGTGGCGCAGCCCGAGTGTAGCAGCCGGGTAAATGTCGCTTGGCTGGGCAAAGTTGCAGGCTGAGCGTCCAGGGCCGCTGCGGCTGGCGCGGGGCGCCGGTACAGCGGCCCATCGCAGGCGGCCGGCCTGTCCGCAGTGCATGCCGCGTTGCCGCAAACCGGCCACTGGCATAGTCTTCGCGCATGAACCCAGGCCCCACTGCCCAGGCGACCGTGGCGACGTCCCCGTCTTCCGACCCGGCCATCCCCGACTACGTCCTGCACCTCGAGCGCGCTGCCAGCTACCTTCCCAAGGAGCAGCTGCCGATCCTGCGCCGTGCCTGGGAAGTCGGTGCCACCGCGCATGCCGGCCAGACCCGCAAGTCGGGCGAGCCCTATATCACCCATCCGGTGGCCGTGGCCGGCGTGCTCGCCGAGCTGGGCCTGGACATGGAATCGCTGATCGCCGCGATCCTGCACGACACCATCGAAGACACGCCGCTGACGCGCGAAGAGCTGGCGTCCGAATTCGGCGAAGCGGTGGCCGAGCTGGTCGATGGCGTCACCAAGCTGGACAAGCTCAAGTTCCGCGACCGCCAGGAAGCGGCGGCCGAAAGCTTCCGCAAGATGCTGCTGGCGATGTCGCGCGACCTGCGCGTGATCATGATCAAGCTGGCCGACCGCCTGCACAACATGCGCACGCTCGGCGCGCAGAGTACCGAGGCGCGCGGCCGCATCGCGCGCGAAACCCTGGAGATCTACGCACCCATCGCCCAGCGCCTGGGCATGAGCCTGATCAAGTCCGAGCTGCAGAACCTGGGCTTCCGCGCGCTGTATCCGTGGCGTCACGCCATCATCGAAAAACATATCCGCAGCCAGCCGGTGGTGCGGCGCGAATCGATGGCGCAGGTGGAAGTGCAGCTGTCGCAACGACTGGCCAAGGAGGGGCTGGAGCATCGCCTGGTCAGCCGCATCAAGACTCCCTGGAGCATCTATTCCAAGATGCACGAAGAGAACAAGTCCTTCGACCAGGTGATGGACGTGTTCGGCTTCCGGCTGGTGGTGCGCACGGTGGCCGATTGCTATCACGCCCTCGGCGCGGTGCATGCCACCTTCAAGCCGCTGGACGGGCGCTTCCGCGATTTCATTGCCATTCCCAAGGCCAACGGCTACCAGTCGTTGCACACGGTGTTGTTCGGCCCTTACGGCTCGCCGATCGAAGTGCAGATCCGCACCGAGGAGATGGACCTGATCGCCGAACGCGGCGTGGCCGCGCATTGGACCTACAAGGTGGGCTCTGCCTCGCCCAACAGTGCGCAGAGCCGCGCGCACGACTGGATCGTGGAGCTGATCGACTCGCAACGCGCCGCCGGCTCGTCGCTGGAATTCCTGGACAACGTCAAGGTGGATCTGTTCCCGGACGAGGTCTACCTGTTCACGCCCAAGGGCAAGATCCTGGCGTTGCCGCGCAACTCCACCGCGCTGGATTTCGCCTACGCGGTGCACACCGATGTGGGCAACCGCGCGGTGGCCTCGCGGGTGGACAAGAAACTGGTGCCCTTGCGCACCAAGCTGGTCAGCGGGCAGGCGGTGGAAATCATCACCGCACGCTCGGCCACGCCCAAGCCGCAGTGGCTGGAGTTCGTGGTCAGCAGCAAGGCGCGCACCGCGATCCGCCACCAGCTCAAGCAGCTCGAACACGAAGATGCCGTGCAACTTGGTCATCGCATGCTCGACCGCGCGTTGGAGGCGATGGACAGCTCGCTGGAGCGCCTGCCCAAGGGCCGGCTGGATGCCTTCCTCAACGAACACCGTTATCCGCGGCTGGAAGCGCTGCTGGCCGATGTGGCGCTGGGCAACTGGATGCCCACCCAGGCCGCACAGGCCTTGATGGCGTACGCGGAGTTGCGCGGCGGCGGGCATTCCAAGCACTCGCACGAAAAGATCCTGATCGACGGCAGCGAGCGCGGCGTGATCAGTTTCGCCAACTGCTGTCAGCCGATTCCCGGCGACGAGATCATGGGCTATCACACCGCCGGCAAGGGCATCGTGGTGCACCGGCTGGATTGCCCCAACCTGGCCGAGCTGCGCAAGTCGCCCGAGCGCTGGGTGCCGATCGATTGGGACTCCAACGTCACCGGCGACTACGACACCGCGCTGGTGGTGGAAGTGGAAAACCGCACCGGCGTGCTGGCGCAGTTGGCCGCGGCGATCGCGCAGAGCAAATCCAATATCGAACGTGTGGATTACCTGGACCGCGACTTCAATGCGGCAGTGCTGCGCTTCAACATCCAGGTGCGCGACCGCCGCCACCTGGCCGAAGTGATGCGCCGGCTGCGGCGCCTGCATGTGGTGCAGAGCGTGGGGCGTCAATAGGTCGCAGCGGGACTTTGCCATGCGCCCCAGCAGGCCGGTTGATCGGCTTGTGCGACGGCGCGTGCCACGAAAATGCAGTGCATTGATCGATTTGGTGTAGTGCTTTGCAGTGCGAACGAAGCGGCAGTGTTGCGCACTGCGTCGATCGTGAGTTGCGCTGCAAGCGCCACGTGAGCGCGGCTTGCTCACGACGTCAGGAACTGCGCGCCCCTTGCGGGTGATCGCAACCAAGGTGATGTCAGCGCTCGACGTGGCATGCACCGCGCTCAGACCGGGGCGCAGTCTCGGTTGGACGTGCAAAGCATGCACCGCACCCGCTTTCAGGACACCCCGGCGCGCACGCGAGTCGGTCAAGGTCGACGCAGAATCTCGGTGAGCGGCGCATCATTGCGTGACGGTGGCGGTGGGCGCTCCTGCTTGAACAACGCGCTTGCTGACCTCAGGCGATCAAACGGCGCAGTGCAGGGTTGTCGTTGTCCTGCTTCCATACCAGATGCAATTCCACCGGCGTGGCCAGCGCCTCATCGCGCAGCGGCAGGTACACGATGCCGGCGTAACGCAGGCCGCTGGCGCCTTCGGGTACCAGCGCCATGCCCATGCCGCCGCGTACCAGCGCCAGCACCGAATGAATCTGGCTGACGTACTGCACCGAGCGCGGCGCGATGCCGCGCACACCGAACAACTGCGCCAGCAGATCGTAGAAATAACGCGCCTCGTCCGGTGCGTAATTGACCAGCGGCTGGCCGTGGAAATCCTGCAGATGCAGGCTGTCGCGGTGCGCCAGCGGCGAGTCTTCCGGCAACGCGGCGATCAGCGGTTCGCGTGCCACGCAGCGGTTGTGCAGGCCCTGGCGCTGGATCGGCGGGCGCAGCAGGCCGATATCCAGCCGGCCTGCATCCAGCGCGTCCAGTTGCGCCAGGCTGACCATTTCCTTCAGCTGCAGGTCCACATCCGGCGCCTGCCTGCGCCAGCGCGCGATGGCCTCGGGCAGGAAGCGGTAACTGGCACCGGCGGTGAACCCCACCGACACGCTGCCGGCATCGCCGGTGCCGATGCGGCGCGCGCGCAGGCCGGCGTTTTCGGCCATGCGCAGGATCGCGCGCGCTTCGGCCAGCAAGCTGCGCCCGGCCTGGGTCAGCCGCACATGCCGGCTGTTGCGCTCCAGCAGCGCGGTGCCGACGCTGTGCTCCAGCAGCTGGATCTGCCGGCTGAGCGGCGGCTGGGTCATGTTCAGGCGCTCGGCGGCGCGACGGAAGTGCAGTTCGTCGGCGACGGCGACAAAGCAACGCAGTTGCTGCAGATCGAACATGGGGGCGGGCCTCGCATGGCAAAACACATGAATTGGATGCTGCACCCGCAACATCCCGCCGCCGCCAGCGCGAATGAATAGGCGGTGCCAAGCCAGGAGCCCGGCTGACGGGCGCAACCGGCCATAATTACGCAGCGTCGAAAAAGCGTTGCAAAGCAGCCATTTGCGGCGCACTACGTCGATTGATGATGCGATTGATTCAACTTGTGAATCAAACAATACGTCTTTTGGTTTGGACCGGCAACGATCTGCGTTTCTAGGATCAACCGCATCCCCCGCCCAGGAGCGTTTGTCCGATGAGCAGCAGATACACCCCGTCCGAAATGGCCCAGGCGCTTGGCGCCGGGTTGCTGTCGTTTCCGGTGACCCATTTCGATGCCGACCTGGCCTTTGACGAATCCGCCTACCGCAGCAATCTGGACTGGCTGTCCTCGCACCCGGCCGCCGGGCTATTTGCCGCCGGCGGCACCGGCGAGTTGTTTTCGCTGACCTTGGACGAAGTGAACCGCGCCGTTCGCGCGGCGGTGACCCAGACCGCCGGCCGCATGCCGGTCATCGCACCGGCCGGCTATGGCACCGCGATCGCCATGGAGATGGCGCAGGCCGCCGAGCGCAACGACGCCGACGGCATCCTGCTGTTTCCGCCGTACCTCACCGAGTGCGATGCCGATGGTGTGGCCGATCATGTCGAGCGCGTCTGCAAGGCGACCAGGCTGGGCGTGATCGTCTACGGCCGCGCCAACGCCAAGCTCGACGATGTGACCCTGGCGCGTGTGGCCGAGCGTTGCCCCAACCTGGTGGGCTACAAGGACGGCATCGGCGATGTGGATCGCATGACCCGCATCTACGCACGCCTGGGCGACCGATTGCTGTACGTGGGCGGACTGCCCACCGCCGAAACCTTCGCGCTGCCGTATCTGGAAATGGGCGTGACCACGTATTCGTCGGCCATCTTCAATTTCCTGCCCGAGTGGGCGTTGGCGTTCTATGCGGCGGTGCGCGCGCGCGACCACGCCAGCATCTACCGCGAGCTCAACGACTTCGTGTTGCCGTACACCGTGCTGCGCAATCGCCGCGCCGGTTATGCGGTGTCGATCGTCAAGGCGGGCATGCGCGCGGTCGGCCGCCCGGCCGGTCCGGTCCGCACGCCGCTGGCCGACCTCAGCGAGGACGAATTCGCCCAGCTCAAACACCTGATCGGAGGACGCCGCTGATGCACACCATCAAGGGCCAATCGCTGATCGGGCAGCGCGACGTGCGCGGCGCCGGAGCGGAGTTTCATGCGGTGGATGCAGCCAGCGGCGCGGCATTGCAGCCGGCGTTCGGCTCGGCGAGCGCACAGGATCTGGAGCAGGCCTGCGCGTTGGCGCAGGCGGCGTTCGATCGTTACCGCGAAACGACGCTGGACGCGCGCGCAGTCTTCCTGGAAACCATCGCCGAGCAGATCCTGGCACTGGGCGATGCCTTGATCGAACGCGCCATGCACGAAAGCGGCCTGCCGCGCCCGCGCCTGGAAGGCGAGCGGGGACGCACGGTGGGGCAGCTGCGCCTGTTCGCCAACGTGGTGCGCGAAGGAAGCTGGCTGCAGGCGCGCATCGACCCGGCGCTGCCGCAACGCACGCCCTTGCCGCGCGCGGATCTGCGTCAGCGGCATATCGCGCTGGGGCCGGTGGCGGTGTTCGGTGCCAGTAATTTCCCGCTGGCATTCTCGGTGGCCGGTGGCGATACCGCCTCGGCACTGGCGGCCGGCTGCCCGGTGGTGGTCAAGGCGCACGGCGCGCATCCGGGCACTTCGGAATTGGTGGGCCGTGCGATCCAGGCGGCGGTGGCGCAATGCGGCCTGCCCGAGGGCGTGTTCTCGCTGCTGTTCGACGCCGGCATCGAGATCGGCGCGCAACTGGTGGCCGACGCACGCATCAAGGCGGTGGGTTTCACCGGCTCGCGTGCCGGCGGCATGGCGCTGGTCAAGATTGCCGCGGCACGCCGCGAGCCGATTCCGGTATATGCGGAGATGAGCGCGATCAATCCGGTGTATCTGTTGCCGCAGGCGCTGCAGGCACGCGCGTCCGACCTGGGCAAGGCGTTCGTCGGCTCGCTCACCCTGGGCAGCGGGCAGTTCTGCACCAATCCCGGCTTGCTGCTGGCGATCGATTCGCCGGCGCTGGATGCGTTTGTCGCCTCCGCAACGCAAACGCTGCAGGCGGTGTCGCCGGCAGCGATGCTCACCGCAGGCATTGGCCAGGCCTACGCGCAAGGCGTGCGGCGTCTGGCCGCGCATCCGCAGGTCAGCACGCTGGCACGCGGCGGCGCGGCGGAGGCCGGGCGCTGCCCGGCGGCGTTGTTCGGCACCGACGCCGATGCCTTCCTGGCCGATGAAGCGCTGCAGGCCGAAGTCTTCGGCGCCTCGTCGCTGCTGGTGCGTTGCAGGGACATCGAACAGCTGCGCGCGCTGAGCGAGCACCTGGAAGGCCAGCTCACCGCCACCTTGCACATGGAGGCCGGCGATACCGAACTGGCCGCCGCATTGCTGCCGGTGCTGGAGCGCAAGGCCGGGCGCATCCTGGTCAACGATTGGCCCACCGGCGTGGAAGTCTGCCACGCGATGGTGCACGGCGGCCCGTTCCCGGCCACCTCCGACAGCCGCAGCACCTCGGTCGGCACGCTGGCGATCGATCGCTTCCTGCGCCCGGTCTGCTATCAGGATCTGCCGCCGGCGCTGTTGCCTGCCGCCGTCGCGCACGACAACCCGCTCGGGCTGTGGCGACGCGTGGATGGCGTGCTGGGACACGACTGACAGCTGCCGCGGCAACGATGCCTGAGGCGTGCCGGAGGAGGGTCCGGTACGCCATCTGCAGGCGCAACGTGGAGTACCGAAGCGCAGTGCGCTTCCATCGTCATAGGTGAGGAACGATGATGGCTATCGATTCAAAAACAGTCGGTTCAACGACGGTTCCGCGCAGGCGCTACCTGATCTTGCTGATGCTGTTCGTGGTGACCACGATCAACTATGCCGATCGCGCCACCTTGTCCATCGCCGGCTCCGCGGTCCAGGATGCGCTGGGCATCGACGCGCTGCAGATGGGCTTCATCTTTTCTGCGTTCGGGTGGGCCTATGTGGCCGGGCAGATTCCCGGTGGCTGGTTGCTCGATCGCTTCGGCTCGCGGCGCGTGTACGGCCTGTCGCTGCTGATCTGGTCGTTGTTCACCGCCCTGCAGGGCTTTATCGACTGGGTGCCGGTGACCTGGGCGGTCACCACGCTGTTCGTGCTGCGCTTTCTGGTCGGCATTGCCGAGGCGCCGTCGTTTCCGGGCAATAGCCGCATCGTGGCGGCCTGGTTTCCCACGGCCGAGCGTGGCCTGGCTGCGTCGATCTTCAATTCTGCGCAGTATTTCGCCACGGTGGCGTTTGCGCCGCTGATGGGCTGGCTGGTGCATGCCTGGGGCTGGGAGCATGTGTTTCTGGTGATGGGCGGCGTGGGCGTGCTGCTGGCGCTGCTGTGGCGCAAGACCATCTATGCCCCGCGCGAACACCCCCGCCTGAGCGCGCAGGAACTGGACTACATCCAGCGCAACGGCGCGCTGGTGGACATGGAGCAGGGCAACAAGCCGGGCAGTCAGCCCAAGGGCACGCAGTGGCATTACGCCAAGCAGCTGTTGTGCAACCGCATGTTGCTGGGTGTGTACATCGGCCAGTACTGCATTACCACGTTGACGTATTTCTTCCTGACCTGGTTTCCCGTGTACCTGGTCAAGGAGCGCGGCATGTCGATCCTGGAGGCCGGCTTTGTGGCGTCGTTGCCGGCGGTGTGCGGCTTCGTCGGCGGCGTGCTGGGTGGCTATGTGTCCGACCGCATGGTGCGGCGTGGCTACTCGCTCACCGTCTCGCGCAAGACGCCGATCGTTGTCGGCATGTTGATGTCGGTGACGATGATCGGCTGCAACTATGTGCAGGCCGAATGGATGGTGGTCGGTCTGATGGCGCTGGCCTTCTTCGGCAAGGGCATCGGCGCACTCGGCTGGGCGGTGGTGGCCGATACCTCGCCCAAGGAAATCGCCGGCCTGTCCGGTGGCCTGTTCAATACCTTCGGCAACATCGCCGGCATCACCACGCCGATCGTCATCGGCTACATCGTGTCCACCACCGGCACCTTCGAATGGGCGCTGGTGTTCGTCGGGCTCAATGCCTTGCTGGCGGTGGTGTCCTATCTGGTGGTGGTGGGCGAAATCAAGCGCGTGGAACTCAAGGCGCCGCCCGGCGGCCCGTCCATGCCCGTGCCCGCACCGCTGTGACCGTCCTGGGAGACTTTCGATGACTATCCACACCGCACCTGCAAGCATCGGCGCCACGCCGCGCATCACCGACATCCGCGTGGTGCCTGTCGCCGGGCAGGACAGCATGCTGCTCAACCTCAGTGGCGCGCACGCGCCCTACTTCACCCGCAATGTGCTGGTGCTGCGCGATTCGTCCGGACGCACCGGCGTGGGCGAAGTGCCTGGCGGCGCGGCGATCGCCGGCTTGCTGCAGGAAGCCGCGCCGCTCATTCGCGGCCGCTCCATCGCCGAGTATCAGCGCATCCTCAATCAGGTACGCACCGCCTTTGCCGACCGCGACAGCGCCGGCCGTGGCCTGCAGACCTTCGATCTGCGCATCACCATCCATGCGGTGACGGCCATCGAATCGGCGTTGCTGGATCTGCTAGGGCAATTCCTCGACCAGCCTGTCGCTGCCTTGCTCGGTGAAGGCCAGCAACGCAGCGCCGTGGATGTGCTGGGCTATCTGTTTTTCATCGGCGACCGGCGCAAGACTGCGCTCAACTACCGCGACGGCAGCGGTGCCCGCGATGACTGGGAGGCTGTGCGCGACCAGGAAGCCTTGACGCCGGCATCGGTGGTGCGGCTGGCCGAAGCGGCCTACGAAAAATACGGCTTCCGCGATTTCAAGCTCAAGGGCGGCGTGCTGCGCGGCGAGGAGGAGATCGAGGCGATCCATGCGTTGCACGCGCGGTTTCCGCAGGCGCGCATCACCCTCGACCCCAATGGTGCGTGGTCGCTGGATCAGGCCATCGCCCTGTGCCGCGACATGCATGGAGTGATGGCCTATGCCGAAGACCCGTGTGGTGCGCAGGATGGCTATTCCGGGCGCGAGATCATGGCCGAATTCCGTCGCGCCACCGGCCTGCCGACCGCCACCAACATGATCGCCACCGACTGGCGGCAGATGGGCCATGCCATCCAGTTGCAGTCGGTGGATATCCCGCTGGCCGACCCGCATTTCTGGACGTTGCAGGGCTCGGTGCGGGTGGCGCAACTGTGTCGCGACTGGGGCCTGACCTGGGGTTCGCATTCCAACAACCATTTCGATATTTCGCTGGCGATGTTCACCCATGTCGCGGCTGCAGCGCCGGGGCAGGTGACCGCCATCGACACGCACTGGATCTGGCAGGACGGCCAACGCCTGACTCACGACCCACTGCAGATCGTCGGCGGCCAGATCCAGGTGCCGGCAAGGCCGGGCCTGGGTGTGGAGCTGGACATGGACGCGCTGGAGGCCGCGCATCGCACCTACCAAAGCCTGAGCCTGGGCGCGCGCGATGACGCCGCCGCGATGCAGGCGCTGATCCCCAACTGGACCTTCGACAACAAGCGGCCCTGCCTGGTGCGCTGAAGCGCCCCGATGCCTGCTGCCGGAGCGCCGGCAGCAGCGCATGACCGCCAGTTCACCGCAGGTGGAGAACCGAGCAATGAAAAGCTTGATGGCAATCAGCAGCGCTGCGCTGCTGGCGGTCGGCGCGGCCGGGCGTGCGCGTGCGCAACCACCCGATGAGGGGTTCTGGAATGGCGCAACGGCCGAGGTCACCGCGCTCAACTTCTATTACAACCGCGATTTCCGCAGCGGCGAAGGGCAGGGCAAGCGTGCCGAGTGGGCGCAGGGGTTCGTGGTCGATGCCCGTAGCGGCTATACCCGCGGGGCGGTCGGCGCGGGCCTGGATCTGCTGGGTATCGGCGATTTCAAGCTCGATGGCGTGCGCGCCGAAGGCGGCACCGGCCTGTTGCCCAACAACGACGACGGTACTGCGCAACATGCGCTGATGCGGGTGGCACCCACGCTCAAGCTGCGCGCCTCGCAAACCGAAGTGAAGTGGGGCAGCTTCATTCCCAACGAGCCGCTGGTGCGCGCCAGCATCACCCGCATCATGCCGGAGACATTTCAGGGCGTGACCCTGGAATCCAAGGACGTGCCCAAGCTCGATCTGCTGCTCGCGCGCTTCACCAGCGCCTGGTACCGCGACGGCGATTCGCGCGTGCCCATCACCTTGACCAACAAGAACCGTCGTTTTTTAGGCACGCCGGATTCGGATGCGTTGAACCTGCTCTCGGCAACCTACAGCGTCGTGCCCGGCACGCAACTGCGCTATCAGGGCGCGGTGATGGAAGACATCTACCGGCAGCAGCTCTACAACCTGATCCAGACGCATGCCTTCGGCAAGGACCAGCTGCGTGTGGATCTGCGTTATTTCCGCACCGATGACATCGGCCAGTCGCGTGCCGGGCCGATCGACAACCGCATGTTCAGCAGCATGCTGTCCTGGCGCACGGGTGGGCACGAATTCGGCGCCGGCTATCAACGCCTGTCCGGCCCCAGCGCCATGCCCTGGCCGGGCGGCACCGACGGCAATGTCTTCAACTGGACCTTCATCAACGACTTTCTCGAACGCGGCGAGCGCAGCTGGCAGCTGCGTTACAGCATCGATGGCAAGAGCATCGGCATTCCCGGCCTCAGCGTGATGGCGCGCTACATCAGCGGCGACCATGCGCAGCCGGCCACCTATGCCGGCGAAGGCCGCGAGTGGGCTCGCGATATCTTGACCACCTATCAATTCCAGAGCGAGCGCTTCAAGCACTTGAGCGTCATCTGGTTCAACGGCACCTTTCGCTCCAATTACCAGCGCAATGTCGATGAAAACCGCCTGATCCTGCAGTACCGCCGTCAGTTCGACAGCCCCGACCGGTAATGCACTCCACCCCACGCCTGCAAGGTAGCCCCACGATGTCCGCAACCCAGCAATCCACCCGTTGGCTGAGCATCCGCGCCCATGCGCGCGACAACGTCGCCATCGTCGTCAACGATGACGGCGCGCCGGCCGGCGCCACTTTTCCGGATGGGCTCACCGCCATCGAACACATTCCGCAGGGCCACAAGATGGCGCTGCGCGACCTGGCCGCCGGCGCGCCGGTGATCCGCCTGGGCGCGGTGATCGGCACCGCCAATGCCGACATCGCACGCGGCGCCTGGGTGAGCGAGCAACTGCTGGCGATGCCCGAAGCGCCCGATCTGAGCGCGCTGGATCTGTCGCTGCAGCCGGCACCCGCACCCGAGCCCCTGCAGGGCTACACCTTCCAGGGCTATCGCAACCGCGACGGCAGTGTCGGCACGCGCAACATCCTGGGCATCATGACCAGCGTGCAGTGCGTGGTGGGCGTGCTCGGCCATGCGGTGGAGCGCATCCGCACCGAGCTGCTGCCCAACTATCCCAATGTCGACGATGTGGTTGCGATCAATCACGTCTACGGTTGCGGCGTGGCAATCACCGCGCCGGAGGCCATCATCCCCATCCGCACGCTGCGCAACATCGCGCGCAGCCCCAACTTCGGCGGGCAGGCGCTGATCGTGGGCCTGGGCTGCGAAAAACTCGCGCCCGAGCGCCTGCTGCCCGACGATGCCAGCGCCGACGACAGCGGCGTGTATCGCCTGCAGGAAGCCAGCCTGGGCTTTGCCGACATGGTGGGCTCGATCATGGCCATGGCCGAAGCGCGCCTGCGCCATCTGGACCTGCGTCGCCGCGAAACCGTGCCGGCCAGCGAGCTGGTGGTGGGCATGCAATGCGGCGGCAGCGACGCGTTTTCCGGTGTCACCGCCAACCCGGGCCTGGGCGTGGCCGCCGACCTGCTGGTACGCGCCGGTGCCACGGTGATGTTTTCGGAAAACACCGAAGTGCGCGATGGCATCCACCTGCTGGTGCCGCGCGCGGCCAATGCCGATGTCGCCAAGGCGCTGGTGCGCGAAATGGCCTGGTACGACGCCTACCTGGCGCGCGGCCAGGCCGACCGCAGCGCCAACACCACCCCGGGCAACAAGAAGGGCGGGCTGGCCAACATCGTGGAGAAGGCGATGGGTTCGATCGCCAAGTCCGGCTCCTCGGCGATCAACGGTGTGGTGCCGCCCGGCGAGCGGGTCAAGGGGCGCGGGCTGCAGTATTGCGCCACCCCGGCCAGCGATTTCGTCTGCGGCACCTTGCAGGTTGCGGCGGGCATGAACCTGCACGTGTTCACCACCGGGCGCGGAACGCCCTACGGCCTGGGTATGGTGCCGGTGATCAAGGTGGCCACCCGCAGCGAATTGGCGCAACGCTGGTCCGACCTGATGGACATCGATGCCGGCGGCGTGGCGACCGGCGCCAAGACGCTGGAGCAATTGGGTTGGGAGTTGTTCCAGCGCTATCTGGACGTTGCCAGCGGCCAGCGCACCTGGACCGAGCAGCACCGCCTGCACAACGATCTGGCGTTGTTCAATCCGGCGCCGATTACCTAGTCCTGGCGCTCTCTCACGGGAGAAGGCGCACCTCCCTTCTCCCATCGGGACATCGTCCCCCTTCATGGGGGAGAAGGTGCCCCGAAGGGGCGGATGAGTGGACGGGCGAAGCCTCACGCACTACGTCACACAGCGTCCAGCAGCGCACACCTACAGCCTCACTGAAGCCATCGCGCGCAAGCGAAAGCCAGCCGCAACCCATACCACGGCAAGACACCCAGTCCACCGAGCAACGCGCCGTTAGGCCACCACCGAGGCCCGCGCGCCGTCACCGCCGCATTCGCCCGCCATGGCAGGCGCCGATACAATGCGCGCTCGTTTTCAGTGTTGACGGAGTCGCCATGTCCCAGATCATCCATACCGACCAGGCGCCTGCCGCCATCGGCCCTTACTCGCAGGCAGTGCGCGCCGGCAACACGGTGTATTTCTCCGGCCAGATCCCGCTGGATCCGGCCACCGGCGAGATCGTGCCGGGCGACATCGGTGCGCAGGCGCGCCGTGCGTTCGACAACCTCAAGGCGGTGGCCGAAGCGGCCGGTGGCTCGCTCGACAAGATCGTGCGGCTGGGCCTGTACCTGACCGACCTGGGCCAGTTTGCCGCCGTCAACGCGGTGATGCAGGAGTATTTCCAGGCCCCGTTCCCGGCCCGTTCCACCATCGAAGTCTCCGGCCTGCCGAAGGGCGCCGGTTTCGAAGTCGATGCGGTGATGGTGCTCGAGTGATCCGGCGCGACTGATCCGACCCGCCGTGCCCCGCGCGCGCGTCGCCACGCCGAGCCTGGCCGTCGCCGGCCAGGCTCCGCTGTCCAGCCTGCCCGGCGTTGGCCCGAAAGTGGCCGACAAGTTTGCCGCGCGCGGCATCCTGAGCGTGCAGGACCTGTGGCTGCATCTGCCGCTGCGGTATGAAGACCGCACCCGGCTGACCACGATCGCGCAGCTGCAAAGCGGCGTGCCGGCGCAGATCGAAGGGCGGGTGGAGGCGGTGGAGCGCGGCTTTCGCTTTCGCCCGTTGCTGCGCGTGGCCATCTCGGACGAGTCGCACGGCAGCGTGGTGCTGCGCTTTTTCCACTTTCGCGCCGCGCAGGTGGCGCAGTTTGCGGTCGGTACGCGCGTGCGGGTGTTCGGCACGCCCAAGCCCGGCCAGAACGGTTGGGAAATTGTCCATCCCAGTTACCGCGTGCTCGCGGCGGACGAAGACGCACAACTGGGCGACAGCCTGGATCCGGTCTATCCGGTGCTCGAAGGCGTCGGCCCGGCCACGCTGCGCAAGCTCATCGGGCAGGCACTCGAGCGGTTGCCGCCGGAGGCCGCACTGGAGTTGCTGCCGCCGCACTGGCTGCAGGACGAACAACTGCCCTCGCTGCGCAGCGCCTTGCTGACCATGCACCGCCCGCCGGTGAACAGCGATCCGCAGCAACTGCTCGCTGGCCGGCATCCGGCGCAACAGCGGCTGGCGCTCGAAGAACTGCTTGCGCACCAGCTCAGCCTGCGCCGCCAGCGCATCGCCCTGCAGCGCTTCCATGCGCCCGTGTTGCCTGGGAACGGCACCCTGGTGCAACGATTGCGCGCTGCATTGCCGTTCCGGCTCACCGGCGCGCAGCAACGCGTGTTCGAACAGATCGCGCACGACCTGGCGCAGCCCTCGCCGATGCTGCGGTTGGTGCAGGGCGATGTCGGCAGCGGCAAGACCGTAGTCGCTGCCCTGGCGGCGATGCTGGCTGTGGAGCAGGGCAAGCAGGTCGCCCTGGCCGCGCCCACCGAACTGCTGGCCGAGCAACACCTCACCAACCTGCGCGGCTGGCTGGAACCGCTGGGCGTGCGCATCGTCTGGCTGGCCGGCAAGGTCACTGGCAAGGCACGCGCGGCGGCGATGGCCGAGGTCGCCTCCGGCCAGGCCCAGGTGGTAGTCGGCACGCATGCCTTGATGCAGGAAGCGGTGGTGTTCCACGACCTGGCGCTGGCCATCATCGACGAGCAGCACCGCTTCGGCGTGCATCAGCGCCTGGCGCTGCGCGACAAGGGCGCAGCCGCCGGCAGCGTGCCGCATCAGTTGGTGATGACCGCCACGCCGATCCCGCGCACCCTGGCGATGTCGACCTATGCGGATCTGGACGTCTCGGCCATCGACGAGCTGCCGCCCGGCCGTACGCCGGTGCAGACCATCGTCCTGAGCGCCGAACGGCGCCCCGATCTTGTCGAGCGCATCCGCGCCGCCTGCGCCGAAGGGCGCCAGGCGTATTGGGTGTGCACGCTCATCGAAGAAAGCGAAGACCCGGGCAAGGCTGCACCGGCCGGCCCGCCACGCATCGAAGCGCAAGCCGCGGAAGTCACCTTCGAGGCCTTGTCGGCGCAGCTGCCCGGCGTACGCGTCGCGCTCGTGCACGGCCGCATGAAACCGGCTGAAAAACAGAAGGCCATGCTGGATTTCAAGCAAGGCCGCAGCGATCTGCTGGTTGCCACCACCGTGATCGAAGTCGGCGTGGACGTGCCCAACGCCTCGTTGATGATCATCGAAAACGCCGAGCGGCTGGGTCTGGCCCAGTTGCACCAGCTGCGTGGCCGGGTCGGTCGCGGTGCGGCGGCGTCCAGTTGCGTGCTGCTCTACCAGGGGCCGCTGTCGATGATGGCGCGTCAACGCCTGGAAACCATGCGTCAGACCAACGATGGTTTCGTGATCGCGGAAAAGGATCTGGAGCTGCGCGGTCCCGGCGAACTGCTGGGCACGCGCCAGACCGGCCTGGCCAGTTTCCGCATCGCCGATCTGGCCCGCGACGCCGGCCTGCTGCCGCGCGTGCAGGTGCTGGCCGAGCGCCTGCTGGCCGACGCGCCGGAGATCGCCGATCGCGTGGTCGCGCGCTGGATCGGCAGCGCGGTGCGGTATGCGGCCGCTTGAGAGGCGGGGATTCGGGAATCGGGAATCGGGAATCGTAAAAGCAAAGGCTGCGGCTTCCTTTTCATCCGAAGGCGTTCGCTTGGCCGGCCGATCCTTGCGAAGATGCCGCAACGAATCCCGAATGCCCAATCCCGAATCCCATGACAAAAAGAATACCGCTGCTGATCGATACCGACCCGGGCGTGGATGACGCGCTGGCGTTGCTGATGGCGTTCAACGACGCCCGCCATGAAGTGGTCGGGCTGACCATCGCCGCCGGCAACGTGGGGTTGGAGCACACCGTGCGCAACGCCCTGAAGGTCTGCGAGATCGCCGGCCGCGCGGATGTGCCGGTGTATGCCGGTTGCCCGCAGCCGCTATTGCACCCCTCGGTCGATGCAGCGCACGTGCACGGCATCGATGGCTTCGGTGATGTCGGCCTGCCGGCGGCCAGGCGCAGCGCCGAGGCCGAGCATGCGGCGCTCGCCATCCTGCGTCTGTCGCACGACTACGCCGGCGAGCTGTTGCTGGTGGCCCTGGGCCCACTGACCAACCTGGCCCTGGCGCTCACCCTGGACCCGACCCTGCCGCAACGCGTCGGCCGGCTGGTGGTGATGGGCGGGGCGCTGACCGGGCATGGCAACATCACGCCTGCCGCCGAATTCAACATCGGCTTCGACCCGGAGGCGGCGCATATCGTGTTCCGCGGCTTCCCGCACTTCGACGTGGCCGACTGGGAAGCCACCATCGCGCACGGCCTGCTGCATCGCGATGTCGAGCAATGGTTGGCGGCCGATAGCGCCCGCGCCCGCTTCTATGAAGAAATCTCGCGCAAGACCCGCCTGTGGTCCGAAGACAGCCGTGGCGAGTACTGGTACGCCGCCGACGCGCTGGCGATGGCGTTCGCGCTGCACCCGGAAGGCGCCCAGCGCCTGGAGCAGCGCCCGGTCCATATCGAACTGTCCGGTACGCACACCCGCGGCATGACCCTGGTGGACTGGAACCGGCAGGGTGGCGCGCCCGACAACGCCAACCTGCTGCTGGAGTACGACCGCCAGCGGTTCTACGGCCTGGTCGGGGCGGCGTTGGCGGCCGGCTAGGGCGACCTTGCGCCGGGCGAGCGGAGGCCGCTATAATGCTCGGCTTATCCAGGCAGCCCGGCGCCAAGTCCATGAAAGATAACGTGCATCCCAACTACAAAGACGTCGTCTTTCACGACGTGACGTCCGACTTCAAGATTCTGACCCGTTCCACCATGGGCTCGAAAGAGACCGTGAAGTGGGAAGACGGCCAGGAATATCCGCTGATCAAGGTGGAAATTTCCTCCGCGTCGCACCCGTTCTATACCGGCAAGCACAAGGTGATCGACACCGGCGGCCGTATCGACAAGTTCCAGAAGCGCTACGCGCGCTGAACTTGCAGGACGGGCTGTACCGACAACGGTCGCGCATTGCGCGGCCGTTGTTGTTTGGAGCGCCGGCGCTTCGCTTGCGTGGTCCCGACAGGTGCGTCTACGACTTCTGTCCAAGCGACGGCCAAAATGCTGCTGTGCGATAATGACGTGATCCGAGGCGATGCCTTGGACTTCCATCACGTGCCTGCCCATGTGGGATCAGGCGCCTTCCACTGAAGGAGCGTACACAGTGTCCGATCTTGATCAGGTCACGCTCAACGCCGGCGACAAGTCGGTCGTTCTGCCGGTTCTCAAGCCCACCTTGGGCAATGACTGCGTCGATATTTCCAAGCTGACCAAAGAAACCGGTCTGTTCACCTACGACTCGGGCTTCACCGCCACCGCCAGCTGCAAGTCGGCCATCACCTATATCGATGGCGACAACGGCGTGTTGTTGTACCGCGGCTATCCGATCGAACAGCTCGCCGAGAAGTCCAGCTTCCTGGAAGTGTCGTATCTGCTGATGAACGGCGAACTGCCGACGGCGGACGAATTCAAGAAGTTCGACCACGAAGTGACGCATCACACGATGATGCATGAGTCGCTGAAGAACTTCCTCGGCGGTTTCCGCCACGATGCGCACCCGATGGCCATGTTGGCCGGTTCGGTCGCCTCGCTGTCGGCGTTCTACCACGACACCCTGGACCTCAACGATCCGGAACAGCGCCGTCAGGCCGCCATCCGTCTGATCGCCAAGGTGCCGACCCTGGCCGCCGCCGCATACCGCTATTCGATCGGCTGGCCGATCCGCTACCCGCGCAACAACCTGAACTACGTCGACCGCTTCCTGCACATGATGTTCGAAGTGCCGAGCGAGCCGCTGGAGATCAATCCGGTTGTCGCCAAGGCACTGGATCTGCTGTTCATCCTGCATGCCGATCACGAGCAGAACGCCTCGACCTCGACCGTGCGTCTGGTCGGTTCGACCGGTGCCAACCCGTATGCGTCGGTCGCTGCCGGCATCACCGCGCTGTGGGGCCCGGCACATGGCGGCGCTAACGAAGCGGTGCTGAAGATGCTCGAAGAGATCGGCACTGCCGATAACGTCGAGTCGGCCGTGGCCAAGGCCAAGGACAAGAACTCCTCGTTCCGCCTGATGGGCTTCGGTCACCGCGTCTACAAGAACTTCGACCCGCGCGCCAAGATCATCCGCGAGATGACCCACAAGGTGCTGGGCGAGCTGGGCGTCAACGACCCGCTGCTGGAAGTGGCGTTGAAGCTGGAAGAAGCCGCGCTGAAGGACGACTACTTCGTGCAGCGCAAGCTGTACCCGAACGTGGACTTCTACTCGGGCCTGATCTACAAGGCGCTGAATATTCCGGTGGAAATGTTCACCGTGATGTTCGCCATCGCGCGCACCGCCGGTTGGGTGTCGCATTGGCTGGAGCAGCAGGTCGACCCGGAAATGAAGATCGGCCGTCCGCGCCAGATCTACACCGGTTACGACAAGCGCGACTACACCGACAGCGCCAAGCGTTAATCGGCTGAAGATCGTCTGCGTAAACGAACGCCCCGCATTGCGGGGCGTTTTTGTTGTTGCCTGCTGGAGCGCAAGCGCTTAACCAAGCGGCTGACAAACGTAGCGAGCAGTTGCGGAAGAGTGCTGGCGGCGTGCGCAGCGATGTAGCGTTTGCGCGCGTTTACTCCCGTTGCTGGTACGCGTCAGTCTCCTGTTCTGCGAGCAACTGCCGCAATTGTGCGGCCGAGGCGCGGGGCATCGGTTTTTCGTCCAGCTGCGACAGCGGCGCCTGGCGTAGCGCGTCGTAGGGCAGCACCGTCAGGTCGAAGGTCAGCTCCTCGGCACTGAACAGCCACACCGGGAAGTCGCCGCTGCGCTCGCGGTCCAGCCGCAGACGGCGGGTGCGCGCTTCGGCCGGGATGCGGTGTTCTTCCAGAAACCGCTGTAATGCGTCCGGATCGTCGCTATGCAGCTGCAATTGCACCGGTGCGTTTGCATCGGCAGTACCGTCCAGTACCGGGCCAATCAATCGCGGCTGGAACTGGCTCAGGAATTCCAGTGCGCGCAAGGCCGCTTCGCGGCGTTGTCGCAGCCGCGCTGCGTGGTCGGGCCCGGCGAACAGGCGCTGGTATTGGCGTAGCGCATCTTCGATCTCGCGATTGCGCGGCAGCGATGCGTCGTCGTGGATGCCGAGCCGGCTGGCGGCCTTGAGCTTGGCCTGATGGAAATCGCGGATGCCGCCTTCGGCCATCAGCCGGGCGGCTTCGTGCGCCAGGCGGTGGCGACGTTCTCGGGTTCGCGTATCGGCGTGTTCGCGCGCGTGATGCATGGCCGGGCTCCCCTAATGAACCTGGTCCGACTCTACATCAGCGGCATGAAGAGGTGGCGAATGCGCCATGCCATCCCGGACGTGGCAATCACGCAACGGTGCTTGCGTCTGCGTCTGCGTCTACGCGAGCCAGCAGCCGATGCGCATCGATCGGGGAACCGGGCCGGCGATGCCGTTCCGATTCCCCATTTCCGAATAACGAATCCCGAATCCCGGCCCTCAAAAGATATCGAACGCCTTCTCGTCCTGCTGTTCCTGCAGGCCGTAGTCGTAATCCTGCAGGCGATCCAGGTCTTCGTTCTTGACCCACTCGACCGCGCCATTGATGGTGGCCTGAGTCATGCCCTCGGGCGGGTCGTTGGCAGCGATCGGCTTGTCCTTCAGTGCCACGCGCATGTAGTCGATCCAGATCGGCAGTGCGGCTTTGCCGCCGTACTCGCGATAGCCGAGCGAGCGGAAGTCGTCGCGGCCCACCCACACGGTGGTGGCGTACGGGCCGCCAAAGCCGGAGAACCAGGCATCGCGGTGGTCGTTGGTCGAGCCGGTCTTGCCGCCCACGTCTTCGCGTCCCAGCACCTTGGCCGCCGTGCCGGTGCCGCGCTGAACCACGTCGCGCATCATCGACACCAGCTGGTAAGCGGTGCGCGCATCGATGGCGCGTGGCGCGATCTTGGTTTCGGCGATCGCCGCCGGTGCGGCTTGTGCTGGCGTCGGCGCCGCGTCGGTGGCCGGAGCCGCCGGCGGCGTGGCCGGCGCCTGGGCGCCGAAGTTGAACCCGTCCACCACCTGGCTCACCGGCGCGGCCGTGCCGCCCTGCAACGCACAGGTGCGGCAGGCCACCGCAGGCACTTCCTTGAACACCACAGTGCCGTCGCGGTCTTTCACCTCATCCACGATCCAGGTGTCCACGCGCGAGCCGCCATTGGCGAACACCGCGTAACCGCGCGCCACCGACAGCGGCGTCAGCGACGCGGTGCCCAGCGACATCGACAGGTTGGGCGGCAACTCGGCTTCCTGGAAACCGAACTGGCTGATGTATTTGCGTGCAAAATCGACGCCGATCGCATCCAGTAGGCGCACCGACACCAGGTTGCGCGATTGCACCAGCGCCTCGCGCAGCCGCATCGGGCCGCGGAAGCCGCCGCCATCGTTCTGCGGCGACCAGGTCTTGCCACGACGATCGCGGAACACCACCGGCGCATCCAGCACGATCGAGGCCGGGTTGAAGCCCTTCTCGAACGCCGACGCATACACGAACGGTTTGAAGCTGGAACCGGGCTGGCGGCGTGCCTGGGTAGCGCGATTGAACTTGTTGCCGGCAAAGCTGAAGCCGCCGACCAGGGCGCGCAGTGCGCCGCTGTCGGCATCCAGCGATACCAGCGCGGCCTGGCCGCGCGGCAACTGGTCGATGATCCATTCGCCGTCTTTCTCGCCAGCGCGGATGCGGGTCAGGTCGCCGCGCGTCAGCAGCTTGGCCGGGGTCTTGTTGGTCCAGCGGCTGGCGCTGGGCGGCAGGGTCAGCTCGGTCTTGTCGCTCAGTACGACGGTCACGCCGCCGTCGGCATTGGTGCGTGCCACGATCACCGCGCGCAGACCGCCCTGGGTGAACGCGCCGGCCAGATGCTTGGCCAGGGCCGGTGCATCCGCATCGGCGGCGACATCGAAATGCTGCTCCACGCCGTGCCAGCCATGGCGGTGGTCGTACAGGCGCAGGCCTTCGGCAACCGCCGCATCGGCGCCGGTCTGCAGGGTGGAATCGATGGTGGTGGTGACGTGGTAGCCCTTGTTGAGCACATCGCCGCCGTACTTGGCGATCATCTCCTGACGCACCAGCTCGGCCACGTATGGCGCGTACACCTCGACCGGCGGCTCGTGCGGCTTGGCATGCATCGGCACCGCCTTGGCGGCATCGGCTTCGGCCTGGGTCACGAAGCCCAGGTCGGCCATGCGCTGCAGCACGTAATAGTCGCGGCGTTCGCGCGCGCGCTCGGGGTTGCTGATCGGGTTGCCGCTGGACGGGAACTTGGGGATGCCGGCCAGCGACGCCATCTCGTCCAGGCTCAATTCGCTCATCTTCTTGCCGTAGTAGTACTCGGCGGCGGCACCGACGCCGTAGGCGCGGTTGCCGAAGAAGCTCTTGTTGAGATACAGCTCGAAGATCTCGTCCTTGCTCAGCTCACTCTCGATCTTGCGCGCCAGCAGGATCTCGGCAAGCTTGCGGGTGTAGCTGTATTCGGAACTGAGGAAGAACTGCCGCGCCACCTGCTGGGTGATGGTCGAGCCGCCCGGCACGCGCTTGGCGTCGGTACTGGCCAGCAGCCACACCGCGCGGGCGATGCCCTTGTAGTCCACGCCCCCGTGCTCGTAGAAACGCGCGTCCTCGGTCGCCAGGAAGGCCTGCTTCAGGCGCAGCGGCACGTCCTTCATCTGGATCGGGTAGCGTCGGGTCTCGCCGTAGACGGCCATCAGGCGACCGTCGCTGGAATAGACGTACATCGGCTCCTGCAGCTCGACCTGCTTGAGCGACTGTACGTCCGGCAACTTCGAGGAAATGGCGTAATACAGGCCGCCGGCAGCAATGGCGCCGAGCAGTGCGAGCACAACGAGCGTGGCCAGGATCCAGCCCAGCCAACGGCGAATACGGGGCATGTAAGAGAGATTCCGATTGCAGATTTCTTGGTCACAGAGTATAGATGACGCCGGGTTTGGCTGGGGCCGAACTCTGGGGATCGCAGAAGACAGCACTGGGGTCACGTTCGCGGGGTAATTGCCTTGCGCGTGAAGGGCTTGTCAACTGTTAAAATTTGATTATTAATACGAGGGCGCAGACATGCGTCCAAGTGCCCGTCGGCAGGGGAGTTACCGTGGGGCTTTTACCCAAGAGTCAGTCGCCACTGATTGGTGTCGATATCAGTTCTACTGCCGTGAAGCTCTTGCAGCTGTCGCGCAGCGGGAACCGTTTTCGCGTGGAGCATTACGCGGTGGAGCCATTGCCGCCGAATGCGGTCGTGGAAAAGAACATCGTTGAAGTCGAGGCGGTGGGCGAAGCCATTCGCCGCGCCATCAACCGTTCCGGCAGCAAGGCCAAGAACGCGGCTGCGGCCGTGGCCGGGTCTGCGGTGATCACCAAGCTGATCCCGATGCCGGCCGACCTGGACGACAGCGACCTGGAAGCCCAGGTCGAACTGGAAGCCACCAATTACATTCCTTACCCGATCGAGGAAGTGAATCTCGATTTCGAGGTGCTCGGCCCGATGCCCAACAGCCCGGACATGGTCCAGGTGTTGCTGGCTGCCTCGCGCTCGGAGAATGTCGAGCTGCGCCAATCGGCGCTGGAACTGGGTGGTCTGACTGCCAAGGTGATGGACGTGGAGGCCTTCGCGGTCGAGAACGCGTTTGCCCTGGTCGCCAGCGAACTGCCGGTGGCCGCCGATGCGGTGGTGGCGCTGGTCGATATCGGCGCCACCATGACCACGCTGAGCGTGCTGCGCTCCGGTCGTAGCCTGTACAGCCGCGAACAAGTGTTCGGCGGCAAGCAGCTCACCGACGAAGTCATGCGCCGCTACGGCCTGACCTACGAGGAAGCCGGCCTGGCCAAGCGTCAGGGCGGTTTGCCGGAAAGCTACGAGGTCGAAGTGCTGGAGCCGTTCAAGGAGGCAACGGTGCAGCAGATCAGCCGTTTGCTGCAGTTCTTCTATGCGGGCAGCGAATTCAATCGCGTCGACTGCATCGTGCTGGCCGGCGGTTGCGCTGCGCTGTCGCGGCTGCCGGAGATGGTGGAAGAGCAGCTTGGCGTGACCACCGTGGTGGCCAACCCGCTTGCGCAGATGACGCTGGGTCCGAAGGTCCAGGCCCACGCGCTGGCGCTGGATGCGCCCGCCCTGATGATCGCCACCGGCCTGGCCCTGAGGAGCTTTGACTGATGGCAAGAATCAATCTACTGCCCTGGCGCGCCGAGCGCCGGAAAGCGCGCGAGCGTGAGTTCTATTCGATGCTCGGCTTCGCCGCGCTCGGTGGCGTGCTGCTGTCGGCGCTGATCTGGTTCTACTACGACGCGCAGATCAGCGGCCAGACCGAGCGCAATGCGTTCCTGACCGCCGAGATCGACAAGGTCAAGGCGCAGAACGAAGAGATCAAGGAACTCGACAAGAAGAAGGACCGCCTGCTTGCGCGCAAGAAGGTGATCGAGGAACTGCAGGCCAACCGCTCGCAGATGGTGCATCTGTTCGATTCGCTGGTGCGCACCATTCCCGATGGCGTGGCGTTGACCAACATCAAGCAGGACGGCGACATCCTGACCCTGGAAGGCCGCTCGCAGTCCAACGCGCGCGTCAGTGCCTACATGCGCAACCTGGAAGGCTCGGGTTGGATGACCAATCCGGATCTGTCCATCATCGAAGCCAAGAGCCAGGACAAGGCGGCCGGACAGCCGGCAGCCTCGTCGATGGATACCAAGGCATTGCCTTACGTGTTCACGCTGAAGGTCAAGCTGGCCAACCCGAACGAGGCTGACAAGAACGGCGCCGCGCCCGCGGTGGTGGATCCGGCTGCACCGGCTGCCACGCCGGCGGGTACGACGCCCGCTGCCCCGGCAGCGGCACCTGCGCCTGCAACGCCGCCGAGCGCACCTGCGGCTGCACCGCAGGCAGCGCCGGCGCCTGCCAATCGGCCGCAGGAGGGGGCGGCGTCATGAGTAAGAAATCATTCAAGCTCAGCGATCTGGACTTCAACAACATCGGCGGTTGGCCGCAGCAGGCGCGCATTGTGTTCTGCGTGGTGGTCGGCCTGTTCATCATGGTGCTGGCCTGGTTCCTGTTGATCAGCAGCAAGCGCGATGAACTGGAAGGGCTGGAAGGCACCGAAACCCAGCTGCGCACCGAGTTCGAGACCCAGCAGGGGCGTGCGGTGAACCTGGAGCCGCTCAAGCAGCAGCTCGCGCAGATGGAGCAGGTGCTGCAGCAGATGCTGCGTCAGCTGCCCAGCAAGACCGAAATGCCGGACCTGATCATCGACATCTCGCAGACCGCGCTGTCCAGCGGCCTGTCGAACGAGTTGTTCCAGCCGGGTCCGGAATCGCCGAAGGAGTTCTACGCCGAAAAGCCGATCGCCCTGCGCATGGTGGGCAGTTACCACCAGTTCGGTGCCTTCGTCAGCGGTGTCGCCTCGCTGCCGCGCGTGGTGATCCTGACCATGCACGACATCAACCTCAAGCCCAAGGACGCCAAGGCCGGTATCACGCCGCGCGGTGCGCTGGAGCTGTCCGGCACGGTCAAGACCTATCGTTATCTGGACGATGAGGAAATGGCCGAGCAGGAAAAGGCTGCGGCCGACGCTGCGAAGAAGGGCGGCCAATGACCATGAAATTGCTCAAGATCCTGTCCTGCGTGGCGCTAATTGCAGTATTGCCGGCGTGCACGCGCGGCGTGACCACTACCCCCGGCGATGCGCCGAATCTGGAAGCCTGGGTGGCCGAGGTGCGTGCGCGTCCTGCGCCGCCGCTGGAGCCGCTGCCGGTGATGCAGCAGTTCGAGACGTTCGAATACTCGGCGCAAGTGATGCGCGACCCGTTCAGCGATGCCTGGGTCAGCGCGGAAGGCAGCAACGGTACCCGTCCGGACCCGAACCGGCGCAAGGAACCGTTGGAAGCCTTCCCGCTCGACGCCCTCGACATGGTGGGGACCATTGGAGGCGGCTCGGGCCTGATCGCGCTGGTGATGGCGCCGGACAAGGTGACGTACCGGGTGCGGCCGGGTGTGTATCTGGGACAGAGCGATGGCCGGGTGACCGGGGTCTACGAAGACCGCATCGAGCTGATTGAACTTGTGCCGGACGGTGCGGGTGGATGGCTTGAACGGCCGGCCGCGCTCGCATTGGATGATCAATAAAGTGATAGGGGATAGCACGATGACGTTTTCCAATGCCCAGCGGCTGCGTCCGGTTCGACGCCACGCGATGCTCCAGGCCTGCGCGTTGGGGTTCGCGCTGGCGCTGGCCAGTGGCAGCTCGTTCGCAGCCGCCGCGCTGAACCAGCCTGCGCAGGATCCGGCCAAGGCCGCTCCGGCGAGCCTGGCGGTGTCCAAGATCGATTTCAAACGCGGCGAAGATGGCGCAGGCCGTCTGATCCTGAAGTTCGACGGCCAGGGCGCCAGCCCGGACCTGCGGACCCAGGGCGACAGCGTGCTGGTGGACATCAGCAACGCCAAGTTGCCGCCGGAACTGCAGCGCCCGCTCAATGTCACCGACTTTGCGACGCCGGTGCAGCGGGTAGAGGTCAAGCCGTCCGGCTCTGGCTCGCAGCTGGTGCTGTCGACCAAAGGCGCGTTCGATTCGCTGGCCTATCAGACCGGCAACGAGTACGTGGTCGAAATCACCCCACGCAAGGGCCAGCCGGCCGTTGGTGGCGTGAGTGCCGCATCGGTGACCCAGGCCGCTGCCCAGATCGCCGCACGCGGCTATAGCGGACGTCCGGTGACGTTCAACTTCCAGGACGTGCCGGTACGCACCGTACTGCAGCTGATCGCAGAAGAGTCCAACCTCAACATCGTCGCGTCCGACACCGTGCAGGGCAACGTCACGCTGCGCCTGATGAACGTGCCGTGGGACCAGGCGCTGGACATCGTGTTGCGCGCCAAGGGTCTGGACAAGCGCCGCGACGGTGGCGTGGTGTGGGTCGCCCCGCAGCCGGAGCTGGCCAAGTTCGAGCAGGACAAGGAAGACGCCCGCATCGCGATCGAAAACCGCGAAGACCTGATCACCGATTACGTACAGATCAATTACCACAACGCCTCGGCCATTTTTAAGGCGCTCACCGAAGCTAAGGGAATTGGCGGCGGCGGTGGTGGCGGCCAGGGGGGCGGTGGTGCAGGTCAGCAGGACAACGGATTTTTATCGCCGCGCGGTCGCCTGGTTGCTGATGAACGCACCAATACGTTGATGATCAGCGATATCCCGAAGAAAGTCGCGCAGATGCGCGAGCTGATTTCGCATATCGATCGCCCGGTGGATCAGGTGTTGATCGAAGGACGGATTGTCATTGCAACAGATTCGTTTGCGCGTGATCTGGGTGCCAAGTTCGGACTGGGTGGAACTCATACCTACGGCGACAATGTTGCAACGATTGGCAGTAACGCACCAGGCGGCGGTGTTGCTGCTGGAAGGGGGCTCAATGTGAATCTGCCAACTGGTGCCTTCACAAGTGGAGCAACGGCTCCAAGTCTTGCCTATACGCTTTTGGGTTCGAATTTCAACCTGGATCTCGAATTGTCTGCCTTGCAGCAGGAAGGACGCGGCGAAGTCATTTCCAATCCCCGGATCGTGACTTCCAACCAGCGCGAAGGTGTGATTAAGCAGGGCCGTGAAATCGGCTACGTGACGGTGACAGGTGGCACCAACGGAGCTGCGGCAACACCCAATGTCCAGTTTAAAGAAGTCCTTCTGGAACTGAAGGTGACGCCTACGATCACCAACGACAACCGCGTCTTCCTCAACATGAACGTCAAGAAAGACGAGGTCGACCAGCTGATCGAACTGCCGAATTACGGTACTGTTCCTTCAATCAATCGTCGCGAGATCAACACCGCTGTCCTGGTGGACGATGGCCAAACTGTTGTAATCGGTGGCGTCTACGAGTTCACCGACCGCTCCAGTGTCAATAAGGTTCCATTCCTTGGCGATGTGCCATTTCTTGGCAACCTCTTCAAGAGCCGCGGTCGTAACAAGAGTAAGGCAGAGTTGTTGATCTTCATTACACCGAAGGTGCTACGAGTGGCGTCAGCGGTGCGCTGATATCTCGCGCAGTTGATGCAGTACATCAAAGAGGCCAGGCATGTCATGTACGTGCCTGGCCTCTCTAGCTTTGGCGGCAAAGCCAGATATGACCTTGGTCACTCACTGAACATCTTCCTGACCTGCAGTGAACCAATTGCGCTCGAATCGGTCACACTGGGTCTATGAATGCACCGCCGCTACTGCCCCCCGAAGCCGCTGCCGCGCCCGCCGAGGACCGGCTGCATCGTCAATTCACCTCCCTGCGCGAGTCGCTGGCGCAGCGCATCGTCGGTCAGTCGGCGCTGGTCGAGCGGCTGCTGATCGCCTTGCTGGCCGATGGGCATCTGCTGGTCGAAGGCGCGCCCGGGCTGGCCAAGACCACCGCGATCCGCGCGCTGGCCTCGCGACTGGAAGCCGACTTCGCGCGGGTGCAGTTCACCCCGGATCTGCTGCCAGCCGATCTGACCGGCACCGAAATCTGGCGTCCGCAGGACAGCCGATTCGAGTTCATGCCAGGACCGATCTTCCACCCCATCCTGCTGGCCGACGAAATCAACCGCGCGCCGGCCAAGGTGCAGTCCGCATTGCTGGAGGCCATGGGCGAGCGGCAAGTGACGGTGGGTCGTCATACCTATGCGCTGCCGCAGCTGTTCCTGGTGATGGCGACGCAGAACCCGATCGAGCAGGAAGGCACGTTCCCGTTGCCAGAGGCGCAGCTGGATCGTTTCCTGATGCACGTGCGTATCGGCTACCCGCAGGCCGATGCAGAGGCGGAAATCCTGCGCCTGGCACGCGAGGCGGCACGCGACACACTTGAAAAGCACGAAACCGTCCCGGACAAGATTCCGCTGGAAGATGTCTTCGCCGCACGACGCGTGGTCCTGGACGTGCATCTGGCTCCGCAGCTCGAGCGCTATCTGATCGAAATCGTACTGGCCTCGCGCGACCCGCAACGCTACGACCCGGCATTGGCACGGCGCATTGCCTGGGGTGCGAGCCCGCGCGGCTCGATTGCGCTGGAACGCTGTGCGCGTGCGCGTGCGTGGTTGGCCGGGCGCGACTATGTGACCCCGGACGACATTCGCGCCATCGCGCCGGACGTGCTGCGCCACCGCGTCTTGCCCAGCTACGAAGCCACCGCGGAAGGCTGGGATGGCGAGCGCCTGGTTGCCGCGTTGCTGGACAAGATTCCGCTGCCCTGATCGGGCAGCGGGTTGCCGAGGTCTGCCGCCCTCTCGCCCGACTCCGATGTCTTCGATGCCGTCTTCCTCCATTGCGAATCCTGCCTCGTCCGTTGCCGGCGATGGTCTGCGCCCGAGCCTTGCCGAGTTGATCGCATTGCGCGGCACTGCGCTGCATCGCGGGCAGCCCGGCCGTGGCCGGCAGGGGCTGGTGGGGCCGGTGCCGGCCGCCACCCGCGGGCGCGGGATGGAGTACGCCGAGTCGCGCGAATACGTGGCCGGCGACGACGCGCGCCATATCGACTGGCGCGTCACCGCACGTACCGGGCGCGCCCACACCAAGCTGTTTCAGGCCGAGCGCGAACGCTTGAGCCTGATCGTTGCCGATACCTCGCCTGCGCTCTTCTTCGGAACGCGGGTGCGTTACAAGTCGGTGCAGGCGGCGCGCGCCGGTGCGGTGGCGGCATGGCTGGCGCAGCGACAGGGCGACCGGATTGCCGCTTTGCGCGGTACCGCCAGCGAGGCGCCGATTGCGCCGCGGTCGGGCCAGCGCGGCGTGCTGCCGGTGCTGGACGCATTGGCGCGCTGGTATGCGCAACCTCCGCCTGGCGATGCCGGGCTGGATGTTGCGCTGGACCATGCCGCACGCCTGCTGCGTCCCGGCGCGCGGCTGACGGTTTTGGCCGATCCGCGCAGTGCCAGCAAGATTTCGGCGACGCGCTGGTCCGGTCTGGCGCTGCACCACGAGGTGGTGGTGATCGTGCTGGTCGATCCCCTGGAACTGTCGCCGCCAGCGCGCGCGCTGAGCTTCGATGTGCGCGGCGAGCGCATTGCGGTGGACCTCGCAAGTCAGGCTGCGCGCGCGCGTTGGCAGGCCGAGTTCGTCGCGCCGCTGGAACAGCTGGCCACGCTGCTGCAATCGCGCGGCGTGCGCTTGCATCGCCTGTCCACCGATGACGCCAGCGATGCGTGGCTGAGCGGCAGCACGCTCATGCGGGGCGCTTGACGATGGCACCGCAATCGCTCCCGCTGCGCGATGTCCATCTGCCGCCGTCGCCGTCGTGGTGGCCGCTGGCGCCGGGATGGTGGCTGGTGATCGCTGCGGTCGTGCTGGTGCTGGTTGGTGCGTGGTTCTGGTGGTGGCGCCGTCGTCGTCAGCAGCGCCGCTGGTTGGCTGCCTTCGATGCCGAGCTGCAGCGTGCGACAGCGCCCGCGCAGCGCCTGGCGAGCTTGTCGATGCTGTTGCGCCGCGCCGCGCGCACGGTGGATGCGCAGGCCGATCGGTTGCAGGGCGAGGCGTGGTTGCAGTTTCTGGACGGGCGCAAGAGCAAGACGCAGGCTTTTTCGCAGGGGCCAGGACGGGCATTGCTCGAAGGTGGGTTTCAACGCGCACCGGCGGTGGCCGATCTGGATGCCGTGCAGGTGTTGGCGCGGCAACGCTTCCTGCGGTTGATGCGGGGCCAGCGATGAACTGGCTGCAGTGGTCGCAATGGCAGGACGCGCTGGCGCATTGCGCGTGGCCATGGGCGTGGTGGTTGATGCCGCTGCCGCTGCTGATGTGGTTCTGGCCGCAGCGCCGTGCCGACACGGCGGCACTGCGCGTGCCGTATGCCGATCAATTGCATGCGGTTGCCCAGGCACGGCGCGTGCCCGCCTTGCGCATGCCGCGCTGGCTGGCGTGGCTGGGCTGGTTTCTGCTGTGCGCCGCGCTGGCACGTCCGCAGCAACTGGGCGAGGTGATCCAGCCGCCGCGCGAGGCGCGGCAGATGATGCTGGCAGTGGATCTGTCCGGCAGCATGAGCGAGCCGGACATGGTGCTCGGCGGCAAGGTGGTCGACCGCCTTACCGCTGCCAAGGCGGTGCTGTCGGACTTTCTGGATCGGCGCGACGGCGATCGCGTCGGCCTGCTGGTGTTCGGTCAGCGCGCCTATGCGCTGACACCGCTCACTGCCGACCTGACCTCGGTACGCGACCAGCTGGCCGACAGCGTTGTCGGGTTGGCCGGGCGCGAGACCGCCATTGGCGATGCGATCGCGTTGTCGGTCAAACGGCTGCGCGAGCAGAAGCAGGGCCAGCGCGTGGTGGTGTTGCTCACCGATGGCGTCAATACCGCCGGCGTACTCAACCCGTTGAAGGCGGCCGAATTGGCCAAGGCGGAGGGCGTGCGTGTGCACACCATCGCCTTCGGCGGCAGCGGCGGTTACTCGTTGTTCGGCGTGCCGATCCCGGCAGGCGGCAACGACGATATCGATGAAGCGGGCTTGCGCAAGATTGCCGAGCAGACCGGGGGCCGGTTCTTCCGCGCCCGCGATACCGAAGAGCTGGCCGGCATCTATGCCGAGCTGGACCGGCTGGAGCCGGTGAAGGCGGTCGGCCCGTCGGTGCAGCCACGCGTGGAGCGTTACTACTGGCCATTGGGCGCTGCCATGCTGGTTGCGTTGCTCGCCTACGTGCTGCCGCGGAGATGGCGATGAACGCGCTGCCCGAAGGACTGGCCGCGCTGCATCTGCTGCGCCCGGATTGGCTGTGGGCGCTGTTGCTGCTCGCGCCGGCCGCGCTGCTGTGGCACCTGCGTCGACGCAGTGCCAATGTGTGGCGTCACAGCGTGGACGCGCATCTGTTGCCGGGCCTGCTGGTGGCCGGTGGCCGGCGGGGATGGTTGGGCTTCGTGGCGGCTGCGCTGGCCTACACGCTGGCGGTGGTGGCGATGAGCGGGCCGAGCTGGCGGCAGACCGAGCGCCCGGTGTTTCAATCGAGCATGCCGTTGGTGGTGGTACTGGATCTGTCGTCCAGCAGCAACGCGACCGATCTGCCGCCATCGCGCCTGCTGCAGGCGCGCGCCAAACTGGCCACGCTGCTGCGCAAGCGCGCCGGTGGCGAAGTTGCCTTGCTGGCGTATGCCGGCGAAAGCTTCACGGTTGCGCCGTTGACCGAAGACGCGGCCAACTTGGCCCTGTTTCTGGATGCGTTGTCGCCGTCGGTGATGCCGGTGGACGGCAAACGTGCCGACAGGGCCATCGATGCAGCGGCCCGGCTGTTGCAGCAGGCCGGCTTCAAGCAGGGCGATATCCTGCTGGTCAGCGATGGCGCGGACGGCTCGGCGGAAAGCTCCGCACGCACCGCACGTGGGCGTGGATTCCACGTCTCCGCGCTCGGGGTAGGCAGCCCGCGTGGCGCCGCCTACCGCACCGGTAGCGGCGAGATCGCGCAGGCAAAACTGGACGAGGCAAGTCTGCGCGACCTGGCCGGGCAGGGCGGTGGGCGCTACGCGCGAATTGCGCCGGACGACGCCGACCTGCAAGCGCTGGGTGTGCTCGATCCCGCGCAGCAGCCGCTGGCCGACGAAGCCGCCGAAGCCAGTGGCGGCAAGACCTGGCTCGACGAAGGCTACTGGTTGGTGCTGCCGGTGATGCTGTTGGCGTTGCTGGCGTTCAGACGCCGCGCAGTCGTGGCGATGGTGGCACTGATGTGCGTGTTGCCGCTGGCGCAGCCTGCACAGGCGGCCGACGGCACCTTGTGGCAGCGCGCCGATCAGGTGCAGCAGCAGCGTCTGGATGCCGGCGTGCAGGCGTACCGCAAAGGCGATTTTGCCGCTGCGCAAAAAGCATTTGAAGGGGTACCGACCGACGAGGGACTGTACAACCTGGGCAATGCGCTGGCGCGACAAGGCCAGTACGACGAGGCGATTGCCGCTTACGATCGTGCGCTCAAGCAACATCCCAAGCAGGCCGATGCGATCGCCAATCGCGCGGCGGTCGATGCAGCGCGCAAGCGGCAGCAGCGCAACGACAAGGATGGCAAAGGTCAGTCCAAGAACCAGAATCAATCGGGCAAGGACAAGCCCGGTCAGGATGCGTCCGGGCAAGACCCGCAGAACGCAAAAAAACCCGGCAAGGATGGGCAGGACCAGCAAGGCGAGCAAGGCAAGCAAGACGGCAAGGACCAACCGTCCGACGCGCAGACGGCGCAGGACGGCAAGTCGCAGCAGCAACCGTCCAAGGACGGCAAGGACGAGCAAGGCAAGCAAGACACGCCACCGCAATCGGCCGATGCCAAGGCGCAGCGACAGGCCGACGACGCGCAGCGTCGCAAGATGCAGCAGGCGATGGCGCAGGCCGGCGACAAGGGCGCCGATGCGAAGGGCAAGCCGGAGGACGCCCTGGCAAGCGAGACGCCGGAGCAGCGCGAGCAACGCCAGGCGGTGGATGCGTGGTTACGGCGCGTGCCGGACGATCCGGGCAGCCTGCTGCGCACCAAATTCAGGCTGGAATACGAACGCAGACAACGGGACGGACGATGATCGGCACACACCACTTGCGCCGCGGCGCGATCGGCATGCTGGCGTGCATGATGCTGTTCGTTTGCGCGCCGGCCGGTGCGGTCACGCGCGCCTGGCTGGACCGCGACAGCGCCAATGCCGGCGATGTGGTCATGTTGAATATCGAAACCGATCAGCGCGGCGTCGATCCGGATTACACGCCGTTGCGCAACGAGTTTGCACTGGGCGCCAAGAGCGCCAGTCAGCAGATGCAGGTGACCAATGGGTCGGTCACGGTACGCGCCTTGTTCGGCGTGGTGTTGACGCCACGCAAGAGCGGCGAGTTGATCGTGCCTGCGATCCGGGTCGGCAACGAGCGTACCGAGCCCCTGCGACTGCAGGTGGTGGCCTCGGCGAACGATCCGGCGAGCAATGGCAGTCGCAGTGGCGGCACCGGCAACGCCGGTGCCAGTCGCCCAAGCGAGGCGCAGGGCAATGAAGAGGTCTTCGTCCAGACGCAGGTGGACGACCCGCAGCCTTACGTGCAGCAAAGCGTGGGCGTGGTGGTGCGGTTGTACTTCGCCACGCAGCTGGCCTCGGGCGAGCTGGACCTGGAAGCGCCCGATGGCGCATCGCTGCAACGCATCGGCGATGACGTCAGTTCGGTCAAGCTAGTCAACGGACGCCAGTACAACGTGGTGGAGCGACGCTATTTGCTGGTGCCTGAGCGCAGTGGGCGCCTGCTGTTGCCGTCCGCACGCTTCAATGGGCGCTCAGTCGGCGGCTTCTTCGACGATTATTTCGGTCGCGGCAACGGCGAGCTGAGTGCGCGCAGCGCCAGCATTGCGTTGCAGGTACGCGCGCAACCGGCCAATGCGCCGCAGCCGTGGCTGCCGTTGCGCAGCCTGCAGTTGCGCTATACGGCCACGCCGCAGCGCGCAACCGCAGGGGAGGCGACGCAGTTCGTGGTGGAGGCCAGCGCGCGTGGCGCCACCCAGGCGCAGTTCCCCGAGTTGCCCACACCGAGCGTGCCCGATGCGCAGGTGTTTGCCGAGCCGCCGCAATACGAAGAACGTTTTGTGGACGGCTCGCCGCAGTTGCGGCTGACCCGTCGCTATTCGATCGTGCCCAACCGCGCCGGCCCGTTGGTGGTGCCCGGCCTGCAGGTAGCGTGGTGGGACGTCGGTGCAGGTGCGGCCAAGACCGCCTCGGTGCCGGATCTGACCTTGGATGTGGCCGCGGGCAGTGGCGCCTTCGCCACGCCCGGGCCTGCACCCGCTGCAAGCCCGTCGAGCACTGCCGCAGCGCCTGCCCCGACCGCTGGCACGCTGAGCCTGCAGCCGCCGCCCACGCAACGGCCATGGGGCTGGATCGCTGCGGCCGTGGGCTTTGCATTGTTATGGGGCGTGACGTTGGGGTGGGCGTTGTTGCGTCGACGCACTGGCGCGCGCGGTGCTCCCAGTTCCAACGGCGGCGATACGCCCGTGCCGGGGCGGCGTGTGACCCATGGCGTGGCCGAGTTGCGCCGCGCGCTGGACAGCGGCGGCATGGACGATGTGGCCGCCGTGCTGTGCGGCATGGCGGGCGTGGCCGATATCGACAGCGTGCTTGCAGCGCTGGCAGATCCCGCTCAACGCGCCGCGGTGGCGCGCATGCAGCGCGCTCGCTGGGGCGGCGATGGCGATGTGGCAGGCGCGCGGTCTGCACTGCGCGAGGCCTTTGCCAAGGGACCACGCTGGCGGCATGCGAGCGCTGCAGAACCTGAGGTGCTGGCGCCGTTGTATCCGCCAGCGCCCTGATCGCCTGCGCGGTATCGGCAGCGGCCGAAGGGCGAGAAGCAGGGCTTCGTTGTGCATCGTTGTAGCTCTTGGATCAGCTAAGAAGGGCTATGCGATCGCCAGGCGGGTGTGGCCGGCGCTCCGGAACTCGCTTCCCGCTCATGCACGCCGGTTGTGCGCGCGCCGCCACATCGATCCGGCAACTGCTCTCCACGTTTTGCTAGCCGCGCTTGGTTCCGGATATCCGCTGTGTTGCCGAGGGCAAGGCGTCGCGGCTGCCATTTGGCTGCAAGGCCCTTGCCCGCCCACCATCGCGGGACACGCTGCAAGTACGTCCCTGTAAGCTCTTACGCGGCATCCATGCCGCGTAAGGTCCCGCGATGGTGGGCGGGCAAGGACCAGTCGAGTTGGTCGGTGCGCATGGAAGAGCAGTGCTGGATGCGGCTTGTTCGATCATCGAGCATCGGCTCTACGTGTGGTGCATGCCGCACGATAGACAGCTTTCCAGACGAGTGCCGACCGACTGTCTGGCACGGTGTCCTCGCTCGCTCCAGCGCCTGCATCACCTGATGCCGAGCCGGCCACCTACCCTCGGACGGGCGCACGGCGGCAGGCTGGGTAGGTGGCCGCATCGATGGCGTTTGTTAAGCTCCGGGGCTTGTGTCCAGATAAGGCCAGACCAGATGACTGCATCCCCCGCCGCACGCCGCCCGGGCCTGCCCCTGCATTGGAAGATGGGCATTGGCTTCGCCGTCGGTCTGCTGCTGGGTCTGGCGGTCTACTACCTGGCCGGCAGCGATGCCGATTGGGTGCGTATGGTGACCAAGTACGTCACCACCCCGTTCTCGCAGATCTTCCTCAATCTGATCTTCATGCTGATCGTGCCGCTGCTGTTTTCGGCACTGGTGATGGGCATCTCCGAAATGGGCGACATCCGCGCGCTCGGGCGGGTGGGGTGGCGCACCCTGGGCTACACCGTCGTGCTGTCCGGCGTTGCGGTGCTGCTCGGCCTGGTGCTGGTCAATGTACTCAAACCCGGTGCGGGCGTGGACCCGCAGCTGGCCAATCAGCTGATCCAGGAAAACGCCGACCGCACCCGCGAGATCATCTCCAGCTCCGGCACCCAGCCGCAGGGCATGGACATGCTGTTGTCGATCGTGCCCAGCAACGTGATCGCTGCGGCTTCCAGCAACGGTGCGATCCTGTCGCTGATGTTTTTTGCGGTGATGTTCGGCGTGGGCATGGTGCTGACCGCCGACGAAAAGGTCGCCACGCTCAGGCGCGGCATCGAAGGCATCTTCGAAATCTCGATGACCCTGATCGGGCTGGTGATCCGCCTAGCGCCATATGCGGTGGCCTGCTTCATGTTCAACCTGGCCGCGCTGTTCGGCTTCGATCTGTTGATCCGCCTGGGCGCTTACGTGGGCGTGGTGGTGCTGGCGCTGGGCCTGCACATGGTGGTCAGCTACGGGCTGGCGGTGAAGTTCGCCGGGCGCTCGCCGATCGGCTTCTTCCGGCAGACCCAGGAAGCCACGATGATGGCGTTCTCCACCGCCTCCAGTAACGCGACTTTGCCCACCGCCCTGCGCGTGGCCGATGAGATGGGCCTGCCGCCGCGGGTGTCGCGCTTCGTGCTCACCGTGGGCGCCACCGCCAACCAGAACGGCACTGCCTTGTTCGAAGGGGTGACGGTGATCTTCCTGGCGCAGTTCTTCAACGTGGACTTGAGCCTCGGCCAGCAGTTCATGGTGATGCTGGTCTGCATCCTGGGCGGCATCGGCACTGCGGGCGTGCCGTCCGGCTCGCTGCCGGTGGTGGCGCTGATCTGCGCGATGGTCGGGGTCAACCCGGTCGGCATCGGCATGATCCTGGGCGTCAATCACTTCCTGGATATGTGCCGGACGGCGCTGAACGTGACGGGTGATCTGGCACTGACGACCCTGGTCGCCAAAGGCGAGGAATAGGGAATCGAGAATGGGGAATGGGTAGAGCGGGCTGGTGCGATCGGTACGTGCAATGGGGGGCGTGCCGCATTGCGGCAGGAGTTGTGGTGCAAGGGGCGTTAGCGACTAACCTGCAACGCTGCATCCGATTCCCCATTCCCCATTCCCCGACTCGCGATCCCCGTAACGCGGTGTGTGGGAGAATAGGCGTCTCCGCTTCCAGCGGTGTTCCCCTCCGCTTCCATAGACGCCCATGACCCAGCCCACCCGCCGCCAGCTGGCCAACGCCATCCGTTTTCTCGCCGCAGATGCGGTCGAAGCCGCCAAGTCCGGCCATCCCGGCATGCCCATGGGCATGGCCGATATCGCCGAAGTGCTGTGGAACGATTATTTCCGGCACAACCCGAACAACCCGCAATGGTTCAACCGCGACCGCTTCGTGCTGTCCAACGGGCATGGCTCGATGCTGCAGTACGCGTTGCTGCACCTGTCCGGCTACGACCTGCCGATCGAGCAGCTCAAGCAGTTCCGTCAGCTGCACAGCAAGACCGCCGGCCACCCCGAGCGTAGCGAAACCCCGGGCGTCGAGACCACCACCGGCCCTCTGGGGCAGGGCTTTGCCAACGCCGTGGGCTTTGCGCTGGCCGAGAAGCTGCTGGCGCAGCGCTACAACCGGCCTGAGCTGGAAATCGTCGACCACCGCACCTGGGTGTTCATGGGCGACGGCTGCCTGATGGAAGGCATCTCGCATGAAGCTGCCTCGCTGGCCGGTACCTGGGGCCTGGGCAAGCTGGTCGCGTTCTGGGACAACAACCAGATCTCCATCGACGGCAACACCGCCGGCTGGTTCAGCGACAACACCCCGGCGCGTTTCGAGGCCTATGGCTGGCACGTGATCCGCGATGTCGACGGGCATGACGCCGACAAGATCAAGGCGGCGATTGAAGCGGCGCTGGAAAACAGCGACAAGCCGACCCTGATCTGCTGCCGCACCAAGATCGGCTTCGGTGCGCCGACCAAGGCCGGCAAGGAATCCTCGCATGGCGCGCCGCTGGGCAAGGAAGAACTCGAGGGCGCCCGCAAGGCGCTGGAATGGCCGTACGGCCCGTTCGAAATCCCCGAAGAGATCTACGCCGGCTGGCGCGCAGGCGGCACCGGCACGCTGCGTCAGGCCGAGTGGGAGCAGCTGTTCGACAAGTACGGCAAGCAGTATTCGGCAGAAGCCGCCGAACTGACCCGCCGCTCGCACGCCGAGCTGCCGGCAGACTTCATTGCCCAGGCCGATGCCTACATCGCCAAGGCGCAGGAAGACGGCCAGACCATCGCCTCGCGCAAGGCCTCGCAGCTTGCGATCGAAGCGTTCGCCCCCTTGTTGCCGGAACTGATCGGCGGTTCGGCCGACCTGGCGCATTCCAACCTGACCCTGTGGAAGGCCAGCAAGTCGGTGGCCACCGACGACCCGGATGCCAACTACGTCTACTACGGGGTGCGCGAGTTCGGCATGACCGCCATTGCCAACGGCCTGGCGCTGCATGGCGGCTTCATTCCGTTCGATGCCACCTTCCTGGTGTTCAGCGACTACGCCCGCAACGGCGTGCGCATGAGTGCGCTGAATCCGGCGCACGCCATCCACGTGTATACGCACGACTCGATCGGCCTGGGCGAGGACGGCCCGACCCATCAGCCGGTGGAACACCTGGCCTCGCTGCGCTACATCCCCAACAACGATGTGTGGCGCCCGGGCGATGCGGTGGAATCGGCGGTGAGCTGGAAGGCTGCGATCACCCGCAAGGATGGTCCGAGCTGCCTGATCTTCAGTCGCCAGAATCTGCAGCACCAGCCGCGCAGCGCCGAGCAGCTCAAGCTGATCGAACGCGGTGGCTACGTGCTGGCCGATGCCGAAGGCGGTACGCCCGACGTGATCCTGATCGCCACCGGTTCGGAAGTCGGGCTGGCGGTGGAAGCCAAGCAGACTCTGGACGCGGCCGGGCTGAAGACGCGCGTGGTGTCGATGCCGTCGACCGATGTGTTCGATCGTCAGGACGCTGCGTACCGTGAGTCGGTGCTGCCGAACGCCGTGCGTAAGCGCGTGGCGGTGGAAGCAGGCGTGACCGGCTTCTGGCGCAAGTACGTGGGCCTGGATGGCGATGTGGTCGGCATCGACACCTTCGGTGCTTCGGCGCCGGCCGATCAGTTGTATGCGTACTTCAAGATCACGGCCGAGCACGTGGTTGCGGCAGCCAAGGCGCTGTAACGCCTTGCGTGGTGCTTGAAAGAAAAAGCCGGCGAAAGCCGGCTTTTTTGTTGGATCTCGCGAGCGATGCGCGGTCCGTCATCGTTCAACGGGCCCCTTGCGTGTTTCAGTGCGCATCGTTGGCCAGCGCCGCTGCACGGATCCTGGTCAGCACCTTCAGCTGTGCGTCCATCATCGGCGGATTGGGATCGTGTCCTGTGCGTGGTAGCAGGAGGAATTCCTTGCTTGGTGCAGAAAGACCATCGAAATAGGCTTTGCTGATGTGCGCCGGAGTGACCAGATCCTGTTCGCCCTGAATCAGATAGACCGGCATGGCGAACTGCGGCCCGAGTGCGCGCAGGTCGATCTGCGGGCCCATGCCGTCGCCTGCCAGTCCGACGAACTGCAGGAAGGAATAGTCTTCCCCGGCCTCATAGGCTGCGCGGTAGTCGGGCGTGTCGTACTCCGCTGCGAAGGTGAACCAATCTTCTGGTGCCTGGTCGGTACTCAGGGCTTCGTACTTGCGCGTGATGCGCCGCAGGATTCCGAAGTTGCGTGGGTTGGTCCATGGCGGCGGGCCGATCTTCTCCAGCTTGCCGATCGCATCCGCATCGCTGGCTGCGCGGGCCAGGCTCAGCGTCTTGGCGTAGCTCGACGCCATGTCGTCCTGGTAATTGACCAGTTGCGCCGTGCCGACATAAGCGTGGAACAGGTTCGGATTCGCCTTGGCGATAGTGACGGACAGTGCCGAGCCCCACGATCCGCCCATCAGGATGAGCTTGGGTTTGCCCAGCCGCTGCGAGGCATAGCGTGCGACCTCGCTGCCGTCCTGGGTCAGCCGCTGCATGGTCAGCGGCTCGCCGTCGGCAGGCTTGCTTGCCGCATAGGTCTTGCCGGAGCCGCGTTGGTCCCACTGCACGATGGTGAAATCGCGCGTCCAGCTGCCGAACAAGCGTTGCGCAAACGGCGTGTTGGGGTTGCCCGGCCCGCCATGGACGATCAGCACCACTGGATTGCGGCAGTCCTGGCCCTCGACCGTGACCCATTGCTGGATGCCTCCAATCTGCACAAGACCTGCCTCGTGTACGGCGTTGCCGGGTACCCGGCAGGCGTCATGCAACGGTGTTTTTCCAGACTCCGCAGCACTCACTGCCGGCGCGCACAACAGCAGTAGAGCGATGGCTATCCAGCATTTTTTCATGTGATTCCCGTCGTATCGCGCGTCATTGCATCAGCCACCTGTTCAGCAGCTCCCGTTCCGAGTGTCGCGTCTATGCGAGTTCGGCCGCAATGGCTGCAGGACGCGCCTTCCTATTTGGTAGCGCTCGCTTGTATCAAGCACTGCTAAACAAATGCCGATCCGGCTATTTAAAATGTGAATCATTCCCATTAAAATGGTGCGCTGCCACGGTTGCGTGGCGCGTCCTCCCCCTTTGTTCGCCATCCGGCACTGCCGTGATGGATGTCCTCGACTGTCTGTGCCGGAGCTGTGATGAATCGTCCTACCGTAATGCGTCTTCTTCCCATTGGGCTGCGCCCGCGCGCGCTGTCGCATGCGGTGTTTGCCGCGCTGTGCACGTTGTCGGCAGGCCAGGCCATGGCTGAAACCCCGGCCGGCGAAGCCGAAGTCACCACCCTGGACCGGCTGAACGTGCAGGGCGAGCAGGTCAAGGGCTATACGGTGGAAAAGACCACGGCCGGTACGCGCATGAACCTGTCGCTGCGCGAGATTCCGCAGTCGGTCACGGTGGTCACGCGCGAGCGCATGGACGACCAGAACCTGCAGAGCATCACCGACGTGCTCAACAACGTCTCCGGCATTTCTGTCGCGCAGAGCGACAGCGAGCGGCTGGAGTTTTATGCGCGTGGTTTCTACATCGACAATTACCAGTTCGACGGCATTCCGGCGTACATGGAGCAGGCCTGGAGCTATGGCGACTCGGCGCTGGATGTGGCGCTGTACGACCGCGTGGAAGTGGTGCGCGGTGCCACCGGTCTGTTGACCGGCTCGGGCAACCCGTCGGCCTCGATCAATCTGGTGCGCAAGCATGCGGTGAGCCGCGATTTCACCGGCACCGTGTCGGTGGGCGGTGGCGACTTCAACAAGACCCGCAGCGTGGCCGATGTCACCGTGCCGCTAAGCCCTGAAGGCACCGTGCGCGCGCGCGTGGTCGGTGTGTATCAGGACGGCGAATCGGACATGGACCGCTACAACCTGCGCAAGAAGATCGGCTCGGCCATCATCGATGCCGACCTCACCGACAGCACCTTGCTGAGCGTGGGTTACGAGTACCAGAAGAAGGAATCGGACGACGTCACCTGGGGCGGCTTCCCGCTGTTCTACAGCGATGGCACCCGCACCAACTACGACCGTTCGTTCAATCCGGCGGCCGACTGGACGTTCTGGGATACGCGTCTGCAGCGCACCTTCGCCAGCCTGCAGCAGAGCTTCGACAGCGGGTGGCTGCTCAAGGCCAATGTGAGCCACGAGAAGACCGAGGCGGCCAATCACCTGTTCTACCCGTTCTACACGATCTTCGGTTTCGACCGTGCCACCGGCGGCGGTGTGGTGCCGTATTCGGGCAACTACCAGACCGAGCGCAAGGCCGATGGCGCCGATGTCTACGCGGAAGGCCCGTTCCAGTTGTTCGGCCGCGAGCATCACTTGGTGGCCGGCGCCAGCTACAACCGCCGCGAATACGTCAACAACGGCACCTTCGATTTCCCGGCGCCGCTGGACAGCTATTTCGGTTGGACCGGCGCCTACCCGGAACCCAACTGGAGCCCGCGCACCGTGCAGAGCGACGGCACCATCAAGCAGAAGGCCGCCTACGTGGCCGCGCGCTTCTCGCTGGCCGAGCCGCTGACGCTGCTGGTGGGCGCGCGCTATACCGATTGGCAGATCGATGGCCGCAACTTCGATGCGGCGCAGGGGCTTGCACCGTTCTCCGATAGCCAGACCGAAGTCACCCCGTACGCCGGTCTGGTGTACGACATCGACGATGTGTGGTCCACCTACGTCAGCTATACCGAAATCTTCAATCCGCAGACCTTGCGCGATGCCAATGGCGGCTACCTCGACCCGCTGAGCGGCAAGGGCTACGAGGCCGGCGTCAAGGCAGCCTGGTTCGACGACCAGCTCAATGCCTCGCTGGCGCTGTTCCGCATCGAGCAGGACAACCTGGGCGTGGCCACCGGCGGCTTTGTGCCGGGCAGCAGCGAGTCTGCATTCGAGGCCGCCAATGGCGTGGTCAGCGAAGGCTTCGATTTCGAGCTGTCCGGCCGTCTGGCCGCTGGCTGGAATGCGACTTTCGGTGCCTCGCACTACACCGCCCGCGATGACAGTGGCACCTCGATCAATACGCATCTGCCGCGCACCACCATCAAGCTGTTCAACAGCTACACCCCGCAGGGCGCGTGGAGCGATCTGACCGTGGGTGGCGGCGTCAACTGGCAAAACCGCTCGTACTACGTGGACCCGGTGTACGGCACCTTCCAGCAGAGTGCCTACGCCCTGGTCAGCGCCTTCGCCCGTTACCGCCTGTCGCCGCAGTTCTCGGTGCAGCTCAATGTCGACAACCTGCTCGACAAGCGCTACTACTCGCAATTCAATGGCGGCTACGGCGCGTGGGGCGCATCGCGCAACGGCATGCTGACCTTCAACTACGCGTTCTGATCGAGGGCGACGTCAGCTGGCTTGACGTTCGATCCTGCCGAAGTGACACAGGCACCTGCAAGGGTGCCTGTGTTTTTTGTGTTTCCGTCGATCTGTCATGCCATGGCGCGGCTGCTTGCGGCGGCGTCCCGGCAACGCTGCACGGCGTGCGACACCGCTGGTCGTGGCCGCTGCCAAAAAGTCCGTGAGCGCGTTGCAACACTGACGCGCGTTCGATCCTTCGACCAGAACGCGGCACGCCGGCTCAAGGCAGCAACGGCTGCAACTGCGGCGCCATCACCTCTGCCACCCAGTCCATGAAGGCGCGTACGCGCTGCGGAAGATGGCGGCGTTGCGCATAGAGCAACGTGACCGGCATCGGCTCGGGTGCCAGCTCGGCCAGCACTTCGATCAGGGCGCCGCTGTCCAGATGCGGGCGCAACGGGCTGGCAGGCGCCTGGATGATGCCCAGCCCGGCCAACGCGGCAGCCAGATACGCATCGCCATTGTTCACCGTCACCGGGCCGCGCATCGGCAACACCTGATAGCTCTGGCCGTCGCGATATTCGAAGCCGGGCGAGCGTTGCCCGAGCGTCGGCACGTAATGCACCAGATCGTGCTGCGCCAGATCGTCCAGGCACGTCGGTAGGCCGCGGCGGGCAAGATAATCGGCGCTGGCGCAGCTGACGATGCCAAACGCGCCCAGCGGGCGTGCGACCAGGCTGGTGTCTTCCAGCGTGCCCACGCGCAGCACGCAGTCGAATCCCTCGCGCACCACATCCACGCGACGGTCGGTGCCGCTGATTTCCACTTCCAGCTGCGGGTGCCGTGCCAGAAACGCGGGCAAGGCGGGGATCACGAAATTGCGCGCGATGCCAGCGGACATGTCCACGCGCAGGCGACCGCGCAGCTGTCCATGCTCGCGCTGAAACATGGTGTGCAATTCGTCCATGTCGTCGAGCAGGTCGCGGCTGCGCTGATAGAACGCCGCGCCGTCGCCGGTGAGTTGCACGCGCCGTGTGGTGCGATGCAGGAGCTGGGTGCCAAGCGAAGCCTCGAGCCGTTGCACGGCGGTGGAGACGCTGGCCTTGGGCAAGCCGAGCGTCTCGGCCGCGCGGGTGAAACTGCCCAGCTCGGCAACGCGCAGGAAGGCACGCAACGATTCGGTGGTGTCCATCGATTGGTCGATTATCTTGAACGGTGCAATCAGCGTGAGCTGATTTATGCGGTGCGGCAAGCGCAATAGGCTGGGCCACACCCACTTATGGAGCGTGCCGATGTCGACCACCACCACACCCATCACCTTGATCACCGGCGGTAGTCGTGGCCTGGGCCGCAATGCCGCGCTTGCGCTCGCTGCCGAAGGCAACGATGTCGTGCTGACCTACCGCAGCCAGGCCGGCGAAGCCGCCGCCGTGGTGGCCGAGATCCAGGCGCTGGGCCGTCGCGCGCATGCGTTGCCGCTGGATGTCGCGCTGGCCGATACCTTCCCCGCATTCGTAGCGCAGCTGAAGGACGTGATGGCCGAGTGGGGGCGCTCGCAGTTCGATGCGCTGGTCAACAACGCCGGTACCGGATTGCATGCGGCCATTGCCGACACCACGCCCGCGCAGTTCGATGCGCTGGTCGATATCCATCTCAAGGGGCCGTATTTTCTGACCCAGGCGCTGCTGCCGCTGATCGCCGATGGCGGACGCATCCTCAACGTGTCCAGCGGCCTTGCACGTTTTGCGCTGCCGGGTTCGTCGGCCTACGCGATGATGAAAGGCGGGGTGGAAGTGTTTACCCGCTATCTTGCAAAAGAGTTGGGTGCACGCGGCATTCGCGCGAACACGCTGGCGCCGGGCGCCATCGAAACCGACTTCAATGGCGGCAGCGTCCGCGACAACGCGCAGGTCAATGCGATGGTGTCCTCGGTCACCGCATTGGGCCGGCCCGGTCTGCCGGACGATATCGGACCGGTCGTGGCGGCGTTGCTGGCGCCGGGCACCGGATGGATCAATGCGCAGCGTATCGAGGTGTCGGGCGGGATGCTGATCTGATCTGATCTCACCTGTCAGGCAGCGCGGCGATGTCGTTGGACGGCATCGCCGCGTGCAAGTTGCTGCAATGCCACCAGTACCTCACACCGCGCGGCCTCTGTATGGCGCGTGCTGCAGGGTTGCCTTGGAGCAACAAACAAGCCGACTGTGCACCGCCAGGGGGCGCGGCCGGTGCCCGGTGCGGCATGTACCACGCTTACACCCCGGTTTCTCCGCGCCGCCCACACCACCTCACGACTGCCCGCCATGCTTTGTCAGCCGCTCTTACTGAAGGAGCTGATCGCCGTGCAGGACGGGGTAGGGATTCAACGCCTCACCCTTCCACCACTGCTTTTCCGGACCCAGGCGATGGATCTCGAAGTGTAGATGCGGTGCGGCCGGATCGGCATTGCCGGTGCTGCCGACATAGCCGATCACCTGGCCACGCTTGATGGATTGTTTTTCGGCCAGGCCATCGGCGTAGCGCTGCAGATGCGCGTAGTAATAGCAGTACGTGCCGCCGGGCTCGAACTGGTACACGGTCAAGCCGCCGCGGTCGCTGTCGAACAGTTTTTCCACCGTGCCATCTGCCACGGCAAGCACCGGCGTGCCGGCCGGGGCCAGGATGTCGATGGCGTCATGCACGCGGCTTTCGCTGCGTGCATCGGTAAAGGTGTCCTGCAGTTGGCCGCGGTCGATGCCCTGGACCGGGATCAGTAGGGCGTTGCCCGTTGATTGCGCATCGGTTGCCGGCGCGGCTGCTGCTGCTGCAACTGGGCTCGGCCCTGCGACTGCAGCATCGGCTGGCATCGATGGCGCAGGTTGCGCAGCAGGTGCGGAGGCGACGATCTGGTTCGCGGGTTGCGCAGCCACGCTCGACGCGCTCGCCGGCTGCGTGACCGTCGCCTCCGGCGCGCCGCGTTCCAGCCACCAATACCCGCCTGCACCGATCGCCACGCCTGCAACCAGAATCATCAGCAGTTTCATGCTTACTCCTGCATCACCACCGGGACCGACGGGCCGACCACGCTGGCCAGATTGACCACGTCCCAATTGGTCAGACGCACGCACCCATGCGATTCGGTCTTGCCGACATGGCCGGGCTCCGGCGTACCGTGCAAGCCGTAATGCGGCTTGGACAGGTCGATCCACACACGGCCAACCGGGTTGTTCGGGCCAGACGGCAACGTCGCCTTTTGATCGCCCTTTTTCGCGTCCCAGAACAGTTTGGGGTTGTACTTGAACACCGGGTCGCGCGAGATGCCCAGGATCTTCCAGCGGCCGATCGGCAACGGATCGTGCTTGCTGCCCGACGACACCGGGAACTGCGCATAGACCTTGCCGTCGGCATCGAACAGGCGCAGCGTCGAGTCGGATTTGTCCACCACCAGCTTGGCAGGCTTGGCCAGCGGGGCAACGCCGTCGATGTTGGGAACCTGGATCGCATTGCCGGCCTTGCTCAGATCCACGCCGGGGTTGAGCTGGCGCAGCAACGCAGGGTCGGCGTGGAAGCGCTCGCCCAGGGATTCATCCACCGAGGTGTAGCCGAGCGAAGGCAGCTTGGCCTGTTCGGCCGGGCCCTTGGGGATCGCCTGGAACGGGCCGGCAACGTCGGCATCGGTGAGCGTGTACTGCACCAATGCCGGTGTGCTGTCGGCCTGCAAGGCCTGCCAGGTGGCATCGTCCAGTTCGCCGGTCACCTTGATGTCGTGTGCGGCCTGGAATCCGGAGACCGCGCGCTTCTGATTCGAGCCACGTTCGCCATCGATCTGGCCTGGGGAAAAATGCGCGCGGTCCAGCAGCACCTGCGCATGCAGGTCCGAGCGTGGGCCGGTGGCGACGGCCTTTGCGGCAGGCGTCGCCGTCGGCGCAGGGGCGGCAGCAGGCGCAGCTTGCGGTGCTTGTGCCAGCGCAGACAACGAAGCGCTCAACGACAGGGCGAGCAAACAGACGCGAGCGTAAGAGCGAGGGGGCATGTGCAGGTCCGCAAAGAGGCAAGCGCGCACAGTGCCGCAGCGGCCTGCGTTTGCTGCGTGAAATGGCTGCACCCGGACTGACTGAGGCGCGATGGCGCTGCGGTCCTTGCTCGATGAGGGCGGTGCGGTTCCAGGTTGCGCGGCCGTCCTCACGACGCCACCGCGTTGCAGGCGGAGGCATGAAGGGTGGCTTGCGAGACCTCGCAGCATTGATCGGAGGCCGACCGCCTGCGTCATGCGCAGACAATCGACCGATGACCTGTGCGCCCACGTGCAAGAGCACCCGCCTGGTCGCCTACCGCACTGGCCCGATGGTCAGTAGGTATAGCCCACTGTCAGCAGGTACACCCGCCCGGTCTGCACGTAAGCGCCATCGGCGCCGGGGTCGTAAGCCATGTAGCGATCGGACTTGCCCTGGGTTTCGTAGAACGTGGCGGCGTTGAGCAGGTTCTTGGCCGATACGCCCACGTCGACGTGGTGCGGCAGGTGATAGGTGGCGTTGAAGTCCAGCGACTTGACCGGCTGCAGATAGTAATTGAGCCGGTCGGTGGTCAGCCCCAGCAATTGCAGGCCGGTGTAGTTGTAGCTCAGGTCGGCGCGCAGGTGCGCATCGTCGTAGAACAGATCCAGGTTGTAGATACGCTCCGGCGCACGCGGCAACCAGGTTTTTTCCGGCTGGTCGGCCCGTTTGCTGTCCGCTTCGCTGCGCTGCAAGGTGAGGTTGGCGGTGACGCCAAGCTTGCTCCAGATGCCCGGCAGGTCCTGCAGGCGCTTGCTGCCGGCCAGCTCCAGCCCGTACAGCGTGGCAGTGCTGCCGTTCTGCGGCATGGTCACCGGCACGCCGTTTTCGAAGGTGGTGCCGGTGGGTACCAATCCGCCGAGTGTGTTGTCGTTGCTGGTGGCCGATTGCGAGGTGTAGATGAAGCCGGTGATCCGCTTGTAGTAGGTCGACGCGCTGAGCACGCCGCCGTTGTGGTCGTAGAACTCGGCCGACAGGTCTGCGTTGTCGGCCTTGCTCGGCTGCAGATCGGGGTTGGGTCTGGAAATGCCGACCACGCGCTGGGTGTCGTCGATGGTGTACACCGTCTCGCCGGAAATCAGGCCGAAGGCCGGGCGGCTGAAACTGCGGCGCAGCGCGGCGCGGTAGACGGTGAGATCGTCGGGTCGATAGTTGATGCTGATACCGGGCAGGACTTGCCCATAGGTGCTGCCGGTGCCGACGAAGCCGCCGCTGGTGCCGTCGCCGCTGGATTGCCAGGAATCGGCCGAGTAGCGGGTCAACTCGTAGCGCACGCCGGGCAGGATGCTGACCTGACCGATATGCAGCGCGGCCATCGCGTAGCCCGAGTAGATCGCTTCGGTGCTGGAGGTGGTGTTGGCGTTGTAGTCATTGGCGGTGTAGACGCCTGCGCCGTTGGGATCGTCGACGTACTTGTAGGGCAGGGCCTGCGCGCGCATCCAGTTGCGGTCCAGCAGTTTGAACGGACCTGCGTAGTGCCCATCGAAGGCGTTGTAGGTCAGGCGGCCGGGGATGGCGCTCAGCGGGGGGCCGCCAGCGGTGGGGAAGGCGTAATTGGGGCCACCAAAATAGGGCCCGTTGGTCACGAAGTTGCCGTCCTTGTGGAAGAACGGGTGGTCGTACGCACCGCGGTCGGAGTGATCGGCAGACAGGCCGACCTTGACGCTGTCCAGCACGTCGCCATCGACCTGGTAGGTGATGTCGGTATGCGCGTTGAGGCGGTTGTCGTGACTGCCGGCATCGTGGCCTTGCACTTTCCACAGCAGCGACGAATCCAGGTTGTAGAAGAACTCCTTCAACGCCGCCGAGCTGGGACCGATGCTGGGGTAGGTCGGGTCGCTGAGGTCGAAGGCGAAGCTGCCCGGGGTATAGCCATACAGACTGGCCGAAACATAATCCGGCCGGCTGCGCGTGCCGCGCCCGACCGAGGTCCCGTAGTCCAAGCGCAGACGGTCCAGCGTGGTCTGGCCGCCAAGCTGCAAAGTCGCCAGCTTCTCGTCGATGTCGTGGGTATTGAAGTAGCCGCCACGCACCGCCGTGGGTTGGTTGCGATAGGTTTCCAGGCGTGCGCTGGATTGATCCTGCTGCCCGGTGACGCCGTAGCTGCCGTAGATGGCGCGTGCATAGAGCGCACTGTTGTCGCCTTGCCAATCGAGCGAGAGGTTGCCGCCATAGCGTTCGATCTGGCTGGTGTACAGGCTGTATTTGTAGCGCGTGCTGATCAGCGGGCCGGCAGCGCGTAGATCGGTTGCGTTGGCCAGTGCGGGGTCGGCCGGCACGTATTTGCTGTTGGGCGCCGGTGCCTGCGCCATGTTGTTGTTCTTGCCGTAATAGGCCGATGCGTAAAGGCCAAAGGCATGGTCGCTGCCGAATTTCCAGGCGATCTCCTGCTGGAACGTGGCGCCGGTGTCCTTGCCGCCCAGATGCGAGGCCAGCGCGTTGAGCTGGCCTTGCGCGGTGCTCTTGGCATGAAACTCCTGGTCGAAATCGAACGCGTTGGGCGTGCGCATATCGATCGCACCGCCGATGGCGTCACCGGGCATGTCGGGTGTGGGCGACTTGGACACCTGCACCGACTGGATGCCGAACGGCGCCAGCATGTTCAAGGAGATCGCGCGCGTCGACGAATCGGTTTCCGGCATGCCGAAGCCGTTGAGCGTGTACGCGTTGTAGCTGGCGTCCATGCCGCGGATGCTGACGTAGGCGTTCTCGCCGGTGGTGGCCTGGCCCAGATGCATGTCGCTGTACGACGACAAGCCCGGCATGTGCGCCACCACATCGGCAATGCCGCCGGAGGGGATGGCGTCGATCTGTTGCTTGCTCATCACGCTGTTGACGCTGCCGGACAGGCGTTGCTCGTTGATCGAGCCGGGCGTGGCGGCATGCTTTGCCTGCACGTTGACCGAATCCAGGGTGGTGGTGGCAAGTTCCGGCGTCTCTGCCAGGACGGGCGCAGACAGCGCCAGTGCGATGGCGCAGCTCAGACGATGGAGGGTACGGGGAGTGTGCATGCGGGGGACTCGCTAGGTGAAAGGGAGCGCCTGGCCATGACGCGGGCGCTAAGCGTGCAGCGCCGATGCCTTCCATTGCGGCGGGTCTGTGTGCGGGTTTATGCGGTGTACGCCAATGCAAGTGGCGCCGATCAGTGACTCAGATCGACGCCCTTGCAGTGCGTTGAGGGCCGTTGCGGATTGCAGCGCGCAACCGCATCGCCCTCCAGGCGCACCACGTAGCCGGTGCTGGCCGACTCGTGTGCGGGAAAGTCGGTGCTGAGCAACTGCGCACCGCTGGCCAGCATGCTGTCGCGGCGGGTGGTGTCGTGCTGCAGCGCTTCCTTCAGGTCTGCGTCGGCTCGCGTGCGCACCAGGTAGCCGGCTTTCACCAGCCGCGTGATCGTGTCGGCGGGGCCATCGTTGAGTTCGGTGAACGCGGCATCGTCCTGCCCAGGCACGGCGTTGGTGAAACAGACCCGGCCACGCAGCGACGGATGTCCCGGCAAATAGCTCGCACCGGCCGTGCGTTGGTCGAGCAAAAACACGACCTTGCCGCGCGTGTCGGCCAGCGACGGCCAGCCATGCGCAAGCACCGCGGCGTTGAGCGTACTCGCGTTGCCACGCACCTGGTCGGGGCTAACGTATTCGCCAGGTCGAAAGACCGAGCGCAGTTCGGCATCCAATGCATCCATGGTGCCTGCATCGAACGGCTCGGGCTGTACGCTGGGAAAGCCCAGCTCGACAGGCGCCTGCTTGGTTTCCAGCAGGATGAAGATCGGCACGTGCCCGGGGTGTTGCCTGGACCAGCTGCGCACCTGCTGCAGGCAGGCGATCAGCGGTTGGCAATTGCTGCGCTGGTCCACGTCCTGCACGTGCATGACCTTGAAGCCGGATGTGTCCATCACACCGGCGGGTGCGCTGGCCGGTGCTGGCGGCAGCCCGGCCTTGGCAATCTGCGCGGCGATCGCCGGATGTGCATAGCGGCCACCCTGGGCATCGGCGAACACGTCCAGTTCCAGTTGCCTGACGCCATCGTCCAGTTGTTGCGCCAGCGGCGGATGGCGGTAATCCAGTGCCGCGAACAACGCGGGATTGAGCTGTTTCAGCAGCGTGGCTTCGCTGGGTGCAAATCCGGCGTGGTAGCTGTTGTGGCTGCCGACGTATTGCAGGTCGGTGAGGCGCGGTGCAGCAGCTAGCGCAAGATTGCTGGTGATCAAGGCGGCAAACAGCGCAGCTTTCGGCAGTTTGCTTCGCTTTGTGCGTGGCTGCTTCGCTTGGCAGTCACTGGATGAATGAAGTGCGGGAAAAACCGGAGCAAAACCCATGCGGCGACGCCAGGAAACGAGGTGGTCGTCATCATCCGGGTGCAACTTGACGCACATCTTTCCGCAGTATTGCCGTCATGCGTCAGTCGCTTCGATACGCGCAAGCGAATCTGGTTGATCGCCATATGGATAAGTTCATTGTGGTGTTGTTTGGCGCAGCGCATAGGCCAGCAATCGCGCCTGGAGACGCTCGCCAATCGTGCGCGGTGTGTCCAGTCCCATGCGCTGCAGACAGGCCGCTGCGTCGGTCGTGTCGGTAGCGCGCGATGTCGTTGCACGCGCCAGCGTCGCCAACATTGCGCCCTTGCTGGCGGTGGCACGCTTGAGCCAGGTCAGTGCACGTAGCAAACGTTGTTCGACCGCAGTGAAATCGCTGCCAAGCGGATAATCGGGCAGGCTGCCATCGTGCCGGAATGGCGCCAATGCCCGTTCAAGCGCGTCGGGCGTGTTGCGTTGTGCGCGGGCGGGCAACACGGGCGCCGTGCGCAGCTTGCGTGACTGGGCAGCCTGCGCAAGCAGCGCGTCCTGGAAGCGTGTATCGCAGATGCCGGCCATTTCCAGCACGCACTCCTGGTCGGTCTTGTGGCGCAGATCGGCGATGCCGTATTCGGTGATGTAGATGTCGCGCAGATGGCGGGGAATCGTGGTGTGGCCGTAGTTCCAGCGCACATTGCTGGCTGCCTCTGCGCCGGCATCGCGGGTGGCGCGCAGCATCAAGGTACTGCGTGCCTGCGGCAGGGCATGCGCCATCGCGACAAAGTTGTATTGCCCGCCGACGCCGGAGACCACGCGTCCGTCTTCCAGGCCATCGGACACCGCTGCACCGAGCGCGGTCGCCATCATGCAGGAGTTGAAGAAACGCGCGTCGCGGCGCTGCAGGCGCTCCAGGGTTTCATTGCCGCCGTACAGCTGGTTGATCTCGCTGATGCGGCGCATGCCGATGGCATTGCGGGTGTCGGCATCCAGATCGCGCAGCCATTGATAGAAGTCCGGCGAGCCGAGATAGAACGCGCCATGCAGGAACTCGCCTTCGCTTGCCAGGCGCGCACGATCGTCGGCATCGGCGCTGCCATCGGCAATGCGCTGCATCAGCGGCAGATCGTCGTGCACCTTGCGACGGATCACGCCGCTGTCCACCAGTTGCTTGAAGCCTTCGTTGAGCATTTCGCTGCAGCCGTACAGGCCGATCGCAAACGGCTCCAGGCCGCCGCTGGCAAGCACGCTGGGGTGCTGGTCCAGGGTTGGGTCCAGCGCCTGCAGCGCGCGGCGATAGGTCGCGTTGTCGGTGTGCCGCAGCACCAGGGCATGACTCAGCGCGTCGGCCAGCGTGCCGATGCCGATCTGCAAGGTGCCGCCATCGCGTACCAGCGTGCTTGCATACAGGCCGATGGCGTAATCGACGGTCGTCACCGGTTGCCGCGGCAGGCCGAACAGACGCGGCGATGGGCCGGGCAGGTCAATGATCAGATCGAAGAAGGTCGCATCCACCGCGGCAGTGCCGCCCATCCACGGCAGCTGCGGGTCCACTTCGGCCACCAGCAGCGGTCGGCGCAGGTCCAGCGCCTGCACGGCGTCCAGCGTGTCCTGGGTGATGTCGTTGTTGCACGACAGCGACAGCCGCGTGCCACCGGGTTCGCGCGCGACCTTCTGCACAATCAGATTCGGCGCGCGCTGCGCCACTGCGGCCGCGGCATGCGTGTAGTTCAAGCTGGTGTAGTCGGCCTGCGCCTGGGTGGAGTGCAACAGGCCGCCGGACTGCATGTAGAACTCTTCCACCTGCACGTGCGCCGGCAAGGCGTCGCGCAGCATGGCATCGACATACGCAAGGCGCGGAAAGTCCTCGCCGAAGTGACGCGCGATGAACGCAGCCGCAAAGCGCGCCTCAAACCCCTTGCCCGGTTTGGGCGGACTGAGCGACAGCGCGGTGTACAGCGCAAGCGATCGTGCGGGCGTGCTCTCGATCTGCGCATACAACGCATTCAACAGCCGGTGCGGCTTGCCGATGCCCAGCGGTGCACCCACCCGCAACGGGCCGGCGATGCATTGCAGGATGTGCGCGACCGCAGTGTCCAGATCAGTGACGTATGTAGGCATGCGCGAGAGCGTAGCCCAAAGCGCTGTGGTGGCGACACCGACAGCGGTCGGGCCACTCCCGACAGTGCGCAACGAATCGCTTCTGCAGAAATTACAACTGGGTAACAACTGGCTCATGGTGGCGTAATCGAGCGCTCCCAGGATGCGCAGCATGATCACCTCACCCACCCCCGCCGGTTTTTGCCCCCGCCATGGCTTTGCCAGTGCCAGCCTGGTCGAGGCCACGCACGCGCAGCGCCAGGAGGTGGAACAGTTCATCGCTGCGGTCTATCTGCGTCGCTATGGCGCGCAGCTGCGCAGCTTCCTGCCGCACCTGCTGGCCTATCGCGATACCAAGGGTGTGCTGCTGGCGGCGGTAGGGGTACGGCTCGGCAGCGCCGGTCGCCTGTTCGTGGAGCAGTATCTGGATAGCCCGGCCGAATCGACGCTGGCCGGGCGGATGGCGGTGCCGGTCGCGCGCTCGGGCCTGGCCGAGGTCGGCAACTTCGCCGCGATCAGCTCCGGCAGTGCGCGCGCGCTGATCCCGCAAATGACCCATGCGCTGCATCACGCCGGCGTGCGTTGGGTGCTGTTTACCGCAACCCGGACCTTGCGCAATACCTTCGACCGGCTGCAGCTGCAGCCGGTCGCCCTGGCGCCAGCGCTGCAGTCGCGTGTAAAGGACGACGGCACCGAGTGGGGCAGCTACTACGCCACCCATCCACAGGTCCTGTGCGGCGATGTCGCCGCCGGTCACGCGTTCCTGCTTGCGCGGCAGGCGCTGCACCCGCAAGCCGTACGCTGGGACGTCGATACGCTGCTGTGCCAGGCAGGAGCAGGCGCATGAGCGCGCGGTTCGCAGCGCTGCTGGGCGCCCTGCACGGCCATGCGCCGCGCGTGCTGACCGCCGCCGGCAGCCTCGATGCGCAGCAACTGGCCGATGCCGTGGTGGGGCTGGCCGCGCGCCTGCAGACGGCGGGGCTGACCTGTGTCGCCAGCCGGCTGGACAACGGCCCGGGCTGGCTGATCCTGGATCTGGCGCTGCGCCTGATCGATGCAGTGCACGTGCCGTTGCCGACGTTCTTCTCCGAGGCGCAGGTGCTGCATGCACTGATGTCCAGCGGCGCGCAATGCGTCGTGACCGACGCGGCCGCCACTGCGCCACCAGGCACCCATGGTGAAATGTCGGCGTTGCAGTTCGATGCACTGCGCGCCTGGCGGGTGGAAGCGCTTGCGCAGAGCATCGTGCTGCCGGTCGACACCGCCTGCATCACCTATACCTCAGGCACCACCGGGCGTCCCAAGGGCGTGTGTCTGTCGGCCGACAGCCTGCTGACGGTTGCCTGCGCGTTGGTGGATGCATCGGCTGCGATCGCGCCGCGTCGGCACCTGTGCCTGATGCCGTTGTCCACCTTGCTGGAAAACGTCGCCGGGCTCTACGCAACCTTGCTGTCCGGGGCGCAGGTCGCGCTGCCGTCGCTGGCGGAAATCGGCTACAGCGGCGCCAGCGGGCTGGATGTGCCGACGCTGCTGCGTTGCCTGCAGCGTTATCAACCGGAGAGCGTGATCCTGGTGCCGCAGTTGTTGTTGGCATTGGTCAGTGCTGCAGAGCAGGGCATTGCGCTGCCTGCATCGTTGCGCTATATCGCCGTCGGCGGCGGCCATATCGGCCCGAGTCTGCTGACGCGCGCCGCAGCCTTGGGCCTGCCGGTGTTCGAAGGCTACGGCCTGACCGAATGCGGCTCGGTGGTCTGTCTAAACCGCCCCGGTGCGCTGCGTCCCGGCAGCGTCGGCCAGCCGCTGGCGCACACCCAGGTGCAGATCGTCGATGGTGAAATTCAAGTTGCCGGCGCGCGCGCGCTGGGCTATCTGGGCGAACAGCCGATGCCGTCGGGGCCGGTGCGCACGGGCGATCTCGGACGGGTGGACAGCGATGGGTTCGTCCATATCACCGGGCGGCGCAAACATGTCTTCATCACCGCGTTCGGTCGCAACGTCTCGCCCGAGTGGGTGGAAAGCGAGTTGCTGCAGCATCCGTTGCTCGCCCAGGCCGTGGTCTGGGGCGAAGCGCAGGCCGACAACGTTGCGGTGCTGTGGCCGCGTAGGCCCGGCAGCGACGATGCGGCCATCGCCCAGGCACTGGCCGAGGTCAACGCCGGCTTGCCCGACTACGCACGCATAGCGCGTTTCGTACGGGCCGATACGCCCTTCAGCGCACACGAGGGCCTGCTCACGGCCAACGGCCGTCCCCGGCGCGACGCAATCCTGGCCCGCTACCAATCCGACGTCGATCGCAGCTATCGATTGCCGGCCACTGTCTCTCTCGGAGTTTCAGCATGACCTTCTACACATCCCTGCTGGCGCACACCCAGGCCGAACGCGAACGCATGACGCAGGTGCCGATCATCCAGTCGGCACTCGTCGGGCAGATCGCGCACGATGATTACGTGGCGTTTCTCGCTCAGGCCTACCACCACGTGCGGCATACCGTGCCGCTGCTGATGGCCTGCGGCGCGCGGTTGCCGGCGCGGCTGGAATGGCTGCGCGAAGCCATCGGCGAATACATCGAAGAAGAGATGGGCCACCAGGAGTGGATCCTGGACGACCTGGTGGCGTGCGGCCAGCCGCGTGAGGCAGCCGTGCTTGCCGGGCCGTCGCTGGCAACCGAACTGATGGTCAGCTACGCCTACGACACCATCCAGCGCGGCAATCCGGTCGGATTCTTCGGCATGGTGCTGGTGCTGGAAGGCACCAGCGTGGCATTGGCCACGCGCGCGGCCAATCAGATTGCGCAGTCGCTGGAGTTGCCGCGCAACGCCTTCAGCTATCTGCTCTCGCATGGCGATCTGGATATCGAGCATGCCGGTTTTTTCGAAGGCCTGATGAACCGCCTCGACGACCCGCTCGACCAGCAGGCGGTCGTGTATGCGGCCAAGCGCTTCTACGTGTTGTACGGCGACCTGTTTCGCACCTTGCGCGCCGATGGCGTGCGTCTGGCGGAGGCGGCGTGATGGATCTTCGCGGCAGGTGCGTGATCCTCACCGGCGCCAGTGGCGGCATCGGCAGCGCCTTGTGCGCGCAGTTGGTGGAGGCGGGCGCGACCGTGGTGGCGGTAGGACGCACGCCAGCGACCTTGCAGCGGCTTGCCGACACGCAGCCGGCCGGGCGCGTGCTGCCGCTGGCAGCCGACCTCGCCAGCGCAGCGGGCCGTGCGTCGCTGCTGACGCGGATACACGCGCTGCAACCTGCACCGTCGGTGCTGGTCCTTGCGCATGCGCAGGGCCACTTCGGGCTGTTGCAGGAGCAGGATCCGGCCAGCTTGGAGGCGCTGGTGCATGTGAACCTGACCGTGCCCATGCTGCTGGTGCAGGCCCTGCTGCCTATCTTCCTGAGGCAGCCGGAGGCGGCGATGGTGGCGGTCGGCTCCACGTTCGGCAGCATCGGGTTTGCCGGTTTCGCCGGCTATAGCGCGAGCAAATTCGGCTTGCGCGGGCTGTTCGAGGCCTTGGCCCGCGAACACGCAGACACGCTGGTGCGCTTTCAGTATCTGGCGCCGCGCGCCACAGCGACCAGCTTCAATCCCACCGCGGTCGATGCGCTCAACGCGGCCTTGGGTACGGCGGTGGACCGGGCCGAGGACGTCGCGGCAGCGCTGGTGCAGTCGATCGCGCGTGGGGACGCGCGTCGGCAGTTGGGCTGGCCGGAAAAACTGTTTGTCCGGCTCAACGGCCTGCTGCCCGAAGTGGTGGACCGTGCGTTGCGCAAACAACTTCCCCTCATCCGCCGCCATGCGCGGCCCGGTAGCGTGGTTGCCACACAGGAGCTTTCGCCATGAATCGCAATGACTGTCGGCTGCGTATTCTGGCTGCACTGGCGATGTGGGGTATCGCCGGCGCCGGTTGGGCGGCCGGTCCGGCGCCGCAGGTGGCGCAGCTGCAGGATCGTTGGGCGGTGATCGCCTACCAAACTCCAAAATCAGAGCGGGTTGCGGCGCTGGAAACGCTCGCGCAGCAGGCCGAACAGGTACGGCACGCCTTGCCGGACGATGCCGATGCCCTGATCTGGGACGGCATCGTGCGATCCAGTCTGGCCGGCGAAAAGGGCGGTCTGGGCGCATTGGCGCAGGTCAAACTCGCGCGGACGGATTTCGAGCAGGCGATCAAGCGTGCACCGCGTGCGCTCGATGGCGCGGCCTACACCAGTCTGGGAGCGCTGTATTACCAGGTGCCTGGCTGGCCGATCGGATTCGGCGACGATGCCAAGGCGCGCACCTTGCTGTATCAGGGTCTGGCAATCGATCCTGACGGACTCGACAGCAATTATTTCGTCGGGGATTTTCTGCGCGATCAGAAGGACTGGGCCGGTGCCGCAAAGGCCTTCGAGAAAGCCGCTGCCGCAGCGCCCAGACCGGGCCGGCAGATTGCCGATGCCGGCCGCCGCAAGGAGCTGGCCGCCAAGTTGGCCGATGTGCGCGCGCAGCTTGCCAAGCACTGAGCCGCCTCACAGACTGGCTCACATGCGCATCTTGTTGGTCGAAGACGATCTTTCGCTGGGCGAAGGCATCCGCACCGCCTTGCGGCGTGCTGCCTATGCGGTGGACTGGGTACATGACGGGGTCAGTGCGCTGATGGCCCTGCAGGAAGACACCCTGGATCTGGTGATCCTGGACCTGGGGTTGCCGCGCATGGATGGGATCGAGGTCATTCGCACCGCCCGCGCCCGCGCGCTGGACACGCCGATCCTGGTGCTCAGCGCCCGCGAGCGCGCCGCCGATCGCGCGCTGGGCCTGGATGTGGGCGCTGACGATTATCTGGGCAAGCCCTTCGACATCAACGAGCTGCTGGCGCGCACGCGAGCGCTGCTGCGACGTGCAGCCGGGCGTGCGCAACCGACCTTGCAGGCTGGCGCGCTGCGGCTGGATCCGGCCGGCATGTCGGTGCGTTGGCATGGCCGCGATCTGGATCTGACCCGGCGCGAATTTGCCCTGCTGTGGCTGCTGATGGAGCAGCATGGCAGGCCGATCGGGCGCGAACGCATCCAGCAACATCTCTACGGATGGGACGAGGACGTCGCCAGCAATGCAGTGGATGTGCACGTGCATCAGCTGCGTCGCAAGTTGTCACCGGCGCTGATCCGTACCGTGCGCGGCATCGGTTACGCGCTCGACGAGCAGGCTGCCCAGGCTGCCGCCGTACCGCCGCAATGAATTCGATCCGCCGGGTGCTGTTGCTGGCCTTGCTCGGCGTGTTGTCGTTGCTGATGTTGGCTGCAGCCGGGTTCAGTTATCGCGCCGGGCTGCAGGAAGCTGGCGAAATGTTCGATGCGCGCCTGGTGCAATCGGCGCGCGTGCTGGTGTCGTTGGTGGACGAACCCTTGGGCGATCTGGCGCAGGGCGAGCCGATCGTGATCCGTGGATGGCACGGGCAGGCGCAGGGCGTGGGCGAAGCGCTGGCGTTCAAGGACGGCCATGCCTACGAAACCAAGCTGGCGTTTCAGGTGCGCAATGCCGGCGGCGCGTTGCTGTTGCGCTCGGACAGTGCGCCAGCGCAACCGTTGGCGCCGTTGCGTGCCGGCTATGCAGACGTGCGATTGCCCGATGGTCAGTGGCGTACGTTTACCTTGCACTCGCCGGGTGGGCGCTGGTTTCAATCGGCCGAGCGCGCCGACATCCGCGAAGAGCTTGCCGAAGATATTGCATTGGGCACCTTGCTGCCGTTGCTGATGGCGTTGCCGTTGATGGCGCTGTTGATCTGGGCCGTGGTGAATTGGGCCACGCGTTCGCTGGTGCGGGTCTCCGACGAGATTGGCGAACGCGACCCCAAGCGTCTGCAGCCGTTGCAGCCGCAGCGCATGCCGCGCGAAGTGCATGGCCTGGTACGCGCGGTCAACGGTTTGATGGACCGGGTGCAGGAAGGGCTGGAACGCGAACGCCGCTTCATCGCCGATGCCGCGCACGAACTGCGCACGCCGATCGCGGCGCTGAAAGTGCATGCGGCCAATCTGCGCCTGGCCGCCAACGCGCAGGAACGCGACGAATCGCAACAGCAACTCGATGCCAACGTGCTCCGCATCGAACGCATGGTGGCGCAATTGCTTGCCATGAGCCGGATCGAAGCAGTCACTGCCTTGCCACGGCGCAGCGTGAGCCTGGACACCTTGGTGCGCAGCGAATCCGAAGATGTGCTGGTGGTTGCGCTGCAGCGACAACAAGAGGTGGAACTGGCACTGCAGCCGGTGCTGGTGCTCGCAGACGAGTCTGCGTTGTCGCTGCTGTTGCGCAACCTGCTGGAAAACGCCGTGCGCTACACACCGCCGGGTGGCCGCATCCGCATCAGCACATATGCCGAACCGGTGCCGACGTTGGTCGTCGAAGACTCCGGGCCGGGTATCCCGGAAGCTGCGCGCGGACGTGTCTTCGGCCGCTTCCATCGCGAGCTGGGCACCGGTGTAGAGGGTAGCGGCCTGGGTCTTTCGATCGTGCAGGACATTGCCCAGGCGCACGCAGCGCAGGTCCATCTGGACGATGCGCCAACACTCGGCGGCTTGCGCGTCAGTGTGCGATTTGTGGGCAGTGCCGCCGACTGAGGTCTGCAGTCATTGCGCCATGCATTTGGCCTGGGAACCACGGCCGCTGGCCTTGCGTGTGGCCAAGCATGCCGAAATACGGCCCGGGGCAGCGATGTCGTGGGCAATGTGCGGCGCAGCCCGGCGCAGACGCATGCACCTGCCGACGTGCGTGGCATGAGACTGCAACATCGGCACGGCCCGCGCGGGTCGCTCCCGCAAGCGGCGTGGCTCGCGCTTGACAAGGCGTTCGTTCACAGCTGTAATCGTAAAAAATTACAGACGTAATCCTATGCCGATCAGCGATGCGGAAGCGGTGGTGATGCAGGTGCTCTGGGACCGGGCGCCGCGCACGGCGGACGAGGTGGTTGCCGCGTTGGCGCAGACCCATTGGGCCGAGCCGACCGTCAAGACCTTGCTCAATCGCTTGCTCAACAAGGGCGCCATCGCAGCGCAGAAGGAAGGGCGCAAATACCTCTACACGCCGCTGTTGCAGCGAGATCACTGGGTGCAGCAACAAAGCGAAGGGCTGCTGCAACGCCTGTTCGGCGGGCGGGTTGCGCCGCTGGTGGCACACTTCAGCGAACGCGGAAAACTCAGCGCCTCCGACGTTGCCGAATTGAAGCGCCTGCTCGAGGAGTTGGACGATGAGCCCTGACGCGCTGATGTGGCTGCGCGCCACGGCCTACACCACGGTCGCATTGCTGGCGTGCCTGCTGCTGCGCCGTCCGCTGCGCATTTGGCTGGGTGCCACCGCAGCCTATGCAATCTGGGCCAGCGTGCCGCTCGCGCTGCTGGCAGCCGTGCTACCTGGCCCGCCAGTGGGGGCGGTGGTCGTGCAGGTGCCGGCGCTGACCGCCATCCCGCTTGCACCGGGCACTGGCAATGCCGCAGCAGGCGTGCAGCAGTGGTTGATCGCGGTGTGGCTGGCGGGCGCGGTGTTGAGCGCGGGCATGGTGTGGCGTGGTCAGCGGCGCTTCTTGCGCAGTCTTGGCCCGCTGCATGCGCTGGACAACACGCTATGGGTTGCCACGCATGATGTCGGGCTGCCTGCTTCGCTGGGAGTCATGCGCCCGCGGATCGTGCTGCCGACCGATTTCACCACGCGCTACAGCGCCGACGAGCGTGCCTTGATCCTGGCCCACGAGCGATTGCATCTGCGCCGTGGCGATCTGCAGGCGAATCTGCTGGCCACCGTGCTGCTGTGCATCGGCTGGTTCAATCCGCTCGTGCATCTAGCATGGCGTGCATTCCGGCTGGATCAGGAGCTGGCCTGCGACGCCGCCGTGCTTGCGCGCCATCCGGGGAAACGGCGCAGCTATGCCGGCGCGATGCTCAAATGCCAGCTGGGCAGCAGATGGTCGCCGTTGGCGTGCCGCTGGGCCGCGACGCATCCGTTGACGCAACGCATTTCCGCGCTGCGCGCCCCGGCGCGGGAGATGCGGCGTGCACAATGGAACCTGCGCATGGTGATGGCGGTTGCAGGTGTTGCCAGTCTTGCCGGTTGGGTCATCCAGCCTGGGCGTCTGGGCGCGACACCGACGCCCGGCAATGCGGTGGATTTCAGCACGATGCAGCCGCCCCGTTATCCAGCCGAAGCGCTCACTGCACACCTTGCCGGTTTTGTCGAGTTGCAGATCGACGTCAGCCCGGGCGGCACGCCCGACCGCGTCGTGATCGTGCATAGCCGGCCGGCCGGAGTGTTCGATCGGTCCGTGCTCGATGCCGCGCGTCACTGGCGCTTCAAACCGGCAACTGCAGACGGCAGGCCGGTGGCTTCCCAGATACGTGTGCCGGTCCGGTTCGAGCTGGACCCGCCGGAACAGGCGGGCGCATCCACCGATGCTGGCGGCAGCCAGCGCCTTGCGTCGCAATCCCGGCGCATCGATGACTGCGTTGCATCCGCAGGATGCGCAAAACAAGGGGCACTGCCATGAAGGACGGTCTGGCATGGTGCGGCGTCGTCGCGATGAGCCTGTGCGGCTGCGCAACGCAGCGCATGGCAGAGCAGGAGCACAGTCAGCGCGAGGATTCGGTGGATCAACGCATGCTGCCGCCGCAATCCGGTGGCGGTGGTGGTGCCGTCGCCTCGTATACGCTGGCGCAAACCCAGCGGTTCCGCATGCCGCGCGCCCTGCGCAGCGAGGCGCCGGTGCTGCCGGCCGATTCGCCGCGTCAGACCTTGCCGCCAACCACGGTGTGTGCGCATGTGATTCTTGCAGCCGACGGCGCAGTGCAACGCGTGGACCCCATGTCCGATCGCGACGAATGTGCGGCCGGGCTGTTGCCGGAAAACACCGACCTGCTGCACGCCGTGCGCACCATCGTGCAGCACTGGCAGTGCGTTCCCGCCGCACTATGCACCTATGCGCCGGATGTCGCACAGCCGGCGGCGCTGGATGATTGCAGCGGTGCGACGCATGCAGAGCCGGTGCCGGTGACGTTGTCGTTCGCGTTTACCTTCGAAGTGCGGCAGGGCAAGGTGAGCGTGCGTACCGGCAAGGTTGCGCAGTGAGCGGACGTGACTGCGGCGCTTGATGTGCGTGCGCAGCAACGGCTGTCGCGCAGCGGCAACATCCAGGCCTTCGTCATGCAGGCACTGGCGTGATCAACGACGTCGCGCGGCATCGTCTGCAACGGGCAAGACAACTCTCGGATCACCGTGGTGGATATCGGCCGGACGCGGGCGCCGATTACATCGGCAGGCCGCTCGTTGCCCGTCCCGTCGCCCACCAGCGTCTCACTGCACTACATGCACGCTGTCGGCGATGCGCTGCACCTCATCCGGGTTGTGGCTGACATACAGCATCGGCAGACGGATCTCATCGCGCACGCGCTGCAGGTAAGGGATCAACTCTTCGCGGCGTGCCTGGTCCAGTGCGGACAACGGTTCGTCGAACAACAGGATGGCCGGTTGCGACAGCAGTGCGCGGCCGATGGCCACGCGTTGCGCCTCGCCACCTGACAGATTGCGTGGGCGGCGTTGCAGCAGCGGGGCGATACCGAGCAGGGCCACCACGTCGTCGAATCCGAATGCCGCACCGCGCGCGTGCCGGCCGTAGTGCAGGTTGCGCCGCACATCCAGATGCGGGAACAGCCGCGCATCCTGAAACACATAACCGATCCTGCGTCGATGCGTCGGCACATCCACCCCCTGCGCGTGATCGAACAGGCAGCGTCCATCGATACGGATATGCCCGGCGTGCGGCCGTAGCAGGCCGGCAATGGCATTGAGCACACTGGTCTTGCCGGCACCGGAAGGGCCTACCAACGCCACTACCCGCGCATCGTCCTGGATACGGATATGCCGCTGAAAATGGCCGCGTTGCAGGTGAAGATCCAGATCCAGCATCAATCGTCCTCGCGCCGGTACTGTCTGCGCACCAGCCACTCCGACAACAGCAGCGCTCCCAGCGAGATCGCCAGCGCCACGCCGGCCAGGCGCCACACGCCCGATTCCATGCCCGGCACCTGCATCAATCCATAGATGGCCGACGACAGCGTCTGCGTCTGGCCGGGGATATTCGACACGAACGTGATCGTCGCGCCGAACTCGCCCAGCGCCTTGGCAAACGCCAGCACCACGCCGGCCACCAGGCCAGGCCAGGCCAGCGGCAGGGTGATGCTGAAAAACACCCGCCACGGCCCTGCGCCGAGCGTGGCGGCGGCCGCTTCCAGGCGGCGATCGGTGGCTTCGATCGACAAGCGGATTGCGCGCACCATCAACGGGAACCCCATCACCGCGCATGCCAGCGCCGCACCGGTCCAGCGGAACGCGAACTGGATGCCGAGGTATTCCAGCAACCAGCTGCCGACCGGCCCTTGCGTGCCCAGCACCACCAGCAGCGCGTAGCCGGTCACCACCGGCGGCATCACCAGCGGCAAGTGCAGCAGGGCGTCCAGCAGCGCCTTGCCCGGGAAGCGCCGCCGCGCCAGCAGCCAGCCGCAGGCGATGCCCGGCGGCAGGCTGGCGATGGCGGCAACCAGCGCGACCTTCAGGCTCAGGCCGATCGCGGTGACTTCTTCAGCGGTGAACATCGACAGGCGGTGTACCTCAATCCTGCAACGAAAAGCCGCGACGCACGAAGATCGCCTTGGCCGGCTTGCTGCTCAGCCACTGCACGAACTTGGTGGCCTCGGGCGTGCTGCTGTTCTTCAGGGCCGCCACCGGATACACGATGGCGTCGTGGCTGTCGGCGGGGAACGTGGCGACCACGCGCACCTTGGGCTCGGCGCGTGCATCCGAGCCGTAGACGATGCCCAGCGGCGCCTCACCACGCGAGACCAGCATCAGTGCGGCGCGCACGCTCTCCGATTCGGCCAGACGATCGCTCAGGCCATCCCACTGACCCAGCTTGCGCAGCGAGGCGGCGGCGTACTTGCCGGCCGGCACGCTGCTGGTCTGGCCCACCGCCAGGCGTCCGGTCTCGCCGAGCGCCTTGGCGATGGCGCCGGGTGTGCGTGGATCCACCCGCACCTTGCTGGTGGCCGGTGCGATCAGCACCAGCGTATTGCCGAGCAGGTTGCGGCGCTGTCCCGGCACGACCAGGCCGCGCTGCTGCAGGTAATCCATCCATTCCAGATCGGCCGAGAAGAACACGTCCGCCGGTGCGCCTTGTTCGATCTGGCGCGCCAGGGCGGAACTTGCGGCATACGACACCCGTACCGGCGTGCCGGAGGCTTTTTCGTAAGCGGCGGCAGCCTCGTCCATCGACTCCTTCAGGCTGGCCGCGGCGAACACGGTGACAGGCGCGGTCTGCGCAGCGGCCAGGACGGGCAAAGCGAGCATCAACGCACACGCGGTGCGTTGCCAGAAACCGATGGTACGCATTGGAAATTCCAACCGGGGCAAGACCCCGATCATAGCGGCTGCGCCCAAGCCGCGTGGCGAACGCCAACCGGCGCTACCGAGCCACGCCCGCGCAGCTGCCCGCCTGAAGGTTGGCCTGCAACGCCGGCCGGATCAGCTTGGGCGCGGCAAGCGTGGCGTCGCGTGCCTGCCGTTGCGCGACGAATGCTTCGACATCCACGCCATCGCGCACGTGGATATTGCTGCGCCGTTGTTCGCCGATGCTGGTCTGGTGCGCCACTGCCCGGCCCCCGGGGCCGTAGTCATGGCAGACGAATACACGGGTGTCGTCGGCAAGCGCATACAGGCGCTGGATCGAGGCATACAGTTGCCGCGCATTGCCGCCAGGAAAGTCGCATCGCGCCGTGCCTGCGTCGGGCATGAACAACGAATCGCCAGGAAACAGCGCATCGCCGATCAGGTACGCAATGCTGTCGCTGGTATGCCCGGGCACCGCGATGACGCGCCCCTCCACACTGCCAAGCCCGAAGCGTTCGTCATCGGCAAACAGATGGTCGAACTGCGAGCCATCTGGGCGAAAGTGCTGCGGCAACCCATAGCGCGGGGCCAGCGTCTGCTGCACTTGAACAATACCTTCGCCGATTCCGACCTGCGCCTGTGGCCATTGCTGCTTCAGCCACTGCGCGGCCGACAAGTGATCGGCATGCGCATGGGTTTCCAGCAGCCAGTGCAGCTGCCAGCCGCGTTGCCGGATGGCATCGGCGATGGCCTGCGCTGCGTGGGTCCCGATGGCGCCGGTATCGGCTGCATAGTCCAGTGCCGGGTCGATCACCGCCGCCGCGCCGGACGCCGCATCGGCGACCACGTAGGTGAAGGTGCTGCTGTCGGCGTGGAAGAACGCCAGAACCTCGGGCTGCATGGTTGCCTCCGCGTCAGGGGGTGGCCAGCGCCGCGTTGAGCACGGCGGCCAGTCGGTCGCCCGCCAGCCGCAACTGCGTCTCGGCAATCGGACGATAGGTGGCGATGTAGCTGGCCGGCAATACGTGCGCGTCGGGATACACGCCGGGGGTGATGGCGATCTTGCACGACGCCTGCGCCCATGCCGCCGCCGGCGGCGGCAGCGCGGAAGAGACCGCCGTGGCGGCCGGCAACGCCAGCAGGCGTTGCAGATAGGCGTCGTCGCTGAGGTGGCGGTCGTTGAGCATGCCGCTATCCCATAACGCATGCAGGTTGCTGCCCTTGCCATCGACCTGCAGCTGGAAATCGTTGCCGCCCTTGTCGTGCGCATAACCGGCGTGCATCGGCTGATGGATATCGCCGACAAAATGCACCACGAACTTCAACGCCTGGCGTCGTACCTCCAGCGGCTGGCGACGGTCGGCGAGCACGGCAGTCTGGCGATCGAGTGCGGCGATCACGCAGTTGCCGTCCGGGCAATCGCGCGGTGGCGCATAGTCGCAGTCGTGTTCGCCCAGGTTGACGTAATGCCATGGCCCCGAGCGCTTGCCCAGATCCGGATCGTGCTCGCGCAACTCGTCGGCCCAGGTCGCGACACCGTGCAAGGTGGGGTCCGGCTCGCCGGCAAGCAGCTGCGCCACCTGCGCGCGTGCCTGCGGGTTCAATTCGGTTTCGGCAATGCGCGCCACCAGACGGTGGCCCTGCGGGCCCCAGGCGAAGGCGGTGACCGGCTGGAAGGCCGCAGTCAGCGCCACGGCAAGCACAACGAGAGAGGGGGAGAAGGTCTTCATCCCCCGATTGTACGCAACCGTCCGGGACGGTTTGATGGCTGTCGCTGCCACGTCGCCGCGCAGCACTGCCACAGCGGCAGCGCGATCAGTAATAGACCAGGTAAGAAATGCCGTAGGTCAACGGATCGACCCGCGCCTTGCCAAGCCGCGCGCCGTTGAAATCGACATTGCTGCGCGAATCGGTCCAGCGCGCATCCACGCGCAGCCCGCTGCGGTCGTTGAAGATGAAGTCCACACCGACGTGCGCGGTGGCGCCGACCGAGTCACCGAAGCGCAGCTCGCTGTTGCCGAAGGCTTGCTCGGTGTCTTCGCCCAGGAAGGTGGTGTAGTTGATGCCCACGCCCACGAACGGCGACACCGTGCCGTAGCCATTGATGTGGTACTGCAACAGCACGCTGGGCGGCACCGACCAATAGCTGCCCACCTTGCCGACGCCCTCCAGCTCGAGATCGTGCTTGCCTGCAACGGCGGCATGCACCTCGATCCCGAGGTTGTTGCGGATGAAGTATTCGTAGGTGAACGACAGCGCCGGCGCACCCTTGATCTCGGCGCGTGCGCCGCCGAAGTTGCCGCTGTCGGACTTGGGCGAGACATAGCCCGCGCCGTAGCCGGTTGTCCAATGGCCGGCCGACTGTGCAAGGACGGGAGTGGCCGAAGCGGCCAATGCGATGGCGAGGGCGGTGCGGATGAACATGCTCATGGAATCCCCGGTAGGTCGGACAGGCGTTCGACGTGTCCGACCTGTCCGCAACTCCGGCGGTGGATGCACGTCCCTGGAGGCCAAGTGTGCCAGAGATGCATCGCGCTTGCCGCTGTACCTCAGAACCGATACACGTATGCCGCGCCGTAGACCAGCGGGTCGATATTGACCGTGCCGATGCGGGTGCCGTCGAGGCGGGCTTCGCTGTCGATGTCGATCCAGCGCGCGTTGACGCGCAACGCGCCGCGCTCGCCGAGCTTGAAGTCCAGCCCGGCATGCAGGGCCAGGCCCCACGAATCGTCCAGTTCCAGCTCGCTGCCAGCCAGTGCGCCGCGGGTATCGGTGCTGAAGAATCGGGTGTAATTGATGCCGGCGCCGACGAACGGCGATACCTTGCCCTGGCTGTTGAAGTGGTATTGCAGCGAGATCACCGGCGGCAGATGTTTGGTGCTGCCGACGCGGCCCAGCCCGCGCAAGGCGATGTCGTGCTCGAACGGCAGCGCTGCCAGTACTTCGATGCCCAGGTTGTCGGCGATGAAGTATTCGGCCGTAAAGGTCGGTTTGATGTCCTTGCCCACGTCCGCTTCGAGCGTGCCGCCGACCAGGCGTCCATTGTCGGATTTGGGAGCGACCTGGTGCGCGCCGACGGCAACGGTCCAGTCACCTTTGGATTGAGCCAGTGCGGGGACGCTGGCAAGGCTGGCGGCCAGGCCGGCGAGCAGAAGGGGAGAGCGCATGCGCATAGAGGGTCTCGTTGTGTGCAGGGGATGGACGAAGTCTTGAGGGTTTGCGGGGCCGCCGCCTTGATCCTGATCAAACCGGGGCCGCAACCATCCGGGTTATCGCGATGCGGCGGGTGATGGGTCGGCGGCAGCATCGCTGCGCAATGGCAGCAGCGCGGCGCGCCATGGCGCTTGTCGCAGGCAGGCCGCAGGTCGGATGCGCAGTGCGTTGCGGGCCGCGCCACCGTCGGCGGGGGAGGCGTGCCGACGGTGATACGCGGTAGGGCGCAGACAGCGGGCGGCGTACTCCGGGGCGCCGGCACTACTTGGCCCTGGCGACCTGCGGAGCATCCACTTCCGGCATCGCCGAGCTGTGGTGGTTGATGATCAGCCACTTGCCGTCGCGCTTTTCGTAGACGAAGGTGTAGCGCGCCTGCACATCGCTCTTGTTGCCGTCCTTGTCGGTCAGCGTGAAGGTGTACACACCCGCATCCACCGCGCTGTCGTCATCGAGCACGCGCACGGTGCGGTAATTGACCACGCCCTGGGGCTTTTTGGTCAGGAACATCTCGAAGTACTTTTCGATCTGCTGGCGCGAGGCGCGTACTTCGTTGGACACGGTCGGCAGCAGCACGCCATCGGGCGCATACAGATCGGCCACCTTGTGCGGGTTGCCTGTAGCCAGCGCGGCGTTCCAGGTGTCGAAAAGTGCGGCGACTTCGCGTGCTTCACCGTCCACAGGCAGCGACGCCTTTTCGGTGTAATGCATCACGCCGCCGGCCAGCGCCGGGGTGGCAGCCAGAGCCAAAACCAAGGAGGACAGAGTGCGACGCATGGGAATCTCCGTGTAGTTGATTGGGTGCCTCAGCAGGCAGGGCCAGTATCGAAATCCACGGAGCGCCGAAATGCTGCTGTTCGGCATATGCATGAATACGCTTTTCGGCGTAGTTGGTTGCATTGTAAGTAGTTGTAAATAAAGCGTATCGGCAATGCCGTCGCGTGCGCTGCTGCTCTGCCTCTTAGGTGTCGAGCTGCACCTTGGGTGGGCCAGGGACCGTCAGTGCGCACGCCCGGCGAGCGCGTGGCGCTCTGCAGCCAGGCACAAGGCGCACATCGGCATTCGCCAACGCGGGCGACAAACCCAACAGATCGCTTGCGCATGCACGGTGAGCGGTGCCTGATCCTCGATCCCTTTCCGCATGCAACTGCACGGCCGTCCAGGGAGGACGCTGTTAGAATGTCAGCCCCTTTCCATCCGCCGCGCTGTCGCGGCCGCAGGAGCTAGTGAACATGGCAATCAAGGTTGGCATCAACGGATTCGGTCGCATCGGCCGCAACGTGCTGCGCTCTGCGGTGCAGAACTTCGCCAATGACATCGAGATCGTGGCCATCAATGACCTGCTCGAGCCCGATTACCTCGCCTACATGCTGCAATACGACTCGGTGCATGGCCGCTTCAAGGCCGATGTGTCGGTAGACGGCAACACGCTGATCGTCAACGGCAACAAGATCCGCCTGACCCAGGAACGCGACCCGGCCAACCTCAAGTGGGATGCGGTCGGCGCCGATGTGGTGATCGAGTCCACCGGCCTGTTCCTGACCAAGGAAACCGCGCAGAAGCACATCGACGCGGGTGCCAAGAAGGTGATCCTGTCGGCACCGTCCAAGGACGACACGCCGATGTTCGTGTTCGGCGTCAACGACAAGACCTACAAGGGCGAAGCGATCGTCTCCAACGCCTCGTGCACCACCAACTGCCTGGCGCCGTTGGCCAAGGTGATCAACGACAAGTGGGGCATCAAGCGCGGCCTGATGACCACCGTGCACGCGGCCACTGCAACGCAGAAGACCGTCGATGGCCCGTCCAACAAGGATTGGCGCGGTGGTCGCGGCATCCTGGAGAACATCATCCCGTCCTCCACCGGCGCAGCCAAGGCCGTGGGCGTGGTGATTCCGGAACTCAACAAGAAGCTGACCGGCATGAGCTTCCGCGTGCCGACCTCGGACGTGTCGGTGGTCGACCTCACCGTCGAACTGGAAAAGCCGGCCACCTACGCCGAGATCTGCGCCGAAGTAAAGGCACAGAGCGAAGGCGCCTTGAAGGGCGTGCTGGGTTACACCGAAGACAAGGTCGTGGCCACCGACTTCCGCGGCGAGACCTGCACCTCGGTGTTCGACGCCGACGCCGGCATCGCGCTGGATTCCACCTTCGTCAAGCTGGTGTCCTGGTACGACAACGAGTGGGGCTATTCCAACAAGTGCCTGGAAATGGTGCGGGTTGTCGCCAAGTAAACCTCGTGCTTAGGCGATGCGCAGGGGCCCCGGCATGCCGGGGCCTTTCGTTTTGGATCTGCCGGAATGTGATGTGTGCATGTATCGCTGCTTCGTCGTTGCTACGAGAAGTGGACTTTGAGAGGCTCACGTGCGCTAATTTGCGGGCACGGCGGTCGTTCCCGTGTCGTGTACGAGGGACCGGGGAACTCCATGGATCGAGAGAGAAAAACTAATGAATAAGTTTCTGGCGGGCGTATTGGCGCTCGGTGTGGTGATTGCGGTGTCGGCTCCGTCGAACACTTGGGCAGCGAAAAAGCAGACCGGTACGCCGGCCTGGATGAATGCCGATGGCGAGGTGATCAAGTCGTCCGATGTCGAGGCGGGCTATGGCGAAACGGTCAAGGGCATCAACGATTACGAAGGCGAAATCACCGGCAAGCCGGCGCCTGACAGCAAGTTCACTCAGCTGAAGATCGGCATGCCGATGAAGCAGGTCACCGATCTGATTGGTCAACCGAATGACCAAGGTTCCTACGTGACCGGCAAGGCGTTTATCCCATTCTTCTTCGGTGGCGACCGCTACCGTTATGAGATGGCCTACAAGGGCCAGGGGCGCCTGGTGTTCGCCGGCAAGTCGATGGATACCGGCGGCAACCTGATCTGGATCATCCATAACAAGAACGACAGCGGCTACCGCGAATAAGGTTCAAGCGCCCGGTTCTTCCGGGCGTTTTTTTGGCGGGCATGTCCGTGCATGTCGCCAACGTGTGCGGATGCCGCTGACGGCATCGCGTCGCTGCGCTTCAGGCAGCGATTGGCTGCCCAGAGGCGTCCTGAGCCTGTATGGTTCGCGCATTCGGCCGGATGCCGACTCAGGGGTTGTGCGTTGGAAACGATAATCGTGCTGGTGGCGCTGTTGCTGCTTGCGGTGCCGGTGGGCGTGGTGATCGCGCTGGTATGGATCGCCGGGCTGCGGCGGCGCGTGGATGCGCTGGAACAGCGGCTTGCGCAATGGCAGGCGGGCAGTGCGCCTGCGGCCGATAGGCCGGTCTCTGCGCCGGCCGACGCATGGGGGCAGCCGGGCGACCGGTCCGCATCCGACCTGCCCACATCCAGCGCGGCGGCGACCGATGTGCCCAATGCGACCGATCGCACCGCGGCGTCTGCGCCCGGGACATCGCTGCCGCCCACACTGCCTGCATACACGCCTGCAGCGTCGGTTGCCGGGCAGACACAGCAGGTGCCGCCTGCGTCCAGCCAGCAAGCCCCGTTGCCGTCGGAGCCGCAAGCAGCACCACCGCAACCGCAGCACCTGCCTGCGCCCGCATCGCAACCGGACCCGATCACGCGTGCCATCGGCGCGGTCAAACGCTGGTTCACCGAAGGCAATGTGCCGGTCAAGGTGGGCATGTTGGTGTTGCTGGCCGGCGTGGCGTCGTTGTTGAAGTACGCCAGCGATCAGGGCTGGATGCGCATGCCGGTGGAGCTGCGCTTGGCCGGCATCAGCGTGCTAGCACTGGCTGGTCTGGTGTTTGGCTGGAAGCAGCGGTTGCGGCGGCCCGGGTTTGCGTTGGCATTGCAAGGTGGCGCCATCGGCGGCTTGCTACTGACCGTGTTCGCGGCCTTCAAATTGTATGGCTTGCTGGGTGCCGGGCTGGCGCTGGGCATCAGCGTGGTGCTGATTGCCGGCATGTGCGTGCTGGCGGTGGTGCAGGACTCGCGCACCCTGGCGGTACTGGGTGTGTTGGCGGGCTTCCTCGCGCCGATCTGGCTGTCCACCGGCAGCGGCAATCATGTCGGGCTGTTTTCGTATTACGCCGTGCTCAACGCCGGCATCGTGGCGATCGCGTGGACGCGGCCGTGGCGGGTACTCAACCTGCTTGGGTTCGCCTTTACCTTCGGCATCGGCACGCTGTGGGGCGCGCTGCAGTACACCCCTGCAAAATTCGCCAGCACCGAGCCGTTCCTGTTGCTGTTCTTCGCCATGTACGTCGCGATTCCGGTCCTGCATGCGCGGCGCGGCGACGGCAGTGCGGGCAAGCTCATCGATGGCAGCCTGTTGTTCGGCACGCCCTTGGTCGCCTTTGCGTTGCAGGCGCGTTTGCTGGAAGGCGATCGCCTGCCCTTGGCGTTGTGTGCTCTCGCCGTGGCTGCGCTGTATGCCGGCCTGGCGAGCTGGTTACTGCGGCGTGCCTCCACGCGCTTGCTGGGCCAGGCGCACGCGATGCTGGCCGTGGGGTTTGCGACGTTGGCGGTGCCGTTGGCGTTGTCGGCGCGGGCCACCGCCAGCGTGTTCGCGCTGGAAGGCGTCGGGTTGTTGTGGCTGGGCCTGCGTCAGCAGCGACGCATCCCGCAGGTCAGTGGCGTGGCATTGCAGCTGCTGGCGGCGGTGGGCGTGGCCTTCGGCGTGGATGCGTGGCGCTACGACAGCGTGGCGGTGGCCAATGCCACCTGCATGAGCAGCCTGCTGATCGCCATCGCCGGCTGGGCCAGTGCCTGGTTCCTGCGCGATGCGGGTCATCGGCGGAGCGCGCTGGTGGCGTATCTGTGGGGGCTGGGCTGGTGGACGCTGTGCGGGGTGCACGACATCCTGCGCTTTGCCGGCGATCTGCGCAGCGAGCCGGATCTGCTGCTGGGCTTTGTCGCGCTCAGTGTGTGGCTGGCGGCCGAGGTGCATCGCCGTCGCCCCGCAGCTGCATTGGTCTGGACGGTGATGGCCGGACTGGCGCTGGCCGCGCCGCTGGCGCTGTGGCAGAACCACGCGCATACGCAGCCGTTCGCGCACTGGGGGGCGACTGTCTGGCTGGCGTTTGCGCTGGCCGGCGCGCGGGCATTGTGGTGCCTGCGCGCGCAGGCCGGCGCTGGCGCCGTGGTCGCGCAGTTCATCTGGTGGCTGTTGTGGCCGTTGGTGGTGTCGTTGGGGATGGCCTGGTTGGCCGATGTCTTTGCGCTTGCCAATGGCTGGCGCTGCGCCTTGCTGGGGCTGCCGTGGCTTGCCGTGGCGACGGTGGGATTGCTGCGCTGGTCGTGGCTGACCTGGCCGCAAGGGGCGCGCTTCGATCCTGCACGCAGCGGCCTGCTGAGCTGCGTGTTCGCGGTGCTGGGGATCGGTTGGCTGCTGGCATTGCTGGATCCGGTCAGCGCCGCGCCACTGCCGTGGGTGCCCTTGCTCAATCCGGCCGAACTGGCGCAGCTGGCGGTGCTTGCGCTGATTGCGCGCTGGGCGTGGTCGACACACGCGCCAACGATCCTGCAAGCGCGTCGCGTCACTGCGCTCGGCGTACTGGGTTGGGTGCTGATTACTGGCAGCACCTTGCACAGCGTGCATCACTGGGGCGGTGTGCCGTGGAATGCCGCGCTGGTCGGCGCGACGGTGTCGCAGACCAGCCTGACCATCGTGTGGAGCGTGTTGGGCGTGCTGGGCTGGGTGATCGGCTCGCGTCGCGGGCAGCGCGGGCTGTGGCTGGGTGGTGCCTTGCTGATGGGCCTGGTGCTGGCCAAGCTGGTGCTGGTCGATCGCCAGCATCTGGGCAATCTGCTCGGCATCGGCTCGTTCATGGCCTACGGCCTGTTGTGTACGGTGGTCGGCTACCTGGCGCCGGCGCCGCCGCGTCCGGTGATTGAAGAACGCGTTGCCGACGACGACGGCGCGGCAAAGGATCAGGCATGAGCAAGAAGCATTGGGGATGGGTGCTGCTGGTACCGCTGCTGGCGCAGGCGGCCGATGTGCGGCAGGACTATCGGCAGCAATGGCCGCTGCAGGTGGCCGGTTCCGACGCCGGCCTGTACCAGCTGACCTTGAGCGAGGCGGTGTATCGCAGTGCGGTCGATGCGGGCCTGGGCGATGTCACGGTGATCGATGCGCGCGGCGAAGAAATGCCGACCGCACCGCTGCCGGCCGCTGCTGTGCCGGCCGCATCGCGTCGGCAGCGGTTGCCGTTGTTCGCATTGCCTCAAGGAGCCACGCCGGCCAACGGCGATCTGCAGTTGATTGCCGAGCGCGATGCCAGTGGTGCGGTGCGCCGGCTGGAAGGCCGCTTTGCGACCGGTGCGCCAGCAGCCTCCGGCGCCGGCGGCAGCTGGTTGCTCGACGCCAGCGCCCTGCGCGAGCGCCCGCGTGCGTTGTGGCTGGATTGGGAGGGCAATACGCCGGTGCAGGCGCAGTTGCGTGTGGAAGGGAGCGACGACCTGCGCGATTGGCGTGTGCTTGCCTCCGAGGCGACGGTGATGGCCCTGGACAACCAGGCGCAGCGGCTGCAGCAACGCCGGATCGTGCTGGACGACGGCGCGCGCTACCTGCGCATCGTGCCGACGTCGGGCGCCTTGCCGCGGTTGCATGCGGTCGATGCGGAAGTGGATGGCGTGGTCGCTCCTGCCCAACTGTCCTGGCTGGACCTGCAGGGCACTGCACACGAAACCGGCGTGACCTATGTGGTGCCCGGCCGTTTTCCGATCACGCAGCTGGATGTCGGCGGCGGCCTGGCCGAGGCGGTGGAATGGATCGTGGAAAGCCGCGATGCCGACGATGCGCCGTGGCTGCGTCGCGCCGGGCCATGGTTGGCGTATCGGCTGGGCAATGGCGCCTCGCCACCGCAGGGGTTGTCTGCGCCGGTGCGCGATCGTCAATGGCGATTGGTGGCTGCTCAGGGCCGCAGTACTGCGGTGCCGACCCTGCGCGCGGGATATCAGCCGGAGCGGCTGATGTTTCTTGCCCAGGGGCAGCCGCCGTATGCGCTGGTCGCTGGCAGCGCGCGCGTGCACCGTGGCGAGGCGCCACTGGGCTCGATGCTGCAGGCACTGCGGCAGCAGCGGGGGATGCAGTGGCAGCCCGTGCAGGCCAGCATGGCCGTGCAGGCACAGCCGCTTGCCGGCGATGCGGCGCTACAACCGGCCGCCACCCCGCGCGACTGGAAACAGTGGCTGCTCTGGGGCCTGCTGATCGGGGGTGCCCTGCTGGTTGGCGGTTTTGCGGTCAGCCTGCTGCGCAACTCCGGTACGGAGCGGCCGCGCTAACGCTGCGATGTCGTGTGCTTGCCAACCGTGTGCAGGCGATGCGGGTTTGCCGCTTTGCTGCGAAGGCCGGACAATGGGTATCCCCCGTCGCCGAGGCAGCCGCATTGCCCGTCGTGTTCGACCGACCAGAGTTCGCGCCCTCCGCCGTTGCGGCGGCGGCGTCCGCCCAGCGCACCACCCGGTTGCGGTACGGCGGGCCGATTCCGGGCCCTGATGGCCCGATCCCCGCCGCCAAGACAGTCGCATTGCCTGTGGTCTCCGAGCCACTGCCGTCCCTGTCTGCTGCACGTGCAATGGCGGCCTCGTGGTGGACGGCGGCGCCCCGTCAAGCTGGCGCAGTAGCGCCATTGCTCCGCGCACAGAGCGTGTACGCACGCGCGGCGCCGTATACCAATCCCTAATCCCTAATCCCTAATCCCTAATCCCTAATCCCCAGACTTAGCGAGCCAAGCCCATGTCCATCGTCCGTATGACCGACCTCGATCTCTCCGGCAAGCGCGTGCTGATCCGCCAGGATCTCAACGTGCCGATCGACAACGGCCAGATCACCTCCGAGCAGCGCATCACCGCCTCGGTGCCCACCATCCAGCTGGCGCTGGAAAAAGGTGCGGCGGTGATGGTCACCTCGCACCTGGGCCGCCCCAAGGAAGGCAGCTGGAGCGAAGAAGATTCGCTGGCGCCGGTGGCCGCACGCCTGACCGCGCTGCTGGGCGTGGACGTGCCGCTGGTGCGCGACTGGGTCGACGGCGTGGAGGTGGCGCCGGGCCAGGTGGTGCTGCTGGAAAACTGCCGCATGAACGTCGGCGAGGGCAAGGACGACGAGACCCTGGCGCGCAAGTACGCCGCGCTGTGCGATGTGTTCGTCATGGACGCCTTCGGCACCGCGCATCGCGCGCAGGCCTCCACCCATGGGGTGATCCGCTTCGCGCCGGTGGCCGCTGGCGGCCCGCTGCTGATGGCCGAACTCGATGCGCTGGCCAAGGCACTAGACAACCCGGCCAAGCCGCTGCTGGCGATCGTGGCCGGCAGCAAGGTGTCCACCAAGCTGGAGCTGCTGTCCAACCTGGTCAACAAGGTCGACCAGCTGATCGTCGGTGGCGGCATCGCCAACACCTTCATCGCCGCGGCTGGGCATGACGTGGGCAAATCCTTGAACGAGCCGGATCTGATTCCCACCGCCAACCAGATCGTGGCCGACGCCAAGACGCGCGGCGCCGAGATCCCGCTGCCCACCGACGTGGTCGTTGCCAAGCAGTTCCTGCCCGATGCGCAAGCCACGGTGAAGTCGCTCGATGCCGTCGAGGCGGACGATCTGATCCTGGATATCGGCCCGCAGACCGCGCAGCGCTACGCCGAGCTGATCGCCAAGGCCGGCACGGTGGTGTGGAACGGGCCGGTCGGCGTGTTCGAATTCGAGCCCTTCAGCCACGGCACCGAAACCCTGGCGCGTGCGATCGCCGCCTCCAAGACGTTCTCGATCGCCGGTGGTGGCGACACCCTGGCCGCGGTGGACAAGTACGACATCGCCAAGGACGTCACCTACATCTCCACCGGCGGCGGCGCGTTCCTGGAATTCCTGGAAGGCAAGACCCTGCCTGCCGTGGCGGCGCTCGAGGCGCGCGGCAAGTGAGTGCAGCCACGTTGTTCTTCGATCTGGACGGCACCCTGGTGGATTCGGAACCGGGCATCGTTGCCAGCATCGCGCATGCCTTCGAGACGGTGGGCCAGCCGCGTCCTTCGCCGCAGACCCTGCGCGCCTGGATCGGCCCCCCACTGCGCGACAGCTTCACCGAGTGCTTCCCCGACGATCCGGCGCTGGTGCAACGCGCGCTCGGCGTCTACCGCGAGCGTTACGACGCGGTGGGCTGGACCGAGCTCAGCGTGTTCGACGGCATCGGCGAGGTGGTCGCCGGCCTGCAGCGCGCCGGCCATCGTCTGGCGGTGGTCACCTCCAAGAACGAGCGTTATGCACGCCGCATCGTCGAGCACCTGCCGTTCGGTGCCTGCTTCGAGAACGTGATCGGTGCCAGCGAAGATGGCGAACGCCGCTTCAAGCCGGACCTGATCGCCGAAGCATTGCGTCGTCTGGAGATCGACAAGACCGGCTGCGTGATGATCGGCGACCGGCGCATGGATATCGATGGCGCCAATCACCACGGCATCCATAGCATCGGTGTGCTGTGGGGCTTCGGCGACGAAGCCGAGCTGCGCGCTGCAGGCGCCGGCGCGATTGCGCATACGCCTGCGCAACTGACGCAGCTGATCCACGCATGAGCTCAGCGCACCGACCGTGGCGCTCGCTTGGTCGCTGCCAGTGCGCTGCGCAAGGTGGTTCAACAGATTGCTCTTCACTGCCACCGGGTTAGGGTGGCGGCCGCATCGCGTTGCCCGCTGCAACGCGTGCGTCAACGCACGTACTGTCCCGCACTGTCCGTAAGACATGCCGGAATACGAGGGTGGCTATGCCGCAATGCCATCCTCGGTACGTGACGTGTGTGTTAAGTTTCGCGGCTTTTACAGGGAGGCCATCATGAAAGAACGTCAACGCCGCACCAAGATCCTCGCCACCCTCGGACCGGCAACGGACGCGCCCGGTGTGCTGGACGCTTTGTTCAAGGCGGGCGTCAACGTGGTGCGCCTCAACTTCAGCCACGGCGACCCGTCCGGCCAGGCCAAGCGCGCCGCCGAAGTGCGTGCCGCCGCTGCGCGCGCCGGTGCCGAAGTGGGCATCCTGGCCGACCTGCCTGGCCCGAAGATCCGTATCGAACGCTTTGCCGAGGGCAAGATCAAGCTGACCATGGGCGAGCGCTTCGACCTGGTGGCCGATGCCAATGCGCCGGCCGGCGACCAGCACCAGGTGGGCGTGAGCTACCTGGGGCTGCCGCAGGACGTGGTGGCCGGCGACGTGCTGCTGCTCGACGATGGCCTGGTGCAGTTGCAGGTCACCGACGTGCAGGGCGCGCGCATCGTCACCACCGTGCTCAACGACGGCGTGCTGTCCGACCGCAAGGGCTTGAACAAGCAGGGCGGCGGTCTGTCGCTGGGTGCGCTGACCGAGCGCGACAAGGAGCTGATCGGCATCGTCGCCAAGATCGGCGTGGACTTCATCGCGGTATCGTTCTGCCGCAATGCGCAGGACATGCACGACGCGCGTCAGATCGCCCAGCAGCACGGCTGCGATGCGCAGCTGGTGTCCAAGATCGAGCGCACCGAAGCGATCGAGAACCTGGTCGAGATCGTCGAAGCCTCCGACGTGGTGATGGTGGCGCGCGGCGATCTGGGCGTGGAAATCGGCGATGCCGAATTGCCGGGCCTGCAGAAGAAGATCATTCGCGAGTCGCTGGCGCAGAACAAGGTGGTGATCACCGCCACGCAGATGCTGCAGTCGATGGTCGAAAGCCCGATCCCGACCCGCGCCGAAGTGCTGGACGTGGCCAATGCGGTCATCGACGGTACCGATGCGGTGATGTTGTCTGCCGAGACTGCCGCCGGTGCCTATCCGGTCCGCGCGGTGGAAGCGATGGCACGCATCTGTCTCGGCGCCGAGCACCAGTTCGAATTCGATACCGACTTCGAAGCGGCGCAACGCAATCTGCAGCGCGCCGACCAGGCGATCGCGATGGCGACCATGTTCCTGTCCGAGCACATCGGTCTGGGCGGCGTGGTGGCGTTGACCGAATCCGGCGGCACGCCGCGCTTCCTGTCGCGCTTCCGCTCCAACATGCCGATCTACGCCTTCACCCGTCACGATGGCGCGCGTCGTCAGATGGCGATGATGCGCGGCGTGTTCCCGATCAGCTTCGACAGTCGTGGCCTGACCCCGCGCGAAGCCGCCCGCGCGGCGATCCGCCTGCTGGTGGAAAACGAGCGCATGGGCCCGGGCGACCGCGTGGTGTTCACCAGCGGCGAGCACATGGAAATGCACGGCGCCACCAACACGCTGCGTCTGCTGGAAGTGGGCGAAGACGGCCGCGCGACCGGCCTGGGCGAGCTGTAGTCCCTGTCGACGGTAGCCGGCGCATGACCTGAGCCGGAAGACGTCACACGCAACGGCGGCCCCAGGGCCGCCGTTGTGCTGTGTGGAGATGCCGGGCGCGGGCAAGCGCCCGGCCCTGGTCTGATTGGTGCTAACGGCGGTCTCCTGCGAATGCCCGGTTCGTGCAACATCGCTGCCGCGCTGCCTGGCGGCAGGTAGGACGCGCCATGTGTGTCGCAAGGCGAAACCTGCCCACGACGGCGATTCGTTTTTCCGGCCCGTCGACGAAACGAAGAGATGGCGAACGACGCGCGGTGTGACCGGATCGGTGACGACGAAGGAGGCGCTCGGCGTCACGTTGGTAGCGCATGCCGCAGGCAGCTCCATGCAACAGACCAACACCCGCAAACGCCAGCCAACGCATGCGTGGCGCATGTTCAACCTCATTGGCGCAATGCATCAGCACCGCAAGCAACAAGCTGCACGTCATGCTCAGCTTTGACGAATCCCGAATCCCGAATCCCGAATCCCGCATCCCGAATCCCGCATCCCGAATCCCGCGATGCGCGTCGCGCCACACATCCTGTCACGCAGGCAAGGTGTAATCGGTTGCAGGCATTCCGTGAAGGAATGTGTACGACTTTCGTCGCTATACTTTCGTTCTCCCCCGCAGCTGCCACAGGAACTACATGAGCATCGAACAGCTTGCCGAAACCGCCCAGGCCATGGTCGCCCCGGGCAAGGGCATCATCGCCATCGACGAATCGACCAGCACGATCGCCAAGCGTTTTGCCAGCGTCGGCATCGAGAATATCGAAGAAAACCGTCGCGCCTACCGCGAACTGCTGCTGACCACGCCCAAGCTGAGCGATTACATCTCCGGCGCCATCCTGTTCGACGAGACCATCCGTCAGAAGACCAGGGACGGCGTGCCGTTCGCCAAGTACATGGCCGAGCACGGCATCATCCCGGGCATCAAGGTCGACAAGGGCGCGCAGCCGCTGGCCGGCATGCCGGGCGAACTGGTCACCGAAGGTCTGGACGGCCTGCGCGCGCGTCTGGAGGAGTACTACACGCTGGGCGCGCGTTTCGCCAAGTGGCGTGCGGTCATCAACATCGGCGAAGACATCCCGTCCGGCACCTGCATCGAGGCCAACTCGCATGCGCTGGCGCGTTATGCGGCGCTGTGCCAGGAGCAGGGCCTGGTGCCGATGGTCGAGCCGGAAGTGATCATGGACGGCAACCACGACATCGAGACCTGCTACGAGGTCACCGAAGCCACGCTGCGTTCGCTGTTCGGCGCGCTGTACGAGCAGAACGTCGTGCTCGAAGGCACCATCCTGAAGGCTTCGATGGTCATCTCCGGCAAGGGCTGCGAAGAGCAGGCCAGCGTGGAGGAAGTGGCCGAGTCCACCGTGATGTGCCTGAAGTCGACCGTGCCGGCGATCCTGCCGGGTATCGTGTTCCTGTCCGGCGGCCAGACCGACGAGCAGTCCACCGCGCACCTCAACGAAATGCACCAGCTCGGCAACCTGCCGTGGCCGCTGAGCTTCTCCTACGGCCGCGCGATGCAGCAGGCTGCGCTGAAGCTGTGGGCCAAGGACATGACCGGCAACTTCGCCAAGGCGCAGCAGATCATCTATGAGCGCGCCAAGGAAAATGGCCTGGCGGCGCTGGGCAAGTGGAAGGGCTGATCGGTTGATCGCGGCCGCAGGGCCGCGTCGTCCGTAAACCAGAACGCCGGCAGCGATGCCGGCGTTTTTTATTGCATGTCCACGCGCGGATCGACCGAGCTGTGGGTCAGCCCGGAGCAGCGCATTTAGATAACTGCGCAGACGTGGGCGGGGGCCGCCGCTCCCGGGTTGGCATGCACGATGCGGATACGGTGTCTGCTGCGCCCGTCTGCCCGTCTGCCCGCCTGCGACGCACAGCTACATCGCTGACGATGGTTTGTTTGCGCTCCCGGTGCGACAGGGCAATGCCATGCCATGCATCGAGTCAGCTGCACAGCGTTCGCTGCACATCGATTATCTCTGGGTCGAGGGACGATGCAACGCGAGTTGCCAAAACGCAACGAGCGCCTTGCGGCGCTCGTCAGTGCAACCTGCAGGACACAGCGCTCAGGCAGCGGCGGTGTCCTGCGTTGCCAGTGCCTGCTGATATGCCTTGTAGGTTGCCTCGTTATAGGCCACCAGCACGATGTGCTTGGGCACCTTGTGCGAGCGCTGCCAGTCGCGCGTTTCAGTGACCGCAATCCGTGCAGCCTGGTACAGCGGATAGCCGTAGATGCCGCAGCTGATGGCCGGGAACGCGATCGAATGCAGCATCATCTGCTCGGCAAGCTTGAGCGACTGCCAGTAGCAGTTGGCCAGCTGCTCCGGCTCGTTGTGCTTGCCGTCGCGCCATACCGGCCCGACCGTATGAAATACGTGGCGCGCCTTCAGGTCGAACCCGTCGGTGATGCGGATTTCGCCGGTGGGGCAGCGCACGCCCGGGCGCACCTGCGGCAGCGCCTCGCAGGCTTGCAGCAGGCGCGGGCCGGCGGCACGGTGGATGGCGCCATCGACGCCACCACCGCCCAGCAGTGATTCGTTTGCGGCGTTGACGATGACGTCAACGTCCAGTTCGGTGATGTCGCCTTGCCAGACTTCGATTCTCATGGCGCGATAGTTATGGGATTTGAATGATGAACGCGTGATGGGGTCAGGCGTCGCGGAGCCCCACGCTAGGGGCCATTCATCTCACCCGCGGCGACAGCCGCGAACGGCGCTGGAGGCGCAGCAAGGATCGACCGACAGCGCGGCTTTCCGGCGAAACAGGCGCGCCAGCGATTGGAATAATTTATCGCCGGCGCAAGGGTGTTGCCGGCGCCCATGACGGTCAGGTCGGCATCGCATCGCGACCCGGCGCGTCCGGTGCGTGCGCCTCAGAGCCAGCGGCGCACGCGCGTGCGGTACTCGCTGTAGGCACGGCCGAATTCGGCGTGCAAGCGGCCTTCTTCGAACGGGATCAGGTAGAACTGCAGCCCCAGCCACGGTAGCGGCAACAACAGCACGCCCCACAGATATCCCATCTGCACGGTCAAGCCCAGATAGCTGAGGATCAGGGCCAGATACATCGGGTTACGGGTGAAGCGGTATGGCCCGGTGAGCACCAGCCGCGAGGGCTGGCCGCTCGGCAGGATGGTGGTGCGACGGCGCGCAAACAGCACAAAGCAGTTCACCGCCAGCGCAAGTCCCAGGCAGGCAACGATGCCGCCGAGCAGTTCGATCCAGGCCAACAGCTCCGGCGGCGGCAACGGCAGGTCGAACCGCCGCTGCAGCCAGGCACCCAGGGCCAGCGTCACAGCGAAGTGCACGGGCGAGGTGATCATCACCAGCCACGGCGCGCGTGCGTTGCGCGTGCCGCCGTGTCCGTACGATTGCTTGCTCACCACACTCTCCCTGCAGAACGGCGGACATCCTAACGTTTCCTTGACACGTAGGGGAATGCATCACCGCAACGCAATGTGTGGCCGGGAGCGAGGTATGGCAGCGGGACTGGAGGCAGGAACATCGAGTCCGGTGCGGCGCGTTGCGAGCGCGTTCCGGGGTTGGCGTGCGCTGGTCTGAAGCAATACCGTGCCCAGCACGGCCGGACATCCACGTTTGCCGGTCACCGCCACACCCACCTCGTCATTGCTCCATCGCCGCGCAGGGGCGGGTGCGCGCGGCATTGCCGTGGTACTTGGAACCATCGGGCCGGGATCGATTGGCTGGCGCGGCGCGTTTCGATTGCAGACCCGCCATCAGGGCCTGGGGGCAGCGCTCGATGTGCGGCAAGGATGCGGTGCGGTGCCTGGCGCTGATGACGCTGCGCACGCACTGCTGCAGCTGGCTGACGTGTTGTGCCCGGTTCGTCTGCCGACGTTACCTCTCAACCCGGGTTCGTCACGGCGGCGCAAGGCCGATTGCGTCCGGCAGCTGGGCAGCCCGGTATGCGGTCCGCACTGTGCGGTACTGAAGCGTGCGCAATCGCAACCGCAGCCGGGCGATGCGGAGTGGCCGCGGCGACAATGCGCGCAGGACCATGCTCGGGCCTGCCGAACGAATGCGCTTGCCGGGTGCCCGGTCGCGGATAAAAAAAGGCCGCGCCAGATGCGCGGCCTTCCAATGCCACCAACCAGCCGATCAGGGCAGGCCAGCCAGCCAGTCGTCGTCCGAGCCTTCGTTGATGTCGGCAAACAGCGGGGTGGAGAAGTAGCGCTCGCCGGTGTCGGGCAGCATCGCCAGGATCACCGCGCCTGGAGCGGCGGATTCGGCCACGCGTAACGCAGTGGCGACAGTGGCGCCGCCGGAGATGCCGGTGAAGATGCCTTCTTCGGCGGCCAGCCGGCGTGCGATGGTGATCGCGTCTGTGTCTTCCACGCTCAGCACTTCGTGCGCGACCTCGCGATTGAGCACGTCGGGCACGAAGTCCGGGGTCCAGCCCTGGATCTTGTGCGGTTTCCAGTCCTGGCCCTGCAGTAACGCCGCACCGGCCGGTTCGCTGGCGGTGATGCGCACTTCCGGGCGCGCCACGCGCAGCACTTCGCCCACGCCGGTGAGCGTGCCGCCGGTGCCCCAGCCGGTGACGAAATGGTCCAGCCGGTGGCCGGCGAAGTCGCGCAGGATTTCGGCCGCGGTGGTGTTGCGGTGGTAGGCCGGGTTGGCCGGGTTGGCGAACTGGCTGGCCAGGAACCAGCCATGTTGCTCGGCCAGTTCCTTGGCCTTGCGCACCATGCCGCTGCCGCGCTCGGCGGCCGGGGTCAGGATGACCTTGGCACCGTAGGCGCGCATCAGCTTGCGGCGCTCGATGGAGAAGGTTTCCACCATGGTGGCGACGAACTTGTAGCCGCGTGCGGCGGCGACCATGGCCAGCGCCACGCCGGTGTTGCCGGAGGTGGCTTCGACAATGGTGTCGCCGGGCTTGAGCAGGCCGCGCTGCTCGGCGTCCAGGATGATCGCCAATGCCAGGCGGTCCTTGACCGAGCCGCCGGGGTTGAACGATTCCACCTTGACGTACAGGGACACGTTGCCCGGGGCGAGGCGGTGGAGTTTGACCACCGGGGTGCGGCCGATGGTGTCGAGGATGTTGTCGTACAGGGCCATGGGGTCTCCGTCGGATCAGGCTGCGTGGGCCAGTGTGGGCGTGTCGGGCGTTGCGATGGGTGAGTGTGGCAGCGTCGCGCTCACCGGCGTGGCGCCAAACCAGTGCAGCGCTGGCGCCAGTGCGGTCACTTCGCCCAGGATCAACAAGGCGGGCGCCTGCACCTGCAACTGCCGCGCGGTGCTGGCCAGGGTGGCGAGCGTGCCGGTGATCACCCGTTGCTGCGGGCGCGAGCCGTTTTCCACCAGTGCGAATGGCGTGGTCGGCGCGCGGCCGGCCTGCAGCAGGCGCTGCTGGATGCCGTCCAGGCCCGCCACGCCCATGTAGAACGCCAGGGTCTGGCGCTCCTGGCCCAGCGCCTGCCAGTCCAGCGTGTCCAGCGAATCCTTGCAGTGCGCGGTGATCAGGCGCAGCGACTGCGCGTGATCGCGATGGGTGAGCGGGATGCCGGCATACGCGGCGCAGGCGAGGGCGGCGGTGATGCCGGGGACAACCCGAAAGCCGATGCCATGCGCGCGCAGGAATTCCAGCTCTTCGCCGCCGCGGCCGAACACGAACGGGTCGCCACCTTTGAGCCGCACCACCCGACGTCCGGCGCGGGCATGTTCCAGCATCAGCGCATGGATCTGTTCCTGGCGGGTGCTATGGCCTTGCGCAGCCTTGCCGACTTCCACGCACAACGCATCGCGACGAGCCAGTTGCAGGATCTGGGGGCTGACCAGGCGGTCGTACAGCACCACCTCGGCCTGCCGCAGTGCGCGCATGGCGTGGCGCGTGAGCAGGCCGGGGTCGCCTGGGCCGGCACCGACCAGGGTCACGCTGCCGGGAGAGAGCGGGGCGATACCGGTCTGCGGCGCGGGGGAGGGTGCCGAGGCAGTTGCAGATGCGGTCGGTGCCGCATTGTGGGTCAACAGGCGGTGGCGGCTTGCTGCGGCGCGCAGGGCATCGTTGGGGTGCGGCTGCTCGCTGGCGGCGATGGTGAGCCAGACCGGGGAATCCGGCAGCGCCAGCCAGGCCGGCTCGAAGTGGCCGGGCAGCCACCGGATCCGCCCAGTCTGCGCCCACTGCTGCAACTGTGGGGTCAGTTGCGGGGCGCCGACCAGCGGCAGCGCACCGGCCTGCAGCAGGTTGGCGGTGGCGCGTTCGGCATCGGCACCGCCACCGACCACCAGGACGGCACGGCCACGCAGGTCGGCAAGAAGCGGGAACACAGAGGTCACGGACCGGGAGCATCGAAGGGAGGGCCAGACCGTAACGCCGGCTTATAGCTGTCGGAAATGACTTCATGCGTCCTAAAAATAGCGTTCGGTTATAAGCTGGCCCGCCGAACTCCTCTACAGTCGATGTCCTTGTAGCGCCTCGCGCTTTTTTGGATATAAGCCCATGACGCTGACCCAACTTCGCTACCTGGTGGCCATCGCCGATGCCGAGCTGAACATCACGCTGGCGGCCGCGCGCGTGCACGCCACCCAGCCCGGCCTGTCCAAGCAGCTCAAGCAGCTGGAAGACGAGCTGGGCTTCCTGTTGTTCGTGCGCAAGGGCCGCAGCCTGGACGCGGTGACGCCGGCCGGGGTGGAGGTCATCGAACGCGCACGTGCGGTGCTGTCGGAAGCCAACAACATCCGCACCTACGCGGCCAATCAGCGCCGCGAAAGCCAGGGCCAGTTGACCCTGACCACCACCCATACCCAGGCGCGCTTCGTGCTGCCGCCGGCGGTGGCGCAGATCAAGCACGCCTACCCGCAGGTGAGCGTGCATCTGCAGCAGGCGGCCGAAAGCGCGGCGCTGGACCTGCTCAGCCAGGGCGATGCCGATATCGCGGTGGTCAGCACCGCCGGCGGCGAGCCCAGTGCGGGCATCGCGGTGCCGCTGTATCGCTGGCGGCGACTGGTGATCGTGCCGCGCGGGCATGCGCTGGACACGCGGGTGGCGCCGGACATGCAGGCGCTGTCTGGGCACCCGCTGATCAGCTACGAATCGTCCACCCGGCCGGGCTCGTCGCTGCAGCGGGCGTTCGCGCAGGTCGGGCTGGAGCCGAGCATTGCGTTGACCGCGCTGGATGCGGACCTGATCAAGACCTATGTGCGCGCCGGGCTCGGCGTGGGGCTGGTGGCCGAAATGGCGGTCAACGCCAATGACGAAGACCTGCGCGCCTGGCCGGCGCCGGCGCCGATTGCCGAATGCATCGCCTGGGCGGTGCTGCCGCGCGACCGCGTGCTGCGCGATTACGCGCTGGATCTGGTGCATGTGCTGGCGCCGCAGATCGACAAGCGCGACCTGCGACGCGTGCTGGATGGCAACCAGGCGCCGAACTGGCCGCTGCCGCCGACCTGGGAATCGCTGACCCAGACCATCACCAGTTGAGCGCCACGCGATGACCGAGCCAGCACGCCCGCCGCTCAGCAGACTCTGGTCGCCCGAACCCGATGGCGGCATGTCGTTGCAACTGTCGGCCAACATCGACGGGCGCGAGCATGCCGTGCTGACGGTGCTGGCGGACCCGCAGGACGAATCGCTGTGGGTGGCGCTGCAAGCCGGCGCAATGCCGGTGCAGATTCCGTTGGCGGTGTTGCGTCAGGCACTGGAAGTGGCCGCAGAAGACGTGCATTCGGCGGCGTGGTTTGCGCAGCAGGGGGATGAAGCCGGGATTGGCGAGTAGGGATTCGCGATTCGTCTAGCGGTCTCTGCCACGTCGTGGTGGTGCGCTGGGCGCGTTGCGTGTTGTTGTGTCCGCTAACGCGCATGTTGCACTGCAGCGTAGAGTTGCCCAAAAATCCTCTTTTCCATCAATGCCATACGTGCGCCGATCGGTGCGTGGCGCTGTGTGCTGTCAGTGATTCTCCCTACGCGTGTCGGGGCCGGCTTCGCGGCGTTGTCGTCACCCATCAAGTTGGGCGCGGCGCTGTCGTAAATCCTTATAGCAACTATGACGCGACATCTCGGACGTCTAGGGGTGGACGGCGCAGGACCGCGATGCAGGTATCGCATCACCGGTTTGATCAAGGGGTGTCGTAGAGGGTTGCTAGCGCTGTCGCATCACTGTTGCGCGAGGCTGCGCACAACGCGACTGGCGCACCCGGGTCCCTGGGGAGAGGCCTGGCGTGTTTGGCGGCGGATCCGGGTCGGGAGCCCGGGTCCGCCTTTTTTTTTGCCGAAACGAGCGCAGTGCACGGCAGTTGCCGAACCTGGTTGGCCGCTACTGGCACGCGTCGGAATGCCCGGCTCAACGCCGGCGATATGGTGTGCGGCAGGCTGCCGCCTGATTGCCTGGACGCGCGGTCGCCCATCGTCGTGCAGCCGCGCGCGAACGCGTCAGGCCAGTGGAATGCGTACCGAAAAACAGGTGCCGCCTTCCGACCGCGGCCGCACCGTCACCTCGCACCCCAGCGTCTCGGCGGTGCGGTGCACGATCCATAGCCCGATGCCCAGACCATCGCTGCGCGGGTCCGCCTGGCGAAACGCCTGGAAGACCTGCTCGGGCTGTTCCAGATTCAAGCCGATGCCACTGTCGATGATCTCCACCACCGCATAACCGGGCCGGCGGCGGGTGCCGACCAGCACGCGTCCACGCTCGGTGTATTTGATGGCGTTGCCGACCAGGTTGCCGATCAGGGTGGTCAGCAAGGTGGGGTGGCTGACCACGCGCAGCGAGGTCGGCACGTGTCGCAGCGCCAGGCACTTGTCGATGGCCGGCTGGCGCCAGACGCCCAGCACCGAGTGCAGCACGTCTTCCAGCTGCAGCGGCTGCATGTCCGGCATGGCGGCCTTGCTGGCGGCTGCCAGCGTGGCCAACTCGTCCAGGTGGCGCCCAACCTGGCTGATCGCATCGCGCGCCGTCACCAGGGTCGGAATGGAATCGACGTTGGCATGCCGGCGCATCTTGTCGATGGCATAGGCGGCCGTGCGCAGCGGGGTCTTCAGATCGTGCCCGGCAATGGCCATCAGGCGGCTGCGGTAGCGGTCGGATTCTTCCGCGATCAGCAGCGCGCGGCGCAATTCCAGCTGCGCCATGGTCTGGCGTGCGAGCGCGCGCAGGGCTTCGACCTGTTCGTCGGTGAGCTTGCGCGGCTGCCGGTCGAGCACGCAGACGGTGCCCAGCGGCAGGCCGTCCGGCGTCTTCAACAGCGCGCCGGCATAGAAGTACAGCGGCGCCTCGCCGGTGACCAGCGGGTTGCGCGAAAAGCGGCTGTCTTCGCGCGTGTCGGGCACCACCAGTACGTCGCTGTCGAGCAGCGCATGCGCGCACATCGACTTGAACAGCGGCGTCTGGCGCTCGCCCATCCCAAGCTCGCTCTTGAACCACTGGCGGTCCGCGTCCACCAGGCTGATCAGGGCGATCGGGGTCTGGCAGATGATCGACGCCAGCCGGGTAATGTCCTCGAAGGCGGCCTCGCGCGGCGTATCGAGGATGCCGTAGCTGCGCAGCGCCTGGAGGCGCAGCGCCTCGCTGGGCGGCTTGGGCGCGCAGGGAAGTGGCTCGGCCGCTGGATCGGACAGGACGGTGCTCATGCGCGCGCAGGATGAATGGGACGACGTGCAAGCATAGGGCATGGCGGCGCCCCGCACGTATGCCCGTTCGGATGCATCGATGGAACTGTGACTGCCGGCCTGGACAATGGATTGAGGGGATGGCTTGCGCGTCATCGCCAGGGACGTGGTCGCGAGCCGGCGGGACAGCGATGGTCGACCAAGCTCCAGGCGATGCCCGTTCGCGCAGATGCCTGCACCGGTGTGGGGTGCGACATCCGGTCGCGCACCGGCCGCGCCCATCGCTCGCGCCGACACGGCGGCTTACACTGCGCCGATGTCCTCGGCCCATCGCCATCGCCTGCTGCACCTGCTCGCCTGCCTGGCAGTGGCACTGATGCTGGTGGCGCCGTTGATCAGCCGCTGGAGCCAGGCACGCGCGCCCGAGCCGATGTGCATGAGCGGCCCGGCGCCTGCCGCTGCTGCAGTGCATGCGGGCCACGCGCCGGCGCAAGCGCACGGCGCGGTGCCGCCGGATCACGCCATGGCCGGCGCCATGCACCATGCCGGCGACCATGACACCGCGCTGCATGGCGAAGCCTGCGACTACTGCATGCTGGCCGCACGCCTGCTGCCCTGGCTGGCGCTGCTGGTGCTGTGTCTGCTGCCGCGACGCCCCGTGCAGATGCCGTTGCCGGCGACGGTGCGGGCATGGTCGGCCTTGCACTGGCCCGCGCTCGGAGCGCGTGGGCCACCGTTGTCCGCCTGAGCCTTGCCCCGTTGCGGGCGTCCGCTCTGCTGCGGCCTGTCTGCGCTTGATGCGTTGGCGCGCCTGCGCAGACGCGATGGACGACGCATTCTTTGAATGAAGCCGGTGCTCGCCCTGTGGGGGCGGCGTGCGGCTGCATTGCCGTGGTGACGCGGCAAAGGGTTGGTCATGCGTTTGCGGTTGTCGAAAACGATGTGGTACGCGCCGTCGTTGGCGCTGATGTGCGGTCAGGCCTGCCAGGTACAGGCGCAGGATGCCGCGCTGACACTGGGCAAGGTGCAGGTGAGCGAGCACGCACAGCGCACACCGAGTACGGCGCGCGTGCTGAGTTCGGTCGATGTGATCGGTGGTGCGCTGCTGCACGATCAGCACGTGGATTACAGCTGGGAACTGTTGATGCGCGCGCCCGGCGTGCAGGTGACCCAATTCCGTATGGGGACCGATGCAGGGCGGTTTTCGTTCCGCGGCTTCAACGGCGAGGGACGGATCAGCGCGGTCAAACTGCTGATCGACGGCATTCCCAGCAACGATAACGCCGGTGGCATGCCGTATCTGGATGCGGTGTTTGCGCAGGACATCAGCGCCATCGAAATCGTGCGCGGCACCAACGATGCGCGGTACGGCCTGAACGCCATCGCCGGCAGCGTGGATGTGCTGACCCGCACCGGTGGCAACGATGGCCGCCTCAGCGTCACCGCCGGCAGCTTCGGTGCGCGCGAGGTGCAACTGGGCAAGGGCTGGGAGCGGGGCCCGTGGAGCCAGAACTATGTGCTGGCCTGGCGCGATTCCGCTGGGTATCGCGATCACGCCGATGCGCGCAAACGCAGCGTGGCCGGCAAGTGGTTCTATACCGACCCGGATGGCGCCTTCCGTGCCGGGCTGACCACGCGCTACTACGACAACCACGCGCTGGAGGCGGGGTATCTGGATGCGGCCAGTGCGCGTGCGGCGCCGCGCAGTTCGCCTGCGTATGCGCAGGACGATCGCAGCGAACGCCGTGTGCGTCATACCGCCTTGCACTCCGATGGCACGCTGGGTGCCGATGCGCAGTGGAGCGCCAAGGCCTACCAGAATGACTACCGCAATCAACGCTGGGTACGGTTTTCCGCAGCCGGCCTGCAGCAGGAACGCGACACCGCTGAAACCCATCGCGGCGTGCTGCTGCGTGGCAACTGGCAGCCCGGCTGGGGCATGTGGAACGCGGCGCTGGAAGCCGGCGCCGATGCGCAGTGGCAAGACAACCGGTCGCAGCGCTACCGCACCATGGCACGCGTGCGCGGCGCGCAACTGCGCGACTGGAACTACGATCTGCACACTCGCGGTGCCTATGTGCAGGCCGTGCTGCGCCCGGTCGACCGTTTGCAACTGGTGCCGGGGTATCGCATCGATCGTGTCGATGGAACCTTGCATGACGTGCTGGCCGGCGTGTGGGCGCCGACCTACGACTACGGCACCATCAAGCAGCCCAAGTTCAGCGCCAGCTATCGTGTTGGCGAACAGGGCAGCGTGTACGCCAACTGGGGACGCACCTTCCAGATCGGTAGCGGCGATGGTGCGTATCGTCGCCAGCCGGGCAATCTCGGGCCATCGATCAACGATGGCTGGGAAACCGGCTTCAAATTCGCGCCGTCGGCACTGCTGGATGGGCGGGTGGCGTATTGGGAACAACGCGCGTCCGGCGAGGTGGCCACCATTCTCGGCGTCAACGGCGTGGCCGGCATCGGTGATGTGGCCAATGTCGGCCGGACGCTGCGGCGCGGGTGGGATGCGCAACTGAATCTGCAACCGGCCGAACACTGGCGTGCGTGGATGTCGTATTCGCGTCAGAAGGCCAGCATCGCCACGCCCGACCCCAGCGCGCCGGCCACGCGCGGCAAGGAGATCGAAAACGTGCCGCACTGGCTGGCCACCGCCGGGCTGGAGTGGCAGGTGAGTGCAGCGGTGCAGCTCAGCGCCTGGGGCAACGCGCAGGGCGATTATTACTTGGAGCGCAGCAATACCCTGGGCCGCACCGGTGGCTATGCCTTGCTCAATCTTGGCGCGCGTTGGAACCTGGATGCGCGTAATGCACTCAGCGTGCAGCTACGCAATGTCACCGATCGCGCCTATGTGTATGCGTGGTACGACAGCGGCAGTTCCGGCTATTCGCCGGGCGATGGCCGCGCGCTGTCGGTGTCCTGGGATTGGAGCTTCTGATGCGCACACGCACGGGGACTGCCAGCGTCGACCTGGCGCCGGGCGATGGTCGCTGGCGGTTCTATCGCGCGGTGTGGCGCTGGCATTTCTATGCCGGGCTGCTGGTGCTGCCTTTCATCATCTGGCTGGCGCTGACGGGCGCGGCATTCTTGTATCAGGACGCCATCGATCGCACGGTGCACCACGGTTTGAAAGTGGTGCCGGTGGGCGCGGCGCGCGCGTCTGCACAGCACCTGGTGGAGGTCGCGCAGCGCGACGGTGGCGGCACGTTGTTCCGCTACACCACGCCCAAACGTGCCGATGCCAGTGCAGAGATTGGCCTGGTAGATGCGCAGGGCACGCGCAGGGTGGTGTATGTGGACCCGTATCGCATGCGTACGTTGGGCAGCTTGCCCGAGCACGGCACCCTGGCCTGGACGATTCGGCGGCTGCACAGTCTGGAGTTGATCGGCCCGTTCGCACGGGGCCTGATCGAAATGGCGGCGGGGTGGGCGATCGTGCTGGTGCTCACCGGCGTGTACCTGTGGTGGCCGCGCGGGCGGCGCGGTGGGGTGGTCAACGTCCGTGGCACGCCGAAACAGCGGCTGTTCTGGCGCGACCTGCATGCGGTGACCGGTGCCGGCGTGGGGGCGGTCCTGGTGTTTCTGGCGCTGACCGGCATGCCGTGGTCGTGGCTATGGGGAGCGCAGGTCAATCGCTGGGCCAACGGGCACGACTTCGGCTATCCGGCCGGCCTGCGCGTGCAGCAGCCGATGTCGGAGCAACGCTTATCCGAAACCACCGATCCGGCGTGGTCGTTGCGGCAGGCACGTCTGCCGGAGTCCGCGTTGCCTGCGGCTGGTGCGCTGGACGAGCGATGGCAGGACGGGCAAGCGGACGGGCCGCGCGCAGCTGCGGTGCACGCGGCCGATCCTCACCCCAACCCCAGCTCCGCGCCCCTGTCCGTGCCAGCAGCGCGGGCGCGCCAAGGCGCGCAAGCAGTGTCCTCGAGCCCCAAGGGGAGAGCGGCTGGCTTCCATCCGGCTCATCCAGAACATTCAGAACATTCAGAACATTCAGAACATTCAGAACATTCAGAACAACCGGGGCAACCGGAGCAACCGGAGCATTCAAGCCAGTCAAACCAATCCGTCCATGCAGCGCACGGTGGCGCCGGCAGTGTCGCTGCGCCAGGGAGGGGCGCGATGGGACTGGATGCGGCGATGGCGCGGTTCGATACGCTCGGTATTGCGCCGGGGTATAGCGTGTCGCCGCCGCGTGGCGCGCGTGGTGTGTATACGGCTTCGGTTTACCCGGCCGATCTGCAGCAGCAGCGGGTGATCCATCTGGATCAGTACAGCGGTGCGGTGCTGCTGGACATGCACTACCGCGATTACGGGCCGGTGGGGCGCGCGCTGGAATGGGGCATCAATGTGCATCTGGGCCAGCAATACGGCACTGCCAATCAGTTGATCCTGTTGTTTGCCTGCGCGGCGATCGTGCTGTTGTGCGTCAGTGCCGCGGTGATGTGGTGGAGGCGACGGCCGGTGGGTGGGCTGGGCGTGCCGCCCTTGCCCGCCGACCCACGCACCCTGCGCGGGTTGCTGGTGCTGCTGGTGCTGTGCGGGTTGCTGTTTCCGATGGTGGGGCTGTCGCTGCTGCTGATGTGGCTGTTCGATCGTTACTGGATACAGCGCTCGCAAGCAGACGCTGCGGCGTGATGTGGTGGCTGCGTGTGCAGCCACCATTCAAATGTCCTCGTGAATCCCGCACTCGCGCTTGAGGCCGAAAAAGCGTGTGTCTTCTTCGCGCATGCCCGGTTCCCAGCGGCGGGTGGTGTGGAAGTCGCCGATCGAGACGTAGCCTTGCTCCCACAGCGGGTGATACGGCAGGTCGTGCGCCTGCAGGTATTGCCACACATCGCGGTCGGTCCAGTCGGCGATCGGGCTGATCTTGTAGCGTTCGCCGCGCTTCTGCACGATCGGCGTCTGCGCGCGTCCGCCGGACTGGCTGCGGCGCAGGCCGGTGAACCAGGTACCGACATTGAGCTCGTCCAGTGCGCGGCGCATCGGTTCGACCTTGCGCAGGTTGTTGTACTGGTCGATGCCGACCATGCCCTGTTCCCACAACCGGCCATGGCGCGCTTCCATCCAGGCGCGGCTGACCAGCGGGCGATACACCTTGAGGTTGAGCTTGAGCCGGTCGGCCAGCGCATCGGCAAAGCGGTAGGTCTCCGGAAACAGGTAGCCGGTATCGACCAGGATCACCGGAATGTCCGGGCGCTGCTGGGTGAGCAGATGCAGCGTGACCGCCGATTGCGCGCCGAAGCTGGACGACAGCGCGGCGTCCTGCGGACCATGTTGAAGCGCCCACGCCACGCGCTCGTCGGCGCGCAGGCTTTCCAGTTGCGCGTTGAGCGCGTCCAGGTCGTCCAGCGCGGAAGAGGTGATCGATGCAGCGGGCAGCGCGGTCATGCGAGCAATTCCAGGTCGAGGTGACGGTGCGTGGGGTAGGGCGGCAGTGCGATCAGTCCACTGCGGTGCAGGAAATCGCCGAAGCCTTCGTCGCCGGCCTGGTCGCGTTCTGCGGCGTAGCGGGCCAGTAACGGGTCCAGCGCGGCCAGGATCTCGGGCTCGGCGATGTTTTCGCGATACAGGGTATTCAGACGCTGGCCGCGACGGTCGCCGCCCAGCATCAGGTTGTAGCGACCGGGCGCCTTGCCCACCAGTGCGATCTCGGCCAGATACGGGCGCGAACACCCATTGGGGCAACCGGATAGGCGCAGCACGATGGGGGTGTCGGCAAGCCCGTGCTGCTGCAACAGCGGCTGCAGCGCAGCGCTGAAATCGGGCAGGTAGCGCTCGGCCTCGGCCATCGCCAGGCCGCAAGTCGGCAGTGCCACGCAGGCCATCGCACCGCGTGCCAGCGCGGTGGCGGCATGGTTGCCCGCATCCAGCGCGTACTGCGCAACCAGCGCATCGATCTGCGCGCGCTGCGGCGCAGGTACACCGGCGATGACCAGATTCTGGTTGGGCGTCATCCGGAACTCGCCCACGTTCAACTGCGCAATCGCGCGCAGCCCGCTCAGGTGTGCGCCGGTCTCGGTGTCGGCAATGCGCCCGGCCGGCAGCGACAGGGTCAGATGCCACAGGCCGTCGTCGCCTGCGACCCAGCCATAGCGGTCGCCGTTGTGCTCGAACGCGAACCTTTGCGCAGGCTGCAGCGAAAAACCGGCGCGACGTTCGATCTCGGCCACGATGGTGTCCAGGCCGTGATCGTCGATGGTGTACTTGAAGCGCGCGCGCTTGCGCACCGCGCGGTTACCCAGATCGCGCTGGGTGGTGACCACTGCGGTCGCGAGCTCCAGCAATTGATCGCGGGTCACGAAACCAATGACGTTGGCCACGCGTGGCCAGGTTTCCGCGTCGCCATGGCTGGCGCCCATGCCGCCACCGATGCTGACGTTGTAACCGAGCAGCTCGCCGTCGCGCAGGATGGCAATGAAGCCCAGGTCGTTGGCGAACACGTCCACGTCGTTGAGCGGCGGGGCGGCGAAGCCGATCTTGAACTTGCGCGGCAGATACCGATCGCCGTAGATCGGCTCGTCTTCGCTGCCGGAACCGGAGACGCGTTCCTCGTCCAGCCAGATTTCGTAGTACGCACGGGTATTGGGCAACAGGTGCTCGGACACGCGCGCGGCATCGGCATACAGCGTGGCATGGGCCTGCGACAACAAGGGGTTGGCCGCAACCTGCACGTTGCGATTGACGTCGCCGCAGGCCGCCAGCGTATCGACCAGGGTGGCGTTGATCGCCTGCATGGTCGCCTTGAGTTCGCGCTTGATCACGCCATGGAACTGGAACGCCTGGCGGGTGGTGATGCGCAGCGAATGGTTGGCGTAACGGGTGGCGATGCCATCCAGCGCCAGCCACTGGCTGGGCGAGATCACCCCACCCGGCGTACGCGTGCGGATCATGAACTGATACGCCGGTTCGAGCTTCTGCCGACGCCGCTCATCGCGGATATCGCGATCGTCCTGCTGGTAGCTGCCGTGGTACTTGATCAGCGTCTGATCGTCCTCGCGCAGCGCCCCGGTCACCGCATCGGCCAGGCTCTGCTGCAGCGATCCGCGCAGACGGCGACTTTCGGATTTGATGTCTTCGACGGAGTGGCTCATGGGAATCGGGAATGGGGAATAGGGAGTCGTAAAAAACTGCTTGGTCTGCCAGGAAAGGTCAGTTGCGGGCTGTACCGATTCCCGATTTCCCACTCCCGATTCCCGGCATTAATAGACATCGCGCGCATAGCGTCCCTCCACCTGCAGCTGTGTGAGATACGCGGCGGCGTCTTCGGCGCTGCGGGCGCCGTGGGTGGTCACAATGTCCAGCAAGGCAGCGTGCACGTCCTTGCCCATGCCGATGGCGCCGCAGACATAGACGTGCGCGCCGCCCTGTAGCCACGCGTATACCTCGGCGCCGCGCGCGCGCAGGCGATGCTGCACGTAGATTTTTTCGGCTTGGTCGCGCGAGAACGCCAGATCCAAGGCATGCAGTTCGCCGCGCTGCAAGGCCTGCTGCCATTCGGCCTGATACAGGAAATCGGTATTGAAATGCTGGGCGCCGAAGAACAGCCAGTTACGGCCCTTGGCGCCGGTTTCGGCGCGTTCCTGCACAAAGCCGCGGAACGGCGCCACGCCGGTGCCCGGGCCGATCATCAGGATGTCGCGGTCGGCGTCGGCCGGCACGCGGAAGCGTGTGTTGGGTTCGATGTAGACCGGGGCGGTATCGCCTTCGGCGAGTGCGGCGAGAAAGCCGCTGGCCGACCCAAGGTGCGCATGCCCGTGCGCCTGGTAATTGAGTTCATCCACCGCCAGGTGCACCTCATCGCCCACGCGCTTGCGGCTGGAGGCGATCGAGTACAGCCGCGGGGTGAGTGGACGCAGGGTGTCCAGCAGGCTGGCGTGGTCCCAATCCGCCGGCCAGCGTCGCAGCACGTCGATCACTTGATGATCGGAGAGCAACGACGCCAGGCCGGCAGTCTGGGTAGGGGTGAGCAGCGCCTGCAGTTCGTCTGCGCGCGCGCGCTCGGCATGGGCGGTCAGAAACGGCCGCGACAGCTTGGTCAGTTCGCGCCGGGTCGCCAGCCACTCGTTCAAGGCCAGAGTCTGGTCGCCGACAGTGACGGCGGCATGACCATCCAGTCGCAAGGTCTGCAGCACCGCATCCACCAATGCCGGCGGATTGCGATGGACGATGCCCAGCGCATCGCCGGGCTCGTAACTCAGGCCGCTGCCTTCCAACGAAAATTCCAGGTGCCGCACGCGCTTGCCGGGCTGCGCATAGACGCGAAAGCCCGGGCCCTTGAAGTCGCGCCCGCTGATGATCTGGTTGGCCAGCAGCTCGGCGGCAAACGGGTGCTGGTGCGACCACGCCGGCGCAACCGGGTTGCTGCGCAATGGCGTGACCGTGGCCGAGTGCGGAGCGCTCTTGAGCAGCTCGCGCGCTTGCTTGAGCGCTTGCGCGCGCCACGGGTCGGCGATGCTGTCGATGTCCAGGTCGGCTTCGCCGCGCGGCTGCACTCGGCTGGCACCGAGCTCGGCCAGACGGTCGTCGATGCGCCGCGCGATGCCGCAGAACTGCGCATAGCTGGAATCGCCCAGGCCCAGGACCGCGTACCTGAGCTCGGGCAGCTTGGGCGCGCGGCGGCCGGCCAGGAATTCGACCAGGCCGATCGCATCGTCCGGCGGGTCGCCTTCGCCCTGGGTGCTGATCACCACGTACAACAGGCGTTCGCTGGCGAGCTCGCGGGTGGGGTAGGCGTCGGCGCGCAGCAAGCGCACGCTCAGCCCGGCGGCCTCGGCATCGGCGGCCAGTTGTTCGGCCTGGCGGCGCGCGTTGCCGGTCTGGCTGCCGTACACCACGGTCAGCCGCTGGCTGTCCTGCGCGGCCGCCTGCGGTTGCCCGCCCGGCAGGACCGCCAGCGACCGTGGCGGTTGGCCCTGCGCCAGCCCGGCGGTATAGCCGGACAGCCACCACAGCGAGGCGGTATCCAGGCCGTCGACCAACCGTTCCAGCAGCGCCTTGCGCTCGTCGGGCAAGGGGCTGGGCGGTAGCGCGGAACTGGCGGCGGTCATTCGGATCCAGGAGCGGCGATTGGATGAACGATGTTAGGGAAGCGTTCGCCCGTCCAGAAAGGATCACCGGTTATCGCGTTATGCCGGCCGCTTATTTCAGGCAGACATCTGCCCGCCACACACTGCGCTGCCTTGGCCTACCATCGGCTGGTCTTGCCTGCCGCCGCCCCGACACCCTGATGACCCTGCCACCGCTGTCACACCTGGACCGGCTCGAAGCCGAAAGCATCCACATCCTGCGCGAGGTCGCCGCCGAGTTCCGGGCCCCGGTGATGCTGTATTCGGTCGGCAAGGACAGCTCGGTGCTGCTGCATCTGCTGCTCAAGGCCTTTGCGCCGTCGCAGCCGCCGATCCCGCTGCTGCACGTGGACACGCGCTGGAAGTTCGGCGAGATGATCGCCTTTCGCGATCGCCGTGCGGCCGAGACCGGCGTGGACCTGCGCGTGCACATCAACCCCGACGGCGTCGCGCAGGACATCGGCCCGATCAGCCATGGCGCGGCGGTGCATACCGACATCATGAAGACCCAGGGCCTGAAGCAGGCGCTGGAGCAGGGCGGATTCGATGCGGCGATCGGCGGGGCGCGCCGCGACGAGGAGAAATCGCGTGCCAAGGAGCGCGTGTTCTCGTTCCGCAATGCGCGTCATCGCTGGGATCCCAAGAATCAGCGCCCGGAGCTGTGGAATCTCTACAACGCGCGCACCAAGCCCGGCGAGAGCGTGCGCGTGTTTCCGCTCTCCAACTGGACCGAGCTGGATATCTGGCTATACATCTATCGCGAAAAGATCCCGGTGGTGCCGCTGTATTTCGCCGCAACGCGGCCGGTGGTGGAGCGCGATGGCGCCTGGATCATGGTCGACGACGAGCGCCTGCCGCTGCAGCCCGGCGAAATCCCGCAGCTGCGCTCGGTGCGCTTCCGCACGCTGGGCTGCTATCCGCTCACCGGCGCGATCGAATCGACTGCAGACACGCTGGAAGCGGTGATCGCCGAAATGCTGGTCAGCACCAGCTCCGAACGCCAGGGCCGCATGATCGATCATGCGCCGGGTGCGTCGATGGAACAGAAAAAGCTTGAGGGGTATTTTTGATGGGCCGTGAATCGGGAGTCGGGAATGGGGAATCGGAACAGCAGTTCGCTGCGTCTGAATCGTTCGATGATGCCGCTTTTGCCATTCCCGATTCCCGATTACCGATTACCGGCGCCATCGGCGCCTACCTGCATCAACACGAATCCAAGCCGCTGCTGCGCTTCATCACCTGCGGCAGCGTGGACGATGGCAAGAGCACCTTGATCGGGCGCCTGCTGTACGACAGCAAGCGTTTGTTCGACGATCAACTGGCAGCGCTGGAAAGCGATAGCCGCCGGCATGGCACGCAGGGCGAGGGCATCGATTACGCGTTGCTGATGGACGGATTGGCTGCCGAGCGCGAGCAGGGCATCACCATCGATGTGGCGTATCGCTACTTCGATACCGACCGACGCAAGTTCATCGTCGCCGACTGCCCCGGCCACGAGCAATACACACGCAACATGGCCACCGGCGCGTCCACCGCCGATGTGGCGGTGGTGCTGGTGGATGCGCGCAAGGGCTTGCTGGCGCAGACGCGCCGGCACAGCTATATCGTGTCGTTGCTGGGCATCGGCCACGTGGTGCTGGCGGTCAACAAGATGGATCTGGTGGACTACGACGCCGACGTCTTCACCGCCATCGCCGAGGGCTACTGCGCGCTGGCCACGCAGTTGGGCATTGCTGATGTGCAGTGCATTCCGTTGTCGGCACTGGCTGGCGACAACCTGTCCAGCGCTTCCACCCGCATGCCGTGGTACAGCGGGCCGCATCTGCTGCAGCATCTGGACAGCGTGCAGCTGGAGCCGCCTGAGACCGGCAGCGGGCTGCGCTTGCCGGTGCAATGGGTCAATCGCCCCAATGCGCAGTTCCGCGGCTATGCCGGCACGATTGCCGCCGGCCAGGTGCGGGTGGGCGATGCCGTGGTGGTGGTGCCCTCCGGGCGCCGTACCCAGGTGGCATCGGTGCTGGATGCCAATGGCGAGGTGGACAGTGCGCGCTCCGGTCAGGCGGTCACGCTGACCTTGCGCGATGAGATCGATATCAGCCGCGGCGACATCATCGCCGCCATCGACGACCCGCCGGAAGTGGCCGACCAGTTCGCCGCGCATCTGCTGTGGATGGATGATGCCGCCTTGCTGCCGGGCCGCCCGTACTGGCTCAAGATCGGCAGCCGTACGGTCACCGTGAGCATCAGCGAGATCAAGCACAAGGTCGATGTGAACACGCAGGAGCGGCTGGCCGCCAAGCGGCTGGAGCTCAATGAGGTGGGCTACTGCAATCTGGCACTGGACGAGCCGATCGCGTTCTCGCCGTACGCGCGCAACCGCGTGCTGGGCGGTTTCATCCTGATCGACCGCCAGAGCAATGCCACCGTAGCGGCCGGTACGCTGGAGTTCGCGCTACGCCGCGCCGGCAACGTGCACTGGCAGCACCTGGACGTGGATCGCGCCGCGCGTGCGCGCATCAAGGGCCAGGCGCCGCGCGTGTTGTGGTTCACTGGCTTGTCGGGCGCGGGCAAATCCACGGTCGCCAACCTGGTCGACAAGCGGCTGCATGCGCTGGGCTACCACACCTTCATCCTGGACGGCGACAACGTGCGCCATGGGCTCAACCGCGATCTGGGCTTCACCGACGAAGACCGCGTGGAAAACATCCGCCGCGTGGCCGAGGTGGCGCGCCTGATGGCCGACGCCGGCCTGATCGTGCTGGTCAGTTTCATCTCGCCGTTCCGCGCCGAGCGGCAACTGGCGCGCGAGCGGTTCGATGCGGGCGAGTTCGTCGAGGTGTTTGTGGATGTGCCGCTGGAGGTGGCAGAAGCGCGCGACGTGAAGGGGCTGTACCGCAAGGCGCGGGCCGGGCAGATTCCCAACTTCACCGGTATCGACTCGCCGTACGAGGCGCCCGAGACACCGGAGATCCATCTTCACGCCGATGGTGAGAATGTAGAGGCGCTGGCGCGCCACGTGCTCGAGTTTCTGGGGCTGGAGCGCTGAGCGCAGCCTTCAGGACGTTGCATCCAGTATCCCGCGCGTTGTGCGCGGCGTCAGACCCAACCATGGCACGACTGCGCGGGTCTGCGCCTCAGGGCTTGCCGGGGTACCGGATTGCAGCATCGAGGGCGCGCCGACCAGCGCATCGTGACCCGGACGGCAAGGGTCTTTGGTCATGGTGCAAAGCGCGCCCTTTCTGTCAACGCATGGCGGCGAGGTCGGTAAACTTTCGCGGTACCCCGCCAGGATGTTCTGATGCTTGTTCTGCCCAGCGCGCGCAGTTGCGCCGCGCTCTTGTTGGCCGTGTGGCTGTCCGGTTGTGCCCGTCAGGCCAGTGCGCCGGCCGCTGCCAAGCCCATCCCGGTGGTCGTGCAGCCGGTGGCGGTGCAGCCCTGGAACTCCACCGTGCAATCGATCGCCACCGTGCGTGCGCGCGAATCGGTCGCGCTCACTGCGGCGGTCAGCGATGTGGTCGAGCAGGTGTATTTCGACAGCGGCGACGAGGTCAAGGCCGGGCAGTTGCTGCTGCGGCTGCGCGGCAATTCGCAGCAGGCCGCGCTGACCGCCGCGCAGGCCACCTTCGAGGAAACCGACCAGCTGTATCGCCGCCAGTTGGGCCTGGTTGGCCAGCAACTGGTGGCCAAGTCCACCGTCGACACCCAGCGTGCGCTGCGCGATGCGGCGCAGGCGCGCGTGCAGCAGATGCGCGCGGAAATCACCGACCGCGAGGTGCGTGCGCCGTTTTCCGGTGTGCTGGGCATCCGCCAGATCAGTCCGGGGTCGTTGATCACCTCCAGCACCGTGATCGCCACGCTGGACGATGTGGCGCGCATGTACGTGGATTTTCAGGTGCCGGAATCGCAGTTCGGCCTGGTGCAGCTCGGCAATGCCGTCAATGGCACCGCGGCGGCGTATCCGGGTGCGCGTTTCGATGGCGTGGTCGCCGCGATCGACTCGCGCATCGACGAGACCACCCGCTCGGTGACGGTGCGTGCGGACTTCCCCAACGACGACCGTCGCCTGCGCCCGGGCATGCTGCTGGATGTGCGGCTGTTGCAGCCGGCGCGGCAGGCGCTGGTGATCCCGGAGATTGCGGTGGTGCAGGTGGGGCGCGAGTCGTACGTGTTCCGGGTCAAATCCGACAGCAGCGTGGAACGCGCCGATGTGCGCCTGGGTGAGCGGCGCGACGGCAAGGTGGAGGTGCTGGAGGGTGTCAAGGCCGGTGAGCGCATCGTGGTGGACGGCACCGGCAAACTGCGTCCGGGCCTGAAGGTGGTGGACCAGGCCGCGCCCGCGTCGACGCGCTCGCAGGCAGCGGCACAATGAAGCTCTCCGACCTGTCCATTACCCGCCCGGTGATGGCGGTGGTGATGAGCCTGTTGCTGATCGTGCTGGGGGTGATGTCGTTCACCCGCCTTACCCTGCGCGAACTGCCGGCGATCGACCCGCCCATCGTCTCGGTGGACGTGGAGTACACCGGCGCGTCGGCCGCGGTGGTGGAAAGCCGCATCACCCAGGTGCTGGAAGATGCGCTGGCCGGCATCGAGGGCATCGAGACCATCGAGGCGCGCAGCCGTAACGGTTCGTCGGACATCAGCATCGAGTTCGTGCAGTCGCGCGATGTGGAAGCGGCCGCCAACGACGTGCGCGACGCGGTCAGTCGTGTCTCCGACCGCATGCCGGACCAGGCGCGCCCGCCGGAGATTTCCAAGGTCGAAGCCGACGCCGACCCCATCCTGTGGCTCAACATGAGCTCCAGCACGATGGACACGCTGCAGCTGTCCGACTACGCCGAGCGCTACGTGGTGGATCGCTTCTCCAGCCTGGACGGCGTGGCGCAGGTGCGTATCGGCGGGCGCCAGCGCTATGCGATGCGCATCTGGCTGGACCGCGATCAACTGGCCGCGCGCGAGCTCACCGTGGCCGATGTGGAAGCGGCGCTGCAGAACGAGAACGTGGAGTTGCCGGCCGGCAGCATCGAATCGGCGCAGCGCGACTTCACCCTGCGTGTGGAACGCAGCTACCTCAAGCCGGAAGACTTCGCCAAGTTGCCGTTGAGCAAGGGCGAGGGCGGCTATGTGGTGCGGTTGGGCGATGTGGCCAAGGTGGAGCTGACCTCGGCCGAGCGGCGCGCGTATTTCCAGAGCAACGGCGTGCCCAACGTGGGCCTGGGCATCGTGCGCAACTCCACCGCCAATGCGCTGGACGTGGCGCGCGAGGCGCGCGCGCAGGCCGAGGAAGTGCAGAAGTCGCTGCCGCAGGGTACCAACATCTTCGTCGCCTTCGACACCACCACCTTCATCGATGCGGCGGTGGAGCGCGTGTACCACACGCTGGTCGAAGCGGTGGTGCTGGTGCTGGTGGTGATCTGGGTGTTTCTGGGCAGCGCACGCGCTGCGCTGATTCCGGCGGTCACCGTGCCGGTGTGTCTGATCGCCGCGTTCATCGCGCTGTACGCGTTCGATTTTTCGATCAATCTGCTGACCTTGCTGGCGCTGGTGCTGTGTATCGGCCTGGTGGTGGACGATGCCATCGTGGTGGTGGAAAACATCCAGCGCCGCATCGATCTGGGCGAACCGCCGCTGGTGGCTGCAAAGCGCGGTACCGGCCAGGTGGCCTTCGCGGTGATCGCGACCACGGCCGTCTTGGTGGCGGTGTTTTTGCCGGTGGGGTTTCTGGAAGGCAATACCGGGCGTTTGTTCCGCGAGTTGGCGGTGGCACTGGCCGCGGCGGTGGCGATCTCGGCATTCGTGGCGCTGACGCTGACGCCGATGATGTCGTCCAAGCTGCTGCGCTCGCACAGCCAGGCCAAACCCAATCGCTTCCATCGGTGGTTTGACGGGCGCATGCAGGCGGTGTCCGGCGCGTACGGGCGCTCGCTGGAGCGTCACGTGCACCGAACCTGGATCTTCGCGCTGCTCATGCTGCTGGCCTTGGGCGCCAGCGCCTGGTTGATGGGCCGCATTCCCTCCGAGCTGGCGCCGGCGGAAGATCGTGGCAATTTCCAGATCATGATCGACGGGCCCGAAGGCGCCGGCTTCGATTACACCGTCGGGCAGATGCATCAGGTCGAAGACATCCTGCGCCCGTACGTGGGGCCGGACAAACCGATCGTGCGTGCCAACCCGCGCGTGCCCGGCGGCTTTGGCAGCAGCGAGGAAATGCACACCGGCCGGGTCAGCGTGTTTTTGCAGGATTGGGAAAAGCGCTCCCGACCGACCACCGAAGTGGCCGACGAACTGCAGCAGAAACTCAACGTGCTCAGCGGCGTGCGTGCGCGCACGCAGGTGAGCGGCGGGCTGGTGCGTAGCCGCGGCCAACCGTTCCAGCTGGTGCTCGGTGGCCCGGACTATGCCGAGATCGCGCAGTGGCGCGACCGCATCCTGCAGCGCATGGAAGCCAATCCCGGCCTGGTCGGCCCGGATTCGGATTACAAGGAAACCCGGCCGCAGATGCGCGTCAACATCGACCGCCTGCGCGCGGCCGATCTGGGGGTGCCGGTGACCGCCATCGGTGGCGCGCTGGAAGCGATGATGGGCTCGCGCCGCGTCACCACGTTCGTGGACAACGGCGAGGAATACGACGTGATGCTGCAGGCCGGGCGCGAAGGCCGCATGGCGCCGGAAGACCTCACTGCCATCCGCGTGCGCTCCACGCGTGGCGAGCTGATTCCGCTGTCCAATCTGGTGAGCTTGAGCGAAGTGGCCGAAGCCGGCACCTTGAACCGCTTCAATCGCCTGCGCGCGATCACCATCACCGCCGGCCTGGCGCCGGGCTACCCGTTGGGCGATGCCATCGCCTGGGCGCAGCAGACCGCGCAGGAAGAATTGCCCGAATACGCGCAGCTGGACTGGAAGGGCGAATCGCGCGAATACCAGCAATCCGGCAGCGCGGTGCTGCTGACCTTCGGCATGGCCTTGCTGGTGGTGTACCTGGTGCTGGCCGCGCAGTTCGAAAGCTTCGCCCATCCGCTGGTGATCATGCTCACCGTGCCGCTGGCGGTGCTGGGCGCGCTGGTCGGCTTGTGGGTCACCGGCGGCACGCTCAACCTGTTCAGTCAGATCGGCATCGTGATGCTGGTGGGCCTGGCGGCCAAGAACGGCATCCTGATCGTGGAGTTCGCCAATCAGTTGCGCGACGAAGGCCGCAGCGTGCACCAGGCCATCGTCGAATCGGCCTCGGTGCGTCTGCGCCCGATCCTGATGACCTCGATCGCCACGGTGGTCGGTGCGATTCCGCTGGTGGTGGCCGGCGGGCCCGGCTCGGCCAGTCGCGCCACCATCGGTGTGGTGGTGATCTTCGGCGTGTCGCTGTCCACGCTGTTGTCGCTGTACGTGGTGCCGGCGTTCTACAGCCTGATCGCGCCTTTCACCAAGTCGCCCGAAGCGGTGGCGCGCGAGCTGGAAACCCTGGAGGCGCAGACGCCTTCGGTAGGTGGTCACGCCTGAGTGAGACCGGCAGCGGTGCGCTGCTGCCGGTTGTCGACAACGCGGGGATGGCGTTGATCGCTGCGTTTGCATTTGGCTGCACCGCAAACAAAACCCAAACATCCGGGCGCAGGCTGTGCCCATCGAGCGCGTCAGTTCCAGGCCAGCGTCATCGATGCGATGACGCGGCGCAGCCCGGTATCGCCTTGCCGGGAGCGTCTTGGCCACTGCCTGCAACGCTGCCGCGTGATCGAGTCAGATGGCGCAATCCAGCCCAGGAGTGCATGCGATGCAGACGCTGCCTTTCATCGATGCCGATCCGTCCACGCTGCGCATGCGGTGTCCGCATTGCGCTGCATCGCGCGCTGGCGATGTCGCTGCACGCTCGGCAGGCGCTACGACGCCGGGCACAGCGCAACCGCCTGATGCCGCTGCGGCAGCGCCTGCGCAAACAGGCATGCACCGGCAGCGCTCGATCGAACCAGCACGCGGCGCAGCGCCGCTGCGGTGTCCGATCCTGCGTGCAGCCCTGCTCGGGAGCATTGCGCTGGTGCTGCTGGTGGTGGACATGGTCGTGCTGTGGCCGCTGCCGTAGCGCGCGCTGGCGGGCGGCTGCGCGCCCATCGCTTCGGCCGCGCAATGACTAAGGTCACATGACAGGCATGCCCGGCTATGGTCGACTTCGGCGGTTACCTGACCGGAATTGCCCATGCGTCGTCTTGCCTGCCTGCTTGCTCCTTCTCTCCTTGCGCTGTGCTGCGGTAGCGCACTCGCGCAGACGTCCGGCGAGCCGGTACCCAATGGTCGCCTGCCGGGTTGGGCGGTGCCCGAGCGCTACAGCCTGGCGATCAAGGTCGACCCGGAGCAGGCGCAGTTCAGTGGCCGCACCACCATCCGCGTCCAGCTCAAGCAGGCGTCCGACCATCTGTGGCTGCACGGCAAGGAGCTCAAGGTCAGCAAGGCCACGGTCAAGCCGGCCAAGGGCAAGGCGCTCAGCGCACGCTATGTCGATGCCGATGCGCAGACCGGTGTGGTGCGGCTGGATTTCGGTCGCACGCTCAAGCCGCAGACGCTCACCGTGGACATCGTCTACAGCGCGCCGCTCAATCAGCAGCTGCAGGGCCTGTATCAGGTGAAGTACCAGGGCAAGGCGTATGCGATGACGCAGATGGAGCCGATCAGTGCGCGCTACGCGTTCCCGGGTTTCGACGAGCCGGCGTTCAAGACCCCGTTCGACCTCAGCCTGACCGTGCCCGCCGACGACCAGGCGCTGGCCAACACCATCGCCACCTCGACCAAGCCGGCCGGCAAGGGCTGGAAGACGGTGAGCTTCGCCCCGACCGTGCCGCTGCCGACCTATCTGGTCGCCTACGCCGCCGGCCCTTGGGACGTGGTGGACGTGCCGGCCATGCCGGCCACCCCGCAGCGCCCCAGCCCGACCCCGTTGCGCGGCATCGCCGCCCAGGGCCAGGGCCCGCGCATCACCCCGGCGCTGGACCAGACCCCGGCGATCATCGCCGCACTGGAGGACTACTACGCCTTCGGTTATCCGTTCGACAAGCTCGATCTGGTCGCCGCCCCGGATTTCAGCGCCGGTGCGATGGAAAACCCCGGTTTTGTGACCTTCCGCGACTGGCTGCTGTTGCTGGACAAGGACTCGCCGGCCGAGAACGTGCAGCGCTCCTTCAACGTCAATGCGCATGAGCTGGCGCACCAGTGGACCGGCGACACCGTGACCATGGAATGGTGGGACGACCTGTGGCTCAACGAAGCCTTCGCCACCTGGATGCAGCAGAAAATCACCATGCAGCTGCACCCGGAATACCGCGCCAACCTGGATCGCATCGGCGGCGCACAGCACGCGATGGACAACGACAGCCTGGTCAGCGCGCGCAAGATCCGCCAGCCGATCACCGGCAACGGCGATATCGAAACCGCCTTCGACGGCATCACCTACCAGAAGGGTGCGGCGGTGCTGGCGATGTTCGAAGCCTTCGTCGGTGATGACGTGTTCCGCGAAGGCATGCGCGCCTATATCGCCAAGCACAAGTTCGGCAGCGCCACCGCCGACGATCTGGTCGATGCGATCGCCGATGCCGCCGGCAAGGGCGAAGACTTCAAGGCGGCATTCCGCAGCTTCCTGAATCAGCCGGGCGTGCCCTACCTGCAGACCCAGGTGGCACGCGAAGGCGGCAAGACCGTGGTCAAGCTGCAGCAGCAGCGGTATTTGCCGCTGGGTTCGACCGGCTCCACTGCACAACAGTGGGGCGTGCCGGTGTGCGTGAAGTACGGCAAGGGCAAGAACCAGGTCGGTACCGCCTGTCAGCTGCTGGAAGACGGCAGCGGCAGCATCGTGCTGGACGGCGCCGGCAAGAACACCTGGGTGTTTCCGAATGCGCGTGGCGCCGGCTATTACCGTTTCAGCCTGCCCAAGAAGCAGCTGGCCGCACTCGGCAAGCAGGTCGGCCAACTCGACGACAACGAACAGCTGGCCTATGCAGATGCCATCGATGCGGCCTACCGCCACGGCGATGCCGACAGCGACGCGGTGTTGATGGCGATCGAGCAGCTGGCACCGTCTGCATCGTCCGACGTCTCCACCGCGCTGGTGGATCGCTTCGTATGGATCTGGCGCTACCAGGCCACCACCGAGGCCCAGCGCGGCGGGTTGCGCAAGGCCGCCGAACAGGCCTATCTGCCGCGTCTGCGCCAGCTGGGTTACACGCGGCGTAATGGTGAATCCATCGACGACACCACGCTGCGTTCGTCGCTGGCCGGCCTGTTCGCGCTGCGCCTGCAGAACGCGGAAGTGCGCAAGGCGCTGCTCGCCCAGGGCGATGCGGTGCTGGCCGGTGGCAACGGGGCGCTGGATTTCTCTGCGGCCAACCCGGATCTGCTCGGCACCGTGCTGGCGGTCACCGCGCAGGAACGCGGCGCCCCCGCGGTGCAGACCTTGATCGAGGCCTTGCGCACCCACGCCGACCCTGCGCAGCGCAACGCCATGATCGCCGCACTGGGTGCGGTGCAGGACCCTGCGCTGCTCACCCAGGTGCGCGATTTTGCGTTGACCGACGCGATCAAGGTCGGCGAGATGAAGAGCATGCTGATGCGTGGGAACAGCTACGAGAGTTCGCACGCGTCGATGTGGCCGTGGTTCACCGCCAACTTCGACCGCATCGTGCAGCGTAGCGGGTCGTTCGACGGCGGCGGTCTGCCGGCGCTCGGCGCATCCGGCGGCTGCAGCGCAGAAGACGCCGACCGCCTGGATGCCTTCTTCCAGCCGCGCCTGGCCAAGCTCAGCGGTGCCGACCGCGGCCTGGCGCAGACCGGCGAAACCATCCGCCTGTGCGCCGCGCTCAAGCAGGCACAGGCCGCCAAGCGCTAAGCGGCCAACAACGCGACCGCGCCGCCGCGCGGTCGCGAGCGGTGCACGGACTCGGCCTGTGCCACGTGTACAGGTCGGTTTCGGGTGCACCGCCCGCATTCATCGACGATCCCTCGCGACGTGAAGCCGGTCGCGGCCAAGCTTCCGCACAACGCTGGCGTCGCTGCACAGGGCATGCGGCGCGCCGCCCCGATGCCGCATCACGGCGCACACGAGTTGCATATGGACAGCCGGCACATTGGCGCGCGTTGATGGCGCGGCGTGCCCGCACGTCGCATCGTGCGGCGCTTTCGGCCAGAATCGATCCACTCCCCACTAATGCTGGGGTTCACGATCCAGCACTCGGGGAGATTGCGTGGAAGCACTCATCAATGGCATCAACGGCATCGTCTGGAGCAAGGCACTGATCTTCATGTGCCTGGGAGCAGGCGTCTACTTCACCGTCCGCACCCGTTTCATGCAGGTACGCGGGTTCGTGGAAATGATCCGCCTCACCGTGGGCGGGCAGAAGTCCGATGCCGGGGTGTCCTCGTTCCAGGCGCTGGCGATGTCGATGGCCGGGCGTATCGGCATCGGCAACATCGCCGGCGTCGCCACCGCCATCGCTTTCGGTGGGCCGGGCGCAATCTTCTGGATGTGGGTGATGGGGTTTCTCGGTGCGTCCACGTCGTACGTGGAATCGACGCTGGCGCAGATATACAAGATCAAGGATGCCGACGGCCGCTATCGCGGCGGCCCGGCGTACTACATAGAAAAGGCGATGGGGCTGAAGTGGTACGCGCTCACCTTCGCGGTGGCCACCATCATCGCCACCGGCTTCCTGATGCCGGGCGTGCAGGCCAACGCAATCGCCGACAGCGTCATCAACGCCTGCCGGGGCACCAGCCTGTGCGGTGCGATGGACGGGCAGTGGATGGGCCTGCCGATGCGCGATGCGGCCAAGCTGGGTATCGGCATCCTGGTGGCGAGCATGCTGGCGGTGATCATCTTCGGCGGCGTCAAGCGCATCGCCAACTTCGCCGAAATCGTGGTGCCGTTCATGGCGATGGGCTACATCCTGATGGCGCTGGTCATCATGGTGCTCAACGCCGAGCGCGTGCCGGGCATGTTCGCCACCATCTTCAGCAGCGCCTTCGGCAGCCACGCCGCGTTCGGTGCCTTGCTGGGGCTGGCGGTGGAATGGGGCGTCAAACGCGGCATCTACGCCAACGAAGCCGGGCAGGGCACCGGGCCGCATGCCGCGGCAGCGGCAGAGGTGTCGCATCCGGCCAAGCAGGGCTACGTGCAGGCGTTTGCGATCTACTTCGACACCATGATGGTGTGCACCGCCACCGCATTCCTGATCCTCACCACCGGCAAGTACAACGTGTACGCGCCCGACGGCGCCAAGCCCGGCCTGTACGCCGGCCTGAGCGGGGTGGAAGAAGGCCCCGGTTATGCGCAGGCGGCGGTGGAATCGGTGCTGCCGGGCTGGGGCGCGGGCTTCGTTGCGGTGGCGTTGTTCTTCTTCGCCTTCACCACCATCATGGCCTATTACTACATGGCCGAAACCAACCTGAGCTACATCAATGGCAACCGGCGCCGGCCGCTCACCGTGCTGCTGCTGCGCCTGGGCATCCTGGGCATGGTGATCTTCGGCGCGTTCCACAATGCGCAGCTGGCCTGGGCGCTGGGCGATATCGGCGTCGGCGTCATGGCCTGGCTCAACATCATCGCCATCCTGATCCTGCACAAGCCCGCCATGCTGGCTTTGAAGGACTACGAACGGCAAAAGCGCCAGGGGCTGGATCCGGTCTTCAATCCGGTCCGGCTTGGCATCAAGAACGCGGATTTCTGGACACAACGATGAAACAACATGATGGACGTGGCGCCCGGCCGCCACGCGACACCACCGGCAGCGGCGCTGCGCCGCTCAACCCGTGGGGCCGTGCGGCACCACGCGCGCCCGCGCCGGCTGCGCCTGCGGCACGCACCGCCGCTGCCGCACCGGCCGCTGCCAACGCCAACACCGCGCGCGAGCTGCGCCTGTACGGTATCAATGCGATCCAGGCGGTGTTCAAGGCGCGCCCGCAGGCGCTGCGCAAGATCTACCTGAGCGAAGCGCGCATCCCGCAGTTCAAGGCCTTGCTGGCCTGGTGCGTGGCGCAGCGTCTGGGTTACCGCGTGGTGGAAGACGCCGACCTCACCAAGCTGGCGTCCAGCACGCATCACGAAGGCATCGTGGCAGAAGTGTTGCGGGTGCCGCCGCAGCCGCTGCAGGAGTGGCTGGCGGCATTGCCGCAAGGCCCGGTGCTGGCGCTGTGGCTGGATGGCGTGGGCAACCCGCATAACTTCGGCGCGATCTTGCGCTCGTCGGCCCACTTCGGTGTGGCGGGCCTGCTGCTGCCGGCTGGCTCCACGCTGGGCTTGTCCGGTGCTGCGGCACGCGTGGCCGAAGGCGGTGCCGAAGCCGTGCCGCTGGTGCAACTGCCGGAGACGGCACTGGCGATGACGCAATTGCGTCAGGCCGGGTTTGCGGTGGCCGCCACGCTGGTCGAGGGTGGGCAGGATGTGTTTGCCGCCGCGTTGCCGCAGCGTCTGGTGTACGTGATGGGTGCCGAAAGCGAAGGCATGGACCGCCAGTTCGCCCGCGATTGCGATCTGCAGCTCTCCATCCACGGCAGCGGCAAGGTCGAAAGCCTCAACGTGGCCTCGGCCACCGCCGTGTTCCAGGCCGCCTGGCGCGCCCGCGTCAACCCCGGAGAACTGTGATGCGCCTGTCTGCCTGTTTGCTTGCCGCCAGCTGCATGCTGAGTGGCAGCGCGTCTGCTGCCGCGGCCACCGTTGCTGCGGCGCCGCCGGAAGTGCGTACCGATCATGGCGTGGTCCGCGGGCAATGGCAGGACGACGGCAGCGCGGTATTCCGTGCCATCCCCTTCGCCGCGCCGCCGCTGGGTGCGTTGCGCTGGCGCCCACCGCAGCCGGCGACCGCATGGACGCAGGTACGCGACGCCACGCAGGCGGCCACGCCGTGCGTGCAGCCCGCGCTGGGCTGGAACGACGCGATGGCCAGGCGCGGCAGCGAAGACTGCCTCTACGTCGAAGTGCAGACACCCACGCTGCAGCCGGCAGCCCCGTTGCCGGTATTTGTGTGGATTCATGGCGGCGCCAATGTGGCTGGCGGTGCCGACGGGCATCTGCCCACCAATCTTGTCGCGCAGAACATGCTGGTGGTGACGCTGCAATACCGGCTGGGCGCGCTGGGCTTCCTGTCGCTGCCGGAGCTGCGCGATGGCGACAACGAAGCGGCCGGCAACTACGCATTGCTCGACCAGATCGCCGCATTGCGCTGGGTGCGCGACAACATCGCGCAGTTCGGCGGCGACCCTGCACGGGTCACCATCGCCGGGCAGTCGGCCGGTGGCCAGGATGTGGGCTTGCTGATGCTCAGCCCGCTTGCGCGTGGCCTGTTTTCTGCAGCGATCGAACAAAGCGGTACCGCTGGTTTCGGGCTGCCGGCGCGCAGCCTGGAAGACAATCGCGCCTTGGGCGCTGCCATCGCCAAACGCGCCGGCATCGACGATGCGGCCACCCGTCTGAGCCAGTTGCGCGCGTTGCCGGTGGAGCAGTTGCTCAAGGCCGGGCAGGGTGTGGACGTGCCGGCCCTGGACGACGACGGCTATGTCTGGTTGCAAGCCGTCGTCGATGGGCGCGTGCTGCCGCGCGCACCGGCCCAATTGCTGGCCAGTGGCGCACAGGCCAAGGTGCCGCTGTTGATCGGTTACGTGGTGCAGGAGCTCACCTACGGTGGCGAGAAGGGCGCACAGGCGCGTCTGCGTCGCGACTATCCCGATCGCGCCGAGGCCGTGTTGCAGGCGCAACGCACGCATGCGGCGCAACGGGCCGAGCGCCAGGGCGATGCAGCGATGCAGCTGTCCACCGACCTCACCTTCCGCTGCCCGGCGGTGACTGTCGCGCAGCACCAGGCCGCACTGGGCGTGCCGGTGTGGCATTACGTGTTCGACACCGCCGCGCCGGGTGGGCAAGTGACCCACAGCGCCGAGCTGCCGTTCCTGTTCAAGAACCTGCCTATCGGGCAGCCACCGGTGAGCCTGCAACGGTATTGGGCGGCCTTCGTGCAGCGTGGCAATCCCAATGCCAAGGGCTTGCCCGCGTGGCCGGCATTCGCGCCGAAACATGCCGCGCTACAGTTCGATGCGCGCGGCGTGCAGCAGATCAAGGATGCGCGCCCGGCAGTGTGCGCAGGCGTGGACTTGCCGTAAGCCGGCGCCCATTGCCACGGCGGGCAAGCGGCGTGGTGCGTCCTTGCCGGCTGTGTGAAGCCGGCAAGGACAACCAGAAGACGTGGATGCGCGTGCCGTGGTGAGGCTTTCCATTGGGCATGCCAACAAACCACTGCCTCGCTGGCTGCATGCTGACGGGGTGACTGCAGTGCCGACGTTTCAGCATCTACCGCATAACCGCATGCCGGCCCATGTCGTGGCCGCCAGGCGAATGCGCGCGCTGCAGCGGTGCGCGCGTTCGCAACGACTCAGCGACTCAGCGGGCGCAGCCCGGCCCGCCGAAGTAGATGCCGCCGCTCTGCATCTCCGGCGACAGGCTGGTGCGGGAAACGCCGGCGCCCAGTGCATACGGATAGCCGTAACCGGCGATCGCCAAGGTGTAGCACGACGGCTGCTCCACATTCAGCGATGACAACCGCTGTGCAGGCCGGGTGACCATGGTCGCATCGCGATAAAAGTGATTGGCCTGGAACGCGGCCTGCCGGTAGCCGGCCGATGCGAACCGCCCGCTGCCCATCGGTGCGCTGGGGCGACCATCCCAGGTGGAAATTTCGCCACCGGCCGAGATGAAGATGCTGGCGCTGCCATCGGCGATGTCGCCCGTATAGAGCTCGGCCTTGTAATAGCCGATCCATTCGCCATTCAAGCCGAACCACCAATAGCCGTCGGTATTGCGCTGGAATTCCACATGCAGCATGGCCTGCTTGCCGCCCGCGGTGCTGAAGCCGTCGGCTGGCGCGGCGCCGAGCACATTCGCCGTGCTGGTCTGCACGAAGTCGGCACAATCCAGGTTATGGCAACCGGTGCTGATGTAGCCATCCTGCGTGGAATAGATGAACAGGATCGGCGTGGTGCCCCAGCCTGCGCCAGGTTGGGTTTGCCAACCGGCTTCCAGGGTCTGGATCTGCCCTTGCGGGGTGTATCCCCCCAGCCAGATCTGGCTGATCGACTGCGCATCGTTGGCGCGCACGGACGGTACCCAGGTATTGAGGTCGGCACCGGCGCCGGTCACCGGCGAGCCGGCAGTGTCCAGGTAGATGGTGGAGTAGTAGTGCACCACCGACGCGGCATCCTGTGCGGCCGGCGCCAGTGCGGGGCGGTCAGGTGCGCTCGCACGCGGTGTGGTGCCGCGCAAGAACGCCTGCAGCGTTGCGTGTTGGCTCATCTCGGCCAGGCCGATGCGCTGCAACGGCACGCTGCCCGCGTCGCAGCGCTGCGCTGCGTCGAGTGAAGCGCCAGTGCTGACCCCGGCCGCAATAGTCGGTGGCAGGACAGGCACGCTGCCATCGCGCAACGCAGGCTGCTGCGCAAGCGGGATGCAGTCGAACACCTTGCCGCGCTGATGCACGCTGCGCAGCACGGTCAGGCCGTTGTAGCGATTGAACAGATACCGCTGCATCTGCGCGAAGTCCGCCGGGCCGCCGACCTTGGCGGTCACCGCGCGCGTGGCGTAGCTGAGCTGTGCCTGCGCGTCCAGGAATTGCTTGAACTCCTGCGTGACCGACGGAAATGCACGCGATACCGCAGCCGCAGTACTGCGCGGCATGCCTGCACGCGGCTCGGGCGCAACACGTGCGGAGGCGGGCGTGTGCAGCAGCGGCGGCATCAGCGCATCGATACGTTGATCATCTGCAGCCGAGGTGGAGGGCGATAGCAGCGTGCCTGCGAAACTGGCGGGTGCTGCGGTGCAAATGGCAAGCGCAGCAACGACGCGGCCGATCGACATCGGTCGCTTGGAACGTAACGTCATGGGAGTGTTTTCCTGGCGCCGGAATGAAACGGCCCCGCATGCGGCGAACCATGCAGGCCGCGCCATCACGTCGCAGGGCGAGCCGGCGGACAGCCGGCAGCGCGCACCTGCGGTGAAGGTGCGCGCATCCTAAAACGTATGCTTTGCAAAAATATCCGTATGCGTTGATTGCGTGACGCCAGGCACACGGCAAGCGCAATGCGCTAAGCGGATGTCCGCTGCACACGCGCGCCAGGCGATGTGCGGCGCGGTGCCGCTGCGCAACAGTGCCCACGATCACGCCCATGCAGCTGTAGTGTTGCTGAGATGCCGGGCTGCTATCGACCTGCCATTCGACAGGTCAAGCGCGATAGCGGGAGTGATCCCTGCACATCGCCGTCGTATCCCCATCCCCCTCTGCAGATGGCAAAGGGGCGTCCCGGGCCTGGATTACCGCGCTTATTTCTTCTGCAGCCGTACCGCCGCGCCGCCGTTTGCAGCCAGTTCCAGTTGCAGGCTGCTCTCACGGGTGAGCTTGCGGGTCTCGATGTGGACCTCGGTGGGCGCCTGGCCGTCGGCGTAGATCGTTGCGGTCCAGCTGCCCTTGCCCAGGAACGATAGCGGCAAGGTCAAGGTGCGTGGCTGCTCGTTGGTCATCGCGCCCACATACCAGTCCTTGCCGCTGCGCCGCGCCAGCGCGATGTGCTCGCCGATGGCGCCTTGCAGTGCCCGGGTTTCGTCCCAGCTTGCCGGGACATCGCGCAGGAACTGCGCTGCCGGCACGTTTTCGTATTGTTCGGGGCTGTCGGCCACCACTGCGAACGGGCTCTCGTACACCACGTACATTGCCAGCTGCTGCGCGCGTGTGGTCATCACCTGCGGTGCGATGTGCTGCATCTTGAACTCGGCCGGGCGCACATTGCGGAAGCCGCCCGGTGTGTAGTCCATCGGCCCGAGCAACATCCGCGTGAACGGCAACGTGAGGTTATGCGTGGCGGTGATGCGCGTGGTCCATTTGTTGTATTCGGCGCCGAGCACGCCTTCCTGGGTCAGATAATTGGGATAGGTGCGGGTCAGGCCGGTGGGGTGATACGCACCGTGCAGATCGACCAACAGCTTGTGTTCGGCGGCCTTGCTCAGCAGGCGATGGTAGAAGTCCACCATCTGCTGGTCGTCGCGGTCCATGAAGTCGACCTTGATGCCCTTGATGCCGAGCTGCTGATACCAGGCGAGCGCTTCGTCCATGTGCGCATCGAGCGCGCGCCAATGCGCCCACAACCACAGCCCGACATCGCGCTGCCGTGCATAGGTCACAAGGCCCGGCAGGTCGAGTTGCTCCACCGGCCGGCGGATATCGGCATCGACGTTGTACTGGCCATCGCCGGTGCTGCCGGCATACCAGCCGTCGTCGATCAACATGTACTGCAGTTTCAACTGCTGCGCGTGATCGATATAGCGCTGGATTGTGGCGGTATTCATGCCGGGATGTTCCACCCCGCCGGCCAGGCTCCCAGACCACCAGTCCCACGCCGATTTGCCCGCACGCACCCAGCTCGCATCGAAGGCCGGCGGCGGGTTGAGCGCGGAAATCAGGTTGGATTCGATCAGGCTCGCCGGGCTGTCGCCCAGCATGATCACCCGCCAGGGCGTTGCGAAATCGCGTCCCTTCGCATCGAAGCTGACCGCCAGCTTCGGCTCGTCCAGACGCGGCGACAACTTCGCCGATACGCCCAATCCGCCATCGGCGCGGCCGGTGAGATACAGGCCCGCGTAGTCGCGCAGATTCGCCTCGCCGATCGCCAGCGTGGTGCCGCGTGCGTCGGTCTGACACACCAGCGGTAACTCCAACAGATTGTGCGGGCGCAATCTGGACGCGGCGATGGCGTCGTACTCGCCCTCGTGGCTGGTTCCGAAGCGACCCAGGTTCAAGGTCCAGCATGGGTAATCGCTCGGAAACGCAAAGCTGGTGAGCTCATTGCGAATCCGTACTTCACCGGCGTCGGGCAGCACATAACGCAGTGCAACGCCGTCGTCGTAGGCGCGCAATTCCACCGTCAGGCGTCGTTGTTGCGGGTCGGACAACTGCACGCGCAATTGGCGGTAGTGGTCGCGTGCCTGACGCGTCTTGCCCACGGCCAAGGCAAACCGGCTGTCATGCGTGTCGGTCGTGCTGCCCTGCAGCGTCATCGCCTTGCCGAGCGTATTGGCGCGGCCCAGATCCAGTCCAAGCGGAGCGTCGTCGAGCACGACTTTGTTGCGATACAGCACGCGATAGGTCGGCACGCCGCCGTCGCTTAGCGTGAATTCCACCTGCGTACGTGCATCGGGCGACTGCACCTGCAAACGCTGGGCAGCTGCAGGAAGCGCGATCGCACACAGCAATGCGTACGCCGCCGGTAATGCGGAATGGATCAGGTTTCGCATGAGTCCCTCCTCCTGGGAGCGCCAACCCTAACGCAGAACGGTTGTTGTCGGTATCCACCTGGGGTAACGTTACCTCGCACCATGGCCGCTGAAACAGGGGCGGCAGCCACGGGCGGCATCATTCGAAAGCAAGCGACACCACGACTGCGAGTCGTCTTGTTGGTTGCGTGCGAGTGGTGTGCACCGTTGCTTGGCAGTAGAGCTTGGGAGAGGCCTCTAATGCTGATGGTTCGCAAGGCGTTCCGCCGTGGAGCGCTGTGGGTGGTGTGTGGTTGCATGGCCTGGGCTGCAGTGGAGGCTGCGCCCGCCGATGTGCAGTCGCCCGGTCCATACGATGTCCGCGTGCTGGCGGGCGGGATGGGGCTGGCAAAGAAGCTAGCCGCCGATGCGCCAGGGTTGGCTGCCGACGCGGACTGGAGCATCTCAGGCTGGGTGCGTCCCTCGCGTGCGAATGCCGGCCCGGCATTGATCGCCGGTCTGGGCGATCCGAAATCGGCCGGACGTTACTTCGCAATCGACAACGGCAGGCTCGCCTTCGTGCAGGGCGCAGATACGGTGTTGCGCAGCAAGCAGGCGCTGCCCGCAGGAACCTGGACGCAGGTAGCTGCAGTGGCGCGAGCGGGGCGGTTGACGCTGTACGCCAATGGCCGCCAGGTCGCCAGTGGTGCGGTCCGCCAGAGTGCGGTCGCGCCTGTGCTGATGTTCGGTCCGCGCGAGCAGCCCGCCGCCTATACGCAGCACTTCGGTGGCGAGATTGCCGGCTTTCTTGCGCATTCCGCTGCACTGGATGCGCCGGCCATCGCGCAGCTTGCGGCCAAGGCGCCGGATCAGGCCTTGCAGCGTTTTGAAGACGCCTCGCCGGCCTGGCAGGTCCAGGTCAGGCAGATGGCTGGCCAGGTCGCACCGCAGGCGCCCGCAACGCTGCCGCGCAGTGCGGCGGCCTTCTCTGCGCCGGTGGCCAAGCCGGTACAACCGACGCCCGCGTTGCAGCCGCTGGATGCTGCGGCATGGCGGGTCGGTGCGTGGGAACTGGCTGCGGCACCGGAGCTGGGGCAGGCCACGGGCGCCAGCCTGTCGCGCGGTGATGATCGCGGCGGCGCGGCCTGGCACGTGGCCACGGTGCCAGGCACGGTGCTCACCACGCTGGTCGATCGGGGCGTGTATCCGGACCCGGACATGGGTCTCAACAACATGGCCATTCCCGAGTCGCTGAGCCGGCAGGACTGGTGGTACCGCAGCCATTTCGATCTGCCTGCTGCAGCGCAGGGCAAGCGGCTGGAGCTGCTGTTCAACGGCATCAACTATGCGGGCGAGGTCTGGGTCAACGGCACCCAGGTCGGGCGTACGCGCGGTGCGTTCGCACGCGGCCGCTTCGATGTCAGCAAGCAGCTCAAGGCCGGCCGAAACATCATCGCAGTGCGTGTCTCGCCGCCGCCGCATCCCGGCATCGCGCACGAGCAATCGATGACCGCAGGCGTGGGCGAGAATGGCGGTGTGCAGGCGCTGGATGGGCCGACCTTCATCGCCAGCGAAGGCTGGGACTGGATTCCGGCGGTACGCGATCGCAACGCCGGGCTGTGGCAGGACGTGCAGTTGCACGCCACCGGGCCGCTGGCGCTTGGCGACACCCGGGTGGTGACGACGCGGCTGGCTCCGGATCACCGGCGTGCCGAGCTCGAAATCAGCGTGCCATTGCGCAACGACAGTGCCGCGGCGGTGCAGGGCACGCTGCAACTGGCCATCGGCGAGGTGCGCATCCAGCGGCAGGTCAATGTGCCGGCCGGTGGTACAACGCTCACGCTCGGCGCCGCCGACACGCCGGAACTGGCGATTGCCAATCCGCGCCTGTGGTGGCCCAACGGCTATGGCGAGCCTGCGCTATATACCTTGCAGGCCAGCGTCGAAGTGGCCGGTACGCCATCGGACACGCAGCAGCTGCGCTTCGGCATCCGCGAGGTCAGTTACGAGCTGTCGCTGTTCGACCAGGACGGTGCGCTGCGCCGCGTGCTGGTGGATTTCAACAAGGCACGTCAGCGTGGCGAACGCATTGTCGATGCCCGCCACAGTGCGATCCGCCCCGTGCCCGGCGGCGATGCGCAATCGTTCTATCCCGGCGCGCAGGCATCGCCGGCAGTCACGCCGCTCAGCGATGACGCGCTGGCGCCTTACCTGGCCATCCGCATCAATGGCGTGCGCATTGCCGTCAAGGGCGGCAACTGGGGCATGGACGACTGGCGCAAGCGTGTCTCGCGCGAGCGGCTGGAGCCGTACTTCCGCCTGCAGCGCGATGCGCATTTTAACGTGGTACGCAACTGGGTGGGGCAGAACACCGAAGCCAGCTTCTTCGAGCTGGCCGACGAATACGGCATGCTGGTCTTCAACGACTTCTGGCAGTCCACCCAGAACTACAACATGGAGCCGGCCGATGCGGCGCTGTTCCTGGACAACGCCTCCGAGGTGATCAGGCGTTTCCGCAACCACCCCTCCATCGTGCTGTGGTTCGGCCGCAACGAAGGGGTGCCCGCGCCCATCCTCAACGAAGGCCTGGATGCGCTGGTTGCCGAACTGGACGGCACGCGCTGGTACACCGGCAGTTCCAACCAGGTCAATCTGCAGGGCAGCGGCCCGTACAACTACCGCGAGCCGGTGGCCTACTTCAATGCGTTGGCGCAGGGCTTTTCGGTGGAGGTGGGCACGCCGTCGTTCTCCACGCTGGAGTCATTCAAGGCTTCGATACCTGCTGCTGGCGATCAGTGGCCGATCGGCGATGCCTGGGCCTATCACGACTGGCACCAGTCCGGTAACGGCGACACCGCCAGCTTCATGCGTTCGCTCACCGACAAGCTGGGTGCGCCCACCAGCCTGGAAGATTTCGAGCGCAAGGCGCAGTTGCTCAACTACGACACCCATCGCGCCATCTTCGAAGGCTTCAACGCGCAGCTGTGGACCAAGAACAGCGGGCGCCTGCTGTGGATGAGCCATCCGGCCTGGCCCAGCAACATGTGGCAGATCTACAGCCACGACTACGACACCCACGCGGCCTACTACGGCGTGCGCAACGCGGCAGAGATGCTGCATGTGCAGATGAACCTGCCCGGCCATGAAGTGGTGGTAGTCAACAACGCCAGCGACCCGTTGCGCGGCCTGCGTGTGCGTGCAGAGATCTACGGCACCGACGGTACGTTGCTGCAGCAACGCGAACAGGCGGTGGACGCCGCGCCCGTTGCGGTCTCGGCACCGGTGCTGCAACTGGCGCCGTTGCTCAAGGACACCAACGGGCTGGGCTTTGTGCGGCTGCAGTTGCTCGATCGCGATGCGGTGGTGCGCTCGCGCAATTTCTACTGGGTGGCACGCGATGCGGCGGCCATGCGCGGCCTGGATGCGCTGGCGGCAGTGCCGGTGCAGCTCGGCACGCAGCTGCAGGACGGTGCCGAGCCGGTGCTGCGCGCCACCGTGCGCAACGCCTCGCAGCAGGTGGCGCTCAACACCAAATTGACCCTGGTGGACGCGCAAGGCCAACGCATCCTGCCGGCGTACTACAGCGACAACTATCTGAGCCTGGTGCCGGGCGAGCAGCGCGAGGTGGAAATCCGTGGACCGTCTGCGGACACGCTGCGCAACGCCACGCTGCAAGTGCGCGGCTGGAATGTCGAACCATCAACTGGCGCTGCCAACGGGCTTCCGTAGCGGCACCAGCAAGTTGCCACGTCGTGCGCTTGCACGGCGTCTGCACTGACGCACCGATCGGCGCGTCAGCCATTACTGCATTGCCCCCCGGCATTGCCATTCGAAACGGTCGTGGATTGTCGTCATCCCTGGGAGGGGACCATGAACAAGCTGCATCGCAGTACCCGTCACACCCCGCTGGCCGCCGCGCTGGCGGCTGCACTCACACTGGTCGCGGCAACTGCCGCAGCGCAGGAAGCCGGCAGCACGGCCGGCGTCACCGATCTGGACAAGGTCATGGTCAAGGGCGTGCGCGGCGCCCAGGCCGAGGCCATCGAGAACAAGCGCACTGCCGCGCAGATCATCGACTCGATCTCCGCCGAAGACATCGGCAAGCTGCCCGACGTCACCATCACCGATTCGCTGCAGCGCGTGCCCGGCGTGCAGATCCGTCGCTCTGCGGGCGAGGGCTCGCAGCTCAATATCCGCGGCATGCCGCAGGTGCAGACCACGATGAACGGCGAGTTGTATCTGAGCGCTGGTGGCGGCGATCAGTTCGGCCAACCCAATATCGGACGTGCGCAACCGGACTTCGTCGACATTCCGCCAACGCTGTTCAGCGGCGTGGACGTGATCAAGTCGCCCACCGCCGCCGACCTGGATGGCGGCATCAGCGGCACGGTGTCGCTCAAGACGCGTCGCCCGTTTGATCTGCCCGAAGGCTGGACCTTCAGCGGCCAGGCCGAAGGCTCCTACGGCGACCGAGTGCAGGAACTCAACGAGTTGTACTCGGGCCTTGCCAGCTTCCGCACCGAGCGCTGGGGCGCGTTGCTGGCTGTGTCGTACTCCGATGCCACGCTGGAGAACAAGCACCCCAGCGTGTATTCCAACGGTGCGCAGAAATCCACCGAGCAGAACGTGGGCTTCGATTTCAACGGTGATGGCCGCATCGGCAGCAATACCGATCCGTCCAACCTGCCGCGCGACTATTTCTACAACTGGGTCGCCACCGAACTGGATAACCGCAGCACCGACCGCCAGCGCACCGGCGTCAACGGCTCGTTCCAGTTCAACATCAATGATTCGTGGACGGTATTGGCCGATGCGGCCTATACCAAGCTCGAAGACCACGACACCTCGGTGGCCGCACAGCTGCACACCGGTTGGGCGACCAATCAGTTGCAGCCAGGATCGGTGGTCGATTCCAACGGTGTGCTCGAATACGGCCAGTTCCGCTACAACCGCTTCCAGGCGCATTCGATGGCCGGTGTGGCCGATTCGGATTCGCTCAATACCAACCTGGAACTGCGCTTCGATGACGGCGGTCCGTTCCGTGCGTCGTTCCGTTGGGTGCATGGCGATGCGCAGCGTACCTACGACGAAGCGCGCGCCGATGCGGTGGTGACGCGCGGCGACCAGATCACGCGCGCCGGCGGCGTCACGCAATGGGCCAATGCCAACGGACTGCCGACGGTCGATGCCTCGGTGGATTTCCGCGGCACCTATCCGGCGGTCAACCTGGGCACCGATGTATCCAACCCGGACAACTGGCAGCTGATGTCCACGTGGGCACAGGGCAACAAGATCGAAGCGACGATGGACGCGTTCCGCGCCGACGGCACCTTCGAGTTCGATGAGGGCGTGGTGCGCGGCTTCCAGTTCGGCATTCGCTACGGCGAGCGTGAGGTCAAGCTGGATACCTATCGCTACCTGTCGCCGGTGTCGACCACATGCGCAGATCCCAATCGCTCGCTGTACTACTTCAAGGACCCGTTGATCGTCGACACCTGCAGCGGCGTCTCCGAAGCGCGTCTGCTGCCGTTCAACTCCATCCCCGGCTATTGGGCGTACTTCAACGACTTCGATCCGCTCAAGGTCACCGGCCTGGGCAGCCAGGGCTTGCCGGCGATCAACCCGCAGGTCATGAAGGACCCGGTGGGCTATCTCAACAGCCTGTACCCGGGCAACGTGGCCTACCAGCAGGCGGCAGACTCGTACAAGGTCACCGAAAAGAGCACCGCAGCGTACTTCCTTGCGAACCTGGAAGGCGGTACCGGCAGTGCGGTGCCGTGGACGGCCAACATCGGCGCGCGCATCGTGCAGACCAAGCTGGCGATCGATCAGTACCTGAGCAGCGGCAACGTGTTCATCGGCAATGTCGAATGGAATGGCGTCAGCCCGGCGATCGGCACCAATCGCCTGAACCGTCAGTACACCGACGTGCTGCCTACCGCCAACCTGTCGCTGGACATCACCGACGCGCAGAAGCTGCGCTTTGCCTACAACAAGGCGGTGGCACGCCAGGACCTGCCCGATCTCGGCCGCGGCCTGGTGAGCTTTTACGCCGTCAATGGCACGCCGCCGCGCAACCCCGCGCTGCCGTCGGATGCAGTGCTGTTTCTCAATGGACGCTCCGGTAACCCGGATCTGGACCCGTACCGCGCCACCAACTACAACGCCTCGTGGGAGTGGTATTTCTCCGATGCGTCGTTGATCAGCGTGGGCGCGTTCCTGATCGATGTGAAGTCGTTCCCCACCACGGTGACCAACATCGAGCCGCAACCCGATGCCGACGGCGTGGTGCGGCTGGGTGGGCCGGTGGAGCGCATCGTCAACGGCGGTGGCGGCAAGATCAAGGGCTTTGAAATCGGCTATCAGCAGGCCTTCGATTTCCTGCCGGGCTGGCTGAGCGGTTTCGGTACCAACATCAACTACACCTTCTCCGATGCCGATACCGACAACACCGACATCGAAGGCAACACGCTTCCGATCGGCGACAACTCCAAGCATCAGGCCAATGCGGTGCTGTGGTATCAAAAGGACAAGTTGCAGGCGCGCGTGGCCTACAACTGGCGCAGCAAGCGTTTCAGCCAGGTCAACAGCGGTGCCTGGGGCGATGAGCTGGCGATCTGGAACGACGATGTCGGCTATCTGGATGCCTCCTTCAGCTACGACGTCAACGATCATCTGACGCTGTACGCCCAGGCCACCAACCTCACCGGTGAAAGCGAGCGGCGTTACGCGCAGTGGACCAATCACTACTACGACCAGAACATCTTCGAGCGTCGTTATTACGCGGGCCTGCGTCTGCGCTTTTGATGTGATGTTTAGATGTGCGACACGGCGCACCCCTGCCTCGTGTCGCACATGATCTTCTGTTGTCCCTCTCCAAGCGGTCATTTCGCTTTCTTCCCGTCACCGGCGTGCCGGTGCTGTAAGACGTCCGACGGCAACGTTGGGCACCCTCCCATTCGGCTGCATCGTCGGGAAGCGATGCGGCCGTTTTTTTGTGCGTAATGGCACATCCATTTGTGCAGTAATGCCTGCAGTTGAAATGTCGCTATGGACAGTCGTTGGATCTGTGCCCAAACGCAATGTTTGACGATTGCTTATGCCGGTTATGCGGCGTAGTTTCCGCATGGCGAACTTACCACCCCGTTCGCAGGCACAGCATTCCATGCTGATCGCTCAAACGCTCCCTGGAGATACTCCGCATATCACGGTGGCAATCGTCGCGACGATAACGTCGGCGCGGCCGCATTCGCCTCCAATGAATCTGAGGTCTTAGGTGATGTCTCGGGACACAAACAGGCCATTGGCCTGCGTGTCGGTGCGGACATTGTCGATGTTATGCCATGCGAATGCTCTTCGGCGGGACGCCGACGGAGCGCGTTCGGTTGGCTCCGGACATCTCTGATGGGTGCCCTGAAGAGGAACAAGGCAGGCCACGAGGCAGCGCTTCTTGGATTTTGAATAAACACCATTCGATTAAAAACAAGGTGAATCCAATGAAATTCAGTAAGGGTATCGGTCATAACCTCCGGCGCTCGATGGCGTTATCGCTATTGGCATTGAATCCGTTATTCGCCGCCGGCGTCTGCGCCCAGGTGCACGTCGACAACCCCTTCGTGGGGGCAAGCGGTTATGTGAATCCCGATTACGCCAAGAAAGTCGATGCATCGATTGCGAAGGTCAAGGGGGTGCCGTTGAAGGCCAAGATGGGCGTGGTGAAGACCTTTCCCACCGCAGTCTGGCTGGATCGCATCGCCGCGATTTCCGGTGGGTCGCAGAATGCCGGGCGGCTTGGGTTGAGGGGGCATCTGGATGCCGCGTTGGCGCAGAAAAAAGCCAATACGCCGATTACCGCCAGTTTCGTCATCTACGATCTGCCTGGTCGCGATTGTCACGCGTTGGCGTCCAATGGCGAATTGCCGCTGACCCCGGCGGCGCTGGAGCGCTACAAGAAAGAATATATCGACGTCATTGCAGCGATATTTGCGGATCCGAAATACAAGGATATCCGCATCGTCAATGTGATCGAGCCCGATAGCCTGCCAAACCTTGTCACCAACTTGAATGACATGCGATGCGCGCTTGCCAATTCCACGGGAATTTACGAGGAGGGCATCAAGTACGCGCTCAATAAGCTGCACGCCATTCCCAATACCTACAACTACCTGGATATCGGTCACTCCGGTTGGTTGGGCTGGGATAGCAATCGCGGCCCGTCGATTTCGCTTTATACACGTGTGGTCCAGGGAACAAACGCGGGTCTGGCAAGCGTTGACGGCTTTGTCACCAACACCGCCAATACCACGCCGTTGAACGAACCCAATCTGCCCAATCCCGAGTTGAGCGTGAACGGGCAGCCGATCAAGTCGTCGAAATACTACGAATGGAATCCCTACTTCGACGAGACCGATTTTACCCAGGCCCTCTACAGCGGGTTCGTCAGCGCGGGCTGGCCCAGCACGATCGGCTTTATCATCGATACCGGCCGTAACGGATGGGGGGGGCCGAATCGTCCGGCCGGCGCGTCCGGCAGCGACATCAATGCCTACGTCAATAGCGGCCGCATCGACCGTCGCCTGCATCGTGGCAACTGGTGCAATCAGAGCGGGGCAGGGATTGGTGCGCTCCCCACCGCAGCACCGGGTCCGCATCTGGATGCATATGCGTGGGTCAAGCCGCCGGGCGAGTCCGATGGCTCCAGCACCCTCATTTCCAATAACGAGGGCAAGGGCTTCGATCGGATGTGCGATCCGACCTACACCACGGCCGATGGCGTGCTGACCGGCGCACTGGCCGGCGCGCCGATCTCCGGAGCCTGGTTCCATAACCAGTTCGTCGAGCTGGTGAACAACGCGTACCCGGCGATCGCAACCGCCAGCACCGCGGTCGCCGCCCCCGCAACGATCGCGGCGCCGAGCGCAACACGCGGTCTCACTGCCACGGTCGGCGATCGCCAGGTCAGGCTGAGCTGGTCGCCGGTAGCGGGAGCAAGCAGCTACACGGTGCAGCGTCGTGCAGGTGCCGCAGCTGCGTTTACGACGGTTGGTTCCAATGTCGCAACGGCGTCGTATGTCGATCGGTCCGTCAGCAATGGTGCGGACTACGACTACGTGGTCACGGCAAACAGCGGTGCCGGGACCAGCGCGTCATCGGCCGTGGTGCGTGCCAAGCCGGTCAAGTGATGCCGTCGTATGGACACCGGTGACGCCGGTGTCCATCCGTCGTGGTCGGCGCATGTGGCCGCCACGACGGCATTGCGGCGATCACCGGTCGGTGTGTTGAGCCCATGGCGGCCAGCTGGCCGCCATGGGCGTTTGTCCGGAGCGCGAAGTTGTGTGCGTCAAAGCGCGTATTGCGGCAATGCGATTGCTGCAGGGTGACGAATCTGTGCGCACACGCAATGTTCCCGGGTGATCGCTGGGCGTAGCTTGGCGTGGCGGGCGCGACCATGTCCGCTCGCATCACGCATAACCGCTTGTGCGAACGCCCATCAGGGCAACTCACCGCTCCCCAAACAGGATGTCGCTCATGAAGATGCTGTTCTCGCTGAAGAATCTGCTGGCCTCCAAGAAAAGTCTGAAGTCCTACTCCTGGTACATCTGGTACTGAGCACGCTGGCAAGCGCGGCAAAAACCGCCTTGCGTGTCGTGTGATGTTGGTTATGCCCGCCCGCGCGAGGCAGGCACTGCCGGACGCGGGCTTCAACAAGCGCAGAGCGATCCTCATGTCCCTATCCACCAGCGCTGATTTGGGCCGGGCGACGGTCTTTGCGCCGCGTTTGCAGGTGCTGCTGCGCGAGCACATGGGCAAGGACCTGTTTCGGCTGGATGGGGATACCGTTGGCGTTGCCGGCCCCTCGGTGACGCATCGATTGCTCGCTGCACGTCCGGCAACCGAAGCCGAGCGGCCGACCTTCAAACCGCTACAGGGGCGATCGATTGCGCGCGTGCAGGCGTCCAAGCTGATGCAGGCAATCGGACGCGATGTGCGCGAGGCATTGAAGCGCCCCATCGCGGCGGACGTTGATCTATCCGGCCCTTGGCCGCATGTGGGGCACATGTATTTGCGCGATTTGCTGCTGGGTGGCGACCCCCTGCGTTTACGCATGTTGATGGATCGCACCCTGGAGCTGACGCCCAAGCTGACTTGGGCACTTATCGCCGTCGGTGCATTGAGGCCGCTCGCGCTGCAAGCCAACGCGTCGGCACTTGCGACAGTAACCGCCGTCGCGGACGGTTACGATGCGCGGCGCTTTGCCATGGGGTTGTATCGACGAACTGCGGCGCCGGTGTGTTTCACCATCTCCACCCTGGTCGCAAACGCACTGTGGCTTGGATCGCCTTTCGATCCGGACATTTCCAGCCGCACTATCGTCTACGAGTCGCTGCGTCTGTTGCCGCCGTCCTGGAACATCTTGCGCAATGCATCGCCGGAGTATGCGCTGCTCGATGCCCGTATCGGCGCGCAGGACGATGTGTTGGTGTTGCCGCTGCTGAGCCATCGCGACCCCGCATTGTGGGAGGCGCCGGATGAATTTCGCCCACAGCGTTGGAACCAGCTGGATCCGGATCATCAGCCTGGCTATTTCCCGTTCGGTCACGCGTCAGAGCGCTGTTGGGGCAGGCACATGGTGATGCCCCTTGCGGAGCAGTTGCTGGACATCCTGCGCAGTCAGGGGTTGGTCGTCAGTCCGCGGCAGCGCCAGGCACAGGTTCCGCTGGCAGGTTTGCTCGGGGTATCTCGGGTCGATGTCGTGCGTGGCTAGGGCATGCAGCTCTTTGAGCGCGGATGCAGCGGCAACTGGGGTGCATCGGCGCAGCGAGACGACGCGAAGGACGTTGCTGCCAGATCGCAGACGCGCGCGCTCCCAACTGCAGCCTCGAGCTATCTGCTGCACGCTCAAGCCTCAACGCGTCAGTCCTCGGGCGGTCCGGCGGTCGAGCCGCGCTTGACCAGGGTGTACTTCATCACCTGATGCACGCCCTGCGCGGCATCCCCCTTGCGGCGTTGGCGAATCGCATCTGCCAGCAACGACACTGCCGCGCGTCCCATCGCCGTCACCGGTTGATGCACGGTGGTGAGTTCGGGCCAGATGGTGGTGGCGACCGGCGTGTCGTCGAAGCCGGCCACCGAGACATCTTCGGGCACGCGCAGGCCCAGTCCGTGTGCAACCGCAACCGCGGCCGCCGCCATGTCGTCGTTGCTGCAGAAAATGGCGGTCGGTGGTCTGGGTTGGGCCAGCAGGCTGCGCGCAGCGAGCAGCCCGGAGTGATAGGTGAACAGTCCCTCGGCGATCAGGTTCTCTGCAATCTCCACTCCCGCAGCCTGCAGGCTGTCGAGATAGCCGCTGGCGCGCAGCGCGCTCGGTGTGTGTTTGGGGTCGCCCTTGATCAGCGCGATGCGTCGGTGTCCGAGTTCGATCAGGTGCGCGACGATGGCGCGTGCGGCCTGGTAGTCATCGATGCGTACCGAGCTGATTTGCGCCATCGGTGCGCCGCTCGCCACCGCCACCACCGGGATGCCGCGCGCATCCAGTTCATTGATGGTCTGACGCGAATCGCACAACGGCGGCGGCAGGATCACGCCGTCCACGCCGGCCGCCAGTAAGCGCTCGGTGGCTGCGCGCTGGCTGCGGATGGCGCCGCACTTTTCCACCAGCACCTGGCTGCCGTTGAGGCTGCTCTGTTCCAGCAGCCCGAGCATGAATTGATTGAGGTAGGCGGCGCTGGGGTTGCTGTACAACACGCCGATGCGCAACAGGCCGCTGGTGCGCAGCGAGCGGCCGGCGAGATTGGGCCGGTAGCCCAAGGCTTGCACCGAGGCTTCCACGCGCACCCGCATGTCCTGTCCGACATGCGGGTGCCGATTGATGACGCGCGAGGCGGTCATCGGCGAGACGCCGGCATGCTTGGCGACGTCCAGCAACGTGGCCGCGGTATTCGCACTGCGTTGCCGCTTGACCGCCATCGTATGTGCTCGTCCTGGAGTAAAAACGCGTTCGCAGCGCTGCGTTGCCAGATTACTCGTTCGGCGGTTGCACGGTCTTGGCACGGCTGCCGAAATCGCCATCGGCTTCGGCCGCCAGATACGCAAATACCGTGTAGGCCGCAACATTCTGCGCGAGCGCCTTGGGGTCGATCTTGTCCAGCGTGTCGTCGGCGGTGTGGTGCAGATCGAAGTAGTCGGTGCCGTCCTGCGCCAGCCACGCCCACGCGCCACCCTTGGCGGAAATCGGCCCCACATCGGGGCCGGGCCCGCCCTTGCTCGGCGCGTATTCGATGCCCAGCGGTGCCAGCACCTCGGCAATCTGCCTGGTTGCCGCGCGCGAGTCGTCCGGCGCTGCGGACCCGGTGTTGAACGCATAGATGCGCCCGGCACCGAAGTCGCTTTCTGCGCCAATCTGATGCAAGGCCATGTCCTTGGCATCCTTGCCATGTGCGGCCGCATAGGCCTTGCCGCCGTAGAGCCCTTGCTCTTCATTGGCGAAAGCCACCACACGGATCGTACGCTTGGGCGCCTGCTTGAGCTGGCCGATCAGATGCCCGGCGGCCATCGTGATGGCCACGCCCGCGCCATCGTCGATCGCACCGGTGCCCAGATCCCACGAATCCAGATGCCCGCCGATCACCACCACTTCCTTGGGCTTGCTGCGCCCGGTGATCTCGCCGATCACGTTGTACGAGGTCGCGGTGCCGTCCCAACCGCAATCCAGCGCCAGCCGGATGCGCGTGGCGCCCAACGCAGCAAGACGTGCCAGCTGGTTGGCATCGGGCACCGACAACGCGGCGGCGGGTACCGGCGTCAGGCCTTCGTCGAACCGGGTGATGCCGGTATGCGGTACGCGATGCGAATCGGTGCCGGCCGAGCGCATCACAAAGCCGATCGCGCCCTTGCGGATCGCCTCGGACGGGCCCTTGCTGCGCACCGCGCCGCCGTTGCCGTAATCCTTGCCGTCGCGCGCCTTGACCATCTGGTAATCGACGAAGGCGATCTTGCCGGTGAGCGAGCCGGCAGGCGCGGCCTGCAGGGCGGCCAGGTTCTCGAAGCGCACCACCTCGCCTTCGACGCTGCCGCCCGGGCTGCCGCCCAAGGCGGTCACGGTCAACGGTTGCGCGTGCGCGCCAAGTACCGCGGCGTGTTCGCTACGACGTTCCCACTTGGGAAAGGTCACCGGCTCGGTCCACACCTTGTCGAAGCCCAGCGACTGGAATTTGGCTTTGGCCCAGGCCACTGCGCGCGGATCGGCGTCGCCACCGGCAATGCGCGGGCCCACTTCGGTGGTGAGCGATTCCACCACGGCAAAGCCGGTGGTGTCGGCCAGGGCCTGCTCGCGCAGCTGCGCGGCGGTGCGCAGCGCGCTATCGGCAAGGGTGGTCTGTGCAGCGAGCGCGGAGGAGGTGGCGAGCAGGGCGGAGATGGCAACGGCGAGGCGACGCATGCAGGGCGGCTCCAACGACAAGGGGGTCCCCGAGCTTATCAGCGCGAGGTCCCCCGTCTGCGTGCGAAAAGTCATCCCCATGCGCGAAGCGCGCAGTGGATGTGTCCGCTTACAGCGCGCCTGGCGGCTTGAGCGTGTCGTTCTTCAGCGAGTCGCGAATCTCGCGCAGCAACAGCACTTCTTCGCTCGGGCCCTTGGGCGCATCCGGCTTGCGATTGCTCAGACGGTTGATCAGCTTGACCACCAGGAAGATTGCGAAGGCGATGATCACGAACTGCACGACGGTATTGATGAAATCGCCGTAGCCGATCACCACGGCCGGAATCTCCTTGCCGGCGGCGTCGACCTCTGCAGGCTTGAGCACCCAGGCCAGTTTGGAAAAATCAACGTTGCCGATGGCCCAGCCGATCGGCGGCATGATGATCTTTTCCACCAGCGCGGTGACGATCTTGCCGAACGCCGCGCCGATGACCACACCGACCGCCAGGTCGATGACGTTGCCACGCATTGCGAATTGCTTGAATTCGCTGACCATTCCCATAGTGCACTCCAGCTGCGGACGCGGACCGACTGCCGCTGCGCCGATCGTAGCCCGGCCGATGTCAGCCGGCGATGATGCCGTGGCGCTCGGCCACGTTCTCCAGGCGCGCACTGAACCGATCGCCCGGCAGCAACGGGCCGACGCCGGCCGGTGTGCCCATGAAAATCAGGTCGCCCGCGCGCAATGCATACAGTTTGGAAAGCTCATGCAGGATTTCCGGCACGTTCCAGATCATCTGATCCAGCAGCGATTGCTGGCGCACCTGTCCGTTGACTTCCAGCGAGAGGTTCAGCGCATCCAGTGCACCCACTTCGCCGGCGTGCACCAGCTCGCTGATCGGTGCGGAGTGATCGAAGCCCTTGGCGATGTCCCACGGCAGGCCCTTGGCCTTGGCCGCAGCCTGCAGATCGCGACGGGTCAGGTCCAGGCCCACGCCGTAGCCGTAGATCAGCCCTTCGGCTTGCTCCAGCGGCAACTCGCCGGCCGGCGCATCGCTGCCCAACGCCACTACCAGTTCCACTTCGTGATGCAGCTCGTTGGTGCCAGGCGGGTAGGGGATCTGGTCGCCGTGGCCGACCACGATGGCATCGGCAGGCTTCATGAAGAAGGTGGGCTGGCCACGCTCGGCCTTGGAGGCCGGTGCGGTGGCGCCCATCTCGCGCGCGTGATCGGCAAAGTTGCGGCCCACGCAGTAGATGCGGTGCACCGGAAAGCTGCCGCCACCCACCACCGGAATGCGCGGAACATCGGTAGCGGGAATCACATCGTGGGTCATGCACGCATCCTCGGAACGGGACGGGTGAGTCTAGCCGCTTGGCCGTGTACGACGGAACCTTCGCTAGTGAAGTGTGCGGCAGCTCATTCGCTCGCACGGCAGGCAGGTCGACCGATCAGCCATCAAAACGCGAGTCGGCATGCCTGCAGACATGCCGATTCAAGGAGTCGACGATGTGGAACCCGGCGCGGGGCGCATCGGGTGCGCGAGACGCTCAGTGCGACATCGGCAGCGCGGGCTTGCGCACCACGCGGTATTCGGCCTCGACCACACGCGCCTGCTGCGGCGTGCGGCGGTTCGACTTGCTCAACACTTTCCAGGCGACGCCGCCCAGAATCATCGCCGCGCCGACGAACACGCTGAAGAAGATCAGCACCGCAAGAATCGCCAGACCGGCGAGACCTGCGGCAACGCGCACCAACGGGTGACGCGGCTTGCGTGGCGCAAACAGGTGGTGAAGGTTGCCGAATTGGAAGATGCGTGCAGGCATGGCGGTGGGCTGCCGGGCAGGAAACAAGCGCGCAGTATCGTTGCGGTTTCATGTCATTGAGTGAAAAGTTCGTTAAGTCGGGCGCTGTTTTGTTAAATGCATCACGCTGTGTGTGCTGACCGGGGGTCTGCCGCAGCCTCTGGATGAGCGGTGGTTCCAGGTGATCTCGCACGTGGCGCCGGCAGCGACGGGGCGTCGCGCTACGCAGAGACGATGCCGGCACATGCCACAATCGGCGACCGTTCTTCGCAAGCGTTGCTCATGTCATCGTCCTCACCGACCGCGCTCGCCACCCTGGCGCAGATTCCCGATGCCGGATTTCTGGAAGTGGAAGCGACCTGGGACGACGGCCCGGAGTCGCTGGTGCTGTATCGCGATGGTGCGCAGGTACGCGCATGGTTGAACGTCTGCCCGCATGCCGGACGCAGGCTGGATTGGGCGCCCGGCCAGTTCCTCAAGACCAAGGACGGCCATCTGGTCTGCGCTGCGCACGGTGCCGCCTTCGAACTCGTTGCGGGCGAATGCATCAGTGGCCCGTGTCGCGGTCAGTCGCTCGTGGCAGTGCCGGTACGCGTCGACGGCGAGCACGTGGTGCTCGGCTAGAGGCCGATCACGTTTGCGCGCTGCAACCCGATGGCGAATGCAGTCCGGCGCTTGATGCGTGGAGATCGACGATGGGACGTCGCAGGCAGGTTGCGCAGTGCGCGTGAGCTGATGCGGTGACGGCGCATGCCGATCGAGCGCCAACCCGCAACTCACCAGCCTTCAGCGCGCCGCCCACCAGAACATCAGGTTGATCATCGACACCATCACCACGATGTAGATCAGCGACAGCGGTGCGCCCACGCGCCACAGCTCGCGCGGCTGATAGTTGGCCGGGCCGGCCACCATCGAGATCACCGGGTTGGAGGCGGTCATCAGATTGTTGGACGCCGACAACGCCACGATCAGCGCGAACGCGGTCGGGTTGCCGTTGGCCGCCAGTGCCAGGTTGACTGCAATCGGCACCATCACGATGGTGGCGCCCACATGGCTGATCACCAGCGAAAACGCGGTGGTCAACAATGCCAGGCTGATTTCCAGCGCCCACACCGGAATGCCTTCGGGCAGGCGGTCGATGGTGTGGCCGGCCACCCAGGCCGCAGTGCCGCTGCTGTCCATCGCCCAGCCCAGCGGAATCAGCCCGGCCATCATGAAGATGGTCTTCCAGTTGATCGAGGCATAGGCCTCGTCCATGCGCAGCACGCCGCTGACCAGCATGCAGGCCACGCCGGTCATCAAGGTCAGCGCCACCGGCAGGCGCGAGGTCAATGCGATCAGGATGGTGAAGGCGAAGATCGCCATCGCGATCTTGAACTTGTGCGGGCGCTGCTCGCCCTTGGGGAAGTCGGTCACCGGCACGAAGTCGCGGCTTTCCGCTGCCTGCGCCAGATCCTGCCAGATGCTATGGAACACCAGCATGTCGCCGGCGCGCAGCGGCACGTTGCGTACGTCTTCACGGATCACCTGCTTGTCGCGGTTGATCGCCAGCAGGCTGATGCCGGCCTGCTTGCGCAGGCGCAGTTCGCCGGCGCTCTTGCCGATCAGCCGTGAGTTGGGCGGAATCACCGCTTCGGAAATGCCCGCAAGGCTGGGGTTGAACAGGTCGCCCAGGTTGCGCAGCCGCGAGGACATGCGCAGGAAGTGGTTCTGCGCAAAGTCTGTCACCTCCTGGCGCTTGCCCATCGCACCCAGCACGCTGCCGACCCAGATGCGCATGTCCGCCGGCGGTGCAAGGCGGGTGTCGTTGCCCGTCTTCAGGGCCAGCAGCAGCGGCGCGTCGTGAATGGCTTCGGCTTCGCCCAGGGTCATGCCGACCAGCGGGCTCTCGGCGGTCACGGTGAGCTCGAACACATCGCCGTCGATGCCGTAGGTCTTGGCGAAATAGCTTTCGGTACGCGATGGCGTGACGCCTTCGTTGATCAGGCTTTCCTCTTCGATCAGCTTGCGGTCGCCGTAGAAGCGGAAGTACAGCAGTGCGGCGATCAGCAAGGCCACGCCGATCGGCAGCGGCGCGAACATCGTCAACGGCTCGATGCTGGCCATGCCCGAGGGCAGGTTGTTGTTGGCCGACACCAGCAGGTCGTTGAGCAGGATCAGCGGCGAATTGCCCACCATGGTGAGCGCGCCGCCCATCACGATGGCTGCGGCGATCGGCAACAACATGCGCTGCAGGGTGAGCCCGGTGCGCGCGGCCAGCCGCGAGGCGACCGGCAGGTACAAGGCCATCACCGACGGGTTTTGCATGAACGAGGAGTTCAAGCCGGAGATGGCCAGCGTCATCATCATCAGGCGTTGCTCGCTGCCGTGCGAACGCCGCAGCAGCCAGGTGGCCAGGCGGTTCAACGCACCGGTGCGCTCCAGCCCCGCCCCCAGGATGGTGGTGGCGATGATGCTCATCACCGCGTTACCGGAAAAACCACCGAACAATTCTTCCGGCGCCACCAGGCCGGTGACGCCCAGCACCACCAGCACGATCAAGGCCACCACATCGGCGCGGATGCGTTCGAACAGGAACATCGCCATCGTGAAACCGACCAGCCCGAGGACGAGCTTCATATCGTTGGTCAGCGTCAGCGCGGTATCCATTGGGGGCCGGGAATGGGGAGTCGGGAATAGGGAATTGGCAGAGCGGGAAAGCGCTGACGCTGTGAGTTATCTGGGGGGCGCCGCCGTTTGCTCCTGCGATTCCCGATTCCCGACTCCCCATTCCCGGTCGTACAGCAGATCCCACACGCCGTGGCCGAGTTTCTGGCCGCGGGTTTCGAAGTGGGTCTGCGGGCGCCAGGCGGGGCGTTCGACGTGACCGCGCGCACCGGCGCGATTGACCAGGCCCGGTGTGGCGTCGAGCACGTCCCACATCTGTTCGGCGTAATCGGCCCAGTCGGTGGCCGCGTGCAGGCGGCCGCCATCGCGCAGCTTGCGCACCACCAGCGCCGCAAACGCCGGCTGGATCAGCCGGCGCTTGTTGTGGCGCTTCTTGTGCCACGGATCGGGGAAGTAGATACGCACCTCGTCCAGCGCACCATCGGCGATCTCGTGTTCGAGTACTTCCACTGCATCGTGGTGATACAGGCGCACATGCGTGCTGCCATCATCGTCCAGCGCATTGAGCAGGCGACCGACGCCCGGCGCATGTACCTCGATGCCGATGTAGTCGCGGCTGGGGTCCTGCTGCGCAGCAAAGCGCAGCGCGGCGCCATTGCCGAAGCCGATTTCCAGCACCTTGGGAGCGTCGCGCCCGAATGCGGCATCCAGATCGCGCGGCGCGCCGGTGTAATCCAGCCCGAACCGCGGCCACAGCTCGTCGAAGGCGCGCTGTTGCGCGGGGGTGAAACGGCCCTGGCGCAACACGAAGCTGCGCACCTGGCGCCGCCCCTCTTCGATGGTGAAGGGCTTGGGCGGCATCTTGGCGCCGTCGCTGGTGAAAGGATCGGTCATGAGTCAAGTCGCATCAGAAAACAAAGCCCCTCTCCCTTTGGGAGAGGGGTTGGGGTGAGGGTACGGGGTGAAGAGGCACTCGCAGCAACGCGCGATCTAGCAACGGCAACATCCTGCACGCCACACGGCCCATCATTGCGCATCGACCGCACTGTCAACGCAGCATATCCACTCATCCAATCACGCCATCCACCGGACTCGACGCCGACGCATACCGCTTGCGTGGAATCCGCCCGGCCAGAAACGCCTCACGCCCCGCCTCGATCGCCTTGCGCATCGCGCTGGCCATCAGGATCGGATCGCGCGCGCCGGCAATGGCGGTATTCATCAACACGCCGTCGCAGCCCAGCTCCATCGCAATCGCCGCGTCCGATGCCGTGCCCACGCCGGCATCGACAATGATCGGCACCTTGGCGTTCTCGATGATTTCCAGCAGGTTGTACTTGTTCTGGATGCCCAGGCCCGAGCCGATCGGCGCGGCCAGCGGCATCACCGCCACGCAGCCGATCTCTTCCAGGCGCTTGGCCAGGATTGGATCGTCGGAGGTATAGACCATGACGTCGAAGCCATCGGCCACCAGTTGTTCGGCGGCCTTGAGCGTCTGCACCACGTCCGGGTACAGCGTGCGCTCATCGCCGAGCACTTCCAGCTTGGTCAGGTTGTGGCCGTCCAGCAGTTCGCGCGCCAGCCGGCAGGTGCGGACCGCGTCTTCAGCGGTGTAGCAGCCGGCGGTGTTGGGTAGCAGCGTGTAGCGATCCGGCGGCAGTACATCGAGCAGGCTGGGCGCGTTCGGGTCCTGGCCGATGTTCACGCGGCGGATCGCCACGGTCACGATTTCGGCGGCAGCGGCCTCGGTGGCCAGGCGGGTTTCGTCCAGATCCTTGAACTTGCCGGTGCCTGTGAGCAGGCGCGAACGGTAGCGTTTGCCGGCGATCAGCAACGCATCGGAGGGGATGGGAGTCGTCATGGGGCAATTATCACCCATCATGCGCAAGCACGCCGGCCAGCACGTGCGCGAGTTGTCAGGCTCAAGCGACATCGACGGTGCAGGAACACACAAGCTCGACGTAACTTCCGGCGCTCCCCGCGGTTGCGGCCCAGACGTTCGTGAGCCCCTGCATCGGCACGAACAGAACAAGGTCCGCCGCGCTGATCTCGGGCGCCAGTGTCCCGAAGGCGCTCTCACGGATCGACGGGTACACCCTGTCGAGAAACTGCACGACCCCCGCCTGGGCATTCGGCGCAGCGAGCTGCGTCGAGAACCAGCTGCATTCGTGGCGGACGGTGAGCGTGAACAGTGGCATTGCGAAAGCGTCCAATCCGGCGATCAACCGCCGCCGAGCGCGTGCACGATCTCCACCACATCGCCCTCGCACAACGCATGCTCGGCATGCCGCCCGCGCGACACGATTTCGCCGTTGACCTCCACTGCCACACGTCGCTGTGCCAGCCCTTCCTGTTCGAGCAGGGCCGCCAGCGGCAGGTTGTCGGGAAGCGTGCGCGGGCTGCCGTTGAGTTGAATGTTCATGTCATCATTGTTGCATCGCGCGCCGCCAGGGCGCGCGTTTTTGCGTTATGCGGCGGTGCAGCGTGAGCGCGGGCGGCGAGGGTGAAACCATTGCCATTCGCCGGCGTACGTATGCAGCCCGGTCCGGTCCCATCCACTTCAAGCAGGCACTCCCATGGCTTCAACATTTCGCCCGATCCGCTCCCTGATGGCAGTTGCCATCGCCATCGCGGCCGCACCGGCCATGGCCGAGTCGGCCTTCGACCAGACCGTCTTCTTCGGCGACAGCCTCACCGACAGCGGCTACTACAACCCGCTGCTGCCGGCTGCCTCGCGCGCAGTCACCGGCAAGTTCACCACCAATCCGGGTTGGGTGTGGGCCGAATATGTCGGCGACCACTTCGGCACCAACGCCGCGCCCAACGGCAATGGCCAGACCGGCGACAACTACGCCGCCGGCGGCGCGCGCATCCAGGCCAGCTCGGTCAGCGCGCTGGGCGCCGCACCGTCGGTGACCAGCCAGATCAACACCTACCTCACCGCCAATGGCGGCCGCGCCAACCCGAACGCGCTCTACACCGTGTGGGGTGGCGCCAACGACCTGCTCGCCGCAGCCACCGTGCCGGCACAGGCGCAGGCCATCATCGGCAGTGCGGTGACCGCCCAGGTCGGTGCGGTCGGCGCATTGCAGGCTGCCGGCGCGCGCTACGTGATGGTGCCGACCATTCCGGACGTGGGCATCACCCCGCGCTTCCGTGCCGGCGGTGCGGCTGCGATGGCGCAGGGCACTGCAGCGGCCACCGCCTACAACACCGCCTTGTTCAACGGCTTGCGTTCGGCCGGGCTGCGCGTGATCCCGGTGGACACCTTCCACATCCTGCAGGAAGTGGTTGCCGATCCGGGTACCTACGGCTTCAGCAACGTCACCGGCACCGCCTGCAACCCGGCGGTGCCGCTGCCGGCGTGCAACCCGACCAGCCTGGTCGCGGCCAACGCGCAAAACACCTATGTGTTCGCCGACGGCATCCACCCCACCACCGCCACCCACCAGATCCTGGGCCAGTACGCCATCTCGCTGCTGGAAGCGCCGCGTCTGCAGCAGGTGCTGACGCATTCGGCGCAGGCCATCGGCCGCGCGCGCGCCGATCAGGTGGCCTGGCATCTGGACGGCAAGCCCGACGCCGATGGTCTGCGTTGGTGGGGCAGCGTGCGTGGCGACATGCAGCGCTACGACCACGCCGACCTGTACGACGGCATGGCCCCGGCCGGCCTGTTCGGCGTGGACTGGACTGCCGGCGATCTGGTGTTCGGCGGCTTTGCCGGCTTCGGCAGCATGGACGCCGACTTCGGCAACCGCAACGGCAGCTTCAAGCAGGACGACACCACCCTGGGCGGCTTCTTCGGCTGGTACACCGGCCCGGTCTGGGTCAACGCCCAGGTCAGCTACAGCTGGCTGAGCTACGACGTCGACCGCGAAGTGCAGCTTGGGCCAGCCACGCGCGTGCACAGCGGCTCCCCGGACGGCAGCAACCTCACCGCCGCCGTCAATGCCGGTTATTCGCTGGGCGAAGGCAACGTCAAGTACGGCCCGGTGGTCGGCCTGACCTGGCAGAAGCTCAAGCTCGACGGCTACACCGAAAGCAACGAAAGCTCCACCGCGCTCGGTTACACCGACCAGGACATCGACTCGCTGGTCGGCCGCATCGGCTTCCAGGTGCGCCTGGACGGTGCGGCGGTCAAGCCGTACCTGCAGGCGACCTACGACCACGAGTTCAAGGATGGCACCGAAGCCAGCGCCTGGTTGCAGTCGATGCCGGACGTGGGCATGTACACCGTCCCGGGCCAGAACTTCGACCGCAACTACGCCACCGTGGTGCTGGGGGCGCGCACCGGCCTGTGGGGTCTGCAGAGCAATGTGGGCCTGAGCACCACCACCGCCCAGCGCAGCGCCCGCGATGCCACCTTGTTCGTGAACTTCAGCGGCAACTTCTGATCGCGCCGAGTGGCTTTGCAGGAATTGGGTAACACACGAGGGCCGGGCAACCGGCCCTCGTCACGTCTGCGCATTGCGCCGGACACCTGCACCCGCCTACACTCTCCCCACGCCGCGCGGGCGTAGCTCAATGGTAGAGCTGTAGCTTCCCAAGCTACTGACGTGGGTTCGATTCCCATCGCCCGCTCCATGGCCGCAACGGCCTGGGCGCGTCGAGGCGGCCACGCCGCTCGCAGCGTCATCCTTGCTGTCTTCGCCAGCCCGCTCGTTTGCGTGGCAATGTCAGGCGCTGGCTCGCTCTATCGACCCGCGTTGCTCAATTCTGATCGCAGGGAGGCATCAGGGCGTGTTTGCACCTTCATCGGATGCGATAGCGGGTCAAACGGCAATCGCCATCTGGTTTGTCGCCTTTTCACTGGTGGCAATGATGCTGGTTCGACATGCGTCGGGGCGTGCCTCGATGGTCATCAAACAGTGTGCGATGGCGAGTGTGGCCGTTGGACTGCCGCTGGCAGCGTGGTTGCCTTCCTCGGCGTACGTGCTGAAGTTCGCGGTGATGCTTGCGTTGTCGCTGTGCACGGTTGTTGTGGGCGTCGCGCGCGGGCCGCGGCGATGGATGTGGTTCGGTCTAGTTGCGGCAGCATTGGCCTACGGTGCCGTTGCATTTCAATATGTGCTGATGGAGATCGCCAGATAGGTGCATGGCGCTACGCCGATGTGCTGCCGCGGAAGCGTTGGCGATAGGGGCGCCGTACGAGGCCGGTTTCGTTGCCGTTCGGGATCGCCGGTCTAGCGTGCGCAACGCACGGATGTCCGTGCAGTCCGGATGCTGTTATGTCTGTCGTTCGCCATCGGCTGCCCTCAATTATCGTTGCGCTGGGTTCCATCGTTTTGTGCGGGGCCGGTCGTCGCCGCCTGCCAACCCGGGCCGTTTGCCGTCTCGCTGCCTGCACAGCGGCTCGACGAGCGTTTGCAGCAGCTGGCCCACGTAACCGGATGCGCGGTGGAAGTGGATCCATCGCTTCTGCAGGGCAGGCGCGCCGCTGCATTGGTTGGGTCCTTCAGCGCCGATCAGGCCTTCATTCAATCGGTCCGTGGCAGTGGCCTCGAAGCCGGACCGGCCGATGACCATTGGCGCGTCAATCAGGCGCAGCAACTGTATTTTGCCGAGCGCGTGGAGACCTTGCGCAGGGCGATTGCGGATGCGCGCAAGAGCAAATCGATGACGCCCGTACGCGCGAAAAAACTGACCGCTTACCTGTCGAAGATTGCTGCGGACGTTCCCAGGCTTGTGCGCGAGCAAGGCTTTCTCAGTGCAGCAGAGCGGGCGTCTTACGGGCGCATGTTGAAGGATGTGGAGCAGTCGTTGGTGCGGTGATGCGTTGCAACGACGCTGCGGGATGTCGCGGGTTCCACAAGGCCGGTTCGCCGCATTGCACGTGCTGCAGGCGCGGTCTCGGATATCACGATGGCAGATACAGGCTGATTTGATTCTGCAGCGGCTAACAAACGTGGCGAGTGGTTGTCAGGTGGGTGTGGGGTGGCGCGCTCAGAACCCGAATGCACTAGCAGTACTGCCGTGCGAGCACCGGCCGCGCCCGCGCGCCAGCCGTGCGGTGAGCACAGCCGCGCTGTTAGCCCCTTTTATGCGCGGCGATCAGGTCGGTGCCTCCTGCCGGGACGATTCGACCGGTGTCGGCGGCCTTGCGCGATGCGGCAATCCCAAGCTGGTCTCTATCGCTGCGATGGGTGCTGCCAATGACATCGATTGCAGGCGCTTACTCACTGTAAAAGTGCGCCACAGCTTCGGCTTTTTCTTCCTCAGGGTCAGGAACCTCCTGATTGAGAACGCTTCGCATGTCCACCATAGTGACTGCATCATTGAGCGGACACCATGACCACTACTCACTCCCAGCTAATCGGTGCGTTGATGAAAGGCATGCGCCGTGCAGAGTCGGCGCGCGCGGCCTCCATTGCCTATCGCACCGGGCCGGCGGATCAGGCGAGTACGTGCGGCACGCCTGACGACGCCGGTAAGGTGCTTGAGATGTTCAGGCTCGACGCCGATCAGATTCGCCAGATCGGCCTGGTCGGGGTGGAGGAGCTCGGCGAGGCGGTCTGTCATGCGTGGTCGATCAACGCCGGGCAGCTGGACCGGGTGGTGCAGTGGTTCACCGCGCCCAGGGTTGAATTTGTCGGCAAACACTGCAGCGAGCTGATCCGGGCAGGGCGCATTGGGCCGGTGCTGACCATGGCCCGCGAGCACGCCTTGCTGCGTCATCGCTGAGCGCCAGCAGACCTGGCGCGGCCTGGACGCTTTACGCTGGCCGGCGCAGGGGCAATACTCGCTGACCCGCCCAAACCTCAGTTTCGTCAATGCGCCAGGTTCCGCCCGCTTCACCCTCTGCCGCCGCCAAAGCCCAACTGCTGGAAGAGTTGCGCAAGCTCGAGCAGGAAGAGGCGCAGCTCAAGTATGCCCAGACCCTGGAAGCCTTCGACCAGGTCGTCGAGGTGCTCACCCAGTTCGGTAGCCGCTTCAACGCGAAGCAGAAATCCCAGATCGCCTCGCTCGCCATGACCGGCAAGTCCAAGGGCCCGCTGTCGTCCACCGGCGAGGTGGTTGCCAAATACTGGCTTCCGCATTCCGGCGAAACCTGGTCCGGCCGTGGCCGCACGCCGCGTGCATTCAAGGCCTGGGAAGGCACTAGCTCTTATAAGGAATGGAAGTCCAAGCATCCGGACAAGCGTTTCCCGCTCTATCCAGGGTGAGTTGTCGCCGGTTTGGCGTGCTCGTAGATTTTTTGGATCCGGGTCGCGTCGGTTAGCCGCGTGATCACGTGATGCTGCATGCAGCGTTTCGCCGTGCGCGTTCGTCCGTTTGTACGTTCGTCATCCTGGCCACAGGCAATGCATGGAAGCGAACGGATCGTGATGCGCATCGTCCTGGCGGGAGTCGGTGACGGATTCAAGCTGCAGGCGCAATTCGGCCAGCGTGGAGGTATTACGCCCATTTGTTGATCGCCAATCGTCAGTCGCCAGACGTGTCGATCCGCTTCCCGTCGCGTTGCTCGCATGTCTGGCGGCCGCGGGAGATATGTAGACTCCAACGAATTCGGCTATAGCCTGGCTGACGCATTCGCGAAGAAAATTGTCGCAGTTGTATTTGGGAATTGATGTTGGTGCTGTCAATGCGGGAGTTGCACCGCATCTGAAAACCGCATCTCGCACGATGTCGCTCCGCGAGCATCCCGGCGCGCATTAAAAAGCTCGCTGTCCACCATGCTGGTGGCAGCGAGCCTGTCGACCGTTCAAGCGTTACTGATCGCTCTTGCACTCGAAGACCGACACGCTGCGTGGCGGTGCCAGGAATTCGCTGGCGCCCGCCGGCATCATGTCCACTTCCAGCGCTTCATCAGTCGATAGCACCAGCTTCCAATGCACCGGCTCATCGGTGGAGGGCAGGGTGAAGGTCACGCCCTCGTGATAGGCATTGATGACGATCAGCAAGGTGTCGTCGTTGGCCAGCTCCTTGACGCCCGAGGTTTGCGCCTTGCCTTCGAGCAGCAGGCCAACCGAGCGCGCACCGGCATCGGTCCAATGCGCATCGTCCATTTCGGTGCCGCCGGGATTGAGCCAGGTGAGATCGCGCAGGCCGGCTTCTTCGTTGTATTGCCCATTGAGGAAGCGGCCACGCGACAGGATCGGGTACCGCTTGCGCAGCGCGGTCAATGCCTTGACGAATTGGGTGAGCCGGCCATCGGTCGGGTCGTTTTCCCAATCCAGCCAGGTGATTTCGTTGTCCTGGCAATAGGTGTTGTTGTTGCCGCCCTGGGACTGTGCGCGCTCGTCGCCGCTGAGCATCATCGGCGTGCCCTGCGACAGCAGCAGCGTCGCAAGCAGATTCTTCATTTGCCGCTCGCGAATCTGCAGGATGTCGGCGTTGTCGGTCTCGCCTTCTTCGCCGTAATTGCAGGAGCCGTCGTTGGACGATCCGTCGCGGTTGTCTTCGCCGTTGTCGCTGTTGTGCTTTTCGTTGTAGCTCACCAGATCGCGCAGGGTAAAACCGTCATGCGCGGTGATGAAGTTGACCGAGGCCCAAGGGCGGCGGCCGCGGCGATCGAACAGATCGGCCGAGCCGGTGAAACGGGTCGCGAACTCGGCCAGCTTGCCATCCTCGCCCTTCCAGAACTCGCGCGCATTGTCGCGGAACTTGTCGTTCCACTCCGACCAGCCCGGCGGGAAATGACCCACCTGGTAGCCGCCCGGGCCGCAATCCCAAGGTTCGGCGATGAGTTTGACTTCCGACAGCAACGGGTCCTGATTGCAGGCGTCCAGAAAACCGCCGCGCTGGTCGAAACCGCTCGGCTCACGCCCCAGGATGGTGGCCAGATCGAAGCGGAAACCGTCCACGTGCATTTCGCCGGCCCAATAGCGCAGCGAATCGTTGACGAACTGGATCACCCGCGAGTTGCTCAGATTGAGCGTGTTGCCGGTGCCGGTGTCGTTGATGTAATAGCGCTTGTCTTCGGCAAGCCGGTAATAACTGGCGTTGTCGATGCCCTTGAACGACAGGGTTGGCCCCAATTCGCTGCCTTCGGCGGTGTGGTTGTAGACCACGTCCAGGATCACTTCCAGGCCCTGCTTGTGCATGGCCTTGACCATGTCGCGGAACTCGTCGCGGTGGCCGCTGGACAGATAGCGCGACTTCAGCGCAAAAAAGCCGATGGTGTTGTAGCCCCAGTAATTGCGCAGCCCCTTGTCCAGCAAATGCTGATCATCCAGATACGCGTGTACCGGCAAGAGCTCGACGGCAGTGATGCCCAGGTCCTTGATGTACTGCAGTACCTGCGGTTGGGCCAGGCCTGCAAAGGTGCCGCGCACGGCCTCCGGCACCTGCGCATGACGCATGGTGTAGCCGCGCACGTGGGTTTCGTAGATGACCGTTTCGTTCCACGGCTTGAGCAGGCGCGTATCGTCGCCCCAATCGTAGGTGTCTTCGACCACCACGCATTTGGGCATGAATGGCGCGCTGTCGCGCTCATCGAAGCTCAGGTCGCCGTCCGGATGGCCGACGGTGTAGCCATAGAGCTCGTCGGCCCAGATCAGATCGCCTTCGAGCTCGCGTGCATACGGGTCCAGCAACAGCTTGTTGTGATTGAAGCGGTGACCTTCGGTCGGCGCATACGGTCCATGCACGCGGTAACCATAGCGCTGCCCCGGCTTGGCATCGGGCAGATAGCCATGCCAGATTTCATTGGTGTACTCGGGCAGGTCCACGCGTGTTTCGTTGCCCTGTTCGTCGAACAGGCACAGTTCCACACGGGTGGCATGCGCGGAAAACAGCGCAAAATTTGTGCCCTTGCCATCGAAGACGGCGCCGCGGGGGAACGGACGCCCCTGGCGGATGCGGGAGGGATTGGCATAGGCCGCGCTTGCTGGACGTCGCATTGAGAGTCTCGGGTGCGCCGGCATGCCGGCATTGAGGGGGCTCAAGCATTGCGGTTTCCGCTGTGCAAGACGCGTCACGGCAACACGGGTGCGGTGTGAGGGCGCAAGGTCGAGGCATGGCGCGAGGCAGCTGCGATGACATGGCTTAACTGCGGCGTTCGCTTGTCGCGGCCGCAGCGCTTGCCGGTCATGACCGATTACTGCGGTGACGCGCCTTCGGTCCGAGCCTTGGCTGCATGACAACGCGTGTTGGCGCATGCAACGCAGCTGCCGATTGCTTGAGCGCCGCGTGTACGCCCTGCTAGCATCGAACCGGTTGGGGCAGCGCAGCCTTGCGTTGTTGCAACACATGCCGAGGCGCCATCGCCTCTCCATCCTCGGGGCCGTCGCATACCAGTTCCATCGTCGCGAGCAGGGTCCAGCGCGCCCGCACGCGCGGTCGGCCGGCAGACGTACGGACTTGGGTCACCTCGTCATCAGACTTCGACCATGTCCAGGCCGCGCCGTGTTCCTGCTGCGATGAAAATCGCCATTCTTTCGCGCAACAGCAAGCTGTATTCGACCCGACGGCTCATCGAGGCCGGGCGCAAGCGTGGCCATACTGTGCGCATCCTCGACCCATTGCGCTGCTACATGCGCATCGCCGCCGACGGCTTCAGCCTGCACTACAAGGGCAAGCCGATCACCGGCTTCGATGCAGTGATCCCGCGCATCGGCGCCTCGGTGACCCGCTATGCCACCGCCGTGCTGCGCCAGCTCGAATTCATGGGCACCTACACGCCCAATCCCTCCGATGCCATCCTGCGTTCGCGCGACAAGCTGCGTGCGCATCAACTGCTGGCCGCGCAGGGCATCGACATGCCGGTCACCGTGTTCGGCGACAACCCGGACGACACCCAGGACCTGCTCTCCATGCTCGGCCCGCCACCGCATGTGGTGAAGTTGAACGAGGGTGCGCAGGGCGCCGGGGTGATTCTGACCGAGAAGGCCAGCGCCTCGCGTGGGGTGGTCGAAGCGCTGCGCGGGCTGTACGCCAATTTCATCGTGCAGGAGTTCATCGGCGAGGCCGAAGGCGCCGACCTGCGCTGCTTCGTGGTCGGCGACCGCGTCGTCGCAGCGATGCGCCGCCAGGCAGCTGAAGGCGATTTCCGTTCCAACCTGCATCTTGGCGGCACCGCCGCAGTGGCCCAGGCTACCGAGCAGGAGCAACAGGTGGCGGTGCGTTCGGCACGCGCGCTGGGCCTGGCCGTCGCCGGTGTCGACCTCATCCGATCCAAGCGCGGGCCGCTGGTACTGGAGGTCAATTCGACCCCTGGCCTGGAAGGCGTGGAGGGCGTCTGCGGCGTCGATGTGGCCGCCAGCATCATCCAGCATCTGGAGCAATCGGCCCGTTGATCGGTAGCAGGCTGTTTTTAGCGGAAAATTAACGAAAATATAATCCTTTGATCGCTAGCCTCTGTCGACCGTAGCTCCGCTCTCGGCAGTGACGGTGATCGGGATGAACTTTTGGCCCAAGTGCGGTGTCGCACTTGGGCCTTTTTATGGACGGCTTGCCGGTCTTGAGGTTCACGTCTACATTCAGCTACCAACCACCGATGGAACGACGCGTAAAGCCATGAAAGGACTACTGCTGATATTGCTGTGCGCAGCGCTGCCTGCCTTTGCCGCCGACAAGAAGGCTGTGGATGTGGAGGCTTCCCGCCCATTTGCCGAGCAGGCCGAACAGGTGCGTGTAGACCTGAGGAGCGGCGATAAGTATTCGGAGATCGGTACCGAGGATCGCAGCAGGGTGCTGTCGGCCCTGCAGCGTATAGAAACGGCACTTCAGTCCCGGCCTGCCCCAGGGGAACTCACGCCTGAGTCAAAGATGGCGGTGTTCAATGATCAAGCCATGGTCAACGCACTGTTGAGCAAGGCAGGCGAAGAGAGCCGGATGATCTGTCAGCGTGTGCGTGCAGTGGGCTCCAATCTTTCCACGACGCAATGCATGACGGCGGCCGAACGGCGCCGACTCCGAGAAAGCAACAAAGACGAATTGACGCGGATGCAACGGCAAACTGTCCAGAGGCAGCCGGGTACGTGACCCAACAACGAGGTTCCAGTGCGAATTCTAGTAATTGAAGACAACAGCGATATCGCCGCCAATCTGGGCGACTATCTTGAAGACCGTGGCCACACGGTGGATTTCGCCGCCGATGGCGTCACTGGCCTGCATCTGGCGGTGGTGCACGAGTTCGACGCCATCGTGCTCGATCTCAACCTGCCCGGCATGGACGGCATCGAGGTCTGTCGCAAGCTGCGCAACGAAGCGCGCAAGCAGACGCCGGTGCTGATGCTGACCGCGCGCGATTCGCTGGACAACAAGCTGGCCGGTTTCGACTCCGGTGCCGACGACTACCTGATCAAGCCGTTCGCGCTGCAGGAAGTGGAAGTGCGGCTCAACGCGCTGTCGCGTCGTGGCAAGGGCGTGCACACCCGCGTGCTGGAAACCGGCGACCTGGAATACAACCTGGATACGCTGGAGGTGCGCCGCCGCGGCAAGCTGCTGCAGCTCAACCCGACCGCGCTGAAGATCCTGCAGGCGTTGATGGAGGCATCGCCGGCCGTGGTTACCCGCCAGGAGCTGGAAACCCGCGTCTGGGGCGAAGAATTGCCCGATTCGGATTCGCTGCGCGTGCACATCCACGGTCTGCGCGCGGTGGTCGACAAGCCCTTCGACGTGCCGATGATCCAGACCCGTCACGGCATTGGCTACCGCATCGCCTCGCCCGATGCCTGAGAGTGCCATTGGCCTGCGGCCCGCGCGCAAGCGCGGCCGCTACCGGCGGCGCCTGCGCAGCCGCATCATCCTGTCGTTCGTGCTGTTGGGGTTCTGCCTGACCACGCTGTTCGCCTTCGCCACCAACTGGGCGCGTGCGCGCGTGGAAAACCAGCTGGTCGAAGACGTAATGAACCGCAATATCGACGCCTTCGCGCAGCGGTTCTATTCCGACCCGCTGCGTAACCCGGATTTGCCGGTGCAGCAGATGCGCGGGCGCGTGGTCAAAAGCGACAAGTTCGATGCGCTGCGGCTGGAGCAGCCGGAGTGGTATCAACTGCCCGACGGCATCCACACCATCTCCGGCGTGGACGACGGCGGCAACGCGTATTCGTACAAACTGGCGGTGCGCAAGACACCGAGCGAGTGGTTCTTCCTCGCCTACGACATGACCCAGACCCTCAAGGGCGAGATCCAGCTCAAGCGCACGCTGATGCTCTCGGTGCTGGTGTTCAGCGGCTTCTCGTTGTTGATCGGCTGGTGGTCCGCATCCAAGGTGATGCGCCCGGTGTCGGACCTGGCCGCGCGCCTGCGTGCCTACCGTGGCGGCACCAGCGAACCCAAGCCGCTGGCCGCGCACTTCCCGGACGACGAAGTGGGCCAGCTCGCCGAGGCGCTGGACGATTACTCGGCCCGCCTCACCGAAGTGGTGCAGCGCGACCGCGAGTTCAACGCCGACGTCAGCCACGAATTGCGCACCCCGCTGGCGGTGATCCGTGGCGCCACCGAACTGCTGCTCACCAAGCCCAACCTGGACGAGAAGATGCTGCAACGCCTGCAGCGTATCCAGCGCGCCGAGCAACAATGCAGCGACCTGATCGGCTCGTTGCTGCTGCTCTCGCGCAACGAGCGCGGGCAAGGCAGCAGCAATGTCGCCAAGGTGGCCGAACAGCTGATCGACGCGCACCGCGCCCAGCTCGGCGGCAAACCGCTGGAGCTGCTGCTGGAAGGCGAGCGCGACCTGGTCATCGACGCGCCCGAATCCGCCTTGTCGGTGGCGCTGGGCAATTTGATCGGCAATGCGGTCAAGTACACCCAGGACGGCCAGGTGCGCGTGCGTGTGCGCGGCGACTGCGTGGAAGTCATCGACTCCGGCCCCGGCCTGAGCGAAGAGGATGCCGCCAAACTGTTCCAGCGCGGCTACCGCGGCACCCACGCCGGCCACTCGCAAGGCGGCGGCATCGGCCTGTCGATCGTCAGCCGCCTCTGTGACCTATACGGCTGGCGCGTCAGCGTACGCCCAGGCCAGCAGCGCGGCGTCATAGCAACACTGGCATTCCACCGCTAACCAACCAAGCTAAATTCTGTAGGAGCGCACTCGTGCGCGAGGGCTTTACACATATCGTCCTCCCCACTGCAGGGCCTCCAAACAACAACCGCGGCCCCAAAGCCCCTCAGCGCTCCACCACCGTCACCACCAACTCGCCCTCGCGCGCAGTGATCTGCAGCTTGCAGCCAACCGCAAACCCCAGCTGCTCCAGCCATAACCCACGCAAGCGCACGCTGGGAATCCGCAGGCTATGCGGCCGGCCCGGCTCTGCATCGTAGAACGCATAACCCACCGTGCAGCGCGTGGGCGTGCGTGCCTTGCGCGGTGGGCGCGGCGGCAGATCGTCCACGCGGGGCCTGTGGGGACGGTCGACGTCCAGGTTGTCCACATCGAACGTGGGCGAGGGCACCAGCCGCATGGGCTGCGTGTCCTTTGCCGGCGTGGTCGACCGCTTTGCGGTAGCGGCGCGCTTGGCATTTGATTTGGACCGCTTGGCGGTTGGAGACTGCGCCCGGCTCATCGCCTCACCTCCGCCAGCACCACCGAGCGACGACGCCCACCAGCCAATATCGATGCATCTGTCATGACAACGCCTCCTTCGAAAAATAGGCACCGTCGCCGGCCGGCGACGGGATGTCGGGAGGTTAGAAACCGCTCATAGCCGGCGGGCGTATTCCTCCAGAAGGAGTGTTGTATTAGCCGCCCTCCCGACGCAGGCATCGCGTCGGCTTGCGCCTTCGAACAGGCACAAAAAACCCACCAGTTTGACGGAGGTGGGTACCGCTATGAGAGGAGTTTCTACGCTCCTTGAGGCAGAGGTTGCTACTGGTCGATTGGGATGTCAACTGCCCCCGAATAAAGATTTCAGTAGTGTGAGTGCCATCGCTAGAAATTTACGCGTAACTCCGGAATTAAGAGTGATTCGGTTTCTTTGCGAGGAATGTTTTAGTCAGAATCGCTAATTAACCTTGACCTCTGGTGTTCTGCGACGAGTTGATTTTATTTATGGCATTTTCTATTGCGGTGATTGCTGGCTTGACGCTAGGGTGAGATTGAACCCATAAATCCCCGAGATATTGACGCACGTTCAATTGTGCCAACTCCTCAAGCAATTTACCTGATGTCTCTGCTTGTAAGAGTTTGTGTGCCGCTCCCATTACATTCTCTGTAATCTCGGCATTGCCGCAGCCGAGCTCATCCCCCCATTCTTTTTGAATGGAGGATATTAGTTTTCCAATGGCGCGGGCAGCCTCACTTCTATTTTTCTTCATTTTTTATTGATCACAGGCATGCCCATCTTTGGCATTTGCGAGAATATTCATTTTCCAACTTTCGAAGTTCGCCAAGCCTTCTATTTAGTAGTTTTTCATGACCCCTAACCGTGTCTTTTTTCCATAAATTTCTTGGCTGGTATTCTCAATTTTCCTCGCAAGGCTTCGGCAATACTCGCCATTCGGATCTTCTTGTCCACTCCAGGGAATTGGGGCTGCGGAATCGAGCGGCGTAGCGATAGGGCGTGGTAGCACCGCTGGTCTTGCTAGGGTGGGTGCCAGCCACGGTAAAACAATTTCAAGTCCGTATATGTCGACGAAATTGTAGGGATCAGAGCTTACATAGGAATACGTACTAATGCCGCCAATAAGGCCAGTAGGGTCTGATTCGACATAGCGGCCAGTATAAGATTCGTAATCTCTGAAGAAGTTTTGATTGAATCCACTCGCAGCGTCGTACCGCTGCCCCGGGAAACGCATATCCAACACCAGCGCCGCACCATCCCCATCAGGATCCTGATTCGGCGCGGTGTTGCCGAAGGCTTCGCCCTTCAAACTCCACGTCCACACCGCGACATCGCGGGTGGGGTCGATGACCACACGAGGGCTGCCGAGGTGATCGGGTTCGATGTAGTGCAGCGTGTTGGCGTTAGCCAGCAGGCCCACCGGTAGATCGTCCAGCCAGATCGCCTGCTGCTTGGCCGCGCCGTTGCTGTCGTAGTCGCCCAGCCAATGGCCGGCTTCGTCATAGAGCGTGTAGGTGTTGGTGGTGCCGAGGAAGCGGCGCACCTGCTCGCCACGGCCGTTGTAGCGGTAGTTCATGGTCACCGCGCCGGCGCGGCGGGCCTGGGTCATGCGGCCGGTGGCGTCGTAGGTGTACTGGCGCGCGGTGCCGCCGATGGCGGTGGTATTGCCGCTGGCATCGTAGCTGCGGGCCACGCCGGCCACGGCACTGAGGCGATGGCTGTCGGCCGGGTAGGTGTAGGCCTGCGTGGCCGTGCCGACCTTGGCGCTGAGGCGGTTGCCGGTGGCATCGTAGCTGTAGCCGTCGATCAGCGTGCCGGTGATGCCGTCCTTGAGGCCGGTCAGGCGGCCCAGGGTGTCGTAGCCCAGGCCGATCTCCGGCGTGGGATTGCCGGCGGGCGTCAGCGCGGTGAGATTGCCGACCGGGTCGAAGCCGAAGCCCACTTCCAGCCCGCCCGGGCGGGTGTCCTGGATCGCTTGCGGGCGGTAGTCCAGATCGTACTGGCGGGCGAGGGTGCGGCCTGCCGTAGGTCCAGCCTGCAGCCGGGCCGAATGGGTAGTAGCTGGCATTGCCCAGCAGCACCTGCCCGCTGCCGCCGGTAGGGGACATGCCAAATGTGGTTCTTGGCTCTGGCTGCTGCGCACGTGTATGTCGGCCTTAGTCTTCTGTTTCTGTTATCTGCCAGACTGCTCCGTCCTTGTTGTACCAGGTATATCTTCCGCTCCTCTTTCCATGTTTAAAAACTCCTTCTTCTTTTAAAGTTCCATTTTCCCACCAGCTACGATAATGGCCATGTAGTTCGCCGTTTTCGTACTGGCTCTCACAGTTGAGATTCCCACCTTCACCCCATGTCCTGCTTAAACCATGAGCTTTTCCATCTTTGAAATTTGCGTCGCTGAGCAGTATTCCTCGAGAATTCCATATTCTCAAGTAACCATTCAGGACATCATTGGTGTATTCGCCTTCCTCAATGAGGTTGCCTTGTGCATCGTGGCGCCGATTTATCTCATTTTTCATATATTTCCGTTATTAATGTGGATAATCACGAGAAGGAGACCACTCAGGTGGCTCATTGGGATCAGGCTTGCCTCCATTACTCGTGCAGAGTTGGAATCTATATCTTGCACGGTCACGGCATGCACGAACCCATCTCGCCCCAAGACTTCCCCATATCACGCATTTACCCGATTCTTCCTGCCAACGGTTATAGCATCTATCTGGGTCATCTCCACAGACCGTCCCAGCGATCGCAATTGAGTTGCTGATCAGTTGGCCTAGGGGGAATTGGGATGAATTCACCATCGGTGAGCCCAAAATTCCTCCCAGTATCTGCTCTGCGGAAGGGTCGGGTGGATAGGCTGGCTGCCCATTAGCTCCATAATTGTTTGGGCTATTCGGATTATTGAGTCCACCTGTGGAGCCGCCAAAACCTGGTTGTGGCAGACGTATGACTCTTTGAAGGCCATAAGGGTCAACTGATGTCATCGGGGCGGATTGAACATACGCAAAGGTGGATAAACCACCCTCAAGTCCAATCGGATCACTCTGCCCATACCGCCCGGTAGCCGCCTCATAATCCCGGAAGTAGTTCTGGTTCAACCCACTCGCTGCGTCGTACCGTTGCCCCGGGAAACGCATATCCAACACCAGCGCCGCACCATCCCCATCAGGATCCTGATTCGGCGCGGTGTTGCCGAAGGCTTCGCCCTTCAAACTCCACGTCCACACCGCGACATCGCGGGTGGGGTCGATGACCACACGAGGGCTGCCGAGGTGATCGGGTTCGATGTAGTGCAGCGTGTTGGCGTTAGCCAGCAGGCCCACCGGTAGATCGTCCAGCCAGATCGCCTGCTGCTTGGCCGCGCCGTTGCTGTCGTAGTCGCCCAGCCAATGGCCGGCTTCGTCATAGAGCGTGTAGGTGTTGGTGGTGCCGAGGAAGCGGCGCACCTGCTCGCCTTTTCCGTTGTAGCGGTAGTTCATCGTCACCGCGCCGGCGCGGCGGGCCTGGGTCATGCGGCCGGTGGTGTCGTAGGTGTACTGGCGCGCGGTGCCGCCGATGGCGGTGGTGTTGCCGGTGGCATCGTAACTGCGGGCCACGCCAGCCACCGCGCTGAGGCGATGGCTGTCGGCCGGGTAGGTGTAGGCCTGCGTGGCCGTGCCGACCTTGGCGCTGAGGCGGTTGCCGGTGGCGTCGTAGCTGTAGCCGTCGATCAGCGTGCCGGTGCGGCCGTCCTTAAGGCCGGTGAGGCGGCCCAGGGTGTCGTAGCCCAGGCCGATTTCCGGCGTGGGATTGCCGGCGGGCGTCAGCGCGGTGAGATTGCCGACCGGGTCGAAGCCGAAGCCCACCTCCAGCCCGCCCGGGCGGGTGTCCTGGATCGCCTGCGGGCGGTAGTCCAGATCGTACTGGCGGGCGAGGGTGCGGCCATTGCCGTAGGTCCAACCGGCAGCCGGGCCGAATGGGTAGTAGCTGGCATTGCCCAGCAGCACCTGCCGGCTGCCGCCGGCCGGGGTCACGCCGACCTCGGTGGTCTGGCCTTGGGTGTTACGCACGTAATCGACCACCGCCCCGTCGGGATACGTCATCCGCCGCAGCTGGCCGCCGACGGTGTAGTCGTAGCGCAGTACCAGCGCCTTGCCGTTACTGGTTTGCACCTTGCGCACCAGATCGCCGAAGCGGTTGTAGCAGTACTGGGTGATGGCGCCGCCGTCCTGCATTTTGGTCAGGCGGCCGATGGAGAAGGTCTCCCCGTTCGCGCAGCCCGTCTGCGTCACGTCGTAGGTGTAGGCGACATTGAGGCCGCTGGTGGGGTAGGTGGCCTTGGTCAGGCGATTGAGCGCGTCGTAGCCATAGCCGGTGACGTTGCCACGCGCATCGGTCTGGGTGGCGCGGTTGCCGGCGCTGTCGTAGGTGTAGCTGGTGACGCCGGTGTCCGGGCTGGTGAGCTTCACCAGATCGCCAAAGCCGTTGTACTCGTATTTGGTATCCAGGCCCTTGGGGTCGGTGACCTTGGTGAGGTTGTCCAGCGCGTCGTAGTCGAAGGTGGTGCCCGCCTTGATGCCGGCCACATCCTGCAGCGTGCGCGCGAGGCGATTGAGCGGGTCGTACTCGCTCTGCGTTGCGGTTGCCAGCGCATCGGTCACGGTGGTGGGGTTGCCGTTGGCGTCGTAGCCGAAGTCGGTGGGATCGCCCACGGCGGTGGCCTGCGTCTTGAGTTGGCCGAGCTCGTTGTAGACGCGCGAAAGCGTGCTCTTCAACGTGCCGGCCGCGTCCTTGGTGTCTTCCTTTACGCGATTGCCGGCATTGTCCAGGGTGTAGTGGATGGTGTTGCCAGCGTTATCGGTGATATCGGTGAGCCGATGCGCCGCATCGTAGGTGAAGGCGGTGAACGCGCCATCGGGCTGGGTGACCTGTTTGACCAGGCCGGTGGGCCAGTAGTCGATGCGGGTGATGCGGTCATCGGCCTCGATGGACGCGTCGGCCCCGCGCACCTTGGTGGCGGTCAGCCAACCGCGCGGGTGGTAGCTGTAGTCGGTGACGATGCCGTTGGCGTCCTTGATGGACAGCGGGCGGCCGGCGCCGTCGTAGGCCAGGTATTCGGTGACGCGGCCTAGGGCGCTTGTGACTTTCCACAAGTCGCCTTTGCGATGCGCACAGGTCGTAGGTGTTGCGGCGCAGCTCGCATCATCGCTGAGGTAGTAGCTGTAGCTCGTGCTGTCGGCGATATCGGTGCGCGGGCCATCGCTGGACAGCAGCGCACCTGCTAGCGGACAGCTGCCTGCAGCGACATCGGCATCTTCGCAATAGCGCCGCGTGGCGACACGCGCTGCAGCGCCGGCGGGGTCGAGTTGCGAGACGGTCAGTGCCTGGCCTCTGGCGTTGTAGGTCCAGGTTGTCCTGGCCACCAGCGCATTGGCGGCGTCATAGCTGCGGCGGTCTATAGGTTGACGCAAGCTGGCGTGCCACTCGGTTTGCACCGTGCGCTTGCGGCCGGCCGTATCGTTGGCGGCATCGATCTTGCTGGTCAGGAGGCCGCGATGGTTGTAGTTCCAGTCAGTGGAGACGCCGGCAAAATCGATCTCAAGATCGGGATAGCCATTGCCGTCATAGCTGCGGGACTGGAACGACGCACCTGTGCATTCCGGGCACAGCCCTTGGACAGCTGCCACCTTGGCCTGGCCGAGCTTGGACAGGCCAGTGCGCGTGATGGTGTTTCCTGATGGCGTTGTGACGGTAGAGGCGGTACCTGCATAGGCAATCGTAAATTGGTCGATCGCGCCTGCCGGATTGCCATGCACGCTGCGGGTCACGCGTTTTTGCGCATCGTAGCTCCATGACGCATAGACCTGGCCTTGTGCATCGCGATGTGTCGTCAGCGCATCCGGAAAGCGTGAATCGCCATATCCATAGCTGGCCACCATTGAGGAGGCCGATGCCCCTGCCGCCTGCAAGGCCACCGAGCTCAAGCGTCCTTGGGTGTCATAGCCATAACCGAGGATTGAGCCATCGGGGAGCGTGGCCTGGACGATCCTGCCGGCTTGGTAGGTAAATATGATTTGCCGGCCGCGTAGGTCCCGCACCGACTGCAATTGCGCGGCGGCATAGGTCAACGTCAGCCGCTCCCCATCCGGATAGGCCATGCCGGTCAGTTTGCCGTCGGGGCCGAAGGTTTCCTGCGTATCGTCTGCAGTGGTGACTTGCCAGCCGGTCCGCACGCCGTTGTCGAGGAGTTCGGTCAGCACTTCGCGTACGTCCCAGTCGGGCGTCCAGGTCCCGTTGGCAGACTTCTTGAAGGTGTAGAAATTGCCGCTGGGACGGGTCAGGACCACGGTTTCTGCATCGGCCACCGTCAACGCACGTGCGTAGCTGTGCCGCCATGTGGAACCGAGCGCGGTAACGGGTTGCAAGCCAGCTGCGCTGCTGTAATAGCGTACGAACTCCAGATGTCCAACCGGGGCGCGGTAATCGACTGCGGTTTCGAGTTTGGCCCCGGTGAACACGTTAGCGGGGTTGCCAGCCGTGGTCGGCCCGGTGGTGGCGTCGCAACAGCCGTTGTTCTTGCCGGGATCGATTGGTGGAGGAGATGCGCAGACTGCGCCGTTGGGCGTGGCGACTGGCTGGCTGCCGTTGGTGCCGACGGTGTACTCGCAGCCTTGTTGGCAGACTTTGCCGGTGCTGCCGGCTGCAGGTGCAATGGATGGGCGAGCGGTGCAGGTGGAGGCGTAAAAGCTACTGTCTAAATAGGAAACCCAAGTGAAGTTATCAAATGCGCGATAGCATTCGACGACTGCTTCGTAACGCTGGGTGTATGTTCGATCGTTCACTTTTCCACTGTGAATATTTACGCCTCCAGAGATGCAAATCGCTTCGTTGCCTTCCCTCAAAGCATTGAGATATGCCTGCCCTTGGTCACATAGGCTAGTGCCCGCATTGCAAAGAGCTGAGTCTCCAGCGTAAGCCTTTTGCATTGGGACCAAATAAGAAAGCGCTGCAACGAGTGCAAGCAGAAGTCCAAACAAAGTGCCGCGAGGACTTTTTTCGTGCATCCAACGCTCAAGATCCTTCATCGCCTCAACTCTCCGTGTCGTGTGTTCTTTGGCAAGCCGCGGTAGCGGTGCATGTGTGGGCAAAGCATACCGAAAAAGAAATGCTCTCAATCGAGTAGGCAGACTCTTAATCCAGCCGTTGGTCGGAAGTGCTGCAAGCCGTTCTTGCTCTTTGTCTGGCAGCCTCTTTGTCTGGCAGCCGGAATCTGACTCCGTTCGCTGGTATTGCAAGCGGGTTATAGTTTTTTAGAAGTTCAGGAATGCTGGAAGGTGGCTGCCGTGCCCCGCTTGGCCAACGCGCGTACGCGATAGTCCGCATCCAGCTTGGCTGACGCTCCTGCCAGGTGTTTTGCATGACCCTCGTTGCTCACGACATCATCGGCAATGGCCAAGCGCTGTTCGCGCGAGGCTTGAGCGGCAATCATTTGATCGGCCAACGCTGGTGTACTGCCGTCGCGCTGAATCAGTCGCGCGTGCTGCGTCGCAACCGGGACATCGACAGCCAGGATGCGGTCCAGCCAGGGGTACGTCATCCGCCCGCCGGCTTCTGTGAGCAAGGGGATCGCGACGATGGCGTAGAGGCTATCGGCGGCCAGTGCCGCACGTTGTAGCTCGGCCCGAATTGCAGGATGGGTGATCGCTTCGAGCGTCCGCCGTTGCGTGGGATCGCCGAAGACGATCTGACGCAGCGCTTGGCGGTCCAGTGTCCCATCCGGTAACAGGATCCCGTGGCCGAACTGCTCGGTGATGGCATCGAGGATGGGACCGGGCGTCACGACCTGCCGCGCAACGATATCGGCATCAATCACGGGTACGCCCAGTTTCTCGAACTCGGCGGCGAGGGCACTCTTGCCGGAGGCGATGCCGCCAGTGAGGCCGACGATGAAATCGCTCATCGCCGTGCCCCAGTCAACGCAAGCCTGCGAAGTGCAGGTAGCCGTCCACCAGATCGTTGCCCCAGAAGAAAACCACCCAGCCGGCAATGGCCAGGTAGGGGCCGAAGGGAATCGGGGTGGCGCGGTCGCGGCCCTTGGCCACCAGCCAGATCGAGCCGAGGATGGCGCCGACCAGCGAGGAAATCAGGATGATCGGCAGGATGCCTTTCAGCCCGCACCAGGCGCCGAGCGCGGCCAGTAGCTTGAAGTCGCCGTGGCCCATGCCTTCCTTGCCGGTGAGCTGCTTGAACAGCCACCACACCGTCCACAGCGAGACATAGCCGACCGCCGCGCCCAGCAGGGCGGGCTTGGCCGGCATGTAGAGGTTGTCCATCGAGCCGACCAGGCCCAGCCACATCAGCGGCAGGGTCAGCTGATCCGGCAGCAGCTTGTGGCGCAGGTCGATGCCCGACATCGCCACCAGGAAGCAGCTCAGTACGATTGCGCCGAAGCCTTGCCAGCCAAAGCCGAAGCGCCAGACGCTGGCCACGCACAGGATCGAGGTCAACAGCTCCACCAGCGGGTACTGGAGGGAGATCGGCTTGCCGCTGTAGCGCGACTTGCCGCGCAGCATCAGCCAGCTAAAGAGCGGGATGTTCTCCCACCACTTGAGCTTGTCGCCGGTGACGGGGTCGTGCGAGGGCTCCACCACGATCCCCGGCGGCGGCGGCTCGTAGATGTCCGGCAGCTCCAGGATTTCGCGCGCATCGCGCCGCCACTGCCACTCCATGCGCTTGGGCAAGCGCAGGATTACCACGTTCAGGAAGCTGCCGATCAGCAGTCCCAGTCCGGCCGCGGCGGGAAAGCCGAGACCGGGATGCTGGTCTAGAAATGCCATTACGTCTTATCCAACGACTGCGCCCAACTTGAAGATGGGCAGATACATGCCGATCACCATACCGCCGACAACGACACCGATGAAGATCATGATCATCGGCTCCAGCAGGCTGCTCAAGGCATCTACCGCATTGTTCACGTCCTGCTCGAAGTAATCGGCCACTTTGAACAGCATGGTATCCAATGCGCCGGCCTCTTCGCCGATGGCGGTCATCTGGATCACCATATGCGGAAACAGGTTGACCTGCTTCATCGACAGGTTGACCGGGTAGCCGACCGACACGTCGTCGCGCATGCGCAGCACCGCTTCTTCGTAGACCTTGTTGCCGGTGGCGCCGGCCACGATGCTCAGCGCCTCCACCAACGGAACACCAGCCTTGAAGGTCACCGCCGTGGTACGCGCGAACCGGGCAATGGCACTGTCGTGCATGATCTTGCCGATGACCGGCACCTTCAAGATCAGCCGGTCGAACAGATGCTGCATTTTCGGCGAGCGCTTGTAGCCCATCACTAGCCCGACGACCGAGCCGATTGCGATCAGCAACATCGGCAGCCACCACGACACCATGAAACGTGAACAATTCACGATCATCTGGGTAAACGCCGGCAACTCCGCGCCAAAGCTGGAGAAGACGGTTTCGAATTGCGGTACAACCCAGATGAGCAGGATGGAACTGACGATCAGCGCAACGGCCATCACCATCGCCGGATAGAACAGCGCCTTCTTGATCTTGCCCTTCAGGGCTTCGATGTTTTCCTTATATGTCGCCACCGTTTCCAGCACAGTATCGAGAACGCCGGCACTTTCGCCCGCTTTGACCAGGTTGCGGTACAGCTCGTCGAATTGCACCGGATGCTTGCTGATGGCCTCGTTGAGCGACAGGCCGCCCTCGATGTCGGTGCGGATTTCGCCGACCATCTTCTTCATGCGCGGGTTCTTGGCGCCCTCGCCGATAATCTCAAGCGCCCCCACAATGGGTACACCGGATTTCATCATGGTAGCCATTTGTCGGCTAAAAAATGCAATGTCCTTGGGCTTGATTGGCTTGCCCGCTGCGCCAAACAACGGCTTGGGCTTGGTCTTGACCACGGTCGGCGTGATACCGCGCCGCCGGAGTTCGGCGCGCAGCATGTTGGCATTGCGGGCGAGCTCGTCCCCCTTCATCTTGACGCCGCGCTTGTCTGTCCCCTCCCAGACAAAGGTCGCCATCTGATTCGTGCGGTTTGTCGCGGAAGGCGGTTTTTTCGCCGTAGTGATCGCAACCAAGGCCTATCTCCCCGCCGGCACCCCATGCCGGCATAGTCTGCTGATGATAGCCGTTCGTGCCCTCAGTGGCACGCGCCGGCTGGCGTTCGAGGCGACTCCCTGAATCGAGTCAGCCATAGGCTTTAATACTCCTAATTCGTAGGGCTTACTTCTGTTTCGGCCAAACCGGGCAATGCCTTGGATGCCGCGTAGTCATTGATTTCCTTGAGCATTGCTCTCAGGGCGACGCCACGCACAGCTCCAGGCAGCTGACTGATGCGTTCGTACCCGGCCCGTTGCATCAGTTCCCAAAATGCTTTCTTTGCACCCGCAAGGTCGTCTTGGTGCAGCAGCAATTTGACGTGGAATAGCGCAATCGACGGATCTTTGCTGTAGGGCCAAGCCAACTGCGTCTGCTGTAGTGCAAGGCGCCAGTCGCCGGCTTGGTAGTAGGCTAGGGCAGCGTTGTAACGGAGTGTCACCTTGGGTTGGGAGGCGTCGCGTGTATCCACCGCCTGGTCGACAATGCTTACGATCGTGTCCGCCAACAAGCGTGGGGTGATGCGTCCGCAGCCGTCACGCTGACGGATTTCCACCAAATTGCTGGCGGCATACGGCATCACTGGATTGATGGACTTTGGATGCCGCTCGGCTGCAGATTGTAGGAGAGCAGGGTCACTGTCTTTGTTGAGATAGCAGTTCAAGATCGTGAGCTCAATCTTGCCCACGCCGGCAACACCTCGATCCTCGTTGGTGGCTAAACGCTGAAACACGTGATACGTGTCTTGTACTAGCCCAGCCTGCATTGCCGCAAATCCAAATGCCACACTTGCCCTGGCAGAGCTGGGATGCGCCTCCACTGCCGCCATACTGATGCCGAGCGATGTCTTCCAAACCAACGCGCGCGACAGGGTTTGACCCGAGATGACTGCAATAAAGCCTAGCGAGATCAGCCACCCAATGGCGCGTACTCGTACCCCATGTCTGCCGAGAGCTTGCAAGGCTGCAGTGACCAGACTGACGGCCAGCAGCCAGATCCCTATTTGAGGCAGATAGTTGCGGTGTTCGTAGTAGAGCTCGATGGGGACGATGCTTGCCTCGACCGAGTGCGCAACCAGGAACCAAAACCATCCCACGAATACTCCTGGCAACCTTTTACGCACAGCAACAGCAGCCAGGCTCGCGACAATCAAGCCAATCAATGCGGGAAGCGTGGTGATAGGGTCGGTCAAGCCATGTGAGATTCTGAAGTCGTCATTGTAAATACCCATTGCCGGCGAGTACGGTACCAGCAGCATCCTGCAGTAGTCCCAAAGCGCGCGCGGTTGGCTGAGCAGGCGCTCAGCTGGCGTCATGCCCCATTCGAGCATGGCCGATTGCAGGCTCTGCCATTTCCAGATTAAGAGGCATGTAATAAGTAAGAGAGGAAGCAGTAGCAGGATCGAAAACAGCCAGCGCAGCATTGGCGGCCACTCGCGTGGTTGCTGGAGCCAGCCGAGTTCGACAACCAAACAAAGGCCGATGAGCACGATGGCGCTCTGCTTACCTTGAATGCCTAAGAAAGTTAGAAGCGGAATCCCTACAAACAGCAGAGCTCCAGCGCGTAGTTCGGAGATGGTTCCAGCCAGCATCCGGTTGCGCACGCTGACGTAGAGCCAAACGCCCAGCAATGGAAAGAGCGTGGCGATCTGGCTCATGCGCTGCACGACATACAGCACAGTGCTAACGTTGAGCGGGTGCAGCAGCCAGATCGCGCAGATCATCGCCGCCATCAAATTGGCGTGCGGGCCAAGCGTCTTGTCCCGCGCTAGCATGCGCCGTAGCGTGGCATAGGCGACCCAGCCGCAGATCAAATGCAGCAGCAGATTTCCAAGTTTCAACGAGAAACTGGTTTCCCCGCCGATTGCCACATTTGCGGCCAAGCTGATCATTGCCAAAGAGCGGTGGAACAACCAGTTGCCGTTGCTCGCAACTACACCCCAAAAATCGATCTGTCCCTGCCGCCAAGATTGAATCAATTCAAGGTGCTGGCCGTCATCCATCAGGAAGGGGCCGTTGAGACCTGGCCAATACACCGCGGTTGCAAGGATGCTAGCGGCGACAAGCCATATGATTGGTTGGTACCTAGAGCGCATAACGGACATATATGATTTAGGATCTTCAGGGCAATAAAGAAAAAAACCCCGGTTACCCGGGGTCTTCTTTAATTCCAAACCTGCTAGCTTACTGCTTGGTGCCCTGGCAGGAGCCCGGACGGAACTTGGTATTGACTGTGCCGCCACAATTCCAGTCGATCTGGAAGTTGACTGAGTTCGGGGTGCCCACCAGCACAATGTTGCCCTCGGCGCCAGTCACTCGGCTCACGGCCGTGATGGTGCAGCCGCTGTTGCTAAGACCATTGACATATACGGTCGTCTGGCTTTCCAGAATGTTGGAGGTCGGGCAGGAGCCATTATTTGCTGCGGCATACTCTGCAATTGTGGTACGACCCGACGAAGCAGCCAGCACGACTTCCGAGACCTTGGCCTTCTTGGTGTAGTCGGAGTAGGCCGGCAGCGCGATGGCGGCCAGGATGGCGATGATGGCGATCACGATCATCAGTTCGATCAGGGTGAAGCCCTGCTGCATATTCTTTTTCATTGATTCGGCCTTGGCTTGGATTGGATTGGGACTGGATAGAGCACTTCGGTGACCGTTGCCCTGATTGGCAGGGATCGGGTCGTGGCTGTGCGTGACCACCACGTGTTGATCAAAGCAAAGGACGTGCCAACTCCAGCAACTTACCGTTTAATAAGCGCTCAGGCGGACTCTTCCGTAGATGCAGCTCTGCACGGCGACCAAATGGGTCAGAGGGTGACCAAATTTGTCACTCTTTCTGGCCCGTTTTCGCAAGTGGTGCGGTCGGTTCGCAGCACTTATGCTGTTCGCGACGACACGCAGGCATTCGATGCGCGGTCAGGCCCCATCCCGAACGCGGCAATGTGATGATACGTGAAATACCTCTAATTTTTTTCGTGACGTGTTCGACTATCGGGAGTCAGCTGCTGGTGAAGCATGGGTTGACCCAAATCGCTGCGCGGACGCCAGCGCCCACGGGACGCGACTGGTTATTGGCGGCGGTGCTGTCGCCCAGTGTGATCACTGCGGTGGCGGTGCAGGGCATCGGGTTTCTGGTCTGGATGCTGGTGGTTCGCCATGTCAAGCTGGGTGTTGCGTTTGCGATTTCCGGCGCCTTCTTCTATCTCCTGCTGGCCCTGCTCAGCTGGTTGCTCTACGGGGAGCGATTGACGCCGTGGCAATGGGTTGGGTTGGTGCTGATCTCCACCGGGGTTGCGCTGGTCTCGCTTACCGCGCAGGCAGGCTAAGGCGATGCCTGGCACGGTCGACCATGCGTTCGTAGTGCCCGCATACGGCGATTCGCCTTATCTGGACGCGTGTCTGCGCTCGTTGGCAGCGCAGTCGTCGCCATCTCCGATCTTGATCAGCACGTCCACCCCCAGCCCGCAAATCGCGGGACTGGCGGCGCGCTATGGCGCCAGGTTGGTGGTGCATGCCGATGCGCCGCGGGGCATCGGTCACGACTGGAATCTGGCGCTGGGCACCGCGTCTGCACGCTGGGTCACGTTGGCGCATCAGGACGATGTCTATCTGCCCGACTTCGCAGGCGAGACCAAGGCGGCCATCGCGCAGGAGCCTGGTGCCGTGTTGGTCATGACCGGTTACGGCGAACTGGCGGGCGAGCAGCGGCGCATAATGACGCCGATGTTGGCGGTCAAGTGGATCTTGCAGGAGATGGGTTTTCTAGGGACATCCGTGATTCGCTCAAGGGCTTCAAAGCGGCGTCTGTTGATGTTCGGATGCGCGGTGCCATGCCCGTCGGTGACCGTTCGCAAGGATGCCGGCTGGGGCGTTTTCAGGGAAGATCTTAGGTTGAACCTGGATTGGGACGCGTGGACGCGCGCAGCCGATCAGCAAGGGGCGTTCGTGCGTGTGCGCAAGGTATCCATGCTGCATCGTGTGCATGCCGCAAGTACTACCAGCGACGGGGTGCTGTCGGGTATGCGAGCCGCCGAGGATCTGATGATGTTTCAACGCTTCTGGCCGCGTACGGTTGCCGCGTTGTTGGCCCGCGTCTATCGTCTCTCCTACAGCGCCGGGGGGTGACCATGCAGACTGCAGTGCAGCACGCCACCAATCCGTGGCCCAGGACCGACGAGGCGAGGTTCGAGGTGCGCCTGGCGGTTGTCATTCCCTGCTACCGGGTCAGGAGCAAGGTGCTCGATGTGCTGGCTTCCATTCCCGCGCAGGTCGAACGCATCTACGTGGTCGACGATCATTGCCCCGACGCCAGCGGCACCTGGGTGGAGGAGCAGTGCGCGGATCCACGGGTGGTGGTGTGTCGCAATCCCTCCAACCTGGGCGTCGGGGGGGCCACGATCGCTGGCTATCGGGCCGCGGTTGCCGATGGCATGGAGATCATCGTGAAGATGGACGGCGACGGTCAGATGGATCCGGATGCGTTGTCGGAGCTGATCGGGCCGATCGTTCGAGGCGAGGCCGATTACACCAAGGGCAACCGTTTCTACGACCTGGCGCAGATCGGTCGGATGCCAAAGATGCGGATTATCGGCAATGCCGCATTGTCGTTTCTGACCAAGCTGTCTTCCGGGTACTGGGACATTTTCGATCCGACCAATGGCTATACGGCCGTGCATGCGAGCGTGGTGGCGCGCATGCCGCTGGACAAGATCAGCCGCCGGTATTTTTTCGAGAGCGACATGCTGTTTCGCTTGAATACCATCCGGGCAGTGGTGGTCGATGTGCCGATGGATGCACGGTATGGCGACGAAGTCAGTAACCTGAGTGTGCGCAAGATCGTCCTGGATTTCGCCATCCGACATCTACGCAACGTTGGAAAGCGGATCTTCTACAACTATTTCCTGCGCGACCTGTCCTTGGCATCGTTGGAGTTGGTTGCAGGCGTGCTGTTCCTGTTCTCCGGTGCGACGACCGGCGTGTTCTTCTGGCTGCAATCGGCGCAGACGGGGTATTTCAGTTCTGCAGGTAGCGTGATGCTCGCAGCGCTGCAGGTGATCGTGGGGATCCAGCTCATCCTGGGTTTCCTTGCCTACGATATCGCTGCCGTGCCTGCGCGGACTCTGCACCTGCTGGTCAATAGAAAACCGGGTGAGGGTCGGCGTGGCTGACTTCGATGAGCGCTACACCAGCTATCAGACCGATCGTGCGCCGCTCAGGAAACTGGTGCGCAAGCTCTATCTGCGCAGTGCGCAATCGTTGTTGCGCGGCCCGACGCTGGATTTCGGCTGCGGTGTGGGGGAGTTGCTTGGACGGTTGCCCGAGGGGTCCATGGGGCTGGAGTACAACGTTGCAACTGTTGCGTACTGCCGCAGCCGGGGGCTCGCGGTAGACCACTATGACGGATTGGCTGACGACTGGCAGTTGCGCGTCGTCCCTGATTCGGTTCGGTTCGAATCGATGGTGGTCAGTCATGTCCTGGAGCATCTTGAGGCGCCAGCGGAGATTTTTGGCAAGTTGGCCCGGGCTGCCCGTCGTTTGGGCGTGCAACGATTGCTGGTGATCGTGCCGGGCAAGGCGGGGTTTCGCAGCGATCCCACACATTTGACCTTCATCGATAACGGGTTTCTTTCGCGCCCAGAGCTTTTGACCGAGACAGGTTTCAGGTTGGAACTGTCACGCTATTTTCCGCTCGATCAACGCTGGCTGGGCGATTGGCTCACGCATCATGAAATGCAGACACTCTATGTACGTGACATTTAAGGTGCGGATCCTGCGCGGGTGGTTGAGCCAGGATGTCAGTCAGGGGCCATGGGCACGCAAGGCCAGGCTGGTCAGGCATAACATCCGCTGCAGCCAATGCCGGTCTACCATGAGCATGATGAAATGAGGGGCAGGAATCTATGAATAGCGTCGTCACCGCCAACTTGGTTGGCATCACGGGCATTGCCCGGCGGCTTGTGCAGGACGGTGCTCTGGATGAAGGCGCGGCGCGTGCTGCGATGGATCAGGCCGCTACTGCCAAGGTCCCGTTGCCGCAATGGTTCTCGGAGAAGAAGCTGGTGACCGCTTCGCAACTAGCAGCTGCCAACTCGGTGGAGTTCGGGATGCCGCTACTTGATGTGTCATCGTTCGATCCTAATCAGAATGCAATCAAGTTGGTTAGCGAAGAATTGCTGCAGAAGTTTCAAGTGCTGCCCCTGTTCAAGCGTGGTAACCGGTTATTTGTGGGGGTGAGCAATCCGACACAGACTAGGGCCCTGGATGACATCAAGTTCCATACGAACCTGGTGGTTGAGCCAATTCTGGTTGACGAGGATCAGATCCGTCGAACCTTGGAGCAGTGGCAAGCAGGTAATGCGTCTTTTGGCGCGTCACTTGGTGACGATGACGAAGAAATGGGAGACCTGGACGTCTCGTCCGGGGACGAGGACATGGGCGCCGGCGGGGATTCCGGGGTCGATGCGAAAGGCGACGACACGCCGGTGGTGAAGTTCGTCAATAAGGTGCTGGTGGATGCGATACGGCGGGGAGCCTCCGACATCCATTTCGAGCCATACGAAGACGATTACCGGGTGCGCTTGCGCATAGACGGGCTGTTGAAGAACGTGGCCAAGGCACCGGTGAAGCTGAGCCAGCGCATCGCCGCGCGTCTGAAGGTGATGTCGCAGCTGGATATCGCCGAGAAGCGAGTGCCGCAGGACGGGCGCATCAAGCTCAACCTGTCCAAGACCAAGCAGATCGACTTCCGTGTGAGCACCTTGCCGACCCTGTTCGGCGAGAAGGTGGTGTTGCGTATCCTGGACGGCAGTGCGGCCAAGCTGGGGATCGAGAAACTGGGCTACGAAGCGGATCAGCAGAAGCTGTTCCTGGATGCGATCCACAAACCTTACGGCATGGTGCTGGTTACGGGTCCCACCGGTTCGGGCAAGACGGTGTCGTTGTATACGGCGCTGGGCATCCTGAACGATGAGACGCGCAACATCTCAACTGCCGAGGATCCGGTGGAAATCCGCCTGCCCGGCGTCAACCAGGTCCAGCAGAACAACAAACGCGGCATGACCTTTGCGGCGGCCCTGCGCTCGTTCCTGCGCCAGGATCCGGACATCATCATGGTCGGCGAAATCCGCGACCTGGAGACGGCCGAGATTGCGATCAAGGCGGCGCAGACCGGTCACATGGTGCTGTCGACGCTGCATACCAACGATGCGCCACAGACCATTGCACGTTTGATGAACATGGGCATCGCGCCCTACAACATCACCTCGTCGGTGACCCTGGTGATCGCGCAGCGTCTGGCGCGCCGCCTATGCAACAACTGCAAGCGCAAGGCGGTGTTGCCCGAGCATGCGTTGTTGGCCGAAGGCTTCACGCCGGCGCAGATCGCTGCCGGTATCGAGCTGTATGAAGCGGTGGGCTGCGACGAATGCACCGAAGGCTACAAGGGCCGTACCGGTATCTATCAGGTGATGCCGATGACCGACGAGATCGGTGCGATCGTGCTGGAAGGTGGCAACGCGATGCAGATCGCTGAGGCCGCCCAGAAGATCGGCATCAGGGATTTGCGTCAGTCGGCGTTGGTCAAGGCCGCGCATGGAGTGACTAGTCTGGCCGAGATCAATCGCGTGACCAAGGACTGAGCGCCCTCATCCGCCCTTCGGGTACCTTCTCCCGCAGGCGGGAGAAGGGCAGATGTCGGCGTTGGTGATGCGGTGGGTGCTGCGCTGATCCGTCCTCGGACGTTTATGACGTGGATGCGAAAGGATTTGGAGCCACTGACAAGCGGCTCGCCGCCGCCGGGCGGACGCGGCCGGTGCTTGGACTCCTCATTGGCACGCGCGCATTCCGCGTGCGCGCCGTCCATGGCTACCTGACGGCTGCTCGCTACGTTCTGTCGAGAAACCCTGAACAACTCAGGATATAGCGGGCAACTTGGGATGCCGCCTGGTCGCGGCATTGGTCCATGGTGAAACTCAAGCGCTTACGCGTTATAAAAATTCTTCCGGTATTGACCGGAAGCTCATCAAAGAGTTGTTGAAAACTTCCTTGGTTGCGCTTGGGATGGGGAATCGGCATTGAGCTCAGGCAGGCGTGAAGGTAATCAGCGCGTGCGCTCTCACCTGCCCCTGCGTCGGTGCAGTTAAGGCAGTCGAAACTGCAGCGCTTTTACGATCCCACATTCTCAACCCCAACCCCAACCCCAATCCCAATCCCGGCTTCTCTACTCCATCCCCAGCTTCTTGAGCTTGTAACGCAACGCCCGAAACGTGATACCCAGCTGCGCGGCGGTCTTGGTCTTGTTCCAGCGATTTTCTTCCAGCGCCTTCTGGATCGCGGCGCGTTCCAGTTGCTCGATGTAGGAGGGCAGGGCGGCCGAGGCGGGGTCGATGTCGACCACGGCTTCGCGCGGTTCGATGGCGGCGCTGCCGGGGGTGGCCACGAGGCGGTGGCCGCCGTGGGCGGGCAGGCGCAGGTCGCTGGCGCTGATCTGGTCGTCTTCCGCCAGGGCCAGGGCGCGTTCGAGGATGTTTTCCAGCTCGCGGACGTTGCCCGGAAATCCGTAGGTATTCAGTGCGTCCAGTGCCGATTGGGTCAGCAACGGGATTGGCCGGCCGTGGCTGCGCGCCAGGCGCGCGATGATGGCGGCGGCCAGTTGCGGCAGGTCGCCGTTGCGCTCACGCAACGGCGGCACGCGCAGTTCGATCACGTTGATGCGGTAGTACAGGTCGTGCCGGAAGCGGCCGTCGGAGACCAGGTCGCCCAGGTCCTTGTGCGTGGCCGACAGGATGCGCACGTCCACCAGCGTTTCGCCGGAAGCGCCGACCGGACGCACCGATTTCTCCTGGATCGCGCGCAGCAGCTTGACCTGCATCTGCAGCGGCAGTTCGGCCACTTCGTCCAGGAACAGCGTGCCGCCATGCGCGGCCTGGAACAGGCCGGGCTTGTCGGCGTGGGCGCCGGTGAAGCTGCCTTTCTTGTGGCCGAAGAATTCGCTTTCCATCAATTCGGCCGGAATGGCGCCGCAGTTGACCGGCACGAACGGGCCGGCCGCACGGGCGCCTTGCTCATGGATGGTGCGGGCGACCAGTTCCTTGCCCACACCCGATTCGCCCACGATGTAGACCGGCGCCTGGCTGCGCGCGACCTTGCCGATGGTGGCGCGCAGGCCTTCCATTGCACCGGAGTCGCCCAACAGGCGACTGGCCTGCTCCGGTGGCGGCGCGGGCGGGGCGGGGCGGTCGCGGTTGTTCAATTCCAGCGCGTGCTTGACCAGGCCGCGCAGCACGCCGATGTCCACCGGCTTGCTGACGAAGTCGAAGGCGCCGGCCTTCAGCGCTTCCACCGCCAGGTCCATGCTGCCGAACGCGGTGATCATCGCCACCGGGGTCTGCGGGTAGTGCTTGGCGATTTCGGTGACCAATTCGATGCCGTTGCCGTCAGGCAAGCGCATGTCGGTCAGGCACAGGTCGTAGGGGTTGTTGGCCAGCAGTTCGCGCGCTTCGGCCAGGTTGGCGGCGGTGCTGATGCGCAGGCCCATGCGGCCCAGGGTGAGGACAAGCAGTTCGCGAATGTCACGCTCGTCATCGACAACCAGGGCACTTTTCGGTTCGTTCATGCCGCGCACGATAGCCCAGCGTGACGACACTCGACAATTGCCGGCAGTAAGGGCGCGGCGCGGCTGGTCGAAGGATCTGCTTGAACGCTGCCCAGAAATGGCGGACGGCCATCAAGGCCTCGGCGCGGTTGCCAGTCACAGGTGATCTGAGTTGCACGCGGCCCGCTCGTCGACGGATGCCTGCTTTTGCTGCCGTTTTTCAAGCGGTTGAGCATCGGCAAGCGGCTCTCGAAACCATCGGCGATGGCGCAAAGACAGCGCTGGACGCCGCTTATCGAGCGCATGCCCACGCGCGATGCAACATCGGTGCACGGCCGCCCGCACCTGCACTGGCAAAACGCCCGAATCGGCAAACTCACTTGCCCAGCAAGCTGTTGGGCCCCTGCAATGCAATCCGGAAACATGCCCCACCGCCCGGAACCGAGACATAGTCCAGTTGCGCCTGGTTGGCGCGGCACAACTCCTGGGCGATGTACAGGCCGAGCCCGGTGCCGTGTTCGGAGGTGGTGTAGAACGGGCGGAACAGTTGCGCGGCTACCGTCTCCGGGATGCCGGGGCCACGATCGATGACATCGATCACCGCCATGCGGTCCTGTCGTTCGACCCGCAACTTCACCCGGGCAGGTTCGTCCATGACGCGTCCGTACTTGAGCGCGTTGTGGACCAGGGCGGTGAGAATCTGGTGCAGGTGTTTGGGGTCGACCAGGGCATGCACCGAGCTGCCCTGGATGCTGGCCTCCAGGATGTCGGTTTCCATCGACAGGGTCTGCCGGTACTCGACCACGAAGCGGCGCACGAACGCGGCCAGGTCCAGGTTTTCCGGGCTGGCGCGTTCGCGGCGCGCCAGCCCGAGCACGCTTTCGACGATGCCGTTGGTGCGCTGGCATTGCTGGTGAATGATCTGCAGCAGGCGACGATCGGCATCGCCGATATCGGGCGATTCCTCCAGCAGCTGCGAGGCGTAGCTGATCGCTGCCAGCGGGTTGCGGATCTCATGCGCCAGGCTGGCCGAAAAGCGCCCCATGGCCGACAGGGTCAGCGACTCGGCGCGCCGCGAGACCACCGAAGCGTCGTCCAGGAAGACCAGCACCAGGTCGCTGTCGGCCAGCAGGCGCACGAAGCGCGGCTGCACTTCCGGGCGGTCGGCACCCAACTGCAGCGGGGCTTCCTCCTGGCGCCAGCCGCTGCGCCAGCGCTGCAGGCGGCGCGCCAGTTCAGGGGTCAGCGCGACCAGCGACAGGTCGGCCGGCGCATTGCGCTGGTCGCCATCGCCGAGCAGGGCCAGGGCCGCCTCGTTGGCCAGGGTGATGTGGTTGTGGGTGTCGACCACCAGCACGCCGGTACGCATGCGGCGGATGATCAGTTCGTTGATCTCGTAGAGGTTGGCGACCTGGGCGCCGCGTTCTTCGGCCAGGACCTGGTTGCTGCGCGCACGCGAGGCGATCTGCTCGCAGATGAAGGCCACTGCGACGTAGCTGGTGGCGAACATGGCCAGCTCGGCCACCGGGCGGGTGGCGCCGCCGCCTTCGAACAGGGTCCACAGGTATTCCAGCACGATGGCGGCGCTGGCAAGCACCGCAATGCTCATGCCGTAGCGCAGGCGCAGCAGGATCGAGGCGGCAGCGACATTGAACAGCAGCATCATCGCGATGCCGGCGCTGGCACCGGGCAGCGCGTGGGTGGCCAGGGTCGCGGCGAGGATGTCGGCCACCACCGCGCACAGCACGGTGGCGGTGAGGCGGCGTTCGCTGCGGCCCCAGAACAGCAACGGGATGGCCATGCACAGGTAGCCGATCGCCACCGCGGCAGCCAGCCTCGGGTAGCGCGGCTCGGGGATCGCGTCGGACAAGGGGCTGAACACCAGCGCGGCAATCAAGCCGGCCACCAGCACCCGGTAGAGCGAAAAAAAGTACAGCTCGCGCTGCGGCGCGGACTGGACCCGGGCGATGAGCGATGCGATGGGTGCCAAGCCGATTCCCCGTCCGAACAAGCCGCGAGTATAGGCAGCTGCGGTGCTGCGCACAGCGCGTGCGCACAGTGTGGGGCGGCGCGCAAGCGCGGCGACGGGGCGGCCAGTCCCGGCGAATTTTGCGCCGCACGGCGTGGTCGGCCACAATAGGCGGCCCGTTCGCGTCTCTTGACGTGCCGCTCAGGCGGTCTGCGTTGCACGCAGCGGTCGTTTCCTTTTCCCACGGTGACGCATGAATTTCCACGAATACCAGTCAAAACAGCTGCTTGCCGAGTACGGCATCCCCGTTCCGGCCGGCAAGGTCGCGGCGACCCCGGACGAAGCGGTTGAAGTCGCCAATTCCCTGGGCAAGGGCCCCTGGATGGTGAAGGCGCAGATCCACGCGGGCGGTCGCGGTAAGGCTGGCGGCGTCAAGTTCTGCAAGACCACCGACGACGTGAAGGCCGCAGCGGCCAAGATGCTCGGCACCAAGATGTCCACCTACCAGACCGCCGGCGTCGAGCTGCCGATCAACCTGGTGCTGGTGACCACCGCCGGCGAGATCGTCAAGGAGCTGTACCTGTCGATCCTGGTCGACCGCGGCACCAAGACCATCACCTATATCGCTTCCAGCGAGGGTGGCGTCGAGATCGAGCAGGTCGCCGCCGAGACGCCGGAGCTGATCCACTCGCTCAACGTCGATTTCGTCGAAGGCGTGCAGGGCTATCACGGCCGCGATTTCGGCTTCAAGCTCGGCCTGACCGCCAAGCAGGCCGGCCAGTTCGCCAGCATCATGGTGAACCTGTACCGCCTGTTCAACGAGAAGGACCTGGCGCTGGTTGAAATCAACCCGCTGGCGATCCTGGACGACGGCAACCTGTATGCGCTGGACGGCAAGTTCGACAGCGACGACAACGCCGCGTTCCGTCAGAAGCAGCTGGTCGCCATGCGCGACAAGACGCAGGAAGACGAGACCGAAGTGACCGCCTCGGAGCTGGACATCAACTACGTCACCATGGACGGCAACATCGGTTGCATGGTCAACGGCGCCGGTCTGGCCATGGCCACAATGGACGTCATCAAGCTCAACGGCGGCGAGCCGGCGAACTTCCTGGACGTGGGCGGCGGCGCCAACAAGCAGCGCGTCATCGAGGCGTTCAAGCTGATCCTGTCCTCGGACAAGGTCGAAGGCATCTTCGTCAACATCTTCGGCGGCATCGTCCGCTGCGACATGATTGCCGAGGGCATCATCGCGGCGGTGAAGGAAGTGGGCGTCAAGGTTCCGGTCGTGGTGCGCCTGGAAGGCACCAACGTGGAAGAAGGCAAGCAGCTGCTGCGCGACAGCGGCATGGCCATCATCCCGGCCGACAACATCAACGACGGTGCCAAGAAGGTCGTTGAAGCTGTCAAGAACGCCGCCTGATCCACGACACCGAAGGAACTATCCATGTCCGTTTTGATTAACAAGAACACCAAGGTGATCGTGCAGGGCTTCACCGGCCAGCAGGGCACCTTCCACGCCACTCAGATGATCGAGTACGGCACCCAGGTCGTCGGCGGCGTGACCCCCGGCAAGGGCGGCACCACGCATATCGACCTGCCGGTGTTCAACACCGTGGCCGATGCCGTGCAGGCCACCGGCGCCAATGCGTCGGTGATCTACGTGCCGCCGCCGTACGCGGCCGATGCGATCCTGGAAGCCGCTGCTGCCGGCATCAAGGTCATCGTGTGCATCACCGAAGGCATCCCGGTGCTGGACATGCTGCGCGTCAAGAACGTGCTGACCCGCTCGCATCCGGACACCGTGCTGATCGGGCCGAACTGCCCCGGCGTGATCACCCCGGGTGAGTGCAAGATCGGCATCATGCCGGGCCACATCCACAAGCCGGGCAAGATCGGCATCGTGTCCCGTTCGGGCACGCTGACCTATGAAGCGGTCAAGCAGACCACCGAAGTGGGCCTGGGCCAGTCGACCTGCATCGGCATCGGTGGTGACCCGATCAACGGCCTGAACTTCGTCGACTGCCTCAAGCTGTTCAACGAAGACCCGCAGACCGAAGGCATCATCATGGTCGGCGAAATCGGTGGCGACGCCGAGGAAGCTGGCGCCGAGTACATCAAGCAGTTCGTGAAGAAGCCGGTCGTCGGCTTCATCGCCGGTGCCTCGGCGCCGGCCGGCAAGCGCATGGGCCACGCCGGTGCGATCGCATCGGGCGGCAAGGGCACTGCCGAAGGCAAGTTCGCGGCGATGGAAGCCGCTGGCGTCAAGACCGTCCGTTCGCCGGGCGATCTGGGTGCGGCGATCGCTGCGCTGGTGAAGTAAGCACGCCGCGCGCGCAAGCGTGCGAGCGTCAGAGAGGCCGCCTTCGGGCGGCCTTTTTTGTTGGTGCTTGGAGGCGTGCCCTCATCCGCCCTTCGGGCACCTTCTCCCGCAGGCGGGAGAAGGGAGCAACAGCAAGAACAACAGCACCACCACCACCAGCACCAGCACCAGCACCACCAGCACCAGCAACAGCACCAGCAACAGCACCAGCAACAGCAACAGCAACAGCAACAGCAACAGCAACAGCAACAGCAACAGCAACAGCAACAGCACCAGCACCAGCAACAGCACCAGCAACAGCACCAGAACCAGCACCAGCACCAGCACCAGCACCAGCACCAGCACCAGCAACAGCAACAGCAACAGCAACAGCAACAGCAACAGCGGGGGGCTGAGATCATGTTCCCGAGGAATGCCAGGCTGGCTGTCGCCTGCTTGATCGACGAAGCACGCCACGGTCGTGCAACTCCCGCTGCCCAAGCGCCCACCGGCTGCGACATCCCCTCTCCCGCTTGCGGGAGAGGGGTAGGGGTGAGGGCGCTTCCCACGCGGCGATCTCCGACGCCAAGGCGCCATCAACACCGATGGCGCTACCCGGGCGGTACAAGCCACCTTGGCGATACCCCCTGCCGAGCATGCCGATGCGCCACGCCGGCAAGACCGGATTCGCCAAGCACCTGCGTCGTGAGATGACCGCAGCCGAGCACGCGCTTTGGTATCGGTTGCGAGATCGACGCCTGCTTGGCTTCAAATTCCGGCGTCAGTTCCCCATCGGGCCCTATATCGTCGATTTCGTCTGCCTTGCCCAGGCGTTAATCGTCGAAATCGACGGCAGCCAGCACCTGCTGCCCCGCGCGGACGCCGCGCGCGATGTCTTCCTGCACCGCGGGGGCTTCCAGCTGCTGCGCTTCTGGAATAATGAGGTGCTGGTGCGCACCGACGCTGTCTGCGACGCGATTGCGCAACGGCTGGGCGTTGCCCGCTTCTCTCTTCCTCCTTCCGGCGTTCGGTAGGAATCTGCAAAAGGCTGCCGATATGTCCCAGACCCTCCGCATCGCCATGGCCCAGTTCGACTTCCCGGTTGGGGCGGTGGCAAAAAATACCGATCGCATCATCGAGTTCATTGCCACGGCGCGCGATGAGTTCGAGGCCGACATCGTGCTGTTCCCCGAACTGGCGATCAGCGGCTACCCGCCGGAAGATCTGCTGCTGCGTCCGGGATTTCTGGCGCACTGCGAGCAGGCGCTGGCGCGCATCGCGGCGAGTACCCGCGGCATCGTCGCGGTGGTCGGCTGGCCACAGAGTGCCGGCAGCGTGGTCTACAACGCCGCCAGCGTGCTGCGCGACGGGCGCATCGAGGCGACCTACCGCAAGCGCGAACTGCCCAACTACGCGGTATTCGACGAACGGCGTTATTTCGACGTGGACCCGGATGGCGACAACTGCCTCGTCACGATCAAGGGCGTGCAGGTGGGTGTCGTCATTTGCGAAGACCTGTGGTTTGCCGAGCCGCTGGCCAAGACCGTGCAGGCCGGCGCCGAACTGGTGCTGGTGCCCAATGCCTCGCCCTACGAGCGCGGCAAGCACGCGCAGCGCGACGCGCTGTTGGCCGAGCGCACGCGCGAGAGCGGGGCGGCAATCGCCTACCTCAACGTGGTCGGCGGCCAGGACGCGCTGGTGTTCGATGGCGCCTCGGTGGTGGCCGACGGCGATGGCACGGTGCATCCGGCCGCCGCCGCGTTTGTCGATCAATGGCTGGTGGTGGACTACGCCGCCGGCGAACGCCGCTTCACCCCGGTGGTGTGGGTGGACGATGGCGACGAGAGCATGGACGCGCTGGCCTGGCGCGCGGTGGTGCGTGGCCTGCAGGATTACTGCCGCAAGAACGGCTTCAGCAAGGTGTGGCTGGGGCTGTCCGGCGGTATCGATTCGGCGCTGGTACTGGCGATGGCGGTCGATGCGCTGGGTGGCGATAACGTCACCGCCGTGCGGCTGCCGTCGCGCTACACCGCCGGTCTGTCCAACGATCTGGCCGAGGAACAATGCCGCGCGATGGGCGTGAAGCTGGAAACCATCGCGATCGAGCCGGCCTTCGAAGGCTTGCTCGCCGCGCTGGGGCCTATGTTCGAGGGCACCCAGCCGGATATCACCGAAGAGAACCTGCAGTCGCGCAGCCGTGGCGTGATCCTGATGGCGCTGTCCAACAAGTTTGGCGGGCTGCTGCTGACCACCGGCAACAAGAGCGAATACGCAGTGGGTTACGCCACCATTTACGGCGATATGTGCGGTGGCTACGCGCCGCTGAAGGATCTGTACAAGACTGAAGTGTTCGGCTTGGCGAAATGGCGCAACACCGTCGGCGGTGCGCCGGTCATTCCGCCAGCGGTGATCTCGCGTCCGCCATCGGCCGAGTTGCGCGACAACCAGACCGACCAGGATTCGCTGCCGCCCTACGATGTACTCGACGGCATCCTGTACCGCTATGTCGACCAGGAGCAGTCGCGCGATGAGATCGTCGCCGCCGGCTACGCGGCCGACACCGTCGAACATGTGCTGCGCCTGGTGCGCATCAACGAATGGAAGCGCCATCAGGCTGCGCCCGGGCCGAAGGTGTCGCGGCGTGCGTTCGGTCGCGAGCGGCGTTACCCGATCACCAATGGCTATACCGGTCAGTAGCCCGAACGGCTATTCGGGCCGGTAACCCGGCGCATCGGCCACCGCTGCGGCGGCCGGCGCCTGGGCGAAGCGGGTGAGCAGCTCCAGGGTCGGCTTGGGCCGCGTCAGGTCGTACATCAGGCCGAAGTGGCCTTCCGCGCCCTGGATGGTGGTCTGGTCCAGCAACTCGTAGACATTGATCTCCGACACAACGTCGGCATAGTTGGTGCGCACATTGCGCAGCAGCTGCGCCAGGCTGTCGTAGCAGCCGCCATCGCCTTGCGCGCCGCCGGTGGTATTGCCCGTGTAGATCTCCGCACAGTTCAGTTCGTTGAAGAACACCGGCGTCTTGTAGGTCTGCGCCGCCGTGCGCAGCTGGCCCAGATACAACTCGGTCCAGTAGCCGGCGTCGTGGTGGAAGGCGTAGTAGTGGAAACTGATGTGGTCGAAGTCGAAGCCGGCCGCCTTGGCCTTGGCCAGGAACCACAGCGAGCCATTGCGGTCGCCCGGGCAGCGCGCGTTGACGCTGCGGTCGTCGCTGTTGCAGGCGGTGATGTTGATGGTGAAACGCAGCCCGGCGCCCAGTTCGTTGGAAGCCTGGCGCATGCCCAGATACATGGTGGTCATTGCGGCGATGCGGGCATCGGCCTCGGCGCGTACCAGGTCCTGTTCGTTGCCGATCTCCCAGACCTTGATGTCGGCCGCATAGCGGCGCGCCAGTTGATACCCGATCTCGCGCGACATCGGATAGACCATCGGGCGCAGCGTGATGCCGTACTTGCGCGCCAGTGGGACCAGCGTATCGAGCGTTGCGTAGTCGCGCGGATCCACATCGAATCGGTAGCTGCGCAGATTGCGTGCCGCCAGCAGCTTGAAGCGTGCCTCGGCCTGGCTCATGGGATAGCCAGGGCGGTTGTCGTGGGCGTTGACGCCGTAGACGATGGGCGCGGCGGTAGTAGACGTGGCTATTGCTGCCAGCAACAGGGCGAGCACGAACGGGGCGGTGCGGCGAGACATGCGGCCTCCTGAGCTGACGCCAGCGGGGAGTCGGATCTTGTTCAGACCGAGTATAGGCAGCGCGCAGGAGCGGTTCGGTGATCTGGTGCCGGGTCTTGCGACGTGCCCGCAGCTGTCGCAGGTCGCTGCGACCCGCGCTACGGGGCAGGGGGGGCGCAGACGCGCGATGCTGGACAGGCAATCTCCCGGTCGATCAGGCGTCGCCGTCGTCAGACCCCACAAGCGCCTGCGGCAATCAGCGCGCCGTCCGCAGGCGTGTGGCTGCATCCGCGTCGCCGCAATAGAAAAGGGGCCTTGCGGCCCCTTTCTCATGACACCGGCGACTGATGATCTCAGTCGCGATTCATCTGTGCATTGCGCTGACCGGTAGCGGCGGACTTCTCGCCGGCGAACGGGTTGAGCTTGCGGATCGCCCAGGGGTACTTCGGCCAGTCGCCGGTCAGCCACGGGTGCTGCGGGCTGTTGAGCTCCAGCACGCGGCGCGCGTCTGCGGCCAGGGTCTTGTTGCCCAGGTGCGTATAGGCCTCGGCCAGGACCGCAACGGCATCGTATTGATAGGCGCTCTGCGGGTAGGTTTCCAGCAGATAGTTGGCACGACCGGCTGCGGACACCCAGGCGTTGCGGCGCAGGTAGTACAGCGCGTTGTCCAGTTCGTGCTGGGCGAACACGTCGCGCAGCTCGATCATCCGCTTGCGCGCGTCCGGTGCGTAGCGGCTGTTGGGATAACGGTCGGTGACCGTGTTGAAGTCGTTGTAGGCCTGCTGCGGCGAGGACAGGTCGCGACGGCTCGGATCCAGCGACCACACCCGGCGCAGGAACACCGTGTCGCGGTTGCTGTTGGCCAGCCCGCGCAGGTAGTACAGGTACGCGATATTACGGTGCGTGGGATAGGTGCGGATGAAGCGGTCGACGCTGGACACCGTATCGTCGTGCTTGCCGGCCTTGTACTGCGCGTAGGCGGTTTCGATCATCGCCTGCTCGGTGTACGGACCATACGGGTACTGGGCGATCAGGCGCTTGTAGCTGGCTTCGGCGCCGGCCCAGTTGCCTTTCTCCATCAGGCCGTGGCCTTTGCCGTAGAGCTGCTCGACCGGCATGCCCTCGTCGGGATTCTTGTCCTTGGCGCCGCGGTGGCAGCCGGTGACGACGAACGCCATGACCAGCATGAGGGCAATCAGGCGCGCAGGCGCGGAAAACGTGGACCGTCGGATCATGGGTCTGGGCAGGACGCGTCAGGAAAACGAAAGCGCGATGATAGCCTAGTGGCCTGTCCGGCGACTGACTCCTGCCGCGCGGACCCCCAAATTCCCGTTTTTGCCCGAGTGCCAGTGTCCATGTCTGACCCATCTGCCGACCCCATCGACCCGTCCATCCGTCAGGCCATCGTGCCCGATAACGCCGCAGGGCGCCGTTTCGACGCGGTGTTGGCCGAGCTGTTCCCCGAATTCTCGCGCTCGCGGCTGTCGGAGTGGATCAAGTCCGGCGATGCGCTGCTGGATGGCGAAATGGCGCGTCCGCGCGACACCTTGCGCGGCGGCGAGAGCGTGCAGCTGCAGGTGGTGCTGGAAACCCAGACCCATGCGGCGCCGCAGGACATCCCGCTGAACGTGTTGTACGAAGACGATCAGGTGCTGGTGATCGACAAGCCGGCCGGCCTGGTGGTGCACCCGGGCGCCGGCAACCCGGACGGCACCCTGGTCAATGCGCTGCTGTTCCGCGACCCGGCGCTGTCGGCGGTGCCGCGCGCCGGCGTGGTGCATCGGCTGGACAAGGACACCAGCGGCGTGATGGTGGTCGCCCGCACCGTGCAGGCGCAGACCGCCCTGGTGGAGCAGCTGTCCGCGCGCGATGTGCATCGCCAGTATCTGGCGGTGGTGGTCGGTGCGCTGGTCTCCGGCGGCACCGCCAATGCGCCGATCGACCGCCATCCGCGCGATCGCCTGAAGATGGCTGTGCGCGACGACGGCCGCGATGCGGTCACCCATTACCGCCTGCGCGAGCGCTTCCGCGCGCACACCGCGCTGGAGTGCCGGCTGGAAACCGGGCGTACGCACCAGATCCGCGTGCACATGGCGCACCTGAAATCGCCGATCGTCGGCGACCCGCTGTACGGCGGCGCACTCAAGCTGCCCAAGGGCGCCACCGACGAGCTGGTGCACGAACTGCGCACCTTCAAGCGCCAGGCGCTGCATGCCGAAACCCTGGAATTCCTGCACCCGGTCAGCGGTGAGCCGGTGCGCGCCAGCGCGCCGGTGCCGGCCGACCTGCAGCGGCTGATGACCGCGCTGCGCGACGACAGTGCACGCGCGGCCGAGCTGGCGCGCCGTTGACATGGCAGTGGCTGCACCGTTCGTGCTGCCGGCCGACTGGCCGGCGCCACCGCGTATCCAGGCGCTGACCACCTTGCGTTACGGCCTGGGCGGCTCGCTGGCGCCGTTCGACACGCTCAACCTCGGCAATCGCAACAGTGCCGATGGCGATACGCCCGAGCAGGTGGAGCGCAACCGGGCACAGCTGGCCCAGGCGCTGGCGTTGCCGAGCGCGCCGCACTGGTTGCGGCAGGTGCACGGCGTCGAGGTCGTGCGCGTCGAAGCGCCGCCGCTTGCACCGGGTGCGCAGTCGGCTCCAGCAGACGATCACGCGCCCGCTGCGTTCGAGCCCGCGGCCGATGCGGCGGTCACTGCCGTGCCTGGCGTGGTGCTGGCGATCCTGACTGCCGATTGCCTGCCGGCGGTGCTGGCGGCTGTAGACGGCAGCGAAGTGGCCGCAGCGCACGCCGGCTGGCGTGGGCTGGCCGACGGCATGCTGGAGCGCAGCGTGGCCGCCATGCGCACGCCGGCGTCGCGGCTGGTCGCATGGCTGGGGCCGGCAGCCGGACCGCAGGCGTATGAAATCGGTCAGGACGTGTTCGACGCCTTCCTCGCCGATGACGCACAGGCGCAGGCCGCCTTCAGCGCCACGCGGCCGGGGCATTGGCGGGTGGATCTGTATGCGCTGGCGCGCCAGCGCCTGCAGCGTGCCGGCGTGCCGGCCCGCGCGATCCATGGCGGCGGGCTGTGCACCATTTCCGATCCGCAACGCTTTTTTTCGCATCGCCGCGATCGTCGCAGCGGACGCATGGCCACGCTGGCCTGGATCGCGCCCTGAGCGCGCCGCTGTTTGCGCAAATAGTGGGCCAGGCTGCGTTTGCGCAGCTGCCCGCGCAGGTGCGCGCGCTGCATTCGGTGCAGCAGCGGCAGACCTTCGTCGGAAGGGCGCAGATCCAGCGCGGCCGCCACGCATTGGTGCCGTTGCTGGCGCTGTTGAGCCGGTTGCCGCGCAGTGGCGAGGTGGATGTCGAGGTGGAATTTCTGGTCGATGCGCACGGCGAACGTTGGCATCGGCGGTTTGCTGGGTTGCCGATGTATTCGCGGTTGTGGCGGCAGGGGGGCGCACTGCGCGAGCACCTGGGGGCGGTGCGTTTCGAATTCGCGCTACGTGCCGATGCCGACGCGTTGTACTGGCAGGCCACGCGCGTATGGGCGTTCGGCGTGATTCCGCTACCCGCGCGCTGGTTCGAGCAGGTGCGTTGCCGGGAACATGCCGACACCGGCCGCTATGGATTTTTCGTCGACGTGCACCTGCCGCTGGTGGGGCCGTTCATTCGCTACGAGGGTTGGCTTGAGCCAGGTTGAATCGCCGCAGGTTGATACGCGCAGTGCGTCGGCAACCATCGTGTTCGATGGCGTGTGCCTGCTGTGCAATGGCTGGGTCACGTTCCTGCTGCGCCACGATCGGCGCGGGCGTTATCGCTTTGCCGCGATGCAGGGGCAAGCCGGGCACACGCTGCTGCAGCAGCATGGGCTGGATCCGGATGATCCGTTGTCGTTTCTGCTGGTGGACGACACCGGAGCCTGGACCGACAGCGATGCCATCGTGCGTGTGCTGGCGGGATTGGGTGGCTTGTGGCACCTGGTCACCGTGTTGCGCGTGGTGCCACGCGGCCTGCGCGATATCGGTTACCGCCTGATCGCACGCAATCGCTATCGCTGGTTCGGCCGGACCGAGCACTGCATGCTGCCCACACCCGAGCAGCGCACGCGGTTTCTGGATTAACCCCCACTCCCGGCAAGCCATCTCCGCGTAGGAGCGCACCCGGGCGCGAGGTGGCGTTACCGGCAATGCTCGGTCGCGCCCGGGTGCGCTCCTACGGTGATCCGGGGATTTGCGCGATGGCCTGCGGTGCGGCTTGTCGTTCTGCGGCGTGTTTCGGATCAAGCATGGCGGGCAGGCACGCTTGCTCCGCGTAGGAGCGCACCTGGGCGCGGTGGCGTTACCGGCAATGCTTGGTCGCGCCCGGGTGCGCTCCTACGGTGGTCCGGGGATTTGCGCGATGGCCTGCGGTACGGCTTGTCGTTCTGCGGCGTGTTTCGGATCAAGCATGGCGGGCAGGCACGCTTGCTCCGCGTAGGAGCGCACCTGGGCGCGAGGTGGCGTTACCGGCAATGCTTGGTTGCGCCCGGGTGCGCTCCT